>CAVSAB010000008.1:0-268992 GCA_963725835.1 uncultured beta proteobacterium | reverse complement strand
ATTGAAGATCGAAAACGATCAGATGCGCATCGATGAATTGATCGACGGTTTTGTCGATGCGGCTGATGAAGCCGTCATTGCGGCGAACGGCGATGAAGAGATCGAGGAAATCAGCGCTGCCGACACCGACGAAGAAGAGGATGAGGAGGCAGCCGCAGCCGCAGCTGCTGCAAATCTGGCGCAGTTGAAGGCAGACGCCCTGGATCGTTTTGCGGTGATCACCGACTTATTCATCAAGCTTGGCAAAGCCTACGACAAGTACGGTTACCGCAGCAAACAATACGACAAGTTGCAAAATGGTATTTCCGAAGAACTGATGAAGTTCCGTTTCTCCGCGAAGCAGGTGGACGCATTGTGCGACACCATGCGCGGTCTGGTTGAGGAGGTGCGCCGCAGCGAGCGCAGCATCCAGGAAATGTGCGTGACCAAAGGCAAGATGCCGCGCCCGCATTTCATCAAGACCTTTCCGGGCAATGAAGACAATTTGCATTGGGTGACGCAGGAACTGAAGACGAAAAAACCATACAGTGATACGCTGGAGCGTTACCGGCATGCCATCATAGAACAGCAAAAGCATCTGCTGGCTCTGCAACAGCGCGTTGGTATCCCGATTCGCGACCTAAAGGAAATCAACCGGCAAATGACCAACGGTGAAGCCAAGGCACGCCGTGCCAAGCGCGACATGATCGAGGCCAACCTGCGCCTGGTGATTTCGATCGCCAAGAAATACACCAATCGCGGACTGCAATTCCTCGACCTGATCCAGGAAGGCAACATCGGTCTGATGAAAGCAGTGGACAAGTTCGAATACCGACGCGGTTATAAATTCTCGACCTATGCGACATGGTGGATACGCCAGGCGATCACACGCTCGATTGCCGATCAGGCGCGCACCATCCGTATCCCGGTGCATATGATCGAAACCATCAACAAGATGAACCGTATCTCGAGGCAGATCATGCAAGAGACCGGTCAGGAGCCGGATGTCGCAACGCTGGTCCAGAAGATGGAAATGCCGGAAGACAAGATCCGCAAGATCTTCAAGATCGCCAAGGAACCGATCTCCATGGAGACGCCGGTGGGCGACGACGACGATTCGCATTTGGGCGATTTCATCGAAGACTCGCATACCGCGGTGCCTATCGATGCCGCCATATACGAAAGTCTGCGCGGTGCGACTTCGGATATTCTTGACAGTCTGACACAGCGCGAAGCCAAGGTTTTACGAATGCGCTTCGGCATCGAAATGAACACTGACCACACACTGGAAGAAGTGGGCAAACAATTTGACGTTACGCGCGAACGCATACGTCAAATCGAAGCCAAGGCGTTGCGCAAGCTTCGTCATCCTTCGCGTTCCGAAAAGCTGAAGAGCTTCCTGGACAGCGAAAAATAAGCTGGCGACCACTAAACTTTTCGGGTCGTTAGCTCAGTTGGTTAGAGCAGAGGACTCATAATCCTTTGGTCGGTGGTTCAAGTCCACCACGACCCACCAATAAAATGGCCTTCAGGAAATTTTCCTGAAGGCCATTTTATTGGTGGGATGACAGCGTGAAATTCCTACCAAAAATGGAACACTTTGCGCAATACCAACCAATATGATTCTTGCTGGGGTTTGGCGTCTTTGAGTTGATTGTCTTTTGAATCGAGACATGTGAGGGTTGAAGAGGTGGAACAGTCGCTGCTGGAAGGGGCTTGCTTTTGTATGTTTATTGACCAGTTATCCTCTTTGTTCGGTTCTGTGAAGTTGAGCAACCGCGGTGACCTGTTGAATGCTGGTTCGGAGTTGACGGTTTCATTCGGGTGATTAAACGCAAGATTTGTATTAAAACGATAAGGGAACTGCTGGTTAATACCCGGGTTTATCAGTTTGGGTGTCAAAGCATACTTCCCGTTTGCAACCGCACCTTCCTCGGAATGTGCCGTTTGTGCCGTAACCGCCAAAATTATGAGGAATATCCATACACAGATCTGCATGGCATCTTGAATATTATAAGAACCGGGGATGAGGTTGGACATATGCTTCCCTTTCAATATATTCAAATACCTTAAGGGTATGCAGTATATGAACACGAATGAACACTCGTGCTGCAGTCCCGCTGCCATAGTCACCCTTAGGCCGGTAATTTTGCGCCCTTGCCTTTCAGCAAGTTTGCCAAGTAGCTACAGATTATTGATTGGCTTCAGCATGGTCAATCCATGCATGATGAAAGGTCGAAATTCCTGATGTAAGGTAAAGGAAAATTTGGACCTTATGCCTATGAAGGCTCTTTGAAACCGGTGATGTAAGCGCGAAAAATATGATTTCTGCCGTAACTCTTTGAACTGTGACAGATAAGAACTGAATGTATTTGTTCCTGATTCCGGCAAACAAACCCAATCTGTCTTAACTATTTGAAATGCTTTGATTTCAAACAGTTTCACAAGGGTCTGCTACGAACAAATTGAATTATTGTCGACATAATTGAAAAATAATCCATATTATTTTGGATTATATGCTAATATTTTACAACATTGTCGACAAAATGAGTTTCTCAATGCTATCCCACACACCCGAACAAGGCACCCTTGCCGATATCGCATCGCACCGTTTGGCACAAAGTATCGTGACCGGTGAATTGGCCCAAGGACAAAAACTGAACGAAGCTGAACTGGCCGAACGCTTCGGCATGGGGCGCGGACCGCTGCGCGAAGCCTTGCGCCATTTGGAAGGGATGCGCCTGGTCAAGCGCATACCCAACGCCGGTGCGCGCGTGGTGGTACTGGATCGCAAGACCCTTTCCGATCTTTATGCGGTGCGTGAGGCGTTGGAAGGCATGGCCTGCCGTATCTCTGCTACCCAGATGACCGACGACGAGATCAATCAATTGCGCAAGCTGCTCGATCATCATGAAGCCCAGATAAATAAGCAAGGCGGCAAAGAGTATGCGCAAAGCGAGGGCGATCTCGACTTTCATTTTCAGATCGTTCGCGGCAGCCGCAATCAGATGTTGATGGACATGCTCGGCAGCGAACAATATCAATTGCTGCGCATGTGCCGTCACCGAACCAGCCGCAACGCGCAACGCACCGGCCCCGCGCTGCAACAACACCGCCAGATCGTCGAGGCACTGGCACAGCGCGACGGAGAACTCGCCGAAATGCTGATGCGCCGCCATATTCAAGGCGCGTGGCAAAGCATCGATGAAATGATCGCCAAAGAAGAGGAGGCGGCAGCATGAGCAGGAAGCAGGGGCCCCACTTTGTGGGGATGCGACCGTCCGCGAGAGCTGCCAGCCGCCGACGCGATGCGCGGGGAACTCCAATTGTTTTGAAGGAGGCGGCAGCATGAGCAGGAAGCAGGGGCCCCACTTTGTGGGGATGCGACCGCGCAGTCCGCCCGCAGAGTTGCTGCCAGCCGCCGACGCGATGCGCGGGGAACTCCAATTGTTTTGAAGGAGGCGGCAACATGAGCAGGAAGCAGGGCGACCGTGTAGGACAGAGCAGGGGGGATCCACATGGTGGGGATGCGACTCCGGAGCGGTATGCTGCACCCCGTTGAATGTCTCCGGCATCCCCTACTCTGGCCGATCCCGCTTCGCGGGGCCCTCGTCCGACGCTTCGGGGCGCCCCCACTTCGTGGGGATGCGACCGTCCGCGAGTGCGGAAGGGTCGTTACGAAGCAACGGGGTACCCACCGGCCTCCTCCTTGCGAGGGTTGCTGCCAGCCGCCGGCACGCAGCACGCAAAATACCGTTTCACTTTAAGGAGGAGGCTGCATGAACCCTCACTCAAATACCCCCGGCAACAAACTGCGCCGCGCTGTCGAAGCGCATCACCCGCTGCAGGTCGTCGGCGCCGTCACCGCCTATTGCGCCATTCTCGCGCAAAAGAGCGGCCACAAGGCGCTGTATCTTTCCGGAGGCGGCGTGGCCGCTTCGTCGCTCGGCATTCCCGATCTCGGCATCACGACCCTGCATGACGTATGCGAGGACGCGCGCCGCATCTCCTCCGCGAGCGACCTGCCGCTGCTGGTAGACATCGACACCGGCTGGGGCGGCGCCTTCAACATCGCGCGCGCCACGCGCGAAATCGCGCAGGCCGGTGCGGCCGGCTTCCACATCGAAGACCAGGTGATGCAAAAACGCTGCGGCCATCGCCCCAACAAGGCCATCGTCAGCCAAGGCGAGATGATGGATCGCGTTAAGGCGGCAGTGGATGCGCGCAGCGACGACAGTTTCGTCATCATGGCGCGCACCGATGCGCTGGCGGTGGAAGGTATGCAGTCGGCGATCGAGCGCGCGCAGGCCTGTGTGGAAGCAGGCGCCGACATGATCTTCCCGGAGGCGATGACCACGCTGGATCAATACAAGGAATTCACCCGCGCGGTGAGAGTGCCGGTTCTGGCAAATATCACCGAGTTCGGCGCGACACCGTTGTATACCACCGGACAGCTGGCCGGGGTCGGCATCAAGCTGGTGCTGTATCCGCTGTCGGCGTTCCGCGCGATGAGCAAGGCTGCGCTGAACGTGTACCGGCACATCCTCGCCGACGGCACGCAACAGAACGTCGTCGTTGAAATGCAGACACGCACGGATCTGTATGACTGTCTCGGCTATCACGCCTACGAGCAGCAACTCGATCGCCTGTTTGCCGAACAGGGTGCCGATTAAAAATATCATCAGGAAGGGAGAACGACATGGCAGAAGATTCCACCTTACCCAAGCCGAAAAAATCCGTCGCACTCTCCGGCACGGTTGCCGGCAACACCGCGGTCTGCACCGTCGGGCGCACCGGCAACGATCTGCACTATCGCGGCTATGACATCCTGGATTTCGCCGACAAGGCAGAGTTCGAGGAGATCGCGCATCTGCTGATCCACGGCACGCTGCCGAACGCCGCCCAGCTCAGGTCCTACAAGGCCAAGCTGAGATCGCTGCGCGGTTTGCCGCAACCGGTGAAACAGGCTCTCGAGGCGATCCCCGCGGATGCGCACCCGATGGATGTGATGCGCACCGGCTGCTCGATGCTTGGCACCTGCGAACCGGAGCCGGACACGCACAGCGAGTCCGTGGCGAAAGAAATGATCGACCGGCTGCTGGCCTGCTTCGGCTCGATGCTGATGTACTGGCACCACTACGCCAGCCACGGCAAGCGCATCGAAGTGGAGACTGATGACGATTCCGTCGGCGGACACCTGCTGCATCTGCTGCACGAAACACCGCCCAAGGCATCCTGGGTTCGCGCGATGCACACTTCGCTGATCCTGTATGCAGAACATGAGTTCAACGCCTCGACTTTCACCGCGCGCGTGATCGCTGGCACCAACTCCGACCTGTATTCCTGCATCACCGGCGCGATCGGCGCGCTGCGCGGACCCAAGCACGGCGGCGCCAATGAGGAAGCGTTTCGCATCCAGAGCCGCTACAAAAATGCAGATGCTGCCGAGGCGGATATCCGCGAGCGCGTGGCACGCAAGGAGATCGTCATCGGCTTCGGCCATCCGGTCTACACCATCTCCGATCCGCGCAACGAAGTGATCAAGCGCCTGGCGAAAAGACTGGCTGACGAAAAAGGCGAGATCGGTTTGTTCGATATCGCCGCGCGCCTGGAAAGCGTGATGTGGGAACTGAAGAAGATGTTCCCCAACCTCGACTGGTTCTCCGCGGTGTCGTACCACATGATGGGCGTGCCGACCAATATGTTCACGCCGCTGTTCGTGATCTCGCGCGTCACCGGCTGGGGCGCGCACGTGATGGAACAGCGCGCCGACGGCAAGATCATCCGCCCCAGCGCAAACTATATCGGGCCGGAGAATCTGGCCTGGGTGCCGATCGAAAAACGTTAAAGCCATGGTCCACGAAAATCACGAACGACGCGAAAATTAATGTGGAAGTTGAGAGGGTAATTTTTGGAGTTGAGTTTTATTTCGTGCTTTTCGTGTTTTTCGTGGACAGCAATATCGATAAAGGAAAATAAAAAATGAGCGCCAATGTAGAAATGAACACCCGCCCGGTACCCGACCAGGTGCTGGTGGACATTGCGCAATACGTCTGCCGCACGGAGATCAAGTCAACAGAAGCCTACGACACCGCGCGCAACTGCCTGATCGACACGTTGGGCTGCGGCCTGCTGGCGCTGCGCTTTCCCGAGTGCACCAAGCACCTCGGCCCGCTGGTGCCCGGTACCACGGTGCGCAACGGCGCGCGCGTGCCAGGCACCTCTCACGAACTCGATCCGGTGAAAGCCGCGTGGGACATCGGCGCGATGATCCGCTGGCTGGATTACAACGACACCTGGCTGGCGGCGGAATGGGGACATCCTTCCGACAACCTCGGCGGCATCCTAGCGGTGGCCGATTATCTGAGCCGCTGCCGCGTGTCCGAAGGCAAGGCGCCTTTGACGATCCGCGACGTGCTGAGCGCGATGATCCAGGCGCACGAGATCCAGGGCGTGCTCGCGCTGGAAAACAGTTTCAACCGCGTCGGTCTGGATCACGTGGTGCTGGTGAAGGTCGCGTCAGTTGCGGTGGTGACGCGCCTGCTGGGCGGTAGCGAAGAACAGGTGATCGATGCGCTGTCACAGGCGTTTGTCGATGGCCAATCGCTGCGCACCTACCGCCATTCGCCGAACGCTGGCTCGCGCAAATCATGGGCGGCCGGCGATGCCACTTCGCGCGCGGTGCGTCTGGCGATGATCACGATGGCCGGCGAGATGGGCATCCCCGGCGTGCTGACCGCACCGCAGTGGGGTTTCTACGATGTGTTGTTCTCCAAGACCAACAAGGACCAAAAACTCAAACCGGAAGATCAGCGCCGCTTCAGCCTGAAGCAGCCCTATTCCAGCTATGTGATGGAAAATATCCTGTTCAAGATCTCCTTCCCGGCCGAGTTCCATTCGCAGACCGCATGCGAAGCGGCGGTGCGCCTGCATCCGCAAGTTAAGGATAGATTGAACGACATCAGCAGGATCGTCATCCACACCCACGAATCCGCGATCCGCATCATCTCCAAGGTCGGCCCGCTGGCGAATCCCGCGGACCGCGACCATTGCATCCAGTACATGGTCGCGGTGCCGCTGGCGTTCGGCGACCTGGTTGCGGAACATTACGAGGACAGTTTCCACGCGTTCAATCCTATCATTGACCAGTTGCGCGCCAAGATGGAGATCGTCGAGGAGATGCGCTACAGCCGCGAATATCTGGAAGCGGACAAGCGCTCCATCGCCAATGCGATCCAGGTGTTCTTCAATGATGGCAGCAGCACCGAGAAGATCGAGGTGGAATATCCGATCGGCCACCGCCGCCGCCGCGCCGAGGGTATCCCGGTGCTGGAGCAGAAATTCCTGGACAATCTGCGCACGCGCTTCCCCGAACAGCGCTGCCAGCAGATCATGGCACTGTGCCTGGATAAACAGAAATTGGAAGCGACGCCGGTCAATGAATTCATGGAGATGTTGATCATCAACTAACATGCGATACCAGTCCCCTCCCCCTTGCAAGGGGGAAGGGATCCCCTGAACAGAATGAAAGGGAGAAATCGAAATGAGCTATCAGAGCGAATATGACCGTTCGATGAAAGATCCGGAGGACTTCTGGCGCAAGCAGGCCGAGGCATTGGAGTGGTTCAAGTTCCCCAAACAGATACTGTCGCTGGATGACGACGGCCTTGGCTACTGGTTCGCCGACGGCGAGATGAACACCGCCTACATGGCACTGGACCATCACGTGAAGAACGGCCGCGGCGACCAGCTTGCGCTGATCTACGATTCGCCCGTCACCAACACCAAGTCGCGCTACACCTATGCCGAACTGACCGACATCGTCGCGCGCACCGCCGGGATGCTGGCGAACCTCGGCGTGGTGAAAGGCGATCGCGTTATCATCTACATGCCGATGATCCCGGAAGCGGTCATCGCGATGCTGGCAGTAGCAAGGCTGGGGGCGATCCACTCGGTGGTGTTCGGCGGATTTGCGCCGCCGGAACTGGCGATACGCATCGACGACGCGAAACCCAAGGTCATCCTCACCGCGTCCTGCGGCATCGAGGTCAAGCGCGTGGTGGAATACAAACCGCTGGTAGACCGCGCCATCGATCTTGCGGTACACAAACCGCAAAGCTGCATCGTCTTTCAGCGCCCGCAAGCGATCGCGCCGCTGGTCGAAAAACGCGATCACGACTGGAAATCTTTGCTGGCCAAGGCCAAGCCGGTGGAATGCACACCGGTCAAGGGCAGCGACCCGCTGTATATCCTCTACACCTCCGGCACCACGGGAAAACCCAAGGGCGTGTTGCGCGAGAACGGCGGTCACGCAGTCGCGCTCAAATACAGCATGAAGGCGATCTACAACGTCGAGCCGGGCGATGTGTACTGGGCCTCGTCGGACGTGGGCTGGGTGGTCGGCCACTCTTACATCGTGTATGGCCCATTGCTGCATGGCTGCACGACCATCGTTTATGAAGGCAAACCCATCATGACACCAGACGCCGGGGCGCTGTGGCGCGTCTGTGCCGAGTATGGCGTGAAGGCGCTGTTCACCGCACCCACTGCGTTCCGCGCCGTGAAGAAGGAAGACCCTCAAGCGGCGCTGATGAAAAAGCATGACCTGAGCAAACTGAAAGTCATCTACTCCGCCGGGGAACGCCTCGATCCGCCGACCGAAGCCTGGCTGACCGAACACAGCGGCAAGCCGGTGGTGGACCACTGGTGGCAGACCGAGACCGGCTGGGCGATCACTGCCAACATGCAGGGTGTCGAGCCGATGACTATCAAACCCGGCTCATCCACCGTACCGGTGCCCGGCTTCGATGTGCGGATTCTGGATGAGAACGGACAACAGGTTCCGCTCGGCACGCAGGGCTACATCGCGCTCAAGCTGCCGCTGCCGCCGGCCTGCCTGAATCATATCTGGGGCGATGTGAACAAATTCCGCGAAAGCTATCTGACCTTCCTGCCCGGTTACTACACCAGCGGCGATGGCGGCTATATCGACGATGACGGCTATGTGTTCGTGATGGGGCGTGTGGACGATGTGATCAATGTCGCAGGTCACCGGCTGTCCACCGGAGAGATCGAGGAAGTGATCGCCACTCATCCGGCGGTGGCGGAATGCGCGGTCATCGCGCGCGACGACGACATCAAGGGCCAGGTGCCGATGGGGTTGGTGCTGCTCAAGTCCGGCGTGACCATCGCCGAGGCAGATCTGCAAAAGGAACTGATCGCCCGTATCCGCGAGACCATCGGCGCGATCACCTGTTACAAGGACACGGTGATCCTGGCCAGACTGCCCAAGACCCGTTCCGGGAAGACGCTGCGCAAGACGCTGGCCAATATCATCAACGGCAAGCAATACATGGTGCCGTCGACCATCGATGATCCGGGAGTGATACCGGAGATCATCGAAGTGCTGAGCAGGAAAAAGATGGTCAAGCAGACGGAAGTTTCAGCCTCGAAATGATTAATGGTTTGCTCGATCATTCCGTAGTCGTTTGAAACTGAACCGGACTCTATGCAAGATGTCTCAGTGAGAGTATCGGGGGTGTCTTTCGTTTTACCAATTTTCAAGGAGGTATATGATGAACAACCACACACGAATCATGAGTGTCATCCTGGCAACCTCGTTGTCCGGGGCGATTTCTAATCTTTCAGCTGCCGAACCTTCTGCGGATTGGCAGAACAATATGGGACCCGGCATGATGGGCGGTTATGGCGCGGGATACGGTATGGGTCCGGGAATGATGGGCGGCTATGGCCCGGGATACGGCGGCATGATGGGCGGTTACGGACCCGGCTACGGCATGGGACCCGGCATGATGGGCTGGGAAAATTACCGTGAACTGAATCTCAGCGACGATCAAAAATCCAGGATCGCGCAGATACGCAAGGAAATACGAGCCAGGCAATGGCCTTTGATGGGCGAAATGATGGATGCCCGGGACAAATTGCAGGATTTGTATGATGCGGACAAACTGGATTCGGCGGCGATCGACAAGCAATACAAGGTGGTCGAAGAACTGCGTCGCCAGATGGTGGATAACGCGGTGGATGCGCACAACCGCATCAACAGCATCCTGACCAAGGAACAGCGGGAGAAATCCCGGGAGTGGAACCGCGGCGGCTACGGGCCGATGATGCGTGGCTGGGGATATTAGACGCACTTTATGCCATCGTGCCGCTTAGCGGCACAAGATAGTCAACAAACAGGATTCGGGTAACCGCGTCGGGTTACCCGACAAATCCTGAATACAAACGAAGCGGAAATCCTATTTTGCCAGGCCGGCGATATATTCTGCCATCGCCTTGATTTCTGCGTCGCTCGCGCCCATGCCTTTGGGCGGCATCTTGCCCATCTTCCAGTCAAACGAACCGCCCTTGGTGATATTGGCGTCAAGCTTGCCGACAGCGTCTGCATCACCCTTGTATTTCTTGGCAATGTCCATGTACGACGGCCCCATCTTTTTCTTGTCGACGTCATGGCATGCGCCGCATTTTGCTTTGCCGGCTGCCGGCATGTCCGCTGCGAACGCGGATCCCATCATGATCAGTCCTGCAGTTACAATCAGGCTTGGAATTACGATTTTCATTTTCTTCTCCTTTGGTTGATGAATAAACATGATACATGCGACAAGTGATTAATTTTAGACTGTACTGCTCTACATATGAACATCCTGCACACTGATACCGGGCTCACACTTCAGTTGGGTCATCCGTCCGATTTACGCGGAAGATGGGCACGCAAGTGACGAAGTGTTTCCGCCAAAACGGAATAGCGTTCAAAGAACTCCTGGGTATGTTTCAAATCCTCTTCATTACTGGTAGCTTTATCGTCTCCGGCTTTAAGCATGACCATGCGCAAGGCATCAGTCAACTGATCATGAAATCTGGAAACTTCCTCGGCTGAGGAGAATGCCAGCATTGTATTTTTTGAGTTGTATTTCATTATCCTGATTGAATGTGATGATTACCCGGTTTATGTCCATGCCCCAGCTACGCTGATAATATTTGGCTGTATACCCTTCCGAAGTTGCCTTAGTGTTCGCCATCCCCGACGCGTTCATAGTCGGCGTTTTTCATTCCCCTGGGCAGGGGAGGCGGTGGTTCCGGTTGAAGCGGGTTAAATCTTTCTATTTGCACGGTATGCGGGTTATGACATTCAGTGCATACCCACCACCGCTTTTTGCCGCCCGTCTTCCATGAGCCTATTCGTTTCCCGTGTATTCCTGCCCTCCAGTCGATGTAATTCTCGCCATGGCAACTGCCGCATAATTTCTGGGGCTGGTTGAAACTGAACTCGTTTCCCTCGCGATCCACCAGTTTGTTGCGGTTTTTTGCACTGTGACAATCGAGACACCATATTGCTCCGCGCCCATGCATTAGCTCAAGTGAGTTATTGACGATGTCCTGGTGCATCCCGATCAATCTTGGCTTTTTATTTTTTGGGTATGGCACGATTTTACCATCATGACATGTCTTGCATCCGTTGGGTCCCATGTTGAAATACACCAACTGGGGTTCTCTCGGCTTGACAACGGCATTGGCAAAATCGCCGCGAGTTTTATCGTTTATGCTCGGCATTTCACCCATCGGGATTGTTCCGTAAAAAGGATCTCCATACCATAATACAGCGCCGGTTGTTTGCGAGCACTTGACATTTGGATAGCCATACTTGGGATCGACATTTTCGACCCTGGTAACGGAAGAGAAACCTGCCCTGCTTTCAAAGCATTCTGTTACCGGCTGCGCACTCTGTGCTTCAGCCTGTTTTTCCTCTGCGGAGTGAGCGATATTGTAAACACTCAATCCGCCAACCAGGAAACCGCACAGGGCCAGTACAACCACTTTTGACGATTTATTCAGGAAATCCATTTTAGCTATCTCCTTAGACGCTGCTCTGTGTGTAAGCCGCCGACTTGTCGTGGCTCACTTCGCCAGTCAGTATTCCGATCGCCCCTTTCAGAATAAGCGTCAGAGACATGAATCCAACTGCCCAGACAAACAACACGTTGAAAAATTCGATCAGGGTCACGTGGTATTCCGCGTATTCCCCCAGCGGGGACGGACTGAAAGCGGGGAACACCAGAATCATCGGCTTCTCGATCAGGATGGCGAAGAAAACCACCAAACACGTGATGGGAAGCCAACGGTCGTAGCTATGCCGAACCTTGCGGAACAGCAGAGCAACGAAGCTGCCGATCAATGCCAAAATCGTCCCCCAGAACCAGGGGACGTACTTGTTGAGTCCGTTGTGGCCAAACATGCTGTATTTCAGCGAGTCGGCGTGCTCGGTACTCGGATAAAGCAGCGTAAAGAACTCGGCCGCGAATACCAGCATCAGGATGCCGAGGCTCCAGGCAATGATCGTGGTCATCAAATCGATGACGGGATTACCAACCTCGAGATTGGAATATTTCCTCGCCAGCAGGAAGATCAGGACGACCAATGCCGGCCCCGAAGCGCCCGCCATGGTCAGGAAGGCGAAAGGCAGGACTGCGGTCGCCCACATGCCTACCCTGGCATTGCTGGCGAGCACGAAGGCCGTGACGATGTGGATCAGCGGACCCCACGCGATGGCCAGAAACACGATCGGCCTGAACCATATTGCCAGTTGTTTTTCATGAAACGTGCCGACATATTTTTTGAACAGGATGTAACTGACACCGATGAGATTCAGAAACAGATAAACGTTCAGGACGATCGTGTCGTAAGCTAGCATCGAATTGGGAAAGTTCATGAAGCCGAGGCCGGGAATGATATGCCAGGTCCGGTCCGGCCTGCCCATGTGAAACAGGACGAAGGTGATACCAGTCGCAACAAAGACCATTGCGATGATCTCGCCTATCACGGCCAGTTCCTTCATATCCTTGCGATGATAAAAATAGCCGGGGGCAACGACCAGGACCGCCGCCGCCGCGACGTGTGCCGTAAAAACGAAGTTGGCAAAAAACGATTCCAGCGTGACCTGGTCTGTCGCACCTGTCACGATCAGCCCCTGGGTAAATTGGATGTATGCCGTGTAGGAGCCGACCAGGATGAAAAATGCCAGGAACAGGAGCCATGCGTAGTACATCCGCCCGCCCTTTATGGCAAATGAACCGAAATCCATTGCGAAAGACAATGCTGTTTTCATTTCGTGACCTCAGCCTATGTAATAAAAGAATTTGGGATAGGTGCCATACTCTTCCTTGAACCTGAAGACGCGCTTGGTGGCCAGCACTCTCCTGACATCGCTGTCGGGATCGAGAAGATTGCCGAATTTTCTTGCGCCCACCGGGCATGCCTCCAGACAGGCAGGATTCCTGCCCTCCCGGGTTCTCTGTACACAGAAGGTGCATTTTTCCATCACGCCCCGCATGCGTGGACGGTTGCCGAAGTAGTGGGTCTTGGGGTTCATCTCCTCGGCGGGAAGGTTGGGTTCACCCCAGTTGAAGCGCCTGGCATGGTAAGGGCAGGCAAGTTGGCACATGCGGCAACCGATGCACCAGTTGTAATCGATCAACACCACGCCGGCATGGTCCCTGAAGGTTGCCCTCACCGGGCAAGCCTTGACGCAGGGCGGCTTCTCGCACTGCTGGCACTGGACCGGCATGTAGAAAAAGTCTTTGTCCGGCACGACGGCGTCGTTATAGTAATTTTGTGCATCCTCGGTGGAAAGACCGGCCGTTTTGTAGGCATTCCCGCCAACCTGGACACCGTAATCGCCGAACTCGCTCTTTTCGGGATATCCCTTGTCCAGATTTTCTGCGGTAAAGGAGATGTTTCCTTTCGGCATTTTCATCACCTGTATCCATTGAACCTCGGGGTCATGGCGTGACTGGTTGTTCTCCTTCACACAGGCATGAACGCAGCGTCTGCAGCCGATGCATTTCGAGATATCGAGCGCATAGCCGAACAGGACGCCATCCGGAGCCGGTGTATTCGAGACCGTCGTTTTCTTCTTGTATTGAGCGGAATAGCGCTTTTCCAGCCGTGCGATGGCCTGCTGCTTTTCCTCTTCAGACATCAGCAGGAAATGCCCCTGGAAATATTCCGCGACGGTGATATCGGCATCCGGATTGGTCGCGTCTGCAACAGCCCCCGCTGCCGACGGCGCCGCCACAAGCGCTGCCATGCTAGAAGCACACACATGCTTCAAAAATTCGCGGCGGCCTTGTTCCAGGCCATCCGGCTCGTCCAATTCTTTAGTTTTTTCTTTTGACATCACTGCCTCCAACCACAGATGGTAAGTAACAAAATCCTATGCAATTTCCTGGCTGTGGAAATTCAGCAAATCATCTAGCCGCTGTTGTTTTTCTTCATTCGTCATCACGACCAGTTGATTCCCCGTCACTGCCTTTTCCTGCAACGCGACATCAGCCGCATATTTCTCGCTTGCGCCGTCGTTCGATGTCAAAGACTTGGATATCAAGTTCTTCGTGTAACCAGCCGCCGCAACCACTCCAACTGCCGCCGCTGCTTTTTTGAAAAATGACCGCCTGGAATTTTCTTCCTTGATCATGCCCACCTCTTGTATATGCTTATGCATCAGATTCTCCAAATATTCCGGGTTAATCAGAAATCCTGCTGTCAATTTTGTTGATCGGGGAGCCGGCGTTACACCAATCGGCAAACACTTCTCGAACCTGCATGAACTGGAACGACTTGTCGAAGAAATAGTCTGCATGGGCGCGTTTGCATGCCTCTACGTAAAACTCGTCCGTGCAGTTGGTCAACACCATGACTTTTATCCCTGCATGGTGTTTTTTGATGTTCTTCAGTACGGTGATTCCCGATCCGGATAGCAGGTTGAGATCGAGGATCACGACATCGGGCAGCAACGAATTGATATGTTCGATCGCACCCGTTTCGTCCGCCGCATAACCAACTATATTGACGTCGCTAAAATCAGACAGCATGGTTCGCAAGCTTTCGCGCATCGCCTCTGAATCCTCCACAATAAACACGTTCATCATCTCGCCTCATTACGAATATCGGCATGCAAATTCGATGTGCGGATTATGTTTCCCCGCTCCCTGAGACGGTAGCGATGTTTGTCTTATATTTATGTAGGCGGCAAGGAGATTTTATTGTCAGTGTTTGTCTGACATGGCCCGGCAGCAGAATGGACGATGGTCGATCGGGTTCAATGCAGATGCCCATCCTAATGGGAGTAGCAGTTCAGTTAAAGTGTTGGAGATTCTTGTACATCAATTCACCTGTGTTAATAGCGCACGTTTTGAAGATTTTGATGACTTACCGCTATGAGGTAGCATATTTAAAATCATGAAATTCTGCTTTGCAGCCGATAGCCGCCGTTCGAGAGTTGCGGGAATCCTTATCTACTGCCATATACCGTAACTATGCATGAGTGGATAAAGCGCATGATTGCTTACCCATTTCAATCTGGATGGTGGCATGCTCAATCGCGAAGTTGTCATGTAATTCATCAGCAATGCGGTTGAGAAACTCATCTCCCGGACGCCCATCGCACATGACCAGATGTACGGTCAGTGCGATATCGGACGAACTCATCGCCCACACATGCAAGTCATGCACCTCAATGACGCCCGGTAGTGCTGACAGGTAACTTTTAACACTACTCAACTCGACTGACGCAGGCACGCCATCCAGTGAAAGATGCACGGACTGGCGCAGCAAACCCCATGTGCCAAACAAGATCACCACTGCAATCACCAAACTGATCGCAGGATCTAGCCATGTCCATCCGGTCCAGATAAACAATGCACCTGCGATGACCACGCCGAGTGAAATCAGCGCGTCTGCCGCCATGTGCAGAAAAGCGCCGCGCAGGTTGAGATCGTCCTTGTTGCCCGACATGAACAGCCATGCGGTGATGCCGTTGATCACCACTCCGATGGCAGCCACCAGCATGACAGTGCCGCCCTGTATCGGAACGGGATGACTGAATCGGGCAATGGCCTCCCACACGATGCCGCCGATGGCGACCAGCAGAATCAATGCGTTGAACATGGCGGCCATCATCGTGGCACGCCCCAAGCCGTAAGTATGTTTTTGATTCGGACGCAGCTTGCCCAGATAAAAGCCACCCCATGCTGCCAGCAACCCTAGTACGTCACTCAGGTTGTGCCCCGCATCGGAAAGCAATGCGAGCGAATCGGCACGCCAGCCGTAGAATGCTTCGACCAATATGAACAGCACGTTCAGCGCAATGCCGATAACAAAAGCGCGGTCATAGTTTGCGGCGTGGTTATGCGAATGATTGTGAGCAGTCATGGTGTGGTCTGATAAACAAATGCGGAGTTGTGATATTTATTAATTTAATGGATCAACGCTCATAGCCGGAACACGGAATGCACACATGCTTGTCACCCAACACGCGCAGATAGGCACGAGCGGTGAGTTCGTGGCAGGCGGCGCAGGGCACGAAACCCATGACCTCGGGAAACCATTCGCGTTCAAACTGGAAGATTTTGCCGATGGAGAGCACGTCGGATTCGGGCGCGTTCCAGATCAGGTCCACCAGTTCCATTTGTTCCGCTTCGGGAATCTCGTCTGGTTCGATGCCTTGCCCGCGCTTGACCATAAAAGCGGATTCGCTGATACGCTGCTGCAGGGTCGGTTTATAGCTGACACGAATGGCTCGGTTGCTGGATCGCTTGCTGTTCCGTTCAATTACGGTGACCGCGAGCTTGCCATAGTTCGTCTTCTCGATATTGGCCTTGCCGAGGGTGCAGCCGGTGGCATATTGCACGCCGTCGCCGAAGCATGTGCCGCCATGGTCCTCGCCGATTTCGACGAATGCGTGCAACTGCCGCCCGCCGGCACGTTTCACATTCAGTTCGCGCAGAGCGGCGATGCCTGCTCGCACTCCGGCCACGCTGGCCCAGCAGCGGTGACCGTGAAATTCCAGGGCTTTCGTGAGGATTTGGCGATCGTCATTGGTATTCATGATGTAACTCCTTATTCAGATTAAAAGGAATAGAGTCGGCTCACACCAGACCCCACGCGGTCTTGATAGCGACGGCGATCAGTACCAGGGCGATTACCCGTTTCAACTGATTGCCGCCTAATTTTTCGCTCGCCAGCCAAGCGCCCAGCGCGGCCCCAGCCGCACTGGCGAATCCGGTTGAAACCAGCAAGCTGGTGTCGATGCTGGCCGCGCCGACATGAGCCAGAAATCCGGCCAGCGATGCAAACAGCACCACGAAGGAGGCGCTCGCCGAAGCGCGTTTGGGCTCCAAACCGGCGGCCACCAAGACTGGAACGATGATATTACCGCCGCCCACACCCAGCAGGCCGCCCACGAATCCCGCCAGCGCACCGACCGGCAAACCCAAGGTCAGCGCCTCGCGGATCGAGGTATGGGTGACGTGCGCTTTGGGCCGGTAGAACAGGATCATCAAGGCGGCGAACAGCAGAAACCCCACGAACAACCATAACAGCAGTGTGCGGTCCAGTCCTTGCGACACATGCACGCCTATAGGCGAGGCCAGCACCGCCAGCACCAGCATGGGCAGGACGAGCCGCCATTCCACCAGCCCCTTGCGGATGAAGGTGGTCGAGGCGACGGTCATAGCGATGGCGTTGAGCAGCAGGGCGGTGGCCATTGCCGTATGCAATTCCACGCCAAAGAGCAGAAAGACCGGAATCAGCACAAATGCGGCTCCGACCCCGGCCATGGCGAACACTGTGGTCAATACGAATGTTACCAAGCTGGCGAGAACGAGGCTCATTAGCAACACGCCCTTGTGCCCGTCGCCTGCGCCTGCTGGATCGGAGGGCAGGGCACACTGCCATAGATACAGACCACGCAGCAGTCACCCGGTTTGGGTTTCAGCATGGTCTTGCAGCTCGGGCACTCATAAAACCACTGACAAGCATCGGTAGGCATGTTCAGGATTTCAGCTTGGCTGCGGACTGGACAGGTCAGTAATGATTCCGGACAGAGTACGGCCATATGCCTCTCCTATTTTCTGCGCAGCACGCCAGTTAATTGCGTTCCCGGCGCAACGGTATTGAACACCGTGCCGTATTTCTTCACGTTGTCGTGCAGCAGCGCGAGCCGATGCTCATTTTCATCCGTATCCACGATGATCTCGTAGGTGATGGATTCCATCTTCGGCGGCACATCCTGCCGCACGCCTTCCACGCGCACTTCCACGCCGCGCAGGGAAAACTTCAGTATTGGCGTGACCCGCTCGATGCCCTTGATGATGCAGGCGGATAAAGCAGCAAGTAGCAACTCGGCAGGATTGAAGGCATCGGCACGACCGGCCAAGTCGGTATCCAGAGTGATGTCTGCCGACTTGCAATGAGCCACGCTGCCGTGGGCATCGATGCGTACCGTTTTGACATGGAAAATCATGTTTTTGTTCGGATCGCTCATGACATCCTCATTTTGAAAAAAGCTGCCACCACCTCTTGCGATTGATGGGCGTTTTGCTTATCCAAATCATCATTTGGAAAATCAACTCACTTAAAAATGGGAAGGCTAGTGTTTATATCGTTTAACGTTGGTGTGAAACTTGCTCGTTGTTGCTTGTTGATGTTACACGAAGCAATGTCATGGATAAATCTATTCGTATTATTCCAATCGCATCTTTAACGGATCGACTCTCTACTGTTGATGTGGCGCGTGACTACTCAGCATCACTGTTAGATGGTATGCACCGTCCGTTGCGCGATTTGCGTATCTCAGTCACTGACCGCTGCAATCTGCGCTGCACGTATTGCATGCCGCGCGAAATATTTGACGGGCATGTCTTCTTGCCGCGCACCGAATTGCTCTCTTTTGAAGAGATCGAACGCATTACACGGTTGTTCATCCCGCTCGGTGTACAAAAGATTCGCCTGACCGGCGGCGAGCCATTGCTCAGACACGGCATCGAGCAACTCATTGAAAAACTTGCCCGCCTGCAAACCGTAAAAGGCAAGCCGCTGGAAATAGCATTGACGACCAACGGCGTGCTGCTCGGCAAAAAAGCTCAGACGCTCCATAACGCAGGGTTGTCTCGAGTTACTGTCAGCCTGGACGGCTTGAGCGAACCCACCTTCCGTCACATGAGCGACTCCAGAGTGCCGGTCGGGATGGTGCTGGAAAGCATAGCTGCCGCACAGTCGGTTGGTTTTGCACCAGTCAAGGTCAACATGGTGCTCAAGCGCGGCGTGAATGACCACGAGATCATTCCTATGGCCGAACATTTCCGCAACAGCGGCATCATCCTGCGTTTTATCGAATATATGGACGTGGGCTGCAGTAACGGCTGGCGCATGGATGATGTGGTCACAGCCAAGGAGATCCATGAACGCATCCATCGACACTATCCGCTGCAAGCGGTAGAACCCGGCTATCCGGGCGAAGTGGCAGAACGCTGGCGATATGCGGATGGCAGCGGTGAAATCGGGTTCATCGCCTCGGTGACTCAAGCCTTCTGTCACGAATGTACCCGCGCCCGGCTATCAACCGATGGTAAGCTCTACACCTGCTTGTTCGCCACTGATGGTGCAGACTTGCGCGAATCGTTGCGACTGGGCGCAGATGACCAGATGTTGGGCAGACTGATTGCGGACTATTGGCGTCAGCGCAACGATCGTTACTCACAATTGCGTCATACTGCGACCGCAAACACCCGGCAGAAAATCGAGATGTCATATATTGGCGGCTGAATCCTGGCAACTATTCGATTACCAAACCGTTATAAATATTTCAGGTATGGCACCAAGTGGTAACGTCGGTCGAAAAGTCTGATGATCTTCGTCAAGTAATCGTGCTGGCGTGTCAACATCCCCTCATCACAGTTCTCTAGTCATTGCCGCCTATGGGATATGGCACGGACAAAGACTATCTGAATCGACTCGGTTCGAAACGGGCATCCAAAGTTGCCCGTTTTTTTATGCTTTCTTGATCCCAGTCTCAGCAACCTTTGCATTTCAATCCTCGATGACCCGGTCTTTGTCTGCATGGATATCGAGCTTCTTCATTTTTTCCCACAGGTTTTTGCGGCTGATGCCCAGCGCAGCGGCGGTGTTGCCATAGTGCCAATGACAATGTGTCAGTGATTGCAGGATGAATTTGCGCTCGCAGTCGCGCAGATAGGCTGCCAGATTGCCATCGCCTGAAGCATCTTCAGTGAGATGCTGGGCGGCTGCGGGGGTATCATCGAAAAATACGTCCGCATCAAGAACAGGGTGTTGCGACAGGATGCAAGCTCTCTCTACGCTGTGCTTGAGCTCGCGCAGGTTACCCGGCCAAGGGTAGTCAAGTAACACGTGCTCGGTGAGTGGCGAGATGGTGTGGATTTCCTTGCTCATCAGCGTACATTGGCGGAGGAACAGCTTTGCGAACCAGAGGATGTCTTCCTTGCGCTCGCGCAGCGGAGGGATGCGCAAACGTATGACGTGGATGCGATAGTAGAGGTCTTCGCGGAAACTGCCTTCCTCGACCATCTTTTTCAGATCGCGGTTGGTGGCGCAGATCAGATGCGCATCAATCGGTATCGGGGTCTCACCACCGACCCGCACGATGCGGCGTTCCTGGATCGCACGCAGCAGCTTGATCTGCATCGTCAATGACATATCGGCTATCTCATCGAGGAACAGAGTCCCGCCATGCGCCTGTTCAAAAACGCCTTTGCGGGTGCGCGTCGCGCCGGTAAAAGCACCTTTTTCATATCCAAATAATTCGGATTCGAGCAGGGTCTCGGTAATCGCGCCGCAGTTAACGGGCACAAAGGGCTGGCCGTCGATCCCTTGGCGGGCGTGCTGGTGGATGAGTTGCGCGACATGTTCCTTTCCGACTCCGGACTCACCGGTGATCAGGATGATGTTCGCAAGACGTGCCAGACGCGGAATACTTTCCTCGATGTCGCGCATGGCGGTGGAGATGCCGAGGATATGCTGGCTCGTTTCTGCCGACGTTGCGGTTTGAGCAGGCGGGCATAGCTGGCAAACTTTTTCGACCAACTGGTCGAGATCGAAGGGTTTGCTGATGTAATCGGTGGCCCCCTGTTTAAGCAGCCGTACCGCACGATCTATCGAACCGTAGCCGGTGATGAAAATGAACGGTGCCAAGTCACTCTTGCTTGCGAGCAAGCGGGTGAAAAGTTCCTCGCCGTCCAGATCGGGAAGGTGAATATCGCTGATGATCAAATCGAATTTCTGGCCGATTATCGCGCGTTGCGCATCGCTGCCGGTCTGGTGCCATTCGACGCGGAAACCTTCCAGGGCGAATCGGTCACACAGCGACTCCGCCATGATCTGGTCGTCCTCCACCAGGCAAATACTCGGTTGGGCAAATTTACTCATGATCGTTGGTCTTCCTGCAAAGGTAGTTGAACGGTAAACCGGGTTTCATCCGGTTCGCTTCGGACTGTGATGAGCCCGCCCAACTGTTGCGTTATTTGATAGATAACCCACAGTCCGAGGCCGCTGCCACTGTCGTTCAGTGTCATGAAAGGCTCGAATAAATATGATACTTTTTCCGGAGGAATGTAGGAGCCGTTATTAAGGACATCAATCACGAAGTTTCCGCTGTCGCGGTAGATGTGTAGATGGACGTGTCCGTATTCCTGTGTTGCGCGTATCGCGTTCAGCAGCAGGTTGATGATGACCTGTCGCACCAGGGTGGATGGCAGCGCTTGGGTGTCTATAATGTCGTTTTCGCGGGTGAAGTTGATGTGTTTTGCACGCACGTCGGCATGCATCAGAGTGCAGATGTCTTCTATGTCATTCTGGTCGAATGGGCGTGGCCTTGATTTGGCCTCCACCAGTAATGCTGCTACCGTTTCCTTGATTTGGGTGAGGCCGCGTTCCAGAATCGAAAATGTTTTTAGGGTTAAGGGGTCTTGGGCGCCATGCCGTTTGTAGGTGCTGATGGAGTTGAGCATGCCACCCAGCGGATTGTTGATTTCATGGGCAATGCCGGCAGCCAGTCGGCCGACGGCTGCAAGCCGGTCAGAGGCGATGATCTGTTTCTGTAAATTTTCATTTTCCTTGAGTTCGGCAATCATCTTTTTGAACGATTTGCCCAACTGCCCTATCTCGTCACCGGATTCTTCGAACATGATTTCGCCTGCCTCCGGCAGAGGCGGCGTGATGTTGCTCATGGCTTCGGATAGCTGGAGCAACGGTGCAGCCATCTTTTGGCCCCAATAGATACCTAGCGGCAGCAATATGATAAGGACCAGCAGGGTGATCAGGGCGGCATCTTTAGCCAACAGGTAGAAGCGCGATTTGAACGGCGATTTGGGATAACTCATGACCAGGGTGCCGATACGCAACTGCTCGGATTCAATTGGTATCAGCAAAAACAAATCGTCCGAGTTGTGCGGCTCGATAACAGTTGGACGCAAATGTTGCAAATCCGGCAGGGCTTTCAGCAGTTCGGTGTAGCGCGGATCGATCGCGGCCGGATCTTTCAGCATCGGGAAACGATCGGGTTGCGTCGATGCATAAACCTTGTTAGAGGCATTGAGTATGAGGATATACCCCGCTTTCTCGTCCGGAGTTTTTAGTGTCGGAACCCGGTACGGTGTGTTGATGATTTCAAAAGAGCGCCACACATCATCGTGCAGCATCGGTTCAACCAGGTTGTTGGCGATGACGCGCCCCATTTTGTCGGCATTGTCGATCAGGTTGTTGCGCAGATCATCGATGCCGCGATATATAAGGGTTGCTGCCAGGACGACGGCGGTCACTATCACCAATACGGCAACCCGCAATGGAACCTTGTATTTGAGACTAAGGTCTTGGAGGCGTGTCATTTTTGCTTTTCTCGACTAACCTGGACATTTCTTCGATCCCATCAAAAAGATGATTCCCGCCAAGGACAAAACCATCCAGATTGAGATAGCTCAATAGGAGCTGGCCATAGGTATCATGCGCCATATTCAGGAGCACCCGCTGCATGGCGGCGATATCCCGTTTTGAAGTGGCGTTATTCGCCACGATGGGTGGATGCCCGAATTGCGGCGATTGGTTCACAATACGGGTCTGTGCAGTCAGTTCCGGATGCGACAGTGCCAGCGTGTCCCACACATAACCGTCAACCGAGCCTCCCTGCGCCAAACCGGATGCGACCGCTTCGATCACTTTGCGATGACTCCAGGTGAAAAATGTCCTGGAAAAAAAAGAGGACGGACTTTCTTCCTGTTTTGCCAGCAGGTATTCGGTGTAGAGGTGGCCTGAGTTGGAGTCTGGGTCGGAAAAGGCGAAAATCTTCCAACGCAGATCAGCCAGTGATCGTGTCTGTTTGTCTGAGCTTGGCACGATCAGATAGGAACGGTACAAGGGTTCCCCTTGGTAGAGCGGCACTGCAACGAGCCGGAAGTACTTCTTGTTGCGTACATACGGGTAGCCACACAGCCATGCAAAATCGAGCTTATCCTCGCGCAGCATATCGACGATCTCGCGATAACTGCCGCGTTGTACGAATACGACGGGGCGCTTCAGATGGCGTTCCATGTATTCGCGCCAATCGTTGACAAAGGCCGTTTGGTCGTCCAGAAAGACCGGCGTCAATCCTATGCGTATCGGCGTATCGGTGGTTGGCTTTGCCGCAAGTGATGCTGATGCATACGGCAAGACCACCACCAACAACAGGATGCGGATCAAGCTATAACCATCGTTCATGCAAGCAGTCCATATTTCCAAAGCCATGTGTGACAGATTGACCAAGACCAGGCAACGCGATACACAGTTTCGGGTTGATAGCCGCTATCGGGAAATACTTGACGGAAAATCCGCAGGGGTATTTTCCGGATTCATTGCTTAGGTCGCGATAACTATACCACCTCAATAATCCACGCAGAACAATACCGTGTGGATGTATAACCAACAAACTCCCAGAATCAGGCCATGTGTATTACCGGACGGTAATCATAGGATCTTAGTTTTGCATCCAAAGGGTAATGCAAGATGCGGAATACCATTTATAAAAATCTCGTCTTCCGAATAGATACAGTTGGATATCAGTGTTGGCATAAGAAATGCTGCATGTTTGTCAGCGATAGATCGAGTGAATGCCTTAATGGATTATTGGGATTGACGGGCTTTGTGAAAAAGCTAATCGTTTGGGGAGAATCAAGATGAGTGAATTGCGAATTTCATCGATAGAAACAAGAGGGGTGCCGGGCATGAAGCGCTATGCCATGGTCATCGACTTGCGGCGTTGCATAGGCTGTGATGCCTGCATGACGGCGTGCAAGGCTGAGTTCGATGTGCCGCTTGGGTGTTTTCCGTACCTGGGTGCCTTACAAGGTCGTCGGCAAATATCCCAATGTCAGAAAGATGTTCCTGCCCAGGCTGTGTAATCATTGCGACGATCCGCCTTGCGTGCGTGCCTGTCCGGTGGGTGCCACTTACAAAGTGGAGGATGGCGGATTCGTGTTGCAGCGTTATGAGCGTTGCATAGGTTGCAAGGCCTGCATGGCCTCTTGTCCGTACAACGCCCGCTTCATGTTGCCCAAAGCATCGCACTTACACCGACATCACCCGCGTGGTGGACAAGTGCACATTCTGTTTTCACCGCGTGACGCAGGGATTGGTTCCGGCTTGCGTGCAGACTTGCGTGGGGCGCTCCCGCATCTTTGGTGATCTGAATGATCCTGCCAGCGAAGTATCCTATCTGGTCAATACCCAATCAACGCAAGTGTTGCGCCCGGAAGAAGGTACCAAGCCGCACGTCTTCTATATAGGCGCAGACCGTAATCACACTGAGTTTGGTCGCAAGATATACGACCCGCAAGATGTGATGGATATCGAGCGCGCTGCGTTCAACAAGAACCATATTTAAGGGAGTCACAATCATGGGTGAATATAACGTCTTTCATATCATGCCGTGGTCGGGGACATACGCGATCTACTTCTTCGTGATCGGGATTTCCGCTGCCATGTTTTTCTTCTCGGCTTTGTCCTGGTACAGACCGGAATTTCAGATCATCAGAAAGCCGGCTTTCTACATCTCGTTCGTCGCTGCTCGCGGGCGGTGGATTGCTGCTGATCGAGGATCTGACACAGCCGCTGCGTTTTCTCAACATCATGAACCCGGCCTATCTCAACTTTACGTCGCCGCTGGCATGGGGCGGCTTGAACCTGATGTCGTTCGGGTTGGTGTCGGTCGCCTACTTCCTGATGATGCGCAAGAACGACGAGGCGATGAGCCGAAAGCTTGCAGTGCTCGGTGCCTTGTTGGGAGTGTGTCTGCCGATCTATACCGGCTTCGATCTGACGGTGCACCAGAATCGTCCGGTGTGGAATACACCGTTGATGCCGGTACTGTTCGTGGCCTTGTCGCTGCTTTCCGGCGCAGCGGTGGCGACCTTCATCGCCAAAGGCGAAAAACTGCTGAAAATGTTGCGCACGTTCATGCTGTGGTCTGCCGGTGCGGTGGCTGCGATGCTGGTTTCCCTGCTGGGCACGACGGCTTATGGCGGCTCCGGTTCTGAGTTGACTTTCATGTACATGACCAGCGGCGTGCTGGGGATGGTGTTTGTCGGGTTGGGCCTTCTGGTCGGGACGGTTGCGCCCGATCGCGGTGTTGCTGACCGGATACGGGCGGCAGCATAGCGGCATGATGACCGCAGGCGCATTGTTGCTGGTTGGTGGTATGGCGCTACGCTATTCCATCCTGATCGGCGGACAAATCGTCCAAACTTATTTCTAAATCTGGGAGACTGTCATGTTTGAAATGGACTCGCAGAACATTCCTTAAGCTCAGCGCGGGTGCCACGGCAGCCGCAGTAGCTGCTCCCAAAAGTGCTGAATGCGATGGAAAACGAATTGGCCGGCAAAGACATCGGGCCGGTGACCATGCAGGAACGCCAAGCTATTCCGCTGACATGCCACGTCTGTAACATCCAGGACGGCGCAATCGCCTATGTCGAGAATGGGCGTATCGTGAAGCTTGAAGGCAATCCGGAGCACGTCTCCACCCGCGGACGCCTTTGTGCCAAGGGCAACTCCGGCATGTGGTATACCTACAATCCGGATCGCGTCCTGTACCCGCTGAAACGGGTCGGTGCGCGCGGTGAGGGCAAATGGAAGCGCATCACCTGGGATGAGGCACTGGCCGAAGTTGCAGCCAAGATCGATGCGGCGCACAAGGAAGATCCCAATACCATCATGCTGAAGTTCGGCCGCGACCGTACCGGCGGTGCGATCGGGCGCTTCATCACGACGCTGGGTTCCGCCACTGTCATGAACCACACCGCGATATGCGAGTCGTCCAAGAAGATCGGCATGCAGCCCACCTGGGGTCCGGACATCGAAACGCCGGATTTCGCCAACACCAAGTACATCCTGAACTTCGGTTCCAACATCATGGAAGCGGCGTATTTCCACAATCCCTACGTTCAGCGTATCACCGAGGGCAGGGTAGAAAACTTCGCCAAGCTGGTGACTTTCGACACGCGCCTGTCCAACACCGCAGGCCGTTCCGATGAATGGATCCCGGTGCTTCCCGGTACCGACGGTGCGGTGGCGCTGGCGATGGGTAACGTGATCCTGCGCGAAGACCTGCAGGATACCGACTTCATCGATACCTGGTGCAACGTCTCGACCGCAGAGCTGAAGAAGCACTATGCGCAGTTCACGCCCGAGTGGGCATCCGCCCTGTCCGGCGTGCCGGTCGAAACCATCGAGCGTATCGCGCGGGAGTTCGCCACGGCCAAGCCGGCGACGACCTATACATACCGCGGCCCGGCCAAACACCTGTACGGTTCGTACAATGAAAAGTCCACCATGATGCTGTCCATCATGACCGGTAACGTGGAAAAGAAGGGCGGGTACTGCCTGCCGCGCGGCATGGGATACAACCAGCCGGAACCGCAGCCGCCGAAGCCGGCCAAGCCGTCCTGGTTGGCCAGTCACCCGGACTACCCGCTGGCCGAGCACAAGGTCGCGCACATGACGCCGTTCTGGATCGCCGAGGGCAAGCAGAAGATCAACGTGTACTTCACCTACATGGACAATCCGGTGTACACCAACCCGGGCGCACAGGCGGTGTGGGGCAAGATGTTCAGGGATGAAAAACTGATTCCTTACTATGTTTCCATCAGCACCGTGATCGGTGAGGAAACGGCGCTGGCCGATATCATCCTGCCGGATTGCATGTATCTCGAGCGTTGGGAACCCGAATCCATGCCCAACTCGCTGTGGCCATGGCTGGGTATCCGTCAGCCGGTGATCAAGCCATTGGGCGAGACTCGCGAGACACGCATCATCCTGCGCGACATTATCCACACGGTCGATCCGACTGGCTCCAAGGGTATGAAGAAATACTGGAACTTCAAGGATGGTGAAGACTATATGCGCCAGCAGTTCGATACCATTCCTAAGCTGAAGGAAGCGGGCGGTCTGGACTTCCTGAAGAAGCACGGCGTATGGCCGATCTATGGCAAGCTCAATCCGCGCACCGGCAAGATCTCCGACAACACCGGACGTGAAATCCAGGCCGAATACGGTCTGCACATGAAGGAATTGTCGGCAGCCGATATGGCCGGTGCGACGGTGGATGGGCATGGCACGATCCACAAGAATGACAAAGCCATCGGCGTGCGCCGCAAGGGCAAGAACTTTATCGGCTTCGGCACGCATGACAGGTTAATCAACATCCGTGTCGACGAATGGGCGAAATATGGCTTCAACCCGATGCCGACCTTCAAGCAGATTCCCTGGCACAAGGACATGAAGGAGGACGAGCTGATCATGGGCACCCACAAGTTCAACGTGCACGTGCAGTCGCGTACGGCTTCGGTGAAATGGCTGGCCGAAATTGCCCACAGCAATCCGGTCTGGATCAATACCGATACTGCAGCGAAGATCGGCATCAAGACCGGTGACCTGGTGCGTGTCGAGAGCAAGGTCGGCCACCTCGTGACCAAGGCTTTCGTGACCGAAGGCATCCATCCGAAGTCTTGCACCATCGCCACCGGTTGCGGCCACTGGGAGTATGGCCGTCTGGCTACCCTGAATCTCAAGAGCAGTCCGGAATTCGGCGGCACCGACGATGCCGACCTGAACAACGTCTGGTGGGAAGACAAGGGCGTGCACCCGAACGCCATCGTCCCGGCCGTCGTTGATCCGATCGGCGGGTCGGAAGGCTGGTTCGACACTGTAGTGAAGGTGACCAAGGCAGGCCCGGGCGACAAGTATGGCGATGTCGAAGGTGATTGGGAGAAGCATCATGCGGCCGCCAAGGAAACCATGCGTTACGCTTATAACGGCGATCTGCATCGCAAGATGCATCCGGAAATGGCTTCATGGGGTGGGCCGGAAAGTGTCAATAAGCATGAAGGCTAGTGTTTGCCTGTCCGTGAGCCGCCGGGTGTAACCAGCGCGGGCCGAAATCCGATATCGAGTAGTTGTTGGCAGCCTGGCAGGTTCCTCCCTTATGCCGGGCTGTATTTTTATAAGGATGATCATGTCAACAGTGCTGCAGGATGTTGCAAACTTTGCAACAGAATTTTCAACTGATGAGTCGCTGGCGGAATGCAAGGCCAGGGCCAATATCTACCGCATTCTGAGCGGCGCGTTTCTGGAAGAGCCAACGGCGGAATACCTGAAAGCGATCAGGTCGCCGGAGGTCATGGCTTCCCTGAAAGGGCTGGGCGTGGCGTTTGGCCCGGATTTCACCGCAGCACCAATCGAACAATTGCAGGAAGAGCTGGCACAGGAATACGCGGAGCTGTTCGTCGTGACGGGCGGATGTCCGGCCAGTGGAATCAATACGATTGTATGGCCGCTTCCAGCAGCAGCCTTTTTTTGAAGTGCGCGAGATTTACCAGAAGGCGGGCTTCAAGGTGTCCGGCGGACGCTTTATGGTGTTCGATGACCAACTCGGCGCGCAGCTGATGTTTGTCGCGGAAATGCTGGATCGCGCGGCCAACGCGCTGGCTGCCGGCAACCAAAGCGATTATGTCAGCACCGTCAAGATCATCAAGCGTTTCTGGACGCTGCATCTGGGCAAATGGGTGCGTGGTTATGCTACTCTGCTGGCCCGTGCAGCCGAACATTCCTTCTATCGTGAAATGGCTAAATTGCTGGGTAGTTTCGCCGAGTGGGAGCTCGGGCTGCTGGGCGTGAGGGTAGACGATGTGGACGGCGGCAAGCTGAAAGTGCCGCTTGCCGAGATCGAGTACGAGAGCGATCCCAACGAGCCGGTTTGCAACGCATGCAAACACGGGAAACGGGAAAATGATAACGCGTCTGCCGACGAGCAGCAGGTTATCGACATTTCGCTGATCGAGAAACGCTTGCAGGGGACGAAGTATGATGCAATATCTGTGGGACTGGGACGAACTCGATTATCTGTGGAACGATAACGACTTTGGCGCGGTTCACGACTGGCTGAATGAGCGCTGGGCGCAGATCGTCAAGAACAGCCCGGCGGGCGACAAGGATCCGGATGCGCGTTTCATGCAGGGTCTGGCATTTGCGGCGCTGGCCCTGCATTTCACCCAGGACAGCAACCAGGAAAGCGCGCGGCTGTTCATCGACGACGCGCTGATGGTATTGCCGCAATACAACCCAAGCCATATGAGTATCAGGGTTGAGCCGGTGCTGGAAACTCTGCATACTCTGCGAGATGCCATTTCATTGCTTGGCGCGGACGATCCCTGTCCGTTCCAGCCCTTTGTGTACAACAAGCTGGTTTTCGATCGAGGTTGATCCCATGAAGCAGATATCGACGTTGAAACTTGCCCGCTGGGTAAGTGCGGAGGAATTGCCAGTCGGGGGCATGTGCTTTGTCGAAGACGGCCCTGACTTGCCGGAATCGCTGGCGCAGTTGAACGTGGCGATGGGTGCAGGCAGCGAGGCGCGCGCCGTCGAATTGCTGGCACGCGGCGCCGAGCGGGTGCTGTTGGGCGAGTTGGCGCTGATCGACAGTTCTGCAGTGGAACGCCTGGTGGCAAAGTACGGCGGGGAGCGTGTCGGCATCTGGGTGCGTTCGGCCAGATCCGTCATCAGTTGGACGCTGGATGCGGAGGCGCCGAATGCGGGTTTCAAATGCATGTTGCCTTCGCTGGGAGTTGCAGGTTGGGACGTGTTGATGAACGATGGTTCCGGTACGAATACCGATGCGGAGTGGTGGATCGGGCAGATGCTGGAGATGGGCGTCAGCATGGTGCTGGTCAGCATCGACTTGCAGGACGAGGATATGAACATCTGCGCCACCCTGGTGTTGAATCATGGCGACAAACTCTGGTTTTCGACCAGGCTCGATCCGAATGCCGATCTCGAACCATGGGTGCGATGGGGGCAAGTCAGGCAATTGGTGCTGCCAACGCCGAATATACGCGACGAGGCGGAGATGGCGCGCATCAGCGCCCCCGCGATGGTCATGGTCGAGGAGACAGCCGACACCTCAGCGGACGCGGAAGCCGACGGCGCGAAGAGCGGTGCCGAAACGCATGCTGGCGAAAGCCTGCGGGCGGCATGAGCACCCCAACGGAGTAACGCATGTTATCCATCAAATCGGGCACGATGGACTCCATCAGGAAACGCATGTTTCGCATTTTCGGCGCAGCCTCGTTGATATTGCCGACGCTGAGCTTCGCAGCAAACGATTTGTTGCTGAACGAGACCGGCCTGGCGGCAAAAATCGAGAAGGAGCAGAATTATCAATTGCTGGATGCGCGTGGCCCTGTTGCACAGCGTTCTGTACCGCTCGCTTTCTCAACGCGTTATGAAAAGGTAATGCCGGTCAAAAAAGGGCTGGTGTTCGTTGTTGCGGACAGCGATACGGCCGCATTGGAGATTGCGCAATCCATTCCTGCCGGAAGCGACCGCAGCGTATTTGCGGTGAAGGGCGGCGCCGATGCATGGAAGCGGGTGCAGTCGAACACCGCAACTGCGGTTGCGCCAAGCAGTTTCATGGTTCCAAATGGAACCTGCGAGCCGGGAACGCCATCATTGATGATTGATGCCAAGCCCATCAAAAAGACCGGCAAGGCTGCACTTAAACCCATAAATAAATAACTATGCTCCTCGCCCCCGGATTCCATGCGGAACATTGTGTACGCTACAGGTACGCTTATAGCGAGTGCGATCGTTGCGCGGAAGCGTGTCCGCACGACGCGATACGTTTGTTCGATGCCGGGGTGGAAGTCTTAGTCGATCTTTGCAAAAGTTGCGCCTTGTGTGTGGCAGCTTGCCCGACGGAAGCATTGACCGAAAAAAGCGTATCCGGCAAAAGTCTGCTGGGGATCGCGGCAGATGAAAAGCATTTGACGATAGCCTGCGCGCCGTCCGGTGCCAGAGGTGATGCCGTTGTCCCCTGTCTGGGTGCGATCGACCCGGTTGTCCTGGCAGATTTTTCCCGGCGCGGAATCGCGCTGCAATTGGCAGGAACCGGGCACTGTGAGCTATGCATACACACCGCCAAGGGGCCTGATCTGTTGCGACTGCATCTCGCGGCAAGGGACGCGTTATGCGGTGTCGAGGGAGCGGAAGAATGGGCAGCGCTTTGCCTGACAGATGCCGAATCGCAAAAATCCGTGGAGGAGGATGACGGCCATATTGCCTCGCGACGAGATTTATTTCGGCGTTTTATCGGGCGCGGCGTCGATGTGATGACTGAAGTTGCGGACGCGCCGCCCGCTCCACTTCAGGCCATTCGTGCCGCGTCACCTTTCCTGCCCGAGCGCAAGGAAGTGTTGAACACGCTGTATGCTGCACTGGGTGGCAAACCGATACGAGTGGCGCGGCATCCGGCACTGCCGGCGGAGGATATGGTCATCGCTCACGGTTGTACCAATTGTGAAGCCTGCATCAGGGTATGCCCGACCGGTGCGCTGCAACTGCTTGAGAGCAATTCCGAATGGCGCGTGATATTTCTCGGCGAACGATGTGTGGCCTGCGATGTTTGCGCCGAGGTCTGTCAGCCGAAAGTGCTGCGTCAGCGCGATACAGAAGATGTCTGCGTCACAAAACAGAAAGCACGGGTGTTGCGCGGAGTGTCCAAGCGGCGTTGCACACGGTGTGACAGGGTATTTGCGGCTGTGGGCGACTCGTTAATCTGCACGGTCTGTTCCGGCGATGATGCAGACTTTGCGAGCATTTTTGGTTGAGGTATGTCAGTGAAAGGGACTGGTGATGGAGTGGGATTTTACGCCTGAGCAGGTGGTCAAGGCCGAGGTCGATTACGGTCTGGAGCAGTTCAGATTGGATATGTTCGAAGAGGTGCGTCTCAACTTGAGCGAGATGGATAACGCGCAGCAGCAAAAAATCTTTGCTGTGATGTATGACCTGTGCTATTGGGTGGCAACAGGCGGGAAGTATGAAGATTTCCTGGCTGGTCTTGATCAGGATTCATTCTTTCCCGGGTTCCTTGCTTCTATCGAGGTCACGCTTGCACCAAACATCGAGATGCTGGGCGCGATACTCCAGCGGCTCATCATGGAGCGTGTCGATGAACAGGGCATCCCGCTTGAAGCTGCACTGAAGCAGGTTTATGAATTCCACCGCCAGGTCGCGACGAAGCCACTTTTGAACTAAATCTGTTTTTCCGGTGGGTATACCAATGGGTCATCTAACCCATCTTTCTGATGCAGGATGGACATGCGTGGTGGCATCCGCTTCCAAGAAAATTGACCAACCTTTATGTGTCGATACCTGATGGCCAAGAAGTTCCGGATTCTGGCATCAAATTAAAATTATCGAATGTCGCTTTAGGGCCGGCGCTTATTGGGTGAGATGGTTATCGATCGCGTAGCGCATCAGTTCGGCATTGTTGCTCAGTCGCATCTTTTCCAGAACGCGACTGCGATAGGTGCTGACGGTTTTCACGCTCAAGGCCAGGGTGTCGGCGATCTCCGAAACGGTCTTGGCTGCTGCGAGCAACAGAAAAATCTGGTATTCACGGTCTGACAGCGTTTGGTGCGGAAGTTTTTCCTCCGCAGTGCCGATTTCGTTGGCGAGAATCTCGGCCACCGCCGGGCTGATGTATTTCTTGCCGCCGGCCACGCGCAGCAACGCCTTGACCACTTCCGACGGCGCACTCTCCTTGGTCATGTAGCCGGCGGCGCCGGCCTTGATGAGACGCGTGGCATATTGGTCTTCGGAATAGATGCTAAGGATCAGTATCGGCAAGTGCGGTCTTTCCGCGTGGATCTGCTTGAGCACATCTATGCCGCTCATGTCCGGCATAGAAATGTCGAGCAGCACCACATCGCAGTCGACTTCGCGTATCTTGCGCAGCGCATCGATCCCGCTTTCGGCCTCGGCCACCACGCGCATCTCGCCGCTGTCCTCGATGATCTGTTTCAAGCCCGTGGCGGACGATGGCATGATCGTCGGCGATCAGGATGCGTATCATATTTTTCCTTCCGTATTATGACCGGTGGTGCGCCCGGCAAGATCACCGTCACGCGCAGACCGCCGCCGCGCGGGGTGTCGAACAGGATCTGGCCGTCAAGTTGTGCGACGCGTTCGCGCATTCCGCGCATGCCGTAGGAAGTCTGCGCGATAACGTGCTTTTCGGGCAAGCCGCGACCGTTGTCACTGATCGACAAAATGATCTCGTCATCCCCCTGGTGATATTCTGCGCTCACCCGGGTTGCGCCGGAATGCCGCGCCACATTGCTCAGCGCCTCCTGAAAGATGCGGAACAGGTTGATCGCCGTCGTCTTGTCCAACTTGCGCTCGTCGTCCTTGTCCTCCGCGCAGATGACCTCGCATGGAATGCCGGTGCGCTTGCGGAATTGTGCGCACTGCCACTCGAGCGCCGCCACAAGCCCGAGATCGTCGATGATACCCGGATGCAGATCGCTGATCACGCGCCGCGTGACGCCCACCGCGTTGTCGATCAGCTGTGTCATCGACTCGACCTGCTCGAGCAACGGCACGGTCTGCTCGCTGCCGGACAACTTGCCCGCCAAACGATAGGTCTCCATTTTGAGCGCGGTCAGCGTGCCACCCAGATCGTCGTGGATCTCGCGGGCGATCCGGGTCTTCTCCTCCTCGCGCGCGGTCTGGATATGCGCGGTGAGTTTGCGCAACTGCTCCTCGCCGGCCTTGAGGTCGGAAATGTCGGAGAAGATGCCGACATAGTTGGTGACCTGCCCGTCGGGCCCGAGCACAGCAGTGATGGTCAGCCATTCCGGGTATACATCGCCCTTCTTGTTGCGGTTCCAGACTTCGCCGCTCCAGAACCTGTCCCGTTCCAGGACCTGCCACATGTTGCGGTAGAATTCCTTGTCATGGCGGCCCGACTGGAGCATCGCGGGTGTTTTCCCGATCGCTTCTTCGTTGGTATACCCGGTTATATCCGTGAAAGACTGATTGACCCTGAGGATCTTGTTGCTGGCATCGGTCACCGTCACACCTTCCCGGGATTCGAATGTGACCGCAGTGATGCTCAGCTCGTTGTATTGTTGCTGGAGCGTTTTCTGTTGCCTTTCCATCGGTCTCACGGCCAAAATATAAATACACGGCGTGATGACAAGTATCAGCAGCAGCGGGTCCAGGAATTCCCAGAAGACCGACGGGATATTCGGGCCATAGATCGGCTTTAAAACAATCTCTATCAACATCATGATCAGGAACTCTGCCGTCATGATCAACAGGACAATTATGTACATCGACCCACGGGGGGAGCGGAAAAAATCCTTCAGAAGATGTTTGGCCATGCGATTCCGGAATCAAAAGACAGAGAAGATGACCCTACACATGCAGCGGGGTGAGATGCGATCGTGTATAGCTGGCGTTTAACGTAAAGCCGGCTTTTTCAAAAACCACATCTGATATAGCGATGAAAAAATCATCACCGTCGAAGCAAGGCTGTAGGTGAAACCGCCTATGATCACCACCCAGGCAAAGTTCGGATTGAGTTTTGTCAGCCACCACGAAGCGACGTCCACGATCAGGAATGCAAACGGCGTGAAGATCAGCAACGATTTGATCCAAGTGTTGAAGCCGGTCGCATAACTGAATATCCAGCCCACCATGAAGAAGATGAAGGAGACACCGAACAGATGGATGTGGGAAACGCGTGTCAGCGTGGCAATGGTCATCCCTTCGTCGCGTTTGGTCATCTGGTCCATCACCGATTTTTCAGTGATATTAGCCAACCCCGGCATATTTGCGTGACAAGGCCCGCAATATTCATCGACCTTGGGTTTGATGTTGCTCTCCCATTCGCTTGCCGGCGCGCCCGCATCAGCCCACTTCAGCAGCGCCATGCGCACTTCGGGTGGCGCATTGTCCTTCATCGAGCCGAATAGTTTGGATTCCAGCTTCGAGGCATTGGGGCCATCGTGGTTGCCATGATAGCTGTAGATGATGTCATCCACCGACAGGCCGAATTTGCCGTCAGCCATGCCGTGGGTCAGCATGATCTGCACTCCCGCCACCAGCAAGCCCAGGCCGATCGCGAGCAGGTAGCCGGTGAACAAGGACTTGAGAGGCAGGCTTAGATTCTGCAGGGTCGTTTCATTCATTTGTTTGCTCCCCAAATAAGAATCAGATGAATCCGTGGCGCGACATGGCATCGTTGGGCAGGTATTATAACCCGGTCTTGCGTGAAGCTTTCAGCCAGTCCACCAACATCCGGAGACCGGGCTGCTGCATGGAAGTTCATCGTCCGAATCATGCGGCTGACATCTTTAACAGCCAATACATCAATCCCGCGCCGACTATCATCCCTGTTACAAAGATCTGTAATCCTCCGGATGGTCGTGCTTCCGGCTTGGGGTCGTCCAAAGCGGGTTGGATCGATTCCCATTCGTGGATTCCCGGTCTCTGCCTAGTCTCGTTCAAACGCAAAAGCACGTTCAACATATGGAATGTTTCGTGTGGTTCAAAGCTGAAACGCAAGCCATAGCAGCATGCCTTCGGCGATCTCCCGCCACAATCCTGCAGGCTGTGCGTGATATGGCACAGCCGAGCCCAGTTGACGGTCGATCCATTCAGCAAATCGTTTGACGTCAGACGGCTCGTAGAATGAAACCATCAATTCATAGTTAAGGAACAAACTGCGCTCGTCAAGATTGGCCGAACCGGCCATGGCAATCCCGTCATCAATCACCACGGCCTTGGCATGGATCATCTGCGGCAAGAACCAGACGCGTCCGCCGGCGGCAGTAAGTTCGCGCAGCGCGCGGTGCCGCGCAAGGTCCGCCATGCGATGGTTCGATTTCTTCGGCAGCAGAAGGTCGACTGTTACACCGCGGCGGGCTGCCAGGGTCAGCGACATCAACAGCGCGGGGTTGGGAACAAAATACGGCGTGACCGCCATGATGCGTTTATCGGAGAGCAGAAAACCCGAGACCAATAACGTGTTGAGCGTGTCGTCCCTCTGGTCGGGCCCGCTCGCAATCAGCTGTCCCAGGGCGGGACCGGGCTGGAAGCTTTGGCTGACCGAAGGGATCGTCCCGGGAAGCGCGCCACGTGTTGCGAATCCCCAGTCATGTTCAAACTGCTGTTGCGCCTGCTGTGCCAGGGAGCCATGGAGATCGAAACTCAGATCGACCCAGGGAGGGCTTCCGTGGGCGGATGCAGCATCGCCCTCGAAATATTCAGCCGCAAGATTCCTGCCGCCGCACCATAACCATACGCTGTCAGCGATGACCATCTTGCGGTGATTGCGCAAGTTGGTGCGGCCGCGCAATGGCGAACGCAAGGGCGGAACGAACAGCGCCACCTGAACGCCTGCTGTCGACAGACTTTTGAAATCGGTATGGCGGCCCAGATAGGCGCCGACACCGTCAACCATCAATCTCACCCGAATCCCGTCCCGGGCGCGCCGCTTCAGGTTGCGGACGATTTCATCACCCAGGCCATCCCGCGTGAAGATGAAAGTGCACAGATCTATCGAGCGTGTCGCGGCATCGATCATGTCGCGCAGCGCCTGAAGTGCCTGCGAACCATCCTCGTGTATGTTCAGTTGAAGGTATGGAGAAGCAGCCGGCAGCGACATGGTGGCCGCAAGTTGCTGTATCCGGAACGAAAGAAAACCCGGATCGGAAGCCCGGCCTGCAAATTCGAATTTCGCGGATGTTGGCCGGGGGATATTCACCTTGCGGATACCAAAAATCAGGAACAGCGGCAGTGCCATATAGGGGAACAAAACGAGGGATACGACCCAACCGATGGCGGCCGAGGGATTGCGGCGCAAATGCAGGGTATGCGAGGTGGTTACATAGATGACCAAACCCGATATCACGATCAGGCCGTGTATCGTCAGCCAATGCTCAACCAAATACGCATACAACATGGCCATCACAGTTGTCCCGGAATCAGATACCAGTCATTGTCAAATCGATTTCAACGGCTGATTAGAGGGTTGAAGCAGAGAAGTTCATCGTTCGGATCAGGCGGCCGACATTTTTATCAGCCAGTACATCAATCCCGCGCCGACGATCATCCCTATGACGAAGATCTGCAATCCTCCGGCTGCCCGTGCTTCCGGCTTGGGGTTGTCCAAAGGAGGTTGGATCGATTCCCATTCCTGGATCATCTTCCTGGCCTCGGCATAGTCCTGCTCGGAAACAAGAACGCGCACAAAATTCATTGCCTGAAGTTCGCCGATGCCACCCTGCAGATATTCCCCGTCGATGCGGCCTGTAATACCAACTTGCTTGAGCAGGTTCAGGATCATGTGACCATCCAGCCCCGAGGATGCCTCGTAAACACATTTCATGATATGCAGTGTTCGAGAGAAAGATGGAAAGGAAGCATACCCGATCGAAATTCACTCGCTGATATTCCTTTTGCGCAGCTCATAATATACGAGCAGCAGCAAAACGATCGGCGCGCCAAAGCCGACAACGAACGGGGTTATCATGACCAGCCGGTCGAACCATGTTGCATCTTCGGTTATTCCACGCCAGATCATCAGGGATATCGGAATGAACGTAAAAACAATCATCGGAAGAAAATACCAAAGGGAACCTTTTCCGCCGGCTTTTGCCAACCGTGCCGAGAAAAAGGAAACAGCGGCCACGACTACGGCCGAGACAGCGCCCCAGGCCATGCCGAAAATGCCGGAAATCAAGCTTCCGATCTGAAAGATCAGGAGCATTGCAATGGCTAATGCGATAATGATCCTGAGTGTTTTGTCCGACATGGCGATCCCGCTGTTTAGTCCACTTGATTATGCTTAATGGTACAGGCTGTAGCGAACAAATCAAAATGAACATGACCGAGATGCGCATTTCCGATCCACAAACCACGTTCGTGGCAAACGAGGCGGATATCCTTGACGAACTCCTGCACTTGCAGGGTGCAACAGTACTGGAATTGGGCTGCGGCAAGGCGGAGAAGACCCGCATCGTCGCGCAGAAGGCGGGCTCGGTGCTGGCGCTGGAAGTGGATGAGACACAGCTCGCGAAGAACCTCGCCATCGACGATCTTCCCAATGTACGCTTCGCGCATGGCGGGGCGGAAAAGATTCCGGCGGCCAATGCGAACTTCGACATCGTGCTGATGTTCAAATCCCTGCATCACGTGCCGGTACCACTGATGGACGATGTCTTCTCCGAGATTAGGCGGGTGCTGAAGCCGGGCGGCCTTGCCTATATCTCGGAACCCGTTTATGCGGGGGAATTCAATGAGATCATGAAACTCTTTCACGACGAAAGAGCCGTGCGCGAGGCGGCGTTCGCTGCCGAGCAGCGGGCGGTAGCATCGGGACGCCTGGCGCTGGTGACACAGAAATTCTTCCTGCAGCCGATGCACTTTTTAGACTTCGGGCAGTACGAAGAGCAGGTGCTCAGGGTGACCCACACCGATCACCGTTTGTCTGCGGAGACTTATGAAAAAGTCCGCTCGACATTCAACGGCCATATGACCCGGGAAGGGGCGACATTTCTGATGCCGATAAGAGTAGACTTGCTGAAGTCCGTTTCATGATCAAATCAAAAGGGATATGTTCAGATAAATTTGCACCACTTCATCAACCTGTTCATGTAAGGAGGCGTACAAATGAGAGCCACAACGATTGCAATAGCCGCACTAAGCGCGTTTTCTGTTGCCGTCATCGATCCCGTATTCGCCGCGAGCAATACCGGGCAACCGCTGACGGTGAATATCAAGCGCTTGTCATTGGATACCGCGCTGCGTATCGGCAAAGCGGCGATCGACAAATGCCGCAAGGAAGGCGTCTCGGTCACCGTGACCGTCATTGACCGCGGCGGGGATGCGCAAGTCGTACTGCGCGATACGCTGGCGATGGACGTTTCGATTCCCATCAGCATGAAAAAAGCCTATACGGCGATGGAATTCAACTCCCCGACCTCCGCAATGGATGATCGTTTCAAGGGCGCTTACAATGTGCCGAAGATCGATGAGTTGCTCATATCTGCAGGCGGTATTCCCATCAACATCGCCGGTAACATCATGGGCGGTATCGGCGTCAGCGGCGCACCTTCCGGATTGACCGATGAAGCGTGTGCCAAGGCAGGACTTGCGGCGGTGTCGGACGATCTGGAAATGGAATAACGCAGCCGTTCCCGGAACAAGGCCTGCTCCGATTGATTTCTCTCAAAGGAACGGACACATGCGCATCGGATTTATCGGGATCGGCAACATGGGCAGCGAGATGGCCCGCCATCTGCTCGCCGCCGGCCACACGCTCACCACCTATGCGCGCAGTGATCGTTCGCGCGCGCGCGCGAACGATCTTGGACTTGGTATAGCCGACACGCCGGCTGAGGTGGCGGCCGATAGCGAGGTGGTGTTCACCATCGTCACCGCCGGAAGCGACGTCGAGGCCGTCACCCTCGGGCCGCTGGGAATCGTTCAAGGCGCAAAGCCCGGATCGATCCATGTGGACATGAGCACGATCTCCCCGGCTGTCACGCGCCGTGTCGCGGAACAATTGCGCGCGCGCGACATCGCGATGCTCGACGCGCCGGTCTCGGGCGGTGTGGCGGCGGCGCAAACCGCATCGCTGACTTTCTTCGTCGGCGGCGAAGCGGCGATCTTCGAAAAAGTGCTTCCGCTGCTGCAACTGATGGGCAAGGCGATCTTCCATATAGGCCAGACAGGAACGGGGCAGGTGACCAAGCTCGCCAACCAGATCTGCCAGCTCGCCAACCTGCAGGGCACCGCCGAAGCATTGCTGTTCGCGCGCGCTCAAGGCGCGGACGCGGGCAAGGTGCGCGAAGCGGTCATGACCGGATACGGTGCCAGCCGCATGCTCGATGTGCTCGGCAAGAAAATGGTGGAGCGAGACTTCGCCGCCGGCATCGTCGCCGCGTTGCACCACAAGGACATCGGTGTCGCGCTCGACATCGCGCACGAGACCGGGATTGCGCTGCCGGTCACTGCGCAGGTGAAGCAGCAGCTGAACGCGCTGATGGGCAGCGGCTTCGGCAAACAGGACACGAGCTCGCTGCTGCTGGTGCTCGAGCAGATGGCGGGGCGGAAGTAGCACGGGAGCAAGTGTTACACGAAGGCGACGCCGGTAATGTTTCTCAGGATTCTGCCAAATTCGGCGAGTATAACGGCCTGGACAAAGCGGGTATCTACCCGATAGGTACCATTAACTTGCGCGGGCAACTTTGCATTCAGCAGACATCGAGGAGAAATTACATGGCAACAGCAACAGTGAAGGTAGAGCAGATCGGCAGCACTTCATCCAGGGGAGATGCCCGTGGACATCAAGTTGTCATGGACCGCCCCGAGGCCAAGGGCGGCACCAATGCAGGCATGATGGGCGGGGAAGCGCTGTTGAACGGTCTGGGCGGTTGTTTCATGAGCAACTTGCTGGCCGCCGCCAAGGCCAGGGACATCAAAATAACCAAAGCCCGCGCAGACATCGAAGGCGACATGGCCGATGCGCCGTCGCGATTCAGCGCGATCCGCCTGTCGATATCCGCACAATGCGAACCTCCGGAAGAACTGGAAAAACTGGTCACGATCGCGGAACGCGGATGCATTGCCGCCAATACGCTGCGACCAGCCGTCGATCTGACCATCAAGGTCGTATGACAGGCTGTTGGTATCGGAATCATCGCGCTAGCACAAGGTATAACACAGCACCCAGGGAGGTCACGGATAGGGTTATAGCCAGGACACACAGAACGACGATCCGCTGATGTCTTCTTTCCGCAAGCGACGCTCCCTTTTCCAATGCCTCCACCGTATTCTGCATCTGTATCGCCAGCGCTTTGATGTGTGCATCGTTCCCGGATGCCGCCGCCTGAAGTTCGGTTATCTGCTGTTGCTGCAATATCGCCTGCCCGGCGGCAGCATCGGCGCTTTTTTTGGTAAATACCGGCGCAGCGGCAGATATGATCGTCCCGACATACGGCAGAACGGACTTGAGCACGGGGATGAGCCAGGAAGCCATGTATTACTCCTAACTGTTATGGTTATGGCCGGACATTCAGGCCGGCAAATTTGATTGCACCATGACTATGGTAGTACAGAATGAAGCAGTTCTATTATTTCATCTTTTTCTGATAAAAAATTCTACACATGATCCCTTTTTCGATACTTGACCTGTCCCCGATCACCGAAGGCAGCGACGCGGCGCAGTCGTTCCGCAACACGCTAGCTCTTGCCCGGCACGGAGAGCGCTGGGGCTACAACCGTTTCTGGCTGGCCGAGCATCATGGCATGCCGGGCATCGCCAGCGCCGCGACCGCCGTGCTGATCGGGCATGTAGCCGGCGGAACGTCGACCATCCGCGTCGGCGCCGGCGGCATCATGCTGCCCAACCATTCGCCGCTGGTGATCGCCGAACAGTTCGGCACGCTGGAATCGCTCTATCCGGGGCGCATCGATCTGGGTCTCGGGCGCGCACCGGGCTCGGACCAGCTCACCGCGCGCGCGTTGCGCCGCAATCTCGAATCCAGTCCCAACCAGTTCCCCGATGACGTTGTCGAACTGATGGACTACTTCTCGGCGACCAAACGTCATGTGGTCCGCGCAGTGCCGGGCGCGGGGCTGCATGTGCCGATCTGGATACTCGGCTCCAGCCTGTTCGGAGCGCAAGTGGCGGCGGCACTGGGACTGCCCTACGCGTTCGCGTCGCATTTCGCGCCGGAGCAATTGATGCAGGCGATCGCGCTGTATCGTTCCACGTTCAAGCCGTCCGCCCAGCTGGACAAGCCGTACGTGATGCTAGGCTACAACGTATTTGCGGCGGACAGCGAAGAGGAGGCGCACTTTCTTGCGACTTCGCTGCAGCAGGCATTCGTCAACCTGCGCAGCGGATTTCCAAGGAAATTGCAGCCGCCGGTGCAGGGATATCTCGAAACCATCCCGCCGCATTTCCGCGACATGCTCGACGACATGCTGTCCTGCGCGGCCATCGGCTCGCCCGACTCCGTAAGGCGTTCGTTGAAAGAATTCATCGTACGGACCGGTGCGGATGAATTGATCATCACTTCACAGATTTACGATCATCACGCTCGCCTCAGGTCGTTTGAGATCGCCGCAGAGATCCGCGGGGGGCCGGGTTGATCGAAGGCGTGTGCCGTGCGGCTCATTCATCCCGGATAACAAGGGCATCACTATGGGAACCGCTATAAATTCAGAGTTCGCTGGCCGACTTGTTTCCAGTGACAGCCGTTCATCTCAACCGGCCCTGCTGACAGAACATGACCCTCGCTTAAGCTTACTCAAATTGGCATCAGAATGAAAAATCCATTTCGGCTGTCACATTCCGGCTTGGCAGCAAGAAGTACGAGTAGGCATTTGCGTTCAGCAGATTATTGATGGCCAAAGCTCCTGTCACCCCTTTGGCAAACTCATAACCGAGCTTGGCATTCACCATGGTATAGGCGTCATAACTGCCCGGTACTCCTTCTACGACATCGGTATTGTGTGCGGTGAAATCGAGTGGCTTACGTAGCGCACATTCAACGTGCCTGACCATGCACCCTGCTGCGCAGTCAGGCCGATGCCGGCGATGTTCTTGGGTGAATCCGTCAACCTTTTGCCTGCGCTTCCGGGACGGACAATGCCGCAAGTATGTATTTATGATGCTCGTTCATATCTCCTCCCAAATGAGATTGGTCATTTTTCCACTTTGCTTGATCCCTTGTCTGTTAGATGGGTATCTTCCAGTCCGGATCGTGTCTGAAAGTGCAACCGCGCGACAATACCATTTAAACATGTATAATGAATATATGTTATAAAATCACGCTTAAAGCGGCAGGTTGTCAAGGACAGGTGTGGTGATTGATGGGGTGTTTGGTCTTCGCCTTGTTGCGAACGGTTCTGTCATTCATGATCATTGCTTGATAGGAAATATTTCGCATGCAAGTATCTTTGCAATGACATCACAGAACCCAATTCGACATCTGACTTGGCCAGATTTGTGGACGTTTCGAAACGATTTTGATTAGTTATTGACCATCAATGAAGGAGGAGATATATGCAGGCACCTGACATAGATGATGAGGGATATTTGATCGATCCAAACACATGGAATGAAGAATTAGCCGAGCAATTCGCCGCTCAGGAAAATATCCAGCTTGCTGAAGATCATTGGGACGCGATCCATTTCATGCGCCAATATTACGCGGAACATCAAGTGGCGCCGGATGTTAGACATGTGATGAAGCATCTTGCCGAACATTGCGGCCATGAATCGCGCAACAAGATTTTCGAGCTTTTTCCATACGGCTACGTGAAGCAAGCCTGCAAGATCGCCGGCATGAAACGTCCAAGAGGATGGAGTACGGGATGATGGCGGACATTGAAGCCGGGAGCCATGTCTTTCTCTGCTTGCCTGTGGATTTATAGGGGTTTTCCTTGATCATCAAAACCCCGTCCCGAGCCGTTCCTTCGTTCGCCCTGTTCAATCTCGGATTTCGCCCGTTCTTTCTGCTGGCGGGCGTGTTCTCGCTGGTCTCGATATTCATCTGGGGTAACGTCACTGTCTATGGCTGGCCGTTCCCGCGCTTCCCGATTTCGTCCATGCACTGGCATGCGCATGAAATGATCTTCGGTTACGGCATGGCCGTTGCCGCCGGGTTTCTGTTAACCGCGGTGCGCAACTGGACCAGGATCGCCACGCTGCAGGGATTCCCGTTGGCAGGTCTGGCAACCCTTTGGCTTGCGGCGCGGGTCGCCGGGTTTGTGAGTCCCGGGCAGGTCGTGCCGATGGCACTGCTGGATCTGACATTCGATCTCTGGTTCATCGTGGCGATCTTCAGTCCGATCCTGCGCGCAAAACAGCATGATCAAATCGGCATCGCGTCCAAAATAATTCTGCTGATGCTGGCCAACCTGTGTTTCTATCTCGGCGTGGCCGGTGTGCTGGAGCAGGGCATCGTGTGGGGCCTGTATTCCGGATTTTACGTCCTGCTTGCGCTGATCTACAGCATGGCGCGGCGCGTGTTGCCGTTCTTTATCGAGCGCGGTGTCGGCTATCCCGTGACATTGAAGAACTGGCTGTGGATAGATCGCTCCAGCATCTATGTGTTTGTGCTGTTCCTGATCGCCGATGTGTTCTTGCGCAATGTCCCGGTCACCGCCGCTTTCGCCGGTTTGCTGTTCGCGACTCATATCATGCGCATGGCGGGGTGGCACACCGGGGGTATCTGGAAAAAGCCGTTGCTGTGGGTGTTATATGCAGGCTATGGCGGGGCCACATTCGGATTCCTGCTCAAGGCTCTTGCGCCGTATTCATCCTTGCCGCCTTCGCTGGCGTTGCACGCGTTCGCATTGGGCGGCGTCGGCATGATCACGGCGGGGATGATGGCGCGTATCTCGCTCGGACACACCGGCCGCGACATCCAGCATCACTCGCGGCTGCTTGCGCCTGCATTCATCTCATTGATCGCGGCCTACATTGCCCGCGTGCTGTTGCCGATGATCGCGCCTTCGCAATACCAGTTGTGGCTGGGCATCGCACAGGCGGCATGGCTGATCGCCTTTGCATTGTTCGTCTGGGTGTACGCGCCCATCCTGGTCAAGCCGCGCGCAGACGGGATGCCGGGTTAGGGCCAAGTATTGCGCAACTGACTTTTTTAATTCTTATAATTCCTCCAGGCCGATGATGCCGGGTGCAAGAAACATGCGGCGATGGGCTTCCACGAAGGCTGGGGCAAGGCACTCGACCAACTGCTGGCTCTTGCCGGGAAAAAGTAAGGGATTAGGTGAATGATTCAGATCTCCCGTGAGCGCGGGTAGCGACTCCGGAATTAACGCGAAACTGACCCTTTAAATATTATTTCCCTCCGCTCATTAGAGCTCACGGTTGAAATACATGGATTGCTGGGTTAAGCCAGGTAGCCCGAGTCGGGAATCTGATAGACTCGAAACATGCAGATGAAATATCTTTCTGATAATTCACGTCCACCAGGCCTGTTGCAGAGAACGGCGGCACTCGTCGGTATAGCGGTACTGGCAGGTGTGGCGCTGATGTTTTCGGCGGTATTGCTGGCGTTCCTGTTGAGCATCGGCGCTGTGATATTCGCCTGGCTGTGGTGGAAGACGCGCGAACTGCGCAGGCAGATGCGGGAACAGATGAAGGATATTCCGCCGCCCGGCGCGACCGTGGAGCGTGAGGTTTTCCGGGGCGAGACGTATGAGGGCGAAGTGATCGAGGGAGAAGCGGTCCGTGTGGATACAAAAAGAGATACGCCTTGACGCGAGACCCCGCGGCTTTCACCTGATCACCGATGAACTGCTGCGTGAACTGCCCGAGCTGCGCAATATCAAGATCGGCATGATGAACATTTTCATCATGCACACCTCCGCATCATTGACCATCAACGAGAACGCCGATCCCACGGTGCGCCGGGATTTCGAGAGCTACTTCAACCATGCCGTTCCCGAAGACGAACAATATTACCTGCATCAGGACGAGGGTTCGGACGACCAGCCCGCGCACCTGAAAGCCAGCATCCTCGGCAGCAGCCTGAACATCCCGATCGCGGATGGCCGGGCGAGTCTGGGTACATGGCAAGGGATCTATCTGTGCGAACACCGCAACCGTGGCGGCGGTCGTTGTTTAGTTGTGACGATACAGGGCGATTAGTCACAGGCCGGGATACACCGGCGGGAGTATGTCAGGTGACGTTCAGGAAGATTGCGCCGATGGCAGGTCGAAATAAAATGTCGCTCCCTTCCCGGCCGTCGAATCGAAGCCTATCGTCCCGCCCATACCTTCGACGAGCGCCTTGCTGATCGCAAGCCCGAGACCGGTTCCGCTGTCCTGGATCGTGGATGAACTTTCTGACTGGGCGAATTTCTCGAACATATGTTCGCGGAACGTGTCCGGTATGCCGGGGCCGCGATCCCTGATCGCGACACGCACGCTGCTATCGAATTTCCGCAAGGAGATAAATACATTTTCGCCCACCGGAGAAAATTTGGCGGCATTGGATAACAGATTGGCCATCACTTGCAGCAAACGCTGTCCGTCGCCGATCACCCGGGTTTCTTCGGGCAGCGTATTCTCCAGTACAAAAGCAACCCGGTAGCGTTCGGCATAGGATTGATTCAGTTCGAGCGCATTCCGGATACTGGGCATCAACGCCATCGGACGGCAGTTGAACGACATGCCGCCTGCATTGAGTTTCTCGAAATCCAGGATGTCGTTGATCAGGGTCGCGAGATGTTTTCCGTTCTGGTATGCCATTTCAACCAGCCTCATGGTTTGCGCGGGTATGTTTTCCGGCAAATTACTCTCGACCAGCCCCAGCGCACCGACAATGGCGGTCAGCGGCGTGCGCAATTCATGGCTCACGTTGGCGATGAATTGTCCCTTGGCGCGGTTTGCCGCTTCTGCAGCTTCCTTGGCATGCAACAATTCCGCGCGTACGGCAAGCGCTTGCCAGTATTCGACATGCAATCGCCGCCACATGAACAGCATGAACAGGAGGAACGCGATGATCAGCAACACAACCGCTCTTTCCGAAATCGGGCTCATGGCAAAGGCAAACGGGATGATAGGCAGCAACAGCGACAGCAGGAATATCCCGCCCAGCCAGGCTGCGGGCGCGAGCATGACGATCCCGCCGGAAGCGATCCCCGCGGTGGCCAGCAGGACCATTACCGAAGTCGAACCAAGATTGTTGAAATAAAGCGCCAATGCGCATACTCCGCCCCAGGTTACGGCAGAAAAGACGGTTCCCAACGCAAACAGGAAGCGCCATCGCTGTCTCCCGGCGGGATATAACTCGTCAAAACGCAATGCCAGATAAAGACGCCCGATCGCAACAGCCGCCAGCAGGAATCCCAGAAATTCCATCAATACCCTGTTGATCTCAAGTTGCCTTGTGTAATAGATGATCAGCCAGAGGACGAAATACGAGAACACGCCGACGATGGAACGCCGGGCAAGATCGCGATCCGCCTCGGCGCGAAAGTCGGGACGCGACAGTAGATCTTGCATGTTATGGTTTCGGGGGTTGGATTGCGTGAACTTCATCATGTCATGGAAGCGGGGAAGCAAGGCGGCGCAATTCCATCCGTTCCGGCCATCAGCACGATGGGCCGGAGGTTCGATCCTCGGGGTGTTGTGCCAATCGGATGCGCCATAAGTATGCGAATGATAGCCGGTTGTCCGGACTCATGGTTGCCGTCCGCTTCAATTTTCGGCGCATACCGCCGTCAGATGCTCAGGGTTTCAGTTTGTCGGACTTTGCTTCAGACCAAGTACCGTATACACGGCTTTGACCAGACGGTCGATTTGAAAGGGTTTAGTGACAAAGCCATCGGCTCCGCCCACCAATCCTTTCAGCACCGCTTCGCGCGTCGCTTCGGCGGTCAGCACAATGACAGGAATCGTCTTCATCGCCGGATGCTGGCGCATTTTGGTGAGGATATCGAAACCGTTGACATCCGGCAGCCTGACATCGAGCAACACAAGATCGGGTAACGGCGGGGCGCGAAACGCGGTGACGACCTCGTCGCGGTTGGAGGCGGTGCGGGTTTCGAAACCTTCCAACTTGAGGAATATCTGCAGCAATTTAACGATATCAGGATCGTCTTCGATAACCAGTACCGATATTTTTCGTCCCGCTGCGCGTTCGGGATGAACCGCCGATTTGCGGACCAAGGAGACGTAATAGCCGTTTTGCCTGAGGAATTCCGCATCCGCATCGACCCGTGCATGGATATGCTCGTCCACCTCGGGAGCGGCCGTGCCGGTTTTATCCAGGATAAAGAAGTCGCCCGGGTCGATAATGTTGTCGCCCAGTTTGGTATTGGTGCTTAAATATTTTTTATCGATGAGTTCAACCAGGCTTGCCCGCAGAACATCGGGCGACATGCTGCCCGGAGCGCGCTTGATAATCTTGCCGACAGTCGCGCTGCCCCCGATGAGAACCAGCGCTTCCAGCAAGTCCGGCGAGAGCGTCGTCCCGGGTTCGAGCAGCGCTTGCTCCCCGTTCTTTGTCAGCGTCAGAACGGCCTTGTCATCCAGCGCGGAAAACGGTTGATTCCCCGAAAGCGGTTCATTCATTGATGTCTCCATATGTGCCCCGCCAAACATCTGCGAACGCGTCAACATGACCTTGCAAATCACACTATCATAATAATCCCGATTATTCCATTTGGCAGGTTAACTCCTGCAGGCCGATCCGATTATTGAGAGGGAAAACGGGTTGGTATCTGCTAAAGTATTACATGGATGCCCGAATTTAATTGACGAACCATCCCCATGACTGCCACGCCACCCGATGCTTTGCTGTTTGTCGCCCCCGGCTGTCCGCACTGCGCTGCCGTTTTGCGCGGGCTGAAGGAGTTGGTCAAGCAGGGGCTGATCGGGGAATTGACGGTGATGGATGTCACCCTGTATCCCGATCAGGCCGCGGAATACGGCGTGCGCGCCGCTCCCTGGTTGCGCCTCGGGCCGTTTACGCTCACCGGCGCGCACAGTCCTGACGAACTGCGCCAGTGGGCCGGTTGGGCGAATGGCGAAGCGGGTACGGCGCGCTATGTCGAACATCTGTTGAGGCAGGGCGACTACAAACATGCCGCGGCATTCATCGACGCGGATACGAATCGCCTCAAGCCGCTGCTTGCCATCGTCGCCGATCCCGGGGCCAAAATCGGAGTGCGCCTTGGCGTAAGCGCGCTGCTTGAGGCCCATGCCTACTCACCGTCACTGCAAAAACTGCTGCCGCAACTGGCCGAACTCACACGCCATGCCGACCATCGCGTGCGCGCCGACGCCTGCCACCTGCTCGGCCTTACAGGCAGTGCAGCCGCTCGCACCCATATTGAGGCCTGTCTCAACGATGCTCATGAAGAAGTGCGGGAAATCGCAGCAGAGGCAATGGAAAATCTGGAAAGGCGGAAAACAAAAAGGCGGGGCTAGGCCGGCCTGTTTGATTCAAGGAAGAGCTATCGCAATCAAAATGAAATGCGATGCCGGTTAAATTGATCTTTCAGGTCGGATATAATGCCGAACTTGTCGCCATATAACCTGTCTATGCTGATTCTTTAGATAAATATGCAATATGCTTTTCACCAAACCTTGCGAACCGAATATGCAGATAAAAAATAGATTACTGTGGATATTGCTGGCGTTTGCGCTGGCCGGATTCAATACAACCCAGGCTTTCACGCAAACACAGGAAGTTCCGCGGCTGGCGCCGCTGGAACAACAGGCCCAGGCGGCCCTTATCTCCGCCAAGGTGCTGAGCAACTATCACTACAAGCACGTGGCGCTTGACGACAATCTATCCTCGCAAATATTCGACAACTACCTGAAGATGCTGGATGGCGAAAAGCTGTTCTTCCTGCAGTCTGACATCGATCATTTCGCCGATGCGCGCACCCGGCTTGACGATGCCATACTCCACGAGGACCTGAGCATCCCTTTCGCCATATACAATCTGTATCAGCAGCGCATCGCTGAACGCTATGTCTATGCCCGCTCCCTGCTGAAAAAGGGTTTTGATTTCAAGAAGAAGGAAAGCTATCAATTCAGCCGCAAGGATGCGCCATGGCCGAAATCCGAAGCCGAGTTGAATGACTTGTGGCGCAAGCGTGTCAAGAACGACTGGCTGCGTCTCAAGCTGGCCGGCAAGGAAGACAAGAGCATCGTCGAAACTCTGGACAAACGCTATGACAATTCACTGGCCAGCCTGTCCAAGATCAAGAGTGAAGACGTATTTCAAAGCTTCATGAACGCCTATGCGACGTCTATAGACCCGCACACCAATTATTTCGGGGTGCGCGCTTCCGAGGAATTCGATATTTCGATGAGCTTGTCGCTGGTCGGCATAGGCGCATCGCTCTTTACCAAGGACGAATACACCACGATCAGGGAGCTGTTGGCAGGCGGCCCCGCATTGCTGTCCGGCAAGCTGAAACCCGGAGACCGTATCGTGGGTGTCGGGCAGGGCGAGGATGGACCGATGGTCGATGTCATGGGCTGGCGCATCGACGACGTGGTGGCCTTGATACGCGGCACCGAGGATACCGTGGTGCGTCTTGACGTGCTGCCCGCGGAAGCCGGCGCTGACGGCAAACACAAGCTCATTTCGCTGGTGCGGAAAAAGATCAGCCTGGAAAAACAGGCCGCCAAAAAATCGATCATCGAGGTGAAAGACGCGGGCGTAACGCGCCGCATCGGCGTGATCTCCCTGCCGGAGTTCTATCAGGATTTTGCCGCCCGCCAGAGAGGGCGACAAGGATTACAAAAGCGCAACCAGGGATGTCTCGCGTCTGCTGGATCAACTGAAAAAGGACAAGGTGGATGGCGTTCTGGTGGATCTGCGCAACAATGGCGGCGGGTCATTGAGTGAAGCCATCGATATGACCGGCCTGTTTGTGGGCAAAGGGCCGGTTCTGCAGCAACGCGACTCCAAAGGTAATATCGTTGTCAACGATGATACCGATACCGGTGTAGCCTGGGATGGTCCGCTGGGCGTGCTCATCAATCGCGGCTCGGCATCAGCCTCGGAAATCTTTGCTGCGGCGATACAGGATTACGGTCGCGGGGTCGTGATCGGAGAAACCAGTTTTGGCAAGGGCACCGTGCAGACCGTGGCGGATCTCGATGAATTCGCGAAAAATGACAAGCCCGAATTCGGCGAAGTCAAGATGACCATCGCGCAGTTTTTCCGAATCAATGGCGGCACCACCCAGTTGCGCGGCGTGACGCCTGATATCAAGCTGCCGTCGATGACAGACACGGAAGACTTCGGTGAATCCAGTTTCGACAATGCCTTGCCCTGGACACAGATCACGGCGGCAGACTACACGCCGGAAGGCAATTTGACCACTATCGTGCCCATGTTGATCGCGAGCCACGACAGGCGCGTAAGCCGCGACAAGGACTTCAAGTATCTGCAGGAAGATATTGCCGAGATCAACAAGATTCGCAAAACGAACCTGGTCTCGCTCAACGAAGACGAACGCCGCAAGGAGCGCGAAGCGCAGGAAGAACGCGATAAATCCCGCGAGGCCGGCAAAGGGGGCAATGGGGCGGGCAAGGCATCTGCTGCAGCCGACAGCCATGCATTTCAAGATGATGGCATGTTATACAACGAACGCAATCTCAGCACCGACCTGGCCATCGAGAATGCGAATAAAAAAGCCAAGGATATATTGCTGAACGAAGCAGCGAATATAGTCAGCGATGAGGCCGGGCTGCTGAAGACCAATCCCAAGCTCGCGGCCACCGTATCGCCCTAACCGGGCGCGATCGAATTGAAGACAAATCGATTCTGTGACCATGTTCACGGTGAAGTGCGGGAAATGGACATGAAGAAAATACTGCGAACTTGTTTGTTAGCCGCCACCTTGTCCTTGGTAACCCAAGCGGGTGCCGCTGACCGGGATGCAAGAACCATGGTGGAGTTTCCCGCCATGATGAAAGCCCACATGCTTGGCAACATGCGCGACCATCTTCAGGCGGTATCCGAGATACAGGCCGCGCTGGCAAAAGGACAGCTGGACAAGGCGGGGGACATCGCAGAGGCCCGGATCGGCATGAGTTCCCTGGTCGCGCATGATGCAGCACACATGGCGCCTTTCATGCCCAAGGGGATGCAGGAGATAGGCAGTGAGATGCATCATGCTGCCAGCCGCTTCGCGATGATCGCCAGTGAGGGCGACTTGCCCAAGGCATTGGATGCGCTGTCCAAAGTCACCGAGCAATGCGTGGCCTGCCATATGAATTACAGGGTGAATTGAACCTGTCCTTTTGCCGTTTGCCACGAGCGCTTCAATCAGTCTGTGCGCTGCTTGCCATTCTCAGGTGATCGGCAAACGTTCTGGCGATGATGGACAGCTGTTTGCCGGCGGGATACACGAAATACCAGTGGCGCTTGATCGGGAAACCCCGCACATCCAGCACCACGAATTGTTTGGTCGGCGTATCCGACTCGAGGGTATGGCGCGACAGCACAGATATCCCCAGGCCGCCGATCACCGCCTGCTTGATCGCTTCGTTGCTGCCGAGCTCCATGCGCATCTTGATCTTGAGGCCCGACTCGCCGAACACCCGCTCCGTTGCGATGCGCGTTCCCGATCCCGGCTCGCGCAGCAGGAACGGCTCCTGTGCCAGACGCTCCAGCGGTATCTTTTTCTTGTTCGCGAGCGGGTGATTGGCCGGCGCGATCACCACCAGCATGTTTTCCAGGAATGCTTCAGCCGCGACATCGATATCCTCCGGCGGTTGCCCCAGGATGTACAGGTCGTCCAGATTGTTGGCCAGCCGTTCAAGAATGCGCTCGCGGTTGGACACCTTTAGAGACGCATCCACCCCCGGATACTGCTGGCAAAACGTGCCCAGCAGGCGCGGCGCAAAATATTTGGCCGTGGTCACGACGGCGAGCCTGAGCTTGCCGGTCTTCAATCCTTTCATGTCGGCCACGATCATTTCAAAATTGGAAAGTTGCTCGGATATGCCGAGGCAGGTCCGATGCAGCTCGTGACCGATATCGGTCAGATAGATCTTTTTCCCCACCTGCTCGAACAGCGGCATCCCGACCGTATCGGATAATTTTTTGATCTGCATGGATACCGTGGGCTGGGTCAGGAACAATTCGTCGGCGGCGCGCGTGAAACTGCCCAGGCGGGCAATGGCTTCGAATAACTCCAGTTGGCGCAAGGTGCTGTTGCGCATCGCGTACTCCTTCCAATGTATAGACATAAATCTATCATAAACATAGAAAGAATTGACTGTTATTGATGGTTTTTTCTTTGCATGATTACGCCAACGCGCTGACATGAACACCCGGCCTGACATTTAAAAATACCAGATCGAATGTCAGCCGGGTCCGGCGCGGATTTTTCAACTAATGGAGATAATCATGGCATCTGAAACACTCAAGGAAGGAAAGGAACGCTACAAATCCGGCGTCATCCCGTACAAGAAGATGGGCTACTGGGAGCCGGACTACAAGCCCAAGGATACCGACGTGATCGCGCTGTTCCGCATCACGCCGCAGCCCGGCGTCGATCCGGAAGAAGCAGCCGCCGCCGTGGCCGGCGAATCGTCCACCGCCACCTGGACCGTGGTGTGGACCGACCGCCTCACCGCCTGCGAGCTGTATCGCGCCAAGGCATACCGGTGCGAGCTGGTGCCCAACACCGGCGAGGGCACCAAGAACGAGGCGCAGTATTTCGCCTATATCGCGTACGACCTCGATCTGTTCGAGCCCGGCTCCATCGCCAACCTCACCGCGTCCATCATCGGCAACGTGTTCGGCTTCAAGGCGGTGAAGGCGCTGCGCCTCGAGGACATGCGCATCCCGGTCGCGTATCTCAAGACCTTCCAGGGTCCCGCCACCGGCATCGTGGTCGAACGCGAGCGTCTCGACAAGTTCGGCCGTCCGCTGCTGGGTGCGACGACCAAGCCCAAGCTCGGCCTGTCCGGCCGCAACTACGGGCGCGTGGTGTACGAGGCGCTGAAAGGCGGTCTCGATTTCGTGAAGGACGACGAGAACATCAACTCGCAACCGTTCATGCACTGGCGCGATCGCTTCCTGTATTGCATGGAAGCGGTGAACCGCGCCTCCGCCGCGACCGGCGAGGTCAAGGGCCATTACCTCAATGTCACCGCCGGGACGATGGAAGACATGTACGAGCGTGCCGAATTCGCCAAGAGCCTGGGCTCGACCATCATCATGATCGACCTGGTCATCGGCTACACCGCGATCCAGTCGATGGCCAAGTGGGCGCGCAAGAACGACATGATCCTGCACCTGCACCGCGCCGGCAATTCCACCTATTCACGGCAGAAGAACCACGGCATGAATTTCCGCGTGATCTGCAAGTGGATGCGCATGGCGGGCGTGGATCACATCCATGCCGGAACCGTGGTCGGCAAGCTCGAGGGCGATCCGCTGATGATCAAAGGCTTCTACGATACGCTGCGCGAGACGCACACAACGCAGAGCCTGGAACACGGACTGTTCTTCGACCAGGATTGGGCCTCGCTGAACAAGGTGATGCCGGTCGCGTCCGGCGGCATACACGCCGGCCAGATGCACCAGCTGCTGCATTACCTCGGCGAAGACGTGGTGCTGCAATTCGGCGGCGGCACCATCGGTCACCCGCAAGGCATCCAGGCGGGCGCGACGGCGAATCGCGTCGCGCTGGAAGCGATGATCATGGCGCGCAACGAAGGTCGCGATTACCTGCGGGAAGGTCCGCAGATCCTCGAGGCCGCCGCGAAGTGGTGCTCGCCGCTCAAGGCCGCGCTGGATACGTGGAAGGACATCACCTTCAACTACGATTCCACCGACACCGCCGACTTTGTGCCCACCGCCACCGCCAACGTCTAACCACCTTATCAAGGAGAAAATATCATGATGACCAATCCGGGCAACCGACTCACACAGGGACAGTTCTCGTTTCTGCCCGACCTGACCGACGAGCAGATCTCCGCGCAGATCAAATATGCGTTGAAGAACGGCTGGGCGGTCAGCGTCGAATACACCGACGATCCGCACCCGCGCAACACCTATTGGGAAATGTTCGGCATGCCGATGTTCGACCTCAAGGATCCCGCCGGGATCCTGATGGAGATCAACAACTGCCGCAAGACCTTTCCCAACCACTACATCCGCGTGACGGCATTCAACTCCACGCGCGGCGTGGAAAGCCCGACCATGTCCTATCTCGTCAATCGCCCCAAGAAGGAACCGGGGTTCGGCGTGTCGCGGCAGGAAGTGGATGGACGCAGCATCCGCTACACCATCCATTCCTACGCCACCGACAAACCGGAAGGCGAGCGGTATTGAAGTAGCCGTGCGACATAGATGGCGGGCCGTCTGCCGGCCCGCCTTTTCGAACTGAACGATTTTTGCAACCCGAATACTGGGGCAGTCAATGAACGAAGCAAAACAAAACGAAACAACCCTGCCGGAGGATACGGCGGTTGACCTGGAAGCAGAATTAAAAGCCTCGAACGTGCAAGAGGTGCTGGACAAACTCGACCGCGAGCTGATCGGTCTGAAACCCGTCAAGACGCGCATCCGCGAGATCGCGGCGCTGCTGCTGGTGGACCGCCTGCGCAAGAAATTCGCGCTGAGTTCGGAGACACCCACCCTGCACATGAATTTCACCGGCAATCCCGGCACCGGAAAGACCACCGTCGCGCTGCGCATGGCGGAGATACTCCATCGCCTGGGCTATGTGCGCGAGGGCCATCTGGTCTCCGTCACGCGCGACGACCTGGTCGGGCAATATATCGGGCACACCGCGCCCAAGACCCGGGAAGTCATCAAGAAGGCGATGGGCGGCGTGCTGTTCATCGACGAGGCCTACTACCTGTACAAACCGGAGAACGAGCGCGACTACGGCGCGGAATCGATCGAGATCCTGCTGCAGGTGATGGAGAACAACCGCGACGACCTGGTCGTGATCCTGGCGGGATACAAGGACCGCATGGACAGATTCTTTCACAGCAATCCCGGCATGCGCTCGCGCATCGCCCACCATATCGATTTCCCCGACTACACCCCGGAAGAATTGCTCGCCATCGCCAGGCTGATGCTGGCCCAGCAGAACTACCGCTTCAGCGCGGAAGGCGAGAAGGCCTTTGCGGAATACATCCCGCTGCGCATGAAGATGGATCATTTTGCGAATGCGCGCTCGATACGCAACGCGCTGGACCGGTCGCGCCTGCGCCAGGCCAACCGGCTGTTCGCCACCAAGGGCAAAAAGCTGAACAAGAGCGATCTCATCACGATCGAGGCCGAAGACATCATGGTCAGCCGGGTGTTCGACGAGCCGGACAAAAAATAACCGTAATGGACGAACATTTGCGGGCAAAGCCGTGAAACACACAACGACGATAGAGCGGCCATGAATACGGTGCGTGACATCCCCGCCATCCGCAGCTTGCCCTATTCATTGGAAGCGGCGCTCTATAACCAGGTGCGGCTTGCGCTGCTGCGCATCGGCAGCCCGCTGGAGCTTGAGCTGGAAAAACTGGGCGTCGACCTGGTGCTGGAAAAGACCTGCTGGGTAGGCTATCACTGCCAGCAGATATCGCTGCCGCTGATCGCGTGGGAGGGATTCGATACCAATCGCAACGCGCTCGATACGCCGGTAGCATGCACCATGCACCTGTACCACCAGCATTCGTGGCTGCGCATGCCGCAAATACTGCTCGCGTTGGAAAAAGAATTGCAGTTGCGCCTGTCGGGGAAATGAGCCGTATCCATACCGTCACTTTTCAGGGCCGGTCATTTCTTGCGCGACAATGTCGCATTGATATTTATCCGGACTTCCGCGCCCAGCCATTTCGTGTTCGTCCACTCGCCCATGCCGATACCGAATTGCAGCCGGTCTAGCGTGAACGATCCCGAGAGCGACATCTTGCCTCCCTGCGGTCGTGTGCGGAGCAGAACTTCCACCTCGCGGCGGTTGCCCTTTATTTCGAGCGTCCCGCGCGTGAGTTGTGCATTGCCCTGCGGTTGCACGGAAGTGCTGGCGAAGGTGACGCTCGGAAATTCGCGCACGTCGAAGAAATCGACTCCCTTCAGCCCCGCGTCGAGTTCGGGCAGGCCCGTGTCCACCGACGAGGGATCGAGCGTGGCATCGATGCGTGTCAGACGGTCTTTGACGAAACAGGCCTCTCCCGCAAAGCGGAGGAAGTTGCCGGTGTACGGCGCACCCCGTTGCATCACGCGGAAGGTCACTTCGCCATCCGCCGCATCGGCCGTATAGCATTCCTCGGCCGCGCAGGCTGTAGAACATGCGGTAACCGTGATCAGCAATATCAATCGCAACAATTATTTTCTCCGCCATGCGTATTTTTTGCTCCATCCGGGGGGCAGCATGCGCTGCGCCACGTCGTCGCGCAATATAAAAGCATGGCGCGCCGCCGCTCCGATGTGCCCGGCCAGCAACAGCGCCAGCAATCCGACCAACCCATGGTGCAGTTCCCTGAACAACGGCGCGATGCCGGTGTTCTTCGCGATCAGGTCGGGTATCAGTATCAGACCGAACCAGTTGACCGACAGTCCGGCAGCCGATGCATACAGCCATCCGGCGAGCATCGCCAGCACCGGGACGATATAGAGCGACCGGTGCATCGCGAGCGCGGCGCGGCGTTCCCACTGCGCCATCGTGCCGGGCAGCGGAGGCGGCGCGTCCATCCGGCGCCAGGCCAGACGCACCAGCACCAGCGCCAGGATCGTCAGCCCAAGCGACTTGTGGTACGACAACCACTGCAATCTGGCCATGCTCACCGGCAGGTTGGCGGCATACAGGCCGAGCGGAAGCTGGACGAAGATGAGGGCTGCCACGCACCAGTGCAGAGCTTGCGCTATGATGCCGTATGCCCCCTCTGAATTCAGGAATCTCGCCATACCCGACCCGCCGCAGCGAAAGTTTCGTTGCGCGCATCATAACGCACGGGACTTCATTGCGCGCGGCCTCCCGCATTGCGATCCTGGGGGTGTTGTGCGCCGTCATGCTGAGTGCGTGCCAGACGCCGCCAACCGGGACCGCAACTTCGCCGGCTGCTGCCGCAAATCTGACAGCAACCCTCAACGGCAAACGTTACATCGTCGATCCGCAGGCATCGGAGATCCGGCTGCTCGTCTATCGCGACGGTCCGATGGCGCGCGTCGGCCACAATCATGTCATCGTCGGCCGGGTGCAGGGAGAACTCGGCGTAGCCGATACTGCTGCGGCCAGCGGCTTCAGCATCGAGATTCCGGTCGATTCATTCGAAGTCGATGCACCCGCAGTGCGCACCGAAGAGGGTACAGATTTCGCGGTCACGCTATCCGATCAGGCGCGCAAGGGCACGCGCGACAACATGCTGGGTGCGGATGTGCTGGATGCCGCGCACTATCCGCTGATCCGCATCGAATCGGTTGCGCTGCGCGGGCCGCGCTGGAACCCGGACGTGAGCGCGCGCATCACCGTGCGCGGCAAGACGAGTGTCGTGAATTTTCCTGCGGCGGTGTTCGAACAGAACGATACGCTGACAGTGATCGCCGCGTTTCGCGTGCTCCAGTCCGATCTGGGGATGACGCCCTACTCGATCCTCGGCGGTGCAGTCACGGTGCGCGATGCGATCGACATCCGCGTGCGGCTGGTCGCACGCATCGGTTCATAGCCGGGAGTCATCCGCCTGATGCATCGTGATGCCGCCCAGCAGGTTGGCGGGCACCGCCTCGTGGATGCGCTTGGGCGTGGCAAGGTTGAGGTTGTTCATGATCTCGACGAATTCCGCTTCGCTCCTGCCCGCGATGCGCGTGTTGAGCACCTTCTCCTCGCCGATGCTGCTGACGCGCCGCCCCTTGTAATCGTGTGCGGGGTAGACCAGCGTCTCGTCCGGCAGCGTGAACAGTTTTTCGGTGATGCTGTGGTACATCGCCACCGCGCTGCCCTGCTGGAAGTCGGTGCGGCCGCAGGCATTGATCATCAGCGTATCGCCGGTGAACAGCCGGTCGCGCCACAAATAGCACAGGCTGCCTGGCGTGTGCCCCGGCGTGGCGATCACATGTATCGTTTCGTTTCCGAACGCCAGCGTGTCGCCATCATTCAATAGCCTGTCATAACCCGGCGCGCCGCAATTCTGCGCGATCACCGTGGTTGCGCAGGTGTGCTTCCTGAGCGCCTGCGAGCCGGTGATATGGTCTGCATGCACGTGTGTATCCAGCACCATGCGCAGCGTCAGCTTCAGCGATTTGAGCAGCGACAAATAGCTGTCGACGTGTTCCAGCACCGGGTCGATGATGACCGCGCCGCCCTGGTCGTCGGCGAGCAGATAGGTGAGCGTGGAGGATTCCGGGTCGAATAGCTGGCGGAAGATCATGGTATTCCTTCATGTTCCGGAGTTGTCATGGATATATAGGCAAACAGAGGCTCGGCAAGTTCCGGAGTTTTGGGATGCCGGCTTGTCGTTTGTCATATCGCGATGACTTGCGGCGATTGTTTATTGCGCCTGGAAGCGCGCCGCTCGAAGGGGGCGTTGAAGGCCCTGATATTTTCCTCGGCTTCCCTGAGCGCGGTGATGTCATTGACGATGGCCATGAATCCTTTCGCATCATCATCCAATGCCATCAATTGCAGGTTGACCTCCACGGGATAGGTGCTGCCATTCTCGCGTGCCTGGGATGTCTGGTAATTGATCGCCTCCTGCCCGCCGCTGCGCAACGGTTCGACCATCTTTGCAAAAGATTCGGCGCTCAATTCCGGTTGCAGGGAAAGCAGGGTCCTCTGCTGCAATCGCTCCAGGGTATAACCGGTATTTTCCAGCGCAACATCGTTTGCGTAGGTAAATTTCAACGTATCCTCATCGAACATGAAGATCTCGTTCGGGCTCCGTTCATGCAGGGCCTGTTCGTAGTTGTGCCTGAGTTCTTCGCGCCGTTGCGCCATGCTCCAGGCGCGGCGGCGGCGCCGGGAGATGCTGTAAAAGGCGAATACGCAAGCCAGCAACAGCGTCATCACAAAATAGGGCGCATGCATGTCTTCCCACCATGCCGCCTTGATCTCCGACATCGGCATCTCGACAAACAGCGTGAGCGGATAGTGCTGCAGGCGGCGCAGCGCGCGCAGATCCGTCACCTTGCCTTTGCCGCCCCGCATCTCGACCTGCCCGCGCTGGGGGAATCTGTTTGCGCGCAGATACTCGATCATCGCGTCCTTGACGGGTTTGCCGTACGCATCATCCAGGCTCGCGGCATCCGGCTCCGGATAGCGGCTGACCAGATAACCATCGTCGCGTATCAATCCCAGCGCGGTGATCCCGGGGGTTGTCGATTCAGACCAGTAGTGTTGCAGCAGGTTGGCCGGCAGATTGGCGCTGATGATGTAGGCCAGCTTGCCGGACTTGTCGGTAACAGCATAGCGTGCGGCGACGACCCAGCTCTTGTCTATCGTTCCCACGACCGGTTGGCCGATCGCGAAGGCCGGGCCGCGCAACAATTCGCCGCGTATCTTCAGGAATGCGGAATCCTTGGCAAGCGTCGGAAGATCCCGGCTGTTGCGGGTTGTGCCGGTCAATAAGACCTGGCCATCGCCGCGTATCAGTATCACGTTGCCCAGTTCGCTGTGCAGTTTTTGAAAGCGGCTGACCAAATTGTATGCCCGTTCGAAATCGGGATTTTTGTGCTTCCGCTTGTTGTTCGCGTCGGCCAACAGATCCGCGCCCAGGTTCTGCATGCCGATTTCCAGCTGGGAGAAATAGGTATCGATCGCGACCTCGCTCAGGTCGGCGATCGTCCCCAACTGGCTGGCCTGATCGGATTTGGTTTCCCGCCAGGACTGCGAAACCAGAAATGTTCCGTAAGCAAGCAGCGCCAGAACGAGCAATATTGCAGAATACTTCAGCACCCTTCTGGGGCGCTGTACGCCGCTTGTGTTAACCATTAAGTGCCTTGAAATCCAAATAGTTGCCGGGGGGATTCGGTATGCGACAGGTGCAAGAGCCGGATAGTGCGCAATCTACCATCCCGTGAGGCATAAGTTCAACCCTATTTCGTCTTGCCGTGCAGTACATTGCGGGGATCGATGATAGTTGCCGCTTGGAATCGCCCAGATGGACACAGAATCAGTGCTGGCCATGCATTGCACGGTCGGCCCTGTCAATTCCCGCTTTATTTCTTATAATTGCTGCAACATGAAAGTGGCCGCGACATGATCCCGCTATTCGGAGAATAGCAACCATGCACAAGGAGCGAACATCATGCAAAAGATCACCCCGTTTTTATGGTTCGACAAGGAAGCAGGGGAGGCGGCGAAGTTCTACACCGAGGTGTTCAGGGATGCGGAAATAATCGATTCCACCTTCCTGGAGAACACACCGTCCGGTACCGTTGAAATCGTCACGCTCCGGCTTTTCGGGCAGGAGTTCCAATTGATGAGCGCCGGCCCGCTGTTCAAATTCAACGAATCCATCTCCTTTGTGGTGAACTGCGATACCCAGCAGGAGATCGATTACTTCTGGGAAAAGCTCTCCGCTGATCCCGCGGCAGAACAGTGCGGCTGGCTCAAGGACAAGTTCGGCGTTTCGTGGCAGATCGTGCCCACCGTGATGTTCGAGATGCACAAAAGCAAGGACAAGAAGAAACTGGCGCGTGTGACCGAAGCATTTCTGCAAATGAAAAAGTTCGATATCGCGGCTTTGCAGCGTGCTTTTGATTCGGCCTGAGCTTCAGGTTGCCCGTGTCACTGCTATTTATCGGTCATGCATTCAGGTTTCAACCTAACTGAAAGGACAACGATCATGAATACTGTCTACCGATTCGACCCCAAACTTGATCTCACCTTCGAGCGCATCGTCGATGTGCCCAGGGAATTCATCTGGCGCGCATGGACCAGCCCGGAGCATCTCAAGCCGTGGTTCTGTCCCCTGCCGTGGACGACGACAGATTGCGAGATCGATCTGCGACCCGGCGGCATCTTCCGCACCGTGATGCGTTCGCCCGAGGGGCAGGAGTTTCCCGGTTCCGGCTGCTACCTTGAAGTGGTCGAAAATGAAAGACTGGTCTGGACGAATGCGCTCCTCCCCGGTTTCCGACCCGCTCCCATGCCATCCGGCAAGGAGGATGAGCAAGTCGATTTCAAGTTCACCGCGATGATCACTCTGGCCGCGCACGACGGCGGCACAAAATACACCGCAACGGTCATTCATGCCGATGAAACCGGGTGCAACAAACATGCGGCGATGGGATTCAAGGAAGGCTGGGGCAAAGCGCTCGACCAAATGGTTGCGCTAGCCCGGAAAAAATAATAGAAAGAAATTAAGGGCGAGGTAAGGGGCTTGGTAATTTCGCGAGGAGTGAGTGTCTGCGAAAGTGATGCGAAACTGGTCCCTTGAATGACCTTAAACGTTGACGCTCATATATGCGCTGGGTTACGCGCCATTCAATGCCTGCCTCCAGCTTCGCAGGGGAATGCATGTCTGCAAGCGATAGATCGCCCGTTCAGCAAGTGCCGCGTGTATTTCGTGGCCAACAGACGATGCGACGTCCAGCGTGGCGTCACCCTGCAATTCGGTGAGTCTCGCGTAGGCGGCGTAAGCGTGTGATACCGGCATCACGCGGTCATCCTCTCCGTGCAACAAGTGCAGGGTCGTCCACTCGGGCGCTTTTTCCGGCAGCGTTGCAAACCGGCCGGAAAATGCCAGGACCCTGCCGACGCAGCCATCATGAACGAGGCTGTATTCGAGGGCCATGATGGCGCCCTGAGAAAAGCCTATCAGCGCCGTGTCGGACTGCAATATCCTGTGGCGATCCTGCGCCTGCCGCACCAGCTCATGCAAAGCCGGGATGCTCTCGGCCACGCGCGCGGGCCGGGTGTCTTCGGTCATTCCGCTTATTGAAAACCATTGCCTGCGATTATCTCTATCGCCAAGCGGGCCTCCCCCGTCAAATGGATGGATTCCGTTTGGCAGTACGAACGCGGCGCCGGGGAATACTTTCCTGAATTGGCAGGCCAGCGGAAGCAGGTCCGACGGCTTGGCGCCCAGGCCGTGCAATAGAATAAAAAGCTGCTTTACCGGCCCGTTGTCCGGCAGCAACTCTATGCCATTGAAAATTCTTGCAGCCATCATCTTCTCTCGATACTCCAGGACATATGACATAAGAATGATCGTATGCCCGACAGTTCATGGTCGCATTGATAAATCCGGCCAGAGATAGGCATCCATGGAAAGGCCGCCATAGGCAAACCGCGGTTGATAGCGCATGGGGGGATCGTCCATGCGCCGCGCCCAATGCAACGAAAAGCGGCAGGAAGTGATCTTCGGCAGGGTGGGATTCCGCCCCGTAGGGCGCCGAACGATAATCAAGCAGGGCCGGGATATCCCGCATCGCCAAGCGATCGGCGACCCAGTCGGTGAATATCTTCGCTTTCGGCACCGGCGCATGGCCTGCGTCGGCTCGCCACTCAAGCCATGCGAAGTTGTGCGTGATCGCGCCGGAACCGACGATCAGCACGCCTTCATCCCGCAACGGCGCCAGCGCCCGACCCAGCTCAAAGTGGGTTGCGGGATCAGCGTTCCGTACCAATGAAAGTTGCGTGACCGGCACATTCGCTTGCGGGTACATTGCCGATAGCGGCACCCAGGCGCCATGATCCAGTCCGCGGTCGGGATCAAGATCAGACGCCAGGCCGGCATCCGACAACAATGATATTACCCGTTCGGCAAGCGCAGGCGCGCCGGGCGCGGGATACCGCATGCTGTACAGCCTCGGAGAGAAGCCCGAGAAGTCATGGATGGTTTCCGGCTTGCCGGACAGGCTGACTGTAGGCCGGTCGGCTTCCCAATGTGCAGACACCACGAGGATCGCGGCAGGCTCGGGAACCAGCCGGGCGATCTGGCTCCAGCTGGCCACTGCGTCCGGCGCGTTCAACAAGGCGTCCGGCGCGCCATGCGAAACAAATACGACGGGCATGCGTTCTGACATATCAGGCTCCAATGAACATCATGATCAATTACGTGACTCGCCATCCAGGCTCAGGCGTCCCGCGCCGAACATCGTGAATGCAAGCAGCCCGCCGGCCATCGCGAAATTCTTCATCAGCATGATCTGCTGCATCTGGTCTGCGCCGGTGTGGAAGATCAGGGCGGCGATGATGCTGAAACCGGCCAGCAGCAATGCCACCAAACGTGTCTGGAAGCCGAGCAGCAACGCGATCCCGCCGCCGAGTTCCAGCGCGATCACCAGGGGAAGCATCGCGGCAGGCACGCCCATCGCTGCCATGTAGGCTTGCGTTCCGGCGTAGCCGGCCCCCAGCTTGCCGTAACCGGCGGTGATGAAGATCGCCGAAGCAAACACCCGCGCGACGAGGGCCAGCACCCCGCTTACTGCGGGTAGGTTGACCAGATTCGCGATGCTGCCGTTGAATCGTTTGAAGATATTTGTCGTGCTCATATCATGCTCCTTTTGGTTGGTGAAAGTGATCAGGCAAAATGCCCGTTGTTAAAGTCGTTCATCGCCTGATGTATCTCCTGCTGCGTATTCATCACGAACGGCCCGTACTGCACGATGGGCTCGTTGAGCGGCTTGCCCGCGATGAGGATCAGGCGCGTATCCCCGGTAGCAGAAAATGTCACGCCCTCGGCTACCGGCGTATTGTTCAAGATGCCCATGCGGCGCGATGCCACTTGCACACCGTCGACCGTCGCTGCGCCGCGATACACATAGATGAACGCGTTATGCGTGGCTGGCAACGCGGTCGAAAATTCCGCGCCGGCAGGCATGTGGATGTCGAGATAAAGCGGTTCGGTGGTCTCGCGTACAACAGCCCCCGCCACGCCGTTGCTATTCCCGGCGATCACCCGCACCTTCACGCCTTCCGGTGTGGCATATTCCGGGATCGCTCCACTGGGAAAATCCTTGTACCAGGGCTTGTCCATCTTGCGCTGTCGAGGGCAGGTTGAGCCACAGCTGGAAGCCTTCCATCACGCCGTCTTCCTGCTCGGGGATCTCGGAGTGGATCACGCCGCGTCCCGCGGTCATCCACTGCACGCCGCCGTTTTCCAGCAATCCTTCGTGGCCCGCGCTGTCGCGGTGCCGCATGCGGCCGGCCAGCATGTAGGTCACCGTCTCGAAGCCGCGATGCGGATGATCCGGGAAGCCCGCGATGTAATCATCGGGATTGTCGCTGCTGAAAGCATCCAGCATCAGGAATGGATCGAGACGCTTTTGCAGCCTGCCGGAAAGCACGCGTGTCAGCTTTACGCCCGCGCCGTCCGATGTGGCGACGCCCTCGACGATGCGCTCGATGCCGCGCGTTTGATGTTGTACGACTGTATCGATATTCATGATGATTCCTCCTGTTTCATAAAATAAATGCCAAAGTGAACACCGCGTCAGGCGGGTACCAACTCCCGCAACTGGTCCTCCCGCAATCTGCTGGCTGCCTCGATCAATTTGGCCTTCAATTCCTCGTTCCTGAGCGTGCCGCGCTCCACATCAAAGTTCTCGTAAAAACTCGGAATCGAAAGGCTGGCTTTGACATGGCCTCCAAAACGCGGCGCCGAATTGGTCGCCGCATCCAATACGCTTGCGCCGCCGCGTTTACCCGGCGACGTGGAAAGCAGCACCATGGGCTTGTCCTGAAACACCTTTGGATCGATGCGCGAAACCCAATCGAACAGGTTCTTGTAAGCCGCGCTGTACGAACCATTGTGTTCGGCAAAAGAAATCATCAGCGCATCGCTGGCAATGATCTTGGCCAGGAAGGCTTTCGCCAGCTCGGGATGGCCGAGCTCCAGTTCCCTGTCCTCGCTGAACAACGGCAGTTCGTAATCGTTCAGGTCCAGCACTTCAACCTCGGCGCCCTCTACCAGACTGGCGGCATAGGTCACCAACTGCTTGTTGATCGACTTCCTGCTGCTGCTTGCTGCAAACGCCAATAATTTCATGATCGATTCCTCCTGATTAGAGAGCGACGTGGTTAGAAAGTGAGTGCATCATAGGCGGCTCAAAAAGATAGATAAAGCCAGGTAACTGGGATAGACTGTTCCGAAAATGGAACAAGCGTATATCTCTGCCGATGATTACATCCTGTTCGTCGCCATCGTCGAACAGGAGAGCCTGGTGCGCGCTGCCGAACATCTCGGCATGCCCAAGGCCACGGTTTCGCGGCGCCTGACCAACCTGGAGGCGGCGCTCGGGCAGCGGTTGCTGTTGCGCACCACGCGCCGATTGACCCTCACCGACTTCGGACTGGAATTCCTCGAACATTGCCGGCGTGTGGCGGAAGAAGTCACCGCGACCCGCGATTTCGTGAACAGCCAGGAAGAGCGGCCGCGCGGGCGACTGCGCGTTTCCATGCCGGGGGAATATGCGAGGCAGCATTTTTCGCGTGCCTTCGCTACTTTCATTGAAGCTTATCCGGATATACAGCTCGATCTCGACCTGACTTCGCGGCGTGTCGACCTGATCGGCGAGCGTTTCGATCTGGCGATACGCATGGGCACTCTGGATAATGATTCGTCCTTGGCTGCGCGCAAGATAGACGAACAAAGTATCGGCCTGTACGCCAGCCCCATTTACCTCGCCTTGCATCCGGCGCCGAAACATCCGGATGACCTTGAGCATCATGCAGCGGTACGTTTGATGTCTGCGCGGGGAACGCCTGTCGCCTGGAAATTGCTGCGCGGCAAAACGGTTTGGGAAGGAACCCCGCAAGGCAGGCTCACGCTGAATTCCATGGATGTGATACAGCAGTTGTTGCTCGATGGTGCGGGTATCGGCGCATTGCCGGATCGCTTTGCGGCAGAGGATGTGCGCCTCAAGCGTCTGGTGCGTGTCTTGCCCGAATGGTGTTTGCCCGCTGTTCCGGCTTGGGCGGTCACGCCGATGCGCCGCTACCTGCCCGCCAAGACACGCGCTTTCCTCGCGCATCTTGAACAGTTCATCGAGAAGGGCTAGAAATTTTCAGAACATGGGGAGTCGCAAGCGGTGCAGACAGGTTCCCTCCTTGAGTCGGGCGCCCCGAAAAACCGTAGTGAGCGGCTTGAGTGCAAGGCGCACGGAACGGACGGTTCGTTCAATCTTCGTTCAATCCGGAATGCGTGCGCCTGTGCCTTTTGTACGGCATAGCCGCACGGCTGTCGAAACCTGCAATAGCAGCAGCAACAGAAGTACTGTAATAAAAAAGGAAGTAATCATGATGAGACTCCTTTATAAAACAGTGACGCTACGCTTTGCGCCATTGATCCGGTTTCCCGACTGTCGTATTGCGGACGCGCTCAACCACCGGTGAAGCACCCGGATTCAATTCCTTCGCCCGCTCGATCGCCTCTGCCTGTGTGGGCAGTACCGCGCTGGCCCTATCCGAATTGCCTTTCCTGACGGCAAAATCGCCTTCGGGGCGCTTTTCAACAAATAATTTTTTATCGACCTTGTGGGCTGCTGCCGGTTTGGTATCTTTGGTATTTGACATGGTGTATGTTCCTTTCGTAAATATTGCAGATGAATGAGAACCGATATGCATGACGCAGAATCGTTTCAACGTCATGGGAATCACCTTATTCCTTTAACCGTGATCAAACTGTGCGCCAGCCAACATAGTGCGATAGAAATGCCCGGTATCATGCCGATACAGGTTTCTCGAACATATGACGCATTCATGCTGAAAACCCGATCCTGACTTTGCAATATCGTTCGAGCAGGTTAATCGCGACGCAACCGGAACCGTACAATGTCAAAATCACTAAAAATCATTCTGTTCACTGTCAGCGGTTTCGTTGTCATCCTCGTCCTCGTCGCGATGGCGCTGTATTATTTTGTGGACATCAATTCCTACAAGCCCCGCCTGGAAGCGGCTGCCTCGGAAGCGTCGGGGATGGAAGTCAGGGTCGGCGGCAAGATGGGGATCGGCCTCTTCCCCGGCTTGCAAGTCACGCTGGATGATGTGCAGATTCGTAACCGCGGAACGGACTTCGTTTCCGCAAAGGAAGCCAGGCTGGGGATCGATCTGTTCCCCCTGTTCCACAAGGAAGTCCGGATCGGGAAGATCGTACTGAAACACCCCAGTGTCTATATCGAGCGGGGCAGCGACGGCAAGTTCAACTTCGAGACAACGCAGACGTCCGGGGCATTGCCCGCGCTGAACCTGGCGAAAGTCTCTCTTTCGGATGGGACTCTCCTCTATGCGGACAAACAATCCGGGGAAGGATTCGAGGCAGGGGATTGCGAGCTGGACGTGCGCCGCCTGCTGCTATCGCAAGGAGAAAGCGCGGACCTCATGAAGAGCCTTGCCTTCTCGGCGGAACTCGCCTGCGGGAAGATCCAGGCAAAGGACTTTGCCGTGTCCGACTTGAAGATTTCAGTCGCGGGTAAGGATGGAGTCTTTGATGTAAAGCCGGTCACGATGGGAATCTTCGGCGGGCAGGGTTCGGGGAGCATCCGGGCGGATTTTTCGGGCGCTGCACCCCTTTACCATGTTGAGTACGCTCTTCCGCAATTCCGCATCGAGGAGTTCTACAAGACCCTGTCGCAGCAGAAGTTCGTGGAAGGCGCAATGGATTTCTCCGCGAATCTTTCGATGCAGGGAAAGACGGTAAACGAGATGACGCAGACCGCGAACGGAGAGGCCTCCCTGCGGGGCGAGAACCTCACGCTCAATGGCGCCGATCTCGATCTGGAGTTCTCACGGTTCGAGTCCAGTCAGCACTTCAACCTCGTGGACGTGGGCGCAATATTCCTTGTCGGGCCTGTCGGCCTGGCGGTCACCAAGGGGTACAACTTTGCGAGCATCCTTAAAGGATCGGGAGGCAACAGCGTGATCCGGAGGCTAGTCTCCGGGTGGAAAGTCGAGCGCGGCGTCGCGCAGGCGCAGGATGTGGCGATGGCGACGAACGAGAACCGGATCGCCCTCCATGGAGGGCTCGATTTTGTCAACGGGCGTTTCAATGACGTGACCGTGGCGCTGGTCGATGACCAAGGCTGCGCCGAGGTAAAACAGAAGATCAGCGGCACCTTCCAGAAACCGGTGGTGGAGAAGCCGAATATTCTCAAGACCCTCACCGGGCCGGCGCTCAGGTTGCTCAAGAAGGGGAGGGACATCTTTCCCGGCGGAGAGTGCGACGTGTTCTACGCCGGTTCGGTGGCGCCGCCGAAATGAATCGGCTGCTGATGCCGACCTGAATGATTTTGGCAATTAAGTTCTGCTGATAATTGCGGGTGTCTCAGCCCGCCACTCCGAACAAGGCACCGACTCCGGCTGTCAGGGCCATGGCCAAAGCACCCCAAAAAGTCACCCTTATCGCGGCAGTGGTCATCGAAGCGCCGCCGGCACGCGCACCCAGCGAGCCGAGCAGCGCGAGAAACAGCAGCGAACTGAGCGAAACTGTCCAGAACAGCGCGGCAGCAGGCACCAACAGCACAACAAGCAGAGGCAGGGCAGCGCCCACCGAAAAAGTGCCGGCAGACGCCAGGGCGGCCTGAACCGGTCGCGCGGTCATCATTTCGGAAATGCCCAGCTCGTCGCGCGCGTGTGCGCCGAGTGCGTCGTGCTTCATCAATTGGGCAGAGACCTCGGATGCGAGACCCGCTTCAAGTCCGCGCTTGACATAGATAGCCGACAATTCCTCGTGCTCGTGCTTGGGATCGGCCGCCAGTTCCTTTCGTTCGCGTTCCAGGTCCGCGCTCTCGGTGTCGGATTGCGAACTCACCGAAACATATTCCCCGGCAGCCATGGACATCGCGCCCGCCACCAGGCCGGCCACGCCCGCGATCAGGATATTCTTCGTGCCTACGCCTGCTGCCGCCACGCCCAATACCAGGCTGGCGGTGGATACGATACCGTCGTTTGCGCCCAGCACCGCCGCGCGCAGCCAGCCGACGCGATGTGTCCTGTGTTTTTCAATGTGTCTCATGCAGACATCATACAAGTTAAAGCTTCACCCGGCTCACCGCATTCAGGTAAATCGCCACCAGTCCCGCCACCAGCCACAGGCTGGCGATCGCCGCGAACCAGAAACCGGGCGCGCCAAGTGCGGGGCCGAACGTATCCGTCAGCCCGAGCACGATGCCGCCGCCCAGGCCCACTCCCCACAGCAGCGTGCCATAGATCAGCATCGGTATCACCGAGCGCTTGTAGCCGCGCAGCGCATTCACCGCCACGGCCTGCAGCGCATCGCCCAGGTGATACAGGGCGACCAGCATGATCAGCGGCGTGGCCACCTTCCGCACGTCGAGGTCGGTGGTGTAGAGCGCGGCGATATGCGGCGCGGCTAACCAGAAGATCGTGCTCAACACGACCGCGATCGCCATGCCGAGGCGGATGCCCACCCAGCAGATGTGGCGGGCGTTATCGCGCTGCCCGGCGCCGATGGCCTGCCCCGCCAGTATCGAGGTTGCATTGCCGAGCGCCAGCGGGATCATGAAAGCCAGTGCCGCGAGGTTCGCCGCGATCTGGTGCGCGCCCGACACCACCGGGCCGAGGCGCGCGATGAACAGCGCCATGAACGTGAAGGCGGTCACGTCCGCGATGAATGTCAATCCGATCGGCACGCCCAGCTTCAGGAATTCCGCTATCGCCTTGAAATCCGGCGCGGCAAAACGCCTGCGCAACTGGAACTGCACGTAGTCCGGATGGCGCAGGCACCAGCCCCAGGCGAGCGCGGCCATCAGCCAGGCATCCAGCGACGTGGCGACCGCGCAGCCCGGCCCGCCCAATCTCGGGCGCCCCCAGCAGGCCGTACATGAACACCGCATTCAGCGGGATCTTGAGCGCCAGCGACAGCAGGTTGAACAACATCACCGGGCGCGGGCGCGCGATGCCGGTGGAAAGGCCGAAGAAGATGCGCAACGCAAAGATGCCCGGCACGCCCCAGGCGGATGCGGCGAGATAGGCGCGCACCTTGGTCTCGACGCTGGGCTGCAAGTGCGAGATCGAAATGATGGCGCCGGGGTAGCACAGCACCAGGATCGCGATCAGCGCCAGCACCAGCGAGATCCACACGCTCTGGTGTATCTCCCGCCCGACCTCGGCGCGCCGCCCTGCGCCGTAGAGCTGCGCGATGATCGGCGGCAGCGCGAGCAACACGCTGATCAGCGACATCAGCACCGTGGCCATGATCGCAGGCGGCAATACCGACCGAGGCGAGGTCGATGGCAGACAGCCGTCCGGCCATCGCGGTGTCGATCACCGCGTTCGCCATCATCGCGAGCTGCGCGATCAGTACCGGCCAGGCCAGGTGGATGAGTTGCGAGGTGGGGGAAGGGGTGCGGTCCATATCGATATTCTAAGGGGATACTGATATGGATATTGTTTGCGGTCTCAGCTCTGAAGCAATGAGACATACCAAGAAGTGCGGGAATGTGATTCGATGCCGACTCAAATTTTTCGGATCATCGGCATGCAATCTTCTAGATGTTCGGTTTAAACACCATCAAACCGTAAACAATTACCATCGCTGGAAAGGCGACCATTCCGAGACGCACCCATATGTCTGCATAACGCCAATAGCATTGCGGCAAAGTGATGCCACGTGCCGCAGATACTTCAGCCATCTTTGCCATCTGTACTTGCAGCCAAACCACCGGCAGCCACGACATGCCTGCCACGACAAACAGGAAATAGGTCGCCAGCAACCAAGTCGATGTCAGCGGATATCCCGCCATCGAAGCTAAAGCCAAACCGCTGGCCGGCTGAATCAATACGGTAGGCACAGTAAACCAATAATCCGCCCTGACAACCAACCGCGACACTTCAGCAATCGCAGAGACATTGCGCGTTCGATTGATGAAGTATAGATAGAACGCGCTTCCGAAACCAACGCCGACCAGCAAGACACTTGAAAGAATATGTATCCACTTGAGTAGCAGGTAAGCGCTCATGATCTTTTCTCTTCATGTTCGTGCAGTAACCAAAGCAGCAGCAGGATAGGCAGGTTCTTCAACACCGGGCCGAACGGGTGCAGCCAGTACCATGGCAGAAAAAGTGTAATGATGATGCTGTAGGCGATCACCAGCGTCGCCTGTGCTCGCCACAACATCGCAGAGGGATGCGCCAGGGATAATAGTCCCAGCATCATGTCCAACGTTGCAGAGCCATACAGAGCAATCAGCGCAACATCGCCATGCAGCCCCACGTTTCCGAGCAGTTCGAAACTCTCTCGTTGCGGAAAGATACCCAGCGATAACACGCCCGACACCACCCAGACTGTCGCGAGTGTGCAGCGCATGAGCATAAGATCAAGCGGACGCATGAAAATGTCCTTCAGGAGATGAATTCCCGGAAACTGCGCGGTTGATGTCCCAGCAGGGCGGCGAATCGCGATGCAGACGCGGTATTGCCTGCTGCAAGCATCGTGTAGGTGTCGGTACATAGCGGACTGGCTGGAATGAAGTCACCTATACGCGCGGCGAGACGAATGAACGGCGCAGGCATCGAGATGTGCAATGCGGGACGGAAACCGGATTGACTTCGATAGCTGTCCAGCATGCCGCGCATCGTAGTTGCTTCCGCGCCAACCGCCTCGATAGTCAGGCTGCTTGCATCGGCAAGCCAGCGCGTCACCGCTGTACAGATATCGTCGATGTGAACGGGTTGCAGCGATTGCGTGCCGCCCATAGGCAAAACATGCACAGGCAGCTTTGCCAACCGTCTGAACATCTTCGCGCTCGTTCCATCCTCGCCATAGATCACCGAAGGTCGCAGGCATAGCGTGCGGATGTTCGCGGGCAGGGCGTGCAAAGCGCGTTCCGTTTCAAGGCGTGTAGCAAAGTAAGGGACATCGATGCCGCTATCCACGCCCAGGGCGGACAGATGGACGATACGTGTCACCTCGGTTTCGACGCATGCCGCAAATAGCGCGACCGGTGTGTCGGTATGCAATTTTTGCATCGGGTTGCCGGGGTTGTCGCGCAACACGCCCACAGCATTGACGACAGCATCGATGCCATCAAGACGCGGCAGCCAGGTTTCCTTGTTCGTGTCTTTGCAGAAGTCTACCGCGATGTCGCCTGTTTCACTGGGGCGGCGCACAGCACGAATGATGGTATGGCCATCTTCACGCAGGCTGCGGGTCAAATGCCTGCCGACGAATCCCGTTGCGCCGCAGATAAGTATTCTCATGATGATGCTCCCGGCTTTTGATCGACCGCTTGGGGTGCGACGGTTCGCCACACATTGCGTGCGACAAACATGACCGTGACGAATATCCCGCTCAAGGTCAGTATCAGCGTGAGGCGCAGCACATCGACCAAGTCCTGAGTGCTGGTGGTGTTACCGAAGATCAACACCAGCATCAACGCGCCACTGTAAGCCAGAATATCCGCGCTTCTGAGCCAGAATTCGGCACCCGCATCGGATTTGCAGAGCTCTATGATGACTTGCCGGGTGGTGCGGCGCAAATACAGCATGGCAACCGAAACCACGGCGATGGTAAATAGCAGGGTTGAGGCAAATATTAAGATTTTCATATGAAATCCCTCCGGTTTGGTTTAAATGGAACATTGCCCCTTGTTGCATTGCTGACTGCGTTTCAACGCACGACGTGCCTCGCAGATACCCCACAACTTGAAAAGTATCGGCAAGCCTGTGCCTGAAATGATTTGACGATGCCGCGCAATCCACGGATAAACGCGCTCCATCAGCGGCCTGGTGTAGCGGCCGCCCCAAAAATTAGCGATAACCGGCATCCCAACAGTACGATAGAGCAATTCAAATGCCGAGACGCCAATGATCCACTCACCGCAATTAGAACGCACATGCAAGAGATTCATCATGGCTTCGCGCGTGATACCCGCGGCGCGATAGGGCGCATCATCAAAGCTGGCATCGGAACAATCCACCAGATGCAAGCGCTGCCCGGCATCGCGGATTTTGATATTCTGAATTTCGCTGTCGCATAAGCTGCAAGACGCGTCGAAGAAAACTGTAAGTGGATATTGCTCGATCATGTTAGCCTCCATTATTTACATTAATTTCTGTCATGACAGAAATATTAGGGTAAAAAAACACCCTCTCACTTCGGGAGCAGCAAATTCTGGATCTTTGCTCCCAATTTCATCACTTTCATCAGCGTAGCAGGGTCGAGCTTCAACATCTGGTCTCCCCATGTTGATAACGACTCCATCAATGCCAATGTTTCCTTGATGCGTTGCCGGGTGGCAGCATCCTCCTTGGCAAGGTCGCTGCTGGCCAAGCATTCCTGCAGCACAACAATGGTTGGGTCGAATTCGCGTTCCTTGCGCTCGCTCACCACGGTCCGGAATAATTCCCAAACATCCATTGAAGTCTCGAATTGGTCGCGTCTGTCACCCATGATATGCACCACATGTATGAGCTTCCAGTTCTGCAATTCCTTGAGACTATTGCTCACGTTGGAGCGGGCCACCCCAAGCGTTTCCGCGATTTCATCTGCTGGCATCGGTTTCCCGGCCAGGTAGAGCAGAGCGTGGATTTGCGAGACGGTACGGTTAACGCCCCACTTGGAGCCCATCTCACCCCAGTGAAGTACAAAACGCCGCGATACAGGATTAAGTTTCATGGTTGCACATTACCATTGTCAGTAATTTCTGTCAATACTGAAATAACTGATAATGAAACCTGGCTCAGGATCGTTGTGCAACGCTAACCGAAACAAGGTCGATGGCGGACAGCCGCCCGGCCATCGCGGTGTCGATCACGGCATTCGCCATCATCGCAAGCTGCGCGATCAATACCGGCCAGGCCAGATGGATGAGTTGCGAGGTGGGGGATGCGGGGCGATCCATTTGAGTATTCTACGGGAATGCTGATAATGATTTAGGTCGGGGACTCAATCTGCCGAAAAGATAATCACGAAGAATTGCGGGAAATGTGACGAGCGATGATGGAAGAACTGGAGAAGCAAAACGCGATAATGTGATACGAAGCTGGGGCGCTTATTTGAAAATCGGGGTTTGTCACTGATTATTCTTCCCTTTCCGCGCAATGAAAAATCCCCAGAACTCTCCCCGGCCACATCAGTCAAAGAATCGAGGATTGCGTCAGTCTCGACCCATCCTCATTTTCAATCATCCAGCAATGACGAGGAGGCGCTCATGAACATGGTAGATATGTTGATTTATGTGCATCCGGAATTTGATGCACAGAAAAGGCGGCATCTGGAGAACTGGGTGTCGGGTTGTATCGGGGTCGATTGTGCCGAGTTCAACCATCACCCGCATCCGCATGCATTGATTGTAAAATATGACCCAGACACAGTTAAGGGTATGGAAATACTGAAGATGGTGCGCAAGGTCGATCCCGCGGCAACCATGGTCGGCCTGTAGGCAGGGCGTAAATATTTGTTTTAATTGTGCGCCCTTATGGCGCAAACATGGCAACTCCCGGGTTGCTTTTTTTTGAGCTTGTTTCCTTTAGTACGCAGGCGTCAAAGAAGTCGCCGGGGAAACGGAAAATTTCGCATTGACCGAAGTACGCCAGCCATGGATACTTAAAACCATGCAGTTCAATTTCCCATCCTTATGACGGACTTATTGACATGGGCCTCCATCGTCGGCCTGTCGATGACCCCCAACCTGATACTGGGGCCATCGGCGGCGGTCGGCGTGGGCATCGCGGCGCACTACAACCCGTGGGTCTTCCTGCCGGTGGTCGCGGTGGCGGGCTACGTCGAGGGGCTCGTCCTCGCCTGGCTCGCCGGCGAGAGCACGCGGATCGGTTTCATCAACCGGTGGGTCGCGCGGATGCGCACGCCGAGGGCCGTGGCGATCGCCAACAAGTGGGGAGTCTGGGGCGGCCTCTCCCTCGGCTGCGCCCTGGTCGGCCAGGAGCCGATCCTGGTGGCGCTCCGCTGGCTGGGCGTCGAAATGCGCCGGATCTGGTTGCCGCTGGCGATCAGCAACGCGGTCTTCGCACTCATCTACTACGAGGTCGTGCGGTTCGGCGTCGACCAGGTCGCGCACCTCTGAGCCCACGCTGCACTACCGCGGCGTGACCATCGCCGTTGCCATCCGTGATTATCGGCTCAGCAGGTAGGGTGGATAAGCGCAGCGCATCCACCACTTGTCACTGATTCGTTTCATGTTCGCCGTTGCAAGATGCCGTGAGGATGCTGTTCCCGTGTGGGCGCTTCTCGTCAGGCGCGGTGCCGGCTCTCGCCGGTGGTCACGCCCCCGGCGATCATGTGCGCCACGCGCAGGGGTTCCGGCAGCTGGCTGTTCTGTTGCAGGCCGGCGAGCAGCCTTGCCGCATTCTCCGGAGTGATGCCGCAGCGTTGCACGTAGAGCCCGGCCATAGGCTCCATGGGACCGGCCGCCTCGATCAGTCGCCATTTGCGCGCACCGCCCGGCACTTGCTCCAGCAGGGCCTTGCGTATCGCCTGCAAGTCGGGCCGGTGACGCGCGACCACCAGCACCGGCAGTCCCGTGGCCTCGTGCAGCCGCTGCAGATCGACCACATTGAACCCGGCAAATGCGATGCCCTGCAGCAGGATGGCCTGCAGCTGATCGAAATATTTGCTGCCGGTAAGGCAGTCGATCAGCCGTTGCGCCGCATTGGCCCCGTCGCGCCTGACCTTGGTCGAGATCACACCGTCCAGCCGATCGCCGGCAAACACCGCGCCCACCACCAGCACGTCGCCCCGATGGCTGCGCTCGAACGGCGCATCGTCGAAGCCCACGACATGGGAGAGTCGCCGTCCGCGGCGGGCGGTCTCCACTTTGGCCGGGGCCTGGGCGCTGGGTCGTTTATTGGAAGGACTTGCCATGACACACAATCATAGCGTCAAAACGCAGGTCGGAATCGCAATGGTTTTCGGAAAGAGCTGTGGTTGGATTCAAAACCGATGCTGACCCTTTTAATTATTCTTTTAATTACTTTGATTGATGCTGACATCAACAAGCAGATGTGCCGGCACCATGACGCTGCGGTGTTACCATCTGCATCGTAATTCATGTTTTATGGGGCACGCGCTGGAAAATCGGCGAGTCGTGTTATTCCGGACGATGTGCAAGTCAACCAGTCGGGGGGTGAGCATGAAGAAAATATTCGTGACATGGATGGCAGTGCTGGGTTTGTTCGCGATCCCGTCATTGATGGGCACGATGGCATTGACGGGCACAACGGCCTTGGCGGCAGAGAAGGCCGAATTCCGCGGTGCAGGCGTATACAGTATTCCCGATTGGTTCAAACAAGGCTTCCTGGACATGCCCGAAGATGTCGCAGAGGCATCACGCAACGGCAAACGGCTGTTACTCTATTTTGGGCAGGATGGCTGTCCGTACTGCGCCGAACTGTTCAATACCAATTTCAGCCAGCAACACATCGTGGATTACACCCGCAAGCATTTTGATGCGGTCGATTTGAATATCTGGGGTGATCGGGAGGTGACCGATTTTTCCGGTAGCAAGCTGACGGAAAAAGAACTCGCTGCGAAACTCCAGGTCTGGTTCACGCCCAGCATATTGCTGATAGATGAAAAGGGCGAAACCGTTTTGCGCATCAACGGTTATTACCCGCCTCACCAGTTCCTTGCGGCACTGAAATACGCGGGGGAAAAACAGGAAGGGTCACTGACCTTCCCGGAATACTACGCCAAGCTTGCCCCGCCACCCTCGAAGGGCGTGCTTCAATCAGAACCTTTCTTTTCCAAACCGCCCTACAACCTGAACAAGTTCGCCTCCGGCAAACCGCTGGCCGTATTCTTTGAGCAGAAGGATTGTGCGGGTTGCGACCTGATGCACAGCAAGGTTCTGCAAGACCCGGAGACGCTGAAGCTGATCGGGCAGTTCAACGTGATCCAGCTGGATCGGTGGGATAGAACGCCGGTGACCACACCGGATGGAAGAAAAACCACGGCGCGAGATTGGGCGAACGAACTCAAGATCGCCTACGTGCCGAATGTGGTTTTGTTTGATGCCGGCAAAGAAGTGATCCGGATCGAAGCTTTTATGAAAAGCTTTCATTTCCAGTCAGTACTGGAATATGTCTCCTCGGGCGCTTACAAGAAGCAAACCAGTCTGCAGCGTTACATCCGCGAGCGGGCTGACGCCATCCGCGAACGCGGTGTGGTCGTGGATATCTGGAAATGATCGGTACAAAACGGTTGATGAATATGAGCAAGCCTTAGAGAGATTGCGGATCCAATTTCGCTACATATCTCGCCAGCCCTTATGGCAAGGACGAAAGCGACATCCGTCTGGCCAACGAGGACACGACCGCTTTTGATTTCGGGTTTGGGCTGACAACTTATCAGGTTAACAGGGTCAGTTATTGCCTTGCGTCCAGCCCAAAAGAATCGGGCTACGTCCCTAATGTCACACACAGCAGCTCCACATCCTTGTTGGGCGATGCGCTATTGCGCTGCAGCGTGATGCGCGTGGCCACACGGGTTGCCGCGGGGTCGAGATCAAAACCCATTTCAACGGTGTTCACCCAATAGGCCGGGGCCGTGTAGTCTTTGCGATGGATGGTAACGGGTGGTTTCTTGGTCATGAGCGGCGGGCCAGAAGGGTGTGAGAAGTATTGGAATTTAACAGGGTCGGCTCTGGCAGCCTGCCTGCTTGAATCAATTGAGTCTGAGCCTATTGATTTGGTTTGAAAGGCGACCGATTGGTCGCCTCTTTTAGTATAACGGACGCTTAATTACCAATCGGCATTGGTATAGCTAAGGCTTGGATGATTATTTGTTTTGTGCGAAAACACAAACGACTATTGTCAGACTAGCAATCTCGTAAATCTCTATACAGCTGTGGTTCCTTCAAACAGTGCCTGAGTAATGCCTTCACCACTTCTTTTAGAAATGCTTTTGCGATATTTGCATCTTTTAGTACGTTCAAATCCTTCTTAAAATCAGGAACGCCCCCATGGGCTAATATGCTCCGGTACATGTACAGGGCTGCCCAAATTTTCTTCTCAGAAACGTTACTTTGAAAAGATGCAAACTCTAATGGTTTAGAAAAGCGGCGAGAAAGTAGAGGAATTTTTGATTGCATTTGATGTGTGATTGAATCACCACGGTCTTCCAATTTAGGATTGTGTGTAATCAACATTTCAATTATTGCAAATAGCCCTAGCACGTGAAATTCGGAGTTCTGCATTAAGAAGCTTAAGGAATCGAACATATTCATTGCACGTTGAATTTCTGGGAAGATGACACCCTCTATTCCCATCTTGGTGACTTCAATATATGAATGATAAATTTGTGAAATATCAATAAGCGATTCTTTACTGACTTTTATCACTGAATGTTCTGCACCCAAATCGAAGTAGTTATGAAATGTTCCTTGTCGATAACCCATTCCTATTTTATTAAAAGTAAGCCCCGATAGATTTAACGGAGTATCTGATATATTCGCCGCTAAATGTAAATCATGATTAATAGTACCGTTGTCTGGAGTCGTGACTACGTAGTAGTGCCATTTTGACTCTGGAAGCTGCTTAAAATGCCATGATCCGCCGTTTGCAGCTGTCTCATAATCAATTTCGGATTCATAATACTTCTCCGGTTGAAGCATCATTGGATGGCTACGAACCAAATAGGAAAGTGCTTGCTTCACACTCTCTCTTTGCTCCTCAGTAGCTTTGTCTATGTAGCAGTTCGGGATTAATTCGAATGGCAAATCTGTGTCGATTACAATTTGCGGATTAAGTACAAACGCCCAAATGCCAAGATAATCAGTATCAGATTGTGAATCTTCTTTTTTCACTTTAGTTTCCTTGGAGTTCTGTCAATAACTGTATTGATTAATAATAGTGTGCATTCACTATTAGAAATAATATCGCAATTCACCATTTATATGGTTCCTAGTAATTCTAACAAATACCCACATATAAAATTCAAATATCCCTTGCATGCTATATAATATTGTGCAAATATGCATATATATGTAATCCTATGCATGATTAATATAATTATATGGATAATTTCGCTAACATTCTGGATTTCGTTTAAATGGAAAACTTCCCTATTGTGCTTGGCCTTTGCAGATCTGCATTGCAGTCTTCGAATCCTGCAGTTCATTCACATGTTGAGCGGTTGTTGAAAGCCCTTGAAAAAGAAGGAGCCTTAGATCAAGCCGATGCGCTTCGCAAACTGTTGAGGTCGACAGAAGACCTATCGGAAATCACCCCCAGTAGAGTTGTACTTTCTCGCGCATCCTTAATCGGAGAAGTGCTTACTCCTAGTGTCTCAGCTCCAATTGACAAAGAAACCGGAGCCCCATTAGCAACAATCATATTTCCAAAGAATAATGAGGCTATAAATCCCATATTCAATGTAGACCTGGCAACAGGAGTAAACACACTTTTAGAAGAATGGCGACACGTAGATGAGCTACGTACGGCTGGTGTCCGCCCCGCCCTCGCAACGATGCTATTTGGAGCTCCTGGGACCGGTAAAACCATGCTGGCGCACTACATTGCCTCGCAGTTAGAACTTCCGCTCGTTGTAGCCCGCCTCGACGGACTAATTTCATCTTTTTTAGGGACAACTGCACGCAATATATCAACCCTCTTTTCATTCGCAAATCGATACAAGTGTGTTCTCCTGCTTGATGAGTTTGATGCAGTAGCTAAGCTTCGCGATGATCCTCATGAGCTGGGTGAAATAAAGAGGGTCGTGAATACTCTCCTACAGTGCATAGACAACCGTTCAAGCACAGGTTTTACAATCGCAATCACGAATCACGAATCGTTACTCGATCCCGCAGTATGGCGCCGGTTCGATCTTCGAATTTCTGTACCAAATCCAAGCGCAGCTACGCGACATGAAATACTTAAAAGACAATTTAATGGATTTAGTTTTGACGAGACACATCTTAGATTTCTCGGCTGGCTCACAGAAGGCAAAAGTGGTTCAGATATTGAGAAGCTTTCAGATTTTATACGTCGACAACAAGCAATACGGAAAAATGATTTCGATTTTTTAGAGGCGGTGCGTGGTTACATTCAAATGAGCGCAAGCGAAAGCGAATCAGCGAACCGTAAAACGATTTCTGAAGATCCAGAAATACTTGCACGCAAGTTAGCAACTGACAAATCGATATTATTGAATCAAGATCAACTCGCAACTTTATTTGGTCGTACCCAATCAACTATCAGTCGATGGCTAAAAAAGTAACTGTAATAATTGGGGAATAATCAGTGCCTAACAACCCTGTACAAATCGTTCTCAACGCTCAAGATTACGTACTTCGGGCAGACGTCAACCCTGGAGGAGCGAACAAAGATTTCTATCAAGGTAGAAATGCTGCCTTCGGTGAACATCGTGAGCAACTTGTTAGTCAGCTAACTGAGCTTCGACAAATGTTTCATAACGCGCCTCAGGATGAAGTTATGTACGCCAAGGTCGAATTACAAACAGCAGCATGGGCTAAAAGTCACAGACCGATCCAAAAGATATTCCCACCCAAGGCTCAAGCGTATGTAGGCGGAACCGAGCTCGGTTCAATGGTTGTTGAACTTACACCTGACGACATACCCCGTGTAGTCTCGGCCGTTGAAGCCGCAGAGGTAGTCGTAAAAGAAGTAGAGGACAGAAATGGTGTTCGTAAACCCAAACCTAGTCGTTCAAGAAGCGAGGTCGGAGCAATTAAATCTATTCGCGCGTACTCAACTGCGGATAGACGTCGATTTTCACTTGAGCAGGCTGCTCGTTGGCTAGCCGACCCTCGTACCGGGGGTTCTTACTATGTTGAAACCTTTGTTTCACCCAAGTCTATAGAATTTCGCGCGTCTGACGAGTTGAAGTCTAGGGGCAACAGAGCATTAAGTAAATTTGAAGCGAAGCTCCATGCGCTAAAACTACCCATTGAAATTTCCATGGTTTCTGATAATTGGACAAGTGCTTCTATCTACATCCTCAAGTTGAAGAGAGACATAGTTAATAATTATGAACGTGCTATTAGCGTCCACGCTGCACTACTTGCATTCCTTGATAGCGAACAAGTAGTCAAATCCATTCTTCTTCCTCCAGTACTACAAGCATCACACGTCAAAGGAGAGCATGGTCCTAATCAAGAAATACAATCTCCCGTGCTCGAAAGCTCTTATCCCACCATTGGTATAATTGATTCAGGTGTTTCAACTATTCCGACATTAGAAGCATGGAGTGTAGGCACATCCGATTTTTTGGACTTGGAAGGTCAGGACGTTACTCATGGTACTTTTATCGCAGGTTTAATTTGCGCTGGTAACGAATTTAACCCTGATGCTATCTTCCAGGAGATTAAATGCAAGTTTTTTGATCTCGGCTTATATCCAACTGCGGAAGGATCATTCGGGGATTATTATCCACGTGGCTTCATTGATTTTCTTGAGCAGCTGGACGCAGAAATCCCAATTGCAAAAGAATATGGTGTTAGGGTTTTCAATATGAGCCTAGCTGTTACGACGCCTGTTGCGGATGATAGTTATAGTCTTTTTGCTAACATCTTGGATGAAATTGCTGACAAACACGATATCCTATTTGTGCTTCCTGCTGGCAATCTCGATCCAGCTCAAGCTCGTGATGATTGGCCCGCTGATCCCAACGAAGCAATGATGATGTTAGCAACATATAGGTTCTCTGGGCAGGATCGAATTTTTCAACCGGCTGACAGCGTTAGATCATTAGTGATTGGTGCTTTAGATCCGCCTCAAGCAGATGATGGCAGATTTAAGCCTTCGCGTTACACACGGAAGGGCCCTGGCCCATCCCTCGGAGCAAAGCCTGATTTAGCGCATATCGGTGGAAGTTTTAATCATAGCAGCGGGCTCTTCTCCCTTTCTCCCGATGGAAGAAAAATTGAAAACTGCGGAACAAGCTTTGCAGCCCCTTTGGCTGCAAAGACAGTCGCGGCTGTTGATCATGCTATTGAGGGCGGCATTTCTCGTGAAGCACTTACGGCTCTTGTAATTCACCATGCAGCAGTACCGTTTGGTCTTGATGCGCCCTTGTTGAAGCCAATCGCAAAAGATTTTGTTGGAGCTGGTTTACCAAAATTGGCTGAAGATACTTTACTTTCTAGTGATCATGAAATCACACTTGTCTTTAATGGCGTACTTCTTGGTGGTCACGAATTAAAATTTCAATTTGCTTGGCCGGCAAGCTTGGTAGATGGTTCCGGAGGTTGCTCAGGAAATGTAAGCCTAACACTTGTCTACCGACCTCCAGTAGATCGCAGCTTTGGAGGAGAATTCGTTCGAATTAACTTAGACGCCTATCTTCGCCAAGAAGTAATTGATCCTGCCACGGGCGAAGTTTCGTTCAAGGGACAGTTGAAAGGTGACGGCATGAAGCGTTTAGAGAAGGAACTTGTACAGCACGGCGCTAAGTGGTGGCCTGTTAAAACTCTAAGGGACAAATTTGATAGTAAGGGTCATTCCTCGCAATGGCGATTAGTTATAGATCCCCTTGCTAGAAGCGGATATGTCATTCCTGAAGAAGGTATACCCTTTTGCGCAGTATTGACCATCGCAGATGAAGAAGGAAATAAGCCCATTTTTAACGAAATGAGACTTCAGCTTCAAAACTCTGGTGCAACTGTTACTGACATTCGAACTGCATTGCGTCAACAGATTCGCAGATAAAGTTGTTTCAGCTCCTTCAGTCAAGAATTATTAACTTGGGTTATCCGTAAAACTATTCAATATTAAGTCTACTAATGGTCTATTAACTTAAAATCGAAAGGCCTGCATTTCTGCAAGCCTTTGTTTTATTGGTGGGTCGTGGTGGACTTGAACCACCGACCAAAGGATTATGAGTCCTCTCTTGGTCAAATAGCTGACACACGTAGAACCGATCAACATGGCTGCTTTGGCCGAGTAGCAGACCTTCATGGCGGAATTACATGGGGACGGAGCCCCATTCTTTTCGCAAAATCACGGGCACCGTCCCCAAGGTCTCTCCTGGATTTCAGCTTTCGCGGCACTAACGATAGTCGCGTCGTGAATTATGGAAATCTCATCAGTCACGGGTTGATTTAGCGAAACATAGATACTCCCTATCCCGCCGGGAGGGGGTCGTGGTGAGTGCGAAGATCAAAAGGGTTAACACAACTCCTCTCCTGCTGCGAGAGGCGACGTGTTCGGCGTTTCCTTGGCAACATCGAACCACGGTTTTCGGTTTGCGGTATCCTATCTTGGCAAGAAACTGGGTCCGGGCAAGATACTTGGCAACTTCAGCATAGCGCTCAGCGTTTCACCCTGGGCAATCGTGCAATGACACGGAAGCCTCTTGCGATCACTGTTTTTTCATTTGTTTTTTTTGGCTTTGGGTTTTTGGTCATGCATCCATGAATAGCGTCAGCGCAACAATCGATCCGCCGGTTCAACGCGATGCATCTGTCATTGCGGTGATCGGCCTGACGCATGGCACATCGCATTTCTTCCATCTGTTGTTTCCGCCGCTGTTTCCGTGGCTGATGCCGGCTTTCGGTCTCGATTTCTCGGGGGTCGGTCTTACTGTGACGGTCTTTTTTGTGGTCTCCGGTATCGGACAGGCGCTGGCGGGATTTGCCGTGGATCGATTCGGGCCGCTGCGGGTGCTGTTGTTCGGCATGAGCTGTTTCCTGATCGCCGGTCTGTGGCTGGGGTTGCTTGCGCATACGCTGGCCGATCTGCTTGCGGTTGCCGCGTTGGCGGGGCTGGGCAATAGCGTGTTGCATCCGGCCGATTACACCGTGCTGAATCACAAGGTCTCGGAAGCCCACCTGGGTCATGCGTTCTCGGTCCACGGCATCTCGGGCAATCTCGGATGGGCGCTGGCGCCTGTCTTCCTGACCGGCATTGCGACACTGGCGGGGTGGCAGATGGCGGCGGTTGCTGCCGGGTTGATGGCGCTCCCTGCGCTGCTGGCACTCTGGCTGTTTCGCCACCGGCTCGAAATAACGCCCACTGCCGCCACTGCGGGTGCGCCGGTGCATGGCACGTTCTCGTTTCTGGGTGTCGGCGCGGTCTGGCTGTGTTTTGGCTTCTTCTTCATGACGTCTGCGGCATTCGGCACCTTGCAGAATTTCGGCACGCCGATATTGCAGCGACTTTACGGCTTGTCCCTGGGTACCTCGGCCAGCGCGATTTCCGTGTTTCTGCTGGCAGCCGCTGTTGGCATTCTGGTTGGCGGATTCGTCGCCAAGCGCCACCAGCAGGATCGCATCATCGCGGTCTCGCTTGCAGTGGCGGTGGTCTTTGCGCTGGTGCTTGCCCAGGTGATCATTCCGGCATGGGCGGTGTTGCCCGCCATGGCCGGTATCGGCTTCTTCACCGGCATTGCCGGGCCGTCGCGTGATCTGCTGGTGCGTCGCGCCGCGACCGCTCGATTCGGCAAGGCTGCCTACGGGCGTATTTACGGCTTCGTTTATTCCGGGCTGGATAGCGGGCTGGCGATCTCGCCGCTGGTGTTTGGTCATTACATGGACGCGCAACGGTTCGCTGCGGTACTGGTCGGCGTTGCCCTCTTTCAGGCGTTCGCGGTGCTGACCGCGCTGGGCGTCGGGCGATCCGCGCCGCTGACGCAATCCGCGCCGGCGCCAAAGTGATGCTGTTTGCTGCACTGTTCGTGATCGCATCCCATCGACATCCGTCGCATGGTGAAACTGCCGGGTTGCTTGCGCAATGATGTTCTTGCACATCCTTGAAATCGTGTTTCCACTCATTGCCGTGGTGTCGGTTGGCGTGTGGGCGGGGCGTCGCCATCAGCCTGAAATGGACGTGGCCAACCAGCTCAACATGGACTACTTCCTGCCGGCGCTGGTGCTGGGCGTGCTGGTAAACGGCGAATTTCATATTTCCGAATTCGCCAGACTCGGACTGGGTACCTTCCTGCTGATTGCCGGATCGGGACTGGCCGGATTGATCACGGCACGCCTTGCGCGAACATCGCCCAAGACCATCGTGCCGTCGATGATGTTCAACAATTGCGGCAATCTCGGCCTGCCACTGGCGGTGCTTGCGTTCGGCAAGGATGCGATGCCGGCGGCCGTCGTGATGTTCCTCGTCTCCAATATGCTGCACTTCAGCTTTGGCGCATGGCTATCTGGACCACAAGGCGCGGCTGAGGGATCTATGGAAAGTGCCGGTGCTGCTGGCAACCGTTCTTGGCCTCGGTCTTAACCTGGCCGAAGTGCATATGTGGGCGCCGTTGATGACGGCGATTCGAATGCTCGGCGAGGTCTCGATACCGCTGATGATGTTTGCGCTGGGCGTGCGGCTGGCGCAAATGACCTTGGCCGAATTCCATCTCGGTTTGCTGATTGCCGTGGTGCGGCCGGTTACCGGTATCGCACTGGCCTATGCAGTCGGATGGAGCCTGAATTTGACCGGTATCCAGCATGCGCAATTGATCGTGTTCGGCGCGCTGCCGCCGGCGGTGTTGAACTACATGTTTGCGGAGCGCTATTCCCAGGAACCGGAGAAAGTTGCGTCCATGGTTTTGATCGGCAATGTGGCAGCGCTGGTGTTCATTCCGCTGGCGCTGATGTTTGTGTTGCGGTAACGATGGGGGACAGGCCACTAATATAATCAGCGTGGCTCAAATCAAGAGGCGGGCTTCCCCGAATCACCAATTGTCATGACGCTCGCGACGCTCTTGCCTGTAGTTGGTGACTTTCTTCGGCATGGAAGCAGACGGAGCGGTTGTTGCAACGCTGTATGATGTGCCAGGGGATTCCGGGAATGGAGACGCGCGCGGCGGGGCATGAGTGTCAGCTTATGCTTGTACGCACGCCCTTGATAGGCAAATCCCTCAGCGCTTCATGGAGTCGAAGAACTCCGCGTTGTTCTTCGTCGCCTTGATCTTGTCGAGCAGGAATTCCATCGCTTCCAGTTCGTCCATCGGATCAGGTCAAAGGGGTCGGGTTCGCATTTGTTTTACGACCAAGACATCCCTGCATGGCTACACTTTAGCCGGCCTTTAAAAGAAATCTTCTTCGCGCTGATGGCGTATCGCCAGCACAGTCACGGTCTGGCTGTCTTCGATTTCAAACAGCGCTACATAACCGTTTGCGCCAAAACTGATAATCAATTCGCGCAACAATGGATGTTCCGGCGAGGCCTTGCGGCAACTGAAGGGAAAGGTGCGCAGGAATTCGATGCCTTTGGCAATCGCGGTGCGGGCGCGTTTGGCGGCTTGGATATCCTTTTCTGCAAGAAAGTTGAACAGGCGTTGCAGGTCTTTTGCTGCGGCGGGTGTGAACCGGACCGTGTAGCTCACTTGCGGGCAGCAGCCTTGCGCGCCAGCGTTTTGTCCAGTCCGGCCAGCACGGCTTCCGCCGAGACATATTTGCCTGTACGACGAGCGTCATCCCGCGCTGCCAGCCCACGGGCGACAAATTCCTGCTGCATCCCCCGGCGCTGGATGTTGTATTGAATCGCTTCCAGCATGAATCCGGAAAGCGTTTCACCTTCTACCAGTGCCGCCTCGGCTGCGGATCGCAACTCTTCGTTTACCCGTAGCGGCGGAAAGGCAGAAGTTTTGGCTGCTGTTTTTACAGATGCCTTGGCTGTTATTTTCATGGCGTTATCATTTTGCATTACATTTGCGATGCAGTATCGCCTCAGGCAAATAAAAATGCAAGCGGAAATTGAATGGGTCAGGTGCTATTTATACATTCACCCATTTGCCACTTGCCAAGCATTTTCTCTAAGCTGGCCCGACCATATCGTACGCAAGCTTCAGGATCAGGACGACCAATAGAACCAGAAACAGGCCGCGGATGAAAGCTGCGTTGCGCTTCATCGCCTTTCGTGTAATGGCGAAATACCATTGCAGTGTGCGAACATCCGGCGGAAAATGACTCATCGATCGTTCAAGCGGGCCACCTTACAGAGGAACGTTCATGCAATTTCCAGGCGGCAAAAAAGAACCAGAACAATCGAAGTTCGCCGGCACCGGGTCGGTGTTCCACGTGCACAACGTGTCCCGCATCTACCGCATGGGCGAGGTCGAGGTGCACGCGCTGCGCGACGTGACGGTCGATCTCTATCAGGGCGAATTCGCGGTGCTGCTCGGCGCATCCGGCAGCGGCAAGTCCACGCTGCTGAATATCCTCGGCGGGCTCGACCGGCCGACCAGCGGCGAGGTCTATTACCGCGACCACAACCTGACCACTGCCGATGACGACGGCCTGACGCGCTTTCGCCGCGAGCATGTCGGCTTCGTGTTCCAGTTCTACAACCTGATCCCCAGCCTCACCGCGCTCGAGAACGTCGCGCTGGTGACCGGGATCGCGGAGCATCCGATCGATCCCGTGGAGGCTTTGGACCTGGTCGGCCTCGGCAACCGCGCCAGCCATTTTCCCTCGCAGCTTTCCGGCGGCGAACAGCAGCGCGTCGCGATCGCGCGCGCGGTGGCGAAGCGACCCGATGTGCTGCTGTGCGACGAGCCCACCGGCGCGCTCGACTACGCCACCGGCAAGCTGGTGCTCGAAGTGCTGGAGCGGGTGAACCGCGAACTCGGCACGATCACCGCGGTGATCACGCACAACGCCGCGATCGCGGGCATGGCCGACCGCGTCATCCGCATCAGCAGCGGCGTCATCACGGAAGTGGTGCGCAACGAGGTCAAGGTCGCGCCGTCGGAGATATCCTGGTGAGGCCCGTCAATAAGATCCTGTGGCGCGACCTGTGGCATCTGCGCGGCCAGGTGCTCGCGGCTGCGTTGGTAGTGTGCTGCGGCGTGATGGCACAGGTCAGCATGCGCAGCGCCTACCTCTCGTTGCAGGCGACCCAGGCGAATTATTATGACAGCTACCGCTTTGCCGACGTGTTCGCCAGCCTCAAGCGCGCACCAGAGAATCTTGCCGATCAGATACGCGCGCTGCCCGGCGTCGCGCAAGTGCGCACCCGCGTGGTCGCGGATGTGACGCTCGACGTGCCCGGCCTGGCCGAGCCCGCCGCAGGGCGGCTGGTCTCGGTCCAGGAACGTCAGGCGCCGATGATCAACGATATCTTTCTGCGGCGCGGGCGCTACATCGATGCGGCGAACCACGACGAAGTGCTGCTCAGCGAAGTGTTCGCCCAGGCGAACAAGCTCGATGTCGGCGACAAGCTCGGCGCGATACTCAACGGCCGCTGGCGCGAGCTGACCGTCGTCGGCATCGCGCTTTCCCCGGAATACATCTACGAAGTCGGGCCGGGCATGCTGTTCCCCGACAACAAGCGCTTCGGGGTCCTGTGGATGGGGCGCGAGGCGATCGCATCCGCTTTCAACATGGAGGGCGCATTCAACGACGTGTCGCTGACGCTGGCGCCGCAGGCATACAGCAAAGGCGCGGAAGAAGCCGAGGTCATCGCGCGCCTCGACCGGCTGCTGCTGCCCTATGGCGGGCTCAGCGCCTATGGCCGCCGCGATCAACTGTCGAACCGTTTCCTCACCGACGAGCTGGGCGAGATCGAAGTCTCGTCGACCTACCTGCCGGCGATCTTTCTGGCGGTCGCGGTGTTCCTGATCTACATCGTGCTGTCGCGCCTTGTGGTGATGCAGCGCACGCAGATCGGGCTGCTCAAGGCATTCGGCTATTCCAATGGCGGCGTCGGTCTGCACTACTTGAAATTCGCGCTCGTCATCGTGCTGATCGGCCTGCTGCCGGGCCTGCTGCTCGGGCTGTATCTGGGCGGGCTGGTCACCGGCATGTACCGCGAATATTTCCACTTCCCGCTGCTTGCGCTGGTGATCAGCCCCGCAGTGCTGTTCTGGGCGATGCTGGTCAACCTGCTCGCCGCGTGTGCCGGCGCGATCGCCGCAGTGCGGCGCGTCACCGCGCTGGCGCCTGCCGAGGCAATGCGTCCCGAGGCCCCGGCGAATTTCCGCACCGGCTTCATCGAACGCTCGGGCGTCGCGCGCTGTCTGTCGGCTTCGATGCGCATGATCGTCCGCAACCTGGTGCGCAAACCTTGGAAGGCGCTGATCTCGGTGCTGGGCATAGCCGTCGCGGTGGGTCTGATGATGGTGGCGCGTTTCATGTTCGATGCGGTGGATCACATGATGATGGTGCAGTTTGACCTGGTGCAGCGCGACGATATCACGGTGCTGTTCCACGAGCCGCGCGCCGCGCGTGCCGTTTATGAGATCGGGCAACTGCCCGGCGTGCTGCGCGCGGAACCGTTCCGCGCGGTGCCGGTGCGGTTGCGCCACGAGCATCGCAGCAAGCAGATCGCCCTGACCGGTTTGTCACCTGACAGCGAGCTGCACCAGATCGTAGACAGCCGCTTGCATGCGATCGCGCTGCCGCCGGACGGACTGCTGCTCACCAACAAACTCGGCGAGATGCTGGGCGTCGCCGCCGGCGACACCGTCACGCTGGAAGTGCTGGAGGGCGCGCGCCAGGTGCGCGAGATGACCGTCGCGGGATTATCCGACGAACTGATCGGTGTTAGCGCCTACATGGACGCCAGCGCGCTGGCGCGACTGCTGCGCGAGGACAATCTGATCTCGGGTGCATGGCTGCGCATCGATCCGAAATACGAAGACCAGCTCTATGCCAGGCTCAAGCGCATCCCCGCCGTGAGCGGCGTGGCGATACGTTCCGCGATGATCAACAGCGTCAAGGACATCATCGACCGTTCGTTTACGACCGTCAGCTTCTTCGAGATCCTGTTTGCCGCGGTCATCATCGGCGGCATGGTCTACAACAGCGTGCGCATCGCGCTCTCCGAGCGCGGCAACGAGCTGGCCAGCCTGCGCGTGCTCGGCTTCACGCAGCGCGAGGTCGTCGTGCTGCTGCTGGGCGAACAGGCCTTGCTGACCCTGTGCGCGATACCCGTCGGGTTGGCAATGGGCTACGGCATGTGCGCGGCGCTGGTGCCGATATTCGACCGGGAATTGTTCCGGCTGCCGCTGGTATTCGGCACGCAGACCTTCGTCTACCCCATCATCGCGACGCTGATATCGGCTATCCTTTCGGCATTGCTGGTCGCGCGGCGGCTCAGGCACCTGGACCTGATCGCCGTACTCAAGACACGCGAATGAGGAACGACATGAAACTGCCCGCACGCAAAATGATTTACTGGCTCGTGGTCATCGCCGCGGTGGCGCTGGTCGCGCTGATGTTCCGCCCCGAGCCGCTGCGCGTCGACACCGGCCAGGTGCTGAAGGGCAGCATGCAGGTCACCGTGGACGAACAGGGCGAGACGCGCGCACACGACCGCTTCGTGGTCACCGCGCCGGTGGCCGGCAGGCTCACCCGCATCGAATTGCATGACGGCGATGCGGTGCAGGACACTCAGGTCGTCGCGCAGATCGCCCCGTTGCCGCTGAGCGTGCGCGAGCGCGACGAACTATCCGCGCGCATCGCGGCCGCACAGAGCCAGCAACGCGAGGCCGAAGAACGGGTGCGCCACGGGGTGGAAGACCTCGCGCAGGCCAGGCGCGAAAGAACGCGCGTCGAACGACTGGTCAAGGACGGCTTCATGTCCGCGCAGGCGGCCGAGCAGGCGCGCAATGCCGAGATCACGATCTACAACGATCTGGAAGCCGCGCGTTTCCGCGCCAAGTCTGCGGCTGCGGAAGTCAGGCTGGCCAAATCCGGATTGATCGCCGTTGAAGGAGGCAAGGACGCGTTGTTCAAGCTGCGCTCGCCCGTGTCCGGACGCATTCTGCGCATCGAAGACCCGAGCGAGCGCGTGGTCGCAGCAGGCGCCCCGCTGATGACCGTGGGAGACCTGAGCAAGCTCGAGATCGTGATCGAGCTGCTGTCATCCGAAGCGGTCAAGGTCAAGCCCGGCATGCAAGTCATCATCGATGGCTGGGGCGGCAGCCAGCCGTTGAAAGCCAAGGTGCAGCGCGTCGAGCCCTATGCGTACACCAAGGTATCCGCACTGGGTATCGAGGAGAAACGCACCAACGTGGTGGCCGACTTTGTCGATGCGCCGCAGTCGCTGGGCGACGGCTACCGCGTGAATGCGCATATCGTCGTGTGGGCTGCCGATCAGGTCACCAAGGTTGCCGCCAGCGCGCTGTTCCGTTGCGGCGAAGCGTGGTGCGCGTTCGTGGTCGAAAATGCGCGGGCGAAGAAGCGCGTCGTAAAGGTCGGGCAGCGCAACGCGCAGGAAACCGAAGTATTGGAGGGTCTGGCGCCGGGCGAGACAGTCATCCGCCATCCGCCCAATCAGATCGAAGAAGGCGTGAAGATCAAAACGTGATGCGAAGCTCTATCGTACCTTGGCTCATTTGCAGCTGGCCAAACATCTTCATCACGCAGGCTTCACCATGTCGTAGGCCAGTTTCAGGATCAGCACGACCAGCAGGAACAGGAACAGGCCGCGGATGAATGCCGTGCCGCGCTTCATCGCAACCCGGGTGCCGGTATAGGCGCCCAGCATGTTGAAGACCGCCATCGGGATCGCGATCTCGTAGAGCACCCTGCCGGTCGGGACGAAGAACATCAGCGCCGCAAGGTTTTCGGCGAAGTGGATTACGGGATAGGCTTGTTAGCTTGACCGCCTGATTTTTCACGTTGCTTCTGCCACTTTTCATGGCAGTCCAAACCGCAAAAATACATGACATAGTCTGTCGCCTCAGGAACTAACGCTTCGTTCTTGGGCAGTTCCTTCAGGCAGACCTCGCAGGCGATAAGCTCCACATCGGTTGGTTTGTCTTTGTTAGTCATGGTGCACCTCCTTTACTTGCCAGACCGCTTCGAATTGCAGCAGGGATTACGTTCCCGGTTTGAAGAAGTCCATCTGCCGGTTAACAGACCTGCCGGTCTGTACCATATAAAGATCGCGATGCATGCAGTGTCATGATAAGCCTTGATCACTCAATGACACGATGCAGTTCACTTTTCAGCATTTGCATGATAGTACGGTCAGCGGCGTATGTCTCGTTTTGGCACACCTGCACCGTTCATGATGCCCTGGCAGTAAATGCAAAGCGGATCGTTTGAACGTATTTAAAGGAGCCAGCCTCGAATTATCTTCCCGCCCTATTCTATAACTTATCCCGTTTGTTTCTGACCAAACATCCTATTTAAGTAGGTCTTACCATATCGTAGGCAAGTTTGAATATCAGCACGACCAGCAGGAATAAAAACAAACCGCGGATGAAAGCTGTGCCGCGCTTCATGGCAACCCGAGTCCCGGTATAGGCGCCCAGCATGTTGAAGATCGCCATCGGGATGGCAATCTCATACAGCACTTTGCCGGTCGGGACGAAGAACATCAGCGCCGCGATGTTGGTGGCGAGGTTGACGAATTTCGCCGAGGCCGAAGCCTGCAGGAAGTCGAGGGCAAGATAGTGGATGAAGAGGAAGATCAGGAAGCTCCCGGTGCCCGGCCCGAACAGGCCGTCGTAAAAACCGATGCCTCCCCCTATCAACACTGACAGGACGCGTTCGCGTGTGCCGATCGCCAGGGGTCGTTGTATCGCGCCGAAGTCTTTTTTCCGGAAGATGTAGATGGCCATGATGATGACCAGCCACAGCACGAAGGGACGCAGCACACCTTGCGGGATATAGGACACGGTCGCGGCGCCAAGGAAGGCCATCGCAAAGGCGCTGATGGCGGCGGGCAGCACGAGATTCCACGGGATAGTGACTTTGCCGACATAGGTGCGGGCCGCGACGGAGGTGCCCCATACCGAGGCGAATTTGTTGGTGCCGAACAATGTTGCGTCTTGCGCGCCGGGGAACACGTTGATCAGCGCCGGTATCTGGATCAGACCTCCGCCGCCGACCACGGCATCGATCATGCCGGCACAGAATGCGAATGCGCAGAGTAGCGTGAGGTGCAGCATATATTCAGGCGTCAGCGCCCCGTATCACCAATGGTCGTGCCGCTCGCGACGCTCTTGCCTGTAGTTGGTTACTGCTAGGCGGATGCCATCGGGGTCGGTGAAGGAGGTTGCCCAATAGTCCGGGGCGTAGATGGGATAGAGTTTTGCATCGCTTGCTGTTATGCCAGCCCCGCGAAGCTGAGCGGCTACGGCTGCGACGTCTGCCGGTGTCTCGACACGCATAAAATCAAGCATTGATTCTAGCTTCCCGGGCGATCCGCACGGTCGCCACGCCTCCACTCGCCCGGGGATACGCCGAGTTCGCGCTTGAACGCGCGGCTGAAAGCAGTCGACGAATTGAACCCGGCATCGGCGGCGATCTTCTTTATGGCATGATCGCCGCCGGCCAGCGCATCGGCTGCCAGGCGCAGCCGCCATTCCGACAAATACTGCATCGGCGATTTCCCCATGTGCTGCACAAAGTGATCCGCAAGCGTAGTGCGTGACGTCCCGAGCCTGTTCGCGAGCGTATCGAGTGTCCAGTCGTTGCCGGGCTGGTGGTGCATGAGCGCGAGTGCATGGCTTACGTAACGATCCTTGAGGCCGGCAAGCAGGCTGGCACCCTGGTCGGTGAGACCATCAGCGTATGAACGCACCGCATCGACGAAGAGCAGTTCGGAGAGTTTGCACAACACGGCTTGCGAGCCGGGATTGGTGATGTTGTCGGGCGTGTTTCCAGATTGAGTTATCGCGTGCGGTAAAAACGCGGCGGCGCTATTGTCGTTGACGCGGAACTTGAACATGCGCGGCAGGGGCTGGATGAGATGATCGGACAGGGATTTGTCGCAGGCAAAAAAACCGCACACCAGCCTGGTCGGGACACCATCGCCGTCATCGCCGCCCATCTTCACTCTCGAAACGGCATTGCGATGGATCATCTGAACGATCACATCGGTTGTCATCTGATGATGCGGCAGCCCGATCTTGCTGGAAAGCTTCTGCACATCACCGTGGGGCATAACAACAACCTCGCCCGCGTTAAGCGTGATGGGCTCTAGTCCGGCGACCTGCACAAAGCATCTCCCTTCGACGATCATATGGTAAGGGATGATATGGCTCCCGCCGGGCGCAACCCGCTCTGCGATATCGGCTGGGGCAGGCGTTTCAACAGCCCAGGACGCTGATAACTCAGCATCGATGTATGCGGTGCCACTCAGGCGGATGGCATGCAGCAGCTCAGATAATGCATCCATGGATTCGCCCTCCTATGGCTTCCCTGTTAATGGTTTCCGGTCGCTCGTCGCGGATTTTACATCAGTGCCCCTCCGGTAGCTCGGTCATGTTTTCCGGTTGAAATGTCACTATATCGTGGAGGCGAGATGGCTAATATACATACCGCATAGGCTGCTACGGCGTGTAGCAGAATTTATCGCAATCCATTTCTAGGGGGTAATCATGAATCCGAACAAGGCACTTTGGGAAAAAGGCGACTTCACGCGCATCGCGCAAAGCATGCGAAGGAGCGGCGAGTCACTCGTTAAGGGACTGGGCATCGGCACAGGGCACAAGGTCCTTGACCTGGGATGCGGTGACGGGACGACTGCACTGCCGTCAGCAAAGTTGGGAGCGGACGTGCTCGGTGTGGATATTGCCAGCAATCTGGTTGCGGCCGGGAACAAGCGCGTGAAAGAAGAAGGCCTGACGAATTGCAGGTTTCAGGAAGGCGATGCATCCAGCCTTCACGAACTCAAGGACAAAGCCTTTGACTATGTCGTGAGCATCTTTGGCGCGATGTTCGCGCCCAAACCGTTCGATGTGGCCAAGGAGATGGTGCGCGTAAGCCGGCCGGGAGGCCGGATCGTCATGGGAAACTGGATCCCGAATGATCCGACACTGGTCGCGCAGATCCTGAAAATAAGCTCCGCCTACACGCCACCGCCGCCGGAAGGCTTCATCAGCCCGATGACCTGGGGTATCGAGAGCAACGTGATCGAGCGATTTGCAGGCGCGGGCATACCAAAGGAGAACATTTCCTTCACGAGAGATACCTACACCTTTGAGTTTCCCGACATACCGTCAAAGCTCGTGGATACATTCAGGAGATTCTATGGGCCAACCATGAATGCTTTTGAAGCAGCAGAAAAGAACGGCAAGGCCGACGATTTGCTGAAGGAGCTGGAAGATTTGTTTTTCAGCCAGAACAAAAGCAAGAGCAAGGACACAACGTCTATCCCGGCGACTTTCTTGCGCGTGGCGGTTGCGGTCAATTGACTGCCGGCAACCAGGCAATCAGGGACAGGCTACTGATTAAATCAGCCGGGCTCAACACAAGGGGTGGGGTTCCCCGGATCACCAATGGTCATGACGCTCGCGACGCTCTTGCCGGTAATTGGTGACTTCAAGACGGATGCCGTCGGGGTCGGTGAAGTAGGTTGCCCAATAGTCCGGCGCGTATACGGGATAGAGTTTTGCATCGCTTGCTACTATGCCGACGCTGTGCAGTTGAGTGGCGACGGTTGCGACGTCTGCCGGTGTAGCTACACGAAGGCAGAGGTGGTGCATTCCGGGGGAGAGGGCATCAGACATGGCCTTCGCACTCGATAGGCGAAGCACATAGCCGAAGTGGCGATTGTAGTACTGGATATGCGGCTCGCCGCCCAGCGTGAATTTGTTCTTGCGAAAACCCAGTGTGTCCAGCAATACCCGGTCATAGAATATTTCCGAGCGCGCCAGATCAGAAACTGCGATGTAGATATGATCGATGCCCATTACTTCGGTCATGGCGTTGGTCAGGCTGATGCAGTATGGGCGAGCTTCAATACGGCGTGCCGTCTTTGTGCGCGAACTGCCATTTGCCTGAGACAAAGGCCCCCTGCAAGTCATCGTCGGGATACACGACGGTATCACCCGCACTGCGGTCTCCGACCTCGAGGTAGATGACTCCCTCGCTTGAGCGATTCAGCAACTGATGTGCATTGCCGGTGCCGGACTTGAATCCCGCGCACATGCCGGCGGAGAGTTGCGTTTCGCCGGCATCGGTAACGAGCACCGCATTGCCCTGCAATATGTAGACGAACTCGTCTTGCCTGGAATGGGCGTGCCGCAAGGCCGAGCCTGCGCCGGGCATTAGCCGCACAAGATTCACGCCGAAGTTCGACAGGCCGAACAGGTCGCCGAGCGGATGTTTTACTCGCCCCGCCATGCGCGAGGCGAACGGCTCGGGGTAGATCGAGCGTCGCGTGCGTGGTGGAGTTTGCGATGCAACAACGGCGACGGGCGCGTTTTCATTGCTTATGGTCTTATCGCTCATGATGATCCCTGACTTAGGCCGGTTTCCTTGTTGTAACGCTCCCGGCTTTCTGCCAGTAGTGCTGATAATTTATCCCAGGGCATTTTTGCCGCCCCTGCCACGGGTGTCTCTTTTGCCCAGGCAGCCATACTTTCCTTGAAGCTCGCCAATTGCAACACACTTTCGGGTACGCCTTTGGGAAACTCGCTTCTGCTGTCAAACAGCACCCTCGCCATGATCCCGTCAAATTTCAATTGGTCTGCCGCATGCTTTACGAACAGTCTCACATGCTCAAGCGGATTCTTGAATTTTGTGGACTTGTTGTTTGCAACCTGCGTCCATAGCTCGATGTTTTCTCCGCCAAAAACATAACCTTCTCCCTTGGGAAGGTTCAGCGCGAGAATTCTGCATGGCAACAGTATCAGGTAATCAATAAAGAAGTAGCCGCCAATGCCATCCGGGAAAATAACATCGCGCTCATATGCATCGCTGTATTTTTTAATGATCCGTTTTATTTTTCTGCTATCCGCCGTCTTGTATAAATGGCGAACGAACAGGATCACGGCAATGACGATGATGATGGCTGCCGCAAGCATACTCATCAACATCGGCATATTTTCGGTATTCAAATAGGTCATGTGTATATTTCACCCGGATCACTCCCCTGATGAACCGGGTTCGTCCTTCCTGAAGACAGCGCCGCGCTCACGGGGAAATTAAAGGGATGGTACCCGATTTGTTTTGGATGTGATGTGATGATGGTACTGCTAATTCAACGATCGCGCTGCAGCTTTGGCTGCTGTGGACGGGCATCGACCACGCGGCATGGGTGGGTTGCTTTTCGTTGTTCGTGTGGGTGTACTGCCGATCCTGATCAGGCCGCGCTCGAACCAAATGCAGGCTCGGCGTCCGTTAAACCGTCCAGGCTGTACGATTCCTTTTGTTGGCGTTCCTTGCCGAGCCGTTTTACTTCGCTCTCCGCCAGCTGCTTCTTCGCCGGCCCGGCGCGCAACCTTGCGCATGTCAACCTGATCGGTTGCCAATTTGAACACGCTCACCGCCTCCATCAGGTCGGCCGCCTGTTGCAGCATCGCTTCGGCGGCAGCGGCCGATTCTTCCACCAGTGCGGCGTTCTGCTGGGTCATCTCGTCCATCTGGATGATCGCCTGGTTGATTTCCGCGATCCCCGTGCTCTGCTCTTCGGTGGCGTTACTGATCTCCTTCAACAGGGAGGCTACCAACTCCACCGAAGTGACCACATCGCCGATCTCGTCTTCCGCTTCCTTGATCTCCTTTGCCCCGGCACTGACATTTTCCACGGATTCGTCGACCAACATTTTTATTTCCTTGGCGGCAGCGGCAGAACGTTGCGCCAGGTTGCGCACCTCGGACGCCACCACTGCGAAGCCCCGTCCCTGATCGCCGGCATGTGCCGCTTCAACGGCAGCATTGAGTGCCAGGATGTTGGTCTGGAACGTGATGTTTTCGATGACGCCGATGATGTCGCCGATCTTCTTCGAACTGGTGTTGATCAGGTCCATGGTTTGCACGGACTTTTTCACGGCGAGTCCTCCCTTGGCCGCGATTTCCGAAGCTTTTTCCGCCACTTCGCTGGCGTGCCGGGCATGCTCTGCGTTCTGTTTGACGTGCTTGGTCAGTTCTTCCATGCTTGAGGTGGTCTCTTCCAGGCTGGATGCCTGCTGTTCGGAGCGTTGCGACAGATTGCTGTTGCCTGCCGCGATCTCTTGCGAGGCGGTGTTGATCGAGTCGGTGGTGACGCGCACTCCACTCACGATGCCGCCGAGGCTGGCATTCATGTCCTGAAGCGCCTGCATCAGTTGCCCGGTTTCGTCCCTGGACTTGACTTCGATGCGCTGGGTCAGGTCGCCGTCGGCCACGCTTCTGGCCACTTTCATCGCATGCTTCAACGGGATCGCTACCGACCTGGTATTGATCGCCAAACCCAATGTGAGCAATCCCAGCACGACGACAAGACTCGCGACCACCATGGTGATGCTGCGCTCCGCTGCCTGATCGAGTGTGCCGGTCTTGAATCCCACCTTGACCTTGCCGATCACCTTGCCGGTGATATCGACGATGTTATGCTCATACACCAGAAGATTCGATGTATCGGCAGGCGCTTTCATCACATTCCCGGTCAATGATGTGCCGTCGGTATCGGCATACTCGGCAAACGCCACCTCATGGTCCTTGACAGTATCCTTGACAAAATTCTCCAGCGTCGCCATATCGAAGTTTATCAAGTACGGCTCGCTGATCGTCGCCAGCGTCAGGACCAGGCTGTTCCCCTTCGAATCCATCATCGAATTCAGCAAGTGTTGTTGCTGGGCGACCAGGACACTGCCGAGCGCCCCGATCAGCAATGCAACCAGAAGCAGCGGCGGTAGCAGCAGCCTCTTGTTGATCGTATCCAGCCTGAACAGGAACAATTTCATCATTTCCCTCCGATATGTCTTTTCATGCGCCGGTTTACGCGGTCTCCGGCGCAGAATATCGATACCATGCAAGTATAAATCAGCAATGGTCGTGCCATCGATTATTTGTGATTGATTTAAAAGACATTAATTCAGATAAACACGGCGAATCGGTGATTGCAACGCTCAAATTGACTTGGTTTCGACACCAACTGACAAGTAGCCGTCACCGTTACAGCCGATGCGGATATACACGCATAATGTGCCCGGTGGCCGCAGTGCACACCATGGCGGTCACGGCGAAATACGGTGAAGATCGTCGGCGCTGATGTGAGGCCGCCGGCCAGGACTCAGTTGCGTCTGTTGCTGTTACCGCGGTCGTTGTCTCCCCGATCGTCATCACTGCCGTCGCGGGATTTCATTGCATTGCCTTTATCGCTGCCGTCATCGGCCTGGAAGTTGTCGCCTTGATTGTCCTGCTAGTACGATTTCTGCTTGTCTGTCTTGATTTTGTTCGCGTTGTCACAGGGTGCGATTCACTTGCATTCGATGGCGTTTGACGCTTCTGTTGATGATGCTGGTCGTCGTATGTTGGTGTTGTCCTGTATCCGGTATCGGCAGATGTGTCCTTTCCGCCTTTGCTCTGCTAGCGCCCAAACGGATCTGCTTGCTCGCGATACGGGTCGTTCAGGTTGCGTTCGTTGCGATACCGGTCGTTGTCCTGATCATGGCCAAAGGCAGCCGGATCATTATCCCGGCCATTGTCGTGCTGATCGTAAGGCCGGGTATGGTTGCCATACCCCGGGGCGTTGCCATGGTTGGATGACGGGTATCCGAAGTGCGGCCGCAGCCGCTCGGGCAAGGGGCGCGCGATCCGGTCGTTCCCTACATTGTAGGGGACACCATCGAGATAGATGATGCTCGACATGGGATAGCCATCGCGCATCTGCCTGTCCCGGCTGAAAACCGGGGGGCGGCCGAGGGTGCCGTAAGGATACATGCGGAAGCGGTCGTACAAGCGGGGCGGGATCGGGCGGATGTAACGGTAATCGTCCACATAGTAGGGGATATTGCCGATGAAGATGATGCGCTCATAGTAATACCCTTCGTACGAAGGGGTGCCCCGGTAATCGTAGTAACCATCATCGTATGGCTGGTCATCGTCGCGGTAATAGGAAGAACCCGGCGGCATGGCACAAGCAGCCACGAATACGGCCAGCCCTGCCAGCAAAAGCATGTTGCGAGGATTCATGTTTTTTTCCCGACTGGACGAATGATGAAGATCTCTCCTTTGAGTCTTTCTTTGCGCACTATTCTTTTTCCTTGTCCGGTTTGACGATGCTGATCACTTTCGCATTCGGCAGCTCGCCGTCCGCGTAATAGGGTCTGGATCGGTCGAAGCCGAGCGCTTCGGCCAGTTCACGTTCGCGCTCAGAGATCAAAGCAAAACTATCCTTGATGTCCTGGACGGTGCCGGGCGACAGCGGGTTGGTGCGTCCGCCAATCGGCGTGACGTCCTTGACGACGTTGCCCAGCGTCTTGCGCATCTGGCGCAGGATGCGTTGTTCCTTGCTTAACTCTTCTTTGCTCATGGCGATAGTCCGGTGTGTGCAGGAGACACTTTACCTAATTTAACGGCGGTCGGTCTCGAATTTTTGTCCGCAAATCGATGATCGCGGCGGTACGGCTGTGCGGTGGGCGATGCGCTGCCCGGTAATCGATCAGTTTACATATTGTAGATGGCCACGTAATGCGTGGTTTCCTGCCGGTCATTTTTCACTGCGGTGATCACCATGTCCATTGCAAAGTCATTGCCTATCTTGTCCTTGATGCGCGTTTCACCGGCCCAGGAACCATGGTTTATCAACTGTTCCCACATCCTTTTGTAATAGTCGTCGCTATACCGCCCCGCCTTCAGGATGCGGGGATTCTTTCCGATCAATTCTTCATGGCTGTAGCCGCTGATCTTCAAAAACATCTTGTTGGCCCGGAGGATGTTGGCCTGCGCATCGGTGATCAGGATCGGCTCCTTGCTCTCGAAAGCGGCGGAGACCGCACGCAAATGTTTCTCTGTCTCTTCGAGCTCGGCAATGGCCTGCGACATCGGGAGATACACAAGAAAGTAGAATAGCGGGAATAACAGCACGGCAAGCAAAGTTGCGTCCAGCAGGAAGCCAGCCTCTTTTCGCATCGGCGGCAACATATCCAGCAGGAACAGCACCAGCAGTTCTTCAAGGAATGCGGTTACCGTCAGTATCACCAGCAGCCTTGTTACCGGCAGCCGGAATTTGTTGCGTGATGTCAAAGAATTGTCGGACATGAATCAAGGCTCCTGTCTATTTCGTTTTGTTGCCCGAGTCTGGCACGGCGCTCAGACATTCCTGCAATAAAAATGTTCAGCCTCGGTGCTGTATGGTATGGCCCGGGATTCCTCCCTTTGCGGGAATGGCGGGATGTGTGCTTTCAAACTGGGACGGGCTCGGCCACCTCTGGCAGATCTTCTGCGATGAAACCGCCGGACTGATGCTGCCACAATGCGGCGTAGAGTCCGTTGCGGCGGATCAATTCGTTGTGCGTGCCCTGCTCGACGATCTTGCCGTGGTCGATCACGATCAGCCGGTCCAGCCGCGCGATGGTGGACAGGCGGTGGGCGATGGCGATCACGGTCTTGCCGGCCATCAGGCCGATCAGCCTCTCCTGTATGCTGGCCTCGATCTCGCTGTCGAGCGCCGAGGTCGCTTCATCGAGCAGCAGGATGGGTGCGTCCTTGAGGATGACGCGGGCGATCGCGATGCGCTGGCGCTGCCCGCCGGAAAGTTTCACGCCGCGCTCGCCCACGTGCGCCTGGTAACCTGCGCGGCCATTCCAGTCGCGCAAGCCCATGATGAAATCGTGAGCCTGCGCCTTGCGCGCAGCGGCTTCGATCTCCGCCTGGGTCGCGTGCGGACGGCCATAGCGGATGTTGTCGGCGATAGAACGGTGCAGCAGCGAGGTGTCCTGCGTGACCAGCCCGATCTGGGTGCGTATGCTTTCCTGGGTGACGTGCCGGATATCCTGCCCGTCGATGGTGATGCGCCCGTGCTCGATATCGAAAAAGCGCAGCAGCAGGTTGACCAGCGTCGACTTGCCGGCGCCGGAGCGGCCTACCAGACCGATGCGCTCGCCCGGACGCACGGCCAGGTCGATATGGTCGAGAACGGGTTTGCCGGAATCGTGTTCACCCGCACCGTAACTGAAGCTCACCTGTTCGAAGCGGATCTCGCCGCGCGTCACCTTGAGCGGCTTGGCGTCTTTCTCGTCGACCAGTGTGTGGGGCACCGAGATGGTCAGCATCCCGTCCTGCACCACGCCGATATTCTCGAAGATGCCGGCCACTTCGAACGAGACCCAGCCCGCCATGTTGGTGATCTGCCATACCAGCGGCAACGCGGTCGCGACCTGGCTGGCGCTGACCGACCCCTGCGCCCACAGGGACAGGCCGATCACGGTGGTGCTCACCAGCAACAGCGCATTCAACGATTGCAGCGTGAACATGAAACGGCTGGTCATGCGCATGTGCCGGGAGATGGCATCCTGGTGTTCATCCAGCACCTCGCGCACGTAGGCATCCTCGTCGACCAGCTTGGAGAACAGTTTGACGGTGAGGATGTTGGTATAACTGTCGACCACGCGCGCCATCACCAGCGAGCGCACATCGGAACTCTGCCTGGCCAGCTCGCGCAGGCGCGGCACGAAGAATCTCAGGAAGACCGCGTAGGCCATCAGCCAAAGCAGGGTCGGCAACGTCAGGCGCCAGTCGAATCTCGACACCAGGACCAGCGTCAGGATACCGTAGGTGGAGAGATACAAGCCCGCGCGGATCGAGGACATCACGCTGTCGCGCAGCGCCTGCGCGGTCTGCATCACGCGGTTGGCGATGCGCCCCGCGAAATCCTGCTGGAAGAACGGCCAGCTCTGGCGCAGCACATGCCAGTGGCTTTGCCAGCGCACCAGACTGGTGGCGCCCGGCATCAGCGCGTTGTGGCGTATCGCGATGTCAGTCATCTGCAGGAACGGACGCACGATCAGCACCACCAGCATCATGCCGGACAGGGTCAAAGCCTGCGCGGCCAATGCCGCGGCACGGTCCGGCGCCGCCATCAGCGCCACCAGCTTGCCGACGAACACGGGTATGCACATATCCGCCAGCGCGACACTCAGGCTGGTGCCTATCATCGCAACGTAGGGCCAGGGAGTCTGGCGGATGAAATGCCAATAGAAGGACAGCAGTCCTTTCGGGGGCGTTACCGCTGCGTGGGCCCGGGTGCCGCGGATGAGGGATTCGAGAAACCTGAACATGATTATTTTGACTGTTATATGTGGGTGTGACAGATTACTGTGGAAAAAGTGCAGGCGGGAATCAAAGTTGTGTGTAGAACTGCTCGTATCCGGCCAGTTTTGTGTGCGTTGGCTATCTCGATGGATAATACGGATGCGATGATCCGCTAATATTGCGAAAGCTGACAGCGATATTATCAACGAAAATACCGGCAAATGAATAACTGAATCCGGGAAACAACTGTACTTACGGGACTACTACATGAAACTCGATATGCTCGCAAAATTACTGTTCGCCGCAACCCTCGCGCTCTTCCAGCTCAACACGCAGGCCGCCTCGCAAGCGCCGGTCGCCGCCGAGCACGGCATGGTGGTCACGGCGCAGCATCTGGCGACGCAAGTCGGTGTCGATGTTCTCAAGAACGGTGGCAATGCGGTGGATGCGGCCGTCGCGGTGGGCTATGCGCTGGCCGTGGTCTACCCTGCGGCGGGCAATCTCGGCGGCGGCGGCTTCATGACGATACAACTGGCCGATGGTCGCAGGACCTTTCTCGACTTCCGCGAAAAGGCGCCGCTGGCCGCGTCCCCGAACATGTATCTCGACGCCGACGGCAACGTGATCAAGGGTGCGAGCACGGACGGCATGCTCGCGGTGGGCGTGCCGGGCACGGTATCGGGTCTGGAGATGGCGCGCGCGGGCTATGGCACGATGAAGCGCGGCAAGCTGGTCGCCCCGGCGATCAAGTATGCGCAGCAGGGCTTCGTGCTCGACCAGGGCGACGTCGACATGCTGGAGACCGCGACTGAAAAATTCCGGAATGACCCGGCCTCGGCGGCGATCTTCCTGAAAAGCGGCAAACCGTACAAGGCCGGGGACAAGCTGGTGCAGCGCGATCTCGCGCACACGCTGCAACTGATCAGCGATCATGGCGCGGCCGGTTTTTACGCCGGGCCGGTGGCGAAGGCAATTGTTAACAGCAGCACGGAAGGGAAGGGCATCATCACGCAGGCCGACCTGAACGAGTACAGCTCGCGCGAGCTCAAGCCGGTCGAGTGCACCTACCGCGGTTTCGTCATCGTCTCGGCGCCGCCGCCGAGCTCGGGCGGCGTGACGCTGTGCGAGATGCTGAACATCCTCGAAGGCTATCCGCTGCAGCAGCTGGGCTTCCGCTCGGCACAGGCGGTGCAGTACCAGATCGAGGCGATGCGCCACGCGTATGTCGACCGCAACAGTTATCTCGGCGACCCGGACTTCGTGGACAATCCGGTAAAGCATCTGCTCGACAAGGATTACGCCGCGAAGATACGCGCGATGATCGCGCCGGACAAGGCCGGCGATTCGCTGCTGATCAAGCCCGGCTTGCCGCCGCACGTGGTCATCCCGCATGAGGGCGGCAACACCACGCATTATTCGATCATCGACCAGTGGGGCAACGCGGTATCGGTGACCTACACGCTGAACGACTGGTTCGGCACCGGGATCGCCGCCCCGCACACCGGCGTGCTGCTGAACAACGAGATGGACGACTTCACCGCGAAGGCCGGCGTGCCGAACAGCTTCGGCCTGGTGCAGGGCGAAGCGAACGCGATCGCGCCGGGCAAGCGCCCGCTGAGCTCGATGACCCCGACCATCGTCACAAAGGACGGCAAGCCGGTGATGGTGCTCGGCACGCCCGGAGGCAGCCGCATCATCACCACCGTGCTGCTGACGATACTCAACGTGATCGACTACGGCATGGACATACAGGAAGCAGTCGATGCGCCGCGCTTCCACCAGCAATGGCTGCCGGATTTCACCAATCTCGAGCCGTACGCGCTCGGCTACGACACGCGCAAGATCCTCGAGGGTTGGGGCCAGAAGTTCGGCCCGCCGCAGGAGGCCAATCACGTCACCGCGATTCTGGTCGGCGCGCCCAGGCTGGGCGGCGAACCGGTCGGCAACAACCGCTACTACGGCGCGAACGATACACGGCGCGGGACGGGGCTGGCGCTGGGCTATTGAATCGCCGCTACATCGGGCTCACATTCACGATCGCTCGGCGAACCGGGCCGGCAACATGCCCTTACACCCGTCAAGGGTTGATTTTGCGGAATTCACATTTGAAGCGTACTATTTTTTTATTGCCGCTTGGCAGATCAGGCGGCAAGACCGGTGCAATGAAAGTCATATCCGGGTCCGAAATTGAAACTCCGTAATTGAACCTGAGGAGGAATCATGGCAAACGTGAATACCAATCAATATCTGGAAAACAACAAGAAATATGCGGGCGGACAGGCGATACACAAACCCGCTTATCCGGGAAAGCAGCCGATCAACCCGGCCAAGCATGTGGCGGTCGTTGCCTGCATGGATGCGCGACTCGATGTGGAGGATCTGCTCGGCCTGCAGACAGGGGATGCGCACATCATCCGCAACGCCGGGGGCGTGGTGAGCGACGATGTGATCCGCTGCCTCATCATCTCTCATCATCTGCTCAATACCAATGAGATCATCCTGATCCACCATACCCGATGCGGCATGCTCGCTTTCACGGATGACCTGCTCAAGGCCGGCCTGGAAGGCGACCCGGCGGCCGAGATACTGCTCGGTCAGGCGACGTCGCGCAAGTTCACCAGCTGCAAGAAATCCGCGGCCATGCCGTCAGCGTTTCACGCCTTTCGCGGCCCGCTCGAACCGCTGGACGGCGCGCGCAACGCAAAGCAGACAGAACGGCTCGAATGGGACGTGCGGCGCGGGATGTCTGCGATCCTGAACCATCCCTGGATACCGACCAGCGGGCCGGACGCGGTCACCGTGCGCGGATTCATCTACGACGTGGACACCGGGAAGCTTGAGGAAGTCAGTTACCCGGGGTCCATGGGTTCGTTTGGTTGAGAACCGCATCCTGATCTTGATACCCCGGCAACCCGCCCTGTGGCGCGTGTGCCGGGGTATTGATGCAGTCGGAAGAATGAGTGGAATCGGCGCCCGGTCTATTTCAAGAAACGCGAAACGGCAGCGGCATCAAAGGGCCAGGCGAGCTCGGCATGGTTGTCGACGCGCTGCAAAACCGGAATCATCAGGCTGTACTTCTCGAACAGATCCTGGTTTTCAGTGATGTCGATCTTTATCGCGGTGATTCCCGCGCGATGGAGGATCGCCTCTGCTTCTGCGCAGAGGTGGCAGAATGGGGTGCTGTAGAGTTTGATGTTTGCCCGGGCCGCAACCAATATGGCATCCCCGGTTTTAACTCTTCATGGCAATGAACAAGCCGACAACAAAACTGGCCGCGCCGGCAATATAGAAAGTCAACTCCTTGTCTGTATAGGAACCCGTAAGGGTGTGGGAGATTCTTGAACCTACAGAATCGGATAAGTGATATCCCCAAAATGCCAGGCCGACTCCGATGGCGACCAGCGCGATACCGAGAATCCTTGTTGAAGATGATGAACCGTTTGCCATATCGGACTCCTGTAATTGGACAATCTGAGATGAAAGATAAGAGGCAGAGCAAAGTTTCCTGATTCACCCGGTTCTATCCGGATAACCACGCACGTTGTTAAAAAAATACGGCGGGCCCATCACCGATAGCCTGCGACCCGCCATGCTGACTACATCGCTGATGCAACTCTTTTCTTTGCGGTCGTCGCCATATTTTGAGCGGTTCTTTTTACTTTCTTTGCTGTCGAGGCAACTTTCTTTGCGGCGACCCCGGCTTTTTTCTTCGCGGTCGTGACCATTCGTTTTGCCGACTTTGCTATTTTCTTTTGAGTCGAAGCCATACTTTTGGCAGCAGCCCCGGCTTTTTTCTTCGCAGTCGAGGCCATTCTTTTGGCGGACTTTGCTACTTTCTTCTCGGTCGTGGCCATACTTTTGGCGGCAGCCCCGGCTTTTTTCTTCGCGGTCGAAGCCATTTTTTTGGCGGACTTTACTGCACTCTTCTCAGTCGAGGCCACCTTTTTGGCGGCGACCCCGGCTTTTTTCTTCGCGGTCGAGGCCATTTTTTTGGCGGACTTGGCTAAATTCTTTTTAGCCGAGGCCAGCCGTTTGGCGGCCTTGTCTGTATTTCGGCCGGTATTCTTTGCGCTTGTCTCGATTTTTTTCATTAATTCCATGATGGCTTTCTCCTGATAGTGATTGTTGCCTGACAATGATTAAAAAGACCTGCCGATATTCAAAATATGTAAATCGCATCGTACTTATAAAAGAATGCGCTATTCCCGCAAGGCGGTCAATATGCCAAACGGTCCAATTGTCTGAAGGTTGAACAGATACGGATATAAACACGACCGCCCGGTTTTGACAACAAGCAAAAGTTACCGGCTGGCGCCGGGGATCGGGATATGCCCTTGATCAATTTGGTACGCTGACTTGCGCGTAACTATAAATCACGCCGATTTTTTCAATTTGTTGATTCTGCCGCGCCGGTCGAGCAGATAGACTGAAAGGACAACAAGGATGACAAGGCCAATGATGAGTATGGGCGCCCAGGAACCGAAGACAGCGGCGCGGATATACAGGTCGAACAGCAGATAGGCCCAACCTGCGATGGTGACGTAGGCACCCGCGAGCACGACCGACAGGGTCAACCAGGCGGGGAAACCGAGCAGGTAACCGACAGCGCTGCCCAACACCGGCCCCGTCATCCAGAAGGGGAACCAGACGAAGAGAAAGAGCCCCGGGACGCCATAGCGGCGCACCCTGTCATGGTTGCGCTCGGCAGCTGCATGTGTGCGATCGAGAAAGTGCTTCAGTCTTGGAAACTCTACCAACTTGAGCAGGCTAAAGACAAATACCGGATAGAACAACAACACCAGCACCGTCTCCACCCACATGACCACCGGTATCACGAGGGCGTGGTCGAATCCATTGGCATAGCCTATCGACATGGCCACGATCATGCCAAAGATTATGTCGGTGAAGATCATGGCGCCCATCATGCGCGAGGTTTGCGGCGACCAGAAGGCGATCAGCCCCATCACGATGAGACCGGCGAATGCGCCGGCAATACCCAGCAACAGGATGCGACCTTCGGTCGTCTTGAACAGCTGACGCCAGGTTGGCTTGGGCGGACGCTCGGCGGCGGGCGTGAGCTGTGTTTTTTCTTCGTTCACGGTAATAGTATGAAGCAATTTAGGCAGTAACCGAATTATCGCAAAAACCTAATCGATGCAATCAATATAGATATACCTAGAAATTGATATGGCTCTTGTAAATCTGAAACGCATCCGTGACTGAAGTATTGACTTCGCTATACAGCATTCCGCTCATGTTTGCTGAGGCGTGATAGGCGCATGCGCCATTGAAGCTCCCTTGGGTGCCGTCAACCGAACCGATCAGTTCGGGCTGCATGCCGGACTTTTGCAACTGCGCGGTATCGATATCCGCGAATCTGAAAATCCGGCAGCCACTGTAGTAGTCCGGCCAGGGTGCTCCGGAGGTCTGAACCGGTGTCGCGACCAGGTAGACATTTCCGCCGGATTCGAACATGCCGGATGCCGAGAAGCCGGTGTCGTAGCCTAATGCGGCCGCATCCGAATTTTGCAGTGCCGTGCCCAGATAAGACCAACCGCCCCCGGTTGTGCAGGCGCCGGTGCATTTGAACAGCACGATCAGATGGTCGTCATCGGCAGTTGAATTGATATTATTGCCGAGATGCACGCATAGCAGACTCAGATAAAGCGCACTGTTGGTTGCGTACATGCCGGGCTCGGAAAACACACAGGTGTGGAGCGCAGCATCCAATGCGGTATCGAGTTGGATCAGCGGCGCGCCGCCAAGGGGAGATTGGGTAGTTCCGTTCAGCGTGTCATTGGCGGGATCGTAAAGGTAGCCCCCGAAGAGTTTGATCTCGTTCGCGACCGCCAGGGCCTCGGGCGTACTTGCCGCTTTCATCGCGATCCAGCCGTGTTCGAAATGCCGGACGTTGTCGATCAACAGGTAGTGATGCCATAGCAGCTTCCATGCTTCGTTGGCGTTGGCATTGGGATCGTAGATCAGCTGGGACACTTCGTTGACCCAGGTGCCGTCATTTGGCGAAACCGACGGGAGCGTCACGTCAAGATAATTGTTGATGATCGCCCCGCTGCTGCTTGCAGTCCAGGTGTCGCCGTTGTCGTCGGAGTAGGCCAGATGCGTCGCGACGACGATGACGTTCGCCGGCCATGTCGCGGAAGAATCCGCTGAGGAGTAGCTCATCCACAATCTACCGTTGCCGGGATCGCGCGCGATGGAAGGGTCGAAGATGCCATGGGTACCGTCGCTGGGAAAGGTGATTCGTTCCGGTGTCGGGTTGGTGGATGGTGGCGAACTGCCGCTGCAACCGCCAAGGAACAGCGTCGCCCCGATCGCGCAGGATATGAAAATGTGTTTCATCATTCGTTGCATGGATCTCCTCGCTGGTACGGGCCGACGGTTACTTCCTGAATATCCACAACAGGATCGACAGCACCACGGAAACGATTATGCCGGTCGTGACCGGGAAATAGAAGCTGAATCCTTTGCGTTCGATATGGATATCGCCGGGAAGATGACCGAAGCCCAGCCTGGACAGCCAGGGCCAGGCCGCTCCGGCCAGGATGAATATGATGCCGAGAATGACGAGCCACTTTGCCATGATCGTTAGCGCTGATCCCGGAGGAAAATTCCTTTGCTTAACACATGATCCGGCAGCGCAGCCAGTTGCCGCTGCGTGTGTTCGTAGCCGATAGAGATGATCTCCTCGGCGCGGTCGAATTCCAGAAAGCGTATGTGTCCCAGCGGCGGCTGGATGACCACATCCGGTCTGTCCAGCAGCAGGCGCGTGTGGGTGATGCGGGTTTCCATGATGTTGATCGAGGCCAGCAGCACTTCGAAGATGTTGGGCAGCGGCTCCTCAGCGGATGTCCATTTCCTGAATTGCGCCGAGGCCGGGTTATCCCACGCGAGCAGTTTCTGCCTGATGTCCTGCATCGAGATGCGGTAGTCGCCCACCCAGCGCGAGAACATGTCGGGTGTGCTGTCCTCATCACGTTTGGTATTTTCTGTGCTGCGCAGCGGTTTCAAATTCTTTCCGGCGACGATCTCGTGGTTGAGATCGACCGCGATCACGATGTCGGCACCCATTGCGCGGACCGTGCTCACCGGCACCGGGTTGGTGATACCGCCGTCCACCAGGATGCGCCCGTTGCTGCGCACCGGCGTGAAGATGCCGGGTACCGAAATGCTGGCGCGCACCGCTTCGATCACGTCGCCGCTGCGGATGGCCACTTCCTCGCCGCTGACGATGTCCGTTGCCACGGCAGCAAAGGGTATCGGCAGCATTTCGATCGCGTCGGCATGCACATGTGCGCGCACCAGATCGCTGACCTTTTCGCCGTCGAGCAATCCGGATTTGGGCAGCACGACATCGAAGAAGGAAGCGGTCGTTTTCCAGTCGAAATCCAGAAAGGTGGCTTCCAGCTCGTCCAGTTTGCCTGCGGCATGGATCGCGCCGATCAGCGCACCCATGCTCGTCCCGGCGATGAAATCCACCTTATGCCGGCGTCCTTGAGGGCACGGATCACGCCGAGGTGGGACAGACCGCGCGCCGAGCCGCTGCCCAGCGCGAGGCCGACCTTGGGCCGGCGGCCCGTATCGCTTCCGCCTGTCTTGTTTGTCGTCGCAGGATATTCCATCCCGGTATATTACCCCTGTTCACAGCACGATTCCGCACAACGCGTGCATGCTTCCGGCAGTCTGCCGGAGCAATCGGGATGGGAATTCAAAAAGAAAAATCGAGTGCTCTGGTTCAACGCGCGCGCATTCAAGCCTGGCGAGTCTCCAGCGCCCTGTCTATGCTGGCGATGAATGTTGCGAGTTCCCGGTCGATGTTGCCAAGCAAGGGATCATATTGGGAGGATTCCGCCTTGCGGATGCTGTTCTCCAAAGATGCGGAAAGGTCCTGCAGGGTCTTCGCGCCGAGCGTGCCGGTGATCCCTCTCAGCGTGTGCGCCAGTCTTTCTGCTGTTTGGTTGTCGTTTGCTGCCAATGCACCGCGGATCCGGTCGGCGATGTCCCGTTCCTTGAGCCGGAATTTGTCGAGCAGCGAATAATAGAGGGCGACATTCTTTCCGATGCGGCGAACGCTTTCGGACACATTGACTCCGGGCAGATCCGGCAGCGGTTCGGTTGCGGAATCCTTGATCGTCTGGCCTTCCGGTTTGCTCTCCGCTGGCCGTTCGGGGCGCACCCATTTTGCCAGCGTCGCGACCAGACGGTCCGGATCGATGGGTTTGCCGATATAGTCGGTGACGCCTGCTTCAAGAAATTCCTTTTGTTCGCTGACCATCACATTGGCGGTCAGCGCGATGATGGGCAATTTCGCAAAACGGGAGGCCTTGCGTATCTCGCGGGTGGCGGTGACCCCGTCCATCACCGGCATCTGCATATCCATCAGTACGCCATCGAATTGTTCGTTCTTGATAAGTGCGATGGCTTCTTCGCCGTTCTGCGCGGTCGTTACATCGAGTCCGAATCCTTCCAGCATCTCCTGGGCAACCTGCCGGTTTATTTCGTTGTCCTCAACCAGCAGCATGCGCGCTCCGCGGATCATTGAAATGAGTTCCGGGTTCAACTGTTCACTGATGATCCTGAACTTGCCCGATGAGAGAACACCCCGGCCGGAAACCTTGTTGATCGCATCAAGCAATTTATTTTGCATGAACGGTTTTGCCAATATGCCATCCACCAGCTGGTTGTCCAATTGCAGCAACAGCTCATCCTGGTCGCTGGATGAGATCAGCAACACTTTCGGCCTGAAACTCAGGAAAGTGATCTCCCGCAATTTCCGCGCGACCTCGATACCATCCATCTCCGGAAGCTTGCAGTCTATGATTACCAGACCGAATGGTTTCCTTTCTTCATTCGCCTTGCTTACCAGGTCCAGCGCATCCTCGGTGTTGCCTGCAGTCGACACATCGAGCGCAAATGAATCAAGATAGCTCTTGAGAATCTGCAGGCCGTTCTCGCTTTGATTCACGGCAAGCACGCGCAATCCGTGCAAATTGTCGAGCGGCACCAGATTGTGGATCGACTGCTTTCCCACCTTTTTGAAGCGTGCGACGAAGATGAATCTCGAGCCGAATCCAGGGTTGCTTTCCACCCAGATCCTGCCACCCATCATTTCGACCAGGCGCTTGCTGATCGTCAGTCCCAGCCCGGTTCCGCCGAATCTGCGGGTGATACTGGAATCCGCCTGGGTGAACGGGTGGAACAATTTGTCGATTTCCTTCTGCGACAGGCCGATGCCCGTATCGATCACGCTGAAGCGCAGCACGATCTCATCGCTCGTCTCCCTTGCGCGCACGACACGAACGGCCACCTCGCCTTTCTCGGTGAATTTGACGGCATTGCCGGTCAGATTGATCAGCACCTGGCTCAGCCGCAGCGGGTCGCCGATCAGCAATTTGGGTATGTCCGGGGCGGTTTGTATCAGGAATTCGAGATTCTTCTCCTGGGCACGGTTACCCACGATCGTGGCCAGATTGCCCATCACTTCTTCCAGATTGAAAGTGGTTTGATCGATCTCCATTTTCCCGGCTTCGATCTTCGAGACATCGAGGATGTCATTGAGGATCCCCAGCAGCGATTTTGCCGAACCATTGATCTTTTCCAGGTAGTCCTGCTGTTTGGGCGACATCGAGGTCTGCAGACACAGATGGCTCAATCCGATGATCGCGTTCATCGGTGTGCGAAGCTCGTGGCTCATGTTGGCGAGGAACTGATCCTTGATCTGGCTGGCGGCTTCCGCCTGGCTCTTGGCTTCCTCGGCTTCCTTGAGTTTCTGGATCTCGCGTTCAAGTTCATTGTTGACCACCACCAGCATCCTGTTCCGGTCTTCCACATTTTTCTCCAGAGACAGGATACCGCGGGTAACCAGCAGCGTAAGCCCCGCAATGATCAGCAACATGAGCGTGCCGATAGCCGCGCCCCATTGCTGGGCGCGCTGCGATCTTTCTATCGCACTGACGACATCATGATGGTATTCCCGTTCGGTATTGGCCTTGTATGTCTTCGTCTCGGAAAAATAGGCGTCGCGCAATCCCTTCATCTTCATCAACTGCGTGCGAGTTTGGCATATCCGTTCGTGTCGCCATCCGTTGGGCTATGTTCAGGGCCATCGTGAAGTAGGTGTTGAACTGGGATTTCAGTTTTACGATCTCGTCCTGATGATCGGTGATCAAGCTTTTCCAGCACGTCATACCGTTTGGTGATTTCATTGGCTTTTTCCTTGGCGATATCCAGAAAGTCCACCTCGCCGGTTGCCACCGCGGCCTCGAGCGCATCCACGACCCTGCCGTATGCATTGAGATTTTTCTCGGCTTCGTCGAGTATCGGGTAGTCGACATCGCGAAGTTCAACCAGGACGTTTTCCCCGTTCGACAAGACAATGGACGAATAGACCAGGTATGCGGCAAAGCTCAACGTGGCGGCGATCGGCACCAGCAGCAGCTGCCAGGCCAGGGAAAAGTCGGATAATTTCTTTATCAGCAAAGCCATGTTCAGGGTTCCAGTATGACTCTGACGGTTCTGTTAACGGATTTCTTGTCTATATACCCGATGGCGTTCGGATTTTTGGCGACGGCCCTCCTGACTTCTGCGTCGCTATCCAGTATCTCGGGCGGACGGCCATCTCCGGTGAATATGATCTTTGCCCAGTATGCGGAGACCTGCGAGGGATTCTTGCGAACCACCTTGGCGTAAAACTCATCACGTATTCCGCTGCCTATAGCCTGATCGATCGGTACGGCATCGCTGTCATCCGGGAATTCGCTGGTTTTGCCGAGGAAGATCCTTGCAGTCTGTTCGGCCGTCAGACCGGTCACGTGGCTCTTGGCGGATACGATCACGACCACTTCGGCATGCGTGTTCGTAGCGAGTGCCGACACCGCCAGAAGCAGCGGGAATGCGAAAAAATAGCGGATGATTTTCTGTGGTTTCAATTGGCCGCCGCTCCTAGAATACGAAGTCAACTACCGCTGAAATCACATGGAACTTTGATCCATACAAGGTTACACCCGGCGGAACATTTGCGAGAAAACCATTCGAGTTGTCGCTGAGCTTCACCAGGTCGTACTGGAATTTGAAATCAGTGTTTTTCATGAAGTCCCAGCGGATGCCCAGACTGATCGCGCTCTGCGCCCTCTCGGTTCTGGTGATTGTTGCCTGCGAAGGGGGCGGGAAACCCGGGAGGAAGGAACCCGGGCTGTTTTGCGCGTAAGTCGCATAGGGGGTGTATTTGTTTATGCGATAGCCGCCGCTGACATACATGGCGGATATCTTGGTGGTCGACTTGCGTTGCAGCCACTCCGAAATCGCAAACCAGTTTCCAGGATCATATTGGATTCCAACTGAAAGATCGCTGTTTTTGATCCACTCACCAGTGACACCCGAACTATTGATATTTGCAGACATGCGCTCCTGATAACCGACATGGGCGGTTGTCGAACCATATTCGATCGTATCGAAGACCCCCCACATGTCTTTTGAGTCCGATTTGCTGGTTTCGCGCTCGAGCGTGTTTTCGCCGTACAGGATGGCCCGGATGGTATGCACGGTTTCTCCGATGTTATCGCGGTACATTGCGTCCACACCATCGCTGTGCGTGATGGCTAGTTGGCGGTACAGTTCAATCGGCGGATGGATCCATACATAGGTATAGCCGACATCCCGGCTGTCGGAAAAGAGAAACGTCGGCACGGCGATGCGCCCGACCCGGATATAGGCATCGGGGGTGAAAGCATATTTCACGTTGGCCCACTCGATCTCCGGTGCGTAATTATCTTCGGGGGTAATTTCTGCGACAACCTGTAGAACGCCCGAGATTTTCGGCGAGAAGTTGGCTCCCACATGACCTGCGATCCGGGTGTCATTTGCGGCCGACCAATTTTCACTCAATGCCGAACCTTTGGGAATCGTGCTGTCCATAGTGTAATCCCCGTAGTACATGGTGGAATGGTTCAAGCCCAGTGAGCCAAAGCCACCGAATGTGACTTTTGGGAAATCGTTCTCCGCTGCGGTCGCGCTGGCGAGGAACGTGAAAAACCCGACTAGAGCGATAAGGTAATATCGTATGGCCATGAGGCACCCCTGCAGATTGGGAATATACTTTTTCATCCATTGAACGATTTTTCGGAATTGCAAGTCCAACTTGGCAATTTCAGCGTATTTGCCGGTTATCTTTAACATTAAGTCGTTCTTTGTAAGTAGAAATTGTTTAGAAAGATGAATGCGCCACTTTGATTGCGGTCAGCGGATTGGTATTGTATTCTGGGCCCGCATACAGACGATACGACACACAACCTGCCAATAAATTCCAAATTTGCTGTTCAGACTTGGTGAAATTTGCCGGGCATGTGTGATCATAGTTCAGGAGAACCAGATGGAACAGAATAAAAGTCAGCCCAAGGTATTGGTAGTAGATGATGCCCCCGAGAATCTGATGATAATGGAATCGGTTTTATCGAAGGACTATTCCTTGAAGATGTTCAGCGATTCCGGCGAAGCGCTGGTGCATGCGTTTGCCAACCCTCCCGATCTGATCCTGCTCGATGTGATGATGCCCAAAACCGATGGCTTCGAATTTTGCCGCAGGCTGAAAGCCAACAAGACATTTGCCGATGTGCCGGTGATCTTCATCACATCGAAAACCGATATCGAAGACGAGGAACGCGGATTTTCGGTCGGCGCTTCCGATTTCATCCATAAACCGATCAGCGCGCCCATCGTCGCTGCCCGGGTCAAGACCCATCTCAAGATCAAGTTCATGCTGGATTTCCTGAAGGCCGAGAACACCAATTTGCAGAAGAATGCGGAGCATTCATCCGTCGAGCTGGCAACACTGAGGGAATTTGTCTGGGGCAGTTCTTTCGGGAAACGCTGATCTTTACTTTCAACCCCGCCTTTGCGATTCATCCGCGCGGTGTCAATGCTTCCACCAGTCTGCTATGACGCTCCCCACCGCGGGATTCACCAGGTAACCGTACGAGCGATGGCAATTCAGCCCTTCGTCGTTGCGAAAGAAGTTGTAGATGCCGTGGCAATGGTCTTCGATGGATTCCGCCAAACCCTGTTCCAGCATCGGATGAAAGCACTCGTTCAGATGCTGATTAAGCGCGGCTACATCACCCTCGGCTGAAAAATTGATCCAGCGGCGGATCAGGCCGGGATAACTTTTTTTGCCGTTGCCATTCATGCCGAGCAAGCGACGCCGGATGTAATGCATGCCCATCGGGCTGCCCAGCGTCAAAAAATCCAGTTTCGCTGTCACGCCGTCCTGGTGTGACAGTTCCCACAAAGTATCGTAGGCGATCACGGCGCCGAGACTGTGGCCGATCAACAGCACATCGTCCTGTTGCTCGAGCAACGGGCGCAACGTCTGCTTGAGCAGATCGCGGATCCTGCGTGCGACACCATCGGTGTTGTTGAAATAGCGGTCGATCTCATTCGCGGTGCTGCGCACTTCTTCGGGGAGTATCCGCAACAGAAAGGGTATGTGATCGGCCAGCGTCAACACGAAGCGGCTCAGCCATATGTTCCATGCATGGGCGTCGCGCATGTCCTGCTCGGTGGGGCCGTGTTTGTTGATCAGCGCATCGATCCACGGGATGTCCCGGGTGATGTCCTTGTACCGGTGATAATAAAGGTAGTTCCAACCTGCAAAATTGAATTGCCCAAGGCTTTCTTGCAGCTTGCCGGCAACAGTTCTGTCGACGCGACGCACCCCTTCAACAAGGGTACGCCAGAGCAGTTCGCGATGCAGTGCGGGCTCGGGCTTGGGATTCTTTCCAGGCACGTAGACGATCTGCTTGGTTGCCATGGGGACTTGATCAGCGGTTCACTGGATCAAAGTTCGTTGATGATGCGCTCGCGCGCCTTTTTTGCTTCATCATCGGTGATCAGCCCCTTGTTCAACAGGTCCTTGATCTTGTCCAGGCGCTGCTCCACGGTTTGATCGCTGCGGGCAGCATCCCTGGAGGTTGCGGTATTGGTATTTCCGCAATCGAGTTTTGCGTGCAGTCCGGAATTGGTTATTTCACCGCTGACCGTCCTGGTGTAATCCGAACAACCTTCCTTCCTGAGCATAATCCTGCCGTACAAGGATTCCTTGTTGCCGGGATAAGTATTGGGGAAGACATCCTTGCGGCTGATCTCGAGCGGGGTCACGCCCACCTTATCTCCCATCACGTAGACTTCCGCCCCGGACGGAACGGAGTCGACCTTGATGGGATTGTTTCCGGCCGCAGGAAACATGTCCCCCGTGGACGAACAGCCCGCCACGAGCAGAAGATTGAAAAGCACCAGCACTTTTGCTGAACGTTTCGACAACATGATTTCTCCGATACACATTAAGTATAAAAAGTCAGAATCGCATGGTCTTTGATTCGATAATTCGAGGTTCGATACGGGTCGTGTTTACGCAACGGTGTGTTTGGGCGCTGTCTGCTTGTTAAAACGCCGGAACAGTTCGGCCCATTTGACAGCGCTCTTTCCATGAACCAGAAAAAAAGGATTGAGCACAGCCGAAGGATGGTCGTAAGAGACGGGCTCGCCGGTCAATTGGATCACGCTGCCGCCTGCCTGCTCCACCACACATTGGGCAGCAGCGGTATCCCACAAAGAGGTCGGCCCCAATCGCGGATAGACATCGGCAGCGCCTTCCGCCACCAGGCAGAATTTCAGCGAGCTTCCCATCGATATCAGTTCGTGACGGCCGAGTTGATGCAAAAATTCCGTCAGCGTATCTCCGGCATGGGAACGGCTGCCGACCACGCGCCATGGCGATCCATCGTTGTGCTCGGCGACCCGGATCGGCACACGCTTTCCATCCGCCCCCGCCTTGAAAGCACCCGATCCTTCGGCCGCCAGATAGGCGACGTTCAGCGCCGGCGCATAAACCACTCCCAAAACAGCGCGGCCATGTTCGATCAGGGCGATGTTGACCGTGAATTCGCCGTTGCGCTTGATGAACTCCCTGGTGCCGTCCAGCGGATCGACCAGCCAGTAACGTCCGGTAGCATCGACCCCGGTAAAGTCACCGACCGCCTCCTCGGAGAGGATAGGCAGCGCCGGCTGTACTTTCTCCAGGCGCCGGACGATGATTTCATGCGCCGCGGTGTCCGCCTCGGTCAGCGGAGATTGGTCTTCCTTCTGCGTTGCGGAAAAGTCGCGCGCATAGACTTTCATGATCGCGGCGCCGGCTTCCCGCGCGATCGCCTCGACTTGTTCCAGCAAGCCCATGCTTGCGCGCATCGTCACAGCCCGCCTTGTCCGATCACGCCCCGCTCGCGCAGCAACTCTACGACCCTGGCCACCGATTCCTCCAGCGACAGTTTGCCGGTATCAACGACCAGCTCCGGATCTTCAGGCTCCTCGTAGGGCGAGGAGATCCCGGTGAAGTTCTTGATCTCGCCAGCACGGGCGCGCTTGTAGAGTCCCTTGATATCCCGCTGTTCGCAGATCTCCAGCGGACAGCGGCAATAGATCTCGAAGAATTCGCCATGCGGCACCAGTGAGCGCACCTTTTCGCGGTCGGAGCGGAACGGGGAGATGAACGCGGTCAGCGCGATCACGCCGGCCTCGAGGAACAGCTTGGCCATTTCTCCGACGCGGCGGATATTCTCGACGCGGTCCTCGGCAGAAAATCCCAGATCGGAACAAAGGCCGTGACGTACATTGTCGCCATCGAAGGTAAAAGTCTGACAGCCATTCTGATACAGGTGCTCCTCGACGGAATGAGCCAATGTCGATTTGCCGGCCCCGGAAAGACCGGTGAACCAAAGCAGCACGCTGCGATGCCCGTTCAGCGCTTCGCGGCGCTCGCGGGTCACCGTGGCATGGTGCCAGACGACATTGCTTGATTTGTTCTTTTCCATTGTATCCCCATAGCAAGCGCCGATCGAAGCCGGCGGGTACTGCCATGACCGGTCAGGCCATCATCAGCGGCCGTATATATCCTCGAATCGCACGATGTCGTCTTCACCCAGGTATTCCCCGCTTTGCACCTCGATCATCACCAGGTCGACGATGCCGGGATTTTCCAGGCGGTGTTTGTGGCCCGCCGGGATATAGGTGGACTCGTCGGTGTTGATGAACAGCTCCTGCTCGCCGTTGACCACCCTTGCCATGCCGCTGACCACGACCCAGTGTTCGCTGCGGTGATGATGCATCTGCAGGCTGAGCCGGCCGGCCGGCTTCACAACGATGCGCTTGATCTTGAAACGCGGGCCTTCTTCCAGCACGGTGTATGTGCCCCACGGGCGATGCACGGTGGTGTGCAGTTTGTGCGTTGCATGTCCTTCGGCCTTGAGGCGCGCGAACAGAAGTTTTACGTCCTGGGCACGGCTGCGGTCGGCTACCAATACCGCATCCGGTGTGTCGATGACGATTAGATTATCGACGCCTATCGCGCCGACGATACGCTGGTTGCCCTGGATGTAACAGTTGCTGACATCATGCAGCATGACTTCGCCGGCGATGCGGTTGCCATGCGCATCCGGTGCGGTGAGTTCCCCTATCGCGTTCCAGGAACCGATGTCGCTCCAGCCGATATTGCAAGGCACCACGGCGACATTTCTGGATTTTTCCATGACGGCGTAGTCGATGGAGTCGTCGGGCACGCGGCCGAAGGTTTCCGGTTCGAGCTCGACCTGAATATGTCCTTTTCCCTGAATCCGGCGCGACTGTTCCAGGCAGGCGCGGGTGGCTGACAAAATGTCCGGGCAATGCAGCTGCATTTCGCGCAGCATGGTTCCCGCGGAAAAACAGAACATCCCGGAATTCCACAAATAGTTGCCGGATTCCAGATATTCCCGCGCCGTTTCAAGGGTGGGCTTTTCGACGAAACGCACCACCTTGTTGCCATCCGCTTCGATGTAGCCGTAGCCGGTTTCGGGTGTCTCGGGCTGGATGCCGAAGGTGACCAGCTTGCCTTCGGCCGCCAACCTCGTCGCCTTCGCAACGGCCTGCGCGAATGCGGGTTGATCGGTGATCAGGTGATCGGCGGCGAGCACCAGCAGTATCGCGTCATCACCGTGGCTTGCTGCCACCTGCAGTGCCGCAGCAGCGATGGCCGGGGCGGTATTGCGGCCAAAGGGTTCGAGGATGAAGCTGTTGGGAAGGTCTTTATAACGGGTACCGGCCACCTCGCGGTATTCGTCCTCGGTCTTGAAAACCAGTTCGCGATTGGTGACGGTGAGGGTCTCGGCCACGTCCGGCAGCGTCACGCCGCGCAGCCAGGCTTTTTGCAGCAGGCTCTGTCCGTCCGCCAGGCGGATAAACGGCTTGGGGTGCAACTCTCGGGAGACCGGCCAGAGCCGGGAACCTGCTCCGCCGCAAAGTATCGTCGGGATCAATTTCATACGGTAATGATGGTTCTGTTGATTCTGGACCGCGCGATTGTACTGAGTTACGCGCGGGAGGGGCAAGGAAAACATCCATCGCCCGAACCGCACTGTTGACATTAGTTCTAACTAGAACTATTATGATTCTGGTTAGAACCAACCGGTTTGATCATGCCCACAGCGATATTTTTGCCTTTGTTGCGCGAGTTGTCCGGCACTTACCAGGCTTTTGAGGTCTATTCATCCGCGCACGTGCGTTCGCTTGGCCTGACGCCGGCGCAATTCGATATCGTCGCCACGCTGGGCAACACGCCGGGCATGACGGCCAGTGAATTGGGCGAAAAAACGCTGATCACCAAAGGCACGCTGACCGGCGTGGTGGATCGTCTGGTGGACAAGAAACTGGTGCGGCGGGTCGCGATGCCCAGCGATGGCCGCTGCCAGATCGTCCAGCTGACGGTTCAGGGCGAGAGATTATTTGCGCGCATCTTCCCGGCACACCTGGCGCACATGGAGCGCGCCTTTGCCCAATTGTCCCAGAAGGAACTGAACGGAATGACGGAAAGCCTGCGCCGCTTGCGAGGGGTGCTTGCCGACGCGCACAGCCGCAAAAATTAGTTGGAGTCTGGAAATAGCAGTTGAAGAACTTGTAGGAGCTGGGCGTGCCCGCGAGCAACCTGTTCGCGGGCATCACCCGCAAGGAGTAGCTATGCAGGCGACTTGTAACCAGCCAAAGGCTGGACAAGATCGTCACCGCCGTGGTTGTAAGGGGCTAAAGCCCCAACAACACACGCAGGGCCCGTTCTTGCAGATGGCTCACCCAAAAGGTGGTGAATTTTGTGTCAGTGTTTCAATTTACAGAAGGAGTTTCAAAATGCCAAGTAATATGTCAGACAAGCAAGCTGTCATCGCCCAGAAATCCCCCTATGTCGTTCAAGTGGAAGCCGGCAAAAGCTACTGGTGGTGTGCCTGCGGCAAGAGCGCCACCCAGCCGTTCTGTGACGGCAGTCACAAGGGCAGCCGGTTTAACCCCGTCGAATACAAGGCGGCCAAATCGGAAGCCGTCTATTTTTGCGGCTGCAAACACAGCGGTACCAGCCCGCTGTGCGATGGCTCGCACAAGAAACTTTAACCTCAACCGGGGGCTGCCCGTGCAGCCTCCGTCCTGTTTCGATTTATCAAACGAGACGAATTTATCGATACTGCCGGATACTCGGTCAGATTTTCCGGAGACAGGATATCGATTACGTGATTGATTTCGACAAGGCACAAGCGTAGAGTGCCGCCCCATTCTGCATCAGGGAATGGTTGGCGCAATGAGCGAGACAAAAAAGAACAAGAAGCTTCCCGCACTTGTGGTTGGCGCTATCGGGGTGGTGTATGGCGACATCGGCACCAGCCCGCTGTATGCGATACAGGCGACCTTTACCGGTCCGCATCCGCTGCCCGTGGTAGAAGCCAATATCCTCGGCGTGCTGTCCGTGATGTTCTGGACCATCATGCTGCTGGTATCGTTCAAATATGTCACGATCATTCTGCGTGCAGATAACAACGGCGAAGGCGGATCGATGGCATTGCTGGCTCTGGTGGGCGAGCTGACCAAACAACACCCGAAAACAAAATGGTTCGTCACCGCCCTCGGCGTGTTTGCCGCCGCGCTGTTCTTTGGCGATGGCATGATCACCCCGGCCATCTCGGTTCTGTCGGCAGTCGAAGGTCTGGATCTGGTTTCGCATCAGTTCAAGATCTACATATTGCCCATCACCGTTCTCATTCTGACCGGACTGTTCTTTATCCAGAAACGCGGCACCGGCATGGTAGGCATGGCATTCGGCCCGATCATGGTGTTGTGGTTTGGCAGCCTTGCCGCATTCGGCATTATTTCCATCGCACTGACCCCCCAGATTTTATGGTCGCTGAACCCTGTCTATGCCTTTCGATTTTTAAGCGCAGACCCGTGGGTATCCTTCCTGGCGCTGGGTGCCATCGTTCTTGTCATCACCGGAGGAGAGGCGTTGTATGCCGACATGGGGCATTTTGGCAAATTTCCGATCCGCTTCGCGTGGTTTTCTTTCGTACTGCCCGCACTGGTGCTGAATTACTTCGGCCAGGGCGCATTGCTGCTGCGCAACCCGCAAGCCATAGCGAATCCGTTTTATCTGCTCGGCCCCGCATGGACACTGGTGCCTATGGTATTGCTGGCGACCGCTGCAACCATCATCGCCTCGCAAGCCGTGATATCCGGCGCATTCTCGATAGCCAATCAATCCGTGCAAATGGGCTTTCTGCCGCGCATGGAAATCCGCCAGACCTCCGACCAGGCACAAGGGCAGATCTATGTGCCCTTCACCAACTGGATCCTTTATCTGGCGGTTGTGTTTCTGGTATTCGCCTTCCAGAGTTCCAACAATCTGGCGGCGGCATATGGCATCGCCGTCACCGGCACCATGACCATCACCACCATACTGATCGCTTTCGTCATCGTGCTGCTATGGCGTTGGTCATGGGTTATCGCGATACCCTTGATTGCAATCCTGTTGATCGTGGACATGACCTACTTTGCGGCCAATGCCCTCAAAATCCCGCAAGGCGGCTGGTTCCCGATCGGCGTTGCAATGATATCCTTCACTGTTCTGACGACATGGAAGCGCGGCAGAGAATTGCTGTTCGGCAAAATTGCGCAGCAGTCAGTACCCATGCAAGCAATTCTTGACGGCATAGATGATGTGCCGAGAGTGAGCGGTACAGCGGTATTCCTGACTCCTGAGGGAGATGGCGCTCCGTCCGCCATGCTGCACAACCTGAAACATAATCATGTGCTGCATGAACGCAACATACTGCTGACCGTGGTGGTCGAGGACAAGCCCTATGTCACAAGGGGCAACCGTTTTTTGATCAAGGATATGGGCAAGAACTTCTATCGGGTGAAATTATTCTACGGATTCATGCAAACCCCTGACATTCCGTTTGCCCTGGAATTGTGCGGCTCTCAAGTGTTGCCCTTCGACATGATGACAACCTCATTCTTCGTTTCGCGCGCCCTGATCGTTTCCAGCACGGAGCCCGGAATGGCCGAATGGCGCGAGCGCCTGTTCGTGGCATTATCCAAAAACGCGATGAACGCCGCGGACTTTTTCAAGATCCCCGCCAACCGCGTGATTGAAATGGGAACGCGCATCGAAATCTGAACAACCCAACTTTTCGGCATATTCATATATCGCCAACGCGGTTGAAGCGGCCTATGAATCGGGGGATAATCCGCGCCTTGTTATCAAGGTGTCGCAATGACTGAATATCTGCTGATCCTCGTCAGCGCGGTGTTTGTGAACAACATCGTGATGGTCAAAATCCTCGGGCTGTGTCCGTTCATGGGAGTCTCCAAAAAGCTGGAGGCCGCCATCGGCATGGGCGCAGCCACTACGTTCGTGCTGACGCTGGCCTCGGGCTCGAGTTACCTGATCAACCACTATCTGCTCGGCCCGGAGCTGTCTTACTTGACCACGCTGTCGTTCATCGTGGTGATCGCCGGCATCGTGCAGTTCACCGAAATGGTCGTGCAGAAGACCAGCCCGGTGCTGTACCAGGTGCTGGGCATCTACCTGCCGCTGATCACCACCAATTGCGCGGTGCTGGGCATCCCGCTGCTCAATGTGCAGGCGAAACACAATTTCATGGAATCCGTCTTCTTCGGCATGGGCGGCGCGCTGGGCTTTACGCTGGTGATGGTGTTGTTCGCCAGCATGCGCGAACGCATGGAGGGTGCGGATGTCCCGGCGATCTTCAAGGGTTCGGCGATCGCGATGGTCACCGCGGGACTGATGAGTCTGTCGTTCATGGGATTCTCCGGATTAATCAAGTAATGTGGAATCCTGAATGTTAAGCGCGCTGCTGGTGATGGCGGCCCTCGCCATCGTGCTCGGCGCGGTGCTGGGGTTTGCCGCGATCAAATTCCACGTCGAAGGCAACCCGCTGGTGGACAAGATCGATGCGGTACTGCCGCAGACACAATGCGGACAGTGCAGCTATCCTGGCTGCAAACCGTATGCCACGGCCATCGCAGCAGGCGAGGCCGACATCAACCGCTGTCCGCCGGGCGGCGAAGAAGGCATACAGAAACTTGCCGACCTGCTCGGTGTGGATTTCAAACCCTTCGGCGGAGATACCGCCGCACCCAAACCCAAATCGCTCGCGATCATCGACGAAAGCACATGCATAGGCTGCACGCTGTGCATCCAGGCCTGTCCGGTTGATGCCATCGTCGGCGCGGCCAAGCAGATGCATACCGTCATCGCCGCCGAATGCACCGGCTGCGAGTTATGCGTCGCGCCGTGCCCAGTGGACTGCATCAGCATGCAGGTCATCGAGGAAAAGATCAGCAACTGGAAATGGAAATATCCAGTGTATGCCTTAACCTCGGCAGAAGCCGCCAAGGTGGCGACGACAGAGGCGGCAGGATGAGAACGCTTTATCATTTTCACGGCGGCATCCATCCGCCCAGCAACAAGACGCAATCTACCTGGACAGCGATCGCGCATGCGCCGCTGCCATCCAGGCTGATCGTTCCGCTGCACCAGCATGCCGGCGAAACCGCGAAACCGGTCGTGCAAGCCGGCGACCATGTGCTGAAGGGCCAGTTGATCGGCATGCCGGACGGTTTTGTGTCGAGCGCGGTGCACGCGCCCACATCGGGCACCATCGCCGCAGTCGACATGCAGTTGATCGCCCATCCTTCCGGTCTGCCGAATTTGTGCGCCACGCTGATACCGGACGGCAAGGACGAATGGGTTGAACGCAAACCGGTAGACGATTATCGCAGCCACAGCCCTGCCGAATTGCAGCAACTGCTGCGCATGGCTGGTGTGGTGGGTCTGGGCGGGGCGGTATTCCCCAGCGACATCAAACTGCGCACCGGAAAACAAAAGATCACCACGCTGATCCTGAACGGCGCGGAATGCGAACCCTACATCACCTGCGACGACATGTTGATGCGCGAACGCGCCGCAGAGATCGTGCGAGGCGCGGAGATACTGCGCTACATGCTGGATGCCGACGAGGTGTTGTACAGCGTCGAGGACAACAAACCGGAAGCGATCGCCGCACTGCAGCAGGCGATTAAAGATAGCGACATGAAGCATGAGGCGATCGCTATCCCGACGATCTACCCGGGCGGCAGCGCGAAACAACTGATACGCGTGCTCACCGGACTGGAAGTGCCCTCCGGAAAACTGCCCACAGACATCGGCGTGCAGTGTTTCAACGTCGCCACCGCCCATACTGTGTATCGCGCCCTCGCGCATGGCGAGCCGTTGCTGTCGCGTATCGTTACGGTCACCGGCAATGTGCGCGAGGCGCGGAATTACGAGGCGCTGATCGGCACGCCGATAGCCGAACTGGTCGCGCTGAGTGCAGCCTTGCCCGACACCGACGGTTACATCATGGGCGGCCCGATGATGGGCTTCCCGTTGCCCGCGGTGCATGTCCCGATGGTGAAAGCCACCAACTGCATCATCGCTGCTTCGGCAAAACTATTCCCTGCGCCCCAGCCCGCGATGCCGTGCATCCGCTGCACGCGCTGCGTCGAAGTGTGCCCGGCGGATCTGCAGCCGCAGGATCTGTACTGGTTCGCGCAATCCAGGGAGTTCGGCAGGGCGCAGGCGTTCAGCCTGTTCGACTGCATCGAATGCGGCGCGTGCAGCTATGTCTGCCCCAGCCACATTCCGCTGGTGCAGTTTTACCGTTTCGCCAAGAGCGAGATCCGCGCAAGAGAGCACGACAAGCAACTCGCCGACCAGGCAAGGGTACGCCATGAATTTCATGAGCAACGCCAGGAGCGCGAAAAACGGGAAAAGGCCGAGAAGCTCGCTGCCAAAGAAAAGGCCGCGCAGGCCGCCAAGCTTGCCAGCACCCCGCCGCTGACGCCTGAACAGCAAGCGGAACTCGCCAATCTCGAAACGAGCCGCGAGCACATCCGTGAACGTGCCCAATCCGCAGTCGAGCACACAACCGAACGAACCGGGGAATAACCTGCCATGCTTTTTTCTCCCCTCATCAGCAAATCAGAAGGCGTCTCCGCGATCATGCTCAAGGTGCTGCTCGCGCTGCTACCGGGTATCGCGCTGTACGTCTGGTATTTCGGTCCGGCGATCCTGGTGTCGATCACGCTGGCCAGCATCACCGCGCTGGCCACCGAAGCTGCCATGCTCAAGCTGCGCAAGCGCCCGATCGCACCGTTCCTGAAAGACAACAGCGCGCTGCTCACCGGCTGGCTGCTGGCGCTGTCGATCCCGCCGCTCGCGCCGTGGTGGCTGGTCGTGGTCGGCACCGCGTTTGCGATCGCGATCGCCAAGCATCTGTACGGTGGGCTGGGCAACAACATGTTCAACCCGGCGATGGTCGGCTACGCAGTGCTGATCATTTCCTTCCCGGCGCAGATGACCCACTGGCTTGCACCGCAGGGATTGGTGCTGGCCGAGCTCAGTTTCGCGCAGCAGCTGCAATATATTTTCTCCGGCGTGTTGCCGCAAGGATTGACGCTGGACGCGCTGACGATGGCCACGCCGCTGGATACGCTGAAGACGCATCTGCACCTTGAAGAATCCGTCCAGCATATTCTGAATATGCCGATCTACGGCCAGATCGCCGGGCACGGCAGCGAGATGGTCGCATGGGGATTCCTGTTCGGCGGGCTGTATCTGCTCGCGTCGCGCATCATCAGCTGGCACATCCCGTTCACCTACCTGGCCACGCTGTTCGCCATCGCCGGCATCTTCCATCTGGTTGACCCCGCGCATTATGTCGTGCCGCTATTCCACTGGTACTCCGGTGCGGCGATGCTGGGCGCATTCTTCATCCTCACCGATCCGGTCAGCAGTCCTACCACCAACAAGGGGCGATTGATCTATGCGGCGGGTGCCGCCTTGCTCACTTATTTGATTCGCGTTTTCGGCGGCTTCCCGGACGGTGTCGCGTTCGCCACGCTGCTGATGAACATCTGCGTGCCGCTGATCGTGCTGTACACCCAGCCGCCCATATTTGGAAAAAAAGACAAAGACGGAGTCTTTGGTAAAAAATCTAAAGAGGGCAAGCCATGAGGCGCACGATGGCGAAGGCCTCCCTCATCACCGCGCTCAACCTGCTGGTCTTCGCGCTGATCGGCACGGCTTTGCTTGCCATCACCTACCAGCTGACTCACGATCCGATCGCGCGCAGCGAGGAACTGGAAAAACTGAAACTGGTCACGCAGATCGCTCCAGCCGAGACCTACGACAACGACATCATCAAGGACAATGTGCAGCTTGCGGCAGACACATTGCTCGGCAACGACGACACCACGATCGCCTACCTCGGCCGCTTGAAAGGCGAGCCTTCGATCGCGGTGCTGCAGGTGATCGCGCCCGACGGCTACAGCGGCAAGATCAGCCTGATCATCTCGATCCGCAGTGACGGAAAAGTCGGCGGCGTGCGCGTAATATCGCACAAGGAAACGCCGGGCCTGGGCGACTACATCGAGATCGCACGGAGCAAATGGATCACCGGCTTCGACGGCAAATCGCTGGACGATCCCCGGGTAAACATGGGGACGACGGTGGAAAGTCAAGAAGGACGGCGGTCAGTTCGACTACATGGCCGGCGCGACGATCACCCCGCGCGCGGTGGTCAAAGCGGTGCACAAGGCATTGCAGTATTTCGCGCAGCATCGCGACGAGATGTTCGGACCGCATCCTTCCGCCAAATGATGTAGGGTGGGCACGCCTCTTGTGCCCACGCGGTTGATGTGAAATGTTTACGCGTGGGCACGAAAAACGTGCCCACCCTACGGCCGGATTCGTTATATGCAAAGGAGACAAGAAATGACCTTACAGGAATTCAAGGATATCTTGTTCAACGGCGTGTGGAAGCAGAACACCGGGCTGGTGCAACTGCTCGGCATGTGTCCCATCCTCGCGGTGAGCAGCTCGGTGGTCAACGGCGTCAGCCTCGGCTTGGCGACCGCAGTGGTGATGGCGCTGTCCGGTGCGGCGATCGCGCCGATCCGCAACCTCGTCCCGAACGAAGCGCGCATCCCGGTATTCATCCTGATCATCGCGGTGCTGGTCACCGTCGTGCAGTTCAGCATGAACGCCTACATGTACGGCTTGTACGTCGTGCTGGGCATCTTCATTCCGTTGATCGTCACCAACTGCATCGTGCTCGCGCGCATCGAAGCGTTCGCCTCCAAAAATCCCGCGCTGCAATCCGCGCTGGACGGCTTCGCGATGGGCCTGGGGCTGACCGCGGTGCTGGCGGTGCTGGGCGGCATCCGAGAAATCTTCGGCCACGGCACGCTGCTGTCCGGCATCGACCTGGTGTTCGGCGAAGCGGCGAAGTCCTGGGTCATCACCGTCGTGCCGAACTATCACGGCTTCCTGCTTGCGATCCTGCCGCCCGGCGCATTCATCACGCTGGGTATGCTGATCGCCGGCAGGAACTGGCTGAACCTGCGCGCAGAACAGAAACTGAAAGGCAACAACACAATGAATGCTCGGGTGGATGATGAGCTATCTCCAGCCGCACACTGAGTGAGCGTGTTTCTCGCTGCGCCATTAACGCAAATCTGGGACTATCTTGCCGTCTAATATCCCATGAACCCCGCCAAACGCCGCGCAGTGCTTCAAGCAGGCAATCTGCGCAGCAGATGCTCGCAAATATTTCAGCGCCTGCAAGCGGCCAACCCGCACCCCACCACCGAGCTGGAATATAAAACGCCGTTCGAACTGCTGGTCGCGGTGATGCTCTCGGCACAGGCCACCGATATCAGCGTGAATGCCGCGACGCGGCACCTGTTTCCGGTCGCCAACACACCCGAGAAGATCATCGCGCTCGGCGAGGAAAAACTGCGCGAATATATCCAGCGCATCGGCCTGTACAAGACCAAGGCCAGGCATGTGATGCAGACCTGCCGTTTGCTGGTGGAGCGGCATGGCGGCGTGGTGCCGCAGACCCGCGAAGAACTGGAGGCATTGCCCGGCGTGGGGCGCAAGACCGCCAACGTGATCCTCAACACCGCGTTCGGCCAGCCCACCATCGCGGTGGACACGCACATCTTCCGCGTCGCGAACCGCACCGGCCTCGCGCCCGGCAAGGATGTGCTGGAAGTGGAGAGGAAATTGCTCAAGTTCGTGCCGGACGAATTCAAGCACGACGCGCACCACTGGCTGATCCTGCACGGCCGTTATGTCTGCCAGGCGCGCAAACCGAAATGCGGCGCGTGTATCATCCGCGATCTGTGCGAATACAAAAAGAAAGAAGCCTGATGTTTTTTGAACCATCCCGCGATGAAGCGCGCAATTTTTTATTCGAGTCCTGGCGCAAGCACAGAGCCAGGGAATTGCTGACGCCGCTGGAAGACCTCGCTGCGCAGCTAATAGCGAAGCATCCCGAATATTACGCCACGCTGGAAAATCCGGATCGACATCAGGACAAGGACTACTCACCCGAGCAGGGCGCGACCAATCCCTTCCTGCACCTGATGATGCACCTGACCATCGAGGAGCAGATCTCCATCGACCAGCCGCCAGGGATACGAGCGCACTTTATGCGTTTGACCCAAAAGTTCGAATCGGAACACGAAGCGCAGCATCGCATGATGGAATGCCTCAGCGAGATGATCTGGCAGGCGCAGCGCAATCGCACCCAGCCGGATGCAGGGGTATACTTCGCCTGCCTGGAAAAACAATGAATGCACTTTCATCAATTTGTTTCTCGTGCGCAACGCGGTGTTGCTCGATGCTCACGCCTTGCCAATCCGACAGGATATGTCTCGTTGTTGCGCTCCTCGCGCCGCGCTGCATCTCGAAATTCCAAATTCATGAAAGTGTTTAAGGGGACCTGATGGCTCACCGCTTGAGCAAGATCGTGACAAGAACCGGCGATGACGGTACGACCGGGTTGGCGGATGGCTCACGCATCGGCAAAGACCACGCGCGCATCGCCGCGATGGGCAGTCTGGATGAACTCAACAGCCAGCTTGGCGTGTTGCTCGCCGAGGACCTTCTACCCGACATACGCGCGGCGCTGTTGATGATCCAGAATGACCTGTTCGATCTGGGCGGAGCGCTCGCCTTGCCCACCAGGGACCAGTTCGCGGAAAACAAGATCGCCTGGCTGGATGAACGGATCGCGCACTACAACGCCGACCTGCTGCCGTTGCGCGAATTTATCCTGCCCGGCGGTTCACGTGCAGGTGCGTTGTGCCACGTGGCACGAACCGTTGCACGCCGGGCCGAGCGCGATCTGGTCCTGCTTGCGCAATATGACGCGGTACCGCGAAACACGCTTCCTTATCTGAATCGTCTGTCGGATTTTTTGTTCGTGCTGAGCCGCTGCATCAACCGGGCTCAAGGTGTCTCCGAAACATTATGGCAGCGCGATAAATAGCCGGGATGCTCGCGTTCACTTCGATTCCCTGCGGGTGATCCGGAAGAACTGAAGCGAGGACTATTGGATGTGCTCGGGATAGTGGTAGTAGCGGGCATTCAGGTAATGCGCAACTTCCAAGATGTCGCTGTCGCTCCACGCAAGTCCTGCAACGCCCTGCCAGTGGATTACTTGTGTCTTCAAACCGGCCCAATCCCTTGCGATCTTCCTGTCCCGCCAGTGGATCTGTTCGTTGTGGCAGGCGATGCAATGTGTCGTATACAACAACTCCCCTCGCGACTCGTCACCCTTGGCCTGGGCTACAGGGGTGTTCCCCAGGCATACCGTCAGTACGATAAATATCCATAATTTGTTCATCGCGCGCTCCATAGGTAACCGGCTGAATTTTCCGCTTGTGGGGATATTCAGTATAGCCCCGACCCGGGTTCAATCAAACCCCCATGGCTTCAACCGGTGCCGCCAAGACGGCCTTCCTGATAATCCTTGACGGCCTGATAGATCTCGTCCTTGGTGTTCATCACGAACGGCCCATGCTGCACGATAGGTTCGCGCAGCGGCTTTCCCGCGACCAGTATGGCTTTGGCCGGAGCGGTCGAGTTGAGTGTCACACCATCGGCTTGCGGCGTATTGGCAAGTATGCCCATGCGGTTCTCGCCCAAGTCCGTACCGCCGATTGTGAGCGCGCCGCGATAGACATAAACAAAGGCGTTGTGCGACGCCGGAATGATGGTCGAGAACAGGCTGTCCGCCGGCAGGTCGATATCGAGATACAGCGGCTCGGTGTCTTCGCGTGTCATCGCGCCGGAAATGCCGTTGCTGGACCCGGCGATCACCCGTACGGTCACGCCTTCCGCTGTAACATATTCGGGAATCTCGGCGCTCGGTATGTCGCGATACCAGGCGGGGATCATCTTGCGCCGCGCGGGCAGGTTCAGCCACAGCTGGAAGCCCTCCATGACCCCGTTCTCCTGTTCCGGCATCTCGGAATGGATGATGCCGCGACCGGCGGTCATCCATTGCACGCCGCCGTTCTGCAGCAAGCCCTGATGCCCGGCATTGTCGCGATGGCGCATACGCCCGGCGATCATGTAGGTCACGGTCTCGAAACCGCGGTGCGGGTGGTCGGGAAAACCGGCGATGTAATCGCCCGGGTCGTCGCTGTGAAAGTTGTCGAGCATCAGGAACGGATCCAGCCGCTGTTGCAGATTCTGCGTGAGCACGCGCGTCAGCTTGACGCCGGCGCCGTCGCTGGTCGCCACGCCGGAAACGATGCGTTCCATGGTACGGGATAGTGTCACGCTGTCGAGTCTGGTCGCTTGTTCCATGATCACACTCCTCATATAGATATTGGCAGTTGATGCGTTGGTCGTCGGAACAGGCCGGTTGGTTCATTGACTATGCATCCGCAAAGAATTAAAAGCACTCAGGAGACGTTCATCTTGCCGCATCCACTGCCCTGAGAAATTCGTCATAGGGCTGAGCCCCGGAAAATCTTTTGCCGGAGCCAAAGATGAAATTCGGCACGCTACGGATGCCGTTCGCAAACGACTCGGCGGTCGCGCGATCGACTTCTGCATGGTAGCGTGCTGTTTCCAGGGTTTCGAATACTTCGTCTCGTGCCATACCCACTTTTTCCCCGATTTGCGCAAGCACTTCAACGTCACCGATATCCCGCGCCTGGGCAAAGTAAGCCCTGAGCGTTGCCTGGTAATAGGCATCATCCAGGCCTTTGGCTTCCGCAAGCATCCCGACTTCATGGGCCTGGCGGGTGTTGGGTACAAGTGCCGGACGATTGAGAGGGAGGCCTGCCGCCAGAGTCAACTCGCGTATGGCTGCTTCGGTGCGTTGCAGACGGGCGGGAGGCAGGATTGAAGTCAGGGGGATGCCTTCCGCGGGAATATCAGGGCGCAACAAATAGGGGTTCCAGTGATAGCGAACCGATCGTTCTTTTGCCAGCCGACCCAACCGGTCCAGGCTGATGTAACACCAGGGACAGATAAAGTCGGCGTAGATCTCTATGGTCATGGGCATCAAAAACTCCTGTTCGCAATTGTCGGGAACGCCGTGCATCTTGATCGAGCATTCCTTGATAGGGAGGCGTCTTCGCGTCAATGGAACGGCTTCCATTATCAATGGTGAGTGCACGCAAATGCAAATTCAGTTGGAAGCGATTTGAGCGTCAACGGTGCTACAATCTTGCCCCCATTAATTCACCAAGGAGAGCCTTCATGCGTCGCATATTATTTGCCGTTGCTTTAGCAGGTTTATCGACTTTGACCTATGCATCCGGATTCAAGCTTTCCAGTCCGGAGATAAAAGCCAACCACATGATACCCAAGCGTTTCGAGTTCAACGGTTTCGGCTGCTCGGGAGAAAATAAATCGCCCGCCCTCAAATGGAGTGGAGCGCCCAAAAGTACCAAGAGTTTTGCCGTGACGGTGTACGACCCCGATGCACCGACGGGTTCCGGCTGGTGGCACTGGATGGTCATCAACATCCCGGCCAATGTCACCGAACTCGCTGCGGGAGCCGGCGCGGTCGACAGCACGAACTTGCCGAAAGGTGCGGTACAGAGCCGTATCGATTATGGTGTTGCCGGGTGGGGCGGCACTTGCCCGCCGAAGGGCGACAAGCCGCATCGCTATATCTTTACCGTATACGCGCTCAAGACCGACAAGCTCGATGTCCCCGCCGATGCAACAGCCGCGTTGACCGGCTATATGATCCATGCGAATACGCTGGGCAAAGCCAGCTTCACCGCAAAATACGGGCGCAAGAAGTAGCCGACGTCGTATGCGGGGCGGGATCAACATATCCCGCCTCGAGGAGCATGGATGCGGGGTGCAATTGTTAAAGCACGGCTGAGTTTTTAGAGCGTGCATTTACAGAATGCCTGACGGACGTTTCAGGTTAGTTGTTCCTGCTTCATCACGGCGTACGATAGCCATGCCTGATCTCTTTAGTAATGGATGCGATCAAAAAGTCACTGTCTATGGAACGCCCCGACGCCCTGTTCTGGAATCTGTCATCCGAACTGCTCCTGTCGAAACTGGAGACGACCCGGAGCGGGCTGAGCCAGCTTGAAGCGCGTGCTCGCAGGGTAAAGTTCGGCCCGAATACGCTGCGAACCCGCGGCGAACGCCCGCTGCTGATCCAGTATCTGAGCCATTTCAAAAATCCGCTGGTGATGGTTTTGCTGGCGGCCAGTGCCGTGTCCGCGCTGACCGGCGAGATCACCGGATTTGTGATCATCTGGGCCATCATGCTGATGAGCGTGACGCTGGATTTTGTCCAGGAATACCGTGCCGGACGCGCAGCGGTGCAGCTCAAGAAATCTGTCGCAGTCCGGGCCACGGTGATACGCGATGGCCACCCGCAGGAAATCCCGATCGCGGGGCTGGTACCCGGCGATGTGGTGCTGCTTTCTGCGGGTGATCTGATACCGGCCGATTGCCGCCTGTTCGAAGCCAGGGACTTCTTCATCAATCAGTCTTTGCTGACCGGCGAATCCTATCCGGTGGAGAAATATGCACATGAATTATCGGCGCCGGCGACAGACCTCAACCAGGCCGAAAATGCCGTGTTCATGGGCACTTCCGTCATCAGCGGGATGGCCAAGGCAATGGTGTGCCGTACCGGCGCCGACACGGCGATGGGCGATATCGCGGATTCTTTACAGGCCAAGGAGCCACCCACCGCGTTCGAATTGGGCACCCAGAGTTTCGGCATGCTGATCATGCGCATGACTTTCATGCTGGTGTTGCTGGTCTTCTTGATCAACGCGTTCTATCACCGGCCGATTCTCGAATCTTTCCTGTTCGCGATCGCGCTTGCGGTCGGCCTCACGCCTGAACTGCTGCCGATGGTGGTCACCGTGACCCTGTCGCGCGGCGCGCTGCGCATGGCGAAGAAACAGGTGATCGTGAAGAAGCTATCTTCCATTCACAATCTGGGCAGCATGGACGTGCTGTGCACCGACAAGACCGGTACGCTCACCGAGGGCCGCATCCGGCTGGAACGCCACCTCGACGCGCAGGGCAAAGACAGCACACAGGTGCTGCATCTGGCTTACCTCAACAGTTTTTTCGAGACCGGGCTGAAGAGTCCGCTGGACGACGCGATCCTTGAGCACAAGGAGATAAACGCAAGCGGCTGGATCAAGATCGACGAGGTACCGTTCGATTTCGAACGTCGGCGCGTGTCGGTGCTGGTCGATAATGGATTGGCAGGGCAAGGGTTAGCCGGGCAAGGATTATACGGGTTGGGCAATAAACGGCTGCTCGTGGTCAAGGGCTCGCCCGAGGACATCCTCATGCTGTCCACGCAATATGCGGTTGGCGAACTGGAAGAATTCAAGCCGCTGGACGAACAGGCGCTGTCATCGATACAGGCACTGCACGACAGCCTGGGCCGGGAGGGATTCAAGGTGCTCGGCATTGCCTGGCGTCCGGTGGCGCTGGACCACCCGCATGCCGTGGTCGACGATGAGACCGAACTGATCTTCGCCGGCTTCGCCGCCTTTCTCGATCCGCCCAAGGTGAGCGCGGCGCACGCGCTCAAGATGCTGGCCGCGGACGGGGTCAACGTCAAGATCGTCACCGGCGACAGCGAACTGGTCACCCGCTATGTGTGCGGCAAACTTGGCATGCCCGTAATCGGGGTGCTCAATGGCAGCGAGATAGAGCATATGGGCGACCCCGCTCTCGCAGTACGCGTGAGGGAAACCAACCTGTTCTGCAGAGTGACCCCGGCGCAGAAGAACCGCATCATCCTGTCGCTGAAAGCGCAGGGGCACACGGTCGGTTATCTCGGCGACGGCATCAACGATGCGCCTTCACTGCGTTCGGCGGATGTCGGCATTTCTGTCGACAGTGCCGTGGACGTGGCCAAGGCGGCGGCCGACATGATCATGCTGCGGGAAGATCTGAACGTGCTGCACGCGGGCGTGCAGGAGGGGCGGCGCACCTTCACCAATATCTTGAAATACATCATGATGGGGACGAGCTCCAATTTCGGCAACATGTTCAGCATGGCCGGCGCGACGCTGTTCCTGCCCTTCCTGCCGATGTTGCCGTCGCAGATACTGCTGAACAATCTGCTCTATGATGTTTCGGAGCTTCCGATCCCGATGGATAACGTGGACCACGCTTACCTGACCCATCCCAGGCACTGGGACACGACCTTCATCCGCAACTACATGTGGGTGGTCGGACCGGTCAGTTCGGTATTCGATTTCCTGATGTTCTTCATCCTGCTGAAGGTATTCGGGGCCGGCGAAGAGTTGTTCCACACCGGCTGGTTCATCGAGTCCATCGCCACCCAGGTGCTGGTGATCTTCGTGATACGCACCCGTGGCAATCCGTTCAAGAGCCGGCCTAGCCTTGCGCTGACCATTACTTCTTTGACGGTGGTCCTGATAGCAATTGCATTGCCGTTCACGCCGGTTGCGGCGCAGCTCGGCTTCGTCGCGCCGCCACCGCTGTTCTTCATGATCTTGCCGGCAATGGTGCTGTGCTATCTGGTGGCGGTGGAATTTGTGAAGCGATTTTTTTACCGGCATTTTCAAGCGGGCTAGGGCTGTTTCGTTACACCTTGCAACTGCCTGCGTCTGCCGCACGTTAGCCTGTTTACACGCCCAAAAGCAGGGGTAGATCGAGCCTTAACAAACAAATACCATATTGATTATATGGTCTATTTTGCCAATTTCAATGTTGCCTTTTGCGCCGACTGATGGCAATATTTCCTGGCCATGCAGCCGGCTTCAATTCGGGATGAGCGGATTGCTGTCCAGCGTTGTTCTGTTGCTGTCGTGGCATAAACAAGTCCAATAATTTTTTTCTTCAGGAGGTTTTGCCGTGCCGACTTTTTTGGTATTACCGTTTGTCTTTTCGCCATTTCTCGTTCTTAGCCTGATGATTTTGTTTTCCGGCAAATCATAAGCGGTATTCGCGTTACCCAACCGGTAAAACCGGGGAAGACCTGGCTAATGCCAGGTCTTTTTTTTGCGGATGGCTGGATCGATCGTTGCGGGCATCATGAACAGCATATCGCACACGCACTCAATGCATGAACGCAACGTCATATATCATCATTGCAAGAAGAGACCTGTGTGTCGGCCACACTTGCTTAGTGGCAGGCCATATGCCAGCTACTGGCCCAGTTTTGCCGCAATCTCGCGTTCTGCCGCCGCCCAATGCTCGTCGGACCTGCCTTGAAAACCATGTTGCTCGGCGATAAAGTAAGCAGCGGTCTCCACCATGCGGTAGCGTTCCTCGGGAGAAGGCTTCATTACCGGTTTGTTTACGGTGATGGTTTTGCCGGTTGCAGCCTTTTTTACGGGAGCTTTGATTTTCGCAGCAGAAGCTGATGCTTTTTTCACTGCCGGAGTTTCGCTCTTTTTGGTCCGCGCGGCTGCGGAGGGGGGCTTTGTTGCAGCAAGCTTTTTTTTGGGCGCTTTTACCGGGGATTTTGCAGTCTTGGCTGCGCTGGATGCTCTGCTTGTCTTGGCTTTGGATTTACCGCCGGCAACTTTTTTGGCGGCCGATGTTTTCTTTTGGTTTGCCATGATGTCACCTTTTCTGATGTCAAAATCTGAAATACGGGAGCCCGGTTGCAGTTAATGATATTGATGCAAATCCCGGCAGTCAACAAAATGCAAGTAATATTTGACGCAGGCCACTCAAGGGACTATGTTTAGCCTGTAAAATTCGTGGGTATGGGGATTTTCTTCAAACCCGAAAGATAGTATTCATGCCGGCATTACAAATATGGGAACTTCTTAGTTATGTGGTGACAGTAGTCGGCCTGCCGCTTGCTATCGCCGTTTTCATCTTCGAGCAACGCAAAGAGCGCGACAATGAGGAAGAGGAGGTCTATCAACTGCTCTCCGACAACTATCAGGAATTCCTCAAGATCGCGCTGGAACATCCTGATCTGCGCTTGTTCGCCAGCGAAGAGACTCCAGCGCTTTCAGCCGAACAGCAAGAGCGCATGTTCATCATTTTCAGCATGTTGATCTCATTGTTTGAACGCGCGTATCTGCTGCTCTATGAAGAAGGCATGAAGGAGAAGCAGCTCAGGCGCTGGCGTTCCTGGGAAGATTACATGGGCGAATGGTGCAATCGCGCAGATTTTCGCGCCTCGTTGCCCGCGTTGCTACGCGGCGAAGATCCCGAGTTCGCCGCCTATATTCAAAAACTTGCTGCCAGTAATCCGGTCGCGTAAAGACAAAAGGAAAGGGCGCAATGCAGACGATACTGGTCATCAATTCGAAAGGGGGCTCGGGCAAGACCACTTTGACCACCAACTTCGCCAGTTACTATGCAGGCAAGAAATTTCGCACCGCCATCATGGACTACGATCCGCAGGGTTCGAGCATACAGTGGCTCAGGGTACGACCCGATGAAGCGGCGAAGATCCACGGAGCAAATGCCGCGCCCGCCAAGGGAGCCGTCCCGCTGCGCAGCACCCATGCATGGGTTCCCGCGGACACCGAGATCACGATCATTGATGCACCCGCGGGAGTGAAAGGCCTGTTGCTGCAGGAGATCGTTCGCAAGTCGAATTTCATCGTGATCCCGGTGGCGCCTTCCCCGATCGATATTCACGCTACAGCTGATTTTATCAAGGAATTATTCCTGTTCGGCGGAGCGCGCAATGCCAAGTCGAAGATCGCAGTGGTTGCCAACCGGGTGCGCAACTCGTCGTCTTCAGTCTATGCGTCGCTGGAGCGCTTCCTCAATTCACTGAAACTGCCCTTTCTCACCAGCATTCACGATTCGGAAAATTACCTCTATGCCGCAGAAAAAGGCCTGGGTGTATTCGAGATGGATACTGCAGCCACCATTGCGGAAAGACAAGAACTCATGCCCATCCTGAAGTGGATGAACGGGCAATTCCCGGAGAATTTCGGGCCTCGCATCGAAGATGATGCCTCAAGCCTGGAGGCATCGAGAAAGTTCGCGGTGGGGACACAGAACTTCACGGTCCTCAGCGCCACGGGAAAATTCAAGAGCAATCCCTGATATCCTGTGTGTCACGATCGAGACGCGCCACGCGCACGATCGGGACATCTTACGGAAAATGCGTCAATTCACTTCGCGGTTACGGTTGCGTAAAAATCTTTCTTATTGATAGCGCCCAACTGCTATAACCGTTCATCCGAAGTGTCAATTGACACTCGGCTGATACAGCTGATATAAACGCCGCTCGTATCAAGCGATTCATCTTGCGCAGTTCGGAACAACCTGGGGAGGTGACCGGATCATGCAACAAATCCTGCAACCGTATTTGCCCCTCAACTTTCGCTCTGAGCACATTAATGCGCGCTCAGGGCAGCCTCTGTGTCATCGCTTTCATGCCCGAAGGAGTGCGCCATGAACCGCAAGATCAAGAGATACGGCTGGATACCCGACCTGCCCGATCAACGCGACCACCTCTATGCCGCACCGCAACCGGTGCTGGCGAAGCTGCCAAAGAAAGTCGATCTGCGTCCCAAGTGTCCTCCCGTTTTCAACCAGGGCGAACTGGGAAGTTGCACCGCCAATGCGATCGCTGCGGCACACCAGTTCGACCAGGTGAAGCAGAAGAAGCCCAAGGTATTCACCCCGTCGCGTCTGTTCATCTACTACAACGAACGCGTGATGGAAGGCACGGTCAGGGAAGACTCCGGCGCGATGATCCGCGACGGCATCAAGAGCCTCGTCAAACAAGGCGCCGCACCCGAAACCGCATGGCCCTACGTGATCAGCAAATTCGCGACAAAACCGCCGAAGAAATGCTACGACGCAGGCCTGAAGAACCAGGCGCTGAGCTACCAGCGCCTGACACCCGTCCTTTCGCAACTGAAAGGCTGCCTCGCCTCAGGCTACCCTTTCGTGTTCGGGTTCTCGGTATACGAAAGCTTCGAATCTGAAACCGTCGCCCGCACCGGGAAAGTCCCGATGCCCGACGGCAGCACCGAAACGCAACTCGGCGGCCACGCCGTGCTCGCCGTGGGCTATGACGAAGCAAAGCAACGTTTCATCGTCAGAAATTCCTGGGGAACCGGCTGGGCTCTCAAGGGTTACTGCACTTTCCCGTATGCCTACCTCCTTGACAGGAATTTGTGCGATGACTTCTGGACGGTGAGGGTGGTGGAATGATGGAAGATGCGGATTGGCGAAGAAAATTGCAATCCGGGAAATGGAAATTCCGCACATATGAATCCACGGGGTGGATGGAATCAAGTCAGCATGGAAATATGATTATTCCAGACCAGTGCTGACCACATCGCTGGCGTAAGCCTGAAAAATCCCCGGCTTTTCAGTGAAAGGAAGCGCCATGAATACGCATTTCGAAGGCAATGTTGACGCCCGCTGGCTGGTGGAAGCGGGGACGGACCGCAAGATGCAATTACTCGCCGACTTTGCATTCTTCGACAGCACCGGATTCGAATGGGAAGCGAAAACCGGCGATATCGTAGATGGCGCGAGCATCCCGGAAGCAATCTGGTCTGAGGTTGTCGGCATCCCTTTCATCGGCGACTACCGCCGTGCCAGCGTCGTGCACGACGTGGCATGTGAGAAGAAAATCAGGACGTCCAGGGACGCGCATCGGATGTTCTATGAAGCCATGCTCGAAGATGGAACATCCGAAGCCCGCGCCCTGTTGTTTTATACCGCAGTCCGGCTTTTCGGCCCGCAATGGGAAACTGCAGCCAAGGTATCGAACAGGCAGTTCAAGATGACCCTGGCCAGCAAAGTAACCAGGACGGGAATTGACTTCAAGAGGCTGGAATCTGCCCTGGATGAAGTTCTGGGAGGCTAGTCTCCTGTTCTAGTCGCGTCTGTCGGATCGCGTTACCAGACAGACTTGGTGCAACAGGAGGATCGTGAAGCAATGACACTCATTTGGTTTGAGTACGATAACGACTGCACATGGATACAGCATCGCCAAGTTTTTCCACCAGGACAATGCGCTCCAGATCGCGGTTGGCATCGTTACAGCGAAAAATCACAACTGTTTCCTGCACAACTCGACTCGCTTGAGATACGCTTCGCGCGCGATCTGCACATCTTCAAGAAAATAGGGCAACTCCTTCAGCAGCATCGCCTGCGGCCCGTCCACCAATGCCTTTGTGGGTTCGGGATGAAAATCGACCAGCACCATGTTCGCGCCGGCGATCACACCTTGCGCGGTGACGTGCATCATGTCGAGGATGCCGTCCGGCGCGGCGGCGCGCGACCCGACCGAGTGCGACGGGTCGATGCACACCGGCATGCGCGTCAGGCGCTTGACCACCGGCACATGCGAGAAATCCACGAAGTTGCGGTGCGGGTCGCCCATGTTGGTCTTCATGCCGCGCAGGGCGAACACAACGTTGCGGTTGCCTTCTGATGCAAGGTATTCGGCCGCATTCAGCGATTCGTCCAGCGTGATACCGAAGCCGCGTTTGAGCAGTATCGGCATCTCGGTCTGCCGCCCGACGATCTTCAGCAGCTCGAAGTTCTGCGTGTTGCGCGTGCCGATCTGCAGCATCACGCCGGTGGGATTGCCGGTCTGGTGCAATGCCTCCCTGATTTCGTTGAGATGCGATTCGTGGGTGATCTCCATCGCGATCACCTTGATGCCGTATTTGCCCGCCAGTTCGAACACATAAGGCAGACAATATTTTCCGTGGCCCTGGAACGCATAGGGGCTGGTGCGCGGCTTGTATGCGCCCATGCGCGTGCACACCTGGCCGCAGTCGTGAACCGCCTTCATCATGATCTCGACATGTTCGCGGGTATCCACCGCGCAAAGTCCGGCGAACACGTTCAAAGTGTCCTGCCCGAAACGTACGCCGTTGTATTCGAAATGGGTGGGACGCTGGTCGTCCTTGTGCCGCCCCAGGATGCGGTATTCTTCGGAAACCCGCACCACTCGCTCTACGCAGGGCAGGTTCTGCATGTCCTTGATGTCCAGTGCCTTGGTGTTGCCGATCAGGTAGACCTCGGTCAGGGTCTGCTCGGCCCCGCGCTCGTTGTGCACTCGTGTCTGGATGCCGGGCAAAGAGGCGAGGTGTGACATCAGCTGCCGGTATTCCGGTGCTTGTTCGCTGACGTTGGAACTTAGAATCAATATCATTTTTACTTCCCGATCATTTGTGCAACAAGATAGCGGACTGTGCTGCCCATTGCGCCATCGGTTCGCGAGTGAAACCGCTCTTCGCGAACTGGCTCCAGCGGCCGATCACGTAGCACACCAGCACATTGGCGTGCGCAGAGATGTCTTCCCCTGACACGGTGCGCATAGCGGCGGCGCGGGTAGGGGAAGAAGGCGGCATTCCCGTTCCGGAAGCCGGCACGCCCTGAGCTTGGCCGCCCACCGCCGCGCCCATTTCCCCCTGTGTGGCAGCCATGCGCAGCGATTGCTTGAGTGTCGCCTCGATGCGATCCAGCAGCTGGTTGATGCGCTGCTGCAGACGCTCATGTTCATTAACCAGCGCATCGCCGATCAGCACGCGGGTCATGCCGCGATTCTTCTGCGCAAAATTGAGCAGCATCGCCAAGGTCGCTTCGATCTGTTTCACACCGCTCTTTTCTTCCTGGGTGATCTTGTTGATCAGGCCGAACACGGTCTGTTCGATGAACTCGATCAGACCTTCGAACATTTGCGCCTTGCTGGCGAAGTGGCGGTACAGCGCCGCCTCTGAAATATCCAGCCGTTCTGCCAGCGCAGCCGTGGTGATCTTCTCGCTCTTGGGCTGCTCCAGCATCTGCGCCACGGTTTGCAAAATCTGCAGTTTTCTTTCACCCGGTTTGCTTGTCATGTTCACCTCGCTATATCAGCCGGCCCAATTCTCGCGGCAACTGCATCACATCACGTATCTTCACATCCACGCTCGGAGAACTTTGGTGACCTTTATCTACCCACACCGTGCGCATCCCGAGCCGTTTAGCCGCATCAAGATTTTCCAGGCTGTCCTCAATCATCACACATTGCTGCGCTTTCACCCGATGTTTTTTCAGCAGGCGCATAAAGCCGAAATTATCCGGCTTGGGGCGATAGCGCGTGTGTTCCACCGTCATCACATCGTCGAATAAATCGTCTACCCGCAACAATTTCAGTACTGCGTGCGCGTAATGTTGCGGCGCGTTCGAAAACACCACTTTCCTGCCCGGCAGGGCTTTCAACACGTGGCGTAATCGCGGCACGCGCAGCACCATCCGGTCGAGTTCAGGAAACTGGTGCGTGTGCCACAAAAAATGCTCCGGATCGGTGCCGTGATGGCGCATCAAGCCGCTCAAAGTCGCGCCATAACGCTGCCAGTAATGCATGCGCAGTTCGTTCGCTCCCGCTTCATCCAGCTGCAGATGCTGTTGCACATATGCCGTCATGCTGCGGTTGATGTGCGGAAAGATATGCGGACTCGCGTTATGCAGCGTGTTGTCCAGATCAAAAATCCAACATTTCGTCGCCATACGTTATTGCGCTCAAAAAATCTTGCTTACATATACCGCATATGCTGCGCTGCGATTTTTGGCTCCGGCATCACACCGCTGTGCGGTATGAGCCTGCACCGCAACAGATTCAGTTGTCTCGCGCGCCTGGTGCAACAACTAGCCATCTGACTAAGCCAGCAAAAGACGCTGGCAAGTCATTGGTTATAGTCTGGCTTATAACCAGCCACTTGGCCGCCGTATTTTGGTGGCCTAGTGGAATGGCTAGTTGATTCATCAGAAATTTTGGATTTTCCGCACTCCGAATTTGAATCACTTGCTTTTTATCAATGTACCCACCCCCTCGTGGGTGAGAATTTCCAGCAACAGCGCATGCTGCACCCGGCCGTCGATGATGTGCACCGAACGCACGCCGCCGCGCGCCGCATCCAGTGCCGAAGCGATCTTGGGCAGCATTCCCCCGGACAGTGTGCCGTCCGCCACCAGTCCGTCGATTTCCCGCGGTGTCAGTCCGGTCAGCAGCTTGCCGTCCTTGTCCAGCACGCCGGGCGTATTGGTGAGCAGTACCAGTTTTTCGGCGCGCAACACTTCGGCCAGCTTGCCCGCCACCACGTCGGCGTTGATGTTCAGGGTCTCGCCATCGGGCGAGACGCCGATCGGCGCAATGACCGGGATGAAGTCACCGGAATCGAGAAAGGAGATGATCGCCGGATCGATCTTGTGGATGTCGCCGACCAGCCCGATGTCCAGCATCTTGCCCGGCTCGGCGGCGCTCTCCAGCATCAGTTTCTCCGCGCGGATGAATCCGCCATCCTGTCCGGTCAGCCCGACCGCCTTGCCGCCGCAACGGTTGATCAGGTTGACGATGTCCTTGTTGACCTTGCCCAGCACCATCTCGACCATATCCATGGTCTCTTCGTCGGTTACGCGCATGCCCTGAACGAACTCGCCCTGCTTGCCGACGCGCTTGAGCATCTCATTGATCTGCGGACCGCCGCCGTGCACCACCACCGGATTCATGCCGACCAGCTTGAGCAGCACCACGTCGCGCGCGAAGCTCTCCTGCAATACCGGATCGGTCATCGCATTGCCGCCGTATTTGATGACGATGGTCTTGTCGAAGAATCGCTGGATGTACGGCAAAGCCTCGGAGAGCACCCGGGCTTTGAGTTCAGCGGAAGCGGCGGTGAGCGGCATGATTGTCCCTGGATATATTTGCGGCGGATTTTACACCAGAAGAAATATTACAGGGCTGAAAATAAATCGGACAGCCCGTGCAGCCTGATTATCCAAAGAAGCCAATACTCACTCAGTAACCGCTTTGCTGCATCTCATCCATCATCGGCTTTGTTGCAGTCAGTGGCCTAACTTCGGCCTTGGCCTCGATTTTGACCGCGTGTTTAGACACTTTGATCTCCAATGTCAACGGCACGATGTCTCCTGCCTTGAGCGGGGCCTTGAGCCCGGTCAGCATCAGGTGGTAGCCGCTTTCGCCGAGATTTACTCGCTTGCCTGCCGGCAGTTCTATGGCGGGAACTTCCCGCATAGACATCATGCCGCTATCATGAGCCATCTTCATGCTGTGCAGTTCGATGGATTTGCAGGCCGCGCTGGATGCCCCCACCAATTCTGCAGCCTGTTTGCTGGTGATGGTCAGGTCAACTCCGGCCGTATCTTGCCCGGGCGCGGTGGCTCGGGCCCACGCATTTTCAACTTGAATATCGCCTGCAAAAACGCTGGCACTGATCAGCAGGGCTGCCAGCAACCCGCCAAACCGGAACAAATTGGACATGTTGATCTCCCGTGAGTGAAAAATGATGAAGAACGGATTATACGCAGCATCGGAATTGCACGGTTTGCTATCACTGACATCGCCACATGACTATAATTGCGACCTCAAATTCCGCACTGAATTATGAAGCTCATTCCATCGCTGTTCATTCTGCTGCCAGTGCTCGCATGCGCAGAACCGGACCTTATGCCATTAGCGCCGCAGCTCGCCGCCAAGTCTTACCTGCTGTATGACTATACCAGCAAACAAATTCTGGTTGATCAAAACGGGGATGAGCGCATGGAACCCGCTTCACTGACAAAGCTGATGACCGCCTATCTGGCGTTCGATGCGCTCAAATACGGAACTGTATCGCTGAAGCAAAAACTGAATGTCCCTGTAGCTGCGGTGCGCAGCACGAGTGAAGAATCGCGCATGCTGCTCAAGGCCGGCCAATCTGTGACGGTTGACGAACTTTTGCACGGGATGATAGTAGATTCCGGCAATGATGCAGCCATCACATTGGCGGTCAATATCGCGGGGAGCGAAACGGGATTTGTTGACATGATGAACCAGGAGGCAAAACGGATGGGTATGAATAACACCCATTTCACCAACCCGGTAGGACTGACGGATGCGCAACACTACACCAGTGCTTCCGATCTGGCCGTGCTTGCGGCAGCCATCCTGAACGATTATCCGCAGTACTACCCGATGTTCTCTTTGCGCAACTACACGTTCAACAACATCTCCCAGGGCAATCGCAATCGTCTGCTGTGGATGGATCCGTTTGTGGACGGGATCAAAACCGGGCATACCGAATCGGCCGGATATTGCCTGGTCGGATCGGCTGTTCGCGACAATCACAGGCTGATCTCTGTGTTGTTTGGCGCGGATACCGATCGGTTGCGCGCTGCAGAGAGCCAGAAGCTGCTGAATTTCGGATTTCAGAATTTTGACCTCGCGCGTCTTTATCAAAAGGACCAGCCTGTCGCCTGGCTTCCCGTCTGGAAAGGTACCGAGAGCCGTATCGGAGTCGGTTTCCGCCGGGATCTGTTCCTGACCATTCCGAAAGGCACTTTTGCCCGACTGGAGGCAAAGATGGAATCGCGTCAACCCATCCTTGCACCGGTTACCGGAGGCCAACAACTGGGTATCCTCAAGCTGACACTTGCGGGTAAACCCTATGCGGAATTTCCCCTGGTGGCGTTGGAGAGTGTGTCGCTGGCAAATGTTTTCTCACGCGGCTGGGATAGCATCCGCTTGATGTTTGAATAGGCAATAATATGACGATATATCTGAACGGGCAGTACATGCCCATCGAAGCAGCGAAGATCTCCGTGCTGGATCGCGGCTTCATCTTCGGCGATGGCGTTTACGAGGTGATCCCGGTGTATTCCCGCCGCGCGTTCCGCCTGGCGGAGCATTTGCGCCGCCTGCAGCACAGTCTGGACGGGATACGCTTGAAGAATCCGCACAGCGTGGGCGAATGGACAAGCATCATCAATGATCTGGTCGCGCGCAATCCCGGTGACGATCAATATCTGTACCTGCACATCACACGCGGCGTGGCTAAGCGCGATCACGCCTTCCCGATCCCGCCGGTCAAGCCCACCGTGTTCATGATGAGCAACCCGCTGCCCGCCCCGCCCGTTGCGCAGCTGCAAAGCGGCGTGTGCGCGGTGACTGCTGAGGACAACCGCTGGTTGCGCTGCGACATCAAGTCCATCGCGCTGCTGCCTAATGTACTGTTGCGCCAGATGGCGGTCGATGAGGGCTGTGCAGAGACGATCTTGATCAGGGCCGAATCCGAAACCGGGGTCGCATTCATGACCGAAGGAGCGGCCAGCAACATCTTTGTGGTAAAAAATGGCAGGCTGCTCGCGCCGCCCAAGGACAACCTGATGCTGCCCGGCATCACCTACGATGTGATACTGGAGATCGCCGCTGCAAACGGCATACCTCATGAAGTGCGCAGGATCCCGGTCACGGATGTTCTCTCCGCTGATGAACTTCTGCTTACTTCCTCCACCAAAGAAGTACTGGCTATCACGCTGCTGGACGGCAAACCGGTAGGCGCCGGCAAACCCGGGGCAATGTTTGCCAGACTGCACGCGCTATACCAGGACTTCAAACGCGACGTGATGCGCGCCGGATGAACAGGGAACGATGAAAGAATTGCCAAAAATCGAATTGACCGACAGCCTGATCGAATACCCCTGTGATTTTCCGATCAAGATATTCGGGCAGCAGCAAGCGGGTTTCGCGCAAGCCGTGCTGGAAGTGGTCAACAAACACGATCCGGGATTCCTTGCTGGCAGCATGGAGATGCGCGCGAGCAGAAACGCGCGCTACATCAGCCTGACCTGCACCGTGCGCGCTACCTCGCGCGTGCAGCTCGATGCGCTGTATCAGGATTTGTGCGACCATCCCCTGATCGTGATGGTGCTATGACGAATCAGGGGAAAGGGGAAAGGGACAAGGCGCAAGAAGAACCTAGAGCGACTACCCACTTTTCGCCGCCCGCGATTCATTCGCTGGGGCTGGTCGAATATCAGCCCACCTGGGACGCGATGATACGCTTCACCGCCGAGCGGACAAAGGATACCCGCGACGAGATCTGGCTGGTGCAACATCCGCCCGTATACACGCAAGGCCTGGCGGGAAAGCCGGAACACCTGCTGCACGGAACCGGCATCCCTGTCGTCAAGATCGATCGGGGCGGGCAGATCACCTATCACGGTCCCGGCCAGATCGTCGCGTATATGCTGCTCGACATGCGCCGCTGGAAGGTCAACGTGCGCGAACTGGTACGATTGATGGAGCAGGCCGTGATCGATCTGCTGGCAGAATTCGGTGTGGCAGCGACAGGCCGCGAAGACGCGCCGGGCGTGTATGTGGGCGATGCAAAGATTGCCGCGCTGGGTTTGAAGATCAAGAATGGCTATTGTTATCACGGCCTCTCGTTCAATGTAGACATGGACCTGGCACCATTCGACAACATCAACCCGTGCGGCCATGCCGGACTTCGCGTGACGCAGGCTTGTGAACAGGGCGTCACCGTTTCAATCAACGAACTGCAGGCGCAATTGGCACAGAATTTGATCCATGGGTTACAACGACATCTGGAAAGCAGGCAAAGCAATGAGCATCTCTGAGCAAAAGCAAACCGGGATTGCCCCAAGGCAAAGCGGCAAAGAAAAAACCGCGCGCAACCCGATCAAGATCGTGCCACTCCAGGAGCGACTGCGCAAACCCGAATGGATACGCGTGAAGTCAGGAAGCGGCCAGGGCTACCACGACGTGAAGCGCATGCTGCGCGAACACGGGCTGCACACGGTGTGCGAAGAAGCTTCCTGCCCGAACATCGGAGAATGTTTTGGCAAGGGCACGGCGACGTTCATGATCCTCGGTGATCTGTGCACGCGGCGCTGTCCTTTCTGCGACGTGGCGCATGGCAAGCCATTGCCGCCGGATGCAGATGAACCTGGAAATCTGGCACGCTCGATCCATCTGCTCAAACTCAAGTACGTGGTCATCACCAGCGTGGATCGGGACGATCTGCGCGATGGCGGTGCCCGGCATTTTTCCGATTGCCTGGCCGCGATACGCGCCAGATCGCCTGCGACTCGCCTGGAAATCCTGGTGCCTGATTTTCGCGGCCGTCTGGAGGAGGCCCTGGATGCGCTATCTGCAAGTCTGCCGGATGTACTGAACCACAATCTGGAAACCGTGCCGCGCCTGTACAAATTGGCGCGCCCCGGCGCGGATTATGCGCACTCACTGAAGCTGCTCAAGGATTTCAAGACACGCTACCCGCATATCCCGACCAAATCCGGTTTGATGCTGGGGCTGGGCGAGACCGACGAGGAAGTGCTGGATGTGATGCGCGACCTGCGCGCACACGAAGTGAACATGCTCACGATCGGCCAGTATCTGCAGCCGTCCGACGGGCATTTGCCGGTGCTGCGCTATGCGCCGCTGGAATCCTTCGCGATGTTCGAGCATGCCGCAAGGGATATGGGATTCAGCCATGCCGCTTGCGGACCGATGGTACGCAGCAGCTACTTTGCCGATGAACAGGCGCATCAGGCCGGGGTGTTTGAGGCATAGGCTGAATGTATTGGCCCGGCAACAGGCGATTGCGAAGGCCGCCGTGTTAAACTCCATCCCGAAGCTGGCCAGGCAGTCGCTGCGCGCCTTGTGCGCGGAGAGGAAAGTCCGGGCTCCGCAGAGCAGGATGCCGGCTAACGGCCGGACACCGCGAGGTGATGGAAAGTGCCACAGAAAATATACCGCCGATGGCCGCGCGAGCGGATCAGGCAAGGTTGAAATGGCGAGGCAAGAGCTCACCGCGCTGGTGGCAACATCAGCGGCAGGGTAAACCCCATCCGGAGCAAGATCAAATAGGCTGACCATGGCGTTGCTCGCGTCGTCAGCGGGTAGATCGCTTGAGCGTCAGGTAACGAAACGCCTAGAGGAATGACTGTCCACGACAGAACCCGGCTTATCGGCCAGCTTCACCTTATTCGACGGATCGAGTTGTTGACTGTATTTTTGCGCCCGCAGCATGTGCGGCTGGTATTGCGATTGACCGGAATTGCGAGACCGCGACGGTGAACAAGATCGCAGTTGATTACTGATCGCCCAAGCAAAGACTCGAACGAAGATTGATACAGGATGTCGCGCATGAAGCCTGGAAGAAACGATCCGTGCAGTTGCGGAAGCGGGAAAAAATACAAGAATTGTTGCCTGGGAAAACCCGGGTCTCGACTACCGCAGTCGCAGTCGCCAACGCCGGACCAAATACGCATGCTTGACGAAATGTTTGTTGCCGGCCGTTTTGCTGAACTGGAAAGCTATTCACGTTCCATGCTTGTGCAGTTTCCGGATTCGGGCATTGTCTGGAAACTGTTCGGCCTGTCATTGCAGTTGCAGGGTAATGATTCACTTTTTGCCCTGCAGAAAGCTGCAGAACTATTGCCCAACGATGCCGAAGCACACGGCAATCTGGCCGCTATCCTGCGAGCACGCGGACAACTCGATGCGGCGGTGGCGAGCGGACGCCGAGCGTTGCTGATCAGACCAGATTTTGCCGAGGCGCACAACAATCTCGGCGTGGCACTGCAGGGACTCGGTCAACTTGAAGAGGCAGTGAAGAGTTACATCCGCGCCTTGGAGATCAAACCCGATTTCATCGAGGTGTACAACAATCTCGGCGGTGTCTTGAAGGAGCTGGGGCGGCTCGATGAGGCAGCCGCCAACTATCGCAGTGTGCTGGAGATCAAACCGGATTTTGCAGAGGCGCACAACAATCTCGGTCTGGTATTCAAAGATCTCGCCCAATTCAACGACGCGCTGTCCAGCTTTCGCCGGGCGCTGGAGATCAAACCCGATTATGCCGAGGCGCACGACAACCTGTTATTCACGCTGAACTATACGGCCCAGCAGCCCGAATATTCTCTTGAAGAAGCCAGAAAATATGGCCGGATGGTGGCCAAGAAAGTGACGTCGCGGTATTCCGCCTGGCAGTGCGCAGAACAACCGCGACGCCTGCGGGTGGGCATGTTATCGGGCGATCTGCGCAATCATCCGGTGGGATATTTTCTGGAAAGCTTGCTGGCGAATCTCGATCCGGATCGCATAGAATTGATCGCCTACCCTACTGTGACGCAAGTGGACGCACTCACCGTACGTATCAAACCGCACTTTGCCGCATGGAAGCCATTGTTCAACTTGAGCGATGCCGATGCGGCAGGTTTGATCCATGCCGACGGCGTGCATATATTGCTGGACCTGTCAGGGCATACCGGGCACAACCGCCTGCCCGTGTTCGCATGGAAACCCGCTCCGGTGCAGGCTGGCTGGCTTGGCTATTTCGCCACCACCGGTGTGGAGGAAGTAGACTATGTGCTGGCGGATGCAGTGAGCGTTACCGACGCACAGCGCGGGCAATTCACCGAGAAGGTGTGGCAACTTGACACGCTTATTTGCCTCACCCCGCCCGATGTCGGCCTGCCCGTAGCAACTCCGCCCGCCATGAAAAGCGGATTCATTACATTTGGAAGTTTTCAGCGGCTCGACAAGATCGGGGATACAGTTCTGTCGTCATGGGCGAACATTCTCTCTGCTTTGCCATCCGCGAGGTTGCGTTTACAGTGTCAACAGTTAGGGAATCTGGCAGTAAAGCAACAGTTCATGCAACGTTTGCAGCAGTTTGATATCGATCCCTCGCATGTCGCGATGCACGGAGCGATGTCACGCGAAGCTTATCTATCCGTGCACTCCGAAGTGGACATATTACTGGATACATTTCCATACACGGGAGCCACCACGACCTGCGAAGCGCTTTGGATGGGCGTTCCGACGCTGACATTGGCCGGTGGTACGTTTTTGGCCAGAGTGGGTGCCAGCGTGCTTTCCAGCGCAGGACTGGAAGAATGGATTGCCATCAATGAGCAGGAGTACATCGCCAAGGCGGTTGCGTTGGCTGGCGACATACCCAGACTGGCAGCATTGCGCGCTGGTCTGCGCGAGAAAGTACTGGCTTCGCCGATCTTTGATGCCCCGCGATTTGCCCGCAATCTGGAATCAGCGTTGTGGGGCATGTGGCTAGCGCGAACCCATGGCGAACATCTACACAGCCAGATCTTCTGATCTAGCAAGACTGCATCGCCTTACATGCAAGAAGATAGGAAATTATCCCCATTTGCGGCTATCGAGCCGTACTCCGCACGCTGCCGAAGTAAATTCCTGTACCGCAGCCTTGTTGTCATTTACATCAATTGGCCATGTTTGCCGGCACCACATAATTGTTGCTGAAGCGGACACAGAATGCAGTATGTGAACACCAGTTTGTAACGGTTTGGTCGCATTGATTGAAATATGAATTTTCAACTATAACTTATGCTTCTGAGTGTTAAACATAAGCTGGAATACATGCAAGTATTGATTTCACTATTACAACTATGATAAATGTGGCAGGGTGATAGGTAGGGATTGGAGCGGTCTCGAACGATATTCTTGCAAATACGAAACTAAAAAATGGAGGGTTCCTGCGTAATGATTGATCCGGATGAAATAACAGGCCGTCTAGGTAATCGAATGTTCCAAATAGCATTTATGATTGACTTTGCCACCCAAAAAAAAACAGACATATGGTTTCAGGACGAGAAATGGTTTGCCCGCGTTAAAGACAAGGTTCGCAAGATGTTCTCTTCAGGGATCACCGGAGATATAAACCGGGTATCTATCCACGTGCGGCGAGGTGATTACGTTACCCCTCCTCACAACACCTTCTATTACAATTTGACAGGAACGGAGTACTATCAAAAGGCAATTGCTCAGTTTCCCGATGAGAAGTTTTTAGTATTTTCCGACGATATAGAGTGGTGTAAAACTTATTTTTTGGGAGATAGATTCGAGTTCTCCGAAGGTAAGACTGAAGTTGACGATATGAATCTAATGGCAAGTTGCAAGCATAACATCATAGCCAATTCGTCTTTCTCATGGTGGGGGGCTTGGTTAAATCCGAATCCAAATAAAATCGTAATTGCGCCAAAACTTTGGGCAAAAGGTTTCTCGGCCAAGATACCATCAACCTGGAATCGTATCTAATGTCGTATATGAGGCATGGTTTTGGGCTGGGGTAGATCAGCTCAACGCACACCTTTGCAATTACTTTGCATCTAAGCTTCATTGCTCCGAATATTTCCCCACCTTGCCCCCGATTGCGTTGTCTTTGCATACACCTTCAAGAAGGATTTTATTAAGATTCAATTATTCCGCCATCTTATTAGTCGCTTGATGCTTTACACGATGGCTAGTGCCTGGCGAATCTTTCAATGGTGCAATATTGCTGTATCAGGCCGGGTTTCAAATCATTCACCAGCCGATCTTGCCGCCACTTCCAGCAATATATTTCCCGTTGTTATATAGCTGTCGGATTCTGAGTAACCTATGACGAGCAATATTCATTTGATTAGCTTTGTATCTTGATGGATCTACTCTTGTCCCCGGATGTATTGTGAGCGTTGCTAGTTTTCAAAACTTTCTATACGAATATCTCAAGTTCCTTGCGTTGGATAGATACTGATCCCTCTGCGTAACTATCTCTGTCACTCCGTCATTCGCTCCAAAGCCACTCATTACAAATAGCTTTAGATTGCATACATAAGTTACTAATTATTAAGTATATTTATATTTCTTTAACTTTCCTTGCTAACTCCTTGTCCCGTAAAGATAAATCCAATTTTTTAGCTTGACCATTAGATTATTTTTCAATATAGTGGGTTCAAGTGGTGAAAAGTGGGAAAAAGTGGGGTAGCGATGTATCAGGGAGCGGCTCAACTCAATCTGGATAGCAAAGGCAGACTCGCGATACCGGCGCGATATCGCGATATGTTGCTTGCGAACTGCGCTGGCAATTTGGTGCTGACCGCCGATGCCGATGGATGCCTGCTTGCTTATCCGCAACCCGAGTGGCAGCCGATACGCGAGAAGTTGCTCAAGCTCTCCGCGCTCAATCCCAAGATCCGAGCCTTGCAACGCCGCCTGATCGGTTACGCCGAAGACGTGGTAATGGATGGTGCCGGGCGCGTGCTGATCTCGCCTGCCTTGCGCAATTACGCCGCACTGGACAAGCGCGTGATGCTGGTCGGTCAGGGTAATAAATTCGAATTATGGGATGAAGTGAAGTGGCAGTCGCAACAGGAGGCTGGTTTGACGTTCATGGATGGAGACCTGCCGCCCGAGCTGGAAGGTTTTTCCTTGTGAGTGGGGGCTTGGCCCACACCACCGTGTTACTGAATGAAGCTGTTGAAGCCCTTGCGATCAGGCCTGATGGCATCTATGTCGACGGCACGTTCGGGCGCGGCGGACATAGCGCGCGAATATTGGAGCAGTTAGGCGGCAATGGGAAACTGATTGCGCTGGACAGGGATCCGGAAGCGGTAGCAGCCGGAAATGCATGGCGCGATGAGCGGTTCCTTATCGTGCATCGCAGTTTTGCGCAAATGGCGGATGTATTGCGCGAGCAGGGCATAGAACGGGTGGATGGCATTTTGCTTGACTTGGGCGTGTCATCGCCGCAACTGGACGATGAGGCGCGCGGATTCAGTTTTCGCTTTGATGCCCCTCTGGATATGCGCATGGACATCAGCAGCGGAATGACCGCAGCGCAGTGGCTGGCGACGGTGGATGAGAGTTTGTTAACGGAGGTGATACGTGACTACGGCGAAGAACGGTTTGCTAAGCAGATTGCAAGATCGATTATTGCGGCGCGCGCAATCGAACCCATTCACACCACGCGGCAACTTGTCGAGCTGGTTAGTAAGGCGGTACGCACCCGCGAGGCAGGGCAGAACCCGGCGACACGCACCTTTCAGGCTATACGGATTTATCTCAACCAGGAGCTCGAAGAGCTTGCGCGGGTCCTGCCAGAGTGTGTGAAGCATCTCAAGGCCGGCGGGCGGTTGGTGGTGATCAGCTTTCATTCGCTGGAAGACCGCATCGTGAAACATTTCATTCGTGATATGGCTGAGGGAGACAAGCTGCCGCGCAATGTTCCGGTACGCGCAAGCGAAGTGCCGCCGGGGAAATTGAGATTGATAGGCAGGGCGGTGCATGTCAGCGGAGCAGAACTGAAAGCCAATCCGCGCGCACGAAGCGCCGTGATGCGTGTCGCGGAACGCTGCAATGTTTCGTAACGACATGGCTCGGGTCGAACAAACATGAAGACTGATATCGCCGGAGTTCATAACCGTGTCATGGGCAGAGTTGGAAGGCTAAGCCCGGCCTATCAGGGCTTGCTGCTTGTTGCGGTGGTGTTGTGCGCATTGAGCGTGGTCACCTCGCAACACAAGGCGCGCAAGTTGTTCATCGAATTGCAACAACAAAAAGAACAAGCGCAACAGATGGATGTGGAGTGGGGGCAGTTGCAACTGGAGCAAAGTACCTGGGCTACGCCGGCGCGCGTAGAGCAAGTTGCTGTGAGAAAGTTGCAGATGCAATTGCCGAAGAAAGGGCAGGTTCAGTTTATCAAGGTCAAGCCTAACGGCGAAACAAAGCCACTACAATGAATTACGCGGCCAGCGCACATCCTGACATCACGGCGAAATTGCCAGAATGGCGTGCCACCGCACTATTTGCATTATTGCTGGCCGGGTTGGCGGGTTTGCTGGGACGCGGCGTGTATTTGCAAGGAATACATGATGAATTTCTGCAGCAAAAAGGCAACGCTCGCTACAGCCGGGTGATCGAAGTCGGGGCACACCGGGGATTGATTTCGGACCGCAACGGCGAACCGCTCGCCGTCAGCACCCCGGTAGAATCAGTTTGGGCGAGCCCGCCGGACGTGGATGCCGAAAGGGGACAAGTAAAAAAACTGGCGCAAATTCTCGGCATGGATACCGAGGATGTAAAGAATCGTCTTTTCGATACTACACGGGATTTTGTCTATCTTAAGCGGTTGCTCCCCCCCGATCAGGTCGAGAAAGTTGTCAGCCTGAATCTGCCCGGGATTTTTTTGCAGCGCGAGTATCGTCGTTATTATCCGTCTGGCGAGGAAGCTGCGCAGACGCTGGGATTTACCGGACAGGACGACATCGGCCAGGAAGGAATGGAGCTTGCCCTGCAGGACGAGCTTGCCGGAAAACCCGGCAGTCAGCGCGTCATCAAGGATAACCACGGATACATCGTTGAAGACGCCGGCAGTCTGAACGCTTCCAAACCGGGCAGCGATATCATGCTTAGTCTGGACAGCAATTTGCAGCACATCGCCTATCGCGAACTGGAGAATACGGTCAAACAGCATCATGCCAAGTCGGGTGCCGTGGTGGTTCTCGATGCGCGCAGCGGCGAGGTGCTGGCCCTCGCCAACTATCCGGGCTATAACCCGAATAATCGCGGCAATATCAGCAGCAAAGCGATGCGCAACCGCGCCATCACCGATCTGTTCGAGCCCGGCTCGACATTGAAACCATTCACGGTGGCAACCGCGATCGAGACGGGCAAAGTGAGCCCCCATACCGTCATCAATACCGAGAACGGTGTATACACGCTGGGTGACTGGAAGATACACGATTCCCATCCGGAGCCGATGCTGACTGTTGCTCAGGTCATCCAACAATCCAGCAATGTCGGCGCGGCCAAAATAGCCTTGAAGTTGAAATCGGAAACGATGTGGAAGGGTTTGGCGGATAGCGGATTCGGCGCGCAGACCGGCAGTAACTTCCCGGGCGAGGCGCCGGGAAAATTGCGCGACCCGAAAACCTGGCGTCCCATCGAGCAGGCCACCATGGCTTACGGGCATGGAATCTCGGTCAATCTGCTGCAACTGGCGCGGGCTTACACCATCTTTGCCACCGACGGCGAATTAAAGCCGATCACGCTGTTAAAACTCAATGCGCCGGTGACCGGGAAGAAAGTATTTTCAGACCATACCGTGCGTGAAATGCGCCGCATGATGGAAATGGTCGTACAGCCCGGCGGGACGGCTCCGCTGGCACAGGTGGCCGGATATCGCGTGGCGGGCAAGACCGGCACCGCACATAAGCTGGAGGATGGTCACTACGTCAATCGTTATGTCGCATCATTCGTCGGATTCGCGCCTGTGTCGGATCCGCGTCTGGTGGTGGCGGTGATGATAAATGATCCGGCTGGCACGGATTACTACGGGGGAGAAGTTGCGGCACCGGCATTCAGCAAAATAATGAGTGCTGCGCTGCATGCGCTGAATGTGCCTAACGATGCGCCTCTGGACAATGTTGTCGCACCGCCGGCGGAGATCGTGAAGGAGGAAGTATGAGCGCGGCTCTGCGCGAGTGGGCCAGCGCGCAACTGGCAGCTTTGAATGTACCGATCAAACGCCTGGTTACCGACAGTCGTTCCGTTCGGCACGGCGACACTTTTATCGCTTATCCCGGTGAAAAGACCGATGGCCGGCAATATATTGCTGCTGCCATAGCACAGGGTGCTAGCGCAGTGATCTGGGAGGCGCAGCATTTCGTCTGGAACGATGCCTGGCAAGTGCCCAATCTCGCCGTCACTGATTTGCGTAGCAAGGCCGGGTGGCTGGGTGACGCGGCGTATGGCGCGCCGTCGGAAAAACTTTGGATGGTGGGCATCACCGGAACAAATGGCAAGACCTCAACCTGTCACTGGATTGCACACGCCTTGAATGAGACAACCAAACCATGTGCACTGATCGGAACATTGGGCAATGGCTTTGTTGGCGCGCTGCAGGCCACTGAAAACACCACGCCCGACGCTATTCGCGTGCATGGATTGCTGTCCGACTATTTGCGTGACGGCGCGAAGGCAGTGGCAATGGAAGTTTCATCTCATGCGCTGTCCCAGGGGCGTGTGAATGCGGTGCAATTTGATGTCGCGATGCTCACCAATCTGAGCCGAGATCATCTCGATTATCACGGCGATATGCAAAGCTACGCGGATACCAAACGCAAGCTGTTCGATTGGCAAAAACTCGGATTCGTCGTACTGAATCTCGACGATGCCTATGGTGCCGAACTCGCTGAACAGCTGCAGGACGGCGATGCGGAAATCATCGGTTATGGATTAAGTGACGCGGCTTTGCTGCTGGCCGAACGGCTCGGCTTGCGCATGGTCTACGGCAATTTGATGGAAATGACCGGACAGGGTTTGCGGCTGGCCATCCACTCCAGTTGGGGGGCGGCGGAGCTGGATAGCGCGCTGGTCGGCCGATTCAACGCGGCGAATCTATTGGGCGCGCTGGCGGTATTGCTGTTGAGCGGAGTGGCTTTGAGCGATGCCGCACATTCATTGAGCAGGGCACAGCCGGTCGCCGGTCGCATGCAGCGGCTGGGAAACGCCGATGAACCGACAGTGATCGTAGATTACGCCCACACGCCAGACGCTTTGGAAAAAGTGCTGCAGGCATTGCGTGAGATCAGCTCGGCGACGGGCGGAAAGCTGCTTTGCGTATTCGGTTGCGGCGGGGACCGGGATCGCGGCAAGCGCGCGATGATGGGTCTGGTCGCCGAGAGATTTTCCGATTTTTGCATCGTTACATCGGACAATCCGCGCAGCGAAAATCCGCGCGAAATAATCGCGGATATCGTAAGCGGCATGGATGCGGACAACCACGAAATCATCGTGGACCGCGCTGTCGCGATTCAAAGTGCCATCAGTTATGCGCGGCAAAGCGATACCGTGCTGATTGCAGGCAAGGGTCACGAAGATTATCAGGAGATCAACGGGGAAAAGCACCCGTTCAGTGACGTGTCGGTGGCGTTGCAGGCTTTGCAGTCAAGCCATGCACCTCGTCAGGCCCAAGGCAAGCTGCAGGGGGATCAATGATGCTCTTGTCACAAGCCGCGCAGGCAACCGGTGGAAAGCTGGCAGGTAACGATGCGATTTTCGACGCGGTATCCAGCGACAGCCGCAACATTGCCCAGGGTGATTTGTTCGTTGCGTTGCGCGGCGAACATTACGACGGCTATGACTTTGTCACGACTGCTGCGCAATCGGGAGCGGTTGCGGCAATGGTGAATGTTGACAGTTTTCAGGGGCCGGCGTCCAGCAGCAAAAAACAGGCGGCCAGGCTTGACCCGGGCATCCCGCTTTTGATCGTGGAGAATACCCGCTTGGCGCTGGGGAGGTTGGCAGGTTGGTGGCGCAGACAGTTCGCTATTCCAGTGGTGGCCATAACCGGCAGCAACGGCAAGACAACAGTGAAAGAAATGCTTGCCGGTATATTGCGCGAGGCGGCCGGCAGTTCGGAAGCAGTGCTCGCATCAAAGGGCAACCTGAACAACGATATCGGCATGCCGCTTACCCTGTTGCAACTGAAAGAGTTGCACCGTTATGCCGTGATTGAAATGGGCATGAATCATTCCGGCGAGATTGATTACCTGACACGGATTGCTGCGCCTGAAGTCGCGCTGGTAAACAACGCCAGCGGAGCGCACCTGGAAGGGCTGGGCACTGTGGAGGCTGTTGCGCGCGCCAAGGGAGAGATATTTTCCGGGCTGCAGCATCACGGAACAGCGGTGATTAACGCTGACGATATCCATGCGTCCCTTTGGCGCGCGCTTGCGGGTGCGCACCCGTTGCTGGAATTTGGCCTTGACCCGCAAGCTGATGTGCGGGGCAAATGGCATCCCAAGGACAATGGCTTACGGCTCGAAGTGACCGCGCCGCAAGGAACATTTTCAGCTGACTTGCAGGTGCCTGGCGAACACAATGCGAGAAATGCGCTCGCTGCGACAGCCGCCGCCATCGCGCTGAACATCTCCCTCGAAACCATCGCCGCCGGACTGGAAAAATTCAGCGGCGTGGCCGGACGCTTGCAGCGCAGGTCCGCACAGCACGGCGCAAGACTGATAGACGACACATACAACGCCAATCCGGCTTCGGTGCACGCTGCGATCAGCGTGCTTGCGCAAGCCGCCGGCAAGCGGATCCTGGTGTTGGGCGACATGGGCGAGCTGGGAATGGATGCCCCGAAGTTTCATGCCGATATTGGCGCCGAAGCACGCAGCGCAGGCATTGAAAGACTTTATGCACTGGGAAAACTGAGCGCGAAAGCGGCAAGTGAATTCGGCAGCGGCGCACGGCATTTCGAACGCATCGAAGACCTGCAAGCCGCTCTGGAAAAGGAACTGGACGCGGATACCACGGTACTGGTGAAAGGTTCGCGTTTTATGAAAATGGAACGCGTGGTGCAGTTCTGCGCCAACACGGGAGAATGACCATGCTGCTCGCGTTCGCACAATGGTTGGCCGAGGATGTAAGGTTCTTCAGCGTGTTCAATTACATCACATTGCGCGCCGTGCTTGCGGCGATGACGGCATTGTTCATCTCGTTCCTGGTCGGGCCGGCGATGATACGCAAACTGGCCGCGTACAAGATCGGCCAATCGGTGCGCAGTGACGGGCCGCAAACACACCTGGTAAAGGCCGGCACACCGACCATGGGCGGCGCCCTGATCCTGACTTCGATCGCGATCACCACCTTGCTGTGGGGGGACTTGCGCAACCATTACGTATGGGTGGTGCTGATTACCACTTTGAGCTTCGGGGTGATCGGTTGGGTGGATGACTATCGCAAGGTAGTGCATCGCAACCCGAAAGGCCTGTCTGCCAAATCCAAAATGGGCTGGCAGTCCCTGATCGCTTTGGCGGTGGGATTTTATCTGTGGGATGCCGCCAACTTGCCCGCAAACACGGAACTCATCGTTCCGTTCCTGAAATTTTTCGTGTTTCCACTCAGCGCATTTCTGTTCATCTCTTTGACCTATTTGGTCATCGTTGGCACCAGCAATGCGGTGAATCTGACCGATGGTCTGGATGGTTTGGCCATCATGCCGACTGTAATGGTGAGCGCCGCGTTGTCGATATTCGCCTATGTGGCGGGTAATGCGGTTTTTTCGAAATATCTCGGCATTCCTTACATACCGGGCGCTGGCGAATTGGCAGTTTTCTGCGGGGCTATCTCCGGCGCGGGTCTGGCTTTCCTGTGGTTCAACGCCTATCCCGCGGAAGTATTCATGGGAGATGTCGGCGCGCTTGCGCTGGGTGCGGCGCTCGGAACAGTGGCTGTGATCGTGCGTCAGGAGTTTGTGTTGTTCATCATGGGCGGCGTGTTCGTGGTCGAGGCGGTGTCGGTGATGATCCAGGTGGCCTCGTTCAAGCTGACCGGCAAACGTGTGTTTCGCATGGCTCCATTGCATCATCACTACGAGCTGAAAGGCTGGAAAGAAACCCAAGTGGTAGTGCGCTTCTGGATCATAACAATGCTGCTTGTGTTGCTGGGCTTGGCAACGCTCAAGTTGAGGTGATCGTGGAGATGCAAATCAAGAAGTGCGGCACGCAGGCGTTGGGGGAGACTCATGTTCGCGCAGCGAACGTTACGGAGACACCAAACGCTTCCGAGCGCTTCTGGATCATAACAATGCTGCTTGTGTTGCTGGGCTTGGCAACGCTCAAGTTGAGGTGATCGTGGAGATGCAAATTAAGAAGTGCGGCACGCAGGCGTTGGGGGAGACTCATGTTCGCACAGCGAACGTTACGGAGACACCAAACGCCTCGGTGCGGTTTTGGATTATTACGATGTTGTTGGTTCTGTTGGGTCTGGCGACTCTCAAATCGAGATAAGGGAGAACACGATGGAAAAGCACAGCACGATAGGGTTGAGGGAAAACAATGTGAGTTTCGCGAACGTAATGGCAACGCCCGATAGCGGGGCGCGCTTCATGGACCATCATGAAGTAGATATGACACGGCACAAAAACAAATCGGTCCTGGTGCTGGGTCTGGGCGAGACCGGACTATCCATGGTGCGCTGGCTCAGTGCCCAGAGCGCGCGCCTGCGCGTGGCTGACAGCCGCAGCGCTCCGCCCGGCCTGGCACAGGCAGCGATGTATGTTGCCGAAGAGCAGATCTTTTGCGGTAACTTCAACGATGCCCTCTTTGACGGGATCGAGCTGATCGCGATCAGTCCGGGCGTGCCGTTGCGCGATCCGGCGGTGGAACGGGCGATCGCGCGCGGCATCGAGGTGGTGGGCGACATCGAGTTGTTCGCCCGATCGCTGCCGAAAGACAATCATCCCCGCATCCTCGCAATTACCGGTGCCAACGGCAAGACCACGGTCACCAGCATGGTGGAACACCTGTGCAAGGCGGCGGGCAAGGACACGGTGGCCGCCGGGAACATTTCTCCCGCCGTACTGGATGTTGTTCTGGAGCGCGGTGCAAACCAGCCCGAGGTATGGGTGCTGGAACTATCCAGTTTCCAGCTGGAAACCACGTCCAGTCTGCATGCCGATGCCGCTACTGTGCTGAATATCAGCGAAGATCATCTTGACCGGTATGCCGATATGGCGGAATACAGTGCCGCCAAGGCGCGCATTTTTGCGGGATGCAGCATACAGGTTTTGAACCGGGACGATGCGCGTTGCATGAGCATCGCGCGCAAGGATTGCAAAACCATTACGTTCGGTCTGAACAAACCTGATACCGAGGGCGATTTCGGTATCGAGCGCGCCGACGGCGATGTCTGGCTGATGCAAGGCACGCAGCGTTTGATAAAAGCCAGTGAGTTGCAAGTGGTCGGATTGCACAACGTGGCTAATGCATTGGCTGCATTGGCACTGAGCTGCGCGATTGATTTCCCGATGTCGATATTGCTCGATGCGCTGCGCAGCTTCAAGGGCCTGCCGCATCGCATGGAACGCGTGGCTGAATTAGGCGGTATCACCTATTACGACGATTCCAAGGGCACCAATGTCGGCGCGACCATCGCGGCGCTTCAAGGGTTGGGAAGGAAGGCGGTGTTGATCGCGGGCGGCGATGGCAAAGGTCAGGATTTCTCCCCACTCAAACCGGTCGTGGCGGAACACGCTCGCGCAGTGGTATTGATCGGACGCGATGCTCCGCTGATCGAGGCTGCCCTGGGCGGCTGCGGCGTGAATGTTGCACATGCCAAAGATATGAACGATGCCGTGAATCAGGCGACCCGCCTGGCGCAACAGGGTGATGCAGTGCTGTTGTCACCGGCATGCGCCAGCTTCGATATGTTCCGCAACTATGAACATCGTGCCGAGGTGTTTATCGAGGCAGTGCAAGAGTTGGGTAAGGGAGGCGCATGGCGTCACTAGCATCACAGAAGAATGCGCCAAAGTATGGCGGTAATCAGAATGCAGGTTTGACACACCGCGGGGTCCATCCACGCCAGTTCGCGGCACCCGCAGGGAGTCGCGATGCAGGCGACTTGAAACCAGCCAAAGGCTGGGCAAGTTCGTCACCGCCGAAGGGTACCCGGGGGTTGCACCCCCACCCTTTCGCAGTCAAAACACGCACCCCCCCGCCGCAAGCGCAATTCGACGAATTGCTGATCTGGGTATTGATCGGGTTGCTCGCGCTCGGATTGGTGATGGTTTATTCCTCTTCGATTGCCACGGCCGAGGCAAACAGATTTACCGGCTATCAGCCGACTTATTACCTGTTGCGGCACGGGGTATTCATCATTGCGGGGTTGTTTATCGGGCTGTTTGCGTTCCAGGTGCCGGTGCAGATATGGCAAACCTATGCGCCATATCTGTTTGTATTCGGCACGGCACTGCTGGTGCTGGTGCTGATTCCCGGTGTTGGCCGGGAAGTCAATGGCAGCAGGCGCTGGTTGTCGCTGTTCGTTATCAACCTGCAACCTTCCGAATTGATGAAGCTGTTCGTGGTGCTTTATGCCGCGGATTACACGGTGCGCAAGGGCAAGGTCGGCCATTTGTTCAGGAAAGCCTTTGTGCCGATGCTGGTGGTGATGGTGATGATCGGCGGCTTGCTGCTGCAGGAACCGGACATGGGGGCGCTGGTGGTGATCTGTGTCATTGCCCTAAGCACCCTTTGGCTGGGAGGCTTCAATCTGAAAGTGTTCATCGCGTTGCTGCTGGCGTTGCCGCTGGCGCTGGGGGCGCTGATATCTTCATCGCCCTACCGGATGCACCGCATCATCGGATTCATGGATCCCTGGTCTGATCCCTACGGCAAAGGATACCAATTGAGTCATGCGCTGATCGCTTTCGGGCGGGGCGAGTGGTTGGGTGTGGGGCTGGGTGGCAGCGTGGAAAAATTATTTTATTTGCCTGAGGCCCATACCGACTTTTTGATGGCGGTGATCGCGGAAGAATTGGGGTTGTTAGGCGTGGCAGCGGTGATTACGCTGTTCGCGCTGCTGGTGGTGCGGGCGTTCCGGATCGGGCGCCATGCCGCATTTCTGGAGCGCAACTTTTCCGCGCTGGTCGCCCAGGGTATCGGCGTCTGGATCGGCGCGCAGGCGATGATCAATATCGGTGTGAACATGGGTGTGCTGCCGACCAAGGGATTGACGCTGCCTTTCCTGAGTTTTGGCGGCAGCGGCATCGTGGTGAATTGCGTCGCAGCCGCGGTACTGTTGCGGGTGGATTATGAAAATCGTCGAATTGCGCGAGGATTACCAGTATGAGCGTTAATCATCTCGAATTGGCATACGGAGCATCAAACCTGGAAATTCGACGATTTCGGTGGAGGCTCATATTCGCGAAGCGAATGTTATGCCGGAGCCAAAACACAAGGATTGCGCGGGGACTTCCGGTATGAGCGCACACTTTTTCAATCCGTCTGTTTCGGCGAAGACTAACTTGCGCAAGCAAGTTAAGCCCCATCGGGGCGGTCGTAGCCAAAATCGTCGCATATCTAGAGGTTTGCCAATATGAGTCGTTCCATACTCATCATGGCCGGAGGTACCGGCGGCCACATTTTTGGTTACGCCATAACGCGTGCTGTGCACGCATTAGTCTCCACCGAAAATGTGGCCGAGATCGAGGTGCTTCATGTCTAGGTCGATTTTAATAATGGCCGGCGGCACTGGAGGCCACATTTTTCCCGCACTCGCGGTGGCTGACCTGCTGCGAGGGCAGGGTTGGAAAGTGACTTGGCTGGGCGCACCGCGCAGCATGGAAGCCGAACTGGTTCCCAGGCACAAATATGAAATGGCGTGGGTACGCTTTTCAGGCGTGCGCGGCAAGGGTTTGCTACGTCTGCTATTGCTGCCATTTGATCTGCTGGTCGCATTGTGGCAGAGCATGTCCGCGATATTGCGTTACCGCCCCGATGTGGTGCTGGGCATGGGCGGTTATATCACTTTCCCCGGAGGAATGATGGCGGCATTGCTGCGTCGACCCTTGGTGATACATGAACAGAATTCCATCGCAGGACTGAGCAACAAGTTGCTGGCGCGCATCGCACAAAAAGTGCTGAGCGGTTTCCCGGATGTGTTGCCTCATGCGATATGGTGCGGCAATCCGGTGCGCAGCGATATCGCCGGATTGCCCGATCCCCAGCAACGCTATGCCGCACGCAACGGCAGGCTGAATGTGCTGGTGGTGGGCGGAAGTCTGGGCGCGAAGGCGATCAACGAGGCTGTGCCGCAAGCGCTCGCGCTGTTGCCGCCGGACACACGCCCCCACATCTTGCATCAAACCGGCAAGCAACATTTCGAAACGGTGAAGCACGCCTATCAGCAGGCAGGCGTGCAGGCCGATATCAAGCCGTTCATGGACGAGATGGCCAGGCACTACGGCAATGCCGATCTGGTGATCTGCCGGGCCGGCGCATTGACTGTCGCTGAACTTGCCGCGGCCGGGGTAGCAAGCATATTGATCCCGTTTCCGTTTGCGGTGGACGATCACCAGACCCGCAATGCGCAGTTCTTGAGCCAGCGCGGCGCGGCGATGTTGTTGCCGCAAAGCGAATTGAGCTCTGAAAAACTGGCCCAGTTGCTGCGGGAACTGTCGGATGGCGAGCGGGGCCGCGAAAAATTATCGGCGATGGCGCAGAAGGCGCGCGAATTGGCCAAGGCGGGAGCGGCTGGAACAGTTGCGACAATATGTGCGGAGTTGGCGGCATGAAGCACAAGGTCAAACATCTTCACTTCGTCGGCATAGGCGGTTCCGGCATGAGCGGAATCGCCGAGGTGCTGCTGAATCTGGGTTTTCAAGTGAGCGGTTCAGATCTCGCAAAAAACACCACAACTCGGCGTCTCAAGCAATTGGGCGCAACCGTGTATCTCGGCCACGCCGAGCAGAATCTGACCGATGCCGATGTGGTGGTGGTCTCGACTGCCGTGGGCAACGACAACCCCGAAGTGCTGGCGGCGCGAGCGCGGCATATCCCGGTGGTGCCGCGCGCGATGATGCTGGCCGAATTGATGCGTTTGCGCCAGGGCATCGCGGTGGCCGGTACCCATGGCAAAACCACCACCACATCGCTGACCTCCAGCGTGCTGGCCAAGGGCGGTTTCGATCCCACCTTCGTGATCGGCGGCAAGCTGAACAGCAGCGACAGCAATGCCAAGCTTGGCACGGGCGAATTCATCGTGGTCGAGGCCGACGAGTCGGACGCTTCATTCCTGCATCTGCAACCGATACTCGCTGTGATCACCAATATCGATGCAGACCACATGGAAACCTACGGTCACGATTTCGAAAAGCTCAAGCAGGCGTTCGTGGAGTTTGTCGAACACCTGCCTTTCTATGGAAGGGCGATGCTGTGCGTGGATGATGCGAACGTGCGCGAGATTTTGCCGCGCATCAGCAAGCCGGTGACGACTTATGGATTCAGCGAAGATGCGCAGATCCGCGCGGTGAACGCGCGCCATCAGGGCGGCCAGATGCACTTTACCGCGAAATGCCGGCAGAACGGAAAACCGAGGGATATGAACATCACACTCAATCTGGCGGGCATGCACAACGTGCTGAATGCTCTCGCCGCGATCGCCATCGGGCTGGAAGTCGGTGTCGCGGATGACGCGATCGTTGCGGCGCTGGCGGAGTTCCAGGGTGTCGGCAGGCGATTCCAGCGCTATGGTGAAGTAGCTTCCGATACTCAATGGCCCGCTCCCTACCCTCTCCCACAGGCGGCCGAGCGCGGGACGAACGTCTTCCGCCTCCCCGCACCAAACGGTTCCACCGCACCGTGTCGAAGCGGAAGTTTTACTCTAATCGACGACTACGGGCATCATCCGGTCGAAATGCTCGCCACGCTCGAAGCGGTTCGCGGCGCGTTTCCCGGGCGGCGCTTGGTGCTGGCATTCCAGCCGCACCGCTATACGCGGACGCGCGACCTGTTCGAGGATTTTGTAAAAGTGCTGCGCAGCGTCGATGCGCTGGTGCTGGCGGAGGTATATCCGGCGGGAGAAGCGCCCATCGTCGCGGCTGACGGACGCGCATTGATGCATGCCTTGCGTGTGGCCGGACAAAGCGAAGCGGTGTTTGTCGAGGATATACAACTGATGCCGCAGGCGATCATGCAGATGGCGCGCGACGGCGATGTGGTCGTCACCATGGGAGCGGGTTCGATCGGCAGCATACCGAACAAATTATTGGGAAAGAGCGATGCTGACGCAACCGGGAAAATGCCGGCCATGCACGGCGCAGCACTTGGTAAGTTATGAACATGATCGAGCTCGCAAATATTGCCGATACACCATTGCGCGGCAAGTTGCGCCTGCAGGTGGATATGAGCAAGCACACCAGTTGGAGAACGGGCGGGAAGGCCGAACGGATGTACCAGCCCGCCGATCTGGATGATCTGTTGGTATTTTTGCGCAGTTTGCCTGCTGATGAGCCAGTGTATGCGGTGGGTCTGGGCAGTAATCTGCTGGTGCGTGAAGGCGGATTGCGCGGCACGGTTTTGATGCTGCATGGAACATTGAGCGCGTTGCATCTCGAGATGGACGGAAGCGTCTATGCCGAAGCCGGGGTGCCGGGAGCAAAACTGGCGCGTTTTGCAGCAAAGCATGATCTGCAGGGAGCCGAATTCTTTGCTGGCATCCCCGGCACGCTGGGCGGAATGCTGGCGATGAATGCAGGCTGCTATGGCAGCGAGACATGGGAAAAGGTGTTGCGCGTACAGACCGTGAACCGGCAGGGGAAAGTTCACGTGCGCACGGCAGCCGAGTACGAGATCGGATACCGGCATGTTGCGTTGCGCAATGCAGGGGAGGAGTGGTTTGTTGCGGCGTGGCTGCAATTTTCCAGGGGAAAAGGGGAATCGTCATGGCGGGATATCAAGGCACTGCTGAGCAGGCGCATCGCCAGCCAACCTCTAAGTCTGCCGAATGCGGGTTCGGTGTTTCGCAACCCTGAGGGCGATCATGCGGCGAGATTGATCGAACATTGCGGATTGAAAGGCATGCGGTCGGGCGGCGCGCAGGTATCGGAGAAACATGCCAACTTCATCGTGAATGCCGGAACTGCGACGGCTGCGGATATCGAGAATCTGATTAACGAAGTGCAGAACATAGTTGCCCGGCAGACCGGAATCAGTCTTCATCCGGAAGTGCGTATTGTTGGTGAGAAAAAACGATGAACACGCTTGTTTATGCGGAAATTCCCGCTACAGCCCCCGATCCTGCTTCGTTCGGGAGAGTCGCGGTGTTGCTGGGCGGACGTTCCGCCGAGCGCGAGGTATCGCTGAAAAGCGGCGCGGCAGTGCTGGCGGCGCTGTTGCGCAGCGGTGTCGACGCACATCCCTTCGATCCCGCCGTACAGAATCTGCAGGCGCTGGTAGACGACGGATTCGACCGGGTATTCATCGCGCTGCATGGCCGTTATGGGGAGGATGGCACGGTGCAGGGTGCGCTGGAATTGCTCAATATTCCCTATACCGGCAGCGGGGTGTTGGCTTCCGCGCTGGGCATGGACAAGTGGCGCAGCAAGCTGGTGTGGCAAGCAGCCGGCTTGCCGATACCCGACTATGCGCTGCTCGACGAACACAGTGACTGGAACAGTGTCGCGCAGAAGCTCGGTTTGCCGCTGTTCGTCAAACCGGCCAACGAAGGTTCCAGTGTCGGTATCAGCAAGGTGAAAACATTGAGCGAATTGCCGGCAGCGTATCGCGAAGCGGCCAGGCATGACCCGTTGGTGCTGGCGGAGCGTTTCATCGGCGGCGGCGAATATACCGTTGCGATCCTGGGTGAACAGGCATTGCCGGTGATCAAGATCGAGCCGGCCAATGAGTTCTATGACTACGAGGCGAAATACTTGCGCAACGACACCCGATATTTGTGCCCGAGCGATCTGAGTGACGCACAGGAAGCGGAGATGCAGCGATTGGCCAAACAGGCGTTTGCACTGATCGGCGGGCAAGGCTGGGGGCGCGTGGATTTTCTGAGGGATGAGGCCGGCAAACCGTATTTGCTCGAAGCGAACACCTCGCCGGGCATGACCGACCACAGCCTGGTGCCGATGGCGGCGCGTCAGGCGGGCTTGAATTTCGAGCAATTGGTGATGCGAATACTGGTGTTGGCTGCGCATGGTCGATCAACCGGGCTGGCAAACATTGCCACCCGGAAAGCGGGGTAACCCATGTGGGATAACGCTCCATTATTGCGCAGTATTGCAAACACACTGATCGCATCAAGCGTGCTGGCGATGTTGTATGGCGGGATTCATTACATGGTGCATTTGCCCGGATTGTTTCCGCTGCAGACCGTGAATTTGAGTGTTGCTCCGCAACGGGTCGATGCAGCAGAGGTCTCGCAGGTGATACGCAGCGAAGTGCAGGGCAATTTTTTTACGGTGGATATCGAACGCCTGAGGCAATCATTGGAAAAACTGCCGTGGGTCCGCAACGCCGGCATACGCCGTGAATTTCCGCGCAGTCTGGAAGTGCAGTTGGAGGAATATCAGGCATTGGCGCACTGGAATGACAGCGCGCTGGTGGATACACAAGGCGAGGTTTTTGATGGCAAGAGCGATCAGGTGATGCCGGATTTTGTCGGGCAAGAGGGCACTGCGGCAGAAGTTACGCAGCGGTATGAGCAATTCAGCCAGCAACTTGCCGCTCTGGACTTGCAAGTGACCCGGCTGGTCTTGTCGCCACGCCATGCCTGGCAATTGCGCCTGAGCAACGGCATGGTGCTGGAACTGGGACGCGAGGATATGCAGCTAAGGTTGGCGCGGTTCGTTGAAGCCTACCCTATTAGCCTTGAGGCATTACAAAGCCGGGTGAAATACGTGGATTTGCGCTACAGCAATGGATTTGCGGTGAACGGTTTGGCCAAGCAGGGTTGATGGGACGCAGCGGGGAAATGACGATGAGCAGAAGCAGGGAAACTAAAAATCTGGTGGTTGGACTGGATATCGGCACGTCCAAGATCGTGGTCATCGTTGGTGAAGTCAAGCCGGACGGCATGCTGGAAGTGATCGGCATGGGCATGCACGAATCATCCGGGATGAAGAAGGGCATGGTGGTCAACATCGAGGCCACAGTGGGATCGATCCAGCGCGCGCTGGAGGAAGCAGAGCTGATGGCCGATTGCAAGATACACGAGGTCTATACCGGCATCGCGGGCAGTCATATCCGCAGCATCAATTCGCGGGGCATGGTGAAGATCAAGGAGAAGGAGGTTGCCGGTCCCGACATCGAGCGCGTGATCGAGACGGCCAGTTCCATCAGTTTGCCGAGCGACCAGCAGATTTTGCACATCCTCGAACAGGAATTCAGTATCGACGGTCAGGACGGAATCAAGAAGCCGCTCGGGATGAGCGGGATGCGCCTGGATGTCGAGGTGCACATCATCAGCGGCGCTGTTTCCGCGGTGCAGAACATCATGAAGTGCATCCATCGCTGCGGGCTGGAAGTCAATGAGTTGATCCTGCAACCGCTGGCTTCCAGCAAGGCCGTGCTCGCCGATGATGAAAAAGAACTGGGTGTCTGCCTGGTGGATATCGGCGGCGGTACCACCGACATCGCGGTGTTCACCGGCGGCGCGATCCGCCACACCGCCGTGATACCGATCGCCGGCGATCAGATCACCAATGACATCGCGATGGCTTTGCGCACACCGACGCAGGATGCAGAGGACATCAAGATCAAGCATGGCTGCGCATTGCGCCAATTGGCTGATGGCGGCGCGATCGAGGTGCCGGGCGTGGGCGATCGGGGGCCGCGCATGCTGTCGCGCCAGACGCTGGCGGAAGTGATCGAGCCGCGCGTTGAGGAATTGTATTCGCTGGTGCAGCAGGAATTGCGCCGCAGCGGATTCGAGGAATTGTTGTCGTCGGGCATCGTGATCACCGGGGGCAGCAGCGCCATGCAGGGGATGGTAGAACTGGGCGAGGAAATTTTCCATCTGCCGGTGCGTTTGGGTATACCGAAATATGTCGGCGGATTGTCCGATGTGGTTAAAACACCGCGCATGGCGACCGGTGTGGGTCTGCTGTTGTATGGCCTGGAGCATCATCAGCGCAATGAGGAGACACGCTTGCAATCGAATTCATTTGGCGATGTGCTGGCAAGAATGAAAGACTGGATTTTGGGGAATTTCTAGCGGTTTATCGTGTTGCAGGTTCGGGTACTAGGGGTTGGTTTTTTTGGCAATTTTTAAGGAGACGGCGATGTTTGAAATCATGGATGTACAAACTCAGGATGCAGTGATCAAAGTGGTCGGTGTAGGCGGCTGCGGCGGCAATGCCGTGGATCATATGATCGAACAAGGCGTGCAGGGGGTCGAGTTCATTGTGATCAATACCGACGCGCAGGCGCTCAAGCGAAGCAAGGCGCGCACCCAGTTGCAGATCGGTGTGAGTATCACCAAGGGCCTGGGTGCGGGCGCCAAACCGTCTGTTGGCCAGGCAGCAGCAGAGGAAGATCGCGACCGTATCAAAGAGATGCTGGTCGGGGCACACATGGTGTTCATCACGGCCGGCATGGGGGGTGGCACAGGAACCGGTGCGGCACCCATCATCGCTCAGATCGCCAAAGAGATGGATATCCTGACTGTTGCAGTGGTGACCAAACCGTTCGCTTATGAGGGCAACCGGATCCGGTTCGCCAAAGCCGGTATCGAGGCGCTGAGCGAGTACGTCGATTCGCTGATCATCGTGCCGAATTCCAAACTGATGGAGGTGCTGGGCAATGATGTCACCGTGCCGGAAGCTTTCAAGGCGGCCAATGGTGTGCTGCAAGGTGCGGTGGCAGGCATCGCCGAGGTGATCAATGTGCCCGGTTTGATCAACGTGGATTTCGCCGACGTGCGTACCGTGATGTCTGAGAACGGTATGGCAATGATGGGTTCGGCGATTGCCGCAGGGCAAGATCGTGCGCGGATAGCGGCTGAGCGCGCGATTTCGAGTCCGCTACTGGAAGATGTTGACATGTCCGGGGCTCGCGGCGTGCTGGTGAACATCACTTCGAGCAACAAACTGAAACTGAAGGAGATCGACGATGTGATGGAGTGCGTCCAATTTGCTGCCGAAGAAGCAACCGTAATCGTGGGTTCGGTGTTCGATGATGCCATGGGCGACGAAATACGCGTGACAGTCGTGGCCACCGGCCTCGGCGCACCGCAGTCGCGCAAGCAACCCAAGCCGGAAATTGTCTATCAGAATCATGACTTTCAAAGGACAGGCACGCATGACGAACCGATGGCCGGCGTGAATTATGGCGAGCTTGAAACGCCAACCATCATGAGGAGCGGGCGCAGGGCGGCGGTGGACGCGATGGAAAAATCCGGTGTGGATACCTATGACATTCCGTCTTTCCTGCGAAAACAGGCGGATTGAAATTTGAAGGGGGAAGGACTCGGGAAGCCCGGTTCTGCAGCCACAAAGCATGGTTGTGTTACAATTATGCGGGTAAATTGGTAATCTTAAAGTGGCAATGGTCAAGCAACGTACCTTGAAAAACTCCGTCAGTGTGACGGGAGTCGGCTTGCACAGCGGCGAAAAAGTCACGCTTGGTCTACGGGCCGCCCCGGTCAATACGGGTATCGTATTTCGCCGTGTGGATGTAAAACCGGTCGAGGAAATTTGTGCGAGGGCCAATCTGGTTAATGACACGCGTTTGTCCACCTGCATGGAGCAAGACGGTGTGCGTGTCGCCACCATCGAACATCTGATGTCCGCATTTGCCGGATTGGGTGTGGACAACGCCTATGTCGATCTGGACAGCGCAGAAGTGCCGATCATGGACGGCAGTGCCGGGACATTCGTGTTTCTTCTTCAATCCGCAGGCATCGTCGAACAATCCGCCGCCAAAAAATTCATACGCATCAAAAAAACGGTTGAAGTAAAGCAAGGCGACAAATGGGTGCGCTTCGAGCCCCACCAAGGATACAAATTAACCTTTACCATCAATTTTGCCCATCCTGTATTTGCCAATACCAAACAGCATGTCACGGTCGATCTGGGCGAAGAATCCTATGTGCGTGATATCAGCCGGGCGCGCACATTCGGGTTTATGCAGGATGTGGAGTATATGCGCGCGCAGGGATTGGCTCTGGGTGGAAGCCTGGACAATGCCATCGTTATGGATGACTACCGTGTGCTGAATGCCGACGGATTACGCTTCGAGGACGAATTCGTCAAGCACAAGGTTCTGGATGCGATTGGCGATCTTTACCTGCTGGGGCATCCGCTGATTGGCGCTTTTTCCGGCTACAAATCCGGCCATGCCTTGAATAATGCCCTGTTGCGGGAATTGCTGGCAGATGATCAAGCTTGGGAATATGTGACTTTCGACCGTGTGGAAGAGGCTCCCGCGTTCCTGCGGTTGCAGCTTCAATCCATTTGATACGGATGCAGAATATTTCGTAAACGATGGATTTATGACTAGCGTGGCGATTCTACCTCCTGCCAATATCGACATAATAGCGTCAGGCCAGTGCTGATTCTGCGTTTGTTTATCGTGCTGGTGGCATTGCTGATCGTTGTATGCGGCGGAATGTATATTTTTACGCGCAATCGGCGCTACCTCGATTTTGCTCGGCAAACGGTGCGATTCAGCATGCTGTTGTTGATGGTCTTCGCATTGCTATTTGTTCTTGAGCGATATGTGCTGGTAGGTTGGTTGGCGGCGCTTTGATTTATCTTGGAGCCGTGGCGTTACTTGAAAAGATGTCTTTAACAGTTGTTGGTTTTGGACATTTTTTCCAGCGCCAGCTTGAGCGGTGATTCGCGCAGAGTCTGGCTGAATTCGTGCAGTTCTTTTTGAGCTGTTTTGCTAAGTCTGTGGGGGGCGGGTTTGGCTTGAAGGCGATCGAAGGAAACTTGCACCTTTACACGGATTCCGCTAACCTCGTGGCCCATGCCCCGCATCAAAACCGCCATTTCTGGGGCAAGTTGGCGCAATTTTGCGGCTGCGCTCGCGTTGGCCGCCGCGATGCTGAGCGTGCCCAAATGCAGGCCCAATACCTGTATTTGTCCGGACTGTGCAAGATCGGGCGGGGTGATGCTGATAAATTGGCGTTGCAGGGCCGACAGAATATGGGCTTTGGCCAGCAGCGGACGAAGCTCCTGGTTGCTGTTCAGCAATGTTTTCAGATGTTGTACCACAAATTTTCTGTTACTTAGAGGAAAGGAAGCATGAATATTATTCTAGTTTCCAATAATATGGCAAAGACCCGCAGCATTTCGCTGGGCCCCTGGCAAATTGCATTATCGCTGATGTTGCTTTCGGCGCTGATGCTGGGCGCGGCATTTACCCTCCAATACGCTCTGGTGCGCTTTGCTCCGGAAGGCTTGAGCGACGAGATCCGCACATTGTTGTCCAAGGTACAGAACGACGAGCAACAAAAACAGCAGTTTTATTTGCATAGCAGTCTGGATGCGATGGCGGTAAGGGTCGGGCAGATGCAGGCTCAGTTGCAGCGCCTGGATGCGCTAGGTGCGCGTCTGACCAAACTGACCGGCATGAAACCGGAAGAATTCCAGTTCTCCCAACCACCGGCACAGGGCGGACCTCTGGTGATGTTCCCCGAAAAGGAAATGTCCGAGAACGGCTTGAATCAGCAACTGGACAGGTTGAGCCGGGTGGTCAATGACCGCAGTGACAAGTTGCTGGCTCTGGAGACCTTGCTGTTGCAGAACCAATTGAGCCGCAAGTTGCTGCCTTCCATTCCGCCAGTACACACCGGGTTCTATTCCTCGAATTTTGGCTGGCGCATCGATCCGTTTACCGGCCAAAATGCGATGCATGAAGGTGTGGATTTTGTCGCGGAAGCCGGAACGCCGATCTATGCTTCCGCCGGCGGTGTGGTCGACTATGCGAGTTACCAACCCGATTATGGTAATATGGTCGAGATCGATCACGGCAATGATATTGTCACACGCTACGCGCATGCTTCGAAATTGTTCGTGAAGGTCGGCCAGGTGGTAAGGCGCGGCGAGAAGATTGCCGAAGTGGGAACCACTGGTCGTTCCACCGGCAACCACTTGCACTTCGAAGTCCGTTATAAAGGTATCGCTCAGAATCCCGTGCGCTTTTTGCAAAAAGCCGCCGGTTAACAGTGATGGATATTGGTAAGGGTGAGGTGATAGGTTGCCTCACCCTTTATTATTTGCAAGGGATCCCTAAAAATCCGGATTTCATCTCAACTGCTGCGTTGCGTAAAAAATTTATTGCTGACATATAAATCATATGCGGCGCTGTTAAATTTTTCCCGCGCCTTGCATTTGGGCGAACTCTGAATTTTTAGATACCCCCGTAGTCGAGAAAATTAAAATATGATTTCCAGTGTGCTGAAAAGTATCTTCGGTAGCCGCAATGACCGCTTGCTCAAACAATACCGCGCTACTGTCCAAACCATCAATAAGCTGGAAGCCGATACCGCCAAGTTGAGCGATGAGGCATTGCGCCAAAAAACCGCAAACTTCAAGCAGCGTTTCGCGCAGGGCGAATCACTTGATGCGCTCATGCCGGAAGCGTTTGCCGTGGTGCGCGAAGCGAGTACCCGGGTGTTGGGGATGCGGCATTATGACGTTCAGCTGATCGGCGGGATGGTATTGCATTATGGCAAGATTGCCGAGATGCGCACCGGCGAAGGCAAGACCCTGATGGCCACGCTGCCGGTATACCTGAACGCGATCTCCGGCAAGGGCGTGCATGTCGTGACAGTGAATGATTATCTGGCCGGCCGCGATGCCGAGTGGATGGGCAAGATTTACCGCTTCCTCGGCCTGTCGGTGGGTGTGATCCTGTCGCAGATGGACTCGGCCGACAAACAGGCAGCATACGCCGCCGACGTTACCTACGGCACCAACAACGAGTTCGGATTCGATTATCTGCGCGATAACATGGCAACACATGTCAGCGAACGGTTTCAGCGCACACTCAACTATGCCATTGTGGATGAAGTGGATTCGATCCTGATCGACGAAGCGCGCACCCCGCTGATCATTTCCGGCCAGGCAGAAGATAACGTTGACGTTTATGTGCGAATCGACAAGTTGGTACCGCAACTGGTGCGCAAGGCCGGGGATCCAGATGCGGAAGGTCCCGGTGATTACACCGTGGACGAGAAAAACAACCAGATCCTGCTGACCGAGTCCGGGCACGAACATGCCGAAAACATACTCACCCGGGCCGGCCTGCTGCCGGAGGGCGGCAGTTTGTACGACACCGCCAACATCACTTTGATCCACCATTTGTATGCGGCATTGCGCGCGCACAACCTGTTTCACCGCGATCAGCATTACGTGGTGCAGAACGGCGAAGTGGTGATCGTGGACGAATTCACCGGTCGCCTGATGTCGGGGCGGCGCTGGTCGGATGGTCTGCATCAGGCGGTGGAGGCGAAGGAGGGTGTGGCCATCCAGAAGGAAAATCAGACACTCGCATCGATCACTTTTCAGAATTATTTCCGCATGTACAACAAGCTGGCCGGAATGACCGGCACGGCGGATACCGAGGCCTATGAATTCCAGCAGATATACAATCTCGAGACGGTGATCATTCCGCCGAACCGACCTACCATCCGCAAGGACATGATGGACAAGGTATACCTCACCGCCAAGGAGAAATATCATGCGGTGATCGATGACATCAAGGATTGCTATGCGCGCGGACAGCCGGTGCTGGTAGGCACAACCTCGATCGAGAATTCGGAATTGTTGTCGGGATATCTGGACCGGGACAAGCTTCAGCACCAGGTGCTGAACGCCAAACAGCACGCTCGCGAAGCCGAGATCATCGCACAAGCGGGACGACCGAAGATGATCACCATCGCCACCAATATGGCGGGGCGGGGGACGGATATCGTGCTGGGAGGCAATGCCGAGAAACAGATCGAACTGGTTCGTGAGGATGCGAGTCTGGATGAGGCAGCCAAGGCTCAGCGTACCACCCGGCTGAAAGCCGAATGGCAGGAATTGCACCAGCAGGTGCTTGACAGCGGCGGACTGCACATCATCGGTACCGAACGGCACGAATCTCGCCGCGTGGATAACCAGTTGCGCGGCCGTTCCGGACGCCAGGGTGACCCGGGTTCGAGCCGTTTCTTCCTGTCGCTGGAGGATCCGCTGTTGCGCATCTTTGCCTCGGACCGGGTGACGGCGATCATGAACAGATTCAAATTGCCTGAAGGCGAGGCAATCGAGCACAGCTGGGTAACGCGCGCAATCGAGAACGCGCAGCGCAAGGTGGAAGCGCGCAATTTCGACATGCGCAAACAGATACTCGAATACGACGATGTCGCCAACGACCAGCGCAAGGTGATCTACCAGCAACGCAGCGAGTTGCTGGAAAGTGCGGATATCACCGAAACCATCCAGGCGATGCGCGATGATGTACTGGAAAACACCATCAGCATGCATATTCCGCCGCACTCCATGGAGGAACAATGGGATGTGCCCGTACTGGAAAAATATCTGGCGGCAGAGTTCCGTCTGGAAATGCCTTTGGTGCGCTGGCTGGATGAAGACAAGCAGTTGAACGAGGCTGGGTTGCGCGCGCGGATCAGGGAACATGCGCAGCAGCAATATCAGGCGAAGGTCGATTTGGTGAGTGCCGAGATCATGCGCCATTACGAGCGCGCGATCATGCTGCAAAGTCTCGATGTGCACTGGCGCGAACATCTCTCTGCGCTGGATCATCTGCGCCAGGGCATCCATTTGCGCGGTTACGCGCAGAAGAACCCCAAACAGGAATACAAACGCGAGGCATTCGAGTTGTTCGCGGCGATGCTGGATGCGATCAAGCTCGAGGTGACGCAGGTATTGATGACCGTGCAAGTGCGCGGCGAGTCGGACGTGGAGGCGGTAGAAACCGCGCCTGCGCCGGGGAATGTGCAGTATCATCACGCGGATTACGACGAGGCGCTGGCATCAACCGACGAGAAGCGTGCCACCGGGGATCCGGCAACCGAGGAACATAAACCGTTTGTGCGCAATGAACAGAAAGTGGGTCGCAATGATCCGTGCCCGTGCGGGTCCGGCAAAAAATACAAGCAGTGCCATGGAAGGCTGAGCTAAAGCGGAAAGAGGAAAACGAGATGTCATTAGTGATGGATACACTGCGCACATCGGCAATCACCGAAGAGCTGAGTGATGCCGAGGTTGAAATTCTTTCCGAGCTATTCGAGGTTCATGACTACAAATCCGGGGAGATCATCGTAAAACCCGGAGACCAACAACCTGACAACCTTTACATACTGGCGCACGGCGATATCGAAGTAAAGATCGAAAGCGGGGGCGATGTTTCCACCATTCATGTGCTTAAACCCGGCGATCTGGCCGGCATCATCACGTTTGTCGGGGGCGCTGCCTCTGATATAAGCGCGACGCTATGCGCAGTGGGAAAAACCAAGGTATTGAGCATGGCCAGGGCGGAGTTCGAAAAGCTCATCAATTCCCATCCGATGATCGTCTACAAAGTGATGCGAGGAGTGGTGCGTAACGTTCATGGAATCGTGCGGCGCGTGAACAGCCAATCTGCAGAACTGAGCAACTATATCTATAAAACCCACGGCCGCTATTAGTAGGATGTTGAAAAACTACTGCGCTCGACATAACTGCGTTGCTAAAGGGCTCATAATGCTCATTTACTCAAATGTAAACTCCGCTTTTTCGCCCTTTTGCGCCTTGTTCTGCCGTCGCTCGCTACGTTTTTCAACACCCTACTAGGGAGCTATTCATGCCAGTCAATCTGACACCGCCCGTCGCGGCACAATTGTTGCCCGTTGCGGGTGTCTCTTTGGGCATTGCGGAAGCGAACATCAAACGCGAGAAACGCAAGGATTTGCTGGTGATGCAATTGTGCGATGGTTCTCGTGTCGCCGGGGTGTTCACCAAAAACCGCTTCTGTGCCGCGCCGGTGATCGTCGCGCGCGAACACCTTGCCCAGGCAGCGGTTATTGGCGCGGACGGGATCCGCGCACTGCTGGTCAATACGGGCAATGCCAATGCAGGGACCGGCGAGCAGGGCCTGCAGGACGCGCGCACCTGCTGCGCAGCACTCGCCGGGTTGCTGAACTGCAAGGCCAGCCAGATATTGCCGTTTTCCACCGGCGTGATCATGGAACCGCTGCCGGTCGCGAAGATCGCCGCCGGCCTGCCCGGTGCAGTGACCAACATGCGCGTCGACAACTGGTTAGCTGCCGCCCAGGCGATCATGACCACCGATATCGTCGCCAAGGCGATCTCCATACAAGTCACGATAGACGGCGCGACCATCACCATCACCGGCATCGCCAAAGGCTCCGGCATGATCCATCCCAATATGGCGACGATGCTGGGCTACATCGCCACCGATGCGGCGATCGCGCAACCGTCTGCTGCAAACGATGGTCGACCAATGCCGCCAACCGTTCGTTCAATTGCATCACCGTTGACGGCGACACCTCCACCAACGACGCGCTGATGCTGATCGCCACCGGCAAGTCAACCCTGCCCGAAGTGAAAACCGCCGGCAGCAAAGCCGGCAAGGCATTGCAGGCAGCGATCAGCGAAGTCGCGATCTGGCTGGCGCAAGCCATCGTGCGCGACGGCGAAGGCGCGACCAAGTTCATCACCGTGCGCGTCGAGGGCGGCAAGAGCGAGGCTGAGTGCAAGCAGATCGGCTACGCGATCGCGCGCTCGCCACTGGTCAAGACCGCGTTCTTCGCGTCCGATCCCAACCTCGGGCGCATCCTCGCCGCGATCGGCTATGCGGGCGTCGCCGACCTGGATGTCGCCGCGCTCAAGCTGTATCTGGACGATGTGCTAGTCGCCGAGAACGGAGGACGCGCGGCCAGTTACCGAGAGGAGGACGGCCAGCGCGTGATGCAGCAAAGCGACATCACGATACGCGTGGTGCTGAATCGAGGGAAGGCGAACGCGACGCTGTGGACATGCGATTTTTCGTACGACTACGTAAAGATCAACGCTAGCTACAGAAGTTAATCGCAGTTGGATATATTTCTGGAATTACAATACAAGCCACAGAGATCACAGAGTACACAGAGAAAGTCTGATTTCGATACTCTGGTGGTTTCCCTCTATGGCCTCTGCGTACTCTGTGGCTGAAAGGGTCTAACCTATGGATAAACTCGACCGTTTTCTCGACCGTGCCGACCGGCTGATGGACAAGTTGGAGCGCGCCTTGCCCAAGCCCGCATCGGGGGGTGCGCCGGACTGGGATACCGCGCATGCTTTCCGCTGGGAGCAGGCCAGGCTGGTTCCGGTGGCTCATCCGCATCGCATTGGTCTTGCCGATTTGCTTGCCATAGACGAACAAAAACGCTTGGTAGAGCAGAACACCGATCAGTTCGTGCAGGGCCGCCCGGCCAACAACGTGCTGCTCACTGGGTCGCGCGGTACCGGCAAATCCTCGCTGGTCAAGGCGCTGCTCAACGAACATTCAAAAGACGGCCTGCGCCTGATCGAGGTGGGGAAACCGGCGCTGGCCGACCTGCCGCACATCATCGCGCTGGTCGCCGGCAGGACGGAGCGTTTCATCCTGTATTGCGACGACCTGTCGTTCAATGCCGACGAGCCGGGCTACCAGGCGTTGAAAGCCGCGCTCGACGGCTCGCTGGTGGCCTTCTCGGACAACCTGCTGATCTACGCCACCTCCAACCGCCGCCACCTGATGCCGGAATCGATGCAGGACAACCTTGCGACAAGATACGTCGGCGACGAGATACATCCGGGGGAAAGTGTCGAAGAAAAGATCTCGCTGTCCGAGCGCTTCGGGTTGTGGGTGTCGTTCTATCCGTTCACGCAGGATGAATATCTCGCCATCGTGGAACACTGGTTGCGCCAATTCGGTGTGACTGCCGAGTTTGATGAGGTTGCGCGCCAGGCGGCGCTGCAATGGGCGATTCAGCGCGGGTCTCGGAGCGGAAGGGTGGGGTGGCAGTTTGCGAGGGATTGGGCAGGGAAGAGTTAGTCATTCCGGGCTTGACCCGGAATCCAGTAAAACAAAAACCGCCGAAGGCACGGCAGTTCCCTCTCCCTTCTGAGGGAGGGTTAGGGTGGGGGTAAGACAACTTCGCCGGGGATTGCACGGCAGTTTAGATTTTGATGTTGGGTTAAGCGATGAAACCGCCAACCCGACCTACGCGCAACATGCTGAAAGTTAGAGATACGACGTTGAACACCCCGATTGAAAAAACCAGAATCGTCGAAGTCGCTGCTGCCGTCCTGCAAAAACCAGATGGCTCATTTCTACTCGCCCAACGTCCCCCCGACAAGATCTGGGCCGGCTACTGGGAATTCCCCGGCGGCAAGATCGAACCCGGAGAGTCTCCTTACCATGCGCTGGTGCGCGAGCTGCGCGAGGAGCTGGGTATAGAAGTCCGAACCGCGTACCCGTGGCTGACGCGCGTGTACACCTACCCGCATGCGATGGTTCGGCTGAATTTTTTTCGCGTGACGGCGTGGAGCGGGGAATTGCATCCGCACGAGGGCCAGCAGTTTTCATGGCAGTTAAATCCCCCCCAGCCCCCCTTTGCCGAAGGGGGGAGCAGGTACGGAGTTTCCCCAATACTGCCCGCCAATGCACCGATCCTGCGCGCGTTGTCATTGCCAACTCTGTATGCGATCAGCAATGTGGCCGAGCTAGGCGAGGATGAATTCATGCATCGGCTGGAAGCCGCTTTGTGCAATGGATTGCGGCTGGTGCAGTTGCGCGAAAAGGATTATTCGCGCGAGGCGTTGCGCGAACTGGCGCTGAGGATGTTGCCGCTGCTGCGGCAACATGATGCGCGTCTGATCATCAATGCCGACATCGAGCTGGCAATAGCGATCGGCGCAGATGGCGTACAGCTCACCGGTGCGCAACTGGCCGAGTTGCGCGAGCGCCCTGCAGTGGATTGGTGCGCAGCCTCCTGCCACAACGCGGAGGAGTTGCGGCTCGCAGAAGCGTTGGGTTGTGATTTCGCGTTGCTGAGCCCGGTGCTGGCTACGCAATCGCATCCGGGTGCGCCGCATCTGGGCTGGGAGAAGTTTGCGGCGATCGCGGCGGGGTCATCAATACCGGTGTATGCGCTGGGTGGTTTGAGCCACGCTGGCATGCACACCGCGTGGAAGCATGGAGCGCATGGTATCGCGCTAATGCGTCAGGCCTGGTGAGGCGGCTCAGTAAATTCCTGCCCGTCTTCTTCCGCGGGCTGAGCTACGCGATATTCTTCATTCGCCCACTTGCCCAGGTCTATCATCTTACAGCGCTCGCTGCAAAAAGGCCGGAAGCGGTTATTTGTGTCCCATTGATGTTCTTTGCCGCAATGCGGGCAACAGACGATCGGCGCAGAATTGTTCCGGGTGTCGGTGTCTTGTTTCATTGATTCTGGCACCCTATTCAAAGGCTGCAAAAGGTCAGTTCAAAGGGCACATCCTGCTCGAACAGCGTGGATTTGGCCGCATAGTTGGCCGCGATGAAACGGATGTTGATCGTATACTTGTTGGCGCTCACCTCAGGTATGCATGCCAGTCCTCTGCTCAGCCGGAGACGCAACATGTGCGCGACCCGCCCGCCCTGCATTTGCTGAAAGGTACCTTGGTGAGCGGTGAAGTGAAATACTTTGCCGTTTTCGCGCAGCAGACGCAGAACGATTTTCATGCCGGTATGCAGAGGCAACAGCGGAGCCAGCCATGTGCGAAGATTTTCACGCCGCAGGTTCGCGTTCTGCGCCTGCCAGTAGTGATAGGAAGGCAGGTCAAATTCACAAGTGCCGCCAGGCATTACAGAACGTTGCTTGATGCCCATCAGCCATTCGTTCTCGCGCAAATGCTGGCCTATCTTGCCGCTCATCGCCAGCAAATATCCAGAAGCCTGTTCGATCTCTTTCAGTATGGCTTCCAGCGCCTGTTCGGAAATCGCCGGGTTGTTGTGCAAGCTGGATAATACGCGTTTCTGGCGTTCCAGTTCTTGCAGCAATTCCGATTTCAAATCTGCCCGGCTGATGACTTCGAGGATCTCAAACAGGGTGATCAGTGCCGCGTGATGACCCATGCTTTGTTCATGATCGGTGAAGAGTGCCATGCGCGCGAACAGATCCTCGAGACGCAACAGGGTGCGAACTTTTTCAGTCAGGGGAAACTCGTAGCTGATCACGTCGTTATTGCCCGAAGCGCTGTTGTTGGAAAATACGTTAAGAACGATATATTGAATATCGTGTTATCGTCAATTGCTGTTTTGCATGCCTGAGTAGCGATCGTGTAGAACGGAAACCTGTTCGGCCAAAGTATCCAGGCCCGCATCATTATGAATGACATCGTCAGCCATTTGAAGCCGTTCGCCCCGTGTCGTCTGCTGCGCGATGATGCCGCGTACTTCCGCCTCGCCCATGCTGCTGCGGCCGATGACGCGTGAAATCTGGGCTTTTTCGTCGCAATCCACCACCAGTACGCGCTGGACAAATTTCCGGAACGAGGGACTTTCCGGCAGCAACGGCACGACGACGATGACGTAGGGTTCGGCTTCCAGCTTCTGCAATTCTGCCTTGGCCTGTTCGAGTATCAGCGGATGCAGAATTTTTTCCAGCCGTTGTTTTGCGGCGGTATTAGAGAAGATCAGGCCGCGCATTTTTGCCCGATCCAATGCGCCATCATCCATGATGTAACTGTAGCCAAATGCCTCGCTGATGGCTGCAATGGCATCGCCGCGGCTTTGCGTCAGGCGGTGGGCAATGGTGTCCGTATCGATTATACCGGCGCCATGTTCGGCAAATAAACCAGCCACCGTGCTTTTGCCGCAGCCTATTCCGCCTGTGAGCCCAATGCATAGGGTCATGGATGGCCCATGTGCAAATATGCCTGAGTCAGTGTTTGTCCCCAGAACAACGCGATCAATCCCCCGCCAGCCAGATAGGGACCGAACGGGATCGGGATGTTACGGCCATGTTTGAGCGCGACGATCAAGAATATACCGACCACCGCACCCACCAGAGAGGAAGACAGAATTATAAGCGGCAACATTTGCCATCCCAGCCATGCACCCAGCGCGGCAAGCAGTTTGAAATCACCGTAGCCCATCCCCTCCTTGCCGGTAACAAGCTTGAAAAGCCAGTACACGCCCCACAGAACGAGATAGCCGATTATTGCACCAAGCACTGCGCTGCTCAAAGTGGTAAAGACCCCGAAATAGTTGAACAACAAACCTGTCCAGAGAAGCGGCAGGGTGATATCGTCGGGTAACAATTGGGTATCTATGTCGATTGCAGTGAGGGCCAGCAATGCCCAAACCAACAGCAAAGCGCCGCCCGCAGCCCAGCCAAAACCAAAGTGCCAGGCACCATAAGCGCACAGAATGCCGCTGACTGCCTCGACAACGGGATAACGGAGCGAAATGGCCGCACCGCATTCCTTGCATTTGCCGCGCAACAACAGATAGCTGATGATGGGGATATTCTCCCACGCGGTGATGGCATGGCTGCAATGCGGACAGGCTGATCGCGGTGCTACGAGATTATAAGGTGCGTGCGGCACTGGCTCCTCTCCGCGCAGTTCGGCGCACTGACGTTGCCAGCCCAGTTCCATTATTTTCGGCAAACGATGAATTACCACGTTGAGAAAACTGCCGACCATCAGACCCAAAATGGCACACATGATGGTGAATGCGAACGGTGAAGATTGAAGGAGCTGGAATAATGCAGTCATGTTGGCTGTTTCAGTGAAGACTAATCCGCTTGCGGGTTATGTCGGAACTAAAACTGCCGACCATCAGACCCAAAATGGCACACATGATGGTGAACGCGAGAGGTGATGATTGGAGAAGCTGGAATAATGCAGTCATGTCGGCCGTTGATGTGAAGGCTGATCCGCTTGAGGGTTTATGTCGGGGCGGATCTGCCGACCTTCAGCCCAAGGATCCGGTACGCACCAACAAACGCGGCAAATGCCGTCTGCAGCAAATCCGCGAAATTCATGGGGCCGTGATAAGGACTGAGGCTTGGCGACAGATGGAAGAACTCGCCCCTTGGTTTTTTGTGACTTGTGCCTCGTGCGCGACTTTTCATTAAACAACTTGACCCATCTTGAATATCGGCAGATACATCGCGATTACCATGCCGCCGATCAGAGTGCCCAGAACCACCATGATTACCGGTTCCATCAAGCTGGATATGGCCGCCACGGCGTCATCGACTTCAGCTTCATAGAAGTCGGCCACTTTGCTGAGCATGGCGTCCAGTGAACCGGCCTCTTCGCCGATGGCGACCATTTGCAGCACCATGCTCGGAAATACCTCGGTATTCTGCATGGCGACGGTCAAGCCGCTGCCGGTGCTGACTTCGCGTTGGATGTTTTTGGTGGCATTAAAATAGACCGCATTGCCCGCCGCACCGGCCACGGAATCGAGGGATTCGACCAATGGCACGCCGGCCGCGAACATGGTGGAAAGTGTGCGGGTCCAGCGGGCAATAGTCGCTTTGCGGATCAACTCCCCGAAAATGGGCAATTTAAGCAACAGCCTGTCCATTACGTCCTGCATTTTTTTGCTGCGCTTCCAGAAATAGAAGAAGGTGTATAAACCACCACCGATCCCGCCAAAAATCAGGTACCAATATTTCACGAAGGCGTCGGAGATGCTCATCAGAAGTAATGTCGGAGCCGGCAAATCCGCGCCGAATCCTTCGAATAGTTCCTTAAACGCCGGAATCACAAAAATCATGATAACGGCGGTGATGATGAATGCAACGACGATGATGGAAACCGGATAGAACAGGGCTGACTTGATCTTGCTTTTGAGGGCCAAGGTCTTTTCCATGTAAGTCGCCAGTCGTTCCAGCAAAGCGTCCAAAATACCCGCTGCCTCGCCCGCGCCGATCAGGTTGCAATACAATGCGTCAAAGTACAACGGATATTTCAGGAAGGACTGTTGCAAGCTGCTACCGGTTTCAACGTCGGTTTTGATATCCAGCAACAGTCGCGCTACAGAAGGATTGCTGTGTCCTTTTCCGACGATGTCGAAAGCCTGTAACAGGGGAACACCTGATCTCATCATGACGGCAAGCTGGCGTGTAAACAGGGTGATGTCTTTGGCGGTGATGGATTTGCCTTTTTGCTTTTGCTTTTTTATTTTCGTGACATTGATCCCTTGGCGGCGCAAATGTGCAGAAACACTGGCTTCACCGGGCGCGCGTATTTCGCCTTTTACAACCTTGCCGGTTTTGTCCTTCCCTTCCCATGCGTAGGTAAATTCTTTTGCTTTTTGAACTCTTGCCTTTGGATCTTTTGCTGCTACAGCCATAGTGTCTCCCTTGGGTCAATCACTAATATGTGGGCCAATGTTGGCGGACATCATGCCGAGCTTTATGTCTCTTGTAAAGCCATGTTTTTTATTGCCGATTATTTCGGTTGTGCAGGAAAAATTTGCGCTACCTTCACGATGCGATCCTGTGTCTGAATGATCTCAATCGGATAGCCGGCGATTTTCAGGCTGGTACCGGTTTCAGGAATGTCCTCGAGATGATCGAGGATCAGGCCATTCAGGGTTTTTGCGCCGTCCAGCGGCAGATGCAATCCCAGCTTGCGATTCAGCTCCCGCAAACTGCTGCTGCCTTCCAGCAGAAAACTGCCGTCTTCCTGGCGCAGGAATTTGCCGGTTTGTGAAGGAGATTGCGTGGTGAATTCCCCGACAATTTCCTCGAGGATGTTTTCCAGCGTTACCAGGCCGAGCAGCTCGCCATATTCATCCACCACCAATCCCAGCCGCGAGTGGCGTTCCTGAAATTGTTGCAGTTGCTTGAGCAGAGGTGTGTCTGAGGGGATGAAGTATGGTTCATTGAGTATTTCGCGCAGTCGTGTCAAATCCATTGTGGTTTCCTGCAGCAAAGCGGGTGCCCGTTTGATATGCAAGATGCCGATGATGTTGCTGGGCGTGTCGGAATAAACCGGAAGCAATGTGTGGTGGCAAGTAATGATTTGCTGGCGCAATTCGTCTGGATCGGCGTTGATATCCAGCGCTTCGATCTGATTGCGCGGAATCATCACGTCGTTTACGGTGATGCGCTCAAGATCGACCAGATTGAGCAGCATCTTCTGATGCTTGCGCGGCAGGAAATGCTCGGCATCCAATACCAGACCACGCAATTCTTCCAGAGTCATCTTTTGTTTGCTCTGATCCGTTTGAATCTTGATCCTCAGTATCCAAAGCAGGCCGTGCACAATGGCGGTGGCCACCGAGACGACCGGATGAAATAGTTTGATCAGTGGCGAGAGCAGGTAGCTGGAAGGCAATGCGATGCGTTCGGGGTGGCTTGCCGCAATGATCTTGGGCATGATTTCGCTGACTACCAGCAGTATAAAAGTGATACCGAGCGTGCCGAGCAGCAATGCCAGTTCGCTTGCCCCGAATACGCGCAAGACCAACACGTTGGTCACTGCGGCTGCAGAGACATTGAGCAGGGTGTTGCCGAATAATATCGACCCAAGCAACTTGTCGATTTTCGCGAGCAGACGGGAGGTAAGTTTGGCACTTTTGCTGCCTTTGCGAACCAGCGCGCTTAGACGATAGCGGTTTATCGCCATCATGCTGGTTTCCGCAGCCGAAAACCATCCGCCGAAAATTAGCAGCAACAGCAAGATGCCGAACAGAGTGACTAAAGAGATATCGTCCAAAGTGATGCCCTGATTATGGTGATGGCGGTCATTTCGACGAAGGGAATAGTGGGTGAGAGGCAAACCGCTGTCAAGCGGAGCGTCTATAGCTCAAAACCATCAGCACTACACCGGCTATCACCATCGGCAAACTCAGCCACTGCCCCATGCTCATGCCCAAAGATAGCAAGCCAAGAAAATCATCCGGTTCGCGGGTGAATTCGACCAGAAAACGCAAACTTCCGTAGCCTATCAGGAATAAACCTGATACCGCCCCTACAGGACGAGGCTTTCGTGCATAAAACCAGAGCAGCGCGAATAGCAACACGCCTTCAAGTGCAAACTCATACAGTTGGGAGGGGTGTCGCGGCAGATTGTCCACCTTGGGAAAGATCATTGCCCACGGTACATCAGTGGGCCGCCCCCACAATTCACCATTGATGAAATTGCCGAGTCGTCCAAATGCCAGGCCTGGCGGCACCAGGGGGGCGATGAAATCAGTCAATTGCAGCCAGCGCAGTCGATGTTTGTGCGCGAACCATACCATGGCAACCAGCACGCCGAGAAAGCCGCCATGAAAAGACATGCCGCCCTGCCAGACGGCAAAAACTTCCAGAGGATGGGCAAGATAATAACCGGCTTTGTAAAACAGCACATACCCAAGCCGTCCGCCAAGAATCACACCCATTACACCATAGAACAGCAGGTCATCGAGCAGCTTGGAGTTGAACTGCGGATCATTCAATGTGGCGATGCGTTTGCGTCCCAGCCACAAAAAAGTCATGAAGCCGGCCAGGTACATCAGCCCGTACCAGTGAATCGCAAGCGGGCCGAGTTGCAGGGCGACGGGATCGAATTGAGGATGAATCAGCATGAACGAATCAGGTAGAATTAAAAAGTTGATTATACGGGCATCTCTAAAACCAGTCGCGGTTAGCATGCATTGCAAGCTTTCTTGAAAAGGAAATCATGATCACAGCACAGCAGTTGAACACGCAATTCGGTATCAAAGGACATTTGGTATTTCGCGACGACGTCAGCGGCCTGATCGTTGCCGAGATCAGCAACCCTTTGTCAAAAGCAGCTATCTGTCTGCAAGGCGCTCACCTGATGAGTTGGAAACCGGCAAGCCAGAATGTGCCAGTCGTGTGGCTTTCACGAGACGCAAAACTGGCGGTGGGGAAATCGATTCGAGGCGGTGTGCCCGTGTGTTGGCCTTGGTTTGGAGCACATGCGACCGAATCAATTTTCCCCGGGCATGGTTTCGCGCGAACTGTACCGTGGCAGGTTGTGGAAACCGATACCGGACCGGATGGGTCGACCCGCTTGACAATGCGGATGGTGGAAAGCGAAAAGACGCGTGCCCAGTGGCCTTACCCCTCAAAGCTGAATCTGACGGTAATCGTTGGTGATATTTTGCACATGGAATTGACCACAGAAAATACCGGAACGACCGATTTTGTTATCGGCGAAGCGTTGCATACCTATTTTCAGATCGGCGATATCGAGGCGGTACGCGTTTCTGGATTGGAAGGTTGTGACTACTGGGACAAAGCCGGCGTTTCCGCACTGAGGAAACAATCCGGGGCGATAAATTTTTCTGGCGAAACTGACCGAGTGTATATCAACACAGCGTCCGGATGCGTGATTGAAGACGGCAAACTCGGGAGACATATCTATATTACTAAATCCGGCAGCCGATCCACCGTGGTGTGGACTCCGTGGACTGACAAGGCCAACAAGATGGGCGACATGGGCCAACCCGCCGGTTGGCGCGAAATGTTATGTGTGGAAACCGCGAATGCGCTCGAAAACGTGGTGAAAGTTTCGGCGGGAAGCAGACACACGATGATAGTCGAATACTCTGCCGAATCAATTTCATAGCGGTTACCGAATTCGTCAGGCATCATTCTGGCGGTTTGAATTTCGCCTCCCTTCCCACACAATCCTTGACGGATATTGTCAAGTATTCATAAGAAAAACAAAGTCTTGCCGTTGAAGTTGTTTGACAAAGAGAACAATTTTGTTACAGAATGTAAACGTGAAAGGATACTGTTCACAAATAATTTTGGCATTTTAATCATAAAAAATTTGGAGAGAAGATGAAATTCATCATAAGCATGATCGCAACAGCGGGATTGATGGTAGCCGGTAGCGCAATGGCGACGGATATGCCGGAATTGGCAAAAAAGAGCGGTTGCACCGCTTGTCACTCGATAGACAAGAAGATTGTCGGCCCGGCCTGGATGGACGTTTCCAAAGCCTACAACGGCAATGGCGCAACGACTACCGGCAAGAAAGTTGCCGATATATTGGCTGAGAACCACGCCAAGACAGCTGAAGAGTGGCTGACACAAAAGGTAGCCAAGGGCGGTTCAGGCAACTGGGGTACTGCCAAGATGATTCCAAATGCACCCAAGGTTTCCGAAGCTGACATCAAGACACTGGTCGAATTCGTTTTGGGTTTGGCGAAGTAATTCAGTAACAAATGGCAACAAAGCCGGTGCAAGCCGGCTTTTTTTCGTCTGAAATAATTTTTGTTCTGGGGTATTGCCAGAAACTGTCGACAAATCTAGGATTGAAAGCATGTCAACTTTTGCTCGGGGCGCGCGTTGATTGGAAGCTACCAGAAAAAATATTGTCAGCGAGCAGATTGGCAAGTTGAATTTCTGCGTGTGTTGTAAAGGAATTGAGCCCTTGTCAACCACGGCATACCCATGTTGCGATTGCCGCTTTTACAGCTTGGTCGGTGGCTATGCAAAACGGATGGGCTTGCTTAGAATCGGGCGTGAAGGTTAAACCTTCGCATTTAAGATATTTCAATCATAAAAAAATGGAGAAAGCATGAAATCTATTATTGTAAGCATGATTACAGCAGCAGGATTGATGGTCGCAGGCAGCGCAATGGCGACGGATATGCCGGAGCTGGCGAAGAAGAGCGGTTGCACCGCTTGCCACACTGTCGAGAAGAAACTGGTAGGCCCGGCTTGGAGAGACGTGTCCAAGGCTTACAACAAAGTCGGCGCAACGGGCACTGCAGTCGATCCGAAAGCTTACCAAGAAAGCAACAAAGTTGCTGACATCCTGAAGGAACATGGAAAAGCGACTCCTGAAGAATGGCTGGAAGAGAAGGTCGCCAAGGGTGGCAAGGGTAACTGGTTCAAAAGCACTGCTATGATTCCTAATGCACCCAAGGTTAGCGCAGCAGACATCAAGACACTGGTTGATTTCATTCTTGGCCTGGAAAAAAAATAAGCATGTCCTGAGTTGGTCGATAGAACAGTTGCTATCGACGAAAAAGCCGGCGCAAGCCGGCTTTTTCGTCACACCTCGCTGCGTTGCACCAAACACCGAAAAGAACACCCCGCAGCCAATGCGTATAGACATGGTTTGTTTGAATGAAACGTTTGGTTTTTGGTTGTTCCGCTTGCAGCCTTTTGTTTGTCAATACAGGGTATTCCATCAAACGAAAGGCTATGCAAAGCCAATCGGGTTGTTTAGAATGAACGAAGAGTTGAACATTTGCGAAATTTGAAGTTCGTTAATCATGAATCGGAGAGATGTATGAAATCTATTATCGGGAGCATGGTTGCATTGGCAGGTTTGATGGTTGCTACAGGAGTGATGTCTGAAGAAATGCCGGCGCTGGCCAAGAAGCTCAACTGTACCGCTTGTCACGCCATTGACAGAAAAGTGGTAGGCCCGGCCTGGAGAGATGTTGCAAAGAAATACACCGGCAGCGGCGTTACAAAATACACCTACAACGGCAAGGAATATCCTTTGATCGAAGGCCTGGTGATGAAGGTTTCCAAAGGCGGTTCGGGTAATTGGGGCACCATGCCTATGCCCGCCAACGATCCATCGGGCACCAAGCAGGCGGAAATCACCGAACTGATCAAATTCGAACAAAGCTTGTCTACCAAATAAACCAAGTAAGCGTGCGGCAAATGCCGGCGCAAGCCGGCTTTTTATTGACCGTTAAATTGACAAGCAGCGTGCATGCTCAGCATAATCCAGGCGTAATCATCAAAGGATTAACCAATGTCAATTCATTCTATCGGTTCGATATTGATTGCTGCCGTTGCGCTGGCGCTGACCGGGTGCGAAAAATCCGCCGCGCCGGATCAAAATGCATCCGGTGAACTGATCGTTCGCATCGGTGCTTCAGCGCCGCTGACCGGCCCGCAAGCTCACCTGGGCAAGGATAATGAAAATGGCACACGCATGGCAATAGATGATGCCAACGCCAAGGGTATTGTGATCGGCGGACGCAAAGTGCATTTCCAACTGATCAGCGAAGACGATCAGGCCGACCCCAAGACCGCGACCATCGTTGCGCAGAAACTGGTGGACGACAAAGTCAGTGGCGTTATCGGCCACATGAATTCCGGAACCAGTATCCCGGCGGCAAAAATCTACAGTGACAACGGCATTCCACAGATATCGCCCTCCGCCACAGCGGTCGCGTATACCGCTCAAGGCTACAAGACGGCGTTCCGGGTGATGGCGAATGACGCTCAACAGGGCCATGTGCTCGGCGAATACGCTACCAAAAATCTGGCTGCGAAAAGGATCGCGGTGATCGATGACAGAACCGCCTACGGGCAGGGTCTGGCGGATGAATTCATCAAGGCCGCTCAGGCCGATGGCGCGCAGATCGTGGCGCATGAATACACCAATGACAAGGCGATTGACTTCACCGCAGTGCTGACCGCAGTGAAGAGCAAAAAGCCCGATTTGCTGTTCTATGGCGGAATGGATGCGCAAGGCGGCCCGATGGCCAAGCAGCTCAAAGCACTTGCGCTAAAATCGAAATTCATGACCGGTGACGGGGGCTCTACGCCGGAATTCATCAAACTTGCGGGCGATGCGGCTGAAGGCGCATATTCTTCGCTGCCGGGTGTGCCGTTGGACAAGATGCCCGGCGGAACAACATTCGGCGACCGGTTTGTTGCCAAGTATGGGCCAATCCAGTTGTACGCGCCGTACTGTTACGATGCGGTGAATGTAATGATTGCCGCCATGCAAAAGGCCGGATCGGCGGATCCCGCAAAATATCTTCCCGCGCTCGCCGATACCTCGTATGATGGTGTGACAGCAATGATACAGTTCGATGAAAAGGGCGACCTGAAGGGTGGCGCCATTACCGTTTATCAGGTGCAGCACGGAAAGTGGCAATCGTTGTCGACAATGGGCGCAGGAACAACGGCGGCGCATTGATGTACTTTACACGCCATGACAAAGACGACACCTTGGCGTGTCGTTTTTGTTTCAAACTATGGAAATCTTTCTTCAGCAGATAATAAATGGCATGGTGCAGGGCAGCGTGTATGCGCTGGTTGCGCTGGGTTATACCATGGTGTACGGCATCCTCGGCCTGATCAACTTCGCGCATGGCGAAGTCGTGATGATAGGCGCGATGCTGGCGCTCTCCTCTCTGACCGCGATGCTGGGCTGGGCCGTGCCGCCGATGCTGGCACTGCCGCTCAGTATTGCGATAGCGATGCTGGGATGCATGGCGCTGGGATATACCATTGAGCGTGTCGCCTACCGACCGCTACGCCATGCACCCCGGCTCGCCCCGTTGATCACCGCGATCGGTGTGTCCATCGTATTGCAGAATCTTGCGATGATGATCTGGGGGCGCGAGTACCACGCATTTCCGCAATTGATCGCAAATCATCCGCATAACTTCGGCGGCGCGATCATCAGCAATATCCAGATCATCATATTCCTGCTGGCGCTGGCGATCATGGGCGGGCTGATGGTGGTCGTGCACCGAACCCGCCTCGGGCGCGCTATGCGCGCAGTGGCGGAGAATCAGCACGCCGCACAACTGATGGGTGTCGACATCAATCGCGTGATATCGGTCACCTTCATGCTCGGATCTGCACTCGCCGCCGTGGCCGGCGTGATGGTTAGCGCCAATTACGGGCTGGCGCATTATTACATGGGCTTCCTGCTCGGCCTGAAGGCCTTTACTGCGGCGGTGCTGGGGGGGATTGGCAATCTGCGCGGCGCGATGCTGGGTGGTCTGCTGCTCGGACTGATCGAGAGCCTGGGGGCCGGTTATATAGGCGATCTGACTGGCGGATTTCTCGGCAGCAACTATCAGGACGTGTTCGCCTTCTTCGTTCTGATAGCGGTGCTCGTGTTCAGGCCATCAGGTCTGCTGGGAGAACGCATTGCGGAACGAGCTTGAAAATACTCGCATAAGCTGTCACACGCCGGAAAAGCGGTGCCGGGTGCCCGCTTGTTTTTTTCAGATGGCGTGTTTCGATGTGCTCTGTGCGGTGCATGTCGGCTCGGGCTGTTCGCAGCGTTGCTGAGAGGGGGTTTTGCAATGCAATTTTTCCAAAAGCGCAACGAACGCCTTACGATCTGGTTATTGCTCGCCGTATTGCTGCTGTTGCCTTTCATCACCGATGCGCTGCTAGGACGCGGCTGGGTTCGTATCGTGGATTTCGCGATGCTCTATATCATGCTGGCGCTCGGCCTGAACATCGTGGTCGGCTACGCTGGACTGCTCGATCTGGGTTATATCGCGTTCTTCGCAGTGGGAGCTTATTGCTATGCGCTAACCGGTTCACCCCACTTGGCACAGGTCTTCCCGGCGGCGCTTCCCGATGGCATGCATCTGCCATTCTGGATCGTCCTGCCGCTGGCGGCGCTGGTTGCGGGTGGTTTCGGCGTGCTGCTCGGTGCGCCGACATTGCGATTGCGCGGCGACTATCTCGCGATCGTTACGCTGGGCTTCGGCGAGATCATCCGCATCTTTTTGAACAATCTGAATGCACCCGTCAACCTGACCAACGGGCCGCAAGGCATCAGCCGCATCGATCCAGTAATCATGGCGGGTGTTCCATTGAGTGCGACGCAAAATTTGTTCGGCATCGTCTTTCCTTCGGTACACCTGTATTTTTATCTGTTCCTGGCGTTCACCGCACTGGTGGTTTTCGTATCTCGGCGGCTGGAAAGGTCGCGCATCGGCAGGGCCTGGATGGCGATACGCGAGGACGAGATCGCCGCCTCGGCGATGGGCATCAACACGCGCAACCTCAAGCTGCTCGCATTCGCGATGGGTGCGATGTTCGGCGGCGCGTCCGGCGCGCTGTTCGCGGGATTCCAGGGCTTTGTCAGCCCGGAGAGTTTCAGCCTGATGGAATCCATCATGGTGCTGTGCATGGTCGTGCTAGGCGGCATGGGCAACATAGCCGGCGTGATCCTCGGCGGCGTGTTGCTGGCGCTGCTGCCCGAAGTGTTGCGCCACATCATCGTGCCGCTGCAACAGGCGTTGTTCGGCAAATCGCTGGTCGATCCTGAAAGTCTGCGCATGCTGCTGTTCGGCACTGCGCTGATCGTGATCATGCTCTATCGTCCTGCCGGACTGCTTCCGTCGCGTGTACGCCGTCGCGAGCTGGGCGGAGATGGGGTGGCTGCTGAAGAAAGCATATACGATGCATCGCACTGAAGATACATTGCTGCACGCTTCGCGCATCAGCAAAAAGTTCGGTGGTCTGAGCGCACTGTCCGATATCACTTTGAATATCCGGCGCGGCGAGATTTACGGTCTGATCGGTCCGAACGGTGCCGGCAAAACAACGCTGTTCAATATCATAACCGGTCTGTATCACCCGAGCGCGGGCGGTTTCCAGTTCAACGGCAAACACTATCGCGCGGGCACGCCGCATGTACTGGCGCAAGCCGGCATCGCGCGCACGTTCCAGAACATCCGGCTGTTCGCCAATCTGACCGCTTTGGAAAATGTGATGATAGGCCGTCATGCGCGAACACGAGCTGGGGTGTTCGGGGCGTTGCTGCACAACACTGGTACGCGCGATGAAGAGCGTGACATCACTGAACGCGCCCGCGAGCTGCTGGGCTATGTCGGGATCGAAAAATCCTCACAGACGCTTGCCAAGCATTTGTCTTATGGCGAACAACGGCGGTTGGAAATCGCCCGGGCGCTGGCCACCGACCCGTTGCTGCTCGCGCTCGATGAGCCAGCCGCGGGCATGAATGCGACCGAGACTGAAAGTCTCAGAACGCTACTGCAAACCATACGCAATAACGGGGTCACTGTGCTGCTGATCGAGCACGACGTCAAACTTATCATGGGATTGTGCGATCGGGTGGCGGTGCTCGATTACGGCAAGAAGATCGCCGAAGGCGTGCCGGAAGAAGTGCGCAATGATCCAACGGTGATCGCCGCATATCTCGGAGGGGGGGATGACTAGTGCTTTGCTCGACGTCCGCGACTTGAAAGTTGCGTACGGCGGTATCCATGCCATAAAAGGAATAGATTTTCATGTTGCGCAGGGAGAGTTGGTCGCATTGATCGGCAGCAACGGCGCTGGCAAGACCACCACGCTGAGAACGCTGGCGGGATTGCTGCATCCGGCCGGCGGACAAATCCAATATGATGGCAAGAATCTGAAAAATATCCCGGCACACCAGCGCGCCGCGATGGGCATCGCGCTCGTTCCGGAAGGGCGCGGCGTATTCGCGCGGATGACCGTGGCGGAAAATCTGCAGATGGGCGCATACACTCGCAGTGACAAACACGAAATCACCTCAGACCTTCAACGCATGTACGGATTATTCCCGCGCCTCGCCGAGCGCAAAGACCAGCTGGCCGGAACGCTGTCAGGCGGAGAACAGCAAATGGTCGCGATGGCTCGCGCACTGATGAGCCGGCCGCGCCTGCTGATGCTGGACGAACCCAGCATGGGCCTTGCGCCGATTATGGTACAGAAGATCTTCGAGACCATACGCGATATCGCCGCACTCGGCATGAGCATCCTGCTGGTCGAGCAAAACGCCCGGCTTGCGCTGAAAGTTGCCCGGCGCGGTTATGTGATGGAAAGCGGTGCGATCTCATTGTCGGGTTTTGCTGGTGAGCTTCTTGGAAGTGATGCTGTGCAGCGCGCATATCTTGGCGCATAGCCTGCGTGGATTTTCGCACCAAAGAATATCCATAGACCATATATAATCAAACGCTTAGGCAGCCGGCTAAGCGATGGGTATGAATATCCGGATTCGACCGAAACCGGCTATTGATCTGATTGGTCAAGGCACGATATATGCACATTAGCAATTCAACTTCAAAATAAAACCAAGCTTTCTTCTATTTCTCCGAGAATTATGCTAAGTTGAGCCCCGTCAGGAATTTCCCTGCACACTCGTTTGTTTGTATTTTAATAATCATTACCACATCATTTGGGAGCGACACATGGCGACAAAAAGCAAGGCATCAAAAAAACCCAGCACCAAGTCCGAGATCCTCGGTAATATTTCTGACAAGACCGGCCTCAATCGCAAACAGGTGAGCGCAGTGTTCGACGAACTCGCTGCACTCATCAAGCGTGACTTGAAAAGCGCCGGCCTGTTCAATGTGGTTGGCCTGATGAAGATCAAACTGGTACACAAACCGGCCCAGCCCGCAAAGAAGGGCATCAATCCTTTTACCAAGGAACCGATGACTTTCAAGGCCAAACCGGCGCGCAGTGTCGTCAAAGTGCTGCCACTGAAGGGCCTGAAGGACATGGTTTAAAGCTACCACCGTTTTGACTCCGTACCTGGGTTGGAAGCGAGTTTTGCTTCCAGCCTGTACGGCCTGAATCAATATTCGTTCCACTGTGCCGTCAGCTTGCGGTCTTTTCTGCTTTCGGTCATGCGCAGCATGAACGCGCAGTCCTCCCGGTGTATCGTGATGCCGCGGTCGCGCGTGACATAACCGACGATCACATCTCCCGGCGCAGGGTTGCAGCATTTGGCGATGCGGGTCATCAGGTTGTTCACGCCGCCGACGGTGATGTCTGCTTTTGCGGTGCGTTCGGTCGCGGGCCTGAACGCTTTCGGTTTTGCGGTTTCGATCACCTTGGTCGGCAGCTCTTCCTGGATCGCGACGGCGATGCGCCGCTGGGTGATCTCGTTGCGCCCGATGGCGGCGAGGAAGTCGTCCAGTTTGTTGTAGTGCAATCGCTGCGCGAGCTTTTCCTGGTTGATCGCGGTGATGCCGAGCCGGTGCAGTTCGCGATCCAGTTGCGTCCTGCCCTGTGCGACGCTTTCGTCGTAGTTCTGGTTCTTGAACCAGGCGCGCACCTTGGCGCGGATGCGCGCAGCTTTGCAGAAAGCCGAGCGAGGGGTTGATCCAGTCGCGGCTCGGCCCGCCCTGTTTGACGGTGAGGATTTCCACGCGCTGCCCGTTCTGCAGTTTGTAGTTGAGCGGGACGATGCTGCCGTCCACCTTGGCGCCGCGCGTGCGATGCCCCAGATCGGTATGCAATGTGTAGGCGAATTCCACCGGGGTCGCGCCTTTGGACAGCGCGATCACTTTGCCAAGCGGCGTGAACACGTAAACCTGGTCATGGAACAATTCGTTCTTGAATTGCTCCTGCAGGTCGCCCTGGTCGGCCAAGTCTTCCTTCCACTCCAGTATCTGGCGCAGCCACGCGATCTTCTCGTCGAAGCGGGTATCCGATTTCACGCCTTCCTTGTAGCGCCAGTGGGCGGCGACGCCGAGTTCGGAATGCCGGTGCATCTCGCGGGTGCGTATCTGCACCTCGAGCGCCAAGCCGCGCGGGCCGACCACGGCGGTGTGCAGCGAGCGGTAGTTGTTGCTCTTGGGGTGCGCGATGTAGTCGTCGAATTCGCTTTCGATCGGCGGCCACAATTCATGCACCAGGCCGAGCGCGGTGTAACAGCCCCTGATTCCATCGATGCGAGTTTCATCGACCAGGATCCGCACCGCGCGCACATCGTAGAGTTCGCTGAAATCCATATGCTTGCGCTTCATCTTGTTGATGATGCTGTAGATGTGTTTGGGGCGGCCGGTCACTTCAGCGGGGATGCCCGCCTGGCTCAACACCTGCTGCAATTGCGAAACCACATCGGCGATATATTGCTCGCGATCCACTCTGCGCTCATCCAGCAGCTTGGCGACTTTCTTGTACAGCTCGGGCTCCAGATAGCGCACCGAAAGGTCTTCCAGTTCCCATTTGAGTTGCCACACGCCGAGCCGATTGGCCAGCGGCGCGAAGAGGCTGCGTGTCTCTTGAGCGATCTGTTTCTGTTGTTCAGGCTTCGCGCCAGACAGATGGCGCATGGTCTGGGTGCGCTCGGCCAGCTTGATCAACACCACGCGGATGTCTTCCACCATCGCCAGCAGCATCTTGCGCAGGCTTTCGATCTGCTGCGCGGCTTCTTCCTTTTCCTTTTTTTTGACTTGGCCGGGCATCTCGCTGAATTGCTGGATATGACTCAGCCCCGATACGGTGGGGCGTAGCCCTTTGGTGCGAGAGGGGCTGCCTTGCGGCTGCTCCCGCGAACGGCTGGCTTCGCCAGTAACGTGTCGCAGCCGCATCCGCGAGATGCCTTCGACCAGCATCTTCACGTTGGCGCCGAATTCCTGCTCGAGTTTCGGTGCCCAGTCATCCAGATAGTCCGGCACCGCATGCAAAATGGTGGCGGCGATCATTTCATGATCCATGTTCATGCCAACCAGAAGCGATGCGGAACCGAGAGCGTGCTGCATCAGTGGCGTCCCGGTCAGTTCCGCTTTTCCGGCGTAGAGCGGCTCGGCCAGTTCGCAGGCATGGCGGATCAACTCGACTTCTGCAGCAGCAAAAGTTTTCGACAGCGTATCAAGCCAGGACTGGGTGCTCTCGGATGATGCGGATGGATATTTTCAGGAGTAGGGACCATGAAGCATTATTGCACTGATGCATGAGCAGCATAAAGATGCCTGGAACAACAGTGCCAAGGGAATGCTCAATTGCCGCTGTGGCGCAGCAGATACTCGAGCAGCCGGTTGCGCACCGTTTCGTTGTTCAGCGACTGGGTATGTCCCGCCCCCGGGACGATCCATAGTTCTTTCGGTTCTTTGGCCCGCTCGAAAAGTTGTTGAGAATTGTGAGTCGGAACCACGACATCCTGGTCGCCGTGTATCAGCAGCAGCGGCAGAGGGCTGATCGAGGCGACCGCGTTTGCCGGAGAATAGTCGTCGTCCATCGTTAACCAGGGGAGCCACTGGAACGGCCAGGTGAGGAAAAAGCCGGCAAGTTTTTCTTTGACGATCTGGCGGTAATCGAAAAAGGCGCTGTCGATCACGACCGCGCGGATGTTGGCGCGATATGCGCTGTGCGCTACGTAATAGATGGCGAGCGAGCCGCCCAGGCTTTGCCCGAAGATGATGATCTTGTCCGGATCGACATCCTTGTGCGCCAGCAGGCTGCGCATCGCCGCGTCGATATCGAGCTGCATCCCGGCCAGTGACGGTTCCCCATCCGAAGCTCCATAGCCGCGGTAATCGAGGGCGAGCACGTTGAAACCTTCGGCGGGCAACCACGCAACGTTGCGGAAATGGGTGCTGATGTTTTCGGCATTGCCGTGCAGGAACAGCACCGTTGCCTTTGCCTTTTCACCATCCTTGATTCGGGCCGGGAGAAACCACGCATTCAGGGCTGTGCCGTCCGCCGCCTGGAAATTCTCTATCCGGTATTCGATGCCATGACGATCAGGTGTGTCGATCAGGAAGCTGTGTGGTTGGAAAAACAGGTTCGTGCAACCGGATAGCAGCACAGTGAGCAAGAGCGATCCCAAAGTGACGTATATAAAGGGTACGCATATCAAAAATAATACATGATCGACACCGAGCCGCTGTTGTAATTCCAGTGCAATTCACGGTTGCGCGCGAAATCCAAGCGCAGCGCAAGATCACGACCAAGCGAGATGCGCTGATCCAGGCCATATTTCAAAGGTGTGTCAAGCTGACCCAAAAAGTATCTCATGCCATGCACGTAACCATGGATGCGCCAGATCGGGCTAAAGTCAAACAGAACACCTGTATTTGCTCCCGCACCCAGAGCATATCCATCAGACAGATTTTGGTTGAGCCGTGTACTGCTTTCGAATAAGGCATACCAGAGTGCCGTGGCACTCTGGTTAGACCAGGCTCCACCCACTCCTCCGTCCAGCGAAAAAACCAGTGGCTCGCTGCCATCGGGTGTACGGACACGCTGCCATCCAGCTGCTAAATTCCATGACATGGATTGAAAGAAGTCGTCCCGCGGAGTCAGTGACAGAATGCTGATAGGAGTGAATTTCTCAATCCTCACTGCGCCAAAATCATCATAATGGCGTAGTGCGAGGCTGAAGAACTCCAGCTCTGCACCGCGAACGTATCCTTCATCGCTATCCATTATGTCGTGGTAAGTGGCGCGCGCGTTCAGCTCCTGAAAATTATTTCCTTCCTTCTGTCCAACCTCGAGCGTAACACGGGATGAGCCGTGTCCCTGGTCGGGACGGACTTTCGGCACAGGTATTTGCTGTGTCTGGGCCTCTACGTCCAAACGACTGCGTGCAGTGAGCAACTCATGCGCAAGCTCTGCAGGATCGGCTACGTCATTTTCGCCAATTGCGCGGCGATAGCTGAGGTAGTCCTGGCTGGCCTCGAGTACTGCGGCAGCACGGCTCTTCGGCAGCGCAGTTAGTGCCGTATCGTTTACGGTGATGTGCCGTATGCTTAAATCTTTGGTGAGCCTGCGCTCTGACTCGTCCAAAAAGCTTAGCTGGTATTTTACCACCGTAGCGTTTGATGGACGATAAACAACTTTCTTCAACATATTCGGTTGATTGGCGATTTCACGTACCGCGTCTGTAGGGATTGCCCACCAGCGGAATTGACTGGTGAGATCCAGTTCCGGTCGAGCTACCTGCAGCAGTCCCAGCAGATGGTACGCACAGTTCTCATCGAAGAAAAAATACTGAAAGTAAATAGGCCCGAGCTCCCATGTATGCATCAGAACGCGGTCTATTTCTTCGGGAGTAAAGTTCAACTGGTATTCCCACAGATCGCGATTCTCGAGGTTGCTGTATTCGCGCACTTTGAGATAGTAGGGCAGGATCGAAAATACACCGGGATATCCTCCGAACAAGCCGCTCATGGCATAGGTGAGGCCATTGGTTTCGTCGGTATTCGCCGCGAAGGTGATGGCGTAAGCAAGCAGCCTGGTATGCTCATCCTGATCCTTCGCATCCACCCTGACGAGAGGATGGCCGTACATCGACGACGGACTGTTGAGATATGCCGACGCAAAGATCAGCGTCAGCCCGCTCGGGTTAAGTCCCGCGTGCCATTTTTGATAGCGTTTGCATTCGTGCTGCGGAAGACGTTGGGGATCGAATGCAAGCTGCTGGTTCAGCCACGCGTAGCGCGCGATGAACAGGCACTGGGGATTCTGTTGCTCGTTGGTCTCTTCGATATCCGAGTAAAAGCTTGCGAGCGTGGCTTCCAATTCCGCTTGAGGATTGTTCTTTCCGTCAGGCGCATTGTAGAACTGCGGGCTGTCAACCAGGCCGTGGACACCTGGAGCAATAAGATTAGGGACATAATGCACCAGTTTGATCCACTCCGGACGCTCCGCGAGCCGGAGCTGCTTCGACTTCGCAATCAGCTCGGCAAGATATGCGTTGTCTATCGTGGCGAACGCGGAAGAGTGGAATAGAAACAGCGCCGCACAGGCAAGGAGCCATATCAGGCGCATTTGCCCAATCGGGAACATTTATCAGGCATTTTAGATAAGAAAAAACCCAGTGGTGCTACCACTGGGTGTCGGCGACTTGCGTTGTTGTTAAAGCGCGGCCTGATAATGCGAGAGAGTCGCATCCGATGCCAGAACCTCGCGCAAAGAGGCAACGACTTGTTCGGTCGCGACGTTCTCGTTGGTGAAGATGCGTGCCACATTGTCCTTGGCAAGACGGTTGAATGCCGCCTGGTCCTTGGCTTCGATACCTAGCAAGTGTGAGAGCGAAGCGAGGGTTTCGCCGCTGCCGACCGACATGTCGCGCGCCAGCTGGTCTTTGTTGCCGTCGATGAACATCGCCATCTTCCAGTTTGAGCTGACTTCGGCATTCGGAGTGCAACCTGAAGTGCCGGAAGTGACGGCAAATACCTGCCCGGTCCAACCATTGGTAGTCATGGCGAATACCTGTGGAGCAACACCCTTCTGGTCCCTGAATAGCATGGAACCAACACCACAGCTGCCATCTGCACCAGCCAAAGCTGCTACAGGAAATGCCGCAACCAAAGATAAAATTGCTATAAGCCTTTTCATGTGAACCTCCCGCAAAGTTGAATAGAAACTTGCTTTATTAACGTTCAACAAACCATTTGGACGTCGGATAGTTTATACAGCGTTACTTTAAGTACTGTCAATGCGCTTCATTTATTGCGTTATCTTTATTTCTGCGATGATCGTTCAGTCAGGCGATAACCTTGAACAGCAGCTTGGTGGCCAGCACCAGCAACAGCAAAGCGAACAGCTTGCGCAATAGCCCGATCTTCATGGTATGCGTCGCTTTTGCGCCCAATGGGGCGGTGATGACGGTGGCGAGTGCGACCCAGAATAACGCGGGCAGATAGACAAAGCCCAGGCTGTAGGAAGGCAGTGAATGAATGTTCATGCCGGTGTATATATAACCGATCGTGCCGCCGACCGCGACCGGAAAGGCGATCGCTGCGGATGTGCCGATCGCATGTCTGAGCGATATATTGCACCAGACCAGGAACGGGATGCTGATGGTGCCCCCGCCGATCGATACCATGCTGCTCAACCAACCGGTGAGTATGCCGGTCAATGTCATGCCGACGGCACCGGGCAATTGGCGGGAAGCGTTCGGGCGAACATCGATCAATATTTGTGCCGCCACGAAATACACGAACAGTGCGAAGAATATCCCCAGATGGTGGGGTGAGATGCTGGTGGCAAACATGGCGCCTATGCCGGTGCCCAGCAGCACGCCCGGGGTGATGTTGCGCACCACCCGCCAGTTGACCGCGCCATGTTGATCGTGCTTGAGCAGGCTGGACAGCGAGGTGAACAGGATGGCAGCCATCGAAGTGCCCAGCGCAAGGTGCAGCAAGTGTTCGGCAGGAAAATGCTGCGCGTCGAACAGGAACATCAGCACCGGCATGATGATGATTCCGCCGCCGATCCCGAACATACCCGCCAGATATCCGGCGATTGCGCCGAGCACCAGATATTCGGCGTACCACTCCATCAGTCGTGTGCCAACCTGGTGATGATGAATTTCCATTCGGCAGGATCAACCGGCGTGATGGACAGGCGGTTGCCGCGCTGCAAAGTGCGCATGCGTTGCAATTCCGGGTGATTGCGCAATTCATCGATGGAAATCAGCGCGATCTTCTTGACCAATTGCACATCCACATTGAACCAGCGCGGCTGTTGCGGCGTGGCCTTGGGGTCGAAGTACTTGCTGGTGCGCTTGAATTGCGTGGCATCGGGATAGGCAGTGCTGCTGACCCTGGCGATGCCGGCGATGCCGGGCTCATCGCAGTTGGAGTGATAGAACAATACCCCGTCGCCGACCTTCATCTGGTCGCGCATGAAATTGCGCGCCTGATAGTTGCGTACGCCATACCAGGGCACTGTTTGTTTAGGGAGCGCAGCGAGATCGTCGATGCTGCAATCAGCAGGTTCGGATTTCATCAGCCAGTAACGCACAGGTACCTCTCAAAATCTCGTCGCCATACTTCGTTGTGCCCAAAAAATCTTGCTTGAATATCGCGCCATATGCGGTGCTGCAATTTTGTGAACACGCCTTGTCTGGCGTGGATATTTTGATTCTTAGAGGCACCTGGAGGCACGAATAAAAAGTGCGACCTGAAAAGGTCGCACTGGAATAAAGCCCCCCGCCTGTGCCGGTGGCCCAGCATCTTGAACCTGGGTTCAAGAGGGCCGCATCCAAGTTACATCAGGTACATCCGCGAATCGGGACGCGCACAACAGTAACACCAAAGGTTGCGGCCTTAAGCTAAGCTTATGGGTTCAAAGAATTATAGGCCTGTCGAACACCGCAGGGGACAACTCAAAACAGCGTGTCTTGTTCGGCCAATGCCTGATCGATCGCTGCCTGCATGGAGTTCATTCTACGCTTAAAGTCGGAGAGGTCAATGCCGCGCCCGACTTTCATGCCGAGTAATTCGTGGGTGATATTCAGTGCGGCCATCAGCGCGATCCGCTCGACGCTGGCGATTTTTCCCGCATCGCGGATCTCGCGCATACGCTTGTCCAGATAAGCCACCGCATCGAGCAGTTCCCCGCGCTCTTCCTCCGGGCAGGCGATACGCAACTCGCGGTCGAGAATCTTGACTTCAAGTGTTTTCGTGGGATGGCTCATGTTTGATCTTCAGGGAGTGTGATCAGCAGCTTTTCCAGGCGTGCTTTAGCGTTACCCATTTTATCGGCGTAAAGTCGATTGCTGCTGAGAGCGTGCGCTAACTCTTGTCGCAACTCTTGATTTTCGGCGCGTAGCTTGCCGTTAACCTGTATCAGTTGGGCAAGTTTGCCTTCCAGCGCGTTCAATTCGTTTTCCATGCGCTGACTATAGATTGAAAAGTGTTGATAAGTCAAACGCTAAGGCCGATTTATGCAAGCAGTTTGTAGGTTCACAGAAATTATTGTTTAACCTAGCGGCGACAAGTTTGTGATAAAGTGCGCCCCGCTTTGAGGTGCCCGTCTGCAAGCAGACGAGTTAAACGGGAAGCAGGTGCGAGAACATCGGTTCTCAATGCCTGAGCTGCCCCCGCAACGGTAAGCGAGTGTGGATTTGCCAATACGCCACTGTGAGCAATCATGGGAAGGCGGCAAATCAGGACTTGCAAGCCCGGATACCGGCCTGAAAGCAAAGGGGGCCTCTGAGCATCCAGATTTTATCCCAACTGCTGTGTTGCGGAAAAAATTTCTTGCTGGCATATAACCCATATGCGGCGCCGCGAAATTTCCCCCGCGGCTTGCATTTGGGCGAACTTTGGATGCTTAGCGGCTCCCTTAAGCCGGGAGATGCTGCGGGTGGCGCATCGGAAAGCCTGCCGCACATCTTCATCCTCCGCTTTGTGCAGCGATCTTTCAGAAAAAATTCCACTCACAGTATTTCCTGATTATTGATTTTCCAGCGGGGACGCCTGGAACTTATTCGGGAAACGAAAATGAAACAAATGCTGATCTCGGTTGCGCTGTTCGGTGCGATCTCACATCCCTATGCAGCAATTGCCGACTCGCCCATGGAGCTGCTGATCGTGACACCCACGCGGATGGAGCAGCCACTGGATCAAACCATCGCCGACACGACAGTGCTGGATGAACTGGATATAAGCAAATCCGGCGCGCCGGATGTTCCGACCTTGCTGCGTTCGCTGGCCGGCGTCGAAGTGGCCCAGTCCGGCGGGCTGGGAAATGTAAGCAGCACCTTCATGCGCGGCACCAATTCTGATCAGGTCCTGGTTCTGTTGGATGGTGTGCGCATCAACTCTGCAACGGCCGGCACGACGGCGCTTGAACACATCATGCTGGACAGTATCGAACGCATCGAGGTGGTGCGCGGCAATGTCAGCAGCCTGTACGGTTCCGAGGCCATCGGCGGAGTGATCCAGTTATTCACCAAACGTGGGCAAGGTCCGCCGTCTTTTAACGCCAGCGCCGGAATCGGAAGCCATGACACAAAGCGATTGTCGGCGGGATTTTCCGGAGATGTGAAAGACACTTCATTCAGTGTGAATGCCGGCATAGTCAGAACCGATGGCGTGTCGGCGATGAACCCGCTGCTTGCGCCCGGCGCCAATCCCAACGACAACGGTTACGACAACGACACGCTGAATGCGCAAATCAAACATGCCTTCAACGCGGATCATTCATTGTCAGCCTCGCTGTTCGGCACGCGCGGCGACAGCTCCTATGACAACCCGTATGGCTTGCCGACAGACCTCAACAATACGGTGGATACCATCGACAAGATATCACTGGCATCGGATGACCAGCTCAACGGGAAGTGGCACAGCCTGTTGCGGGTGGCGCAGGGCACCGATGACAGCCGCACTTATACCAACGGTGTGCAGTCGTCGCGCTTTCAAACACAAAGCAATCAGCTGACATGGCAAAATACCCTCAAGATCGCGGATAACCGGCATATCGATCTGGCGGCGGAATATCTGGAACAGGAGGTATCTTCCGACACGCTCTATACGCAAACTGCGCGCAACGTAAAGAGCCTGTCGGGGGGCTATGTGGGCGGATATGGCTTACATCAAGTGCAGGTCAATCTGCGCCAGGACAACTATTCGGATTTTGGTACTGCAAATACCGGGTTGCTAGGGTATGGTGCGCAATTTACCCAATCATTGCGTTTTACCGCGACGATCAGCAATGCATTCAAAGCCCCGACCTTCAACGACATGTATTACCCGTTATCGTACGGTTATCAGGGCAACCCGAACTTGAAGCCGGAGCGCTCGCAAAACATGGAAGCCGGATTGCACTATACGGCCAACGGCAAGCGTGCGGATGCGGTATATTTCGATAACCGCATCAGCGATTTGATCGCCTGCAACCCAGCCTGCACCACAGTCGTCAATATCGATCAGGCACAAATCAACGGGGGAGAATTCAGCTATGAGGGAAAGTTCGGCGATTCCCTCCTGAATGCCAATGCGACTTTCCAGAATCCGCGCGATGCCGTAACCGGCCAGGTGCTGTTGCGCCGGGCAAAGGAATTTTGGAACGTGTCGGTTGAGCATGACCGGGAGGCGTGGCAAATGGGTGCCGAGGTTAGATACAGCGGGGCACGCCAGGATTATGATCTCAACGGCAATCCGGTCACTTTGGACAGTTACACACTGCTCAATCTGACTGCGCGCTACATGATAGACAAGAAATTGAACGTGTCGGCGCACCTGGACAATCTGTTCGATCGCGAATATTCGGAGGTATACGCCTACAATACCCCGGGGCGGACGCTGTTTGTCGGATTGAACTACCGACAATAGACTTTGCGCCGGATGCAAAGGCAGTTTGCCCGCTTTTGCCTTTCTCCGGCTATGCAAATCGTCTGCCTTCGTGTAATGTTGTAAACATTGATTACGAGCACAATTCAGGAGATGCAATGAACTACAATCAAACCAGGACCACCGCCATATTGGCCGTGCTGGTGGCACTGATGGCGGCCACCCGGTTCAACCATTTCGGCTCGGCGGTCTCCCTGCCGGACGCTTCGTATGCGGTATTTTTCCTGGGCGGCCTGTATCTATCCAGATATGCCCGTGTGTCTGTGGCGGCATTCAGTGTGCTGATCATCGAGGCGGGCTTGATCGATTACTACGCGACTTCCGTTCAAGGCATCAGCGACTGGTGCATGAGTCCCGCCTATTGGTTCCTGATCCCGACCTACGGCAGCTTGTGGCTTGCCGGCCGCTGGTTCGCGATGAGGCACACCATGGAAGGCAAGGGATTGACAGTGTTAGCCTTGGCGGCATGGGCAGCCAGCAGTTTTGCTTTCGCATTTTCCAACGCCACCTTTTATCTGTTCTCCAATCGTTTTGCGGATATGAGCGCAGTTGAATACACATCGCGTGTTGCCCAATATTATGCTTCGTATGTTTCAATGGCATTGCTGTATATCTCCTGCGCTGTCGCCCTGCACATGGCAGCCGATATCATCAGCAGACAAAGGGCGCATTCGCACTGACTCAGGATTCTTCACGCGAGACATGCCTTATTTCTGGTGAGCACAAAAGGTGTTCGGCCAGATCGGCTGGTTGATATGCCCTGCGCTGGTGATGACGATGTGGCGCAATCCGACCGGGGCTTGAATTTGCTGGCTGCCTCCGGAATGGAAAGGCTGTAGGGCCCTTCCGGTTACAATCAAATCCCGCGGACCAGCGGCGGGTTGACGCAGCGATGGCAGAATCTAGACTGCATCGTTCAACATCATCAATCTTTAGGAGATGAACATGGCTGTACTCGTTGGCAAAGCCGCCCCCGATTTCAACGCTGTTGCAGTGATGGGCAACAACGATTTCAACGAAAATTTCAATCTGAAAAAACACATCTCCGGAAAATACGCAGTGGTGTTTTTCTGGCCGCTTGATTTTACGTTCGTGTGTCCCTCCGAAATCATCGCCTTCGATCACCGCCTCGACGAATTCAGGAAACGCAATGTTGAGGTGGTCGGTGTTTCAATAGATTCGCATTTCACGCATTTTGCCTGGAAGAGTACGCCGGTCAACAACGGAGGTATCGGCCAGGTGCGTTATCCGCTGGTGGCCGACATCAGGCACGAGATCTGCAAGGCCTACGACGTGGAAGCTGCGGACGGAGTCGCATACCGCGGTTCGTTCCTGATCGACCGCGCCGGCGTGGTGCGCCATCAGGTGGTGAATGATCTCCCTCTGGGACGCAACATCGACGAAATGTTGCGCATGGTGGATGCGTTGCAATTCACCGAAGAACACGGCGAAGTCTGCCCGGCCGGATGGAGCAAAGGAAAGGCTGGTATGGGCGCTTCGACCGAGGGTGTCGCGAAATATTTGGCCACACACGCCAAAGAATTGTAGGCCGGGTAGCATCTGTTTGGCTGGGCCACCTTCCGGGTGGCTTTTTTATGTTCATGCCGGCCCGTTTTTGTTGCGCTGATAATGAACAGGGCTGCTACAATTTCAGACGTACTGTAATAGCTTGCAAGGGGATATCGCATGTTGCTCTGGTTTGTAATCACCTATTGGATCATCTCGGTCGGCATCGGCCTGTGGGCTGCCACCCGCGTCCATAACACCAAGGACTTCGCGATCGCCGGGCGGCATCTGCCGTTCTACATGGTCACGGCGACGGTGTTCGCGACATGGTTCGGTTCGGAGACCGTTCTCGGGATTCCGGCGACATTTCTGCAGGAAGGATTGCATGGCGTGGTGGCTGATCCGTTTGGCGCCTCGATGTGTCTGATCCTGGTCGGGCTGTTCTTTGCCGCACCGTTGTACCGGATGAATCTGCTGACCATTGGCGATTTCTACAAGAAGAAATTCGGCCGCAGTGTCGAGGTACTGACCACCATTGCCATCGTGATTTCCTACCTGGGCTGGGTGGGTGCGCAGATCACGGCGCTCGGTCTGGTGTTCAACGTGGTGTCCAATGGCGAGATCAGCAAGCTGGCCGGGATGTGGATCGGCTCGGGCACCATCCTGATCTACACCTTCTTCGGCGGCATGTGGGCGGTGGCGATCACCGACTTTTTGCAGATGATCATCATCGTGATCGGCATGCTGTTCATCGGCCACGAGATCAGCGGACAGGTTGGCGGCGTGGGTGTGGTAGTGGAACATGCCAGGCAGGCCGGCAAATTTGAATTCTGGCCCGCGCTTGACCTGAAGGAGATCATCGCCTTTGCCGCCGCGTGGGTGACCATGATGTTCGGCTCGATCCCGCAGCAGGACGTGTTCCAGCGCGTGCAATCGTCAAAGACAGAAAACATCGCGATCTGGGGTTCGGTGCTCGGCGGGTGCCTGTATTTCCTGTTCGCTTTTGTGCCGATGTTCCTCGCCTACTCGGCCACGCTGATCGACCCGAAGATGGTGGAAGGCCTGATAGATGAAGATCCGCAACTGATCCTGCCGACGCTGGTGATGCAGCACGCGCCGCTGTTTGCACAGGTGATGTTCTTTGGCGCGCTGCTTTCCGCGATCAAGAGCTGCGCCTCGGCGACGCTGCTGGCGCCTTCGGTGACATTCAGCGAAAACATCCTCAAGCCGATGATCGGGCACAGGCTGTCCGACCACAGGATGCTGCACCTGATGCGCGGCGTGACGGTGGCGTTCACGATCATGGTCACGCTGTATGCGATGCATTCGGATGCCAGCATATTCAAGATGGTCGAGAATGCCTATCAGGTCACGCTGGTGATGGCCTTCGTGCCGCTGGTTGCAGGAGTCTACTGGAAGCGCTCCAATACCCAGGGCGCGCTGGTGTCGATCTTCTGCGGCCTGTCGGTGTGGCTGGGCATTTCGATATTCGGACCGGACGATCCTTTCGTGCCGGCCCATTTCGCCGGGATGTTCGCCAGCCTGTCCGGCATGGTGGTCGGCTCGCTGCTGCCCAGCGTGGTGGCGAAGCCGCTGCCGCACGAGCCGGAACACGCGCATCTGCATCATCTAGCCGCAGGCCATACTGGTCATGTGGCAGAAGAGCCGCATCTTCATCCTTCTCACAAACAAACCTGACGAGTGTCATCTTCCTGTCATAATTTATTCATATTCTCGCAATCCCGGATGAAAAACGGGATATGAAGATGAGGAATAAATAATGAATGCGAAGATATTGATTGTGGAAGATGAACCGGCGATCCAGGAGCTGCTGGCATTCAATGTGATGCAGGCGGGCTTTCAGGCGTTGCGCGCCGAAGATGCGGATAGCGCATGGCAGCAGATCCGCGGCGCCGCACCGGATTTGATCTTGCTGGATTGGATGCTGCCGAACACCAGCGGGGTGGTTTTGGCAAAACAGTTGCGTTCCGATGCGCGTACCAAGGACATCCCCATCATCATGCTGACGGCGCGCGGCGAAGAGCGCGACAAGATCTTGGGACTGGAATCCGGCGCGGACGATTACATCACCAAACCGTTCTCGCCGCGCGAGTTGATGGCGCGCATACGCGCGGTATTGCGCCGTCATATTCCCGCCATGCCGGATGAAGCGGTAGCAGCGGGGGGATTGGAACTGTCTCCGGCATCCCACCGCGTGATGGCGAACGGCAAGGCAATTGAACTCGGGCCGACGGAGTTCCGCCTGCTGCATTTCTTCATGACCCACGCCGAGCGCGTGTATAGCCGCGCGCAATTGCTCGACCAGGTATGGGGCACGCAGGTGTTTGTCGAGGAACGCACCGTGGACGTGCATATCCGCCGGTTGCGTGCCGCGCTGGAACCGGTTGCAATGGATAATGTGATACAAACCGTGCGCGGCAGCGGTTACCGCTTTTCGATAATCTAGGAAATTACCTTGCAAGAGTTTTGGCTTCGAGTAAGCATGCCGGTCTGGGTAAGCATGCTGGCCGCATTGTTGATCTGGGGCTGGTTCTCGACAACCATCGCATTATTGTTCATGTTGGCCGTGCTGCTGACCGTGATGGCGTACCGCGCGCGCCAATTGTTCAAGCTTGGTCAATGGCTGGGTGATGCGCGCATTGAAACGATTCCTGAAGCCGGCGGTATATGGGACGATGTGTTTTCGCGCCTGTACAAAATGGTCAAGCAGCACAACCAGACCAAGCAGGAATTGGCTGCCGAGTTGCAGCACATCGAACTGGCCACCTCGGCGCTGCCGGAGGGCGTGGCGATCCTGAATGCGGCGAACCGCATCGAGTGGTGCAATCCGCTGGCCCAGCAGCTCTTCGATCTCGATCCCGAGCAGGATATCATGCAGGACATCACCTATCTGGTGCGCCAGCCGGAATTCGTCGCCTATCTGCATGAATCGAATTTCAACGTTCCGTTGATCATGCGTCCTTCCCGCCATGACGATATGGTTCTCTCCATCAAGCTGATTCCGTATGGGGACGAAAAACGCTTGCTGATCATTCGCGACATCACCCAGTTCGAGCGCGTCGAAGCCATGCGCCGCGATTTTGTCGCCAATGTGTCGCATGAAATGCGCACTCCTTTGACGGTGGTCAGCGGGTTTCTCGAAAACCTCCAGGACATGCCCGATCTCAATAACGACAGTTCGCGTCGTGCGCTGCACCTGATGGCCGAGCAAACCCGGCGGATGGACAATCTGGTGGCGGATCTATTGACCCTGTCACGGCTGGAAAACGAACAAAGTCCGTTGCGCGAGGAAACCGTGGATATCAGGCATTTGCTCAACGAGGTTTATCAGGATGGGAAGTTGCTTAGCGGTGGGCATCATCCGTTGCAGATGGAGATTGAAAGCACTGCAAACCTGCTCGGCAACCGCGATGAACTGCACAGCGCGTTTGGCAATTTGCTCAGCAATGCGATCCGCTATACGCCGGAGGGCGGCGCGATCCTGTTGCGCTGGTTCGAACGCGACGGCCAACCGGAGTTCTCGGTAAAAGACAGCGGTATCGGCATTGCCGCACAGCACATACCGCGCCTCACGGAGCGTTTCTACCGGGTGGATCGCAGCCGCTCGCGGGAAACAGGGGGAACCGGTCTGGGACTTGCGATTGTCAAGCATATCGCGATGCGCCATCAGGCCAAACTTGAGATATCGAGTGAAGAAGGGAAGGGCAGCACCTTCTCGCTGGTGTTTCCGGTCAAGCGGGCACTGCACTAGCGCAAATCTGACTCGCTCGTAATCGATCCCTCGCTCGACGCGAAAGTCCATTTTGGCATCCTGCCATTCCCCATTCTATTACCGGATATCCAGCACGCCTCCGGGTTTGAACAGTTGCGCGGAATGGTCAGGCTGGCCGCGGATCGGCAAGATTGACGGGACAGGTCCAGCATCATCCGGCTTCCAGTTTTGAGCGCAAACATGCCATCAGTCTCGCTTGCCATTCTGGAGGTAGTGGTGATTTTCCCTCGCGCTGAGATAAACCCCAGATCGGTTGAGGGAAATGCTTGTCTTGCCTGAAACGCGGAATGACATGCCAATGCAGGTGCGGAGTCATATTTCCGAGACTGGCGAGATTGATCTTGTCGGGACGCATCGCCTCGCGTACCGCTGTTTCCACTGCAAACACGGTCGCCATGAAATGTTTACGCTCGGCAGTGGAAAGGTCGGTCATCTCTTGGACGTGCCGATTCCAGATCACACGGCAGAAGCCGGGGTAGTCCGCATCCTCGACCAGCACGACGCGGCAACTGGCATCCTTCCAGATTTGCGTGCCGCCAACCTGGTCACACAACTCGCATGCCGTTTTGTCTTTCACGAATCGTCTTTCATTCCATGCATGGCTTTTATAACAACACCCGTTCGATTCCGCCGTTGTTTGCCTTGGCAACATAGTCCTGCAACCAGTTCTTGCCGAGCAGATGTTTGGCCATTTCGACCACGATGTAATCTGCGGTTGTGCCGCTATCATCGTTGTAGCGCGACAATCCCTGCTGGCAGGACGGGCAAGAAGTCAGGATCTTCACTTCGCCGTTGAATCCATCGGCGCGCAGCGCGTCAGCACCCTTGCGCATCTCCTCTTCCTTGCGGAAGCGCACCTGGGTCGCGATGTGCGGCAGTGTCACGCCGAACGTGCCGGATTCGCCGCAGCAGCGTTCGTTGAGCGGCACGCTCGTGCCCATCAATTCGCTCACCACCTTGAGCGGCTGGTAGGTCTTCATCGGCGAGTGGCAGGGATCGTGATACATGTACCGCACCCCACTTGCACCTTGCACCTTGATCCCTTTCTCTAAAAGGTATTCGTGGATATCGAGCAACCGGCAACCGGGGAAGATCTTGTCGAACTGGTATTTCAGCAACTGGTCCATACAGGTTCCGCACGACACGATCACCGTCTTGATGTCGAGATAGTTCAGCGTGTTCGCGACGCGATGGAACAGCACGCGGTTGTCGGTGGTGATCTGGTTGGCCTTGTCGGCCTGCCCCGAAGCATTCTGCGGATAGCCGCAGCACAGATAGCCCGGCGGCAGCACGGTGATCGCGCCGGTCTCGTACAGCATCGCCTGCGTCGCGAGGCCGACCTGCCCGAACAGGCGCTCCGAACCGCAGCCGGGGAAATAGAACACCGCGTCGCTGTCCTCGTTCAGTTTGTGCGGATTGCGGATGATGGGCACGACGCTGCTGTCTTCGATGTCGAGCAGCGCCCGCGATGTCTTCTTCGGCAGATTGCCCGGCATCGGTTTGTTGATGAAGTGGATCACCTGCGCTTTCAGCGGGGCTCCGCCTACCGTGGCAGGCGGTCGCTGAGTCTGCGCTTTCAGCAGGCCGAAACGCCTGGCGAATTGATAGCCGATACGCTGCGCCTTGTACCCCCACGCTATCATCATCTTGCGCACCAGCTTGATGGTGGTCGGATCGGTGGCGTTGAGGAACAGCATCGAAGCCGCGGTGACCGGGCTGAATTTCTTCTTGCCCTGCTTGCGCAGGAAATTGCGCATCGCGATCGATACATCGCCGAAATCGATGTCCACCGGACAGGGATTCAGGCACTTGTGGCATATCGTGCAATGATCGGCAACGTCCGAAAATTCGTCGAAGTGCGCGATCGATACGCCGCGCCGGGTCTGTTCCTCATACAGGAACGCCTCGATCAGCAGCGAAGTGGCGAGTATCTTGTTGCGCGGCGAATAAAGCAGGTTGGCACGCGGCACATGGGTGCTGCATACCGGTTTGCACTTGCCGCAGCGCAGGCAGTCCTTGATCGAATCGGAAATCTCGCCCAGCTCGCTCTTTTCCAGGATCAGGCTTTCCAGTTCCATCAAATTAAAGCTCGGGGTATATGCCCGTTCCAGATTGCCGCCGGTCAGCAGCTTGCCCTTGTTGAAACGGCCTTCGGGGTCGACCTGTTGCTTGTATGCGGTGAACGATGCGATCTCGTCCGGTTCGAGAAAATCGAATTTGGTGATGCCGATGCCGTGCTCGCCCGAGATCACCCCGCCCAGATCCTTAGCCAGTCGCATGATGCGCGCGACTGCGGCATTGGCCTGTTGCAGCATTGCGTAGTTGTCCGAATTCACCGGGATGTTGGTATGCACGTTGCCGTCCCCGGCGTGCATGTGCAGCGCGATGAACACGCGGCTCTTCAACACGCTCTGGTGTATGCCGTTGCATTGATCCAGTATCAGCTGATAAGTGCTGCCGCTGAATATCTGGCGCAACGGCTCACGTATCTCCTGTTTCCATGAGACGCGCATCGAGCGGTTTTGCAGCGCATCGAAGACCCTCTCCCCCAGCCCTGTGGCGGAGAATGGGCAGGCCGTCAGCGGCGCATCCAGATTATCGTTCAACCATTGCCAGCGCTTGCGCACATCAGCCAGCAGCTGCTTTGTCTCCTGCACGCGATTGCCGAGCAGTTCGGTGTCGCCGAGTTGCTTGTCGTCCTGGTAATACAATGGCAGTTCGCCCGCGAAGAATTCGTCCAGCGCATCCAGCAATTTGAGTTTGTTGTGCAGCGACAGCTCGATGTTGATGCGCTCGATGCCGTCGCAATAATCGCCCATGCGCGGCAGCGGGATCACCACGTCCTCGTTGATCTTGAACGCATTGGTGTGTTTGGCGATCGCGGCGGTGCGCGCGCGGTCCAGCCAGAATTTCTTGCGCGCATCGGCGGACACGGCGATGAAACCTTCGCCGCTGCGCAGATTGGCGAGGCGCACGATCTCCGAAGCGGCTTGTGCCGCCGCGTCCGCGTCATCGCTGACCACATCGGCGAGCAGCACCATCTTGGGACGTGTGCCGCGCTTGGATTTGGTCGCATAGCCCACCGCCTTGAGATAGCGCTCGTCGAGATGTTCCAGTCCCGCCAGCAGCGCATCGGGATGCGCGTCCATATAGGATTTGATTTCCACGATGGCGGGTACCGCTTCGTGGACCTGGCCGAAGAATTCCAGGCACACGGTGCGTGTGTGCTGGTGCGCGCGATGCAGGATGAAGCGCGCCGAGGTGATGATGCCGTCGCAGCCTTCCTTCTGGATGCCGGGCAGGCCGGACAAGAACTTGTCGGTCACGTCCTTGCCCAGCCCGGTCTTGCGGAATGCGCTGCCGGGGATCGTCAGTGTCTCGGGCGTGCCATGCGGTGTATTTCCGTCCGCCTCCGACACGTTACTGGCATAGCCAGCCGATTGCGGGAGGAGGCGGGGGGACGGCATTCCCGCACCAGACGCTTGCGCGCGCCGTGTCTTGCCGTCCGCTTCGAAACGGGTGATTCGAAATCGCACCTCGTCCACATCGTGGATCTTGCCGAGGTTATGGTCCAGCCGCTCGACGTTCATCCACAAACCGTCCGGGGTGACCATGCGCCACGAGGCCAGATTGTCCAGCGCGGTGCCCCACAGCACGGCCTTCTTGCCGCCGGCATTCATCGCGATGTTGCCGCCTATGCATGATGCGTCCGCCGAAGTAGGGTCGACCGCAAATACCAGACCGTTGTTTTCCGCGGCTTCCATCACGCGCCGCGTCACCACGCCCGCGCCGCAATGGATGGTTGCACAGGGTTCTTTCATGCCCGGCAGGACCAGATGCTCGACTGCCGAGAGCGACTCGAGTTTTTCGGTGTTGATCACCGCCGAGTATCTGTCCAGCGGCACAGCGCCGCCGGTGTAGCCGGTGCCGCCGCCGCGCGGGATGATGGTCAGTTTGAGGTCTGTGCAGGCGCGTACCAGCGCGGCGATCTCTTCCTCGGTGTCGGGATTCAGCACCACGAACGGATATTCCACGCGCCAGTCGGTTGCATCCGTGACATGAGATACGCGAGCGAGACCGTCGAACTGGATGTTGTCGCGGCGGGTGATGCGGCTCAACACGCGCAGGGCGCGTTTGCGAAGCTGCAAAGTTTCTTCGAAATCGTTGGAAAATCGATCGACTGCAGTCCGTGCCAGTTCCAGCAGGCGTTTTACGATTTCGTTATTGTCTTGTTTGATGCTGGCAGCACCTGCGGTGGCTACGCGGCGCGCATCGATCGCATTCAGGCGATGGTGCAGGGCACCGATCAAAGCAGCGCGGCGCTTGCGGTTGCCGAGCAGGTCATCCTGAAGATAGGGATTTCGTGATACCACCCAGATATCGCCCAGCACTTCATAGAGCATCTGCGCGGAACGGCCGGTGCGGCGTTCCGCGCGCAGGGTATTGATGATATCCCACGCCTCGTTGCCGAGTATGCGCAGCACGATCTCGCGGTCGGAAAATGAAGTGTAGTTGTAGGGGATTTCTCTTAAACGTGCGGTCATGAAATTCTCTGTATCGGCAAGACGCGCATTTTACCTGAATGCATTGCGGATAAAATGCAGACTTATGGATCATCAGCCTGATAATTCGACTGTAAAGGTATTTTTCGCGCTATGGCCGACCGCCGCTGAACGCGATCGATTGTCAGTTTGGCAGAAACCTTTGCAACAGTTGTGCGGCGGGCGCGCGATGCGCAGCGAGAACCTGCATAACACGCTGGTGTTCATCGGCCATATCGAACAATCCAGGCTGGAGGCGCTGCAACTGGCCGCACAGGAAGTCAGCGCGGTAGGCTTCGAGCTGTGTTTCGACGGGGCGCGTTACTGGGGGCATAACCATATCGTGTATGCCGCACCCAGCCATGTGCCGCCGCATCTTGTAAATCTGGTCGGGACGCTGGAAGAACACCTGACGAAGCATCGTTTCAAATTCGATCAGCGTGAATACCAGCCCCATGTCACGCTGTTGCGCAACGCACGCTGGTCTGATGCCGCATTGCCCGCAATGCCTCCGGTGCGCTGGCAGATACAGGATTTCGCGCTGGTGCAATCGGCGCAGCAGGGCGGGCTGGCAAGTTATCAGGTGCTGGCGAGGTTTCCGCTGGGGTAGGGTAGAATCGGTGCAAATTTATATCAAGAGGATCTTATGCAGATAGTCACCAAAACGCATACACACTACGAACGCATCGGCGGCGCGGAGAAAGTCCGCGCACTGGTGGAACGGTTCTATCAATTGATGGACGAGCTGCCGGAGACTTACGGCATACGCAAATTGCACGCGCAGGATCTGCAGGGCGCAACGGAAAAATTGTACAAGTTCCTGACCGGCTGGATGGGCGGGCCGCAGTTGTATGTGGAGCAATACGGCCATCCGATGCTGCGCGCACGCCATCTGCCGTTCACCATTGCTTCCGCCGAGCGGGATCAGTGGTTGTTGTGCATGAACCAGGCATTGAGCGAAGTGGTGGAAGACGCTGCCTTGAGGAAGGAATTGGCCGCCGCATTTGCCAAGGTGGCGGACCATATGCGCAACCGTGAAGGATAGTCTCTATGGATGCGTGGGCGCATATTCCAACTCAATTTCGAATGTGAAACAAGGCGGTTGCACCCGCAAGGGGTATGCCGTGCGGTGCCCAATGCTTCGCATTGACCGCTACGCAAAGTGAGCGACGAAGACAATACATTTTAGTACGGCTATAACCAGCGACTTGGCTATTGTCTTTTGATAGCCTAGTCGAATGGCTAGTTGTTCCATCAGGAGTGAACGAGGCTGTCAATTCCGCAGCTGCTTCAGCAGCTAGCGGATTGCGTACTTTTAGTGAAACCAACGCCGTGTCGCCGATGAAATTGAGTCGGAATCAGCCCATCGTCAGGATGATCTTCCCCAGCATATTGCCCTTCTCGATCAGTCGATGTGCTTCGGCGGCATCCTTCAGCGGCAGCGCATAGGATACCAGCACGCCAAGTTTGCCGGCTTCGACGAGTTGCGCGCCCAGTTCGAGTATCTTGCGCTGGCGGATGCGCTCGTCGTGCAGCTTCATCACTTGCGGGGTCAGCATCAGTTCGTAGCATATCGACAGGTTGCGCAACCGCGCCAACTGGGTATTCTCCAGTGACATCGGGGTGGACAGCAGCGTGACGATCTTGCCGCCTATGCGCGTGACGTTCATCGAGCGCAGGAAAACTTCCCCGCCTATCGTGTCCAGCACCACATCAACACCCTTGTTGCCTGACCATTCCTCCACATCCACGACGAAATCCATTTCCTTGTAGCGCACGATCTTGTCTGCTTCGAGACCTTGCGCCAGGCCTTCCTTCTTGTCGTCGCTGACCGTGACGGCCACGCGCGCGCCGATGTGTTTGGCCAGTTGCACTGCGACATGTCCCACGCCGCCGGTGCCCCCGTGGACCAGTATGGTTTGCCCGGCTTGCAGATTGGCGCGTTCGACCAGTGCCTCCCACGCCGTGATCAACACCAGCGGCAATCCGGCAACGTCCTGCAGGCCGACATTGGCGGGGGCAGCCGCGCAATATTCCTCATGCACCGCGGCATATTCGGCATAACAGCCTTGCTCGTCGCCGATGCCGCCGTTGTAGAAATACACCGCATCGCCTTCCTTGAAGCGCGTCACCGCGCTGCCGGTTTTTTCGACGATGCCCGCACCGTCGCAACCGAGTATCGCGGGCAGCTTGTCGGGATAATAAACCGGCTTGGCGCGCAACTTGGCATCCAGCGGATTCACCCCGGCCGCGACCAGCTTGACGCGCAAATGGTGCGGCGAAATCAGCTCGGGTTTGTCGACATCGTACAGGCCCAGCACATCGGGGCTGCCTGCTGTGATCATCAAAACGGCTTTCATTTATTGTCCTCTGCATATATTCCCTCCCACTTGAGGGGGAGGGTTAGGGAGAGGGTGAGAGCAGTGAATGCGCCCCTCTCCCCTTGCCCTCTCCCGCAAGCTGAGAGGGAGTGTTGGTCGGGTCGCTATGGTAAACTTCACACATCGTTTTTGCGAGAGCTATTGTTTTTTTGAGGGATGGCGTTATGTCTGGAAACACACTTGGTACCTTATTCACGGTGACTTCGTTCGGCGAATCGCACGGCCCGGCGCTCGGCTGCGTGGTGGACGGCTGCCCGCCCGGATTGGCGCTGAACGAAGCCGACATCCAGCATGACCTGGACCGGCGCAAGCCCGGCACCTCGCGCCACGTCACACAGCGCCGCGAATCGGATACAGTCGAAATATTGTCCGGCGTGTTCGAGGGCAAGACCACCGGCACGCCGATCGCGCTGCTGATCCGCAACGAAGACCAGCGCAGCAAGGATTACGGCAACATGGCCGAAACGTTCCGTCCCGGCCATGCCGATTACACCTATTTGCAGAAATACGGTATACGCGACCATCGCGGCGCGGGGCGCGCCTCTGCTCGAGAGACTGCGGTGCGCGTGGCGGCCGGTGCGATCGCGAAGAAATGGCTGAACGAACGCCATGGTGTCGTCATCCGCGGCTGCCTGGTGCAGATCGGCGAGATCGAGATCGCATTCAAGAGCTGGGACGGGGTGAACGAAAATCCGTTCTTTTCACCGGATCCCGGCGTGGTGCAGCCGCTCGAAGACTACATGGACGCGCTGCGCAAGTCGGGCGATTCGATCGGCGCGAAACTGATGGTGGTGGCCGAGAACGTGCCGGTGGGCTGGGGCGAGCCGGTGTATGACCGCCTCGATGCCGAGATCGCCTACGCGCTGATGAGCATCAACGCGGTGAAGGGCGTCGAGATCGGCGCGGGTTTCGCCAGCGTGACGCAGCATGGCAGCGAACACGGCGACGAGATGACCCCGCAGGGATTTCTGTCGAACAATGCCGGCGGCATCCTCGGCGGCATCTCGACCGGGCAGGACATCGTCGCGCACCTCGCGGTCAAGCCCACCTCCAGCATCCGCATCCCGCGCCGCTCGATCAACCTGCAGGGCGAGCCGGTGATGGTGGAGACGCACGGCCGCCACGACCCCTGCGTCGGCATCCGCGCCACGCCGATCGCCGAGGCGATGCTGGCGCTGGTGCTGATGGATCATGCGTTGAGGCATCGGGCGCAGAATGCGGATGTGGTGTGTACGACGCCGAAGTTGCGTTAGCAGCTAGGAGAATTTAGTGGCAGATGGACAGGAAATTCGCGCTGGTGTTGATACCGAAACGGTTCGAGGGCTGCTGCTGATCAATGGGGGTGGCGCTGTTGCGTTGCTCGCTTTTCTTCCTGGTGTTCTTCTAAAGCCAGAGCTTGAGTTTCTTGCCCGCGCAATCATCTGGGCGGTGTTTACTTTTCAGTTAGGCCTAGCCTTTGCAGTCATTCACAACCGAATGAGACGCAAATGTTCCTTGGAATACGCGAAAAAAGACAGAACGCCATGTTCCATTTTTGGTGTCGTTCTAAATGAGCCCTGTGTTTGCCACTGGAGTATCAGCTTTATGTGGAGTTCCATCATTGCGTTTCTTGCTGCTGGTATCATCGTGCTGGTTGCGGGGCTAGCAGTTGTAGGTACTATTTCGGCAAAAAATGAGGCGACAGTGTCGACCCCGAAATCCGCTAACATCAAGACGCAGCCTAACCCATCATTCAAGCGTTAGTACGCGTAGGGCGCAATATCCAACGGGCATTGCGTCGTAAGACTAAATGCAAAAACCGCCGGGGGTAGCCCGGCAGCTAGTCACTTTTTCTTGAGTCGCCAAGAAAAAGTAACCAAAAAGAAGTCGTCCCCGGTTTGCCGCCCTTCGGGTACCCTCGATCAGCCGCAAGTAAGCGGGGCTGCGCAACTCGACCTGGCGGGGCGCACACCCCGCGCCCCACTGCGGGACTCGAACAGTGTTCGCCTAAACCTCCGCTCGCTTGCCCCAGATCTTCGGCGGCGCACAGGGGAAATGAAAGGCGGTTTTGTGTGCGCTGCACGCACGCTTTTAGCTGGGTAGGGTGGGCACGTTGTGCCCACGCGGAGGTTCAATAATTTGGTGGGCAACAAGTTGCCCACCCTACAAGGAAAACAGTACATGAAAACGACCGTCGAAATTCTGGGCAAGAAAGTCCTGGTGGAGTGGAGTGCGTCCGCCGATAAAAAACTGCAAGAACTGACCGAACCGTTGAATGTTGAAATGGAATTGTATTTCAGTTGCCTGATCAGGAAGGCGGTGCGGTTCGGCGGTGACGCGCAAGCGGCAAACTTCGCCTCCGCCGCCCCGCATTTGAAAATCGGTTTTCGTCCGGTGATGACCAAGGCTTGCAATGTAAGGGATTTCGAAATCGAGCCGCCGGTGGAAGATTTCCCCATCGTCAAGCCGGAGGCCTTCGTGCCGAAACGGCTGACGATCGATTACAAAGGCGGGAAAATGGTCGGGCGATTTCTTCCTGCAGAAGAATCAGACCGCGTAACGTTATCCGCTTTTCCGCAGCTTAATCGCTTAAGCGACCTTTGCCGCTTTCTTGCGCCGTCTGCCGATGTGAGCCTCACCGCGCTGTCTGGCCAACTCGACCTGCTTTTGCCGCTCCAGCGCGGCGGCGCGCTTTTCGGGCGTGAGGGCTTCAAAACAATTCGGGCAGGAAACACCCGCCTGATATTTGGGCGAGGCTTTTTCTTCCGCGGTGATCGGGCGCGAGCAGCCGTAGCACAGTTCGTAATGCCCCGGCGCCAAGCCTTGCCCGACAGCGACGCGCTGGTCGAACACGAAGCACTCGCCTTGCCACAGGCTCTGTTCCGCCGGAACGTTCTCCAGATATTTCAGTATCCCGCCCTGCAGGTGATAGACCTCGGGGAATCCCTGTTGCAGCATATAGGCCGAGGCTTTTTCGCAGCGTATGCCGCCGGTGCAGAACATCGCGACGCGCGGCTGTTTTTCCGGATCGAAATGGTTTTTGACGTACTCGGGAAACTCGCGGAAGGTGGTGATGCGCGGATCGACCGCGCCCTTGAACGTGCCGACCTCCACTTCGTAATCGTTGCGCGTGTCCACCAGCAGCACATCGGGGTCGCTGATCAGCGCGTTCCAGTCTTCCGGCTTGACGTACTGGCCGACCCGTTCGGTGGGGTCGATGCCCGGCACGCCCATCGTGACGATCTCCTTTTTCAGCTTGACCTTCATCCGGTAGAACGGCGGCTGGTCAGCGGAAGATTCCTTGTGTTCCAGGTCTGCCAGACGCGGGTCGCTGCGCAGATACGCCAATATCTTGTCTATGCCGGAACGCGTGCCGGCGATCGTGCCGTTGATGCCTTCTTCCGCGAGCAGCAGCGTGCCGGTGATGCCCAGCGCATCGCACTGCGCCAGCAACGGCTCGCGCATCGCGGCGCAATCGGCCAGCTTCACGAACTTATAGACTGCTGCAACGACTAACGGATTCATCTTTGATTGTTTCCTCTTGGACTGTCTTGGCACCGGCTTATGAGTGATGTAAACTAGTTTAATTCAAACAAGGAGAAAAACCATGCAACTCGACGATCGCAGCCTGGACACCATCTTCCGCGAAGCACGTACCCACAATGTATGGCTGGACAAGCCGGTCAGCGACGCATTGCTGCAGCAGATATACGACTTGATGAAGTGGGCGCCGACCAGCGCCAATTCGAGTCCCGCGCGCATCGTGTTCGTGCGCAGCGCGGCAGCGAAGCAGCGTTTGCTGCCGGCCGTGTCGCCGGGCAATCTGGACAAGACCCGTGCCGCGCCGGTCACCGCGATCATCGCATACGATACCGAATTCTATGAGAAGCTGCCGAAGCTGTTCCCGCAAGCCGACGCTCGTTCATGGTTTGCCGGCAATCAGCCGTTGATAGAGACCACTGCATTCCGCAACGGCACGCTGCAGGGCGGCTATCTGATCATTGCTGCTCGCGCGCTCGGACTGGATGCCGGGCCGATGTCCGGCTTCGACAACGCGAAAGTGGACAAAGAATTCTTCCCGGACGGCAAGATCAAATCCAATTTCCTGGTCAACCTCGGTTATGGCGACCACGCCAAATTGTTCCCGCGCAATCCGCGCCTGCCATTCGCGGAAGCGGCGCAGATTTTATAGGGGTATAGTACAGATGTTGCCGATACTCTAACGCTCAACCTGGGAGGGGGACGGATGAGATCATTGCTGATGACTAATCCAAATAGATCACTGCTAACGCTGTTCTCGATCATGTCGCTCAACATGCCTATCCTGGGGTGCGCGCAACACGGAGTCTTCTATCAAGAAAAGGGGTTTGCGAAAGGTGACAATTGCCTGTTCTGTCACTCGTCCAGCGAAAGCCGTGACGTCAGGGATTTCACGCCGATCTATCAAAATCCCAGGTCACATCACCCGGTGGGGGTGATGTATCCTCTAGGATATGACAGCAGGCCGGATTTTTTTCAGCCGGATGGCTACGACGGCGAGACCATATTTTTTGATAGCAAAGGCGATGGCGTCCTTGACGAGGACGATGTTCGTCTGTTCGGTACCGGCAACGCGGTTACCGTCGAATGCGCTTCATGCCACAGGGAGCATGGGGGTCTATCGGACCGGCCGCCGGTGACGGCAAATTATTATCTGCGTATCACCAATCAACGAAGCAAGCTGTGCATTACATGTCATAACAAATAAGGTAATAGCTGGGTAGTTGGATCTCGGGTTGTCTAGGACCCGTCAATCGTCTTTCCTCCCTCTATCAGCAGGAAATCCCTGAATGACAACGCGGCACTCGAAAGCCTTTTGTTGCTGCGGTGCGCGACGAACCACTGGCGCAGCAAGGGGAAGTGTTCTACGTTGAGCATCGCGAGCCGTTTGGTTTCCAGCTCCAGCTCGATACTGTGCAGCGACAAGATACCCAAACCCATACCGGCTTGAACTGCTTGTTTGATGGCCTCGTTGGTTTCCATTTCCATGATGATGTGCGGCTGGACCTTGTGCTGCGCGAACACCCGTTCCATCGCGCTGCGCGTGCCGGAGCCTTGCTCGCGTGACAGGAAATTTTCCTCCGCAAGTCGTGAGAATCTGACGCGCTTGAGTTTGGCGAACGGATGATCGGGCGCGGCGATCACCACCAGCGGGTTATCCAGAAACGGCTCTGCACTGATATCCAATCCGTCCGGCGGTTGCCCCAGGATGGCCAGGTCGGTGCTGTTGTCGGCAAGTTGCTTGAGGACGGCATCGCGGTTGGCAACTTGCAGGATCACATTGATGCCGGGATAGCGGTGGCAAAACCGGGCCAGCAATTGAGGGGTGAAGTAATTGGCCGTGTTGACCACCGAGATTGTCAGCTTGCCATGTCCCAGCCCTTTCATCTCTTCGAATACCGATTCCATTTCGGCGAGCTGTTGCGTGATGTTGCGGCTGTAATGGAACAACTCCCGGCCTGCCTCGGTGAGGAATATCTTCTTGCCCATCTGCTCGAACAAAGGCAGGCCGATGCTTTCTTCCAATTGTTTGATCTGCATCGACACGGCGGGCTGGGACAGGTAAAGCTGCTTTGCCGCCAGCGAAAAGTTGAGGTGGGTCGCGGCGGATTCAAATACCTGTAATTGTCTTAAGGTTAGGTGTAGCATCTTATTCCGCCCTGCAAATGACGTATAAGTAAAATCTTATCATAACCATCAAAATAATTGAATTGTGCTTATGTATCGCAGGGGCTACGATGCTTTCCATGCAGCATGTGTTCTAACCGCGTCGCGTCGCGCCGCATTTATATAAGGGAGTTAAATCATGGCAGTGAAGAAATATAGCGCCGGCGTAAAAGAGTACCGGCAAACTTACTGGATGCCCGAGTACACGCCTAAGGATACCGACATTCTGGCGTGCTTCAAGATCACCCCGCAGGCCGGAGTGGACCGTGAAGAGATCGCGGCCGCGGTGGCAGCAGAATCCTCGACCGGTACCTGGACCACGGTGTGGACCGACCTGTTGACCGATCTGGATTACTACAAGGGCCGTGCCTATCGCATCGAAGACGTGCCCGGTGACGACACCTGTTTCTATGCGTTCGTCGCATACCCGATCGACCTGTTCGAGGAAGGTTCGATGGTCAACGTGCTGACCTCATTGGTCGGTAACGTGTTCGGCTTCAAGGCCTTGCGCGCATTGCGCCTGGAAGACATACGCTTCCCGATCGCCTACATCATGACTTGCGGCGGCCCGCCACAAGGCATCCAGGCCGAACGCGACATCATGAACAAATACGGCCGCCCGCTGCTGGGCTGCACCATCAAGCCGAAGCTGGGCCTGTCCGCGAAGAACTACGGTCGTGCGGTGTATGAGTGCCTGCGCGGCGGTCTGGACTTCACCAAGGACGACGAGAACGTCAACAGCCAGCCCTTCATGCGTTGGCGCGCACGCTTCGATTTCGTGCAGGAAGCGATCGAAAAGGCGGAGCGCGAAACCGGCGAGCGCAAGGGCCACTATCTGAACGTGACTGCGCCGACCCCGGAAGAAATGTACAAGCGCGCCGAATACGCGAAGGAAATCGGCTCGCCGATCATCATGCACGACTACCTGACCGGTGGTTTGACTGCCAACACGGGCTTGGCCAACTGGTGCCGCAACAACGGCATGCTGCTGCACATCCACCGCGCGATGCACGCCGTGCTCGACCGCAATCCGCACCACGGTATCCATTTCCGCGTGCTGACCAAGGTGCTGCGTCTGTCCGGCGGCGATCACCTGCACTCCGGTACCGTGGTGGGCAAGCTGGAAGGCGACCGGGCATCAACTTTGGGCTGGATCGACACGATGCGTGACGAATTCATCAAGGAAGATCGCTCGCGCGGCCTGTTCTTCGATCAGGACTGGGGTTCCATGCCCGGCGTGATCCCGGTTGCATCCGGCGGTATCCACGTATGGCACATGCCGGCACTGGTGAACATCTTCGGCGACGACTCCGTGTTGCAGTTCGGCGGCGGTACTTTGGGTCATCCATGGGGCAACGCTGCAGGCGCCGCGGCCAACCGTGTGGCGCTGGAAGCATGCGTTGAAGCGCGCAACCAGGGTCGCCAGATCGAAAAAGAAGGCAAGGAGATCCTGACCAATGCCGCGAAGAGCAGCCCGGAACTCAAGATCGCCATGGAAACATGGAAAGAGATCAAGTTCGAATTCGACACCGTCGACAAGCTGGACGTTGCGCATAAGTAGCAGCTTCGCAGGGCAGAACAGGGGCCCCAAGGAAATGCCTTGGGGATGTGACCCCGAGAAGCTGCCCGATGAATCGCTGCGAATCCAAATTTACGAAAGGAAATGAAATGAGTGAAATGCAAGATTACAAATCCCGCGTGTCCGACCCGACCAGCCGCAAGTTCGAGACGTTCTCCTACCTGCCCGCGATGAGTGCGGACAACATCAAGAAACAGGTCGAATATCTGGTGAAAAAAGGATGGAACCCGGCGATCGAGCACACCGAGCCGGAGCATCTGATGGATAACTACTGGTACATGTGGAAGTTGCCGATGTTTGGCGAAACCGACGTTAGCAAAGTGGTCGCCGAGGCTGAAGCCTGTCACAAGGCCAACCCGAACAATCACGTACGCCTGGTCGGTTATGACAACTTCAAGCAAAGCCAGGGCGCGGCCATGGTGATTTTCCGCGGCAAGACAGTTTAAGTATATATAGCTTGAATCGGGAAACCCTCGTTGTCGCCAAGACGGCGGGGGTTTCTTGTTTGGAGCGCCCATTGGATGCAATGGCAAGATCAGGCTTTTGGCATTGTGTCCAATTCAGTCAACGATGGAGTCAAACATGAGTGATGTAATCGAACAGTATCGAGTCACCAAACAGCCTTATTACCGCACCGTGGGCGATGAGGTGGAGTTGTTCGAGGCGGCGTATTCCGTGCGCATGCCGATGATGCTTAAAGGACCGACCGGCTGCGGCAAGACGCGCTTTGTGGAATACATGGCGCATAAGCTGGACAGGCCGTTGATCACTGTGGCGTGCAACGAAGATATGACCGCCTCCGATCTGGTGGGACGATTTTTGCTGGATGCGCAGGGAACGCGCTGGCAGGATGGACCGCTGGCGATCGCCGCGCGTTATGGCGCGATCTGCTACCTGGATGAAGTGGTGGAAGCGCGACAGGACACCACCGTGGTCATCCATCCGCTCACCGATAATCGTCGTGTGTTGCCGCTGGAAAAGAAGGGCGAGCTGCTGCACGCGCACCCCGATTTTCATCTGGTGATCTCCTACAACCCCGGTTACCAGAGCCTGATGAAGGATTTGAAGCAATCCACCAAACAACGTTTTGGCGGGCTGGATTTCAACTATCCGGAACACCAGACCGAGACCGAGATCGTGGCGCATGAAACCGGGGTATCGACAGAAATTGCCGGAAAACTGGTGAACATCGCAGAGCGTGCGCGCAATCTGAAAGGCCACGGACTGGATGAAGGCATTTCCACGCGCATGCTGGTTTACGCGGGATCGCTGATCGCCAAGGGCGTTAAGCCGTTGCCGGCCTGTCGCGTGGCACTGGTGCGTCCGATCACCGACGACCCGGATATGCGCGATGCACTGGACGCGGCCGTGACGACATTCTTCAGCGACAAATAAAACTGCCCATATGTCTCTCAAGCTGGAAGACTACCAGGAGTTGCTCGACGGTCTGCCTCCGGAGGCAGTGCAGGTCCTTCATACATCCTGGTTGGAGGCGACCAAGGCGTTTACTGCGCGCGGCCTGGATAACTACCTGAAGGCGGCTTCGGCGATCGACCAGTTGGGACGCGGTGCAGGTCTGGTCATCGCCTGGCTGGAGGAAGCGCCGCACGTGGGCAAGGAGATCGGCGAAGAAGTCATCGTCGATCTGGCACAGACGGTGATGAACCTGACTTCAAAGACCTCCGGTTCGGTCATCGAATTGATTCTTGCCACTTCGACGACAGCTGCGCGCCGTCTTGGCGATGCTCATTTGTTCCTGAATTACCTGCAATTCATCGATACGCTGATCTCCCGTGCTCCCCGGGGTGTGCGGCCGATGCTGGATGAACTGGACGTACTGCTGGCCCAACTGACACTGGGAGGGCTGCGCCGCTGGGCGATGTGGGGAGCCCATGCGCACCGCACCAACTATGAAGAGCAGGTCAAATACTTCAGCCTGAACTCGAAAGAATCGCAGGCGATCCTGCAGAAGGAGCGCAAAGGCACGCTGTTCGTGGATGTGCAGCGGCGCATCAACATGTATCTGCGCGCCTTGTGGGGGCGCGATTTTTTTCTGCGTCCCACGTCCGGAGATTTCGAGACGCGCGAAGGATACAAGCCTTATATCGAGGGCTATCTGCTGCATCTGCCCGATGCGTATGATGATTTCGAGGGCATCCCCGGCGTCGAGCTGTATCGCGCGGCGGCCGCGCACAGTGCGGCGCATCTGGTCGAAACCAAAACCCCGATCTCGGCCGAGTCGCTCAATCCGCTGCAGATGGCGGTCATCGCGGTGATAGAAGACGCGCGGGTGGAAACCCTGGCCATCCGCCGCTTCCCGGGGCTGCGCCAATTGTGGGCGAAATTCCACACCATACCGGCGACACAAGCTGTTACCGTCGGCGACTATCTGAATCGTTTGGCGCGTGCACTGCTGGATCCGGACTATGCGGACCCGGATGCGTGGATATCCGAGGGCCGCGCCGTGTTCGCCGCGGCAGGAGATCGTTTGCAGGACAATCAAATCTCGTGGGACATCGGGGTGCAACTGGCGCACAGGCTCAAAGCCAAGGGCATTCCCTTCAATCCGCGCTCAGATGTTTTGACAGCGCCCTATCGCGACGATAATCGCTATTTCTGGGAATTCGAGGAATTCGATTTCGAACAGGCAGCCTCGGCGGGTTACGAGACTGTTCAACAAGTGCGCAAGTACGTGAACGTGATGGAAATGGTCAACGAGATCGATTGCGAACTGGCGGGCGACGATGCGCAAGAGATCTGGGTATTGGCTACCGAATTGCGTCCCTATGAGGACATGGGCAAGTCGTATAACGAAATGGAAGGCAAGGAGCCGGTTTCCGATCCCTTCCATTATTCCGAATGGGATTACCAGATCCAGCTGGAAAGACCGAGCTGGACCACGGTGTTGGAAAAGCGGCCCAAGCAGGGCGATCTGCAGATCATCGACGAGATCGCCGCGCAGCACAAACGCATCATCGCGCAGATGAAGTTCCTGCTGGATGCGATGCAGCCGCAAGGCGTGACGCGCATCCGCAAGCTCGAAGACGGCGATGAACTGGATATCAACGCGGTGATCGCAAGCAGCATAGACATGCGCATGGGCATGCAACCCGATCCGCGCATCATGATGCGCAGCGTGCGCAAGATACGCGACATCTCGGTGCTGGTGCTGCTCGATCTGTCGGAATCCACCAACGAGAAGGTTGCGGGCCAGGAACACACCGTGCTCGATCTGACACGCCAGGCCACCGTGCTGCTGGCCGATGCGATCAGCAAGGTGGGAGACCCGTTTGCGATCCACGGTTTCTGTTCCGATGGGAGGCATGATGTGGAATATCATCGCTTCAAGGATTTCGAGCAGCCTTACAATGAAGTGCCCAAGGCACGCCTGGCAGGCATGACCGGACAATTGTCCACGCGTATGGGAGCGGCGATACGCCATTCCACCCATTATTTGAAACACCAGCGCTCGGCGAAAAAACTGCTGCTCGTGATCACCGACGGCGAGCCTGCGGACGTGGATGTGCGCGATCCGCAATATTTGCGCTATGACACCAAGAAGGCAGTCGAGGAAGCGGGACGCAACGGTGTGTTAACCTATTGCATGAGTCTGGATCCGCGCGCCGATCAATACGTGTCGCGCATCTTCGGCGCAAAGAATTTTATGGTGGTGGATCAGGTGGCGCGGCTGCCCGAAAAGCTGCCGCTGCTTTATGCCGGTTTGACGAGGTAAAAATTGCGGCAGCTTTCGGCGCAGGCTAGCTTGCTTGCAAGTTAAGGCGTGAAACGGCGGGCCGTAACCAAAAGCTGCCTTTGTTGTATGCGGGACTTACACGGTAGATAAAAATGGAACAGCGATACGCGGGCTTGCATGAAGACGAGAATGGCGGAATGACCAACCTGGGGCAGATCGTCAAGGATGGCTGGGTATTCGGATTGATTCCCGAAGACGAGGACTGCAAAGGCTGGAATGCGGGGCAAATGCAGGTCCTGTACGAGAAAATCTACGTCGAGTGGGAGAAGTACGGGCACCTGCCCAGCCGGCTGCCGGAAGAATTGCTGCGACGTTATATGCGCGTCCACCAGGAAGCAATCACGCAAGCGAAAGCGAAAGGATGGGACCCCGAACTGGGCGATGACGATTAACGACCCCGGTCCAGCTTGAAGATGCGAGCCGCGGTCGCTGGAGCATCCTTCGCGGCCAGCGCCCTGAGCGCTTGGGGAAACTCGACCAGCAGGCGCTTCATGGTCTCTTTGCCATCCGGGTTGTAATAGACGGACACGTAAGGGACAGGTTGATCCAGGGCGGATCGTTGTTGCGGCCGGAAGTTTTGCCAGGAAATTGCAACCCAGCTCTTGTGTTCGCTATCCAGGAAAATGATCTCTTCAAAATCGATCACGGCAAGATATTGCATGCTGCGGATCGGAACAAACACCACGCCGTCCTTGCTGTGTTCCAGCAGCAAATGTGCAGTGTTATAGACCGCGGCGGGCAGAAGGCACTTCTCGCGCAGCAATTCGGTGTCACGGTAGCAGGTTATTTCCATGTGATCTCTGCAGGGATGGACAGGCGGTATCGTTCGCCGTTCAAATTATCCATTTTTTGACCGCGTTGGGGGCTGAATTTTGAGATCTCGATCTGGAAACTCATCTCACTGCCGCAAAACGCCGGCTGTCAATTTGCCAGTTTTTCCGGCCGCCAGCCTTTCGATATGATCCGGGAAATCCTGTAGCGAGGTTTGTTGAATGACGCAGGCGCCCCGAATTGCCCGAAAGCTGATTCAGTTTGACATCCATATTGCCGGTTGGCATAATCGCGGGTTCTGTTTGGAGGGGTTCCCGAGCGGTCAAAGGGATCAGACTGTAAATCTGACGGTTCTGCCTTCGAAGGTTCGAATCCTTCCCCCTCCACCAAACGTGATTCGGATCTGGTATTGATTGATGGGTAGTTTGGATGGGTGTTGTGGCGATGGCTGTTTGATCGTTGCGTTGGAGGCCCGTTGTTGGTTGGGGCACTGCGGGTGTAGCTCAATGGTAGAGCAGAAGTTTTCCAAACTTACGACGAGGGTTCGATTCCCTTCACCCGCTCCAGTTTGCATATCTGCCCATGTGGCTCAGTGGTAGAGCACTCCCTTGGTAAGGGAGAGGTCGCGAGTCCGATTCTCGCCATGGGCACCAAAGAATTTTGCACAGCTTTTTTATTTGGATATATTAGTATTTTTATTATTAACGGCTGACATTAATAAGGAATAATCATGGCAAAGAGCAAATTTGAACGGACGAAACCGCACGTGAACGTGGGCACGATAGGCCACGTGGACCATGGCAAGACCACGCTGACCGCGGCGATCACGACCGTGCTGGCCAAGAAATTCGGCGGCGAAGCCAAGGCCTACGACCAGATCGACGCGGCGCCGGAAGAAAAGGCGCGCGGCATCACCATCAACACCGCGCACGTCGAATACGAGACCGCCAAGCGCCACTACGCGCACGTGGACTGCCCGGGCCACGCCGACTACATCAAGAACATGATCACCGGAGCGGCGCAGATGGACGGCGCCATCCTGGTGGTATCGGCCGCCGACGGCCCGATGCCGCAGACCCGCGAACACATCCTGCTGGCGCGCCAGGTGGGCGTGCCCTACATCGTCGTATTCATGAACAAATGCGACATGGTCGACGACGAAGAACTGCTCGAGCTGGTCGAGATGGAAGTGCGCGAACTGCTCACCAAATACGAATTCCCCGGCGACGACATCCCCATCATCAAGGGTTCCGCGCTCAAGGCGCTGCAAGGCGACCAGGGCGACCTGGGCGAACCGGCGATCTTCCGCCTGGCCGACGCGCTCGACAGCTACATCCCCGAGCCCAAGCGCGCGCTGGACGGCCCCTTCCTGATGCCGGTCGAAGACGTGTTCTCGATCTCCGGCCGCGGCACCGTGGTGACCGGCCGTGTCGAACGCGGCATCGTCAAGGTCGGCGAAGAACTCGAGATCGTCGGCATCAAGCCCACGCTCAAGACCACCTGCACCGGCGTCGAGATGTTCAGGAAGCTGCTGGACCAGGGCCAGGCGGGCGACAACGTCGGCGTACTGCTGCGCGGCACCAAGCGCGAAGAAGTCGAGCGCGGCCAGGTATTGGCCAAGCCGGGCTCGATCACCCCGCACACCAAGTTCACCGCCGAGATCTATGTATTGGGCAAGGACGAAGGCGGGCGTCACACCCCGTTCTTCCAGGGTTACCGCCCGCAGTTCTACTTCCGCACCACCGACGTGACCGGCGCGGTCGAGTTGCCGGCCGGGACCGAGATGGTGATGCCGGGCGACAACGTCAGCATCACGGTGAACCTGATCAACCCGATCGCGATGGAAGAGGGCCTGCGTTTCGCCATCCGCGAGGGCGGCCGTACCGTCGGCGCCGGGGTGGTTGCAAAGATTATCGAGTAACACGCAGTCGTTAGTCATTAGACGTTAGTCGTTAGTTAAAGTAAGTTGTCCGCTAGCGGACCTAACTCCAACTAACAACTAGCGACTAACGACTAACAACTGTTTTTAGGCCAGTAGCTCAATTGGTAGAGTATCGGTCTCCAAAACCGAGGGTTGGGGGTTCGAGACCCTCCTGGCCTGCCAACGATGGCAAGTAACAATTTATTCGGAATGATGGCGCATGGCAGACAAAATTAAGTTGTTCGTTGCCTTTTTGGCGGCGTCGGCAGGCATCGCAGGTTACTACAATTTGCACGATAGTCCCGCAGTGGTCAGGCTGGCTTCGATTCTGGCCGGTTTGCTGCTCGCCGCAGGGGTGGCATGGACCAGCGAACCTGGGAAACGTTTTTTTGCGTTTGGCCATGATTCGGTTGCCGAGGCAAAGCGTGTGGTCTGGCCGACGCGCAAGGAAACGCTGCAGACCACTGCGGTGGTGATCGCGTTTGCGGTCACCATGGCATTGTTTCTGTGGGCGGTGGACGCAAGTTTGATGGTCATAGTGAACAAGATGATGGGGCGGGGCGAGTGATGACCATGCATTGGTATGTTGTTCATACGTATTCGCAGTTTGAGAAAAGCGTGCAACGCGCATTGACCGAGCGCATCCAGCGCGAGGGGATGCAGGATAAATTCGGCCAGATTCTGGTTCCGGTCGAGGAAGTGGTGGAACTTAAATCCGGACAGAAGAGTATCACCGAACGCAAGTTCTTCCCCGGTTATGTGCTGGTCGAGATGGAAATGACCGACGATACCTGGCACCTGGTGAAGAGCACCCCCAAGGTGACCGGTTTTCTGGGAGGCTCGGCGATGAAGCCAACGCCGATCAGCGCGAAAGAAGTTCAGAACATCATGCAGCAGATGCAGGCGGGCGTCGAAAAACCGAGGCCCAAGGTGTTGTTCGAGGTGGGCGAGCTGGTGCGGGTCAAGGAAGGCCCGTTCACCGACTTCAACGGTTCGGTCGAGGATGTCAATTACGACAAGAACAAGATCCGCGTGGCGGTAACCATCTTTGGCCGTTCGACGCCGGTAGAGCTGGATTTCGGCCAGGTGGAAAAGGCCTGAAAGATTGGACCCGGGTTACCGGATCCAGGAATGAGTAGCAGAGTAGTTTGTGTTTTTAACGGGGAGCGTATTGAAAGAACGTTCTCAAAACCGTAGCGAGCGGTTTGAGTGCAAGGCGCACGGAACGCAGCGACCGAAACATACCTAATGGGTAGGCGAGGAAGCGAGTAACGGGCAACGCAGCAATCGAACCGCGCAGCAGGTTTTGGAAAGTTCTTGACGATATGCGTTTAACCCACTGACAAGGAGTATCAACGTGGCAAAGAAAGTCATCGGCTATATCAAGCTGCAAGTACCTGCCGGCAAGGCAAATCCCAGTCCGCCGATCGGCCCTGCATTGGGCCAGCGCGGCCTGAACATCATGGAATTCTGCAAGGCGTTCAATGCTCAAACCCAGGGCGTGGAGCCTGGCCTGCCGATTCCGGTGGTGATCACCGCATTCGCGGACAAGAGCTTCACCTTCATCATGAAGACACCGCCCGCGAGCATTCTGATCAAGAAGGCTGCCAATGTGGAAAAGGGCAGCAAGACTCCGCATACGGACAAGGTTGGCAAGCTGACCCGCAAGCAGGCGGAGCAGATCGCGACGACCAAGATGCCGGACCTGACCGCAGCGGATATGGATGCGGCTGTGCGCACCATAGCCGGCAGCGCCCGCAGCATGGGCATCACCGTGGAGGGCGTATAACATGTCCAAACGCTATCAAGCGATTGCCGCCAAGGTCGATCGCAACAAGCATTATCCATTGAACGATGCGCTGAAGCTGGTCAAGGAAACTGCCGTAGCCAAGTTTGATGAGTCCATCGATGTCGCGATCAATCTCGGCATCGATGCGAAGAAGTCCGATCAATTGGTGCGCGGTTCTGTCGTGCTGCCCAAGGGCACCGGCAAGACGGTGCGGGTTGCGGTATTCGCCCAAGGCGCAAAGGCTGAAGAAGCCAAGGCTGCGGGAGCGGACATCGTCGGATTCGAAGATCTGGCCGAGTCCATCAAGGGCGGCAATCTGAATTTCGACGTGCTGATCGCCAGCCCGGACGCGATGCGTCTGGTCGGCCAGCTGGGCCAGATCCTCGGTCCGCGCGGATTGATGCCGAACCCGAAGGTGGGCACGGTATCCGCAGACGTCGCAGGTGCGGTAAAAAATTCCAAGGCGGGCCAGGTGCAATACCGCACCGACAAGAACGGTATCGTGCAATGCACCATCGGGCGTGCTTCGTTCGCGCCCGAAGCATTGCGCGAGAACATGCTGGCGTTGATCGATGCGTTGAACAAGGCCAAACCGGCCGCTTCCAAAGGGATATACCTGAAGAAAGTGTCTCTCTCCAGCACGATGGGTGCGGGTATACGCGTGGAACAGGCAAGCCTGGTGGCAGGCTGATTATTTGGCAGGAATTGAATTTGTTGGCAAGACCCTAGTCTTACCGACATTTGTTTTGGAATGCTGGCGTGCTAGCAGCATCCGAGACCGTAGGTGTCGAAGGCGCTGTTGGCCAGAGACTTAATTGCCGGCGTGTTCTGTCTATCGGACATCCGGCGGCCCACGTAGATGGTGTGCCCGCGAGCAGGAATGGTTGTTCTCCTGACTCATGGTCGCTGTTGTAAACGATGGGATGTGCGCGAGTGCATTCCGGAAACTGGAGGATTACTTGAGTCTCAATCTGCAAGAAAAGCAAGCCGTGGTGGCGGAGGTCAGTGCCCAGGTGGCGCAGGCCCAAACCATCGTCCTGGCAGAATACCGTGGCATCCAGGTCGCCGATATCACCCGGTTGCGCTCCAGTGCGCGCAAGTCTGGCGTGTATTTCCATGTGTTGAAAAACACCCTGGCACGGCGCGCGGTAAAAGGAACGCCTTTTGAAGCTTTGGCTGAAAAAATGGTCGGCCCTCTTGTGTACAGCATGAGTGCCGACGCGGTCGCAGCGGCGAAAGTGGTATTCGATTTTGCCAAGACCAACGACAAGCTGGTGATCAAGGCCGGTGCAATGAGCGGTTCCCTGATGTCCGCGGAACAAGTTGCCGTGCTGGCCGCAACGCCGAGCCGCGACGAGTTGATTGCGCGCCTGATGGCAACCATGAATGCGACGACTGCGAAGTTCGTGCGCACGCTGGCTGCGATCCGCGACAAGAAGGAAACCGCGACCGCTGCTTGATAATTTTTGAATTGACCGAATCTTGAATTAACGAAATTAGGAGAACAATTATGGCTGCAACTAATGTTGAAGTGATGGATACAATCGCCAAGATGACAGTGCTGGAACTTTCCGAACTGATCAAGCAAATGGAAGAAAAATTCGGGGTGTCTGCCGCGGCGGTTGCCGTGGCTGGGCCGGCTGCCGGTGCTGCTGCGGGCGGCGCTGCTGTTGCCGATCAGACCGAGTTTACCGTGGTACTCAAGGGTGCCGGCGATAACAAGGTAAACGTGATCAAGGCGGTTCGCACGATCACCGGCCTGGGCTTGAAAGAAGCCAAGGACATGGTTGACGGGGCACCGAAGAACATCAAGGAAGGTGTTTCCAAAGCTGATGCCGACGCCGCATTGAAACAGCTGGTAGATGCAGGCGCAGTCGCTGAAATCAAGTAAGTACTGATGCTGTCGAAAGGCTGGCGGTTTACCGTCAGCCTTTTGCCGCTTTTAGAAGGCAGCGGCCAGGAGGCCAATGATGCTTCCTGTCCACTGTCTTTTAGGTCAGGCATAACCCGGGGTTATGCAAGTTTTGAAGAGACATGAGCTGGCAATTCGCCGCAAGGCCTGAAGCCCGCAAATTTTGTTTTCCCTTTATCGCGGAGATTATATGAACTATTCTTTTACCGAAAAAAAACGCATCCGTAAAAGTTTTGCAAAGCGAGTCGGGGCTTTGCCGGTTCCTTTCCTGCTGTCCACTCAATTGGAGTCTTTCGCCGCATTTTTGCAGGCTTACACCCCGCCGGAACAGCGCAAGAATAGTGGTTTGCAGGCTGCCTTCAACGGCATCTTTCCGATTCACAGCCATTCCAGGAATGCGCGTCTCGATTTTGTCAGTTACCAGTTGGGCATGCCCCCGTTCGACGTGAAGGAATGCCGGCAGCGCGGGTTGACCTACGCCTCGCCGTTGCGCGCCCGCGTGCGTTTGACCATCATGGACAAGGAAGCGTCCAAACCTACGGTCAAGGAAGTCAAGGAACAGGAAGTGTACATGGGAGAGATCCCGCTGATGACCCACACCGGTTCGTTCGTGATCAACGGCACCGAGCGTGTCATCGTTTCCCAGTTGCACCGTTCGCCGGGGGTGTTCTTCGAGCATGACCGCGGCAAGACACATTCTTCCGGAAAGCTGCTGTTTTCGGCGCGCATCATCCCGTATCGCGGCTCTTGGCTGGACTTCGAGTTCGACGCGAAGGACTATGTCTACTTCCGTATCGACCGCCGCCGCAAGATGCCGGTCACGATCCTGCTGCGCTCGCTGGGTTACAGCAACGAAGACATGCTCAAGATGTTCTTCGAATTCGATGCATTCCACCTGAGCAAGAAAGGGATCCAGTTTGAAGTGGTGCCGGAACGCCTGCGCGGCGACACGGCTCGGTTCGATATATTGGGCAAATCCGGCAAGGTCATCGTGGCCAAGGACAAGCGCATCACCGTGCGCCATATCCGCGAGATGGAGGAGGCAGGCATCACCAAGCTCGATGTGACCGAGGACTTTCTGATCGGCCGGGTTATCGCGGAAAATGTGGTTGACAAGGACAGCGGCGAAATCATCGCCAACGCCAATGATGAGATCACGGAAGCGTTGCTGCACAATCTGCAGGCCGCCGGCGTCAAGAAGATCAATACCTTGTATACCAACGACCTGGATCATGGCGCATTCATTTCGCAAACCCTGCGCACCGATGAAACCACCGACCAATGGACGGCACGCGTGGCGATCTACCGCATGATGCGTCCCGGCGAACCGCCCACCGAAGATGCGGTGGAGAACCTGTTCAACGGCTTGTTCTTTAACGATGAACGCTATGATTTGTCCGCGGTCGGGCGCATGAAATTCAACCGCCGTGTCGGGCGCGAGGAGCTGACCGGAGCAACGATCCTGTCCAACGAAGATATCGTCGAAGTGGTGAAGATCCTGGTCGATCTGCGCAACGGGCACGGCGAGATCGACGATATCGACCACCTCGGGAATCGCCGGGTGCGCGCTGTCGGTGAATTGGCCGAAAACCAGTTCCGTGCCGGCCTCGCGCGCGTTGAACGTGCCGTCAAGGAGCGTCTCGGACAGGCCGAAACCGACAATCTGATGCCGCATGACCTGATCAATGCCAAGCCGATATCGGCGGCGGTCAAGGAATTCTTCGGCTCCAGCCAGTTGTCGCAATTCATGGACCAGACCAATCCCTTGTCCGAGATCACCCACAAGCGCCGCATCTCCGCGCTGGGACCGGGCGGGTTGACCCGCGAACGCGCCGGCTTCGAGGTGCGCGACGTGCATCCGACCCACTATGGCCGGGTGTGTCCGATCGAAACGCCGGAAGGCCCGAACATCGGCCTGATCAACTCGCTGGCGTTGTATGCGCGCACCAACGAGTATGGTTTCATCGAAACGCCCTATCGCAAGGTGGCCAAGGGCAAGGTGTCCGACGAAGTTGATTACCTGTCCGCGATCGAAGAAGGCAAATTCACCATCGCCCAGGCGAATGCCGAACTGGACAAGAGTGGCCACTTCACCAACGATATCGTGTCGGCGCGCCATCACAACGAATTCGTGCTGGCCGCACCCGACCAGATGGAATACATGGACGTGTCGCCTTCCCAGGTGGTATCGGTGGCCGCGTCGCTGATCCCGTTCCTGGAACATGACGACGCCAACCGCGCCTTGATGGGTGCCAACATGCAACGCCAGGCCGTTCCTTGCCTGCGCGCGGAAAAACCGCTGGTGGGTACCGGTCTTGAGCGCACCGTGGCGGTGGACTCCGGCACGACCGTGCAGGCCTGGCGCGGCGGACGCATCGATTACGTGGATGCCGCCCGTATCGTGGTGCGCGTCAACGACGAAGAGACCACCGCCGGCGAAGTCGGCGTGGATATCTACAACCTGACCAAATACACCCGTTCCAACCAGAACACCAATATCAACCAGCGGCCGCTGGTCAAGGTGGGCGATGTGATCAACCGCGGCGACGTGGTGGCTGACGGCGCCTCCACCGACATGGGCGAACTGGCGCTCGGCCAGAACATGCTGGTCGCGTTCATGCCGTGGAACGGTTACAACTACGAGGACTCGATCCTGATTTCCGAGCGCGTGCTGGCTCACGACCGCTTCACTTCCATCCATATTGAAGAACTGACTATTGCGGCACGCGATACCAAGCTCGGCGCGGAAGAGATCACCCGCGACATTCCGAACCTGGCCGAAGCGCAACTGGCGCGTCTGGACGAATGCGGCATCGTGCATATCGGCGCGGAGGTCGCGGTCGGCGACGTGCTGGTCGGCAAGGTGACGCCCAAGGGCGAGACCCAGCTGACGCCGGAAGAGAAACTGCTGCGCGCGATCTTCGGCGAAAAGGCTTCGGACGTGAAGGATACCAGCTTGCGCGTTCCGACCGGCAGTTCCGGAACGGTGATCGATGTGCAGGTGTTCACCCGCGAAGGTTTGCAGCGCGACAAGCGCGCCCAGCAGATCATCGATGACGAGTTGAATCGCTACAAGAAAGACCTGGTCGACCAGATGCGCATCGTGGAGGACGACGTTTTCGCGCGTCTGGAAAAGCTGCTGCACAACAAGGTGGCCAATGGCGGACCGAAAAAACTGGCGAAAGGCACCAAGCTGGGCAAGGAATACCTGCACAGCGTCGAGCCTCATCAATGGTTCGATATCCGCGTGGCCAATGACGAAGTGGCCGCACAGATGGAGCAGGTCAAGGAAGGCCTGGCGCAGAAGCGCGCCGAATTCGATGCGGCGTTCGAGTTGAAGAAGAAGAAACTGACGCAGGGCGATGAACTGCAGGCCGGCGTGCAGAAGATGGTCAAGGTGTATGTCGCGGTGAAGCGCCGTTTGCAACCGGGCGACAAGATGGCCGGACGCCACGGCAACAAGGGCGTGGTGTCGCGCATCGTACCGGTCGAAGACATGCCGTACATGGCGGATGGCACACCGGTGGATGTGGTGTTGAACCCGCTCGGCGTGCCGTCGCGGATGAACATCGGCCAGATCCTGGAAACCCATCTGGGCTGGGCGGCCAAGGGTCTGGGCAAGAAGATCGACGAGATGCTGCAAACCAACGCCAAGATCACCGAAGTGCGAAAATTCCTCGGCAAGATCTACAACCACCATAACGGACAGACTGTCGATCTGGATGCTTTCAGCGACGATGAAGTGATCGAATTGTGCCGCAACCTGAAGCATGGCGTGCCGTTCGCGACGCCGGTGTTCGACGGGGCCAGCGAAGAAGAGATCAAGTACATGCTGGAGTTGGCGGATCTGCCCCTGTCTGGCCAGACCACGCTTTACGACGGGCGCACCGGCGAGGCATTCGACCGCAAGGTGACGGTCGGCTACAAGCACATCCTGAAGCTGCACCACCTGGTGGACGACAAGATGCATGCGCGTTCCACCGGCCCGTACAGTCTGGTTACCCAGCAACCGCTGGGCGGCAAGGCGCAGTTCGGCGGCCAGCGCTTCGGCGAGATGGAGGTCTGGGCGCTGGAAGCCTACGGCGCGGCTTACACCCTGCAGGAAATGCTCACGGTCAAGTCGGACGACGTGGCCGGGCGCACCAAGGTCTACGAAAGCATCGTCAAGGGCGAGCACAAGATCGATGCCGGCATGCCGGAATCCTTCAACGTGGTCATCAAGGAAATCCGTTCCCTGGCGATCGATATGGATCTGGTGCGTCACTAAAACAGAAGCAAGGGACAAGGGGCAAGGAAAAGTCTTGCGCCTTGCACCTTTCACCTTGCATCTTGAATTATTGAGGAGTCTCAAATGAAATCATTGCTGGATTTGTTCAAGCAGGTCACACAGAAAGAAGAGTTCGACGCGATCAAGATCGGTCTTGCGTCTCCGGAGAAGATCCGCTCATGGTCATACGGCGAGGTCAAAAAGCCTGAAACCATCAATTACCGCACTTTCAAACCGGAGCGCGACGGCCTGTTCTGCGCGAAGATCTTCGGGCCGGTCAAGGATTACGAGTGCCTGTGCGGCAAATACAAGCGCCTCAAGCACCGCGGCGTGATCTGCGAAAAATGCGGCGTGGAAGTGACACTGTCCAAGGTGCGCCGCGAGCGCATGGGGCATATCGAACTGGCCAGCCCGGTTGCGCACATCTGGTTCCTGAAGTCCTTGCCATCGCGCCTCGGCATGGTGCTGGACATGACGCTGCGCGATATCGAGCGCGTGCTGTATTTCGAAGCCTATGTGGTGACCGAGCCCGGCATGACCCCGTTGACCCGAGGCCAGCTGCTGTCGGAGGATGACTATCTCACCAAGACCGAGGAATATGGCGATGAGTTTTCAGCGACGATGGGCGCTGAAGGCATACGCTCTTTGCTGGCCAGTCTGGACGTTGCTACCGAAATCGAAACGATACGCGCCGATTTGGCAGCGACCGGCTCCGAGACCAAGATCAAGAAATACGCCAAGCGCCTGAAGATCCTGGAAGCATTCAACGCATCCGGCATCAAGCCGCAATGGATGGTGATGACCGTGTTGCCGGTGTTGCCGCCTGAGTTGCGTCCGCTGGTTCCATTGGATGGCGGCCGTTTTGCGACATCCGACCTGAATGATCTGTACCGCCGCGTGATCAACCGCAACAACCGTCTGCGCCGCCTGCTGGAATTGAAAGCGCCGGACATCATCGTGCGCAACGAGAAGCGCATGTTGCAGGAAGCGGTGGACTCGTTGCTGGACAACGGACGCCGCGGCAAGGCGATGACCGGTGCGAACAAGCGCCAGCTGAAATCGCTGGCCGACATGATCAAGGGCAAGAGCGGGCGCTTCCGCCAGAACCTGCTGGGCAAGCGCGTCGATTACTCCGGCCGTTCCGTGATCGTGGTGGGGCCGCAACTCAAGCTGCATCAGTGCGGCCTGCCCAAGAAGATGGCGCTGGAACTGTTCAAGCCGTTCATCTTCAGCCGTCTCGAGGCGATGGGACTGGCGACGACCATCAAGGCCAGCAAGCGCATGGTGGAATCGGAAGAGCCTATCGTGTGGGACATCCTCGAAGAGGTCATCCGCGAGCATCCGGTGATGTTGAACCGTGCGCCGACGCTGCACCGTCTGGGCATCCAGGCGTTCGAGCCGATACTGATCGAAGGCAAGGCGATACAGTTGCACCCGCTGGTGTGCTCGGCATTCAACGCCGACTTTGACGGCGACCAGATGGCGGTGCATGTACCGTTATCCCTCGAAGCGCAGATGGAATGCCGCACCCTGATGCTGGCTTCCAACAACGTGCTGTCTCCCGCAAACGGCGAGCCGATCATCGTCCCGTCACAGGACATCGTGCTGGGCCTGTATTATATGACACGCGAAAAGGTCGGTGCACTGGGCGAAGGTTCGATGTTTGCCAACATCGCTGAAGTTTCCCGCGCTTACGAGACGCGCGAGGTCGAATTGCAGGCCAAGGTGATCGTTCGCCTCAAGGAATCTCACAGGGACGAGGCGGGGCAGACAGCAGAAAAACTGGTGCGCTACGAAACAACGGTGGGCCGCGCCTTGCTGTCCGAAGTGCTGCCGGCCGGTCTGCCGTTCGCCCTGATCAACAAGACGCTCAAGAAGAAAGAGATCTCGCGCCTGATCAACGCCAGCTTCCGCCAATGCGGTTTGCGCGATACCGTGATCATGGCGGACAAACTGATGTATACCGGTTTCAGCTACGCGACGCGCGCCGGTATCTCCATCGCAGTGGACGACATGCTGATGCCGCTGCAGAAGAATGAACTGATCGGCACCGCCGAGAAAGAAGTCAAGGAGATCTATACCCAGTACACCTCGGGGCTGGTCACCGACGGGGAGCGTTACAACAAGGTGGTCGACATCTGGGGGCGGACCGGAGACGTGGTGGCCAAGGCGATGATGGAGCAGCTGGGCAGCGAGCCGGTGATCGATCGCGCTACCGGCCAGCCGCGCATGGTCAAGGGGAAACCCGTGATGCAGGAGTCGTTCAATTCCATCTACATGATGGCCGACTCCGGTGCGCGCGGCTCGGCAGCGCAGATCCGCCAACTGGCCGGGATGCGCGGCCTGATGGCCAAGCCGGATGGCTCGATCATCGAGACCCCGATCACCGCGAACTTCCGCGAGGGATTGAACATGCTGCAGTACTTCATCTCCACGCACGGCGCGCGCAAGGGCCTGGCGGATACCGCGCTGAAGACCGCGAACTCGGGTTATCTGACCCGCCGTCTGGTGGATGTCACACAGGATCTCGTGGTGATCGAGGAAGATTGCGGCACGGCAAACGGCACGGCGATGAAAGCCATGGTGGAGGGTGGTGAAGTCATCGAAGCATTGAGCGAACGCATCCTCGGTCGTGTGTTGAGCGCCGACGTGGCCAATCCGGAAAGCGGCGAGACGCTTTACCGCGCCGGGTCGTTGCTGGATGAAACTTCTGTAGAACGCATCGAGGCGCTCGGCGTCGATGAAGTGCGTGTGCGCACCCCGCTGAGTTGTGAAACGCGCTTTGGTTTGTGTGCCAAGTGTTATGGCCGCGATCTGGGCCGTGGCGGCATGGTGAACGTGGGCGAGGCGGTTGGCGTGATCGCCGCGCAATCCATCGGCGAACCGGGCACCCAGCTGACCATGCGCACGTTCCATATCGGCGGCGCGGCCTCCCGCACCGTGGTGGCCAGCCAGGTGGAGAGCAAATCCAATGGTGTGCTGAAATACAGCCCGAACATGCGTGTGGTGAATACCGTGCGCGGCGAAGTGATCGTGGTCGCGCGCAGTGCAGAGGTGATCATTGCCGACGACCATGGCCGCGAACGCGAGCGTCACAAGGTTCCATATGGCGCGATGCTTGCAGTCAGGGAGGGCGATGCGGTGCGCGCCGGCGTGGTGCTGGCAACCTGGGATCCGCATACCCGTCCGATCATCACGGAATATGCGGGCACGGTGAATTTCCAGAATATCGAAGAAGGTTCAACGGTCGCCAAGCAGATCGATGAAGTGACCGGCCTGTCCACACTGGTGGTGATCGATCCGAAACGGACTACCGCACAAAGCAAGGGTGTCCGCCCGATGGTGCGCCTGCACGACAAGGCGGGCAATGAAATCAAATTGGCGGGTACCGATACGGCGGTCAGCGTGACCTTCCAGACCGGCTCGATCATCACCGTCGAGGATGGCCAGCAGGTCGGCGTGGGTGAGGTGTTGGCGCGCATTCCCCAGGAAAGCAGCAAGACCCGCGATATCACCGGCGGTCTGCCGCGCGTGGCCGAGCTGTTCGAAGCGCGCGTGCCCAAAGATGCGGGCATGCTGGCCGAGGTGACCGGTACCGTCTCTTTTGGCAAGGACACCAAAGGCAAGCAGCGTCTGGTGATCACCGACGTGGATGGTGTCGCGCACGAGTTCCTGATCCCCAAGGAAAAGCATGTGCTGGCTCACGACGGACAGGTTGTCAATCAGGGTGAAATGATCGTGGACGGTCCGGCCGACCCGCACGACATCCTGCGCTTGCTGGGCGTGGCGGCTCTGGCTCGATACATCACCGACGAGGTGCAGGAAGTTTATCGCCTGCAGGGTGTGAAGATCAGCGACAAACATATCGAAGTGATCGTGCGCCAGATGTTGCGCCGCGTGCAGATCAAGGAGGTGGGCGATACCCATTTCATCACCGGCGAGCAAGTCGAGCGCGCCGATCTGCTGGCAGAAAACGAACGCGTGATTGCCGAGGGGAAGAATCCGGCGACATACGACTATGTGTTGCTCGGCATCACCAAGGCCTCGCTGTCGACCGACTCGTTCATTTCCGCCGCATCCTTCCAGGAAACCACGCGCGTGTTGACGGAAGCGGCGATCATGGGCAAGCGCGACGATCTGCGCGGCCTGAAGGAGAACGTCATCGTCGGCCGCTTGATCCCGGCCGGCACCGGCTTGGCCTACCACGTCACGCGGCGCAAGCAGCGTCTGGGTATCGATATCGCCGAAGGGCGCGAGTTGCAAGAGGGTGACGAGGTCGGGTTGGGCGAATTGCTTGACACCTCCGGGGTTTCTCTCTAGAATTCGCAACCTTTTTTCCCCGTCGCAGCGGATGCATTCAATGGTCTGGCTGCGACGATGTTTTTTATTTGATGATTTTTTGATCGTTCATAACGAAATTTTTATAGGTGTGTAGATAATGCCAACCATCAACCAGTTGATCCGCAAGCCGCGTGTTGCGATCGTAGAAAAGAGCAAGGTGCCGGCCCTGGCGGGTTCCCCGCAAAAACGCGGTGTATGCACGCGTGTTTACACCACGACGCCGAAAAAACCCAACTCCGCGCTGCGCAAGGTGGCCAAGGTGCGATTGACCAATGGCTTCGAGGTGATCAGCTACATCGGCGGCGAGGGCCACAATCTGCAGGAACACTCGGTCGTGTTGTTGCGCGGCGGCCGCGTGAAGGATTTGCCGGGCGTGCGTTATCACATGGTGCGCGGCAGTCTCGACACGGCCGGCGTGAAAGACCGCAAGCAGGGCCGCTCCAAGTACGGTGCGAAGCGCGCCAAGAAGGCCTGAGTCCCGGCAACAGTAATTTACACAAGATAATCGAGGTAGCTATGCCAAGACGTAGAGAAGTCCCCAAGCGCGATATCCTGCCGGATCCGAAATTCGGCAATCAGGATCTGTCCAAGTTCGTAAACGTGCTGATGACCGCCGGCAAGAAGTCGGTTGCCGAGCGCATCCTGTACGGTGCGCTGGAGCAGGTCGGCAAGAAGAGCGGCAAGGATGCGATCGAGGTGTTCAATCTGGCCTTGACCAATGCCAAGCCGCAAGTCGAAGTGAAAAGCCGCCGTGTCGGCGGCGCCAACTATCAGGTTCCGGTCGAAGTGCGGCCTTCCCGCCGCGTGGCTTTGGCGATGCGCTGGTTGCGTGAAGCTGCGCGCAAGCGCGGCGAAAAATCCATGGGCATGCGTCTGGCCGGCGAGTTGATCGATGCGTCCGAAGGCCGCGGCGGCGCGGTGAAGAAGCGCGAAGAAGTGCACCGCATGGCCGAGGCGAACAAGGCGTTCTCGCATTTCCGTTTTTGATCGGAGTCGAAATCCGATCACGCTGCAGCAGCGTTAATCCGCAGATATAACCAACACAATAATATAGTTAGGCATCTACCGTGGCACGTAAAACCCCCATTGAGCGTTATCGCAATATCGGCATCAGCGCGCATATCGACGCAGGCAAGACCACGACCACCGAACGCGTTCTGTTCTATACCGGCGTGAGTCACAAGATCGGCGAGGTGCATGACGGCGCGGCCATCATGGACTGGATGGAGCAGGAGCAGGAGCGCGGCATCACCATCACTTCCGCTGCGACCACGTGTTTCTGGAAAGGGATGGACAAATCCCTCCCGGAGCATCGTATCAACATCATCGATACGCCGGGCCACGTCGACTTCACCATCGAGGTGGAGCGTTCCATGCGTGTGCTTGACGGAGCCTGCATGGTGTATTGCGCCGTGGGCGGCGTGCAGCCGCAATCAGAGACCGTGTGGCGCCAGGCCAACAAATACCGCGTGCCGCGTTTGGCGTTCGTGAACAAGATGGATCGCCAGGGCGCGAACTTCTTCAAGGTGTACGAGCAGATGCGCACGCGTTTGCATGCCAACCCCGTCCCGATCCAGATCCCCATCGGAGCCGAAGAAAAGTTTGAGGGCGTGATCGACCTGGTGAAGATGAAGGCGATCTATTGGGACGACGCCACGCAAGGCATGAACTACGAATTGCGCGATATCCCGGCCGAACTGCTGGCGAAGGCCAGGGAATGGCGTGAAAAGATGGTGGAAAGCGCAGCCGAAGCTTCCGAGGAAATGATGGACAAGTACCTCGAGGATGGCGACCTGTCCGAAGCGGAAATCAAGAAGGGTTTGCGTATCCGTTCCGTTGCCAGTGAGATCGTGCCGATGCTGTGCGGTTCGGCGTTCAAGAACAAAGGTGTGCAAGCCATGCTGGATGCCGTTATTGACTACCTGCCGGCACCGACTGACATTCCGCCGGTGAAGGGTGAGTTGCCCGACGGTTCTGTAGGTGAGCGCAAAGCTGCGGATGACGAGCCGTTTTCCGGGCTGGCTTTCAAGATCATGACCGATCCGTTCGTGGGGCAGTTGATCTTCTTTCGGGTCTATTCGGGCATGCTCAAATCAGGGGATACCATTTACAATCCGATCAAGGGCAAAAAAGAACGTATCGGCCGTCTCCTGTTGATGCATGCGAACGAACGCGAAGAGATCAAGGAGGTTTTCGCCGGCGACATCGCTGCAGCGGTGGGTCTGAAAGAGGCGACCACCGGCGATACCCTGTGCGATCCGGCCAAGGAAATCATACTGGAACGCATGGTGTTCCCCGAGCCGGTGATACACGTGGCGGTCGAGCCCAAGACCAAGGCCGACCAGGAAAAGATGGGGCTGGCGCTGAACCGTCTGGCGCAGGAAGATCCGTCATTCCGCGTGCGCACCGATGAAGAATCCGGCCAGACCATCATTTCCGGTATGGGTGAATTGCATCTGGAGATTCTGGTCGACCGCATGAAACGCGAATTTGGTGTTGAAGCGAATGTCGGTGCGCCGCAAGTGGCGTACCGCGAAGCGATCAGGAAGCCGGTCGAGATCGAAGGCAAGTTCGTCAAGCAATCCGGCGGTCGCGGCCAGTATGGTCATGTGTGGCTCAAAATGGAGCCGAACGAGGCCGGCAAGGGCTTTGTGTTCGTCGATGCGATCAAGGGCGGCACGGTTCCGCGTGAATATATCCCGGCGGTCGAGAAGGGCTTGCGCGAGACATTGCCGAATGGCGTGCTGGCAGGCTTCCCGGTCGTGGATGTCAAGGTCACCCTGTTCGATGGTTCCTACCACGATGTGGACTCCAACGAAAACGCCTTCAAGATGGCGGCTTCGATGGCGTTCAAGGATGGCATGCGCAAAGCCAGTCCGATCCTGCTCGAACCGATGATGTCGGTCGAGGTGGAAACACCGGAAGACTACACCGGCACGGTGATGGGCGATCTGTCCTCGCGCCGCGGCATGGTGCAGGGCATGGACGACATGGCGGGCGGCAGCAAGGTGGTCAAGGCCGAGGTGCCGCTGGCGGAAATGTTCGGTTATTCCACCGCGTTGCGTTCCGCAACCCAGGGCCGCGCGACGTACACGATGGAGTTCAAGCATTATTCCGAAGCACCGAAGAGTGTCGCTGAAGCGATCATGAGCAAGAAGTAATATTGATTAGGGGGCAATCATCATGGCAAAGAGCAAATTTGAACGGACGAAACCGCACGTGAACGTGGGCACGATAGGCCACGTGGACCATGGCAAGACCACGCTGACCGCGGCGATCACGACCGTGCTGGCCAAGAAATTCGGCGGCGAAGCCAAGGCCTACGACCAGATCGACGCGGCGCCGGAAGAAAAGGCGCGCGGCATCACCATCAACACCGCGCACGTCGAATACGAGACCGCCAAGCGCCACTACGCGCACGTGGACTGCCCGGGCCACGCCGACTACATCAAGAACATGATCACCGGAGCGGCGCAGATGGACGGCGCCATCCTGGTGGTATCGGCCGCCGACGGCCCGATGCCGCAGACCCGCGAACACATCCTGCTGGCGCGCCAGGTGGGCGTGCCCTACATCGTCGTATTCATGAACAAATGCGACATGGTCGACGACGAAGAACTGCTCGAGCTGGTCGAGATGGAAGTGCGCGAACTGCTCACCAAATACGAATTCCCCGGCGACGACATCCCCATCATCAAGGGTTCCGCGCTCAAGGCGCTGCAAGGCGACCAGGGCGACCTGGGCGAACCGGCGATCTTCCGCCTGGCCGACGCGCTCGACAGCTACATCCCCGAGCCCAAGCGCGCGCTGGACGGCCCCTTCCTGATGCCGGTCGAAGACGTGTTCTCGATCTCCGGCCGCGGCACCGTGGTGACCGGCCGTGTCGAACGCGGCATCGTCAAGGTCGGCGAAGAACTCGAGATCGTCGGCATCAAGCCCACGCTCAAGACCACCTGCACCGGCGTCGAGATGTTCAGGAAGCTGCTGGACCAGGGCCAGGCGGGCGACAACGTCGGCGTACTGCTGCGCGGCACCAAGCGCGAAGAAGTCGAGCGCGGCCAGGTATTGGCCAAGCCGGGCTCGATCACCCCGCACACCAAGTTCACCGCCGAGATCTATGTATTGGGCAAGGACGAAGGCGGGCGTCACACCCCGTTCTTCCAGGGTTACCGCCCGCAGTTCTACTTCCGCACCACCGACGTGACCGGCGCGGTCGAGTTGCCGGCCGGGACCGAGATGGTGATGCCGGGCGACAACGTCAGCATCACGGTGAACCTGATCAACCCGATCGCGATGGAAGAGGGCCTGCGTTTCGCCATCCGCGAGGGCGGCCGTACCGTCGGCGCCGGGGTGGTTGCAAAGATTATCGAGTAGGACTACAATGCGCGCCCTCGCGTGGTCCGGGTCTCTGGCCCGATCCACGCGATTTCGTTCTTTAATCAGCGGCGTTGCCGCATCAATGCAAGAGAAGATTATGCAAAGTCAAAAAATCCGCATTCGCCTCAAGGCGTTTGATTATCGCCTGATCGACCAGTCGGCTGCGCGTATCGTTGATACGGCAAAACGTACCGGCGCAGTGGTGAATGGTCCGGTGCCGTTGCCTACCAAGATAGAACGTTTCGATGTGTTGCGTTCCCCGCATGTCAACAAGACTTCGCGTGATCAGTTCGAGATCCGTACCCATCTGCGTCTGATGGATATCGTCGATCCGACTGACAAGACGGTGGATGCGCTGATGAAGCTGGATCTGCCCGCCGGTGTGGATGTGGAAATCAAGTTGCAGTAGTAAGAACAGTTGATAGACGCTAGTCGTTAGACGTCAGTTAAAGCAGGTTCCGCGAAGCGGACAAAACCAACTAACGACTTGCGACTAACGACTAAAAACCAAGTTTTATGATCGGTTGACCAATTGAAGTCAGCCCCTTAAATAAAAGGAAAATATAATGAGCTTAGGACTTGTCGGTCGCAAGATTGGCATGACCCGCGTGTTTGCCGACGACGGTACTTCGTTGCCTGTGACTGTGCTGGAAGTGTCCAACAATCGTGTCACTCAGGCTAAATCCGCGGGTACCGATGGCTACACTGCTGTGCAATTGGCACATGGAGTACGCCGTCCCGGCCGTGTCAGCAAAGCTGCCGCCGGACATTACGCCAAGGCGGCTGTCGAAGCCGGGAGTGCACTGAAGGAATTCACCGTTTCGCCAGAACAATTGGACGGACTGAAAACAGGCTCCACGGTCAGCGTCGAGATTTTTCAGGTGGGCCAACTCGTGGATGTGACGGGAGTCACCAAGGGCAAGGGTTACGCCGGCACCATCAAACGCCACCACTTCAAGTCAGGCCGCGCATCGCACGGCAACTCAAAATCGCATAACGTGCCGGGCTCCATCGGTATGGCGCAGGATCCGGGCCGCGTGTTTCCGGGCAAGCGCATGACCGGCCATCTGGGCGACGTGCAAAGGACGGTGCAGAATCTGCAGGTCGTGCGTGTCGACGCGGCTCGCCAGTTGCTGCTGGTCAAAGGCGCTGTTCCCGGCGCGATCAACGGCGAGATCATCGTGCGTCCGGCAGTGAAGGCAGGTGTGTGATGGAACTCAAAGTCATCAACGATAAGGGTCAGCCGACCAAGAACCTGACCGCTTCCGACGAGCTGTTCGGCCGCGAATATAACGAAGATCTGGTGCACCAGCTGGTTGTTGCCTATCAGGCGAATGCGCGCGCGGGCAACAGCAAGCAGAAAGGCCGCAGCGAGATCGCCAAGAGCACGCGCAAACCCTATGCGCAAAAAGGCACCGGCCGCGCGCGCGCCGGTATGGCTTCCAGTCCGTTGTGGCGCGGCGGCGGGAAGATCTTCCCGAATACCGGGATAGAGAATTACACGCAGAAAGTGAACCGCAAGATGTATCGCGCGGGTTTCGCCTCCATTTTGTCGAAGCTGGTCAGCGAGAATCGCCTGATGGTGATCGACAGCCTGACCGTGGATACGCCCAAGACGAAGCAGCTGGCGGAAAAGATCAAAGGGTTGGGGGTTGATACCAATAAATATCGTCTGCTCATCATCACCGACAGCATTGATGAAAATCTTTATCTGTCTTCGCGCAATCTGGCCAATGTGCTGGTGCTGGAAGCCAATCAGGCCGACCCGATCAGCCTGGTGCGTTACCCAAACGTGCTGGTGACGCGCAATGCGGTGGCTAAAATCGAGGAGATGTTCGCATGAGTACCCCAAAAATCAGCTCCGGGAAATTCAGCCAGGAACGTTTGATGAACGTGCTGCTCGCTCCGCAGATCTCCGAAAAAGCGACTCATGTCGCCGAAAAGAACGAACAAGTCATTTTCCGTGTCGCGACTGACGCGACCAAGCCTGAAATCAAGGCGGCCGTGGAACTGTTGTTCAAGGTGAACGTGGACAGCGTACAGGTGGCATGCGTCAAGGGAAAGATCAAGCGCATGGGCCGTCTCGTGGGCCGTCGCAATGACTGGAAAAAAGCGTACGTGTGCCTGGCTCCCGGCCAGGAAATCAATTTTGCCGCAAGTGAGCAAGGATAATCATCATGGCATTGCGTAAACTGAAACCAACTACGCCCGGACAGCGTGCTGTCGTTCGTCTGGTCAATCCAGACCTGCACAAGGGCAAGCCTGTCGCAGCACTGCTGGAAAAGCAGAACAGGATTGCGGGCCGCAACAATAACGGGCACATCACCACGCGTCATAAGGGCGGCGGACACAAACAGCATTACCGTCTGGTGGATTTCAAGCGTGACAAGGACGGGATTCCGGCGACTGTAGAGCGCCTGGAATACGATCCTAACCGCAGCGCGAACCTGGCTTTGCTGTGCTACGCCGATGGCGAGCGCCGCTACATCATAGCGCCCAAGGGCATTGCAGCCGGCGCAACGCTGGTGAGCGGTTCGGAAGCGCCGATCAAGGCGGGTAATGCATTGCCGCTGCGCAACGTTCCGGTAGGATCGACGATACATTGCATCGAGATGTTGCCTGGGAAGGGCGCCCAGTTGGCGCGTTCCGCCGGTACTTCGGTGCAGCTGCTGGCTCGCGAAGGCAGTTATGCGCAATTGCGTTTGCGCTCCGGCGAGATCCGCAAGGTGCACATCGATTGCAAGGCGACCCTGGGCGAGGTGGGCAATTCCGAACACAGCCTGCGCTCTATCGGCAAAGCGGGTGCGATGCGTTGGCGCGGAGTACGCCCGACAGTCCGGGGTGTGGTGATGAACCCGATCGACCACCCGCATGGGGGTGGCGAGGGCAAGACCGCTGCGGGCCGCCACCCGGTCAGCCCGTGGGGTGTACCGGCCAAGGGTTTCCGTACACGTCGCAACAAACGCACCAGCGGCATGATCGTGCGTCGTCGCTTTCAGGTTTAAGGGGTAGATAGATATGGCACGTTCGATTAAAAAAGGTCCGTTTGTCGATGCTCACTTGCTCAAGAAGATCGAGGCGGTGCGCGCGACCAATGATAAGCGTCCGGTGAAAACCTGGTCGCGCCGTTCCACGGTGTTGCCCGAGTTCGTCGGTCTGACGATCGCGGTGCACAACGGCAAGCAGCATATTCCGGTATACGTATCCGAAAACATGGTGGGCCACAAATTGGGTGAGTTTTCCCTGACGCGCACCTTCAAGGGCCATTCTGCCGATAAAAAAGCAGTGGTGGCCAAGAAACCGGGGGCATGATGAAAATGACGACTGCAGTTGCAAAAAGGATCCATCTTTCGGCGCAAAAGGGCCGTCTGGTGGCTGACCAGATCCGCGGCTTGCCGGTTGCGCAAGCACTCAACATTTTGACTTTCAGCCCGAAAAAGGCCGCCACCATCATCAAGAAGGCGCTCGAGTCCGCGATCGCGAACGCCGAGCATAACGATGGTGCGGATATCGACGAATTGAAAGTCAAGATTATTTACGTCGACAAGGCGGCATCCGGCAGGGGTTTTATCGCCAAAGCCAAGGGGCAGGGCAATCGCCTCGAAAAGCAGACTTGCCACATTACGATCAGCGTCGGGAGCTAAGGGCAGATTATGGGACAAAAAATTCATCCAACGGGTTTCCGGTTGTGCGTTCGCAAGAACTGGGACTCCAAGTGGTATGCCAACAGCAAGAACTTTGCCGACTTGCTGCTTAAAGATATCGATGTGCGTGCCTACCTGAAAAAGAAACTGATTGCCGCCGGCGTTTCCAAGGTGGTCATCGAGCGTCCGGCCAAGAACGCCAAGGTGACGATCTATACCGCGCGCCCCGGCATGGTGATCGGCAAGAAGGGCGAGGACATCGAATCGTTGCGTGCAGAATTGCGCAAGCGCATGGGCCTGCAATCCGTCGATGTGGCCATCGAGGAAGTCCGCAAGCCGGAAATCGATGCGCAACTGATCGCCGAGAGCATCACCGCGCAGCTGGAAAAGCGCATCATGTTCCGCCGTGCGATGAAGCGCGCGATGCAAAACGCGATGCGTCTGGGCGCGCAAGGCATCAAGATCATGAGCGCGGGCCGTTTGAACGGCATCGAGATCGCCCGCACCGAGTGGTACCGCGAAGGCCGCGTGCCGTTGCATACGCTGCGCGCCGACATCGACTACGGCACATCCGAGGCAAAGACCACTTACGGTGTCATCGGTGTGAAAGTCTGGGTATTCAAGGGCGAAGCCTCGGAGCCGGAAGTCGTCGCTCCGGTGGCCGCTGAACCGGAAAAGAAAGCTAGAAAGTCGGGAGCCAAGCATGCTACAGCCAGCTAGAAGGAAATTCCGCAAGGAACAGAAGGGCCGGAACACCGGCATAGCCACCCGCGGCAACAAGGTGAGTTTTGGAGAATTCGGCCTGAAAGCGGTGGTGCGCGGCCGTTTGACGGCACGCCAGATCGAAGCCGCGCGCCGTGCGATGACCCGCCACATCAAGCGCGGCGGCCGTATCTGGATCCGTATCTTCCCGGACAAGCCGATCTCCAAAAAACCGGCCGAAGTCCGCATGGGTAACGGCAAGGGCAATCCCGAGTACTACGTCGCGGAGATCCAGCCGGGCAAGATGCTGTACGAGATGGACGGCGTGAGCGAAGCCCTGGCCCGCGAAGCGTTTCTTCTGGCCTCGGCAAAGCTGCCCCTGGCCACCACTTTTGTAGTCAGACAGGTAGGGACATAACATGAAGGCCAGTGAACTCAAAGCCAAGTCCGCAGCAGATTTGCAAACCGAATTGCTTTCCTTGACCAAGGCCCAGTTCGGTCTGCGTATGCAGGTGGCAACACAACAAATGACCAATACCAGCGAAATGCGCAAGGTGCGCCGGGATATTGCTCGCGTGAAGACGGTGCTGACACAGAAGGGTGCACAAAAATGAGCGATTCAACTGTAACCGGCGAAGCCAAAACAACAAGCGATTCCAAGCTGAAACGTACCCTGACAGGGATTGTAACCAGCGACAAGATGGACAAGACGGTAACGGTGCTGGTCGAGCGCAAGGTCAAGCATCCGTTGCTGGGCAAGATCATTCGCGTTTCCAAGAAATACCACGCGCATGACGAAGCCAACGAATTCCATGCCGGCGACGTGGTAACGATCGAAGAATGCCGCCCGATTGCCAAGACCAAGAGTTGGCGTGTTGCAAAGCTGATGGAGAAGGCAGTAACTGATTAATTGCACGTTTGTGCTTGCGTATTTACCGAATTTGCATATAATGCGCGGTTTCGTTTCATCGCCGCATGCGGCGACCTAACCCGAACGGGTTCCAAAACTGGCCGCTGTGTGCGGAACAAGTTGGAGAGAGAATAATGATACAAATGCAGTCTGTTCTAGAAGTGGCTGACAATACCGGCGCGCGCGCAGTGATGTGCATCAAGGTACTGGGCGGTTCCAAGCGTCGCTACGCTTCAGTCGGTGATGTCATCAAAGTCAGCATCCGGGATGCGGCTCCGCGCGGTCGCGTAAAGAAGGGTGAAGTGTACAACGCCGTGGTGGTTCGCACTGCCAAGGGCGTGCGTCGCTCCGACGGGTCGCTGGTCAAGTTCGATGGCAATGCCGCAGTGTTGCTCAATGCCAAGCTGGAGCCGATCGGCACCCGCATCTTCGGACCGGTGACACGCGAGTTGCGCACCGAGAGGTTCATGAAGATCGTTTCGCTGGCACCGGAAGTGCTGTAAGCGTCAACGAATCGAGACGAGGAAAATCATGCGCAAGATCAGGAAAGACGATGACGTAATCGTAATCGCCGGCAAGGACAAGGGTAATCGGGGCAGCGTGCTGCAGGTTATCGGCGACCGTCTGCTGGTTGGCGGCATCAACAAAGTCAAGAAACATCAAAAGCCCAATCCGGTGAAAGGTCTGACCGGCGGCATTGTGGAAAAAGAAGCCCCCATCCACGTATCAAATGTGGCTATCTACAACGCGGCTGGCAAAAAGGGTGATCGAGTTGGCATTAAAACGCTGAAGGATAAACGCAAGGTTCGCGTATTCAAGTCCAACGGCGAAGTGATTGACGCTTAAGGGGTATAGAGCATGGCTCGTTTGTATGGGTATTACAAAGACAAGGTCGCCAAAGACCTGATGAAGCAGTTCGGGTACAAGTCCGTCATGGAAGTGCCGCGCATCGAAAAGATCACCCTGAACATGGGTGTCGGCGAAGCGGTGGCAGACAAGAAAGTGATGGACTTCGCGGTGGGCGACATGCAGAAGATCGCCGGGCAGAAACCGGTCGTTACCATGTCCAAGAAGTCCATTGCCGGTTTCAAGATTCGCGAGGGTTATCCGGTCGGCTGCAAGGTGACATTGCGCAAAGCGCGCATGTATGAATTCCTGGATCGGCTGATTACTGTGGCGATCCCGCGCATTCGCGATTTCCGCGGCATCTCCGGCAAGTCCTTTGATGGCCGTGGCAATTACAACATGGGCGTGAAAGAGCAGATCATTTTCCCGGAAATCGAGTACGAAAAGATCGATGCGTTGCGTGGCATGAATATCACCATCACCACCTCTGCGAAGACCGATGAAGAAGCCAAGGCTCTTTTATTGGCATTCAAACTCCCATTAAAGAAATGAGGGAATATTAATGGCTAAGATGGCAGTAATTAACCGAGAAAAAAAGCGCCGTGAAATGGTGGCTAAGTTTGCAGAAAAGCGCGCGGTATTGATCGCAACAATCCAGAACACCAAGCTGGGCGAAGAAGAGCGCGCCGCTGCGCGCCTGAAGTTGCAAACTTTGCCGCGCGACTCGAGTCCGGTGCGCTTGCGCAATCGCTGTGCGTTGACCGGCCGTCCGCGCGGCACTTTCAAGAAGTTCGGTTTGGGGCGTATCAAGTTGCGTGAATTCGCGATGCGCGGTGAGATTCCCGGTATCGTCAAGGCCAGCTGGTAGGAGAAATTATATGAGTATGAGTGATCCAGTCTCCGACATGTTGACGCGCATTCGCAATGCGCAGCTGGCGGAAAAAACCTCGGTTGCAATGCCTGCTTCCAAGCTGAAGGTGGCAATCGCTGAAGTATTGAAAGACGAAGGCTATGTGGAAGGTTTCAGCGTCATATCGGGCGATGGCGGCAAAGCCACGCTGGAAATCGGGCTGAAGTATTACAGCGGCCGCCCGGTGATCGAAAAGATCCAGCGCATCAGCCGTCCCGGGCTGCGTATTTACAAGGGTTCCGATGATATTCCCAAGGTGATGAACGGCCTGGGTATAGCCATCGTGTCGACTTCCAAGGGTTTGATGACCGACCGCAAAGCGCGCGCCAATGGTATTGGCGGTGAAGTGCTGTGCGTGGTCGCGTAGCGAGGTAAGCATGTCTAGAGTTGCCAAGAATCCTGTCGTAGTTCCGAGCGGCGTAGAAATTGCGCTGGCTGCGGGTGAAATTTCGGTTAAGGGCAAGTTGGGTACCCTTAAACAAGTCTTGTCGGACGATGTGAGTGTGGTGCGCGAGGGTGACGTCCTGTTGTGCAAGGTGCAAAACGACTCCGTGCAGGCCAACGCGATGTCCGGCACGATACGCGCGCTGCTCGCGAACATGGTACAGGGTGTCAGCAAGGGTTTCGAGCGCAAGCTGACCCTGGTCGGCGTGGGTTACCGCGCGCAAGCCTCCGGAGATACGCTGAGCCTGACATTGGGCTATTCCCACCCGGTTAATTACAAGATGCCGGCCGGGGTTAAAGTTGAAACGCCGACACAGACGGACATCGTGTTGAAGGGTGCGAACAGGCAGCAGGTCGGACAGGTCGCCGCAGAAATTCGCGCATTCCGCGAACCCGAGCCCTACAAAGGCAAGGGTGTGCGCTATAGCGACGAAGTGGTGATTTTGAAAGAAACCAAAAAGAAATAATTCAAGGCAGAAATAATCGAGGCTGATATGGTGATCAAAAAGGAAGCGCGTCAGCGCAGGGCACGCAAAACCCGTGCACGCATTGCTGAAAAAAAATCGGTTCGCCTGGCGATCAATCGAACCAATTTTCACATCTACGCCCAGGTGATTTCTGCCAGTGGAGACAAAGTCCTGGCCAGCGCATCCAGCGTGGAGGCCGAAGTGCGCAAGGCGGTCGCGAACGGAGGCAACAAGTCCGCTGCGGCCGTGGTGGGCAAGCGTATCGCCGAGAAGGCAAAGAGCGCCGGCATTACCCGGGTCGCATTCGACCGTTCCGGCAACCGATATCACGGCCGTGTCAAAGCGCTGGCTGAAGCCGCGCGTGAACATGGTCTGCAGTTCTAATTGGAGTTGAGCGATGGCTAAGCCGCAAGGAAAAATGCAGCAACAGGAAAAGCGCGATGACGGTCTGATCGAAAAAATGATCTCCGTGAACCGCGTCACCAAGGTGGTCAAGGGCGGCCGCATCATGGGTTTCGCGGCGCTGACCGTGGTCGGCGATGGCGATGGCCGCGTGGCGATGGGCAAGGGAAAATCCAAGGAAGTCCCGGTCGCCGTGCAGAAAGCCATGGATGAAGCGCGCCGCAATCTGGCCAAGGTCAGCCTGAAGAACGGCACGTTGCACCATACCGTGATCGGCAGGCATGGCGCGGCCAAAGTGCTGATGCAGCCTGCGATCGAAGGAACCGGCATCATCGCCGGCGGCGCGATGCGCGCCGTGTTCGAAGCGGTGGGCGTGCGTGACGTGCTGGCCAAAGTGTATCGGTTCGAGCAACCCGTACAACGTGGTGCGCGCCACGTTGAAGGGCCTGCAAGCGATGAATTCGCCGGCGGAGATCGCGGCAAAACGCGGCAAGAACATTGAAGAGATTCTGGGGTAAGACATGACTAAAGCCAAAACGAACACCAAGACGCTGAAAGTGACGCAGACCAAAAGTCTGATCGGCACCAAACAGTCGCATCGCGACACCATTCGCGGCTTGGGGCTGCGCCGCATCAATCACACCGTGCAGCTGGAAGATACTCCCTGTGTGCGCGGCATGATCAACAAAGTGTTTTACATGGTTAAGTGCGAGGCATAACAGATGCAACTCAATAAAATTCAACCTGCACAAGGTGCCAAGCATGCCAAACGCCGCGTTGGGCGCGGTATCGGTTCCGGTTTGGGCAAGACCGCAGGCCGCGGCCACAAGGGACAAAAATCCCGTTCTGGCGGATTCCACAAGGTCGGTTTTGAAGGCGGCCAGATGCCGTTGCAACGCCGTCTGCCCAAGCGCGGCTTTATTTCGCTGACACGCAACGACACTGCGCAGGTGCGCTTGTCCGATTTGCAGAAGATGCCGGTGGACAGCATTGATATATTGGCGCTCAAGCAGGCGGGTGTCGTTCATCCCGGGGCATTGTCTGCGAAGGTCATTCTGTGCGGTGAGTTGACTCGCGCAGTGAAACTGCAAGGATTGCTGATAACCAAAGGTGCACGCACGGCGATTGAAGCCGCTGGCGGAAGCATCTCCGAATAAGGCCGGTACGTGAGTACAGCAGCCAAGGGTGCGACCAAAGGCAAATACGGCGATCTGAGCAGCCGTCTCTGGTTCCTGCTGGGCGCGCTGGTGGTGTTCCGCATCGGCGCGCATATTCCGGTGCCGGGAATCGATCCCAAGGTTTTGGCGGATCTGTTCAAGTCGCAAACCAACGGCATTCTCGGCATGTTCAATATGTTTTCGGGCGGCGCGTTGTCGCGCTTTACGATATTCGCCCTCGGTATCATGCCGTATATCTCTGCATCGATCATCATGCAGTTGGCTGCGATAGCCGTGCCGCACCTCGAGCAATTGAAGAAAGAAGGCGAAGCCGGGCGCCGCAAGATCACCCAATATACCCGCTACGGCACCCTGGGCCTGGCGATGTTTCAGGCCTTTGGCATCTCGGTGGCATTGCAAACGCAGCACGGCCTGGTGTTGAACCCGGGCCCGATGTTTCAGCTGACCACCGTGGTGACTCTGGTGACCGGAACGATGTTCCTGATGTGGCTGGGTGAACAGATCACCGAGCGCGGATTGGGCAACGGCATTTCGTTGATCATTTTTGCCGGTATCGCGGCGGGTTTGCCGCGCGCGATAGGCAGCACCCTGGAATTGGCCCGTACCGGCGCGTTTTCCATTCCGCTGGTGCTGGCGCTGTTTTTCGGTGCGATCGCCGTGACTGCGCTGGTGGTGTTCGTTGAGCGCGGCCAGCGCAAGATCTTGGTGAATTATGCCAAGCGCCAGGTGGGCAACAAGGTGTATGGGGGGCAAAGTTCGCATTTGCCGCTGAAGCTGAATATGTCCGGCGTGATCCCGCCGATCTTTGCTTCCAGCATCATCCTGTTTCCGGCGACGATCGCCGGTTGGTTTGGCAGCGGTCCGGGAATGAGCTGGCTGAAGGACATCAGCGACAAGCTTTCCCCCGGCCAGCCGATTTATGTGCTGTTTTACGCGGGTGCGATCGTGTTTTTCTGCTTCTTCTACACGGCGCTGGTGTTCAGCCCGAAGGATACCGCGGACAACCTGAAGAAGAGCGGGGCGTTTCTGCCCGGTATCCGTCCCGGCGAGCAGACCGCGAACTACGTTGAAAAGATCATGCTGCGACTGACCATGGTGGGTGCGGTGTATATCTCGCTGGTTTGTTTGTTGCCGGAATTTTTGGTGGTCAAGTGGAATGTGCCGTTTTATTTTGGCGGCACATCGCTGTTGATCATGGTGGTGGTGACGATGGATTTCATGACACAGGTGCAGTCCTACCTGATGTCGCACCAGTATGAAAGTTTGCTCAAAAAGGCAAACTTCAAGGGCGGGTTGACTCGCTGATGTCCAAGGAAGACGTGATTCAGATGGCGGGCGAGGTGGAAGAATCGCTCCCCAACGCGACATTCAGGATCAAGCTGGAAAATGGCCATGTGGTTCTGGGCCATATATCGGGAAAGATGCGCATGCACTACATACGCATTCTGCCCGGAGACAAGGTGACGGTAGAACTGACACCCTATGATTTGAGCAAGGCGCGCATCGTGTTCCGCGCAAAATAGCAAAACAGGCAAGGAGAAGAAAATGAGAGTTCAGGCATCGGTAAAGAAGATTTGTCGCAATTGCAAGATCGTTATTCGCAAGCGCGTGGTGCGCGTGATATGCACCGAGCCACGCCATAAGCAACGCCAGGGTTGATCGGGCCTAGCCTATTTGAGCATGACGGGCTTTGGGTGTTATAATTTTCGACTTTTCAAAGATAGGGTAGCTGCATGGCACGTATAGCAGGGGTCAACATCCCCAACCATCAACACGCTGTGATCGCTTTGACTGCGATCTACGGTATCGGACGCACGCGCTCGCAATTTATTTGCGCGGCGGCAGGCGTGAACGGCGCCACCAAGATGAAGGATTTGACTGACGCGGAAGTGGAGAAATTGCGCGAACAGGTCGCCAAGATCACCGTAGAAGGTGATCTGCGCCGCGAAGTGACCATGAGCATCAAGCGCCTGATGGATCTGGGATGCTATCGCGGCGTGCGCCACCGTCGCGGTCTGCCGGTACGCGGCCAGCGCACGCGCACCAATGCACGCACCCGCAAGGGTCCGCGCAAGGCGATCGCCGGTGCCAAGAAGTAAGTTGCTATAACGCCCCAGAGCATTTTAGAGGAACACAGTATGGTCAAGCCAAGCACGAAAGTGCGCAAGAAAGTAAAGAAGAACGTAGCCGAGGGTATCGCGCACGTTCATGCTTCCTTCAACAATACCATCGTCACCATCACCGACCGCCAGGGCAATACCCTGGCATGGTCCACCAGTGGCGCCAACGGTTTTAAAGGTTCGCGCAAGAGCACGCCATTCGCCGCCCAGGTAGCTGCCGAGACGGTGGGCAAGTCAGCGGCCGAATGCGGCGTCAAGAACATTGAAGTGCGCATCAAGGGACCCGGCCCCGGCCGTGAATCCGCCGTGCGCGCCTTGAACGCGGCTGGTTTTAAGATCACCAGCATTTCCGATATCACACCGGTGCCGCACAACGGTTGCCGTCCGCCTAAAAAGCGCCGTATCTAACAATTGGGAGTCGATCTTGGCTAGAAATCTTGATGCAAAATGCCGTCAGTGCCGCCGTGAAGGCGAGAAGCTGTTCCTGAAAGGCGAAAAATGTTTCACCGACAAGTGCGGTGTTGAACGCAGGGCCTATGCGCCCGGCCAGCACGGCCAAAAGAAAAATACCCGTCTGTCCGAGTACGGCGGCCAGTTGCGCGAAAAGCAAAAGGTGCGCCGTATCTACGGCGTGCTGGAACGGCAGTTCCGCCTGACCTACAAGCAAGCTGCGACTCAGCGCGGCATCACCGGCGAGGCGTTATTGCAGATCCTGGAATCGCGTCTGGACAATGTATCCTACCGCATGGGTTTTGGGGCATCGCGGGCCGAAGCGCGCCAGGTCGTGCGTCACAACGGTTTGATGGTCAATGGCAAACGCGTGAACATCCCTTCCTATCAGGTGCGCCCCGGCGATGTGGTTGAAGTGGCCGACAAATCCAGGGCGCAGCTGCGCATCAAGGCAGCGATCGCCGCGGCCGAACAGCGCGGATTCCCGGAATGGATCGAAATGGACACCAAAGCGTTCAAGGGAACATATAAAGCCAAACCGCAACGTGCCGAACTGCCTGCAACCATCAACGAGCATCTCGTGGTTGAGTTGTATTCCAAGTAATCCACGCGGAGTCACATATGTCTAAGAATGAATTTTTGAAGCCCCGCATCATCGATGTGCAAAAGCTTTCCGATACACAGGCCAAAGTCGTGATGGAGCCGTTTGAACGCGGCTATGGCCACACACTGGGCAATGCATTGCGCCGTATCCTGTTGTCCTCGATGCAGGGTGCCGCACCCACCGAAGTCAAGATGGCCGGGCGTACTGCATGAATACGCCACCATAGACGGCGTGCAGGAAGATGTCGTCGATATTCTGCTGAACCTGAAGGGCGTGGTCATGCGCTTGCATAACGTTCCTGAAGTCGTGCTGACCCTCAAAAAAGAAGGCCAGGGCGTGGTGACGGCGGCCGATATCAGCGGCAACGCCGATGTCGAGGTGGTCAACCCGGATCACGTGATCGCGCATCTGACGGCCGGCGGAAAGCTGGACATGCAGATCAAGGTCGAGCAGGGACGAGGTTATGTTTCGGCGATCTCCAGACTGGCTCCGAATGAAACCCGTGCAGTCGGCCATATCGCGCTGGATGCGTCTTTCAGTCCCGTCAGCCGCGTCAGCTATGCCGTGGAGAGCGCGCGCGTCGAGCAGCGCACCGACCTCGACAAGCTGGTGATGCACATCGAAACCAATGGCGCGATCGACCCCGAGGAAGCGATCCGCAACGCGGCGCGCATCCTGGTGGACCAATTCTCCGTGTTCGCTGCACTGGAAGGCACCGAACCGGTGGTTGAAAAGGTGCAGGCACCGAAGGTCGATCCTATCCTGTTGCGTCCGGTGGACGATCTGGAACTGACTCCGCGATCTTCCAATTGCCTCAAGGCACAGAGCATCCACTACATCGGCGATTTGATCCAGTACACCGAAAACGATCTGTTGCGCACCCCGAATCTGGGACGCAAGTCGCTGAACGAAATCAAGCAGGTTCTTGCCGAGCACAATCTGTCGCTGGGCATGAAACTGGAAAACTGGCCTGCGGCTACCGTTTAAAGCTGCACGCCAATACAGAAGCAAGAAAGGCTAATCATGCGTCACCGTTTAGGATTAAGAAAGCTCAACCGCACCAGCAGCCACCGTCTGGCGATGTTCCGCAACATGGCCGTGTCGCTGCTGCGTCATGAAGTCATCAAGACCACTTTGCCCAAGGCCAAGGAGCTGCGCCGTGTCGCGGAGCCCATCCTGACACTGGGCAAGAACCCGAGCCTGGCGAACCGCCGTCTGGCATTTGCCCGGCTGCGCGACCGCGAGATGGTCACCAAGCTGTTCGACGAACTCGGTCCGCGCTACGCTGCGCGCAACGGCGGCTATTCGCGCATCCTCAAGTTCGGCTTCCGCAAGGGTGACAATGCGCCGATGGCGCTGGTCGAGTTGATGGATAGGCCGGCAGATGCGACTGCGGTCGATGTCGAGTAAATAGCTGCGCTCAGCATTAAACAAAAAAGCCGGATTCGTCCGGCTTTTTTATTGATCTGGCTGGTGGTGTTTGAATATAGCTCTCAGATTTAGCCAAGAGACAATCGCGAATGGCAGCTTTGCGGCGACGAATATCGAGGAGTAAACTGCCAGTCAGTGCCAGAAGCAGAATTTCCGTAGGGGCACCCCCGACCGCCTCCTTCTCGGCCGTAGCGGACTCTGGCGATTTTCTGAAAATGGGATCGATTCAGCCTAATGGAATGTCCGGATCCAAGTTTTTCGAACCGTCACTTTCGACAAGGGAGGCCTTCGGAATCATTGGATTTCCTATAATCAATGCCGACTATTACGAACTGCTTGCATATGCCCATTCAGCAACACCGTCGCGCAAGTGAGTAGCGGCATACCCCTCCTTCTTGAGCAGCTCAACCGCATCTTTAGCCATCAAGCAATAAGGGCCACGACAGTACGCAACAATCGAGCGGTCTTTGGGTAGTTCTGCCAATCGTTGACGCAACTCTTCCAGCGGTATTGATCTTGCAAAAGGAAGATGTGCGGTTAGATATTCTTCCGTCGGCCTCACATCGAGCACTACCACCTCACCCTTGCGAGCCGCCTTCATCAGGCTTTCGCGGTCACTGGGAACCAAATCATCCGGTTGTGTGGCGATCTTCTGTAACGCCAGTTGTAAATCAATTAGACGATCTTCCGCCAGTGTATGAATCTGCACCCATAGGTCGGCTATCGACTTGTCGGCAAGACGGTAATAGATGTTCTTGCCCTGTCGCTTAGTTTCGACCAGGTGTGCCGTACGTAGCTCGCGAAGGTGCGCACTAACCAGCTTTACGCTGATCGAGGTTTCGAGTGCCAAAGTCTCGACCGTTTTTTCACCCTGACAAAGCAGTTCGATCAGTTCCAGTCGCTTGGGGCTGGAAAATACCTTGCCAATGCGTGCCACCTGTTCGTACAGCAGGTCTTTGATCTTGCGTGCGTCTTTCATCTCATCAATCCAATATAAACAAGAATATCATTTTTCGCTATAAACAATATTGACACCCAATAACAATACTAGTATAAATCATTCTAACCATCATTAGATTGATAGTCAACCAAAGAGGTTGCCATGAAAACCCTATTCATCCTCAATGACGCGCCCTACGGCAGCGAGCGCACCTACAACGGCCTTCGCGTCGCGGGGCATCTTTCCAAGCAGGAAGGCAATGCGGTGCGGGTGTTCCTGATCGGCGATGCAGCCTCGTCCGCCCATCATAACCAGAAAACTCCGCAAGGCTTTTACAACGTCGAAGTCATGCTCGGTAACGTGATTCGGCACGGCGGTGCGGTCGGCATCTGCGGCACCTGCATGGATGCGCGTGGCATGGGCGACGGTGATATTTCGGAAGGTACGCATCGCAGCACCTTGGCAGAGCTGGCCGAGTGGACGGCATGGGCGGACAAGGTACTGGTTTTTTAATTTTTGTATGAATTTTTGGGAGAGCACGATGTTTTTCAAGCAACTGGCAACAAAGGAGTCTTCACTGTCGTATTTCTTCGGCTGCGGCACCAAGGGTAAATCGATGGCGGTGGATGTGGTCGCGGGCGATGAGGAGTGGTTTATCGAGGAGGCGAAAAAGGCGAACGTCACCATCAATTACGTGATTGATACCCACCTCCATGCCGACCATTATTCCGGCGGCAGGAAGCTCGCGAAAATGGTCGGCGCACCATATTGCCTTCATGAGTCGGACAAGGGCCTCGTCAAATTCGAATTCGAACCACTAAGCGACGACCAGTCGCTAAACCTCGGCAATGTCGAGGTAGAGGTGCTGCATACACCCGGTCATACGCCGGACAGCATCTGTCTGCTGGTGACAGACATGCGACGTGGTGAGTTGCCATGGTTCGTCATCACGGGAGATACGCTATTCGTCGGTTCTACCGGCAGACCCGACTTGCTGGGGCGTGAGCGTGAGATGGCCGCACAGCTATATGACAGTCTACACACCAAGTTGCTGCATCTGCCCAATGAACTGGAAATCTTCCCTGGTCATCAGGCTGGCAGCGTCTGCGGCGCAGGGTTGTCGGGCAAGCCTTCCTCCACCATCGGCTTCGAGAAACGTTGGAACCAGGGATTGTCGATGAACAAGGAAGCATTCATCGAGAAATTGGTCCGTGAGATCCCACCACGCCCTGCCGAAATGGACAAGATGGTCGCGGCCAATATCGCGGCTTGAACAATGAGTGATGACACTTTAACCCACGGTATCCGCGCCAACCTCGACCAGTTCCTGCACCAATTACTGCAAGTTATGCTGGTGGGATTCACCATCGGCATGATGCGTACCGTGGTACCGGCACTATCCGAGTCTGAGTTTGGTGTGCCGAAAAATTCCTTCATGCTGCTCACAGCTTTTGTCGTGGCTTTTGGATTTGTCAAAGGCACGCTCAATTTTGTGGCCGGTCGATTGTCGGAACGTATTGGTCGCAAGAAAGTGCTGCTGCTGGGCTGGATCGCGGCATTACCCATCCCTCTACTGGTTTATTACGCGCCATCGTGGAGCTGGATCGTGTTCGCTACGGTGTTGCTCGGTATCAATCAAGGGTTGACTTGGTCGATGACACAAACCGCCAAGCTCGACATCACCCGTGCCGACCAACGCGGCTTTACGATCGGCTTGAACGAGTTCTCCGGCTATGTCGGGTTGGCAATCGCCGGCATTATTACTGCCTATCTGGCAACTGCGCTTGGCGCTCGCACCGGACTGCTGGTGTTCGGTCTTGCAACCGTGCTGCTCGCCATCTTCCTCACCCTGCTTTGGGTCAAGGACACCCTGCCTTGGGCCAAAGTCGAAGCGGCGAAACATAAGGCGGGACTTGCTATTGCTGCGAAGCCGCGTTATCCCGCGAACATTTCAGCACATCCCGATACTTGGGAGGTATTCACGCTGGTGTCGTGGCGTGACAAACGCTTGGCAGCGATCAGTCAGGCCGGGATGGTGGAGAAATTCGTCGATGCGCTGGTCTGGGTGTTTTATCCGGTCTTTCTCTACCAGCATGGCATGAGCTTGCCTCAAATCGGCTGGATTGTCGGTGTCTATGGATTTGTCTGGGGAGGCTCACAATTCTTCACTGGCAAGCTGTCCGATCATATCGGCCGCCACAAACCGAATGTGCTCGGCATGTGGATATGCGGTACGGGTGTGGCAATGATGCTTTTGAATGAGGGTGTGGCTTGGTGGTCCTTTTCAGCCGCTGTCTCAGGTTTCGGCATGGCATTGCTGTATCCTAATCTTTCTGCTGCTGTTGCTGACATTTCCCACCCGAACTGGCGCGGATCGGCCATTGGCATCTACCGTTTCTGGCGTGATCTTGGTTATGGCATCGGCGCACTGGGATTGGGTGTCGCTGCACATTTCAGTGGTACAGTAGACGCAGCCTTTTGGTTCGTTGCGGTTTCGATGTTCACTTCCGGTGCACTGTTGTGGTGGCTCGGCGAAGAAACTCACCCGCGCCTTAACCCTGCATCCGCACTTAACAGGAGCTATTCATGAACAAATCTGCTTTCTATATTTTCGCAGTTATCATAGTGACATCCACGTCGATGTTTCTGCCAACCCCCGTTCTTGCTGCTGATAATCAGGCGATAAAGGCAATGGAAGAGTTTTTGGATTTCTCGGAATATGGTGGTGCCACTATTCTGCCTGAGCAGATACCAGCCGAGGATTGGAAGAATATCTATGTGATCGACACACGCGACGCCGATCAGTACCAGGCTTCCCACATTCCTGGTGCTGTTAACATTGAATGGCGTCAGGTGCTTGGCCGCCGTGCCGAACTACCTAGAGACAAGATGGTTCTGGTTTATTGCAATGCCGGTACGCTTTCCGCACAGGCTGGTTTTGCGCTACGAGTGGCAGGTATGGAAAATGTCCGCATATTGCAAGGAGGTTTAAACGAATGGAAGGCAAAGGGCGGTTTCGAAGCTAACAAACTTGCTATCCAAAAAGCCGGTAAATAAGTATGCCATTCGATGCTGGAAAAGTAGGGGCAGCATCTGGCCCTTAAATTTATATATTTGAATTTCCACTTTCGAAAAATCGATATTTCAGTTTGTCTCGAAAGTTACGGTTCGATTAAGTAGGAAGCGGACATTCCAGCAAGATGCACCGACAGCCTATTCAGCAAACCGCCACGGTCCGCTAAGGCCGAGAAGGAGGCGGTTGGGGAGCACAGCATGAACTTCCGTATCGTGTCGATAGTTGCCAATCGCGAGCATCAACTTTCGGACAGTTCAATTCCAAATTGCATAAAGATTTGAATATCACTATTCATCGACCTTGCCCCGCATGGCCTTCAGTTGCCCACGTTGAGTTTTACTCTCGATACGTTTTTTGACCGAGCTGCGCGTCGGTCTGGTAGGGGTGCGTTTCTTCTGTGTGACGGTTGCGCTTCTGAGCAACTCGGCCAGCCTCGCCAGCGCATCATCGCGGTTCTTGTCCTGACTGCGGTAGCGCTGCGCCTTGATGATGATCACGCCATCGCCGGAAATGCGCCTGTCCTTGAGTTGTGCGAGCTTCTCTTTGTAAAGATCCGGCAACGACGACGCGTTGATGTCGAAGCGCAGGTGGATCGCGGTCGAGACCTTGTTGACATTCTGGCCGCCCGCTCCCTGCGCGCGGATCGCATGCAATTCGATCTCGGTATCAGGCAGGGTGAAGTTCTTTGCTATTTTCAGCATCGATGCGTCATGAATGATTACTTGTCCA
>CAVSAB010000007.1:0-94822 GCA_963725835.1 uncultured beta proteobacterium | reverse complement strand
ATGAGTAAGGAGATATAACCATGGGAACTTCTTATACCCCCCCAACTAATCCCGACTGGTGGCGTGAACCGATCGAACGCACCGAGATAACCTGGATAGTGATTTCATTTGCATGGTGTCTTTTCATGTTCGGCTGGATGATTAGCTGGCACTGGATCGGAAATCAGAACATGCGGAACGAGGCCTACAAAACCACACCTGAAGCGTATTCCGTAAAACTGGCGGATCAGGTGGCGAAATATGCTGTCCGCAAGGATGTGGCTACCGGTGAAGATGTCGTGGCACCGCCCCCCGGCAGCGATGTTTATCTGGCTGGCATGCAGTGGCAATGGCGTCCTATTCTGGAACTGCAAAAAGGGAAAACCTATCGTCTGCATCTTTCTTCTCTTGATGTGGGCCACGGATTCTCTTTGCAGCCTGAGAACATCAACTTTCAGGTTTATCCAGGATACGAGCAGGTTATCAATCTGACCCCGAATAAATCCGGCACTTTCAGCGTGGTGTGCGGTGAATACTGCGGTGGTGGTAACACCATGGGCCATCAGACCATGCTGGGCAGAATTTACGTTAAGGAGTAAATAATCATGGCGACGACAACATTGTCTGAATTTCGCGTAGATCCTGTGTCCGGCCTTAAGATTAACAGGACTGCCAACACCCTGGTTAAGTGGAATGCGTTTGCAGCAGTCGTGTTTTTGCTGGTTGGAGGTTTTTTTGGTCTCGGGGTTGCTCTTACCCGCATGCCGAGCGTGCAGCTGCTTCCGCCCGAGATGTTCTACTTGTTTCTGACGGCGCATGGACTGGTCAATCTGGCGGTATGGATCATTTTCTTTGAAATGGCGGTGCTATATTTTCTGGGCGCGCATGTGTTGGGCAGCCGGTTAGCGACTCCGCGCTGGGCATGGGCGCAGTTCTGGCTGATGCTTATCGGTGCGGCCATGGTCGTGGTGGCAGTGCTGGGAGGTAATTCCAGCGTGATGATGACCTCCTATCCGCCACTTGAAGCGGCTCCGCATTTCTATCTGGGTTTGATCCTGTTTGCCGTGGGTGCATTGATCGGTTGTTTCGTGTTCCTCGGCACGCTGGTGGTTGCAAAGAGAGAAAAAACATATAGCGGATCGCTTCCGCTGGTTGTTTTCGGCGGCGTGACGGCCTGCGTGATTGCCATTTTCACCATCGTTTCAGGCGCGGTCATCCTGATCCCGACTTTTCTCTGGTCGGTGGGACTGATCAGCCACATTGATCCCATGATGTACCGGGTTATCTGGTGGGCGTTTGGTCACTCCTCGCAGCAGATCAACGTGGTCACCCATATCTCCATCTGGTATCTCATCGCGTCACTGGTATTCGGCGCCAAGCCTATGTCCGAGAAGGTAAGCCGTTTTGCCTTCCTGCTGTATATCCTGTTCCTGCAGCTTGGTTCTGTGCACCACCTGCTGTCCGATCCGGGATTGACATCTGCCTGGAAGATATTCAACACCAGCTACATGCTTTATCTCGCAGTGCTGGCCAGCATGATCCATGGTTTGACCGTTCCCGGCTCCATTGAAGTCGCACAACGCAAGAAGGGTCTTGATACCGGCCTGTTTACCTGGCTGCGCAAGGCACCTTGGGGTAATCCGATCTTCTCCGGCATGTTCCTGTCCTTGGTCGGTTTCGGTTTCATCGGTGGCATCACCGGTGTGGTGATGAGCGTGGAGCAGATCAACATGATCATACACAACACCATGTATCTGCCGGGCCATTTCCATGGCACCCTCGTGGCCGGCACGACCATGGCGTTCATGGCGGTTACTTACTGGCTGATTCCGGTGGTATTCCAGCGCAAGATAGCCTTGGCAGTGGGTGGCGAAATTGCAACCCTATGTCTTTAGTCTTGGTGTCTGGGTCTTCTCTATTTCTCTGATGGGTGCCGGTACATTGGGCGTGCAACGCCGACATGCAGATATTACATTTGCCGGTCAGCCATTGGCTTATGAGTATCCGGAAATCGCCAAGGGCTTGATGGATTTTGGCGAGATATTCGCTGTGATCATGTCAGTTGGTGCGATCATGTTTATTGTGGTCGTGCTGGCGTCCATTTTTGCAGGTGAGCGCATTCCGGAAGGCTCCGCACCATGGCCGAAAGTAGAAGATGCCGATGTTGTGTTTGCGAAGACTGGAAAGAAACATATCGGTATCGCTGGCTTCGAAGCACCGGGTACTTTTGTGCTTGCCATGATCCTGTTCGTGACCATCGTGTTGTACTACTTCATTAACTTCAAGTACCTGTCCACTGTATGGGGCATGTCCTAAGAAACAAGATGATGGAAAGGGTGCCTCGGCATCCTTTCCTGATTCCTGCGGGACAAGAGAGGGAGCATAAAATGATGATCAGACAATATATCGATGTATTCAAGTTACGCATAGGTTTTGTGATTGCTTTGGCCGCGCTGGGTGGCATGGCAATCACGCCGGGGCAATCCTTGCCGATATTGAAAATTCTGGTCTTGTTTCTGACGGTGCTGATGGGATCAGCGGCAGCCGGAGCCTACAACCAATACAGCGAATGCGATATTGATGCGAAGATGAAGCGGACAAAAAATCGTCCTTTCGTGACTGGAGTATTTCAGCATGGTCTCAAATGGTTGGTGATAATCGGGGCGCTGCTCCTGGTTGCGGTAATGTCTGCGGGTTTCGTGCTAAATGCGATGACAGCACTAAACATTTTCCTCGGTGCATTCACTTACGCGATTGTTTATACGGTGTGGCTGAAACGGCGCACCTGGTTGAATATTGTATTCGGCGGAATGTCCGGGAGTTTTGCGGTACTTGCCGGTGCTGCGGCAGTGGATCCTTCGTTCGGCCCGCTTCCCGTTGTTGCTGGCTTTGGTGTTGTTCCTGTGGACGCCCCCGCATTTTTGGAGCTTGGCGATAGCCTATCGTGATCAATACGCCGATGCGGGTATCCCCATGCTGCCGGTGGTAAAAGGCGATCAGAAAGCAGCGCGAATCATTTTGGGGCACACCATCCTGCTGGTGCTGGTATCCCTTTTGCCGATGTACTACGGTCTAAGTTGGATCTATCTCACCGGCGCCGTATCGGGAGGAGGGTACTTTCTGATCAAAAGTGTTCAATTGGTACGCAATCCGACCAAAAAGACAGCTATGGCCAACTTTTTTGCATCAATGATACAGCTTAGCGTGTTGTTGTTTGCACTGATGCTGGAGGCAGTTTTCGCCACTTGACTCGCGTTTAATTCGAATATCGCGCCCGCTTTGCATATGCCCAGATAGGAGAATTTTTGATTAATTGTAACAACATTATTTCCAGCACGACTTTTATGCCTCCATGTCTATGAGCTTAAGACACCATGAAAGTTTGAATGATGCATCACTACTCATTGCCGATAATTTTGGTGGTTTTATTATCTACAGCACTGCCTACCTTGGCGCAGGATAGCGATACCAGCGGTGTAAAGCTGTACGAAAACGCTGTAACGAAGGCAAAGCTGCAAGTACCGCATTACAAGGTGGATTCACAGGTTTTTGATGTGAAGGAAGCTTTGAAAACAAGCCAGAGTGCGATAGGCAATCAGCTCGGTGATTACACTTTCACGAGTCGTGGCGGGCATAGAGTGCGCATGTCCGATTATCTAGGCAAGCCGTTGGTTATAGACATGATATATACCCATTGCCCGCTTGTCTGTGCAATCAAAACCCGCAACCTGGAAGCGCTCAAACTGTCACAGGATGCATTGGGGGTTGATAGCTTCGCAGTGCTGACGATCGGATTCGATACGGAGAATGATACTCCGGAGGCGATGGATGATTTTGGCGAACGCATGAATGTGAAAATGCCTAACTGGAAATTCGTTAGTGCTGATGCGGATACGATAAAAAAATTGAGCAAGGATCTGGGGTTTGTTTTTTTTCCTTCCCCCATTGGCGGGTTCGATCACATAACGCAAACGACTTTTATTGATGGGAAAGGCAGGGTATATCAACAAGTGTACGGGGAGGATTTCGACAATAAGACGCTGCTCGAACCCTTAAGGAATATGATATACAACGTCAAGTCTACTGGACCGATTTACAATTTCGACACGGCAGAGCCAGGTCTTGCCGGTATCGCAAAAAGCGTGCGGCTTTTTTGCACGATTTATGACGCAAAAACGGGGAAGTATGTTTTGGATTACAGCATCTTCTATGCGATGGGAATGGGTGATCGTTGTCTCATTGCTAATTATCTGGTGGATCGTTATCGAGTACCGTCGCAGCCCAAGGCGGAGTAACCCACGTCATGTTTGATGCAAGTTGAGATGAGGCTCTCCTTGAATCGTGCCCGTCCTGGCATTTTCAATTTTATTTCCTTATAAATTCCCAGTGATCAAATTCATGCACCGCATCGGCCAGAGCATTTTTTTACGTCTGGAGAGCGGACTCAATGGCGTTTTTGGACCGGCATTGAATCCGCTTTATTATTTGGGCGCAATCACCTACTGGATGTTCTGGATCATCGTCGTCAGCGGCTTTTATATTTATGCCTTTTACGATACCGGTGTGCAGGATGCCTTCAATTCGGTAGAGCGTATAACGCATGGACAATGGTATCTGGGCGGAATCATGCGTAGCCTGCATCGTTATGCTTCCGACGGGATGATACTGGCTGCTGTTTTGCATATGCTGCGAAATTTTGTCTTCGACCGCTACCGAAATTTCCGCTGGTTTTCATGGTATACGGGCGTCATCGTGCTGTGGCTGATCTATATCGCCGGCATAAACGGATACTGGCTGGTCTGGGACAAGCTGGCGCAATTTGTTGCGGTGGCGAGCGCAGAATGGCTGGATGCCTTGCCGATCTTCAGTGTCCCGTTGGCGCGCAATTTTCTGGAACAGGGCAGTGTGAATGATCGTTTCTTCTCGCTGCTTTCATTTGTTCACATTGGTGTTCCATTGGGTGCTTTTGCACTGATCTGGATTCACACTCAACGCGTTCCTCAGGCCAAGACATCGCCGCCACGAGCGCTTAAGATCGGATTGGTCCTGTCCATGATAGTGCTTGCGCTGGTCAAGCCGGCGCTAAGCCAGGGGGAAGCGGACTTGGACTCCTCGCCATCCATACTGAATCTGGATTGGTTCTATCTATGGAGTTACCCCTTGCTCTATGCCTGGGGGCCCGGCAAGGTATGGGTATTGGCCGGGCGGCATTACCGGTTTTCTTTTATTGTTGCCATTCCTGGGAGGGAAGCGCGGCAAGGGTGAGCATGAGATCATCACATTTCCGCGCGGACACACGGTGATCGCAAGAGCAGGCGAAACCGTGCTGGAAGCTGCACTGCGCCAGGGATTGAATCTGCCATACCAATGCCGTGACGGTGCTTGCGGAACCTGCAAGGGAAAAATACTGAGAGGGTCGGTCGATTATGGTATTTACCAGAAAGGCGCGCTTACCGACGCGGAAAAGGAGGAGGGCAAGGCCCTGTTCTGCTGCGCCAAACCATTATCCGATCTGGATATAGAGTGTGACGAAGTCGATGAGTTGAATGCATTCCCGGTAAAGACATTAAAGTTCAGAGTGCAAAAAATGGAGCGGGCGGCGCAGAATGTGATGCTGCTCGAATTGCGGCCCGTGGGTGATGAGCAGATGAAATTTATTGCCGGTCAGTATGTCGTTGTGCAGCTGGAAGATGGCACCAAGCGCAGTTATTCCATCGCCAATCCTCCGCATGAATCAGACCACCTGCAATTGCACATCCGCCTGGTGAAGGGTGGCAAGTTCACCACCCATGTCTTCGAAAGGATGAAGGAAGGTGACGTGCTGCAAGTGGAAGGTCCGCTCGGTACTTTTTTCCTGCGTGAGGAAAGCGACAAGCCCATCATCTTCATGTCCGGGAATACCGGTTTCGCATCCATCAAATGCATGGTGGAGCATGCCTTCAAGGTCGGGCTGAAGCGTTCCATGGTGTTGTACTGGGGCGCCAGATCGCCTGCTGATTTTTACCTTGAGGATTTGCCGAAGAAGTGGGAACAGGAGCATGACAATTTCAAGTTCATCCCGGTGTTGTCCGAACCAAAGCCCGAGCATGACTGGCATGGCAGAACCGGGCTGGTTACCGAAGCCATCCTGCAGGATCATCAGAAGCTGGACGGCTATCAGATATATGCATGCGGCCCGCCTTTGATGGTTGATGCGGGCCGTGCGCCATTCATCGCCAAGGGATTGCCGGAAGACCAATATTTTTCAGATTCTTTTGTGGCCGCTCCTTACCAGGCTCAGGTTGCAGAACCTGTTGGCATCCTCTGAGGGAGTGACGCATGACTAAGTCATTGCAATACCTGGGGCAGGGATTGTTTTATGCTCTGTTCGTAACGGTGATCGGCTTTTTCTCCACCTCACCGGTATATACCCATCTGCCACCGGATGAGACGTTGATCAAACTGAGTTTCAGTCATGCCGGACAGATCAAAGGCGAGTGTCGCGAACTTAGCCCTGAAGAACTCGCCAAATTGCCTTCATACCAGCGCAAAGCGACCAAGGAATGCCCGCGCGAGCGTGCCGATGTGGTCGTTGAACTGGAAATGGATGGCAAACAACTCTATCACGAGATATTGCGGCCAACCGGCTGGGCGCACAGCAGCAATTCGAATATTTACCGGCGCATCCCGGTCAAGGCGGGCATTCACATCCTGAAGGCGCGTCTCAGGGATCATGACGGGGATGGTTTTAACTTTACGCATGAGGAAACAGTGAAGCTTGCTCCGGGGCGCATCATGGTGATTGATTTCGATGCGGCAAAGGGCGGATTTATTTTCAAGAACAAAAATGCAACCTGAGGACAAAGGATGAGTTCAATACTTCAGCAAGCAGCTATCAAAACAGATGGCAGGAGTGAGCGCGGATTCGCGCTTTCGATGCCGTCGGATGCCAGCCTCAGATTGGCTTCCGGCTGGTTATGGCTCGGCATGGCATCGCTGGTGGGTGCCGGGCTGTTCGCCATTCTTCTGGTACTTGCGCGCACGCCCTATGTTCAGGATATCTTCCCCTGGGCCGACTTTTTTCATACCGCTCTCGTTGTGCATGTCGATCTGTCGGTACTGCTGTGGTTCCTGGCATTCGCCGGCGTGTTGTGGAGCTTGAATTCCTCATCCGTATATCTTGGCATAGGCTGGCTGGCCCTGGTGCTGTCGGCCGTTGGCGCCACGATGATCGTCTTGTCTCCTTTTGTTGAGACAGGCATACCGGTGATGAGTAATTATGTGCCGGTCATTCATAGCACTTTCTTTATGACAGGCTTGATCGTTGTTGCTGTTGGCTTGGCATTGCTGGTGTTTCGCAGCTTGATCTCGGTGCCCGCTGCAAATCTGTGGCGGGGAGCGGAAGGATCGATACGTATCGGCTTTTTTGCTGCTGCGATTTCCACGCTGTTCGCACTGGCTGCCTTTGGCTGGTCATACATGATGATTCCCGGCACCTACGACGTCACGCAATATTATGATCTTCTATTCTGGGGTGGCGGGCATGTGCTGCAATTCACCTATCTGCTGTTGATGCTGACCGGTTGGCTGTGGTTGGCAGATGCCTGTGGCGCGAAAATCCCGCTGACCCCACGGGTAACGACTATCCTCCTGACGCTGGTGCTGTTGCCGGTATTGTATGTTCCCGTTATCTACCTGTCCTTTGCCGGCGCGATGAGTGACTACATGGGACAGTTCACCCAGTTGATGAAGATTGGCGGCGCTTTTGGACCCGTGCCTATCGGTCTGGCAGTTCTTTACGGAATCGTGGTGGGCGACCGCACTCGAACTACAGGTCCCCAACGCGCGGCACTGCTGTGCTCCTTGCTCTTGTTTGCCATGGGCGGCGGGATAAGCCTGATGATCAAGGACAGTAACACTATCATTACTGCACACTATCACGGAACCGGAGGGGCAATCAGTCTGGCCTTCATGGGGCTGACCTTTCATTTGTTGCCACGCCTCGGCTATCGTGAGCCGGATTTGAAATGGGCAACACTTACGCCTTACGTATATGGTTCGGGACAACTGCTCCATATACTCGGCTTGCTGTGGTCAGGTGGTTATGGCGTACAGCGCAAGGTTGCTGGAACGGAGCAAGTACTGCATGGCTTCGCACAGAAAGCGGGTATGGGATTGATGGGTTTTGGGGGATTGATAGCCGTTGTTGGGGGGATCATGTTTCTGATAGTGGTGTTCAAAGCACTGCGTCGGTTGAAATAACTCGGGTTAACTTAATGACATGAGGAGAATGACATGATTCACTGTAACAATATCATTTCCGTTTGCCTCGCGTTGGTCGTTGTGTTTTCGTCCGCAGTAGTGTTCGCAGAAAATGGTAACTCGGCATCGCAACAACCCTCTTCCCAGGAATCCGCCGATAAGCAATTCGCTGATGAAACCAAATTGCGCATCGGCCCGGGAGACCCGGCCGCCGGCATGAGCAAGGCCGCGTTGTGCTTTGGCTGCCACGGTGAAGACGGCAACAGCACACAACCTCTGATTCCCAAGCTTGCCGGCCAATACGGAATATACATCGCAAAGCAGGTCCGCAATTACCAGGACAGCGTCCGCACAAACGAGATCATGAGCGCGATGGCAGCATCAGTCAGCGACGAAGATCTCGCTGATATCTCCGCATATTTTGCCAGCCAGACCGATGATGAAAGGTGCTCACCCGTCCGACAACAAGCTTGGCAAGAAACTGTTTGAGAATGACGACCTGTCCAGAATGATGGTGCGTTGCAGGAATTGCCATGGCGACACTGGCAAGGGCCAAAACCCTGGCAACCCGGTCTATCCCGTGATAGGCGGACAACACAAGGAATATCTGCTTGCACAACTTTTGAAATTCAGGAAAGGCGAACGCAACAACAGCCCGGGCGGCGTGATGAATATAACCGTGCACAGATTGAGCGATGCCGAACTCGATGCGTTGGCAGATTATATTTCCGGACTATAACAATGCATTTTTGGCGAAGCCGCGCTTTGGTCGTAACTTCAGAGTTTATTTTCTGAAGATCCCAGGGAGATAATATGCGCAAATCAACATTCATGTTTTCGTCTTGGTTGTTGCTGTCCGCTGCCGTACTGCAATCCCAGGCGGTTTTTGCGGGGGATGCAGTTGCGCACATTCGTGCAGATATCAACAATGGTCAAACGATCTACAACGAAGGCAAAGGCGACGCGACCGCTTGCGCTGGCTGCCATGGCGAAAAAGCGTTGGGCATGGATGCGATGGCCGCGCCTCGTCTTGCAAATATCGGCCAGTTATATATGCTGAAGCAACTTGATGATTTTGCCGCAGATAAGCGTATCCGCGTCCGGTGTGGGAGCGGCAATGAATGGTATTGCCAAGGCGCTGAGCGAACAAGACCGCCGCGATGTGGCTGCATATCTGGACTCATTGCAATATGAAACTGAGTCATCCGACCTTAAGGCGCTCGCCGCCGACGGAACCAAAGTCGGCGATCCGAACAAGGGAATACTCATTGTGACCAAGGGGATCAAACCGCTGGTTCCTGCATGCCAGGATTGCCACGGGTTTAGCGGGCGGGCACCGAACATCCCGGCTATCCACCAGCAAAAATACGTCTATCTGGTGAATCAGTTGAACAGTTTTCGCGACGACAGTCGGGCGAATGATCCGATGGTCGATAAATTCGGAATCATGCGGAGGATAGCGAAAAAGCTCAGCGATGAGAACATCGCGGACATCGCCGCGTTCCTGTCCACTGTTCAAAGTATGACACCATGAACCTTGCTTTACTTAGCACAAGACTAAAAATCGTTTCATGTTCGCACTTGTGCAAACATCAGCGTATTCGTGTAGCAAGTGACATGAGGAGAATGACATGATCTACGTCAAAAACAACATGGCGGCCTGGTTTGCCTTGGCCGTTCTGCTTGCTGCCACGTCAGCGTGTGCTCGACGCGGCAACACGGATCTTCTCACGGAACCTGCTGCCGCTATTGATAAACGCGCGGATACGATCAAGTCGCGTACTGGCAACGGCGACCCGGTCGCCGGCAAGGTGAAATCTCAGGACTGCCAGGGTTGTCATGGTGTGGACGGCAACAGCACCGATGAGCAGATTCCGAAGCTTGCCGGACAATACGATACATACATCATAAAACAACTGCGCAATTACCAGGCCGGCATACGCTCGCACGAAATCATGAACGCGATGGCAGCGACCCTTAGTGAAAGGGATATGGAAGACATCGCGGCTTACTTCGCCAATCAGCCAACCATGAAGGGAAACGGATCGGCGCCCAACGAAGCAGGCAAGAATATATTTTTGAAAGGCAACTTATCTCAGATGGTGATGGCCTGTGTTCATTGCCACGGTGCCGGCGGCAAAGGACTGTTTCTCGACACACCGATGTTTCCTGTGATTGGCGGTCAGCACAAGGCCTATCTTTTGAAACAACTCACGGATTTCAAGAATGATGATCGTGACAACAGCCCGAACGAAATAATGAACAGGATAGTCAGATCTCTAAGCGATTCGGATCTCGAGGCGTTGGCCGAATATATTTCGGTGCAGTAACCGCATCGGTAGCGATGTGGCGGGCCTTCCTGCTATATAACGCCAAGGGGAAACTCCTGACTGATTGCACGTGAGTTTTGAAGCCACTCCTATAATTTCAAAACGTTTAAGAGGGGCTTGTTAATAACTGGTCTCTTCTATTCCGATGAATGTACAAGATAATTTATAAAACCGAATGTGATAAATGCCAGTAACAAAATAATCAAAAAGAAAACGAGACTGCGTATACCGCGATTTTGAAATCGTTCTCCACGTGAGATTTCTATGCGATCAAGTATCCAGTCGGACATGAAGTAGAGGCCGGCGGCCACCAGAGTGTAGTAGATGACTTCCAAGTTCAATCCTCCAAATATATTTCCAGAACAACTATTCTATTATGCCATCAGACTTCGAAGGGACCGAATCAATCGCATATTTCAGCCGTGCTGCTGTTGGTTGTGATTCGAGGGCTCCGAATTGATTACACCTCTTCCTAATGAATCATTCGTGCGCAGGATACTGCTTCGGTTCGAAGGTATCCTGAATAACATTTTTGGCAATGATCTCAACCCTTTTTACCATCTTGGTGCGCTGGGATTCTATTTCTTCTGGGTGGTCGTTGTCAGCGGCGCCTATATCTATGCCTTTTATAAGACTGGCATTGAATTATCCTATCCCTCTGTTGAATATATCACGCACGAGCAATGGTATCTCGGCGGTGTCATGCGCAGCCTGCACCGCTATGCTTCCGATGCGCTGGTCGTGGTCATGGTGCTGCATCTTTTGCGCGAATACATTCTGGGACGCTATCGCGGAGCACGATGGTTTGCCTGGGTCACCGGTGTGCTGCTGATATGGTTGATATTTGCTGCCGGCATCAATGGTTACTGGATGGTATGGGACAAGCTGGCTCAATATTCCGTCGTCGCTACCATGGAGTGGTTCGACTGGTTGCCGATATTCAGTGTACCGATGTCGCAAAGCTTCATTTCGCAGGAAGTGCTCAATGACCGTTTCTTTTCGCTGATATCGTTTGCACATGTCACAGTTCCGCTGGTTATCCTGTTTGTTCTCTGGATACATATCATGCGCATCAGCAAGCCCGTGGTTAATCCCAAGCGTGCGCTTGTGCTGGGGACGTTGCTGGCGCTGCTGATTCTGGCATTGGTAAAGCCGGTGCTGAGCCAGGGGCCGGCAGATATGGGGATTGAGCCGGGTAAGCTCGAGATCGACTGGTTTTATTTGTTTATTTATCCGTTGCTGGATATATTGCCGGCAGGGCAGGTATGGGCGCTGGTGATCGGAGTCAGCGTGCTGCTCTGCGTGTTGCCGTGGCTGCCAACCAGACATAAGCAGATACCGGTTGCCGAAGTGAATCTCAAGGAATGCAGCGGATGCAGGCTGTGCGTCGCCGATTGTCCCTATGAGGCGGTAGTGATGCGGCCGCGCAGCGACGGCATTCCCTTTAAGGAAGAAGCGGTGGTCGTAGCGGATCGTTGCGTGAGTTGCGGCATTTGCGTCGGGGCATGCCCCTCTTCAAACGCTTTCAGGGGCGAAGCTGGATATGTAAGCGGGATCGAAATGCCATCGCTGCCGATATCCGCGCTGCGCACTGCCATGATGAATGAGTTGGCCAAGCTTGAGGGTGATGTTCGCATCATGGTTTTCGGCTGCGATATGGCAGCGAATATTGAGAAATTGCGCAGTGAAAGTGTGGCCGTATTAAGCCTGCCCTGTATTGCCATGTTGCCGCCATCCTTTATTGAATATGCATTGCACGAGCATCATGTCGAAGGCGTATTGATCACCGGTTGTCGCGAGAACGATTGCTACCACCGTCTGGGTGTGCTGTGGACTGAGCGGCGCCTGACTGCAGAACGGGAGCCGCGCCTGCGCAGCCGCGCCGATCGCGAACGCATCAGGCAATTCTGGGCTTCTTCGGGCGATTTCAAGGAATTGGAATCTGAACTGGAGTCGTTTCGCTCCAGTCTGCAACGGGGTTCGGGTGGTTGAAAAGTTGTGGCGGTACTTGTTCAGTTCGTCACATTTTCGCCTAATGCTCCTTGCCATCGACGCGTGGCTGCATCAGGAATGGGATATACCGCCATGCGAGCATCGCAAAGCAGATGAACCAGCACGACGCCGCGAGGTAAATCCAGAGTGTGTAGCCTGCCGGATAAACTTGCGGTGCGATGATGCGAAATACAAATGCCAACATCATCACCCACAGAGCGAATTTGTCGAGCGTGTCGAAAACCACCTTTCTGCCCGTGTGCCCCTTGGCTATTCTGATCAGCATCGCGGGAATGATCAGGCCCATCACGCCGAAGGTAAAGACATGGATGGAAACGGATACCGCCCATTCGGGATGGACGATCTGCCTGAGAAATTCGATCAGCAGTTGTGAGACGAGCGCCAGGTAACCCAGATACATGATGCCGATATCGAGCCGCTGCATCGCCAGTTGTGGCTTCCAGTAAATGAAGCGGCCTGCCAGCAGAAGCGCGAGCAGCAGTGCGATCCAGCCTGACAGTTGCGGCGGCATCAGGCTGGCGAACACCAGCAGCAGTCCGAGCATCTTGATCGTCCTGTTCAGCAGCGGATGATTCAAGATCGAAACCTGAAAAACGCCCTTCATGAATTGGGTCAACGTTCGCTCCAGCATCACCAGAAAGGCCATGCGAAACAGTCCCACCGCCATGCTCCAGCCGATCTGGTAGTAATCGGCGCTGAGCATCAGGTTCTTGGCCAGCAGAAAAACCGGGAGGATCAGCAACAGGAAATAGTTGTCGCGGTAGGAGTCGTCCTTGCGGTTGCGTATCAGCGTCCACATCAGCATCGCAACGATGGCCGCAATGAACAGGTTGTTGGAGATCCGGAACAACAGCGGCGGCCAGACTCCCCCGAACCACATCCCGGCCCTTTCGAACAACCATGCCGCCGCCAGGAACATCAGCGCGTAACCGTGGTAGCCGCGCACCCCGACCCAGTTCTTGGTTGAGGTCAGCAGGAAACCGCCCAGAACCGCCCAGCCGAAGCCGAAGAACATTTCATGGGCGTGCCACTGCACCATCGTAAACGTAGTCTGCGGCGCGGCGATCCCACCCGAATGAATCAATGCCCACAAAACCGGCAGACTCAATCCCGATAAAATCGCCAGTGCAAAGAACGGTCGAAAGCCGACCAGCCAGAGCGGATGTGCAGGCAGATATATTCTATTTTCCATATCTAGGTGCTGGGGTTCAAGTATCAGGTCATCGAACGAGATTGCTGACCTTGCGCCAAATGGTAATCGCGGTACTTTGTGTCTTCATTCAAGAGGTGCTGGATCAATACTTGTTTCATTGCCAGCCCAGCTTCGAGCCACCCGTGCGCCATCCTGCCGTGGTCAATACCTTCCATGATCTCGTTCAAGAAAAAGATGATCTGCGCATGTTTCTTCGCATGCTCTTCCGCATGCGGGTAGCCCCACTCCTTGAACATTGCCTCCTCATGGGCAAAGTGCATCACCGCATCATCCAGAATGGCTCGCATACGGCTTTTGATCTCCTTCTTATTCATGCGCTCGATGATGGCCTCATTCAGTTCGTTGACAAGCCGGATGAAGTGCTGGTGCTCCGCATCTATCTCCGGGATGTTCATACTTAGACTTTCATCCCAATCCATCCGCCATATGGGTTTAGGTTCCATAGTTAATCCTCCGCAGTCAAGAAGCTGTCAAAGATTCAGATCGAGAATTCATTCCCTTGTTCATGGAAGCGCCGCAGACAGTTATCCACTACTTGCTGTTCATGGTGTGTGCCGGGTGAACAGGTGATGCGGGCAATGATTCGAGCTCACAGCGGTCTGGCTGGCACACAGCAAACGCTAACAAGGTTGCCATGCCAGAGGATGGTTTATTTGCGTGTGAAGTTGATGACGATTTGTCCCGGTTCGCGGGCGACATAATTGATTGCGATGTTTTCACCGTAACGCTGGGTCAGCTGGGCCAGCAACGGCAATGGATCGTGGTCGTTGACGAAGACCATGGTCTCACCCGGATTCAGCGCGTCCAGTGCGCCAAAGATCGCGGCGTGACGAAAGCGTTTTGCAACACCGCGCGCATCAAACGGATAACGCAAGTCTGAGGAAATAGTGTTGGAGCAAGCATGTGTCATTTTGGATTCCTTGGATAGAAATATGTATGTGACGAACCGTATGCGAATCATGCCGCGAGTAACGCACACATGATTAACATGTACGCATAATACATGTATTATCATATAATGCCAACGCTTTCCAGTTTCAACCGCTATTGCCGCAACAAACGCACCGCCCGGATTTTTATGAGGATATTGATATGCAAACCATTACCGAATATATGAGCGCCAGCCATCACGCCTGTGACGAGGCATTCGCCATCGCCGAACATGCCGCTTTAGCCAACAACTGGAGTGAGGCTAGAAACTGCGTTTAACAATTTCCGTACTGAGCTGGCCAGGCACTTTCGCATGGAAGAAGACGAGCTTTTCCCGACGCTGGTCTCCGCCGGCGGTCCTGCCGGACCGGTGCAGGTAATGCGCATGGAACACGCGCAGATGAACACGCTTATCGAACAAATGGCCGGCACATTGACTCACCAGGATGCGCAAGGATATGGCGGCCTGTCGGAGACGCTGCTGATTGTGATGCAGCAGCACAACCTCAAGGAAGAGCAGAATGCTCTATCCGATCGCGGATCACATCCTGGCTTCACAGCGGGATAGCGCTGCTTGGCCGCATGCGGATGGTCTGATCACCTTGCGCGCGAACATGACACGCGAGCTGGATGTGCGCGGACTGCCACCGCCCGAGCCGTTTCGAGCACATCATGCGCGCATTGCCGTCACTCCCCGCCGGAGCATATTTGCATGTGCATATCGATCGCGAACCCTACCCGCTTTACGAGGTGTTGCGCGACAGCGGTTATGCCTGGCAGACCACCGCGCTGACAGATGGCAGCTTTTCAATTCGCATCAGCCGCAGCGCATGAAAATCAGTCTCGCTCAATACCGAGCAGGCACCGCCGATTTCTGTGCCGCTGCGCTTCTTTACTGCCGCCCCGCTGTTCCTGCTGCTGGCTGCGCTGATGCTGGTTTCCGGCGCAGACAATCCATTTGCCGATATGCACTCACCGGCGCTGCTTGCCGCGACGCACTGCATCACGCTGGGGTTCATGGCGATGATCATGCTGGGTGCGATGCAGCAAATCCTGCCGGTGGTGATCGGCAGCCCGATGCCGGCATCCCGGCTGATTGCATGGCTCATCTTCCTGCCGCTGATATTGGGCGCACTGCTGCTGCCTGCCGGTTTCATGCTAGGCAAACCGGTATTGCTCAATCTTGCCTGGCCGCTATTGGGTTTGGCTTTTATAACATTCATCAGTGCCAGCCTGATCAGCCTGGCGCGCTCTCCCGTTCACAATGCCACCAAGACCGCGATACTGCTGTCCATCCTTGCGCTAAGCGGAGCCATTGCATTGGGCATGTTGCTGGCGCAAGGCTATGCCAGCGGCACGCAACTGCCGTATGCCAAATTGGCCACTGCCCATATCAGTCTGGCATTGGGCGGCTGGGTGACGTTGCTGATCGTCGGCGTGTCCTATCAAGTGGTGCCGATGTTCCAGCTCACCCCGAACTATCCGGAATGGTTAGTCAACGGTTTGGCTCCCGCCATATTTTTCGTGCTTCTGTTGAGTTTGCTGTCTCTTTTACTTGACCCCCAGACCGCACTGGATAGTAATCGTTGCACAAGGCGTTTTCTGGTTATTGGCGAGCTGTTTTTGCCGTAACCACACTCAGGTTGCAAAGCAAGCGTCGCCGCCGCGTTGCGGATGCCACGCTGAGTTTTTTCCGGCTGGGCATGATGTCATTGTTGTGCGCTGCACTATTTGCGCTGGCAACCCTGTTTTTCCCGGCTATTGATCATCTCGGCACGGTATCCGCTGTGTTATTCCTGCTCGGCTTTGCCATGTCGTTGATGCACGGCATGCTGTACAAGATCGTCCCCTTTCTGGTGTGGTTCCATCTGTTCCGTGGTGGGGTAAAAAGCGGTGTTCCCAATATGAAGGAAATCATCCCGGAAACCTGGATGTGGCGGCACTTGTGGCTGCATCGCAGCACATTGCTTGCAGCACTATTCGCACCCTGGTGGAATGCAGCAACATGGTTGGTTGCAGTTGGTTTGCTGCTGCAAGGCATGTTGCTCGGATACGCGACATTTATTGCTATCGCAGTATATCGACGCACGCTAGACCTTATCGGGAAGGATTTACCGTGAGATTCTTGTTGCTCAAAGGACTGTAAATCAATGGTCCATAATATTCCAGGACGGGCGGCACTTCAAACATATCTGACTCAGCAGACCAATTATGTAGTCCTTGAGCTTGAGATGATCTCACTTGCACATGCTTGGACAACTCTCGCAATGCAAAGATAATACGTACCTTCGTTCAAACAGATATTTCACATTACTACAGGGTGATCCAAATGAATAAAATGATAAACAAAAGCATACTACCTAAGAGTTCGTTCTCTTGGTCCAACGGAATTGCTTTAATATTGTTGTGTACTTTGATAATTGCCGGCTGTGGTGACAAGCTCACTCCCAAGCCGTATGAGTTTGACATGACGCGACTAAACCAAGATGGCAGTGTGAACGACGGCAAAGACTATGCCAAACAACCATGGGATTGTGTGCGTGACAACCAGTCAGGTTTGATCTGGGAAGTAAAAAAATCCGAACCTGGTTTGCGGAATATCAATAATACTTACAGCTGGTACGATCCGGATCAAACTACCAACGGCGGGTGGGCCGGCAAGGCTAACGGGGGAATTTGCACCGGCAGTGATTGCGATACCGAATCCTACATCAAAGCGATCAATGCAAAAAAACTTTGCGGCCTGAATGATTGGTATCTGCCCAGCCGTTTTGAATTGAACACCATAGTGGACACCAGCGTTTCATTCCCGGGGCCTGCCCTGCCGAAAGCTTATTTTCCGGAATCTCTTCCCGGCAAATACTGGACTGATACAACGTTCGGAACTCGCCGTGGCGGTGCCTGGATATGGAGCTTCGATGCTGGCAGCGATTCCGTTGTGGAAAAAAGTGAGGCACATAGTATCAGGCTGACTCATGTTGCCCCGAAAAAGCCTGATGCAAAGGCGGTGCAAAAATAAGCAATGGCTCAATTTGACGCAGCATTGTTCGCGATACTGATTTTATAGTTTAGGGTGACCAGCAACAGCATGAGAAGTGCCGCGCCGCCATTGTGTGCCACTGCCAGTGCCAGAGGTAAATTCAGGAAGACATTGGAAACACCGCTGGTAAATTGCAGCGCGACCATGACCAACAGCCAACGAGCGGTCTTGTGTAACCCATCGTATTTGAGTGCACTAAGCGCTAACCAGGCAACAAGCACAACCACGACCAAAGCAAAGGCGCGATGCGTCCAGTGGATCGCGGTCAGCGCAGGGAAGGGCAGATAATCACCTTTGGCGGTCATGCCCAGATCGCGCCATAACGAAAAGCCATTTGCGAAATCCATTTGCGGTAACAGCACTCCATGGCACAGCGGAAAGTCTGTGCAAGCCAGGGCCGCATAGTTGGTGCTGACCCAGCCGCCGAGCGCGATTTGAATCGCCAGCAGCAAGAGAATCAGCATCGCCGGTATGCGCAAAGCAACTGCCGATCGCGACACTGACGGATGATCGCTTAGTCTCGCGCCAAACCACGTCAATAGTGCCAGCAGCGTCATGCCCAACAGCAGGTGAGTGGTCACGATGATCGGTTGCAATTTCATCGTGACAGTCCATGCGCCGAAAGCGCCCTGCACACAAACGAATGCAAACAGCAATGTCGGGAACAGCGGCGAAAATTTCATTTCCTTGCGTCCCGATTGCAGCCACCTGCGCCATGCGATCACCATCAACGCGACGATCAGCACGCCGATGCTCATGGCCAGATAGCGATGAATCATCTCGATCCATGCCTTCATGACAGTCACCGGGCCGGTCGGCATCGCGGTTTCGGCGGCACTGATGTCCGCATGTGCCTGTATCGGGTTGGCATGCCCATAGCAGCCGGGCCAGTCCGGGCAGCCGAGACCGGAATCGGTCAGCCGCGTGAATGCGCCGAACATGATCAGGTCAAAGGTCAGAAATAGCGTGACCCATACCAGTTTGCGATATTTGTCGGTATCGCTCGATACCCAGACGATTGTCAGCGGCAACAGTGCCACCAGCATGCCCATTGCGGCAAGCTGGATCAGCATGACGACCTTTCCAAATCAGGCGGCTGAACGTGCAGGGGGTGGAAAAGGTATCCGGGATGGCCTGCGATCGGGCGCATGGTGAAGCTGGCCACTTGGATAATCTCAAACAGGGCAACGGTCTCTGCGGTCATCGAGTATTCTTTCGTTCCAAAAATGTGATTTGCTTCGCCGCGATGACACTACCGATTACACCCTGCGCAGTCAAGAACTGAACTTGCTCCGCGATGCGAATTTCGCTAACCTCGCGGCCATGGTTTCCGAAAAATATGCGTGTCCTGTAAACGGGCATCGAGACTTATCGGCAGTATTGGCGCATCATCTGACACCAGGAATTTTGACCCTGAGGAATCTACAGTGAAAACTATTGCCGCTTGGCCGTTTGTCATCGCTGTATTGCTGGTCTCAACAGCCGATGCGCATCAAACCATCAACGGTTGCCAGATCAAACGGAGAGCCAGTTGTCCCGGCGCCAATCTTTCCGGTGCGAATCTGACCAGGTCCAATCTGGCTGGTGCCGATTTGTCGGGTGCCGATCTGAGTGGTGCCGATCTGAGCGGCGACAGGATCACGGAGGCTAATCTGATGAAGGCAAATTTGTCCAATGCCAATCTCTCAGAGGCTGATCTGTCCGAGACATATATGAATAATGCAAATTTGTCGCATGCAAATCTTGCCAAAGCCGATCTGTCCCAAAGTATTTTGCCGGGTGTCAACCTCAGAGATGCCAACATTGTAGGAGCAAATTTATCACTGGCCAATCTTAAAGGTGCCGATCTGTCCGGCGCCAATGCGACGGGGGCGGTGTTCGCGATGTCCAGCCTGGTCGATGCCAACTTCAGCCGTGTCGATCTTACCGGGGCTACGCTGATCGGTGCCGATATGCGCAATGCAATTCTGCAAGACACAGTATTTTGCAGAACCATCATGCCGGACAAAAGCGTCAACAACAGCGGTTGCCCAAAATAGAGAAGTTAAGGCGAATAGCACATGTATTTGAAACTTGTACTGATTACCTGCGTGCTCGCTTTTTGCGCGGTAGTGTTCAGTGCCTACGCGCGGCTTTCCGATGCTGGTCTTGGTTGCGCCAACTGGCCCGCCTGCTACGAGGAAAATGCGCTGAAGGAAAGGCAGCCTCCCCAGGCCGATGCCGCGCGCGACCATACCTCATGGCGGTGGAAGCTGCAGAACATGGTGGGGTTGCTGTTGGGAATCCTGTCGATCGCTGTCTGCGGCCTTGCGTGGCAGAAGCGCAGTACGTTGCGGCAATCTCCTTTGCTGCCAACCTTGCTGGTGGGGTTGATGGCATTTCTGGCGGCTTTCGGCATCTGGGCTTTCTCCCATCTGCCGCGGGCTGTCATTGTCCCGGTGCATCTTGCGGGCGGGAGTGCCACGCTGATATTGCTGGTGTGGATCGCGCTGCGCCAGATGGCGCCGGTTGGCGAGGTTAGTGCTGGCGTGACGCAGAGCTGGCGGAGTTTTTCGCGGCTTGGCCTGGTGTTGGTGCTGGTCCAGATCATGCTGGGCGGATGGGTAAGTTCCAATTTCGCCGCGCTTGCCTGTACCGAGTTCCCTCTGTGCAAAGGCGCTCTGCTGCCGGCGATGGATTTTTCAGTTAGCCTGGACAGATACGGACCGCCGCTTTCCGTGGAAAAACTGACGGCGATTCACTGGATGCACCGGGCAGGCGCGTTGCTTACTCTTCTCTACTTGAGCTGGCTGTCGTTCAGGGTCATGGCAGTGGAGTGGCTGCACACCATCGGCAAGGCCATGCTGGGATTGGTTGTGCTTCAGTTTGTGCTCGGTATCTCCAATGTGCTGCTCGGGCTGCCGCTCACGGGTGCGGTACTGCATAACGCGGTGGCGATGCTGCTGCTGGTTACGCTGGTGTTGTTGAATTACAGGCTTCAAAAACAGAATATGTGACGACTGGATTGTCATTTTCGTAGATTTCGTTTCCGGTGCGGTGGTCAGGCAGACACTTCCATATCCATTGGTCTTTCGGGAGAGCATCTTGGCAAGGACTCAACTCCTTGGCATGGGGCGTATTTATTGGCCTGGTTAGCCATCAATCTTCAAGCCGCCCCCTTCGAAATACCGTACGAAAATACTGAGGTAATTCAGGGTTTAATGATCCCCCTTTTCTTCTTGACAAGCGTCCCGTTTAGGAATATGTTGCACTTTCAATACATGTATTACTAATACATGTAATGGTGGAATTATGGGATCTTTGCTCAAGAGCGAATTGTGTGTGTTTCCTGTTCGGTTGTCGATGTTACTTGGCTGTTTAAAAGTTTCCGAGGCATAACGCAGTTCACCCGTGCACATATCTTATAAAAATTGCTCTTCCAAAGTTGGGTCTATTAATAAATGTTGAAATCACTCATGGAGAATAAAATGAAATCTTTCGTCGTAAGCATGGCGGTAGTGACGGGTTTGACGTTTGCGGGCAGCGTGATGTCGGCGGATATGCCGGAAGTTGCAAAGAAAAACGGTTGTGCCAGTTGTCACTCGATTGACAAAAAAGTGGTTGGACCGGCTTGGCAAGCAGTTGCTGACAAGTACAAGGGCGATGCAACTGCAGCCGATAAACTGAGCGCCAAAATTTCCAAGGGAGGCAGCGGCGTATGGGGTCCTGTGCCTATGCCTGCGCAACCAAAACTTAGTGAAGCAGATAAAAAGGAACTGGTCTGCTTTCATTCTGGGTCTGGCCAAGTAGGGCGCAATCCCTGAGAAGCTGGCCGTTGTAGTTTTTCGTACTCCGGATGTGCGATAGCTGTCGAGGGTCGGGTGCGCTTCCAGTCTCGAACCGAATTGGATGATGTTCGAACTCGGCGGTAGCGTCCGTTTTGGGAGTGCAACAAAACTACAATAATATTATTTCGGTTAGTTATGCCGTAATGTGGCGGACAGGGATGCATGTGCTGTTTAATGTCCAGGAATTACCGTAACAGACATGGGAGATAAGCGAAGTGGAAAATTAATAACTATATTCTGGAGGACATTATGAACATGCATTATAAAAATATACTTGCAGCATTGTCCGTCATGGCAGCCTTGCCGCTGGCCATACACAATGCTTATGGCGCAGAAGAAGCGACACACGCTCCTGAACCGATGCACATCGATGCAAATCCAAAAGCGCCAAAGATGACCGAGGCAGATTTTGCCAGGGGTAGCAAGATTTTTTTCCAGCGTTGCGCAGGTTGCCATGGGGTGCTGCGCAAAGGCGCGACCGGCAAACCGTTGACGCCGGATCATTACCCTGGATAAAGGGCACCGATTATCTGGAGACATTTATCAAATATGGATCGCCGGGCGGTATGCCGAACTTTGGCAGCAGCGGCGAGCTGAGCGATGTTGAAGTCGATATCATGGCGCTTTACGTACAACAAACGCCGGTGGCTCCACCTGAAATGAGTTTAAAGGACATGGAAGCTACCTGGAAGGTGATCGTGCCGGTGAAAGACCGTCCGACCAAAAAAATGAACAACCTCAATCTGGGGAATTTGTTTTCCGTCACGTTGCGCGATGCCGGCAAGGTGGCGCTGATAGATGGCGATACCAAGGAAATCGTAACCACGCTCAGTACCGGTTATGCGGTGCATATTTCCCGGATATCGGCATCCGGCCGCTACCTGTATGTAACCGGTCGCGATGCCAAGATCAATCTGATCGACTTGTGGATGCCGACCCCGGGCATCGTGGCTGAAATCAAGACCGGTGTTGAAGCTCGTTCGGTGGAAACCTCCAAGTTCAAGGGCTATGAAGACAAGTATGCGATCTCCGGCACCTACTGGCCGCCACAGTTCGTGATCATGGAGGGTGACACGCTGAAGCCGTTGAAGATTGTGGTGACCAGCGGCATTGCCTCCGAGACCAATGAATACGTCAAGGAAGCGCGTGTCGCGGCTATCGTGGCATCTCACTTTCACCCCGAGTTCATGGTCAACGTGAAAGAGACCGGGAAAGTGATGATGGTTGACTACTCGGATCTGAACAACCTGAAGACGACGACGATCGACACGCCGAGATTCCTGCACGACGGCGGCCTGGATTCGACCCGACGTTACTTCATGGATGCCGCCAATGCCTCCAACAAGATCGCGGTGATCGATATCGAGAAAGACAAGCTGGCCGCCGTGGTTGAGGTGAGCAAGACCCCGCACCCCGGTCGTGGCGCCAACTTCATCGATCCGAAGTTCGGGCCGGTTTGGGCGACCAGCCATCTGGGAAGCGAGGACATTTCCATAATAGGTACCGATCCAGTCAAACACAAAGCACAATGCCTGGAAAGTGGTGAGAACCTTGAAAGGTCAAGGAAGTGGATCGTTGTTCATCAAGACCAATCCGAAGTCGAAGAACCTGTGGGTCGATAGCCCGCTTAACGCGGATGCCAAGATCAGCCAGTCGGTCGCAGTGTTCGACATCAAGAATCTCGACAAGGGTTTTGAAGTATTACCGATCGCCGAGTGGGCCAACCTCGGTGAAGGTGCCAAGCGTGTGGTTCAGCCTGAATACAATATGGCAGGCGACGAAGTGTGGTTTTCAGTCTGGAATGCAGCAAACCTGAAATCCGCCATCGTTGTGGTTGATGACAAGACGCGCAAGCTGAAGAAGGTTATCACGGATCCCAGGCTGATCACGCCTACCGGGCATTTCAACGTCAACAACACGATGCACGACGTTTACTAGAGAGTTACTAGTTCACCGTCATTACATCAAGGGCGGGTGATTCCGCCCTTTTTTATGGGGCTATAGATTATGTCGCACATGTCCGCTCTCCCGGCTTCTGCAATCTTCTCAAGTCTGGCTGCAATGAGTATGGTCAACTTATCTAATTTTTCATCAAGATTTTCATGGCGATTCCGATGAGTACTTCTTTATACAATGGCCGCGTGATTATTGCTCTGTGCGGTATTTTTGGTTTGGTCCATGCTGCTTGCGCTGCTGAAGACAGCGATATCAATCCGTTGGAGATCGAGATAATCACACCAACCAGAACGAATATTTCGCTCTCCGATGCACCTGCTGCGGTAACGGTGGTGACTGCCAAAGATATCGAGTTGAAGAACGTCTCACGACTCGGTGATGTGCTTGACCAGGTGCCCAGCCTCTATTTGCGTGATGGTGCATTTGGCCAGTCGCAGGGTACCTCAGGGACGAGCGGCATGTCGCTGCGCGGGGTGGATCAAAGCAGGACGCTGATCCTGATTGACGGGCAGCCGTTGCAGGATGCCAGGTCAGGAAAAGTGAATTGGCAAGTCCCGTTCATCGAAGACATCGCTCGAGTCGAGGTGGTACCCGGCGCATTCTCATCGCTTTATGGCAGCGATGCCATTGGCGGTGTCATCAACATCATTACCAAACAACCGGACAGACATGAATTCTCCGCCATGGTAAAAAAGGGCTGGGGCGATGCCAGCGGCGAGGATGCCAGCATCTATCTTCGCGAAAAACTGGATAACGGGCTGGGTATCGTTGCGGGACTCGGCTACCATAACCGCGACAGCTATGTGAATGATTTTGTCGTCAAGATTCCTGCAGGAGCAGCAGGTCCTATCGTTGTCACAGGTGCGCAGCCTACCACTACCCGGGATGGGACGCCTGCCTATCTGGTAGGCGACAAGGGCACGACACCATGGCACTCTGCCAATGCGACCGCCAAGCTGTATTATGACCTGAATGACCGTGACAAGATTTATACCGGTATCTTCTATCAGGAAACCAATCAGGGCTATACCCAGTTCAATACCTATCTCAGGGATACCGCTACCGGATTACCTGTTTCCAGCGGGTCGCTCAATATCAATGGGCAGGGCGTAGCGCTGACAGAATCCAGTTTCGTCAACAATTCACCGCTGCATGAGGCTGCAACCCGATATTTTGTGGGCTATGATGGCACTTTGGGCAATGACTATTCGTTGAAAGTAGACCTCGCAAAGATCGTGCGGGCGTACAGTTTTATGTTCGCAGGTTCCACGGTAGCCACCACCTGGAACAGTGGTCCCGGAGCACTGTATGACACTCCGAACACGGGACTGGACGGCACAGCCCAGTTGACCTTTCCGGTTGGCTTACGGCAGGTTCTGGTGACCGGGTTGGCACTGCATAATGATACTGCGAACCAGCAAGTCTACACACTTGCCGACTGGCGCGATCCTGATACACAAACCGCCGTGACCAGCAGCTACAATGGCGATTCGACCACGACTTCTGTCTTTGCGCAGGACGAGATCAGTGCAGCGGATGCACTCACGGTTTACCTCGGCGGACGACTGGATAATTGGCAAACCAAAGGTGATAGCCAGTGTCACCGGGTATGGACCACATATTATCCGATGCGCAACGTTACTGCCTTCAGTCCCAAGGTGTCTGCGGTTTACAAGGCAACCGAGACCGCAACACTGCGTGCCTCTTTCGGAAGATCCTTCCGTGCACCGACGAATGAAGATATGTATACCACATCGATCACCCCCACCAGGACAACTATAGGTGACCCGAATCTGCAACCCGAACATGGCACTACCTGGGAGGCAGGCGGTGAGCTTCGTATCACCGAAAACTCCAAGGTCACGGCCACCTATTACGAGACTCAACTCAGCAATTTGATCTACCTGGAACAAGTTTCCAGCTCGCTGTCGGTACGCATCAACGCCGGGAAAGCCAGGATACGCGGGATAGAACTGAGCGCCGCCAGCAGATTATCAAGCTGGCTGGAACTGGATGCCAACTACGCGTATATCGATTCAGTCATGCTCGAAAACCTCGCCGACCCCGGAAGCGTAGGCAAAAGGTTGACCGATTCACCCAAGAACATCGCCGGCATCGGCCTGACTGCGCAGCAAGGTGCATGGTCAGGCACGTTGAATGTGCGCTACGTAAGCCACTCGTTTTTCACTGCACACAATACCGATGTCGTAGAAGGAGTACCGGGCAGTTATGACGCCTATACCATGGTGAATGCCAAGCTCGGTTATGAGTTTGCCAAAGGTGTGACAGGAGCTTTGGCCATCAATAATCTGCTGAACGTAAATGCCTACTCGTACTTCCTGCTGCCAAGCCGGAATGTGACAGCCGAAATGGATTTTTCATTCTGATATCGAGTTCAGCATGCTTAATCCGAGTCATATTTTCACTGCATTGTTCCTGCTTGCACTGCCGCTTTCGGCCAGCGCGAACTCGTTCGCGGACAAATTCACGCCGGGGACTCCGTATTATTTCAACGATTTCGATCCCGGACGGCAACCTTGGGAAGCGGGGCAGTATTTGAACCTCGAGGAGGTGTACAAGAATTACCAGTATTACGAGATCGTGTTCGATCAGGATGGCAACGGCATCACCGTCAATCGCTATCTCCGTGGCAACAAGGAGAGCAGCGAAAAATACCTGGTATTGCCGGATAACTCATTACGAAAGAAATGAGCCGCCCTGAATTCTTTGGCGGAGCACGCATACATGAAGGCAAGTTTCAACAGGAGGGAATCTCAGATAGTGAATTACACTACGCGTGCGTAAATCACTTAGGTACCGTCGCATACAAGGTTGTGCAAGGAGTTGGAATGTTGATGCGTAATTTATTTTTGTTGTTGTGCATCTTGCTGCAGGCTGCCTGCGGGCAGCACGATCTGCCTTCGCCCTATCACGCGATAGATGTAACTGTGCCGCTTGAGCAGGCCGATTTTCACCTTGCTGATTTTAATGGCAAGTCCCGCAGCTTGGCGGATTTCAGGGGAAAGGTGGTGGTGTTGTTCTTCGGATATACCCACTGCCCTGTGGCATGCCCAACCACGCTAGCCGATCTTGCACAAGTCATGCGTATGCTCGGCAAAGATTCGGACAGGGTTCAGGTGTTGTTTGTTACTGTCGATCCAGAGCGCGACACGCCTGAATTACTTGCGAAGTTTGTTCCCGCCTTCTACCCCTCATTCCTGGGCTTATATGGCGATGCACAGGCCACCGCACAGACAGCCAAATCGTTTGGTGTCAGCTATGAGAAGCAGTATTACAAGAAAGGCGGCTATACCATGCTTCATTCCGACGGCACGTTTTTAATTGGCCCCGACGGCCGGCCAGTGTTGCTATCCCGTTACGGGCAGCAAGCTAATCTATTGGTTCAGGACATCAGGCAATTGCTGGTCACCGATCGGTAAATCAGATGCGCATCGAGCAGTCGTTTCGCGACACCAAGAATTTGCGGGTCGGGCTGGGCTTGGAGGTTGCCCGCTCACGCAGCAAGCAACGCCTGGAGATGCTGCTGCTCCTGGCCCACTTGTCCTCGTTTGCGCAACGACTGATCGGTGAATGCGCCAAGCAGTGTCCGTTCGAACTCCAGTTCATGTCCACACGACGAACTGATCGCCGGGAGATTTCCTCGCTGACTTTGGGGCGACGTATTCTCGATACAGCGCCGCACTATCTGAGGCAACTTCAGCCCCGGAAGGCAATCCCGTCGCTAGTGGAACAAGCAGCCTATGCTTGTGCGGGAGCAGGGTAAAATGCGGGGAAACCTCAGGGGCAGTCTTCGATCGGCGGTCATTCATTATTGAAAGATCAGTATGCGATCTGCGGAGAGTATGAATTGCACGATGGTAATGATTTCAGTTGGGATATTTGTATAACCGGCAAAGGTGTGCAAATAAGACAGAAACAGTGATTAATCGAAAGTATAATAGTGCCTACGCTTTTTGATTCGATAAGTTAGAGGAAAAGCGAGATGGTGAGTGGTAGGAGACAAGTTTTTTATTTTGGCCTAACAGATTCGTTTTTCAATTTAATGGCACGTGTGTGCATGAATTTTTTAATTAGTTGAATTGTATAGTTGCGTAGTGCGAAAATAATTGATCAGTGACAAGCTTAATTGCCCAGTGATTCATAAAATTGTCCATTCACAGTATTGAAAGGAGCATGACATGTCGGTGAACAAGGTGATACTGGTAGGCCGTCTGGGCAAAGACCCCGAGACCCGTTACATGACCAGTGGCGAAGCGGTGACCAACTGCACGCTGGCGACTTCGGAAAACTGGAAGGACAAGAGCGGCGAAAAGCAGGAAAAGACCGAATGGCATAACCTGGTGTTCTACCGCCGCCTGGCCGAGATCGCCGGCGAGTATCTGAAGAAGGGTTCGCAGATCTACGTCGAAGGAAAGCTGCAGACGCGCAAATGGCAGGACAAGGAAGGCAAGGACCGCTACACCACCGAAATCGTGGTCAACGAGATGACCATGCTGGGCGGGAAGTCGTCCGGCAGCGGCAGTTTTGAAGTGGTGGAGAACAAACCAGCGGCATCCGGCGGCGCGGCGCCGGCCAAGGCAACGCCCGCGGGCAAGAGCAGCTTCGATAATTTCGACGACGATATACCGTTCTAGATCTGGTTCGGAAAGATGCCAGCAAAAAGGCCGTCTGAGCGACGGCCTTTTTTTTACTTTGCCGGCGGGATGTCTCAAAGATTGGTCAGATATTCGGCGAGCTGGTCCATCGTCCCGCCCCATCCCTTTTGCATCGATTCGAATCCGTCCTCGAAAGTCCTGCGTTCTTCCTCCGTCGCATTCAGCGGCGCCCAGCGCACGGTAACCGTCGTTTTGCCCAAATGGCCGGCGAAAATGATCGTGCTCAGCATTTCCAGCGGCCAAGCCGGGCTCATCGGGTGCCGGGTCAATCCCCCCTTCTCATCGGAAAATGAATTCACGAAAACGATACGCTCTGGCTTGACGATTTCGCGATAGACGAACTTCCCCCACATGTCGTGCCCGTCGGGAGACCGCATGCAATAGTGATAGCTGCCGCCTGGACGGAAATCCATTCTGCTGTAGGTGACCCTGAAATCTTTCGGTCCCCACCAGCCCTGCATGTGTTCCGGATCGGTCCATACCTTGAACATGAAATCACGCCCCGCGCTGAACTCGCGCGAGATGACGAACTCCCTGTTTTTTTCATTCATGGCATATCTCCTTTGATGCGGTCGGGTGGCGATATCGGTTTGGCATCAAGGCGTCACGATGATCATCCACGATACGCCGAAACGGTCGGCGACCATACCGAATCGCGACGAGAAAAAGGTTTTGGTCAATGGCATCTGTACCTGTCCGCCGATGCTCAGGGCGGCGAACATCTTCTCGGCATCTTTATCGCTGGTAACCGTCAGCGCCAGCGATATGCCCCTGAAGTCGGGTTTCCCGAGACACAAACCATCGGACGCCATCACCGTGGTATCGCCGATCCGGAAACTCGAATGCATCACCTTGTTTTCCGCACCGGGCGGAACCACGCCGGGCTGAGGAGGTTCAGGGCTGTCCTTGTAGCGCATCATCATCGTCAGCTCTGCGGAAAGCGCTTCACGGTAAAACTCGATCGCTTCCTCGCAACGTCCTTCGAAATACAGGTAGGGTTGGACTTGCATGGTGTTTCCTCCGTTTGGTTAAGGACATCAGGCGGCTGCGGTTTCCACTGAATGATTTTCGGCGGCAGCCTTCATGTTGGAGAGTCCTGTTTCGAAATCCTTGCCGATCATGTTATCAATATTGAAAAAAAGACCCATCAGCTTTGCGATGTAGGGACTTTCTCCGTACATGGCCCATGTGATGTTCGTGGAATCGCGCTCGGCTTTCAGCGTGATTTCAGTCATGTTGTGTCTTTCGAACGGCTCGATGAAGTCAAGCTGGATCATGATTCTGGAAGAGGGTGATGATTCGATGATCTCCATGCGTCCCTTGCCGACTTTTTTATTGCCTGCCCACTCATAGATAGCGCCCTTGCCCGCGGTTGCGCCGCTGTGCGTTCTCTTCATTTCAGGATCCATGTTCTCCCAGGGCGACCACTTGCCCCAATTGTGGAAATCGTTGATGAGTGCGAACACCTTATCCGGAGGGGTTGTGATGCTTGCCCTGCGCTGGATGCGGAAAGTGTCGGGCCTGGCCGCGGCGAAGATCAACACGGCTGCAATCAGCACGACGGCGATTATTATTATGATCAGCATATGTTTCTTCCCGGAATCTTCAAAATCCCTCCCCTTCCCCAGATTTTCAAAACGACTCGTGCGATTGTCAGTTTGCCGGCGCTGCGGTTTAAAACTAGACGCTTATGTTCGCATTTGGCATGCAACGATAGTTTGCACCGACTTTCTATTTAAAGATACGAGTCAACAGCGATATGCCCCAATCGCTGGATATTCCGGCCAGAATCACGATCAATACGAATATGAAAACCGAAACGATCACTACCATTTTTTCTTTCACGATACATTTTTCTCCAGGAAAATTTAAGGCCGGACCAGACTATGTTGGCAGATCGCGATATCCTCATTTTGCGATAGAACAAAAGCAGATTCCATCATAACCGCAAGGTCCCGGTTGTGAATCGGCCAAGCTCATGATCGAGCGCACGACTTCCTTCCAGCTCAAGTCTGGTCCGCGGCGTTTGTATCAGTGTAGCCGAGAGAAGTCAAAATCGATAGTTGGAAGCCGTGGCGAGGCAAGATTTCCCTTCAAAATGTGCGGATATCCGAGTTTGGCACAGCTGCTACAATTCCATGGGTCAAAGAATACCGTTGGGGAATACCGTTGGGGAATACCATTGGGAGGAATTGGAAATGAGAGTTACGATCGTGATGATATTTTTAGCCTTGCTTCTTGGAGGCTGCGGCAAACAGAGTGCAGCCCAGCGCGAGGCAATGGATAGAGCCAAGCCGGGATACCAAGTGGCAAAAACATATTGTTCGCAATGCCACACGTTGCCATTTTCGGACCAGCATCCGCCCGCCGCATGGCCATACGTGGTGTCGCGAATGGAAAACTACATGGAATCAGCCCACAGGAGGATGCCGGATGCGGCTGAACGCCAGGCGATCATAGCCTATTTCCAGAGCAATTGATGATCCATTCACATATCAGCGCAAAGAAAAAGCCGGTTGTTCGCACAACCGGCCATTCGTGATCGCTGCGGAATGATTTGGCTGTTTATGCGTAATAACGCAGATGCCGGGAAAATTTCTGCAATGCTTCGATGCCCGAGGTTTCGGCGCGGCGGCACCAGTCTTCCAGGTCTTTTGCCATCTGTTCCTTGGTCGCCGTGGAGCGCTGCCAGATCGCGATGAGGTCCTGGCGCAGCGAATAGGCGATGTCCAGCTTGCGGCTGGTCTGAATGACCAGACCCAATTTCAATTTTTCCTGCTCGCTCAAGACGGTTGCATCGGCATGCAGCCAGCGCTTGACGCGCTTGAGGTCGACTTTGCCAAGGTCGGGCATGCGCTGTTTGATCTGGGCGATTTCCTCGCGATAAGTGGCCTTCAATGATTTGGCATATTTGGCCATGACTTCATACCGGTTCGCCATCACCGAGTGCAATGTATCGATATCGCATACCGTTTTGGCGGTATTCAGGCGCACTTTAGGCGCGACCCTTTTGATCTTGGCCAACCCCAGAGCGGCCAAGCTGCGGATGTACAACCAGCCGATATCGAACTCATACCATTTGCTGGAAAGCTTGGCTGAGCCGATATGGGCATGGTGGTTGTTGTGCAATTCTTCGCCACCGATCAGGATGCCCCATGGCACGATGTTGGTGGATGCATCGGCGGGCTGGTAATTGCGATAGCCCCAGTAATGACCGGCGCCATTGATGATGCCCGCCGCCGTGACCGGTATCCAGATCATTTGCACCGCCCAGACGGTGATGCCGATAGGACCGAAAAGCAGCACGTCTATGGCCAGCATCAGCGTGATGCCCAGCAAGCTGTGTCTGGCGTACAGGTTGCGCTCCAGCCAGTCGTCCGGCGTGCCGCGGCCGTATTTTTCCAGCGTCTCATGGTTTTTGGCTTCCTTGCGATACAGTTCCGCACCTTCCAGCAAAACCTTTTTGATGCCCACTATCAGCGGGCTGTGCGGGTCTTCTGCGGTTTCGCATTTGGCGTGGTGTTTGCGGTGGATGGCCGCCCATTCCTTGGTTATCGTGCCGGTGGTCAACCATAACCAGAAGCGGAAGAAATGACTGGCAACCGGATGCAACTCCAGCGCGTGATGTGCCTGGTGGCGGTGTAAATAAATGGTTACCGATGCGATGGTGATGTGGGTAAGTGCCAGAGTGGTGAGCACATAACCCCACCACGGTAGATCCAGTAAACCTGAAAACATGCTAACTCCTGATTGCAATTTAAAACGTTGATAAATGGCTATTTTACAGAATAACGCAAGTAGCAGGTGACTAAATCCGTTCCAGTACCGCCGCAAAAAACCCATCTGTGTCATGCAGGTGGGGGCGCAATTCCAAGTAATCAAGTGCTTCCAGCGGGATCTTCTGTTGTCTCAGTACTTCGCCGGCCGGCCGCAGTTTAAAATCGGAATGTCCGGCGAGGAAAGCTTCAACGACATGCTGATTTTCCTCCGGAAGTATGCTGCATGTCGCATAAACCAGACGGCCGGCTTTTTTCAGCAGACGACTGGCGGAGGCGAGGATCGCGGCTTGCCGGCGGGTGAACTCCTCGATACTTTCGGGGGACTGGCGGAATTTCAGATCCGGGCTGCGCCGCAACGTGCCCAGGCCGCTGCACGGCGCATCCACCAGCACGCGGTCGATCTTGCCGGCCAGGCGTTTTACCTTGAGGTCGTTCTCGTGGGCGATCAACATCGGCTGGATGTTGCTGGCGCCCGAACGCTTCAGGCGCGGCTTGAGATTGGCGAGACGCTTTTCGGAAACATCCATCGCGTACAAGCGTCCCTGTGAATTCATCATTGCGGACAACATCAGCGTCTTGCCGCCGGCGCCTGCGCAGAAATCCACCACCATGTCGTTGCGTTTCGGCGCGAGCAGGAAACCAAGCAACTGGCTGCCCTCGTCCTGCACTTCAATCTTGCCCTCTGTGTACAGCGCATCCTTGTTCAACGGTATCTTTTCCCTGAGGCGGATGCCGGTGGGCGAGTAAGGTGTGGCTGTGGCCTCGATATTCTTCTCGTGCAACTGCCGCAACACGTCGTCGCGTTTTGCCAGCAGGGTGTTGACGCGGATATCCAGCGGCGCGGCTTGCTGCATGGACTTGCCGATCGTGAGGATGTCGGCATCGGAATAGGACGATCGCATCTTGTCCACCAGCCAATCCGGAAACTCGGCTTGCACCGACAACGGCAGATCCGCGACATTCACGCCCTTTACGGTTGAGAGCCATTCTTTTTCGTCGCGTTTCAACACCGGTTCGAGTTCGCGCAGGTTGTAGCCGCCGAATCTGAACAGCCAGGCGAGTGCCAAACGGCGTGGGGTAGCGGCTTGGACACGGTGTTGCGAAGCATCCGGCGCACCCGCAAGGAGTACGCCGGTGGGTTCCCCGCCGCGTTGCGGCGACCCTTCCGCTGCGGGGAAAGCCGCCTCGCACCCGCTCCCGCAAGCGGCCGGCTGAGCCGGTAACGTTTCGCGGGATGCGGCGTTGCCAGCGCAAGCGTGCTCGAGCAGCAGGCGGTGGCGCAACACGCCGAACACGGTCTCGGCGACCAGTTCGCGTTCATTGGAGCCGATGCGTTCGTTCTTGAAAAAATAACGCAGTGTGGTATCGGCGGGATGTGCCAGCGGCAGGATCGCACGCAGTGCCTGGATGACAATTTCTAGTCGATATTCGGTGATCAGCATGGAGGGTTGACTATACAAATTCGGATACAAAGTTTAGCAGGGTTGTCGGGTCGATATCCGACCCGTGATGAAACAGCGCGCAGGGATGCTTATTCATCTGCAGCGCGGATGCCGGAAATGACAAGCTCCTCGGTCACGTTATCCGACCCATCAACCAGGCGGAATTTCACCGGCAGCAGGCGGTATTCCAGCCCCAGCCAGATTTCAAAATATTCTTCTCCGCGGGCATGCATCTTGCGCAAGTGCAATGTGCTCAATTTTCCCATCGGGGTGTCGACCTCTTCTTTTGCGCCGATCTCGATCTGATATTGCTGCAGTTGCGTGCCGTCGCTGACCGGGAGCGGAAAAAATTCTCCGTTCATCCGAATTTGCGAGAGCTGGTACAAAAAGCTCAGCACATCCTGTGCGTCTGCAGGCAGCGCGGTTTCGCCGCCTTGCGAGAACCTCAGTTTTTGAGTTGCCCGGTCAAATGTGGCTTGCATGCTTTGCTTGCCGCCCTTGGTGATTCTTTCCTCTTCGAATACCTGCGGTTGCAGTCCGGTTGCGACTAAGCTGCCGCGGCTGGTCTGGATTAGCCGGTCGCTATTGCGCAGACTGGCCAGACCGGAAGTTTGCCGAACTGACTTCAGGTTATACCGGCCTCCCTGGATATCCAGCTGCTGGTGGATCTCGCCGATCCTGGATCCATCCGCGCCCTTGTAAACGATAAAGGTGAGCTGCAGGTGCTTCGGAAACGGCTGGGCCGCAGTGGTTTGTTCCGTTCTATCCATCGCGGCCATCGCGCTGGCTTTCGGCTTGGCCGATGCGCCGTCTTCAGATTTGGTCAGCGGATATCCGGCTTGCGGTTTTGCGGCGATCGTTTCGACCGGTTTGGGCAACGGTTCCAGCCTGACGGAGAGCGGCGGCAATTCCACCCTGGCTTGCGGCAACTGTATATACGGTGACCACAGGATAGCGGCATGTATCAGCACCGAGAGTGTGATCGCCAGGGCAATGCGGCGGGCGGGAGTGCGGAAAGCTGCGATCACGGTATGAAATCAATTTTGGTCAGTACCTGGGAAATCCTGTTGCCATCCTGGTCGGTGATGACCATCTTGTAGGGAAAATTGGAGTGCTCTGTTGCCAGCCAGATTTCGGTGCGGTTCGAACCTGCTTCGGGCACGCTGGTTACATAGAGTGCCTTGAACGTGCCGAACGGGATCGTCACGCTCTGGTCATGCGTGAGGAGGTAATCGTATATGTCCAGCTTGTCTCCATTGGTCATATGGAAATCCAGCTTGTCGGTTTTCGCCAGCGCCAGGAACATGAACTGGTACATCGCGCTGAGCCGGTCCTGCGTATCGGGCGGGAGCGGCAGGGTGTGCTTTCCGGTGCGGTTGGTCAGCGTGATTTGCTGGTGCGTCCAGTCAAAATCGGCGCGCGTGTTGCGATCGGAATCCAGCTTGCGCGTACTGGCAAATGCGAGTGGTTGCAGGCCGTGACTGGTCAGCTTGCCTTCACTGGTGACACGGATGTTTTCCGGCTTGAACACCGCAACCAGGCCGATAGCCTGGCTGATACTCTCGATCGTGTAATGATCCTGTTTCAGGGTGTATGTCTCGTCGACCGTGGCGCCCCTGATGCTTCCATAGTACAGATCGTAATGCGCATGAATGATGCCCGGCGGCGCAGCATATAAAGGTGATACGAAGCACATTGACGCAAGCATGACCAGCAGGCTTCTCATGTTCAATCCAGCGCCGGTGAGATCAGGGTCGGGGCGGGCTGCTCCAGGCGGCCGAACCGGATCTTCCCATTCTCATCCAGCTTGATGTATCCGATGCAGAGCCAGCGTATGGCCTGGGGATAGATGCGATGCTCTTCGTGCAACACGCGCGCCGCCAGTGTTTGCTCGGTGTCGTCACCCAGCACCGGCACGGCGGCCTGGATGATGATCGGGCCATGGTCCAGATCCGTGGTTACGAAATGGACCGTGCAGCCATGGATCCTCACCCCGTCATTGAGTGCCCGAGCGTGGGTGTTGAGCCCTCCATAGGCAGGCAATAACGAGGGGTGGATGTTGACGAGTCTGCCGCGATAACGGGACACGAAACCTGCGCCAAGGATGCGCATGAAGCCGGCGAGCGCAATGACATCCGGTTCAAACGCATCGATAGCCCGCTCCAGAGCGGCATCGAAACTTTCGCGATCGGCATGGCTGCGATGGTCGACGACGATGGTTGGGATGCCATGCGCTTCGGCGATGCCCAGACCTTCCGCATCAGCGCGATTGCTGATCACCGCCGCGATGCGGCAGGATAGCTTCGCTTCCAGCAGGGCTTGCATGTTGCTGCCGCGACCGGAGATCAGGATGACCAGTTTTTTCATCGTGGGTCTTTGCCGTAAATCAGGCGACTTGCGTCTGTGCCTCGGCACCTTGGCGGCTGCGTATCACGCCGATGATCGTTGCACGCTCGCCTGCGGCATTGAGTTGCGCAACAGCCACAGCCGCATCCTTCTTGTCTACAACGACCACCATGCCGATGCCGCAGTTGAAGGTTCGATACATCTCCTGCGGGGCGACGTTGCCCATCTCGCGCAGCCAGTCGAACAGTGCCGGGGTGTGCCACGCCTTGCCGTCCAGTTGCGCGACGACGTTTTGCGGCAACACGCGCGGCACATTCTCCAGCAGGCCGCCGCCGGTGATATGCGCCATGCCTTTGACGGTAAGCGTTTTCATCAGTGCCAGCAGCGGCTTCACATAGATGCGCGTCGGCGCCATGATCAGATCGGCCAGCGGTTTGCCGTCGAGCCTTTGCTTGAGATCGACCTTGCGGGTATCGATGATCTTGCGCACCAGCGAATAGCCGTTTGAATGCGCGCCGTTCGAGGCGAGACCGATCACCGCATCGCCTGCCTTGATGTTCGCTCCGCTGATAATGCCGGCTTTTTCCACCACGCCGACCGCGAAGCCCGCGAGATCGTATTCCCCGGCCGGATACATGCCGGGCATCTCGGCGGTTTCGCCGCCGATCAGCGCGCAACCGGCCTGTTCGCAACCTAGCGCGATGCCCTTGATGACCTCGGTGGCGGCATCCACATCCAGTTTGCCGCAGGCGAAATAATCGAGGAAGAACAGCGGCTCCGCGCCTTGCACCAGGATGTCGTTGACGCTCATGCCGACCAGGTCGATGCCGACCGTGTCGTGGCGATTCAGCTCGAAGGCCAGTTTGAGTTTGGTGCCCACGCCGTCGGTGCCGGACACCAGCACCGGTTCGCGGTATTTTTTGGAGATCTCCACCAGCGCGCCGAAGCCGCCGATACCGTTGAGCACTTCCGGGCGCATCGTGCGCTTGGCAAAAGGTTTGATGTTCTCGACCAGGCGATCGCCCGCGTCTATATCCACACCGGCATCTCTGTAGGTCAGGCTTCCGCTGTTGACAGATGGAGGATTGCCGGTCGGGTTATTCAAGTTGAGTTCTCGCATTCTTCAGGATAAAGTGCTGCACGATATATACGCGAATTTTACCCGAAATGACCCTGTCCCGCTTAGCCGCTGTGCGTTATTGCGCGGCACCGCATCCCTTGAGTGGCGCGCAGCAAATACCATGAGCCAATTACTGCTTGATATTTCTCCGGATAACCAGCCGACGCTGGATGATTTCGTCGCGGGTCGCAATCTGGAATTGCTCTCGGCGCTGCGCCTTGCCCTGTCTGGCAACAACGGCGCTGGCAGCAGCGAGCGCAGTTTTTATGTGTGGGGGGAAACCGGCAGCGGCAAGAGTCATCTGCTGCAAGCCTGCGTGCATGCCGCACAGGAGCAAGCCCAGAATGCGGTCTATGCGCATGGCAGTGTTCCGAAAAGTGCGGCGGTCGTGGCAGTGGATGATGTGGAGGAACTTGGTGATGCGGCGCAGATCGAGTTGTTCAATCTCTATAACCAGATGCGCGACAGCGGCGGCATGTTGCTGGTCAGCGGAAAGGAATCCCCGCTGCATCTGAAACTGCGCGACGATCTGCGTACCCGTTTGGGATGGGGTTTGGTGTATCAGGTGCATGGTCTGAGCGACGAAGAAAAAGCCCAGGCGCTGGTTAAGCATGCCAACTCGCTCGGCTTTGTGCTGCCGCCCGAAGTAACGCAGTATTTATTGCGCCATGGGCGGCGCGACCTGCCCAGTTTGCTCGCGGCGCTGGACGCGCTTGACGAACATTCGCTGCGCTTGCACCGCGCGCCGACGGTCCCTTTGCTCAAGGAGGTTTTGCAACAAATGCAGGAACCAAAAGGTGCATGAAGTGAATTTGGCTTTATTCGATCTGGACAACACCTTGCTTGACGGCGACAGCGATTTCGAATGGTCGCAATTCCTGATCCGCATCGGCGTGCTCGACCGCGAATTGTTCGAAGCCCGGAACCTGGCCTTCTACGAACACTACAAGGCCGGGACTCTGGATATCCAGGAGTTCCTCGATTTTCAACTGAAACCGTTGTCGCGCCATGCGCGCAAGACGCTGGATGAGTGGCACCGGCGGTTCATGCGCGAGCAGGCGCTGGGTATGATTCCGAAGGCTGCGCGCGAACTGGTCGACCGCCATCGCGCGGCAGGAGATGTGTGCGCCATCATCACCGCGACCAACAGTTTCGTCACTGCGCCGATCGCGCGGGAATTCGGTGTGGAGCATTTGATCGCCACCGAACCGGAACACAAGGATGGCGAATTCACCGGACGCGTTGCCGGCGTGCCGTGCTTTCGCGAGGGAAAGATCACGCGTCTGGAAAACTGGATGGCGCAGCAAGGCTGGGATTGGAACAGCTTTGCGAACACGACCTTTTACAGCGATTCGCTCAACGATCTGCCGTTGCTTGCCAGGGTGAAAAACCCGATAGCGGTGAATCCGGATGACACGCTGCGCCAGCATGCCGAACTGCATGGCTGGAAGGTGATGAGCTTGAGATGAACGGTTGCGCGATCGATCCTGCCGGCGGCTCTGTTTCTGCGCCTGCAAATTTCACATTGGGACACAAGCGCGCTTTGCCGGATACCTTTGATATGAAGCCGGGTTTTAAGTATTATCGCAGCCGCAAGCCGGTCATTCATAACTCTGCGCGGGAGGCACTGTGAAAAATAATGCATTTTATTTGATCCTGTTGGCTCTTCTGGCACTGACTGCGATTCCCGCAGTTGCAGAGGACGCGAACTTCATCATGCCCATGGACGGCAGGGCTCCCGCAGAAAGCTATCAGGGACAGGGCATGATCAACAGTGTGGATGCCAAAGCGGGCAAGGTCAATTTGAGCCACGGGCCGATACCCAGCCTGGGCTGGAAGGCGATGACCATGAGTTTTGAAGTTCAGGACAAGACCTTGCTGGCCAACCTGAAAAAAGGACAAAAAGTCGCATTCACGCTGGTCGAAGCCCGCAAGGGGCAATACTCGATCAGTGAAATCAAGGTGGTCAAGTAGCACCGTTGATGCCGGATGCGAGTATCGGGTGCGACTAACGCTGCAAACCCGCTTCGACTTCCCGCCGTTTGGCTGAACCGGCCAGCCGTTCTGCCAGGGTCAGCGCGAAATCCATCGCGGTACCCGGCCCGCGCGAAGTGATGATCCTGCCGTCTTCGACGATGGCGGTGTGCTGTTTTTTGACCTTGGGGTAGGGGTCCAGCGCGCCGGGGAAGCTGGTGGCTTGTTTGCTGTCCAGCAATCCGGCAGTGGCAAGCACCGAAGGCGCGGCGCAGATCGCGGCGACATATTTTCCTTGCTTCTCCATGCGCTGAACCAGCCCCAGCACGCGCGCATCGGCTTTCAGATGGTTGGTGCCGGGCTGGCCGCCGGGAAGGACGACCATGTCGAATTCCTCATGCAGTACATCATCAAGCGATTTATCCGGCATCAGCATCACGCCCCGGCTGCCCCGCAACGCGCCTGTATTCAAGCCCGCCAGAGTGACAGAAACGCCGGCTCGACGCAGGATGTTGACGATCGTGATGGCCTCCAGCTCTTCGCTGCCTTCGGCGAATAAAACCAAAACGTTTTTCATATCAGATTCCTCGGATTCGGCATTATGACGAGTGCCCGTTAGAGTCCGGAAAGACAAGCGGGTTTCGCGGTGATTGGAATTGTATTCCTATTGGCCGAAGTGCCCTAAAAATTGCCTGTGAAGCGCACGCCTATGAAACCCGGTGCGATTTCCGGCAGGATCGCCACTTTGCCTGAACGCAAGGATTGGTTGTGTGCGACCACGCTTTTTCCGACCAGTGTACCGATCAACGCGCCTGCGACGACGTCCGAGGTGAAGTGGGCATCATGGTATATGCGCGCAACGCCCACCAAGCCGGCAACCGTATATGAGGAATAAGCCACCCATGTGCCGTCATAGTGATTGGCAATGACCGAGGCCACGGCGAATGCCTGAGTGGTATGACCGGAGGGAAACGAGGAGTTCGAGGAATAGCTCAGGCTGAACGGGTGGAATGCGGCGATGCCGAGATTCTCGCGCGGCCGGGCGCGGCCGGTGATGAATTTGATCGTCGGCGTGATGATACCGGTGGCGATGATGCTCGCTGCCAGGCCGTCCTGTGCGACGGCGACCGCCGTGTCGTTGTTCCCGATCGCGCCGGCCACGTAAAATCCGCCGAGCACGGCAAACGAATATTGCGCGCCGAAGCGTTCAACATTATGCAGGAACGGATTGTCGTTGGGTGCATGGCGGCGCATCTCGTCGCGGACCGGGCCATCCAGTATCGCGCCGACACCGACGATGCCTGCCGTGGCGAGTGCAAGGTTTTTCCAATCCTGATCCTCCCAGCGCGCCGGGGAGGTGAGGACGTGTTTGACGTCATCCACCAGGATTTCCGGATAAGCGGGAGTCTGCGTGTCATCTGCGCGGGCAGTCACATTCAGGCAGATCAGGAATATGCCCGTACCAAGCAGATATTTACAGCGCGCGAATTTGCAGACAGACAGCATGGACGGCAGATATCGGCCGGACGATCCATCCGGCCGCGGGACTCAGTCGCGGAAATTCTGGTATTGCAACGGAAAATCGGTGATGGTCTTCTTGACGAAGGCGATGGCTTCCTGCAGGTCATCGCGCTTCTTGCCGGTGACCCGCACGGTGTCTCCCTGGATGCTGGCCTGCACCTTGAGCTTGCTGTCCTTGATGTGCCTGACGATCTTCTTGGCAAGCTCGATATCCACGCCGACCTTGACTTCGCAGCCGCGCTTCACCTTGTTGCCGCTGACCTTCTCGATCTTGTCGCTGATCTCCAGGCACTTGATGTCCACGCCGCGCTTGGTCAGCTTGCCGTTCAGGATATCCTGCACCTGGTTCAACTGGAACTCGTTGTCGGCAAACACGGTGAGCTTGAGCTCGGCCTGTTCGACGCGCGCATCGGAGCCCTTGAAGTCGAAGCGGGTGCCGACTTCCTTGTTGGTCTGCTCGATCGCGTTCTTGACCTCGGTCTTGTCTACTTCTGAAACGATGTCGAAGGTAGGCATGCTGTGAACTCCCGTAAATTTGTGTTCTCCCTCTCCCCCAGCCCCTCTCCCGCCAGCGGGAGAGGGGTGCGCGTTAGCGCGGGAGAGGGAAATTCCTAATCAAAACTGCAAACGTAATGGACGGCCTCTGCTCCGGTATGGATATCGAAGCTGCTGTTGGCTGCGACCTTGAAGCTCGCGCCTTCCGGATAATCCCTGAATCCGGGTTCGCCCGCGATCTTCACCTTGCAGGTTCCCCCGCTGATCTCCATCAGCTCGGGCGTGCTGACGTTGAAGGTGAGCTTGCTGTTGGGCAGCACCACGCCGACGGTCTTGCGCGTGCCGTCGGGAAAATACACGGAGTGCGATACGCACTTGCCGTCGAAGAACACGTTGGCCTTCTTGCCGACGCTGACGTTAGCTATCCTGTCTGACATGCTGTTTTTCCTCCTGGATGGTTTGGTTATTTCTGGGGTTCGCTGGCTTTGACGCCTTTTTGGTATGTGACATAAACGTAAACGGGGATGCGGAGATCGCCGAGCTGGCTATCGATCAGCGGCTTGACCTCGTTCCAGTCAAGGCCGGTCAGACCGCAAGCGAGACGCGGCAATGCAATGCTGGTCACTTTTTCCTTCTGCACGAAATCGCGCAGTTCATGCAATGCGCGATTCACGTGGCTGAGTTTGGCTCGGCCGGGCTTGCTGCCGACGCCGTAAGCGGCTTCCCGCGTAAACAGATTGACGATGTAACGGCCGTCGGCGCTCATCCATGACCACACGCCGCCGGACTTTGGGTGTTTGGTCTGGCAGTAGTGGCGGAAGTCCTTGTACATCGCGGGCATGCGCTCGCGCAGCTGCAGGGCGAGACCCTGATGAAAGTCATCGTTGGGCGCGACACCCTGCGCGATGGCTTTGGCACCGCTGAATAATATGTCCCCGCTCAGTTCGTGAATCACGATTATTTCCCATGATAAAAATCAGCGACTATTTCTTCTTGTGCAGATTTGCCGCGATGCGCATGCGCAATGCGTTCAGCTTGATGAAACCCGCCGCATCCTTCTGGTCGTACGCGCCCTTGTCGTCCTCGAAGGTGGCGATGGTCGGGTCGAACAGCGAGTCGGTCTTGGAATCGCGCCCGACGACGATCACGTTGCCCTTGTACAGCTTGACGCGCACCCAGCCGTTCACGTTCTGCTGGGTGTGGTCGATCAGCGTCTGCAGTGCCTTGCGCTCCGGGCTCCACCAGTAGCCGTTGTAGATCATGCTGGCGTAGCGCGGCATCAAATCATCTTTCAGATGCGCGACCTCGCGATCCAGCGTGATCGACTCGATCGCGCGGTGCGCCTTGAGCATGATCGTTCCGCCCGGCGTTTCGTAGCAGCCGCGCGACTTCATTCCGACGTAGCGGTTCTCCACCAGGTCGAGGCGGCCGATGCCGTGCTTGCCGCCCAATTCGTTCAGCTTGGTCAGCACCTGCGCGGGAGACATCTTTGCGCCGTTCAGCGCCACGATGTCGCCAGCCTTGAATTCGATATCCAGGTATTCGGCGGCATCCGGCGCCTTTTCCGGCGACACGGTCCAGCGCCACATGCTCTCTTCAGCCTCTGCGGCCGGGTCTTCCAGATGGCGGCCTTCGAAGGAGATGTGCAGCAGGTTCGCATCCATCGAATACGGCGAGCCGCCTTTCTTGTGTTTCATGTCGATCGGTATGCCGGCCTTCTCGGCATAGGCCATCAGTTTTTCGCGGGACAGCAGATCCCATTCGCGCCACGGCGCGATGACCTTGATGTTCGGGTTCAGCGCATAGGCGCCCAGTTCGAAGCGAACCTGGTCATTGCCCTTGCCGGTCGCGCCGTGCGCGATGGCCTGCGCGCCGGTCTTGGCGGCGATTTCGATCAGACGCTTGGCGATCAGCGGGCGCGCGATCGAGGTGCCGAGCAGGTATTCGCCTTCATACACGGTGTTGGCGCGGAACATCGGGAACACGAAATCGCGCACGAACTCCTCGCGCATATCGTCGATGAAGATATTTTCCGGCTTGATGCCCATTTTCAGGGCCTTGGCGCGCGCCGGCTCCAGTTCCTCGCCCTGGCCGATGTCGGCGGTGAAGGTGACGACTTCGCAATGATAAGTGTCCTGCAGCCATTTGAGGATCACCGAAGTATCCAGTCCGCCGGAATAGGCGAGCACGACTTTTTTGATGTCAGACATGTTTTATCAACCGGGTTAATCGACCATTAATTCAAACGCAATGACAAATCCCACTACCACCATGACCGCCAGGCCAAGCAAAAAGATCACATCGGCCAGGCGCTCGTTTTTTATCCCGGCCCGGGGATGGCGTATCGAAAAATAGGACAGCATCGAACTTGCCAAAAATAGCAGGCTGTCGAAGGCCAGTATCTCGTTGACATGCCTGCTGATGCTCTGCTTCGGGATCAGGTGCGCCACGCTGATAACCGTCATGCAGACCCCGATCATCGTGGCCGATGACGGCAGGATATGATCGGCCAGCCGGCTTTCCTTGCCATGGCCTGTATGTGCTTTTGGAGGCGATTCTTCGTTCATGACGATAATTTCCCGTCAACAGGTATTCCATCAATGCATTTTCAGCATGCAAACCATTCTGGTTGCGGGCTACGTTGCGCGGTCCAACTTGATGTGCAGGTGAATCTTCACCGGAACAGACCGAACTTTTTGCATAAGGTTTCATCTAGCTGTTCACTTTGCCCAACAGCAAATATTCCATCAGAGCCTTCTGCGCATGCAGTCTGTTCTCTGCCTCATCCCAAACCACGCTTTGCGGGCCATCCATCACGCCGGCGGAGACTTCCTCGCCGCGATGCGCGGGCAGGCAGTGCATGAACAGCGCGTCTTTGGCGGCGACACGCATCATGTCCTCGTCCACCTGCCAGTCGGCAAAGTCCTTCTTGCGTTCCTCGTTTTCCGCCTCGAAGCCCATGCTTGTCCATACGTCGGTGGTCACCAGGTTGGCGCCGCGCGCGGCCTGCATCGGGTCGGCGAATTCCTCGTAGTGATCCTCGCCGAACAATCCGGCGCGCTCCGGCTCGACTTCATAGCCGGGCGGGGTCGAGACATGCACGTTGAAATCGAGTATCTCCGCGGCCTGCAGCCAGGTGTTGCACACGTTGTTGGAGTCGCCGATCCACGCCACGGTCTTGCCCTGATCGAGCCGCGCTGCTCGATGTAGGTGTAGATGTCGGCGAGGATCTGGCACGGGTGGTATTCGTTGGTCAGGCCGTTGATCACCGGCACGCGCGAATTCGCGGCGAAGCGCTCGATGATGGACTGCTCGAAGGTGCGGATCATCACCAGATCGGACATGCGCGAGATGACCTGTCCGGCATCTTCCACCGGCTCGCCGCGTCCCAGTTGCGAATCGCGCGTGTTCAGGTAGATCGCCGAACCGCCGAGTTGCTGCATGCCGGCTTCGAATGACAGGCGCGTGCGCGTGCTGGCCTTTTCGAAGATCATCACCAGCGTGCGGTCGGTCAGCGGCCAATACTGCTGATAGGACTTGAACTTCTGCTTGATGATGCGGGTGCGCTCGAACAGATAGTCAAACTCCTCGCGCGTGAAGTCCCTGAACTGCAAAAAGTGTTTTACTGCCGCCGTCTGTTTTGCCGACATGATAGTGTTCCGGTCAGGTTTGCAGGAATTCTTTGATCAGCGGGCACAGGATATCCAGCAATTGCTGCGCTTCGTCCTGTTTCATGATCAGCGGCGGCAGCAACCGGATCACGTTGTCGGCGGTGACATTGATCAGCAGGCCTTTGGCAAGGGCGGACTTGACCAGGTCGCCGCAAGGCTTGTCGAGTTCGATGCCTATCATCAGCCCCTGGCCGCGGATCTCCTTGACTCCGTTCACGCCCTGCAATGCGGCGGCAAGGCCCTGATGAATTAATTTCCCCAGATTCTCGGCATGCGCCAGTAATTTGTCCTGCTCCAGGATATTCAGCGTGGTAAGGCCCGCTGTGCAAGCCAGCGGATTGCCGCCGAACGTCGAGCCATGATTGCCCGGCTGGAAGATGCCGGCTGCTTTGCCGGATGCGATGCAAGCACCGATCGGTACGCCCGAGCCCAGGCCCTTGGCGAGCGTCATCACGTCCGGCAGGATGCCGGTATGCTGATAGGCGAACCACTTGCCGGTGCGGCCGATGCCGCATTGCACCTCGTCCAGCATCAGCAGCCAGTTCTGCTCGTCGCAGATCTGCCGCAGTTGTTGCAGATATGCGATGTCCAGCGTGCGTATGCCGCCCTCGCCCTGTATCGGTTCGACCAGTACCGCAACCACGCTGCGGTTGTGCTGCGCGACCTGCCGGATCGCGTCCAGGTCGTTGTAGGGAACCCGCACGAAACCGCTGACCAGCGGCTCGAAACCCGCCTGCACCTTGCGGTTGCCGGTGGCGGAAAGGGTCGCCAGCGTGCGCCCGTGGAAGGCCTTTTCCATCACGATGATCGCGGGCGATTCGATGCCCTGCTTGTGACCGTACAGGCGCGCCAGTTTGATCGCGGCTTCGTTCGCCTCGCAGCCGGAATTGCAGAAGAACACTTCCTGCATGCCGGTCAGGTTGCACAGCTTGTCGGCGAGCACTTCCTGTCCGTTCACCTGATAGACGTTGGAGCAGTGGATCAGTTTGCCGATCTGGTCCTTGAGCGCGGTTGTGAAGCGCGGATGCGCGTGGCCCAGCGTGTTCACGGCGATGCCGGCCAGGCCGTCCAGATAGCGTTTGCCTTCGGTATCCCACAGCCACGCGCCTTCGCCGCGCTCGAAAGCGACGGGGAGCCGGGCATAAGTATTCATTACATGTGACATAAAATAATGACGGCGGACCAGCCGCCGTTCAATGATGAATCAAAGGACGTATATTGAGCCAATTCGCTCCGTCTAGGCAAGAGAAACTAATGTTACAAAACAAACAAGCCGACATCGCTGTCGGCTTGCGCGGTGAATCAAGGCGGGTCTGGCGCTTACGCCATTGCCTTGATGGCCGCAGACAGACGGCTCTTGTGTCGAGCGGCCTTGTTCTTGTGGACGATCTTCTTGTCGGCGATGCGATCCACCGTGCTCATGGAATCTTTATATACGGCTTGCGCGGCTGCCTTGTCGCCGGCTGCAATGGCCTTGATGACTTTCTTCACCGCGGTGCGCAGTTCCGAGCGCAGCCCGCTGTTATGAACGTTCTGTTTTACTGCTTGATGAGCACGCTTGCGAGCTTGTGCGCTATTTGCCATGACTGCTCCTAGTAAATTCGGTAACACGAAAGGCGCGCATTCTAGAGATTTGAGACTGTTTTTGCAAATCTTTTTAGAGCCTTCCCGTCCGGCCAGAATTGGCTGCAGGCAATGATATGATACGCCACGTTTGAAATCCCGCGCGTTGATGCCGATGAATCTTCTTAAATCGCTGGCCACGATCAGCAGCCTGACCCTGGTTTCGCGCATCCTCGCCTTCGTGCGCGACGTGCTGATCGCGCGCGTGTTCGGCGCGGGCATGGCGACCGATGCGTTCTTCGTCGCGTTCAGGCTGCCCAACCTGCTGCGCCGCCTGTTCGCCGAGGGCGCGTTCTCGCAGGCGTTCGTGCCGATCTTCGGCGAATACCGGAACCGCCGCGGGCATGAAGAGACCCAGTTGCTGGTCGACCACGTCACCACGATGCTGGCGATCATCCTGTTCGTGGTCACGCTGATCGGCATCATCGCCGCGCCTGTCATCGTGTATATCAGCGCGCCCGGCTTCCTCAAGGATGCGCCGAAGTTCGACCTCACCGTGCAATTGCTGCGCATCACCACGCCGTATATCTTCTTCATCTCGCTGGTCGCGGTCGCGGCGGCCATACTCAACACCTACAACAAGTTCTGGGTGCCGGCCGTTCGCGCCGATACTGCTCAATATCTGCTTCATCAGCGCCGCGCTGTGGCTGGCGCCGTATTTCGACCCGCCCATCCTGGCGCTGGCCTGGGCGGTGTTCGTCGCGGGCTTTGTGCAACTGGCGTTCCAGGTCCCGTTCCTGAAAAAGATCGGCATGCTGCCCGGCATTCGTTTCAACTGGAACGACCCGGGCATGCGGCGCGTCATCAGGCAGATGGGCCCGGCGGTGTTCGGCGTGTCGATCGGCCAGATCAGCATGCTCATCAACACCATCTTCGCCTCGTTCCTGGTCGCGGGCAGCGTGTCCTGGCTGTATTACGCGGACCGGCTGATGGAATTTCCCTCCGGGATTCTGGGCGTGGCGCTGGGCTCCATCCTGCTGCCGTCGCTTTCCAAATGCCATGCCGACAACAACACGGCGGAATATTCGAAGCTGCTGGACTGGGGCTTGCGCCTGACCGTCATGCTGACGCTGCCCGCAGCACTCGCACTGGGCATGATCGCGGTGCCGCTGCTGGCGACCTTCTTCCAGCGCGGCGCGTTCGCCGCGCACGACGTGCTGATGACCAGCCACGCGCTGATCGGCTACAGCGTCGGCCTGATCGGCATGATCCTGGTGAAGATCCTCGCGCCCGGTTTCTACGCAAAACAGGACATCAGGACCCCGGTGAAGATCGGCATCGTCACCTTGCTGGCGACCCAGGCGATGAACGCGCTGTTCATCGGCTGGATACAGCACGCCGGACTGGCGCTATCGATCGGCCTCGGCGGCCTGCCTGAATTCCGCGATCCTGTTCCACTATCCTGCGCAAGCGCGGCATCTACCAGCCCGAACCGGGCTGGGCGAAATTCTTCGCCAGGATCGTCATCGCGATGCTGGCGCTGGGACTCACGCTGTGGTTCGGCATGGGCACGGAGCAAAGCTGGCTGACCGGCTCCGGCTGGTCGCGCGTGCTGCGCTTGTCCATTCTGGTTGCCGAAGGTGTCGTGGTTTATTTTGCCGTGCTGGGTGTGCTGGGTTTCAGGCCGAGGGATTTTTCGCGGCGCGCGGTCAGTTAATATGGAGAACGCATGCCGTTAAGCTGGAACGACTTAATGAAATTGCCTTATTTAGCTTAAGCACGTGTGAACTGGAAGATAAATTATGAACGAGATTAATCAATTCAAAATTGCGGCTTCGTCAGTTTGCCGAAGAACGAGATTGGGATCAGTTCCATTCCCCCAAAAACTTATCAATGGCGTTGATAGTGGAAGCGGCAGAACTGGTTGAACATTTTCAATGGCTAACCGAAGAACAGTCAAGATCGCTTGAGAAAAAACATTTAGATAAGGTAAGGGAAGAACTAGCCGATATTCAGATATACCTAATAAGAATTGCTGACAAGCTAAATATCGACCTGTTGGACTCGGTTAAACATAAAATTGAAGCCAATGCAAAGAAATATCCGTCTGAAAAAGTTCGAGGTAGTTCCAAAAAGTATACGGAATACGAATAATGAGCTTCGGGGAATTGAAGTGCTCGTATATACATCCACGAAAACAGAGTTTCTTGACGATGTTCGTTCCGACATCATCGACCAATAAAATCCTCGCCTCATTTCAACGCCACTTAGGTCATTCCACAAATAAGAACGAAATCAGCTGCTTGGCGTAACTCAATGCTGTATATGAGCCAAGTGCTCGCCGATGATGAGATTCCGGCTGACTCCGGCGTCGCAATTGAATATACGCTTCCGCAAACCACCAAGCGCATAGATTTTATTCTTACTGGCAAAGGCGCAGAACAACAATCCACCGCCATTATTATCGAGCTTAAGCAGTGGGAGAGCGTCAAGGCGACTTCCATGGATGGTATTGTTAGAACATTCGTTGGTGGAGCGGAGCGAGAAGTCAGCCATCCTTCGTATCAGGCATGGACTTATGCCGCCTTGCTGGAAGACTTCAACGAAACAGTGCAACAGGAAAATATCGGTTTGCAGCCCTGCGCCTATTTGCATAATTGCATATCAGACGAAGTAATTAATGCACCCTTTCTACGAGCACCATACCCGTAAGGCGCCTGCATTTCTTCGCAAGGATGCACAAAAACTAGCCGAGTTCATCAAGCGCTACGTTAAATATGGTGACTCCTGTGAAGTAATGTATCGGATCGATCAGGGCAGAATCCGGCCATCCAAAAGCCTTGCGGACAAACTCGCATCGCTATTAAAAGGCAATCAGGAATTCCTGATGATCGACGATCAGAAGATCGTCTATGAAACAGCTCTGTCGTTGGCGAAAAAGGCTACAGTCAAAGACAAGCACGTACTGATTGTTGAGGGTGGCCCTGGCACGGGAAAGTCCGTGGTGGCGGTAAATCTATTGGTGGCGCTCACCAACGATCAAACTGCTGACACAGTATGTCACCAAAAATGCCGCGCCGCGCACTGTCTATACCTCGCTTGCTGACTGGCTCGTTTAGAAAAAGTCACATCGATAACTTATTCAAAGGGTCTGGCGTCTATACGGACACAGATGCCAACGTGTTTGATGCGCTCATCGTTGATGAGGCTCACCGCCTCAATGAAAAATCCGGCATGTTCCAAAATCTGGGTGAAAACCAGATCAAGGAAATCATTAATGCTGCAAAGTTCAGTGTCTTCTTTATCGATGAAGATCAGAGAGTCACCTTTAAAGACATAGGCGAAACAGGCGCAATCAAAGAATGGGCCAATCGGCTCGGCGCTACTGTTCATCAATTGGAATTGCAGTCACAGTTCCGTTGTAACGGTTCAGATGGCTACCTTGCCTGGATAGATAACACACTGGAAGTTCGAGAAACCGCCAATGAAACTCTGGAAGGTATCAACTATGACTTCCGGGTATTTGATTCGCCGAATGAGCTTCGAGACGCAATCTTTGAGAAGAATCGCATCAACAACAAGGCACGTATTGTTGCTGGCTATTGTTGGAACTGGATCAGCAAGAACGATGCAATGTTGAAAGACATTGCCATCGAAGAACACGGCTTCGCCATGAAATGGAATCTCGCCAGTGACGGCAACCTATGGATACTCAAACCCGACTCGGTTAACGAAGTCGGATGTATCCATACCTGTCAAGGGCTTGAAACTGATTACATCGGCGTAATCATCGGCCCGGATTTTGTTATTCGTGATGGTGTAGCAGTAACTGATGCAGGCAAGCGGGCAAGAACAGATGCATCTATTAAAGGCTACAAATCGCTGCTCAGGGAAAACCCAAGTGCCGCCAAACAAAAGGCCGATGCGATCATTAAGAATACCTACCGTACTCTTATGACCCGTGGCATGAAAGGCTGTTACATCTATTGCACAGATGAAGAAACCAATGCCTGGTTTAAAGCAGGCTATGGGCAGAGAGGCGAAGGAGTACCAAGAAACTGCTGTAGCTGCACAACAAGCAATTGAGATTGATCAAGCAAGTAACGACAATCGATATGAAGGGCTAACGCTCAGGTTGCTTAATACAAGTGAAGTCAAACCCTATATAAATGCTGTACCTATTTATGACCTTGCCATAGCTGCCGGTCTGTTCAGCGAGATGCAATTGGTAAATGAAGTGCCGCTGGTTGGCGATAGCCAATATTCGATCAATATCAATGGGTGGAACTGCCAGATAGCTTCCGAATTCACTCAGGGCAGTTTGTCGCCAGAGTGGTCGGTGAATCCATGAATAAGCGTATACCAAACGGCTCGTGGTGCCTTTTTAACCTAAATCCAGTAGGCACAAGGCAAGGGAAAGATTGTCTTGGTGCAACACCGCAGTATTGACGACCCAGATACTGGTGGTCATTACACCATCAAGATTTACCAGAGTGAGAAAGTGGCTAGTGATGATGGTGGTTGGCGGCACAGCCGAATAACACTCAATCCATACTTCAACTGATCCGAGCTACAAACCTATTGTGCTTGAGGTGGAAAGCAGTGATGAAGTAGCAGTTATTGCGGAAATGGTGGCGGTATTTGCTTGACTCAGCTTCACAAATTAAATGGTCTAGACTCCAATAGCATTCTATCAACGCCCGCCTCGACGCGCTGACCGCCGCCGATTTCGGGGCCCTCGCCCGGCTTGACGCATAACTTGACTTATACTTGACTGATTAATGAGCCAGCCACGAACAGTTTCCACTCACGTCCCGCCTCGAAGCGCTGACCGCCGCCGATTTCGAGACCCTCGCTCGGCTGGCCGAGACGATCTGGCGCGCGCATTACACCAAGATCATCGGCAACGAGCAGATCGACTACATGCTGGCCGGGCGCTATACGCCGGAGAAGTTGCGCTTGTATCTGGATGCCGATGACCGCTGGCTGATGCTGTTGCGCACAGATAGCCCGGATGGGAACGAAGCGATTGGCTATTGCAGCTATGCATTGACGGAAGATTCCGCTGAGATGAAACCCGGTGAGATGAAACTCGAACAGCTCTATCTGCTGCCGGAATTGCATGGGCAGGGTTTGGGCAGGTTGATGCTGCGCCATGTCGAGGAGCAGGCCAAGATGCGCGGATGCAGCAGGCTGGTGCTGCAAGTCAACAAGCGCAACGATATTGCCGTCGCCTTTTATCGCAAGGCCGGCTTCACCGTGCGCGAGGAAGCGGTGTTCGACATCGGCAACGGTTTTGTGATGGACGATTACGTGATGGAGAAAGCGCGCTGATTACCCGCCCAAGTGGCAAAATCAAAGCGCTGAAAGAATGTGCATGAGCGATGCCGAAAAATATGAGGAGCATCATGTCCCGTGAAAAATCCCTGATCCTCGCGATGCTGGCCCTGCTGCTGATCCTGGCGCTCTCCGCGATCCATCCCTACGACCGCACCACCTGGTTCATGGAAGTCGCGCCGGTCTTCATTGCGCTGCCGGTGATGATCGCGACTTATCGTCGCTTTCCGCTGACCACGCTGTTGTACGTGATGATCTTCGTCCATGCGCTGGTGCTGATCGCGGGCGGGCATTACACCTATGCGCGCGTGCCGCTCGGGTTCTGGATCGAGCACGCGTTTTCGCTGGGCCGCAATCCCTACGACAAGATCGGCCACTTCATGCAGGGCTTCGTGCCGTTCCTGGTGACGCGCGAGATCCTGCTGCGCAACGGTTTTCTGACCGGCCGCCGCATGGCCGCGTTCCTGTCTGTGTGCGTGGTGATGGCGATCAGCGCGTGGTACGAGTTGATCGAGTGGTGGTCGGCGCTGGCGATGGGGCAGGGCGCGGACGAATTCCTCGGCACGCAGGGCGATCCCTGGGATACCCAGTCCGACATGTTCTTCGCGTTCATCGGCGCGATTACCGCATTGGTATTATTGACGCGCTGGCATGACCGCATGATGGATCGCTTGCCCAAAACCCGATGATCTATTCCTAAATTAAATGGGTCACATCGAATGGTTTTCAAAAAGACCCGCAAATCGCCCAATTAAGCGGCCAAGGGAAAAGGTGTAACGCGCGGGCGCTTGCCCTTCGATGCTTGCCACAGTTCGTAATCATCCTGCAGCCCCATCCACATTTCCGGGCTGGTTCCCAGTGCGGCGTGCAAGCGCAAGGCCATGTCCGCCGATATGCCGGAAGAGCCATTCAGCACGCGGGAGAGCGTGGCGCGGGCTACGCCCAGATGCTGCGCCGCGTCGGTCACGCTCATGTCGCCCAGCCATTCGCGCAGGATTTCGCCGGGGTGCGGGGGGTTGTGCATGGTTGCCATTTCATTTACCTCTCAGTGATAGTCCTGATAGTCCACCAGCAACGCATCGCCGTTTTCAAAGCGGAAGGTGATGCGCCAGTTTCCATTTACCGTAACTGCCCAATGCCCTGCCAGATTGCCTTTCAGCGGGTGCAGTTTCCAGTTTGGCACTGCCATGTCGGCAGGCGCTTTTGCGCGGTTCAATGCGGCCAGTTGCAAGCGCAGGCGTGGTGCATGGGCAGCCTGGATACCTGCTTTCGTGCCGGTCTCGAAAAAGGCTTTGATCCCTTTGTGCGCAAAGCTCTTGATCATGGAAACGGATTGTAGCGCGATATGTTACACCTGCCAATACTGATAATCAGCAGGATGATCGGGGCCAGAACTTGAAATGATGCATTTCATTTTGGCTCCTCCGGCGACTTATTCCGCCAGCGGTGCAACATGCATCGCCTTGGCCACCACCGCGCGGGTCAGGTGCGGGGCGAACAGTTCGATGAAGTCGTAAGTATAGCCGCGCAGGTATTCGTTCTGGCGTATCGCGATGCGCGTGGTGCTGGGCTTGAACAGGTGCCCGGCGTCCATCATGCGCAATTGTTTGTCGCGCTCCGGGATGAAGGCCATCTGCGCCAGAATGCCGATGCCCAACCCCAATTCCACGTAAGTCTTGATCACGTCCGCATCGATCGCGGTCAGCGCGATGTTCGGCTGGAGGTTCGCCGCCTCGAACGCGGCGTTGATCTTGCTGCGTCCGGCGAACGCGAAATCGTAGGTGATGATCGGGTATTGCGCGATCTTCGCCAGCGTCAGTTTCTTCTCTGCCAGTAGCGGATGCTTCAGCGGCGCGATCACGCAATGGTTCCATTCGTAGCAGGGCAGCGTGACGAGGTCGTCATACAGCGCCAGGCTTTCGGTGGCGATGCCGATGTCGGCCTCGCCGCTCAAGCACCTGTTCGGCGATCTGCGTCGGGCTGCCTTGGTGCAGGCCCAGCTTCACGCCGGGATAGCGCTTGATGAATTGCTTGACCGTCGGCGGCAGGGCATAGCGCGCCTGCGTGTGCGTGGTGGCGATGGTCAGGCTGCCGCTGTGCTGCGAGTGGAATTCCTCGGCGACCTGCTTGAGGTTGCCGGCATCGTGCAGCATGCGCCGGGCGATCTCCAGCACGGCCTTGCCCGGTTCGGTGATCGCGACGATGCGCTTGCCGTTGCGCACGAAGATCTCGATGCCCAGTTCCTCTTCCAGCAGTTTGATCTGCTTGCTGACACCCGGCTGCGAGGTGTACAGCGCGCCGGCGGCATCGGAGATGTTCAATCTCTGATTGACGATTTCGTTGAGGAATCTGAGTTGTTGCAAATTCATATCGCCTTTTCCTTATATTAATAAGCTATAAGATACTAACATAAAAGTATTTTGGGATATAAGGCCTGCCACCTAGAATGCGCCCGTAAATTGGAAAGAGCAGCTATTCATGGACGGCATCTACACATTATCGGGCTTTCTGGTCGGGCTGATCGTCGGCGTCACCGGCGTGGGCGGCGGTTCGCTGATGACGCCGCTGCTGGTGCTGCTGTTCGGCGTCTCCCCGGCGACCGCGGTCGGCACCGACCTGCTGTATGCCTCGCTCACCAAGACGCTGGGCGGCTGGGTACATGGACGGCGCGGCACGGTGGACTGGAAGGTGGCGGGCTTGCTCAGCCTGGGCAGCCTGCCCGCCGCGGTGATCACCATCGTGCTGCTGAAATATCTGGCGCTGGATGAGAAGACCTTGCGCGGCTTGGTAACCGGAGTGTTAAGCGTGGCGCTGTTGCTGACGGCGAGCGCGCTGTTGTTGAAAGGCCGGATCAAGAAATTCGCGCAGCGCAGGTATGACACGGTGTTGGATCGTCGTTATCTGCTTGGCCGTCATCTGCCCGCCGCGACGATAGCCACCGGCATCATCGTCGGGACGCTGGTGACGATCTCCTCGGTGGGCGCGGGTGTGCTGGGCACGGTCGCGCTGTTGTTCCTGTATCCGCGCATGCCGGCGGCGAAAGTGGTGGGCACGGACATCGTGCATGCGGTGCCGCTGACCGCAGTGGCCGGTATGGGACATCTGGCCTTGGGCACGGTGGACATCGTGCTGCTGGGCAGTCTGCTGCTCGGCTCGCTGCCCGGGATCTATATCGGCAGCCATCTGAGCGCGAAGGTGCCGGAAGCAGTATTGCGCCCGGTGCTGGCGACGATGCTGCTGATCATCGGGGCCAAGATGGCGTTGTAGGACGGGAATGGCTTTGTAAAAAGCTGGAATGGTTTTGTATTAGGGGATCTTTGATGAAGTCGGTCACACCGGCGAAGGCCGGTGTCCAGTTAATAAAAAATACTGGATTCCGGTCTCCACCGGAATGACAGGACCGGATTTGATCAGAGATTCCTTCGTTTAGTAAGGAGAAATGCAATGAGTATCAACACACAGGATTTATCCGATCTGGAAGAGATAGACCGACTTGAACAGGCGATCCAGACTTTCATCGAGGGACGCATCGACCCCGATCGCTTCACCGCTGTGCGGCTGCAGCAGGGCGTATATGGCCAGCGCCAGGACGGCGTGAACATGCTGCGCATCAAGATTCCCGGCGGGCGCTTGAACGCGGACCAGCTGGATGCGATCGCCGATGTGACGGAAACCTTTTCGCAGCGCGGCATCGCGCATCTGACCACGCGCCAGTCGATCCAAGTGCACTTCATTCCGCTGGCGAAGATGCCCAGCGCGATGCGCCGTCTGGCAAAGGTCAACATGACCACGCGCGAAGCATGCGGCAACACGGTGCGCAACATGTCGGCGTGCGCGTTGTCCGGCGTGTGCCCCAAGCAGCATGTGGACGTTGCGGCGCATATCGACGGAGCGACGCAGCATTTTTTGCGCAACCCGCTGAACCAGCAGATGCCGCGCAAATTCAAGATCAGTTTCTCCGCGTGCGAGTCGGATTGCGCCCAGTCGCTGCTGCACGATGCGGGTGTGGTCGCGGTCAAAAAAGACGGCCAGCACGGTTTCATGGTCAAGGCCGGCGGCGGTCTGGGGCACAAGCCGCGCGAGTCCATCGTGGTCGAGGAATTCATCCCCGAGCGCGAGCTGCTGTTCTCGCTGGAGGCGCTGGTGACCTTGCATAACAAATATTCGGACCGCACCAAGCGCGCCAAGTCGCGCATCAAGTTCCTGGTCGAGCGTTTCGGCGCCGACGGCTTCCTGGAAAAATATCGCGAGGAGTTCGAACGCACCAGACAGGCCCTCGCCGGCCAGCCTTATCCCAAGGGCGAATGGCAAGAGCAGACCGGGCAACAGGTGCCGGGATCGGGCGCGCCGCGCAAGTTGTTTGCGCAGCGTCAACAGGGGTTATTTGTGCTGCCTGTCGCGCTGCCGATCGGCGACGTCACGCCGCTGCAATTGCATGGTATCGCCGCGCTGCTGCGCGCGCATGGTCTGGATGAGGTGCATACCACGCAGGACCAGAACCTGATCATCCTCAACGTGCCGGAAAACGAAATAGAGCAGCTGCGCAGCGGTCTCGCAGAGCTCCACCTGCGTGAGCCGGTCAGCGGCGACAACGTGGTGGCCTGCCCGGGTACGTCGACCTGCCGTCTGGGCATCACCGCCAGCACCGTGGTTGCGCCGATGCTGAGCGGCGGCAAGGCCGATCTGCGCATCCGCGTGTCGGGCTGCCATAACGGCTGCGCGCAGCCGGAGACCGGCGACATCGGCATCTACGGCGAGGGCAAGCGCATGCACGGCAAGCTGGTGCCGCATTACCAGATGTATTTTGGCGGCGATGGCATGGGCGGCGGCAAGCTGGCACTGAAAGGCCCGTCGCTGCCGGTGGCGCGCGTCAAGCAGGCGATCGCCCGCGTGCAGCAAGCCCATCTGGCGAGCGGTGAAACGAATTTCTTCGCCTGGGTGCGCGCGCAACAGCCGGATTATTTCAAGCAATTGCTCGCCGATCTGGGCGAGGTGAAGGCCGGTGAGTTGCACACTGTGATGCAGGATTACGGCGAAGCGAGCGACTTCCGCGTGCTGCAACTGGGCGGCGGGGAATGCGCCGGCGCGACGCAGGTGATGATCGGCGCGAACTTCTTCGAGGCCGCGCACGAGCGCGAATACCGCAACGCGCTGGTGTTCCAGCGCAAGTACGACGAAGCGGCGCAGTGCAACGAATCGATTTTGCGTTTGCTCGGTTCCGGTTTGGCGCAATTGCTGGGCGGTGCCCGCCACGATGATCTGGACAAGCTGGCCATCCATCTGCAGCAGTTGTTGCCCGGTGAGATCGCCGACGAACTTGAGAGGGCGGCCGCTGCACTGGCGAAAGCGGTGGAGATCAGCCACGAAGAGCTTGCGCTCATCAGCGCGGCGGTGGATAGCTGGACGAAGAAGGTGGCGGCATTCGCGATGCAGCAGGATGCGCAGCTCGATCTGACCGAGGCGGCTGCCGGCCTGACGGTTTAGGAGCGCGGGTAATTAGGTGCACGGGGGTAACAGGAGATGGGCATGCAACAGAAGATCGATCAGGTAGTGGCCGTGCTGCAACAGGCGGTGCGCGATTTTGCGCCGGTCTGCTTCGCCAACAGCCTGGGCGCGGAAGACATGGTGCTGACCGACCTGATCGCGAAAAACCGGCTGGACATTTCGATGTTCAGCCTGGATACCGGACGCCTGCCGCAGGAGACTTATGACCTGATGCACAATGTCGAAAATCACTACGACATACAGTTGAAAGTATATTTTCCGGACCATGCATTAGTGGAGAGATACATTACACTGAATGGCGTGAATGGTTTTTACGAAAGTATCAAGGCGCGCAAAGATTGCTGCTTCATCCGCAAGGTCGAGCCGTTGCGCCGCGCATTGTCAGGCAAGGGAGCGTGGATCACCGGGATGCGCCGCGACCAGGCTGTGACGCGCGGCAACCTGGAGGTCTCGGCTTTCGATGCGGACAACGGTTTGCAGAAATTCAATCCGTTGCTGGATTGGTCGAACAAGGAAGTGTGGGCGTATATCCGCCGACGCGATGTGCCGTACAACAAGCTGCATGACCAGTTCTATCCCAGCCTGGGCTGCGCGCCGTGCACCCGCTCTGTTACGCCCGGCGAAGATATCCGCTCGGGACGCTGGTGGTGGGAAGACCCCAAGAATAAAGAGTGCGGCCTGCATGCAAGCCATACTCCACAGATAGCGCATGGGTCCGGGGTTCCGGCGAAGATTCATGCCGAGAGTAATGCGGAGCTGGCCTGAGCCAGGATCATCGAAACGGAAAATATTATGGAACTGGCCGAGAAAGACAGAATGACTGCACACACCTTTACCCATCTGGACGCGCTGGAGAGCGAGTCCATCCACATCATGCGCGAGGTGGCGGCAGAGTGCAAAAATCCCGCGCTGCTGTTTTCCGGCGGCAAGGATTCGATCGTGATGCTGCGCCTCGCGGAGAAGGCGTTCCGCCCGGCGAAGTTCCCGTTCCCGCTGGTGCATATCGACACCGAGCACAACTTCCCCGAGGTGATCGCGTTCCGCGACAAGCGCGCCGCCGAGCTGGGCGAACGGCTGATCGTGCGCTCGCTGGAAGACTCCATCAAAAAAGGCACGGTCGTGCTGAAAAGCGCGCTGCAAAGCCGCAACGTGTTCCAGTCGGTGACATTGCTGGAGACCATCGCCGAATTCGGCTTCGATGCCTGCATGGGCGGCGCGCGCCGCGACGAGGAAAAGTCGCGCGCCAAGGAGCGCATCTTCTCGTTCCGCGACGAGTTCGGCCAGTGGGACCCGAAGAACCAGCGCCCCGAACTGTGGGACATCTACAACACGCGCGTGCATCCCGGCGAAAACATCCGCGTGTTCCCGATCAGCAACTGGACCGAGATGGATATCTGGCAATACATAGAGCGCGAGAAGCTGGAGATACCCGATATCTATTTCGCGCACGAGCGCGACGTGATCCAGCGCCCCGGCGGCATCATGCCGGTGAGCGAACTGGTGCAGCCTCAACCGGGCGAGAAGGTGGTCAGGAAGACCGTGCGCTTCCGCACCGTCGGCGATATCACCTGCACCTGCCCGGTGGAATCCAGCGCGAGGAACGCATTGGAGATCATTGAGGAAACCGCGATCACGCGCATCACCGAGCGCGGCGCGACGCGCATGGATGACCAGACTTCCGAATGCCTCGATGGAACTGCGCAAGAAAGAAGGCTACTTCTGATGGGTACCTCTCAAAATCCACATTTTGTTGCCATACTTTGTTGCGCGCAAAAAATCTTGCTTACATAGATCCGCCTATGCGGCGCTGCGATTTTTCGCGCGCGCCGCGTCTGGCTTATAACCAGCCACTTGGCTACCGTCTTTTGGGGGCCTAGTGGAATGGCTAGTTGTTCCATCAGAAATTTGAATTTTTAGGGGCACCCATACCATGAACTACAATTCGCAACTTCTTCGCTTCATCACCGCCGGCAGCGTGGACGACGGCAAGAGCACGCTGATCGGCCGGTTGCTGCATGATTCCAAGTCGATCTTCGAGGACCAGCTTTCGGCCATTTCAAAAACCAGCGCAAAGCGCGGCATGGCCGCGGTCGATCTGTCCCTGCTCACCGACGGCCTGCAGGCCGAACGCGAACAGGGCATCACCATCGATGTGGCTTACCGTTACTTCGCCACGCCCAGGCGCAAGTTCATCATCGGCGACACACCCGGCCATGAGCAGTACACCCGCAACATGGTGACCGCCGCGAGCACCGCCAACCTCGTCGTCATCCTGGTCGATGCGCGCAAGGGCGTGCTGGTGCAGACGCGCCGCCATACTTATCTGGCGAGCCTGGTCGGCATCCCGCACATCGTGCTGGCAGTGAACAAGATGGACATGGTGGATTATTCCGAGGCACGCTTTTCCGAAATATGCGCGGCGTACCTGAAGTTCGCCGCGCAGCTGGGTTTGGCCGACGTCACCTGCATCCCGCTGTCGGCACTGAATGGCGACATGATCGTGGAACGCGGCGACAACATGGACTGGTACCAGGGCACCACGTTGATGAACCTGCTGGAGAACATCGTGATCGATCACGATGTGAATACCACCGACTTCCGTTATCCGGTGCAATGGGTATGCCGTGTTCATGGTAATGATTTTGGCTCCGACATAACCCGTCACGGGTTAGTCTCCGCCGAAACCGTTGATGAGGCCAACGGTTTTCGCGGTTTCATGGGACGCATCGAAGCGGGCGACATCGCGGTCGGGGACGAGATCACCGTGCTGCCCTCGGGCCGCAGCAGCAAGGTGAAACAGATCGTCACCTACGACGGAAACCTGCAGCGCGCCTATGCGCCGCAATCCGTCACGCTGACGCTGGAGGATCAGATCGACATCTCTCGCGGCGACATGTTCGTCAGTTCCAGCACGCATCCACCGAGGGTGGAAAAGGAATTCCAGGCGATGCTGTGCTGGCTGTCCGATACGCCGCTCGACAAGAATCGCAAGTACCTGGTCAAGCACACCACGCGCAGCGCAAAGTGCCTGTTCTCGAACATCGACTACCGCGTGGACGTGAACACGCTGGAACAGCACGCCACCGATAAGCTCAACATGAACGACATCGCGCGCGTGGCGATAAAGGTACAGCAACCGCTGGTATTTGACAGCTACGCTATCGACCGAGCCACCGGAAGTTTTATCGTGATAGACGAATCGACCAATAATACTGTAGCCGCGGGGATGATAGCCTGACACGGCATGGCTCCCGTACAGCGCGGGATTATCGAATGTACTTGCTACACACCCAGCTTAAGCAGGATCGCATAAGCCGGGTTCATCGCGGGGCTTCCTGAAATATCGGTTCCACATAATAGATGCCATTAAGAAGTTTCTGCGCATCTTCCTTGCTTATCGGATCCCAGCGCAACTCTTCCAATGTTGGAAAGAGATACAGCATCAGTGCTGATGATGCTGTTTCTTTGACTGTCCATGACAGGTAGTATTGTTTCCCATCCTTGATGTCGACAGTTATTTCCCGACGCGGCCATGAAAACCAGCCGCCTTCACCAGCGAGGGTCATTTTCCCGGCGGGTATCAAAAATGACGTGTAACTCAATCGGGGAAGACTGGCTATTTCCGTATCGTTGACCTTTATGTAGAGGTCTCTTGAGCCAAAAGAAAGATAGGAAGGCCGAATGATGAATATGACCGCTTCCCCCGGGGGCGGATTTTCGATCTTTGACAGATCGACGCGGGTCAATTGGGCAGCGCATCCTGCCAGGACCAGAATAGTGGAGATAATGCAGAAAAGACGAAACAAGAATCGCACGATGTTTGGGTACGGCGAGATAATTGGGGTTTTCACAGCGGCTTGTTTCATTCCGATCATGAGGAATGGATTCTATCGGATTGTTGGACTAGCGTCATGATGATGTTATGCGCAGCTTGCAGAATGGATCGCAGGCATGATCGGGCACGAGCTGTTGCGGCCCGCTGAAACGAAGGGTTCGAACGGATCAGTTTTTCTTCCTGGTGGAATTTCGCAGGGTTGCCATGGGTTCTGCATCAGGCGGGATACCCTCCACCGCAGCTCGAAGAATCAGTCTCTTTTTGTCAAAAGCGAATGCCTGGGCAGAGAGGTAAGCTCCCGTCCCTGCAGAACGTACAACTACGATGATCTCGGGTTGCCGGTCGCCGTCGACATCGGCGAGCATGACTTTTTCAACCGTCCCATCGCGGGGACGGATAATGCCCGCTCTGAAAAAGGTTGTTTCATCCCCGGGTGATGCGGCGTCATAAAGCCTGACGCTGAAGCTGCCGATGGAGCGAGCCTCAAAATCACCTTCTGCGACCACGGCTGTCTGACCCGCAGGGAGCTCGACCTTCGTGATGAAGCGTCCTGAATCCGCGGCATTCAACGTGCCGGACGCAAGCAACGCTATGGCGAGTGCAAGGAATTTGTTCATGTGTACTCCGCTCAAATAAGGACGATGTATTTGACTGGCTGCACTTCGGTCATTGTAATAGCCATCCTGAAAGCAATGAGCAGCGTCTTTCTTGAAGTTCAGAAATTCCGATCACCCGGAATCGGAAATTGATGCAGTGCCGCTTTTGGCACCGAGCCGTGATTCATCTGCCGACATTTTGCCGATAGCAGGCACGCAGCGCCCTGTTCACGGTGCAAGCTGCGCAATGTTACCGTAGTGTGCTATCTTTCGCGTTATACGACCGTTGGTGCATTCCATCTTCCATGAGCCTGTTCGCCTTGATCACCGCGCTGCTGCTCGAGCAGCTCCGCCCGCTCTCTTCGCGCAAATACCTGTACAACTGGATGTCGGGTTATGTCGATTTTTTCCAGCAAAACTTCAACGCGGGGGAACACCGGCACGGCAGGATCGCATGGTTTATTACGGCGGTGCCGCTGGTGGCCGGTGCCATGGCGGCATACGGGTTGTTGTATCGCGTGCATCCGGTCTTTGCCTGGGCTTTCAACGTGGTGGTGTTGTATCTCACGATGGGCTTCCGGCAGTTCAGCCATTATTTCACCGACATCCATCTCGCGTTGCGTTCTGGCAGGCTGGACGAGGCGCGCGAATTGCTTTCCCTTTGGCGCGGAAAGCCATCACATGAACTGAATACCGAAGAAGTGGCGCGCGTCACGATCGAGCAGGCGCTGATCGCGTCGCATCGCCACGTGTTCGGCGTGATAGTGTGGTTCGTGTTGTTCAGTGCGCTGGGCTTGGGAGGCGCGGCGGGAGCATTGTTGTATCGGATGGGTCTGTTCATGCGCACCCATTGGGCTGGCGAGAACAAACCAGAGCCGGATGAATTCGGACGGTTCGCACGGCAGGCGTTCTATGTGCTGGAGTGGTTGCCGGTCCGCCTGACCGCGATGACCTTCGCGGTTGTGGGCAATTTTGAAGACACCATTCATTGCTGGCGCACTCAGGCGGCAAACTGGCCCGACCCGGAAGCGGGAATATTGCTGGCGAGCGGTGCGGGAGCATTGGGTGTGCGTCTCGGCATGCCGTTGCCGCAAGAGGGTGTGCTGGAAGACAGGGCGGAATTGGGTATCGGTGACGAAGCTGATGCCGATTTCATGCAAAGCGCGATCGGCCTGGTGTGGCGCTCGGTGGTGTTCTGGCTGATGTTATTGTTGCTGTTGTCGCTCGCCAGTTTGCTGGCCTAGGCTGCAGCAAAATATCTATTTATCGCTCCGGACGGCACGGATGATGCGATACTGATCACTTCATGATGGCAATCAAAACAAAGGGCGGATAACCCGCCCTTTGTTTATTCAAATGCCTGATCGCACAAAAATGATTGGAGCAAGCTGTGCTGACAGCTTAAAGGGTGGAAGCTATGGCGGCTATCGTTACTGCCAACGCGCTGAGCCAGCCGAGTTCGCCGAAAAATTTGGTCTCATCCGGTGTCAGCTTTTCATTCTTTTTGACCTTCGCGTTCAGCCGGTCCAATTCGGCCTGCAATTTATTCATTTCTGCTTGTACGGCCTGCAATTCTTTCAGTTTTTCTTGTTGGGTTTCCATGACAGTAATCTCCTGACATATATTTGAAATGATAAAATGGCAATCAGCTGGCCACGACATTCAGTTTGGAATCACATCCGAAACAACCCCATAATATCCATGGTCTTGCAGAGTTGTCAATGATTTACGAGATCATATCCGGGTTTGTGGCACAAATTAATTGCAAATCAATCCTAAGCCATTGCATAAGATGGCTGAAGCCAGAAAAGGTTCACCCGGTGAGCAGGAATTATTGCGCATCATCCAGAACACACAGGCATTTGGTTACACATTTCTTGTATGGCTAACCGCGATGTTTGACCAACAAGCTACTGTTTGGCTGCCGTACAATACCGCAAATGAGCGACCAACCGTTCTACTCACTTACGCCGGATTCCGTACTGGATGCTCTGGACAGTATCGGATTGCGCGGAGATGGCCGCTTGCTCGCCCTCAACAGCTATGAGAACCGCGTCTATCAGACGGGCATGGAACAGGGACCGCCGCTGATCGCCAAATTCTATCGCCCGGCACGCTGGTCTGACGCGGAGATATTGGAAGAGCATGCATTTGTCGCGACGCTGGCAGAGCACGAGATTCCGGCGGTACCCGCGCTGGTAATAAACGGCCGCACACTGCACGCGTTCGACGGTTTTCGCTTTTCCGTTTTTACCAAACAGGGTGGTCGTGCGCCTGAGCTGGATGACCGCGGTACACTTGAATGGATCGGGCGTTTCATCGGACGAATACACGCCGTCGGTGCCGTGGAACCCTACCGGCATCGCCCTGTGCTGGACATCGAGAGCTTCGGTGTGGAACCAAGTGCATATTTGTTGCGGCATCACTTCATCCCGGCAGAGTTGGTCGAGGTTTATCGCGGCGTGAGTGTTCAGGCGCTCGAAGGTGTGCAGCGATGCATCGACCGCGCCGGTGCAGTCAAGAAATTGAGGTTGCACGGCGACTGCCATGCCGGCAACGTGCTGTGGACGGATGACGGGCCGCACTTCGTGGACTTCGATGACAGCCGCATGGGCCCGGCGATACAGGATCTGTGGATGCTATTGTCCGGCGAGCGCGCCGATATGACGCGGCAATTCTCCGATCTTATGGCCGGATACGAGGATTTTTACGACTTCGATCTGCGTGAACTTCATCTGGTCGAGGCGCTGCGCACCTTGCGACTGATCCATTATGCCGCGTGGATCGCGCGGCGCTGGGATGATCCGGCTTTTTCCGTTGCGTTCCCGTGGTTCAATACGCAACGCTATTGGCAGGACCGTATCCTGGAATTGCGTGAGCAGATCGCGCTGATGGACGAGCCGCCGCTGTTGCAGTTGGGTTGAATCAATCCCATCCCTACTTGCCTGCGATTTGCTGGAACAATTCCAGCCTGCGCGCATCGATCTTCCCTTCCGTAACCGCATTGCGCAATGCGCAGCCCGGTTCATGCTGGTGGCGGCAGTCGTGAAAGCGGCACTGTCCGAGATATTGCGCAAATTCCACAAAGCCCTGTTCTATCCCGCCGAAGCTCAGGTGATGCAGGCCGAAGGCTTGCACGCCGGGGCAGTCGATCAGCGTCGCTGCTGGCATCAATGCGATACAGTCGTGCATGGGTGGTGGTGTGCTTGCCGGAATCCAGCACCGTGGAGATCTCGCGGGTGGCAGCTTGCGCGCCGGGCAACAGCGCGTTGATCAGCGTGGATTTGCCCATGCCGGATTGGCCGACCAGCACGCTGGTGTGGCCGGTCAGGAATGGCCGTAACGCGGATATATCCTGTATTGCGCTGAGTTCCAGCACGCGATAGCCGATCGCGGTATACGGGGCGAGGCGTTTGCGCGCGGCGGCAGTTGCTTCAGTCAGATCGCATTTGTTCAGCACGATCAGCACCTCGAGCTTCTGGTCGAATGCCGCGACCAGACAGCGCGCCACCAATTCGTCATTGAACGAAGGTTCGGCGGCGACCACCACGATGATCTGCGTGACATTCGCTGCGATGAGTTTTTCCCGGTAAGCATCGGAGCGGTATAACAGCGAGCGGCGCGGCATGATCCGTTCGATCACGCCCTGTGCCCCAGTGCCATTCCCTGTTGCGGCTGCGCCGGTGCGCTTGATTTCCACGATGTCGCCGCACGCCACTTCGCTTTTTTTCCCGCGCGTGAGGCAGATTATCTCGCTGTCATCATCCTGCCGCACCAGATATTGCCGACCGAATGCGGCCACGACCTGTCCCGATTCCACTTCATCGGTGATACTGCGTTGGCTGCCTCGTTCGCCTCTCGTCGTGCTACTTGCACTGCCATCGACGCTCACTCGTTGCCGCCTTGTCTCACCATCGAATTGAAATTGGGCGTGAGCATCAAATCTTGAACAAAGCGTCCACTTTTGCGGCGCAAATGAAGTCGTTTACCGACAGGCCATGTATGGAGTGCGTGGTATATTCGACCCGGCAACTGTTGTAGGTGACGGTGAGTTCCGGATGGTGATCTTCGGTGTGCGAAAGCCATGCGACCGCGTTCACGAACGCGACGGTCTCATAATAATTCTTGAAGCGGAAGGTCTTGTTGATCAGGTGATCGTAGCGGTGCCAGCCGTCGAGTTGCTGCATCAATCCATCAGCCTCAGGGTTCGAGAGCGGCGGGGTGCCGTCTTCGCAGGGTTTGCACCGCCTGCCGGTCAAATCAGGTATTTTGCCCATCGCCAGCTCACTTGAATTTGTAAAAGATGTTCAGATACGCGGCGAGGTCCTGCGTTTCCTGCGCATTGAAATGCGCGTTGACGTTCCCGCTGCACATGCCGATCTGCTCGATCAATCCTTCCGGGGTATTCCTCTTGCGATCGAAGCGGGTGAAGATCTTGTTGCCGTCGCCCCCCATGATCTGGTTATGACACCTGTTGCAATCGTACTTATCGAATATCTTCTGCCCGTTCTGCGCATTGCCTTTCGGGAACGGGTTGGCTGATGCGGTTGCAACAACGCCCATTAGAAGGGTGATAGTGAAACTCAAAGTCGTGATCAGTTTCATCGTGGTCTCCTGGTTAAGTCTATGGATCAAGTATGTGCGGCCTGCAGATGAGAGATGCGCACCATCGCCGGCGGATGCGAGTCGTAAAACCTGGAATACAGCGGATCGGGTGTCAGCGTCGCGGCATTGTCCTGATACAACTTGACCAGCGCATTGACCAGGTCGGCAGCATCGGTCTGTTTTGCGGCATAGGCATCCGCTTCGAATTCATGCTTGCGCGAATAGGCCGACATGAACGGCCCGAGCAGGAAGCTGAATATGGGCAGCGTGATGAAGAACAGCAGCAGTGCAAGCGCGGTCGAAGGCGTGTTGACGCCCAGTCCCTGATAGAACCAGGCGGTTTGCATCAACTGGCCGAGCAGCCACAGGAAGCCGAGGCTCAGCGCAAAAGTCGCCGCGATGCGTTTCACCACATGGCGGCGTTTGAAATGGCCGAGTTCATGCGCCAATACCGCCTCGACTTCATTGATGCTCAAGCGCTCCAGCAGCGTGTCGAAGAACACGATGCGCTTGGTCTTGCCGAATCCGGTGAAGTAGGCGTTGCCATGAGAGCTGCGCTTCGAGCCATCCATCACGAACAGGCCCTGTGCAGTAAATCCGCACTTGCGCAGCAGCCCTTCGATGCGCGACTTCATCGCATCGTCCTGCATGGGCGAGAATTTATTGAACAGCGGCGCAATGAAAGAAGGATAGATGAACAGGACCAGCAGATTGAACACCACCCAGACCAGCCACACATACAGCCACCAGTATGCGCCCATGCGCTCCATCAGCCACAACACGCCGAACAGCAGCGGCAGGCCGAGGATCGCGCCGATCAACATGCCTTTCAGCGCGTCCAGCAGATACAGCCTGAACGTCATCTTGTTGAAACCGAAGCGCGCTTCGATGACGAAGGTGCGGTAAATGCTGAACGGAGCTTCCAGCAACGAGTAGATCACCAGCACCATCACGATGGTTGCCATGCCTTGTGCGACCGGTGCGTTGAACCAGCCGTTGCCCAGTTTGGCGGAAACCAACCCGGCGATGGACTGGATGCCGCCTCCCAAAGTGAACGCCAGCAGCAATGCTGCGTCGAACAGCGCTCCCAGCATATCGAATCGTGTCTTGGCGGAAGTATAGTCGGCCGCTTTTTGATGATCGGCAAGCCGGACCTTTTCATGGAACGCTTCCGGCACGGTGGACCTGTGTGCCGCGATATGCGCCAGATGGCGGCGCGCCAGCCAGAGTTTGGCCAGCGTGGTCAGCGCCAACGCGGCGATGAAGATAAAAGTGAATTGCGCAGCAGTCATATGGGCGTTGTTTCAGTGTTTGTAACAGGCACGGTTGTGACACAATATGCGCCTATCCGTTCAACAAGCGACGCGCGAATTATGGCACAAAATCAAAACTACCTTATCTGGATAGACATGGAAATGACCGGCCTGGTCCCGGATACCGACCGCGTGATCGAGATCGCGCTGGTGATCACCGACAATGATCTGGAAACGATATCCGAAGCACCGGTCCTGGTCGTGCATCAGCCGGACAACGTGCTGGATGGCATGGATGCATGGAACAAATCAACCCACGCCAAATCCGGCTTGATCGACAAGGTTAAAGCGTCCACACTGGATGAGGCAATGGTCGAGGAACAGATGATCGCGTTCCTCAAGGAATATGTGCCGATCCGCACTTCACCGATGTGCGGCAACTCGATCTGCCAGGACCGCCGCTTTCTCGCGCGCTGGATGCCCAACTTGGAAGGATATTTCCATTACCGCAATCTCGACGTGAGCACGCTCAAGGAACTGGCCAGGCGCTGGAAGCCGGATATGGCGCAAGGGGTCAAAAAGCACGGCAAGCATGAGGCGCTTGCGGATATTTACGAATCCATCAGCGAGATGAAACATTACCGTGAGCATTTCATAAAGCTCTGACACTGCGCTTGTCAAGCAGGCGTATACTTGGCAATATGTAGCAACAGGAGATTAATGATGACTGCTGAAACCATACCACACACCCCGCCCGACGATGAATCAGCCCGGGTGATCGAACGTCCGGATGGTTTCTACTGGCAGGATGAACTTACCGACAAGTTCTTCGGCCCTTTCCCCACTCTGCTTGCAGCGGTACAAGACATGCAAGGCCAAAGCAGCAGCGACAGCGACTTCGAAGAAGGCGAGTCGCTGGAAGACGCGGAGGCGGAAATCGGCATCTCCAACTGGATAGACCCCGAAACCGGCGAACTTGCTGAGGGATTGTCACCGCACCTTAGCGACGAGTAGCACCTCCGACACGTTACTGATAGAACCACTAGCCATTCGACTAGGCGAGCCAACTACGCTCGCTAAGTCGCTGGTTATGGCGAAGCCAGCCGATTGCACCCGCAAGGAGTACGCCGGTGGGTGCCCGGCAGCTTCGCTGCCACCCTTCCGCTGCGGGAGGAGGTGCGATGCGGCCATTCCCGCCCCGATTGCTTCGCAACGCCGTGTCTTGGCCGCACCTCCTTTAGCGTTAGCGGCTCCAGTTGACGCGCAAGCGGTTCTGATCCGAGTTGAAGTGGAATTCCAGTTCGCCTTGATAGGCACTGTGCAACGCTTCACCGATACCACGCGCCAGATGAATGTCGGTAGTGGTCACCATGGCGCCTTGCTTCGTCTTCTCAATGGCGATGATGCGCTGCAACGGGTGTTCCGCCTTTTCTTTCGCTTCGCGATGCTTGATCAGCTGCATGATCTCCGCTTCGTGCCTGGCGAAATATTCCCCGCCCACATCCACATAGCCCGCCGGGAAATGATCACGCACGCGATGACACGCCGGGCAGATTGTCTGATGCGCGTCCTTGGGTTTCGCCGACCATTGCCAGCGACCGGCCTGATATACCGCGCCGCAGTCCGGACAGACCGTCGGCTCGGGCAGTTTGCCCTTGGCTTTATAGCTGTCCATCACGGTTTCCATCGGCAGCCTGTCGGGGCGGATGCGGTGAAAGCCTGCAGAGGGTGATTGATTGGGCATGTTAGTCTCCTTGATTATTGCAGGCCCCCGTGCTGCCGGGACGGGGGCCGCAGCAGTTATTCTTATGTCACTGTGACATTGGTCGATTTGGTTTTAGCCTGTGTGGATTTGGGCAGCGTGACGTTGAGCATACCGTCCTTGAATTCGGCCTTGATTGCGGCTTCATCGACATTATCCGGCAAACGGAAGCTGCGCACGAAGCTCCCGTAGGAACGCTCGATGCGGTGGAACTTCTTGCCCTTCTCTTCCTTCTCCTGCTTGCGTTCGCCGCACATCGTGAGCATGCCGTTTTCGATGTTGACCTTGATGTCTTCCTTGTTCACACCGGGGATTTCACCCTTGATCAGATATGCCGTATCGGTTTCGGTGATATCGACGCTGGGCGCCCAGTCCGCCGTGGCCAACAACTCGCGGCCGGGTTGTTCGGTGCGGGCAGGGAATTTCCCGAAGATACGATTCAATTGTTTGGAAACGTCTTCCAGTTCCACGAATGGATCCCATTTAACTAAGCTCATGATAGTTCTCCTTAAATGTTAATGTTGATGATGATGAACTTCTGCAAAACAATCCTCTCGCCAAAGGCAGTCTTCCTGGTCGCACACGCCGTTGTAGGCGCTGCCAAAACAGTCGAAGTTGCCTTCTTCGGTTTGGATCGCTTTGATCAGTTCTGTTTTGGAAAGGTGATCGGGTTTGATACTGTGTGATCTGGCGATCGTGCGAACTTCTTCAATCTTCATGACGTTCTCCTTGATAAAGGTCGAACAGTATTACGGAACTCGCATTCCCATAAAGCAAAAGTGGGAAAATAGTATGTTCCCAATTATTTCCATTTGCAATATGAATATGCGGATAGAAATCCAAATTTCAATAGCCGGACTAATCCTGTATTGGATGATTCCGGGGTCGTCAGGCTTTTCGGCGAAAGATGTCCGTCTGGACTGTGAGTGCAGCCGTAGTTTAGTAAAACGGTTATGTATTATTTTCCATCTGGTCATGCATGCTTTTTAATCCCTGGGCCGGATGGGCTGCGAGGCCGTCGTGTTGGCAGGCATTCGACCCACTTCGACTTCTGTCTGCCACAATTGGCTAATGATCGGTTGTGCAACACCTGTTGTAGCGCTGGTCCAGAACTGCTCGGTACCGGTACGGTTTTCAATCGATAACAGACCGGCGCCCGATAACCTGCGGCGCAGCTCGCGCGCGATCGCGGCGGATGGGTCAATGATCGATATCGCAGGCCCGGCTATCTCCTGTATCAGCGGGGCGAGGAAGGGATAGTGCGTGCAGCCCAGTACGAGGGTGTCTGCTTCCTGCTCCAGCAATGGCAAGACATATCGCTCGATCAACGCGCGGGTTTTGTCACTCGACAGATAACCGCCTTCCACTTGTTCGACCAGTCCCGGACACGGTTGCATCAGGATCTTTACGTCTGCACCGAAGCGATCGTTAAGTTTCGCAAAGTTATCGCTGGCGATCGTCCTGCTGGTGGCCAGCACAGCGATCACGCCCGATCGGGTGTGCGTGACTGCCGGTTTGACAGCCGGCTCCATCGCAACGATGGGGACCTGGAATCTTTCCCGCAGCATTTTGACCGCCACACCGGTTGCGGTATTGCAAGCCACGACGATGGCCTTGGCGCGTTGGTCCAAAAGGAATTCGACGATGGCAATCGCCCTTGCTTCGATCTGTTCCGCGGGTTTATCTCCATACGGCGCATGGCCGGAATCCGCGACATATATCAAGTTTTCATGTGGCAGCTCGCGGCGGATCTCGCGCAGCACGGACAAACCGCCGACACCGGAATCGAATACGCCTATGGGAAGGTTGGCAGCCATTTCCTGGTTCAAGAGATCTGCAATTCTAGCGTGCACTGGCAGTACGATGCCTGTCCGCCCAGTATCCCCAAGCCACCAGTAACCACTGTGCCTGGCCAACCCAGGCCAGCGCGGTGACGCTGGGAGGAGGAGTGCCGAAGGAATTCGCAAGATGTATGGCCACCAAAAAAGCGATCAAAGACCACAGCGCCCACTTGCCCGTCGCGTCGACCGCCCTGGTGGTGCGTAGATACAGCCACACGCCCAGCGCAACGATCGAGAGCTCGAGCACCATCTCCAAGATCGGCGACGACCACATCGCGAAGCCAAGAACTGGAGAGGTGCCGGGATAAAGCGGCAGGTCCGGGTAGTGGACGATCAGGTCGAGCAGCCAGTGGCTGATGACCGCAAGGCCGAGCACCACAGCGCCAACGCGATTTCGACGGATGAAGTAATAGACTGCGGCAAACAGCACCGCCCAGATGATGACGGCCAGCAAGCTGTGCGAGTACGGGTAGTAGACGAAATCAAGCGGCGGGTATTGTTTGCCGTCGGTGCGGATATTCACATGCTCGATGCCGAGCAGCAATAGCGTGGGCCACAGCAGATCAATGAACTGCGCCGCCAGGAACAGCGTGCCCAGCGAGACCTTGGGGGCGGCGGCCTTTGCGCCGAATCCGATTCCGAAATGGCCGATAAACATTTGCGCTATTCCCTACACTGCAATTTATTGCGCATGTTTTGCATACGCTGCTACCAAGGCGGCCATCGCCGCATCATCGCACTGTTCGCTATTATTCAGCCCCGCGATGACACTCGCCTGATTTTGTGCAGGCTGGTTCTGGCTCACTTTCCATTTGCCTGTCAGCTTGGTGATGACGATCTCAAAGCCGACGATGTTGCCGATCAGTTTTTCGGTGTACTCGTGCGGCGCATCCGATACCAACCACGGGTGGGTAAAGCCGGCTTCATTGTGCGCGGTGAGCGCTTCGACTTGGCCGCGCACCCAGGCTGCATCGTCGATCACGCGCAGCGTGCCATAGGCATGCACGACGGCGTAATTCCAGGTGGGCACGACTTTGCCGGTTTCCTGTTTGGTGGCGTACCACGACGGCGTGATGTAGCTGTCCGGGCCATGGAATATCGCGAGCACCTCGACGTCCTTTGCGAAATCGCGCCACAGCGGATTTGCACGTGCTACGTGTCCGCGCAAGGTGCCGAACGGCGCGGGCTCATCCGTCAGATGCAGCGGGATGTGATTCGCATTTAGTCCGTTGGATGTCAGCGTAACCAAAGTGGCCAGCGGATGCGCACGCATCAGCTCGTGCATGACCTCGATACGCGGCTCTTCAAAATGTTTGGGTGTGTACATAGTCGTTGTATTTAAATCTTCAAAATCAAAACCACCGGGGGTTGCCCGGCGGCGTCGCTTTTGTCGTTCATGGTTCGACAAGCTCACCACGAACAGCCCTTTCTACTTCTTCGCCCCCATCGCCAGCGCCCTCAACCTGCCTTGCTCCAGCTCCGCCTGCATCCGGCTCGATCAGCCAGCCTTGCAGATTGTCCATCACCAGATCGGTCAGCGCGTGCATCCAGTCGTCGCGCTCGTTGAGGCAGGGGATGTAGTGGTATTCGCCGCCGCCCGCGTGCTGGAAATCTTCCTTGCCTTCCATCGCGATCTCTTCCAGCGTCTCCAGGCAGTCTGCGACGAAGCCGGGGCAGACCACGTCGACGCGCTTGGTTTTTTTCTTGCCGAGTTCCGTGAGCGTGGCGGTGGTGTAGGGCTTGAGCCATTCCGCCTTGCCGAAGCGCGACTGGAAGCTGATGAAATATTGCTCGGGCTTCAGGCCGAGTTCCTGCGCCAGCAGGCGTCCGGTCTTGTGGCATTCGCAGTGGTAGGGGTCGCCCTTGTCCAGCGTGAATTGCGGCAGGCCGTGGAAGCTCATCACCAGTTTTTCCGGGCGGCCGTTCTTCATCCAGTAGTCGTTGATGTTGTTCGCCAGCGCCTTGATGTAGCCGGGGTTGTCGTGGAAATTCCTGATGGTGCGCAGCGCGGGGGTGTTGCGCATTTTCTGTATTTCGGCGAACACGATGTCGAAGGCGGTGCCGCTGCTGCTGGCGGCATATTGCGGATACATCGGCACGACCAGGATGCGCTGGCAGTTTTGCTTCTTGAGCTTGTGCAGCACGCCGGCGATGGACGGATTCCCGTAGCGCATCGCGTAGTCGACGACGTAAGGCGCCTTGGTGCGCTGGCTCAGAAAGCCGCTAAGCAGGGATGTCTGCTTCTCGGTGTGGACGCGCAACGGCGAACCTTCCGGCATCCATATCTTGGCATATTTCGCGGCGGATTTTTTCGGGCGCGTGTTGAGGATGATGCCGTTCAGGATCAGCCACCAGATCGCCCTGGGGATCTCCACGACGCGCGGATCGCCGAGGAATTCTTTCAGGTAGGGACGCACGGCCTGGGCAGTGGGTGCATCGGGCGTGCCGAGGTTTATCAGCAGGATGCCGGTCCTGGCGGGTGTGCCGTGGGAAAAAGCGGGTTCGGTCTGGTAGGTCATGGGTCAGTCGCCAAAAGTTTTGATTTCGTAATTCCCGTGCAGGTGGGAATTACGGATTTTAATGGTTAATACAGCTTAGTAAAATTATTCTTCAAGTCTGGGACAGCGCATTGCCGAGCAGGCGCGCGGTGATGTCGACGATGGGGATGACGCGCTCATAGTCCATGCGTTTCGGGCCGACCACGGCGAGCGTGCCGACCACTTGTCCGTCGGCAGAATAGGGCGCGGTGATCACGCTGCATTCGTCCAGCGAGGCCAGTCCGGATTCGCTGCCGACAAAGATATGGATGCCTTGTCCGCGGCCGCCCGCATCCAGCAGCTGCAGCAGTTCGGTTTTTTTCTCGAACAGGTTGAACAATCCGCGCAGGCGGTTCATGTCTGCAGACAGGTCCTCGACATGCAGCAGATTGTGCTCGCCGCTGATGACGTAATCCTGCGATTGCTTGGCCTGAGCCGCATCGCCCGCGGCCAGTGCCGCCGTCATCAGCGCGCTCATGTCCTGATGCAGTTGCCGCAGCTCGCCGCGCAGCCGGTCGCGTATCTGCGAGAAGCTGCAGCCGATGTAATTCTGGTTGAGGAAGTTGCCCGCTTCGGTGAGCTGCGATTGGGTGTAATCGCGCTCCAGCAACAGCACGCGGTTCTCCACCTCGCCGTCCGGCATCACGATGATCAGCAACACGCGCTTTTCGCCCAGGCGCAGGAATTCGATCTGGCGCACGGTGATCGCGCTACGCCTTGCGGTGGCGACCACACCGGTGAAATGCGTCAGTTCTGAAAGTATGTTGGAGGCTTGCGCGATCAGCCGCGACGGATTGTCCGGCTGCAGCTTGTGTTCCATCTGCTGCACGCTGGTGCTGTCCAGCGGTTTGGTGACCAGCATGGTGTCGATGAACAGGCGGTATGCCATGCCGGTCGGGACGCGGCCCGCGGAAGTGTGCGGGCTGCTCACCAGGCCGATGTCTTCCAGCTCGGACATCACGTTGCGTATGGTTGCGGGACTGATATCCAGTCCGGAATAATGAAGCAGCGCGCGCGAGCCGACCGGGTGGCCTTCGCTTATGTAGCGTTCCATCAGGGTCTTCAGCAGGATCTGTGCGCGTTCGTTGAGCATGGGGCGGATTCTACCATCGGCGATGTGATGCTAAACCGACTTTAGCGTTGAAATCTGATGATCAGACTCGGTGGTTCAGGTGATAGTTCCGGCTGCCGATCGGCGGATCTGCAAGATCTCCTAGCATAGTTCTGCGGAGGGGTGTGCAGATTAATTTTACATTCAAGGTTGAACTTCCAATTCGCGATCAACTCAACGACTCGACAATTTTCAGGAGGAAGGGATCTTGCGCGTTCTACTTGCATCAGTTTTGTTTGCCGGCGCAGCCGGTCTGCCAGTGAATCCGGCATATGCTGAGACGCCCGTCGAGGTACTGGCCTCGATAAAAGCCGAGGCGTCGGCCGCCCCGGGTTTTCAGGGATTTTCTGCCCAGCGCGGGGAGAGTTTTTTCAAAACCAAGCATAACCATAATTTGAGTTGCTCCACTTGCCATACCGACGATCCCGCCGCGCAGGGCAAGCATTCCGAGACCGACAAGCTCATCAAGCCGCTTGCGCCGGCCGCCAACGGGGAGCGATTTACCGACATGAAAAAAGTTGCGAAATGGTTCAAGCGCAATTGCAACGATGTGCTGGACCGGGAATGCACAGCGCAGGAAAAGGGCGACGTGCTCGCTTATCTGCTCACCGTAAAAAAATAGGAGACTCTAAAATTCACATTTCATCCCAACTGATGCAACTACTAGCCATTCGACTAAGCTGTCAAAAGACGACAGCCAAGTCGCTGGTTATGCTGTGTTGCGTAAAAAATTTCTTGCTTACATATAGTAAATATGCGGCGCGGCGAAATTTTTTCCGCGCCTTGCATTTGGGCGAACTCTGAATTTTAGATGCACCTTAATAATCAGGAGACCGTCATGTTCAAGGTTAAAAATATCACACGGATGTTCGCTGTTGTCGTATGGGTGATGGGCGCAACGATGTCTGCTGCCCATGTTTCTGTTGCACAAGCCGATGACGACGAAGATGAAGGCAAGACGCCAATGGTCAGCAACGCAAAATGGGAGTCCGAATGCGGTGCCTGCCATCGTCGCCTATCCGCCGCGCATCTTGCCCGCCGAATCATGGCGCGCGATCATGGCCGGGCTGGACAAGCACTTTGGCAGCAATGCCAGTCTGGATGCCGCAGACGCCAATGAGATAACCGCATTCCTGGAAAAGAATGCCGACACCAGAAAGCGGAGCCATGAGACAACGGGCAAGCCGCTGCTGCGCATCACCGAGACCCGCTGGTTCAAGTCCGAACACCGGGAAGTCGCAGAACACACCTGGAAAAATCCCAAGGTCAAGAGTCGGGCCAATTGCGGCGCTTGCCATACCAGGGCGGAGAGCGGTGATTTCAACGAACACGATGTAAAGATACCCAGGTAGAAAGTGCGATCATGATCCGACGCATACTGGTTTGGGACACTCCGACACGGGTTTTTCACTGGCTGCAGGTGTTGTCCTTCAGTGTGGCATACCTGACGGCATTCTCGGAACGTCTGCGCAATTATCATGTGGCGCTTGGCTACATCCTGCTGGGTTTGCTCGTGTTCAGGTTGCTGTGGGGTTTCATCGGCACTCGCTATGCGCGGTTCGGTTCGTTCCTGTTCAATCCCAAAAAGATATTCTCTTATTTGATCTCTATTTTGAAAGGCAAGCCGGCACATTATCCGGGGCACAACCCCGCCGGGAGTGTGTCGGTCTGGCTGCTGTTGGGACTGGGCTTGTTTGTCTGCATCACCGGAGTGCTGGCGCTGCAGGATGACGCCAGCGATCTCGTGGTCGATCTGCACGGGCTCGCGACGAATGTGATGCTGGGCGTGATCGCGCTGCACCTCATCGGTGTGCTGGCGAGCAGCATCCTGCATCGCGAGAATCTGCCGCGCGCAATGATTACCGGCTTCAAATCCGCCGAGTCGGAAGAGGATATACAGCAAACTTACAGCTGGCTGGGCGTATTGATGGTGGCTGCGGTGATCATATTCTGGTTCGCCTACGTGAAGAGACCGCTCGGGTGAGGGGTGGTGCACAGGTACGGTATGCCTGGCAGCGCGAACGCGAATACAAGGGGAAACGATGGGATTGTGTATTGATATGGCGAGGATCGCCGCCGGCATCTGCCTGGCTGCATCATCTGGAATGGTGCACGCGGCCGAAACTGCGATATATCCTGAACTGCCGACCGCCGCAAGTTCTTATACCCATGATGTCCAGTCATTGAGATCGGGAGCATTTAATCCACATACCTATCTGCTGGCAGCGAACCAGGGTGATGTCAGCAAGGAGCAAGCGGACTTGACCCCGTCTGCTGAATTCAAACCGCCGTTGATGTCAGGCAGAAAGATCCACCAGTATCTTGGTTTGAGCACCGTGGCGTTTGCCGGATTGACGATGCTGGCCGCACCGGAAGATGAAGAGGGGAGTTCACAGACCCAGCCCAGACAGACATCCGGCACCACCCATACCAGGCTGGCACGAACTACCGCCGCGTTGGCCATCGCCACGGTGGTGACCGGCCTGATCTATCACTGGGACGACTTTCATCTGCAAGACGGCTTCGCCGATCCGGACAACCAGCACGTGATGCTGGCCGGCACGGGTGCGTTGCTGATGCTGTATGCGGTGAACAAATCGGCAACGTCCTCGGTACCGACCAGCCATGCGGGTATCGCCGAGTTGGGTGCGGTGACCATGCTGGTCGCGATCAAATTGACCTGGTAACGGAGTGACAGTGACACATAAGAAACTGAAAGTCGCAGCATTGCTGGCCGTTGCCTTGTTGACGACCAGCGGCCTTGCATCGGCGGAAGAGGATTTTTGGGGATGGTTGCTGGATTTCGAACGCACCAAAGGAGTGAAGCCGGTTACCGACCAGCGGTATCAGGACGAATGCGGGGATTGCCACTTCGCCTACCAGCCGGGATTGTTGCCCGCCAGGTCCTGGGAAGCGCTGCTGAATGCCCGGGCATTGCGCAAACATTTTGGCGTGAATGCCGAGCTGGACGATGACACGCTGAAAGTCATACATGATTATGCGGTAGACAATGCGGCGGATAAATCCTGGTACAAGCGCTCGCGCAAGATCGCAGTTGCCACGGAAGACGGCCCGACACCGCTGCGTATCACCGAGCTGCGCTATATCTCCCGCAAGCACCAGGTCATTCCCGAAAAAATGATCAAGGGCAACAAGGGGGTGAAGTCATTGAGCTTTTGCGACAAGTGCCACACCCAAGCCTCAATGGGTATCTACGATGCGGATACGGTGAATATCCCGAATTATCCGGATTGGGACGATTAGTTATTCGGGTGAGCCGTTCTGAATCCCCGCTCAGGACTTGTTCCCATTTGCAAGGTTCGCAAGTTGACAGTTTGAAACGCCAACCCTACATTGCATATCCATTTTCGATTTCCCCAAAACCAAATGAAGCACAGTGTCCTACTGCTTGCACTTGCATCTGTCCTCGGCGGATGCGGCAAGGAATCTGCATCTCCGGCCAGGATCGAACAACCGGCACTCACCCAGATTGTCGGCACTATCGCATCCGACAACGGCAATATTTACAGCGGCGAGATCCGCGCGCGCTACGAGACGCAACTGGGATTCCGCATCGGCGGGAAGATCATCGAGCGCCTGGTGGATGCCGGGGCGCGGGTCAAACCGGACCAGGCGCTGGCGCGACTCGATCCTGCGGACTCCTCGCTGCAGGCGAGTTCGGCGCAGGCTCAATACCAGTTGGCGCTGGACGATGCGACGCGCTACCGCGAATTGCGCAGCAAGAATTTCGTCAGCCAATCGGCGCTGGATGCCAAGGAAGCCGCACTCAAGGCCGCCGCCGCCCAGGCCGGACTGGCCGGCAACCAGACCTCATACACCGTGTTGCGCGCCGATCATGCCGGTGTGATCGCCGCAACGTTGGCGGATGTAGGCCAGGTCGTCAGCGCGGGCCAGCCGGTGTTTCGCCTGGCGCAGGATGGCGAGCGCGAAGTGGCCATCGCGATACCCGAGGCACAATTTTCAGAACTGAAGATCGGCATGCCGGCGGATGTTGCATTGTGGGCCGAGGCGGACAAAAGCAAGGGGGCGCATTTCAGCGGAAGGCTGCGCGAATTGGTTCCGGTGGCTGACCCGGCCAGCCGCACCTATGCGGCGCGGGTCTCGCTAAGCGGTGCGGGCGCACGCGCAGAATTGGGCATGACGGCACAGGTGCGTTTCAGAAGCCATGACAAGCGAGACAGGCTGATCGTGCCGCTGTCGGCGATATTCCAGCACGGCGATCAGGCGGCGGTGTGGATCGTCGCCGCGGACCGCAGCATCAGTTTGCGCAAGGTGGAGGTCTCAGCCTATCGCGACAACGGCGCAGTGATCGCCAGCGGTCTGTCACCAGGAGAACGCATCGTCAGCGCCGGCGTGCACAAGCTCAACGCGGGCGAAAAGATACGCATCATCGAGGGAGAATTCTCGAACGGTAGCGCGCAATGAAAGAGCAGAGGTTTCCCAACCTCTCGGCATGGTCGCTGACCCACCAGCAGATGGTGCTGTATCTGATCATCGTGCTGATGGCGGCGGGCGTGATCTCTTATCTCAATCTCGGCCGCGCGGAAGACCCGGATTTCACCTTCAAGGTGATGGTGGTGCGCACCTTGTGGCCGGGTGCGACCGCGCGTGAAGTCGAGCTCGAACTCACCGAGCGCATCGAAAAGAAATTGCAGGAAACGCCGTGGGTGGATGTGCTGCGCTCGGCATCCAAGCCCGGCGAATCGCTGGTATTCGTGATCCTCAAGGATTACACGCCCAAGCCGGAAGTGCCGGAAGCCTGGCGCCAGGTGCGCAAAAAGCTGGATGACATTCGCGACACTTTGCCGTCCGGCGTGCAAGGCCCGTATCCCAACGATGAATTCGGCGACGTGCTGATCGACATCTTCGCGCTGACCGGGGACGGTTTCGATTTGAGTGCGCTGCGCCGCTATGCGGACCGAATCGCGCTGGACCTGAAACAAGTACCGGATGTGAAGCGCGTAGAGCTGATCGGTGTGCAGGAGGAAAAGATCTATGTCGACGTTTCCCCCAATCGTCTGGCGAGTATTGGAATCACGCCGCAGCAAGTTGCTGAGGCGCTGCAAAAACAGAATGCGGTGAATTCCGCCGGTTTCGTCGAAACGGACAGCGACCGCATCCGGCTGCGCGTGAGCGGGGGCTTCGACAGTGTCGCGCAGGTGCGCAACACCGATCTGCTGGTCCCAAGCCAACAGAACGGGGGACAGCACTTCCGTTTGGGCGACATCGCCAAGGTGAACCGTGGCCTCGCCGATCCACCGAATCCGCGCATGCATGTCGGGGGGCAGCCCGCGATCGGCATCGGCGTGATCATGGACAAGGGCGGCAACGTGATCGATCTCGGCGAACACCTGAAACGGGCGATGAACAAGATTTCCGCCGAGCTACCGGCAGGTGTGGAGGTGCACATCGTCGCCAATCAGCCGGAAGTGGTCAGGGGCTCGATCACCCTGTTCGAGCATTCGCTGTCCGAGGCCGTGCTGATCGTGCTTGCCGTGTCATTCCTGAGCCTGGGCTGGCGCACCGGCACGGTGGTGGCCTTGTCCATCCCGCTGGTGCTGGCGATCACGTTTTTCATGATGAAGATATTCGGCATCGACCTGCAGCGCATCTCGCTGGGCGCACTGGTGATCGCGCTCGGCCTGCTGGTGGACGATGCGATCATCGCCGCGGAAATGATGGTGGTGAAGATGGAACAGGGCTGGGACCGGTTCAAGGCCGCGACATTCGCCTACACCTCGACCGCTTTCCCGATGCTGACCGGCACGCTGATCACCGCCGCCGCATTCACGCCGGTGGGTTTTTCCAAGTCGGCGGCCAGCGAATACACCATCTCGATCTTCCAGGTGGTCACGATCGCGCTGCTGGTATCGTGGATCGTCGCGGTAGTGTTCACGCCCTACCTCGGCTACAGATTGCTCGACGCGAAAAAACTCGTCGCGCAAGCGCAGCGGCATGGACCGGATATCTACGGCACGCCGTTCTATCTGCGCCTGCGCGCCGTGGTGGAGTGGTGTCTGCGCAACCGCTGGAAGGTGATACTAGCGACGATCCTGATCTTCGTGCTGTCCATCGTGGCGTTTGGAAAATTCGTGCAGAAACAGTTCTTCCCCGCGGCCAGCCGGCTGGAGCTGATGGTGGAAGTATGGTTGCCGCAAGGCGCGTCGCTCAAGGCCACCGAACACGAAGTGGAGCGCATCGAGAAGCTGCTCAAGGATGATCCCGGCATCGCACATTCTTCTTCCTACATTGGCAATGGCGCACCCCGCTATTTTCTGTCGCTCGACCAGCAATTGTTCGCCGACAACTTTGCGCAGTTTGTCATCGTCACCAAAGGATTGACGGAACGCGAGGACGTCAAGCGCCGCCTCGAGGCGAAATTCGCCGCGCCCGACGGCGGTTATTCGCATCTGCGCGTGCGCGTGGTGCGGTTGGAGAACGGCCCGCCGATCGGCTATCCGGTGCAGTTCCGCGTGATGGGCGAGGATCTGGCCCGGCTGAGGGGAATCTCCGAACAGGTCGCAGCCATGATGCGCGCCAATGTACATCTGCAAAACGTCAATTTCGACTGGAACGAAAAGATCAAAAGCGTCCGCGTCGAAGTGAACCAGGATCGCGCACGCCAGCTCGGCACTTCCAGCCAGGAGATCTCGCAGGCACTGCGAGGCTGGTTGAATGGCGTGGCGATTACCGAATACCGCGAAGGCGACCAGTTGATCGACGTGGTGTGGCGCGGTAGTGGCAGTTGCGACACGTTACCGGCGAAGCCGGCCGATTGCGGGAGCGGCTGCCAATCCGCCCCATCGGTGAACGGGGAGAAATCGCAGAGCTGTCGGGGCGGATTAGGAGATGCCCGGTCCCTGGATCATTTGCCCGATCTGGACATTCCGCTGGCGGGTGGCCGGCATGTGCCGCTGGCGCAACTCGCCAAGCTGGTTCCGGTTTTGGAAGAGGGCATGATCTGGCGGCGCAACCGCTTGCCCACGATGACGGTGCGTGCCGACATGGCGGATGAGACACAACCCGCGACGATCTCTACCCAACTCGATGCGCAACTGGAAGAAGTGCGCGCCAAACTGCCGGTCGGGTACCGAATCGAAATGGGCGGCAGCATCGAAGAATCCGCCAAGGGACAAACCGCCATCATGAAAGTCATGCCGCTGATGCTGGTCGGCGTGATCACGCTGTTGATGATACAACTGCAAAGCATCAGCCGCACCGTCATCGTGTTTCTCACCGCGCCGCTCGGCTTGATCGGCGTGACGATGGCGCTGCTGGTGTTCCGGGTGCCGTTCGGCTTCGTCGCCAATCTCGGTTTCATCGCGCTGGCGGGAATGATCATGCGCAACTCGGTGATACTGGTCGACCAGATCCGCCAAGACGAGGAAGATGGAAAGACCCAGTGGCAAGCCATTGTCAGTTCCACCGTGCGCCGCTTCCGCCCGATCACGTTGACCGCATCCGCGGCGATACTCGCGATGATCCCGCTGACACGGCAGGTTTTCTGGGGACCGATGGCGGTATCCATCATGGGAGGGCTGGTCGTCGCCACCTTGCTGACCTGCTTGTTCCTGCCGGCATTGTATGCGGCCTGGTTCAGGGTGAAAGAGGACTGAGCAAGAGGCGCATGAGGAAAAGGAAACTTGCTTCTGTCCCAGAATTTTGTCTTGCCCGTGTCGGGTTTGCGCAGTCGGCCAGGCAATGGTACTGTTTTCGAAAGTATGCGTATTTACACCTTGACCTGACAACTACAGGTACACGGTTCCTGGAGATGTCTGCCTTCACGTAAGGGGGATCAAACCATGAGACTTAGGCGGGGCCTTGCCTGGGTGACGGTTGCGCTTGTTGTCGGATGTGCCACGAAAACGCTGCCTCCGGTGGCCATTACAGTCCCGGCGCTGCAGATCGATTACCTGACGGATGTCAAACCCATCCTCGACAAACGCTGCGCGGTTTGCCATTCCTGCTATAACGCCGCCTGCCAGCTGAAACTGAGTTCATTCGAAGGCATAGACCGCGGCGCGACGAAGAAGTCCGTTTACGATGCCGCGCGCTTGTTTTCCGAGGATCCGACCCGCCTGTTCATCGATGCACAATCCACCCAACAGTGGCGCAAAAAAGATTTTATCAGTGTGACCGATAGCACGGTATCGAATGGCATGAACGACTCGATCATGATCCAGCTGCTTTCCCACAAGATGAAATACCCTGAAAGCGCCGGAGAATATCGTCCAGAAACGGATGAGCTGACATGTTCCAGGAACCAGGAAGAACTGGGCGGTTTCCTGAAAAAGCATCCGAACCGCGGCATGCCCTACGGATTCCCGCCGCTCAAACAGGATGAGTTCAAGGTCATTGCAGGCTGGTTGTCCCAGGGCGCGAAAGGGCCTGACGCGATCCAGCAGGCGGAGCTCGTCGCGCCGAAGGCGAGCGACGCCCGTGAGATCGAGAAGTGGGAAGCGTTCCTGAACGGGGCAGATGCCAAGCATGCGATGACCGCGCGCTATCTGTATGAGCATCTATTCCTGGCCCATATCAAATTCGGCACCCCGACGAACGAGTTTTTCGAACTGGTCCGTTCCAGGACGGCGCCGGGCCAGCCCATCGACATCATCCCGACCGTGCGCCCCTATGATGCGCCGGGCGTCGAGCGGGTCTACTATCGCTTCCGGAAGATCTACTCCACCATCGTTCAAAAGACCCACATGGTGGTCGAATTCGATGACAGTACGCTGCAGCGAATCGACGAGTTGTTCGTCCGTCCCGAATGGCTGCAGACCCCGCACCTGGTGGGTTACGATACCAAGCTGAGCGCCAATCCGTTCGCGGCATTCGAGCAGATCCCGCCCCGCTCGCGCTACCAGTTCCTGCTGGACAACGCGCAATACGTGATCATGACCTTCATCCATGGACCGGTCTGCAAGGGCCAGATCGCGCTGAATGTGATCGACGACCAATTCTGGGTCATGTTCCTGGATCCGGATGACGACCTGTCCGTGCGCCATCCTGACTTTCTCAAAACCAACCTGGACAAGCTGATCCTGCCCACCGAGCTTGGCAGCGACATGAGGCTCTTTACCGCCCTGACCGATGAACACCGGAAGGCGGAGGTGGAATTCTACCGGGCGCGTCAGGATTTCTATATGTCGCAATACAAGGACGGCCTCGGTTATGAATCGATATGGAAGGGCAACCGTCCATCAGATACGCCGCTACTGACCGTGTTCCGCCACTTCGACAGCGCGTCCGTGCACAAGGGCGTGCTGGGAAATCTGCCGAAAACGATGTGGGTCATCGACTATCCCTTGTTCGAACGCATCTATTATGCGCTGGTCGCCGGGTTCGATGTGTACGGCAATGTCGGCCACCAACTGGCCATCCGGCTCTATATGGACGGCCTGCGCATCGAGGGCGAGAGCTATTTCCTGGATTATCTGCCGCAGGCGAGACGGCAGGAGATCATGCAATCGTGGTACAAGGATACGGACCTCAAGGACATCCATTATTACCCGTCCGCCCTGCCGGCGAAGATGGCCTTTGCCACCGACGACCCCAAGCGCGAGTTCGTCGAGCAGGTCGTGAACCGGCACATCCTTCCCGCGACGAACATCGCCTTTGACCGGATAAACTACCTGCCGTCGGGTGCCGATTATCCGCTGCTGCCGAAGAAATATCAGACCCGGGATGACTACCTGCAGGGTTTTCGGGCGCTTGCCAGACCCGGCACGCCGTTCTTCTCCCTGGTCAACGACTCCAATGCCAATCTGGCCTTCATTCGGATACGTGTGAAGAGCGGGACGGATGTGGCGGGAACCATTGTGGTCAACCGCTGGCACGACAGCGTGGCTTATCTGGTCGGCGAGGACAAAAGGCTGGACCCGTCCAAGGACAGCGCCGACTTCATACCGGGTCTCATCGGTTCATATCCGAACTATTTCTTCGATATCCGCGAAGAGGATCTTCCGGACTTCTTTCGACCTGCTGGAACACTATGACAAGAGCCCGAAGGATATGCAGCGGCTTGTCCGGTACGGGATCAACAGGAGCGACGAAAGGTTCTGGGATACCTACGACTGGTTCCAGCAGCGCTTACAGGAAGAGGAACCGGTGCGGGGGGGACTCTTTGACCTTAACCGGTACTACTACATGGCGCAGTAGAGGAGCGCTTCCGCGGGAGCAAGGATTGGTTTACCGGCGAGGTCCGACAACGGATTTTTTAATGAATTGGCGTGGATCGGGATTCTTTCGATCTCATTCAGTTGCCGGTGATATTGGCTAACACATTTAACTCAAACTCACTGAACCCCGCCTCCCGTCTAGCTGCAAGATTGAATGGTCCGCGCATCACCGGCGCTTGATACTCGGCAGCCAGGCGTGCATAGGTGGATATCGGATCCAGACCGCGCTGTTCGCACAGCCGGTTGTACCAGCGGTTGCCGGTCGCGACATGGCCGATCTCGTCGCGCAGGATGATATCCAGGATCGCGGCGGCGGCCACATCTTTTGCCTGCGCGAATTTGGCGCGCACCTGCGGCGTGGCATCCAGTCCGCGCGCTTCCATCGTGCGCGGCACCAGCGCGATGCGCGCGAGGATGTCGTGCTGCGTTTTTGCCGCCATCTCCCACAGGCTGTTGTGCGCGGGGAAATCTCCGTACGCGTAACCTTGTTCCTGCAGATGTGCGGACAGCAGCGAGAAATGCAGCGCCTCCTCATCCGCGACTTGCAGCCAGTCGGCATAATATTCCCGCGGCATATCGGCGAACCGCCAGATCGCATCCAGCGCCAGGTTGATCGCATTGAACTCGATATGCGCCAGCGCGTGGATCAATATCGCGCGGCCTTCCGGCGTATTCATCGCGCGGCGCTTGACCGAGAGCGGCGACACCAGTTCGGGTTTGGGCGGATGACCGGGGATGGGAAGTTGTGCTGCCAATGTTGCATGTGCATCCAGTCTGATTTCATCCGACGACCATGCCCGCGCCAAGCAGGCGCACGCCTTCGGCTTTGCGGGCGGCATCGCATTCCGCCAGCCAAACAAGTGCGGCCGATCTTAATTCCGGCGATCGTGTAGAGTCGTAAACAGGCAGCGGGTCATTCAAGAAATTTGCTCCGGTATGCAACGATTAATATGCAAGACTTTATATGCCACCTGCTGCCCAACTTATCATCGCATGGATGATATGGTTTAATTGGCTTCCTCAATTCTGGTTTTAGAACACATCACATGATCCGCATTCACAACAATCCCGCCAGATTTCTGGCCGCAATCGCCCTGCTTGCAGCTACCGCGGCTAACGCCGGCGAATCCGCCGATGCGATCAAGCAACGCATCGGCAAAGGCGATCCGGCCGCCGGCAAGACAGTATCGCAGTTGTGCCAGGGATGCCACGGAGAGTCCGGACTCAGCATGGAGGATATGATCCCCAATCTTGCCGGACAATATGCCGATTACATTGCAAAACAACTCCGCGATTTTCAGTCCGGCGCGCGCACTCATCAGATCATGAGCGCCATGGCGAAAACGATCAGCGACACCCAGTTGATCGACATTGCGGCTTATTATGCCAGCCAGAACCAAATGCATGGCGACGGGACCGGAAACAATACGGCCGGGAGGAATCTTTTTCTGTATGGCGACGTGTTCAGGAATATCCCCTCATGCATCAGTTGCCACGGCAAGGACGGCAAGGGCCAGGCGCCCAACATCGCGACCTATCCGCTGATCGGCGGCCAGCACAAGGCTTACCTGCGCGCACAGTTGCTGCATTGGCGCAGCGGCGAACGCAGCAACAGCCCGGATGGCGTGATGAACAGCGTCGCAAAGAACCTGACCGATGCCGAGATCGATGCATTGACGGATTATATTTCCGGACTGTGACTTTCCCGTATTGAAGCCGGGAAGCATCCCGCGAGGGACGCGGCCCATTGCGTTGCCCAACTCCCGGGCCAGCTTTGTCATTGCAGGGGCGATGTGGTTTAATCGCCTACATGAAATTCCCCTTTCGAAACGTCGCGCTGATCGGCAAACACAATGCCCCGGAAATCGCCGAGCCTTTGTTGCGTTTGGGCGCGTTCTTGTCGTCCCGGGGACTGACCGTGGTGGTGGACAGCCTGAGTGCCGGACACCTCAAGGACTGCCCCTACCAGACCATGAGTTTGTCTGATATTGGTCGAGTGGTGGACCTGGCGATCGTGCTCGGCGGCGACGGCACCATGCTGAACATCGCCCGCACCCTGTCGTTGGACCAGGTCCCGCTGGTCGGTGTGAACCAGGGACGGCTCGGTTTTCTCACCGATCTCACGCTGGACAACATGCTGGATACCCTCGCGGCGATGCTGGACGGCAAGTTCGTCACCGAGGAGCGCCTTCTGCTTGCGGCGCGCGTGTTGCGCAACGATGTCGAGGTATACAGCGGCCGTGCTTTCAACGAAGTGGTTGTGCACCGCAACAATACCAGCAGCATGATCGAGTTCGAGGTGCGCATCGATGGCGAGTATCTCTACAACCAGCGCGCCGACGGGCTGATCGTTTCGACGCCGACCGGTTCCACGGCTTACGCGATGTCTGCCGGAGGGCCGATAATTCATCCCGGCCTGGATGTGCTCTGCCTGGTTCCGATCTGTCCGCATACGCTGAGCAACCGGCCTATCGTGGTGAAGGGTTCTTCGGAACTCGAGATACTGGTGCACCGCACCAGTGACATACAGGTCCGTTTCGACAGCCACTCCGGCTACGATCTGCAGTTGCATGACAAGATCATCGTCATGCGCCATCCCGAGACAGTCTGTCTGTTGCATCCGGCGGGCCATAGCTACTATCACACGCTGCGCGAGAAGCTGCTCTGGAACCAGACACTCTGATGGCGACCTGAAACTGTGCGGCCGATCTGCGGCGTTGCGTGCTCACTTGCTCCTCGTCTACCAATCGGCGGTATGCGCTCGATCGCGGCATTGCGCTGGCGTTCGTTGCATCTTGACCGCTCGTGACGGTTGCCGAAGTGAGTCATGCTGAAATTTCTGTCCATCCGCGATTTCGTCATCGTCTCCTCGCTGGAACTGGAATTCTCCGCGGGATTCACCGCGCTGACCGGCGAGACCGGCGCGGGCAAATCGATACTGATCGATGCGTTGTCGCTGGCGCTGGGTGAACGGGGCGATGCTGGCATGGTGCGCAGCGGCTGCGATCGCGCCGAAGTCTCCGCCGAGTTTGATGTGAGCGGATTGCCGCAATTGCAAGCATGGTTGATCGATCAGGAACTGGAAGGAGACGAAGGAGTGTGCCTGCTGCGGCGCGTGCTGGATGCCGGGGGGCGTTCGCGCGGCTTCATCAACGGGCGCAGCGCCACGCTGCAACAGATGCGCGAGGCGGGCGACCAGTTGCTGGACATACACGGGCAGCACGCGCATCAATCGCTGCTGCGTCCCGACACGCAGCGCGCGTTGCTGGACGGTTATGCGGGCATCGCGGACGTCGGCGGAGCAGGTTGCGGCCCTGTATCGCGATTGGCAAGCATTGCGCCGGCGCCGCATCAGCCTGAGCGAGAACGCCGAGGCAGTGATCGCCGAGCGCGAATTGCTGCAGTTCCAGCGCAACGAGCTGGAGGGACTGGGTTTTGACGCGGCGGAGTGGCAGGCCTTGCAGGAGGATCATGCGCGGCTGGCCCATGCCGCGAGCCTGCTGGAGACCGCGGCATTCGGCATCGAGACGCTGAGCGAGGCGGATAACGCGTGCCTGGCGCAACTCAATGCATTGACGGTGCGTTTGCGCGAGGGCATCACACATGATGCCAGCCTGGGCGAAACGCTGCAGATGCTGGAAAGCGCGCAGGCTGAGTTGCAGGAGGCCGTCTATGCGCTGCGCCATTATCAGCAGCGCCTGGATACCGACCCGCAGCGCCTGCGCGAACAGGAACAGCGCATCCAGACCGTGATGGATGCGTCACGCAAATATCGCGTTGCGCCGGAGCAGTTGAACGAGGCATTGCAGCGCATCGTGGATCGCCTTGCCGAACTCGGCGGCGATGCCGATCTGGCCGAACTGGAGCGGCAGGAAGAATCCGCCCGGCAAAGTTATCTTGCCGCGGCGCAAAAATTGACGGCGGCGCGAAAAAAGGCAGCAGCCAGACTGGCGCGCGAGATCACCGCGGCGACTGCAGACGCTGGCGATGCCAGGCGGCAGTTTCGAGGTGGCATTGCTGCCGCTGGCCCAAGATGATGACAATAGGGGCAATGCGTTTGGTCTGGAGACGATCGAGTTCCAGGTCGCGGCCAACCCCGGCGTACCGCCGCGCAGCCTGGCCAAAGTTGCGTCAGGCGGAGAATTGTCGCGCATCAGTCTGGCGATACAGGTCGCCACATTCCAGGTTGCCAGCGTGCCGACGCTGATCTTCGATGAGGTTGACAGCGGTATCGGCGGGCGCGTCGCGGAGATCGTCGGGCGTTTGCTGAAAACACTCGGCAAGACCTATCAGGTGTTGTGCGTCACGCATTTGCCGCAAGTCGCGGCGGCGGCCGACCAGCAGTGGCAGGTGAGCAAAGTGGCGGAAAATGGCGTCACACTGAGCCGTATCACCGTGCTGGATGGGGAGCAGCGCGTCGAGGAAATCGCACGCATGCTGGGCGGAATAAAGATCACCGATACGACTCGCAAACATGCAGCCGAGATGTTGGGCGCGGCTTGAGGTATCATTGCTTTGAGTTTGAATATTGATTAGGAACATGATGCGCCTCAAGATCGTTTTGCTTACGCTGCTGCTGGCGTCGTGCGACAGCTTCTACATTCCCCTGGTGACGCCGTACAAGATGGACATCCGCCAGGGGAATTTCGTATCGCTGGATATGCGCGACAAGCTCAAGCTCGGCATGACCAAGGCGCAGGTAAAGTATGTGCTGGGAACGCCGATGATCAGCGACCCCTTTCATGCCGACCGCTGGGATTATGTGTATCGTTTCGAGCACCAGCGCAAAGTGATTGAAAAACAGAACCTGACGCTTTATTTCGAAGGCGACAACCTGGTGCGCATCGTCGATGGCGGCCAGACTGCGGATACGGCGCCGGCGAACGCGGGCAATCAAGGTAAAGGCCAGGGTAAAGGATAGAAATGGGAAAGATCAAAATCGCCATCGCCGGCAGCAGCGGGCGCATGGGGCGCATCCTGCTGGAGAATGTGTTGCAGCCGGAAGATCTGGTATTGCATGCCGCGCTGGAACATGGCAGCAGCCCGCAGCTGGGCCGCGATGCCGGCGAGCTGATCGGCGCGCCGTGCGGCGTGAAGATCAGCGCGGATGTCGCCGCGGCGCTGCAGGGCGCGGACGTGCTGATCGATTTTACCCGCCCCGAAGGCACCCTGTATCACCTCGACATCTGCCGCAAGCTCGGCGTCAACATGGTGATCGGCACCACCGGTTTCAACGCGCAGCAGAAGGCGCAGCTCGGCGCGGCGGCTCGCGACATCGGCATCGTGTTCGCGCCCAACATGAGCGTGGGCGTCAACCTCGTATTCAAATTGCTGGAGACCGCGTCGCGCGTGCTGAGCAAAGGTTACGACATCGAGATCATCGAAGCGCATCACCGCCACAAGGTGGATGCGCCGTCCGGCACCGCGCTGGGCATGGGCGAAGTGATCGCGAAAACGCTGGGGCGCGATCTTGCAAAATGCGCCGTGTACGGCCGCGAGGGCGTCACCGGCGAGCGCGATCCGTCCACGATAGGCTTTGCGACGGTGCGCGGCGGCGACATCGTCGGCGACCACACCGTGCTGTTCGCGGGCACCGGCGAGCGCATCGAGATCACCCACAAGGCCAGCAGCCGCGCCACCTTTGCGCTGGGCGCGCTGCGTGCCGCGCGTTTCCTGAAGGCAACATCCGGCGGGCATGTACGACATGCAGGATGTGCTGGGGTTGAAGTAACGCCTAGAAAACCAGCATCTTGATCCCGATCAGGATCAGCACCACCCCGCCGAAGATCTCCGCCCTGCTTTCCAGCCAGGTGCCGCTGTTCTTGCCGATCTGCACGCCAACCCAGCTGAATGCGAAAGTCGTCACGCCGATGATCAGGCAGGCCAGCCAGGCATTGATGTCGAGCAGTGTCAGGCTGAAGCCCGCGGCCATCGCATCGATGCTGGTCGCGATGGCCAGCAGCAGCATCATCTTGTTGGTGATCGCGGCGATGTCTTCTTCGATGCCTTCGTGCAGGCCTTCGTAGATCATTTTCGCGCCGACCAGTGCCAGCAATCCGAATGCGATCCAGTGGGCATAGGCATCCACCCAGCCCAGAACTCCCTTGCCCCCCAGGTAGCCGATGAAGGGCATCAATGCCTGGAATCCACCGAAGAACATGCCCGCCTTCAGTCCCAATCCGCGGGTGTTACCTTTGGAGCCCAGCCCGATGGAAACGGCAAAGGCATCCATGCTCAGCGCGACAGCCAGAACAATGACTTCAAACATATCCGGTGCTCTTTACATAAGCGCTGCATTGATTATGGGCGGCTACCAATGGCCAGGGATCGTGACTGATAGCGACCAGCGCGATGGCAGAGGCGGTCAGCAACGTATCGCACATGCGGCAAATCAATCCGCTTGCTGTGCAGCTTCCGGGCTGTTTGCGGCGTGATGTTCGATCAGCTTGTCGATGAAGCTGCGCAGGAAGTGCAAAGGTTGCGCGCTGTGGAAGCGGGCGGTCTCCTGCCCGCGGCTGTAGGCGATCACCGTCGGAAATCCGCGCACCTTGTGCCGTCCGGCGATGCGCATGTTCTCGTCGGCATCCACCTTCGCCAGCACGAACCTGCCGGCGTATTCGTTAGCCAGTTTTTCCAGCATCGGCCCCAGCACGCGGCACGGGCTGCACCACTCCGCGCCGATATCCAGCAGCACCGGCACTTCATGCGAGCGCGCCACGACCAGCTCGTCAAAATTGGCTTCTTCTACGTCGTAAGAGTGTTTCATCGAATTGGTATGCATAGTTCAATAACTGAATTGATCCGTTGGCTGATGATTTATCGGTGTTCCTGATCGTATTTCCGCTCGGCATCATCGAGATGACGGATCAATGTATCGGAAATCAGATTTACGCCTATCCCTGCAAAAAGCAAAGGCAGGAAATACAGCGCTAAAGATACTTCAGAAGCGAAAATACGATCGTCAAGCAAAGAAGGGGAAGTTTTCGCAATCACATTCAACCGCTGCAAAAGAAATACGCTAACCCCAGCAATTACAATCAGGAGTAACGCCAAAGGCCAGCACGGATTTCCGAGAAATGGCTTGCTTCCACATCATGTAACTGTAGATGCATACGGGCAGAATAATCGAGAAGATTATAAGCAGCGAAAATTCGATTTCAGCGAATGCGGAGTTGCTCATTGGTTATTTACCTTTCCAGGTTGTGCCGATATGCGGCAACACCGGCACTTCACGCGAGCGCGCCACGACCAGCTCGTCAAAATTGGCTTCTTCTACGTCGTAGGAATGTTTCTTCATTTTTGGATTGCGTATCAGCGCTCTTAGTGAAATTGCTCGTGATTATAAAACGAGCTTTGCAAACTGTGATGCAAACAGATGGCCAACGTTGGACTTGACCGACATACGGACGCACTTGTGCGCTTCGTGTCGAATGACCTGTTAGGTGCGCCGTCATATGTCCTGGTGTTTTAGGTCGTTCGGTTGTGTATTCTCCAGACATGAGACGTGCGTGTCTTTGATCTTCGAGCGCAGGCCATCCCGGATGGCATAGAGAAGACCAACTGAGTCGTTGTCGCCAGGCAAGTCAAATATAGATTGTCGAATCGCAGTAGTGGGCCGCGACCGCGTTCAGGACATCTACTATTGCTGCGAGGGCCGCCGTCACTGCCAGTCGCGAAGCTGGTGCGAGCGGTCTAACCGGCTCACCTAATGCGAGGTCTAGGTCGCGATGCGCCAGCTTGCGGTTGCGCCAGTCACGCGCAAATTCAGTTGCTTGGACGGCGTTCGCGGTCAACTCGGCCACGCGTGCGCCGGCGCCTCCATCCGCTGCGAGTTCAGCGAGGCGGCGCAACGACAAGTTCGACTTCCTGTCGATTGGGCGGGATCAGTGAGGCGCGCGAGGTGCAACAGAACGGCTTCGAACAGCGAGTCTTGGACCGTTCGAAAGAACGATGGAGCAACCGCGTTAAGCAAGTCAATGCGAGAAGGCTTTGTGCCAAACAGCTCATGATAGTGAGCCCAGTGTTTGTATCCTGCACCTTTGCCAGAGCTCGTATAGACGGCACCTAGGGTACTCGCCCATGAGAGCACGTTGGCCGCTATGGCTTCTGCTGCAGTTCGTTCGCCCATGAGCATCCTAACATTGCTAGGCATAAATGCGGCTTGGATGGCGGTAATGTCAGGAATTGACTTCACTTGCCAACGGACAACACGAATATCAGCAGACGACAGTGCTTTATCTTTCTTTGCATCAGCAGCCTGACGGTCTTCTTTCTGGTGCGTAGCGTCATCAAGTTCAATGACGGCAACAATGCTTGAATCTTTTTTGCACACTACAAAATCGGCGCTCATTCGATTGATGCGGTTAAACCATGCCTGGTAATTATTGCCCTTTTTGACGCCAAGCAACCTAGAGAGTTGAACCTGAGCGAGAACGATATGGTCGGGCAACGCCTGAACCAACCGAAAATAAAGAACTTGTTCAGGTTGTGAAAGTGGTTTTTTGGCGTAATACGGCCAGACATCATCGCCGACGCCACTTTGAGATTTGGCCTTGACTACAGCCAATATCGCAACCACTGCAACGACGACAATTACCAGCAGAAAGATTGAATTCATTCTTCTTGGATCCCCTTGGACAGAAAATGCCTAACAATTATTAGACGGACCCATCGGTCCGTACTATTGAAAATAATGACAGCATACAGATTTTCGTTAAGCGCCTGATTCATCGTTGCCTCGTCTGTTTGTCTGTCCGCATATGCATAATAGTACGGGCAGCGCGCGAATGTCTCCTAATGGCGCAGCTGCGTTGGCGTAGCGGCTGCATGCCTTGCATTTGATAGCCCCCATGCTATCGGCTATAATGCGCGCCTACCAAGAGCGGGTTGAACGATTCAGTTCTTCCCGCTTCTTTATGTCATACCTCTCGGGAGCATTTTGTGTCGCAGACGAAGCCAGCCATCCTTGTTTTAGCCGATGGTACGGTATTTCGCGGCATTTCCATCGGGGCTTCCGGCAGCAGCGTCGGCGAGGTGGTGTTCAACACCGCGATGACCGGCTACCAGGAGATCCTCACCGACCCGTCCTATTGCAAGCAGATCGTCACGCTGACCTATCCGCACATCGGCAATACCGGCGTGAATGCCGAGGACGTGGAATCGCAACAGGTGTACGCCAGCGGGCTGGTGATACGCGACCTGCCGAAGACGGTGAGCAACTTCCGCAGCACGCAATCCTTGCCCGATTACCTGCAAGCCAACAATGTCGTCGCGATCGCCGGGATCGATACGCGCAAGCTGACGCGCATCCTGCGCGAGAAGGGCGCGCAGAACGGCTGCATCGCGACCGGCACCGATGAGAAGGCGGCGCTCAAGGCGGCGCGCGGTTTTGCCGGCCTGGTGGGCATGGATCTGGCCAAGGAAGTGTCTTGCACAAAATCCTATCTGTGGACGCAGCGCGAGTGGGAACTGGGCATCGGCTATCCGGAAGCCGAACATACGAAATTCCATGTGGTGGCCTACGACTTCGGCGTGAAGCGCAACATCCTGCGCATGCTTGCCGAACGCGGCTGCCGCATCAGCGTGGTGCCCGCGCAGACCGCTGCGAAAGATGTGCTGGCGATGGAACCGGACGGTGTGTTCCTGTCCAACGGCCCCGGCGATCCGGAGCCGTGCGATTATGCGATCAAGGCGACCAAAAAATTTATCGAAGCCGGCGTGCCGCTGTTCGGCATCTGTCTCGGGCACCAGATCATGGGGCTCGCCGTGGGCGCGAAAACCATGAAGATGAAGTTCGGCCATCATGGCGCGAACCATCCGGTGCAGGACACGCAGAGCAAGCGCGTGATGATCACCAGCCAGAACCACGGTTTTGCGGTGGATGGGAAGACACTGCCGAAGAATGCGCGTGTCACGCACGTATCGCTGTTCGACGGCACGCTGCAGGGATTCGAGCTGACCGACAAGCCCGCGTTCTGCTTCCAGGGACATCCCGAAGCCAGCCCGGGCCCGCATGATGTGAGCGGGTTGTTCGACCGCTTCGTGGGAATGATGGAGAAAATGAAAACCTGAGCCACAGAGAACACCGAGATCACAGAGCATTCACCGCTCTTCTCTGTGAACTCT
>CAVSAB010000006.1:0-123505 GCA_963725835.1 uncultured beta proteobacterium | reverse complement strand
GCTCAAAGAACCCTCGATGGGTTCTTTGAGCTGTGCCGACAACATCGCTGCGCGATGCCGTCACCCAGTTCTATTTCACTCCTAAATTATCTTTTGAGTCGCATCGCTACGCGATGCTCCTCGAAAGAAATCGAAGACTCTTTAAGCTGGGGCTCCCACTGTTTGTATGCATGCGGTTTCAGGGTCTGTTTCACTCCCCTTCCGGGGTTCTTTTCGCCTTTCCCTCACGGTACTGGTTCACTATCGGTCGATTACGAGTATTTAGCCTTGGAGGATGGTCCCCCCATGTTCAGACAGGGTTTCTCGTGCCCCGCCCTACTTGTCGCAATCCTAGTTCCACTCCTGTGTTTTCACTTACGGGGCTATCACCCACTATGGCCAGACTTTCCAGACTGTTCTGTTAACACAAAAGCTAAAAATTGCCGGCTGCTCCGCGTTCGCTCGCCACTACTTGCGGAATCTCGGTTGATTTCTTTTCCTCCAGGTACTTAGATGTTTCAGTTCCCTGGGTTCGCTCTACTCAAGCTATGTATTCACTTGAGAGTGACCCACACTTAATTTCCCTCTCATTCCCAATCGAAACTTTTGCCAACTTGAAATGGCTTTTGTCCTCGCTATGCTCGGACAAAGCTGCTCGATATTCCGATGCTTGAGCATTTGCCATCTTGAAATGGCTTTTGTCCTCGCTATGCTCGGACAAAGCTTGAAGAGAATTAAGTGTGGGCCGGGTTTCCCCATTCAGACATCTCTGGATCAAAGCTTGTTGCCAGCTCCCCAGAGCTTTTCGCAGGCTGCCACGTCTTTCATCGCCTGTAATCGCCAAGGCATCCACCACATGCACTTATTCGCTTGACCCTATAACATTAAGCCCTCGATCTTGCGATCAAGGCGTTATCGGTGTTTCGCATTTTTAAACATTTGTTGCCACCGGATCGATTAAGGATCCGGTGTTTGCAAAGGTTTGTGTCTGATCCACAATGACTAATCGTGAATCAGCTTGTTACAATCAAAACCCATTGTTTTTCCCGCTCGCGTTTCCACAGGTCGCCCCGTGTCCACGCTCGCGTGAATCACTTTCTTACTTCTTCCAGATTTTTAAAGAACTTCAACTTCAGTCGTTAGACTTTAGTCGTTAGTTATTAGTTAAACCCGCAACGCCGTTGCGACTTCACTAACTCATAACTAACGACTAGCGACTAGCTACTCGTTTTTTGGTGGAGGTTGACGGGATCGAACCGACGACCCCCTGCTTGCAAAGCAGGTGCTCTCCCAGCTGAGCTAAACCCCCGTTACAACAGGTGCAAGATGCAAGGTACAAGGTTTTGCTTTCCTCTTGTCTCTTTCCTCTGATCGTGGTGGGTCTGGTTGGACTCGAACCAACGACCCCCGCGTTATCAACACGGTGCTCTAACCAGCTGAGCTACAGACCCCGAAACTGTTTCAGGATCAAGGTCCAAGATGCAGGAATCAAGGGGTAAAGCAGCACGCTGCCCCAACTTGCACCTTGTACCTTGTACCTTGAACCTGCTCTTGAACAACCGATGAGTGTAGGCACTCAGCCTCTGGATTCTCTAGAAAGGAGGTGATCCAGCCGCACCTTCCGATACGGCTACCTTGTTACGACTTCACCCCAGTCATGAAACCCAGCGTGGTAAGCGCCCTCCTTGCGGTTAGGCTACCTACTTCTGCCAGATTCCACTCCCATGGTGTGACGGGCGGTGTGTACAAGACCCGGGAACGTATTCACCGCGACATGCTGATCCGCGATTACTAGCGATTCCGACTTCACGGAGTCGAGTTGCAGACTCCGATCCGGACTACGATCGGCTTTCTGAGATTAGCTCCCCCTCGCGGGTTGGCAACCCTCTGTACCGACCATTGTATTACGTGTGAGGCCCTACCCATAAGGGCCATGAGGACTTGACGTCATCCCCACCTTCCTCCGGTTTATCACCGGCAGTCTCATTAAAGTGCCCAACCAAATGATGGCAATTAATGACAAGGGTTGCGCTCGTTGCGGGACTTAACCCAACATCTCACGACACGAGCTGACGACAGCCATGCAGCACCTGTGTCCAGGTTCCCTTTCGGGCACAATCCCATCTCTGGAATCTTCCTGGCATGTCAAGGGTAGGTAAGGTTTTTCGCGTTGCATCGAATTAATCCACATAATCCACCGCTTGTGCGGGTCCCCGTCAATTCCTTTGAGTTTTAATCTTGCGACCGTACTCCCCAGGCGGTCAACTTAGCGCGTTAGCTGCGGTACTAAAGAAGTCTCCTTCCCCAACACCTAGTTGACATCGTTTAGGGCGTGGACTACCAGGGTATCTAATCCTGTTTGCTCCCCACGCTTTCGTGCATGAGCGTCAGTGTCGACCCAGGGGGCTGCCTTCGCCATCGGTATTCCTCCACATATCTACGCATTTCACTGCTACACGTGGAATTCTACCCCCCTCTGCCGCACTCTAGCCTTGCAGTCACAAATGCAGTTCCCGGGTTAAGCCCGGGGATTTCACACCTGTCTTACAAAACCGCCTGCGCACGCTTTACGCCCAGTAATTCCGATTAACGCTCGCACCCTACGTATTACCGCGGCTGCTGGCACGTAGTTAGCCGGTGCTTCTTCTGACGGTACCGTCATTAGTCACGGATGTTCACCGTGACCGTTTCTTTCCGTCTGAAAGAGCTTTACAACCCGAAGGCCTTCTTCACTCACGCGGCATGGCTGGATCAGGGTTTCCCCCATTGTCCAAAATTCCCCACTGCTGCCTCCCGTAGGAGTCTGGACCGTGTCTCAGTTCCAGTGTGGCTGGTCGTCCTCTCAGACCAGCTACGGATCGTCGCCTTGGTAAGCCTTTACCCCACCAACTAGCTAATCCGATATCGGCCACTCCGAAAGCGAAAGGTCCTTGCGGATCCCCTCCTTTCCCCCTCAGGGCATATGCGGTATTAATCCGGCTTTCGCCGAGCTATCCCCCACTTCCGGACATGTTCCGATATATTACTCACCCGTTCGCCACTCGCCACCAGGGTGTTACCACCCCGTGCTGCCGTTCGACTTGCATGTGTAAAGCATGCCGCCAGCGTTCAATCTGAGCCAGGATCAAACTCTTCAGTTCAATACCTGTTTTGGTTCATTGCTGAACCGGTCTTACTCAAAGTGAATCATTGACATGATTCTTTTCGACTTTGCGTAAGTACTACTTGTTTTTAAAGTCATTTACATATCCCGAAAGATACGCAAACTTCCCAAAAACCAAGCACCTACACTCGTCGGTTGTTCGTTTATTCTGTTAAAGAACGGCTGCCTGGAAAAACTGCCGGACAGCGAAGAGGTGCGCATTATAGTGATGAAAAAACTCCCGTCAATACTTTTCTGAAATATTTTCATAATATTCACGAATACCATGCCCAACCCCGATATTCACTACAATACTGCCTGTCTTGAAAAGCCAAAAAATGCCGCTGATCACCCCAAATCCAATCACGCTGGGAATCGAAACTTCCTGTGACGAAACCGGCATCGCGCTCTACCAGATGGGGCGCGGCTTGCTGGCACACGCACTGTATACGCAAGTCGCGATGCATAACGAATACGGAGGTGTGGTCCCTGAACTCGCTTCGCGAGATCACGTCAGACGCGTCATCCCGCTGGTGCGGCAGATCATGAGAGAAGCGGATGTATCGCTCGGCCAGATCAATGCGATCGCCTATACCCAGGGACCGGGCCTGGGCGGTGCATTGCTGGTCGGCGCCAGTGTCGCAAATGCGCTGGCCTATGCGCTCGATATACCCACCATTGGCATCCATCATCTGGAAGGGCATCTGCTTTCACCGTTGCTGTCCGATCCCGCGCCCGAGTTCCCGTTCGTTGCATTATTGGTCTCAGGGGGGCACACGCAACTGATGCGAGTCGACGGCGTGGGACAATACGCCTTGCTCGGCGAAACAGTGGACGATGCAGCGGGAGAAGCATTCGACAAGAGCGCGAAGCTGCTGGGCTTGAATTATCCGGGCGGCCCCGCACTGGCGAAACTTGCTGCAAAGGGTTATATCGGGAAATACAAACTGCCGCGTCCGATGCTGCATAGCGGCGATCTGGATTTCAGTTTCAGCGGATTGAAGACCGCGGTGCTGACGCTGGTGAAGCAAAGCAACGACGACGAACAAACTAAAGCAGATATCGCTTGCGCGGTACAGGAAGCCATCGTCGATGTGCTGGCGCACAAGGCGCTCGCGGCATTGGAACAGACCGGGCTCGATCAATTGGTGGTGGCTGGGGGCGTGGGCGCGAATCAACTATTGCGCGGCCGCCTGATCGAAGGCACCAGCAAGCGTGGAGAGAAAGTATTTTATCCCGACCTGGAATTCTGCACCGACAACGGCGCGATGATCGCCTTCGCTGGCGCGTTAAGGCTGGCGCAACAACACCACACAAAAGATTATCGCTTCAATGTCAAGCCGCGCTGGGATTTACAGGAAATAAACTACACTGCCTGAGTATCGGCTTACTTCTTGCTGCCGATTTTCTCTTCTTTCCCCGCCAACAAATTCCGGATATTGCCCTTGTGCCGCCAGATCAGCAGCAACGACATGATTCCGGATGCCAGCACCCAATTGTGCGGCAAACCCAGCAGGAAAGCATATATCGGCGTAGCAACGGCCGCTGTCAAAGCAGCCAACGATGAGTAGCGGAACATAAACGCCATGATCAGCCAGGTCGCCAACCCGCCCAGACCGACCATTAAATTCAGCGCCAGCAACACACCCAACGCGGTCGCCACGCCTTTACCTCCCTTGAAGCGCAGGAACACCGGATAGAGGTGGCCGACGAACACCGCGATCGCAACTGCTGCGGGCAGCATTAAGTACTGCTCACCCGGCAGCGAATACCGTATCGCAAGGAACACCACCAGCCAGCCCTTCGCCGCGTCACCGATCAACGTCAATGCGGCAGCCGCCTTCTTGCCGCTGCGCAACACATTCGTCGCGCCGGGATTGCCGGAACCGTAGGTGCGGGGATCAGGCAGACCGAACAGTTTGCTGGTGATGAGCGCGAACGAGATCGATCCAAGCAGGTAGGCAGCAACTATAAATATTATGGTCAGCATCGGGAATGTCTTAAAATGAACGTGCGGCGGATTTTACGCCAAGTTATCTGGCCCACCAACAAACAAAATCATGGACATCATATTCCTGCGCGAACTCAAGGTAACCACGCTCATCGGCATCTACGAACGCGAGAAAGTCGTGCCGCAAACCTTGCAGATCGATCTCGATATCGCGCTGCCCAATAGCCGCGCCTGCTTCAGCGACGACATCAAAGATGCGCTGGATTATGCAGAAGTCGCACAACATCTCCAGACCGTGCTGAGCGAAGGGCATTTCTCCCTGATGGAAACGCTGGCCGAGCATATCGCGCAGATCATCCTCAAGGACTTCAACGCCCCGTGGGTCAAGGTCAGCGTCGCCAAACTGCAAGCGATCCGCAACTGCAAAATGGTGGGGATCAGTATTGAACGGGGACAAATAAAATAAACCGCCGGTGGTAGCCTGGCGGTCTTGACTTAAGCCTTTACAAATGATGTTGGGTAGCTTTGCATAGCCATCTGACTAGGCTGTCAAACAACGACAGCCTAGTCATTGGTTAACGCGGTAAATCTGCTAACCCAACCTACGGCTTACCTCCCGGATGTGCCTCCGCCAATTTCCGCCAGGTATCCAGAAGGGTATCCGGATTCAGCGACATCGACTGGATGCCGATATCCATCAGCCACAATGCGAAGTCGAAATGATCCGAGGGCCCCTGCCCGCAGATGCCCACATATTTATCCAGCCGGTTGCAGGTGCTGATCGCCATCTCCAGGAGTTTTTTGACCGCGGCATCGCGTTCGTCGAAGCGGTTCGCCACCAGGCTCGAATCCCGGTCCAGCCCCAGTGTCAGCTGGGTCAGGTCGTTCGACCCGATCGAGAAGCCGTCGAAATATTCCAGGAAGTCTTCGGCCAGCAGCGCGTTGGACGGTATCTCGCACATCATGATCAGGCGCAAACCATTTTCTCCGCGCTTCAAACCGTTTTGTGCAAGTAGCTCGACGACTTCACGCGCCTCCTGCACCGTGCGCACGAACGGCACCATGATCTCCACATTGGTGTAGCCCATGCCGTCACGGACCTTCTTCATCGCGCGGCATTCCAGTTCGAAGCAATCCCTGAAGCTCTGCGCGACATAGCGCCCCGCTCCGCGAAAGCCCAGCATCGGGTTTTCTTCCAGCGGCTCGTAAAGCTCCCCGCCGAGGAGCTTGCGGTATTCGTTCGACTTGAAGTCCGACAGGCGCACGATGACGGGCCTGGGCCAAAATGCTGAAGCAAGCGTGGAGATGCCCTCGGTCAATTTTTCCACATAGAAAGTCAACGGATCGGCGTAACCCCGCGATTGCTGTATCACGGCGGCCTTGAGGTCAGCGGGCAGGGTTTGGTAATGCTCTGCAGCTTTGGGGTGTATGCCGATCAGATTGTTGATGACGAATTCCAGCCGCGCCAAGCCGATGCCGGCCGACGGCATTTGTGCAAATTCAAATGCCAGCGTGGGGTTGCCCACGTTGAGCATCAACTTTACCGGCAAAGGCGGCAAAGCCTTGTCTTCCTGCCGGGTGATTTCGAACGGCAGCTTGCCCCGATAGACGAAACCGGTATCGCCTTCGGCGCAGGAAGCGGTGACGATCTCGTTTTCAACGAGCACTTCTGTGGCATGGCTGCAACCCACGATCGCTGGGATACCCAGTTCTCGCGCGATGATCGCGGCATGGCAAGTGCGTCCGCCGCGATTGGTGATGATGGCGGATGCCTTCTTCATCACCGGTTCCCAGTTGGGATCCGTCATGTCCGTGACCAGCACATCGCCTGCCTTTACTTTGCCCATTTCGCCGGCGCTCGCCACCAGGCGCACCGGACCGACGCCTATCCTCTGGCCGATCGCACGGCCCTCGATCAGCACCTCACCGCGTTTCTTAAGACGGAATTTTTCCGCACCGCCCACAACGACCTGGGATTGTACCGTCTCCGGGCGTGCCTGCAGGATGTAGAGCTTGCCGTCTACCCCGTCCTTGCCCCATTCGATGTCCATCGGCCTGCCGTAATGCTGCTCGATGGCCATCGCATGTCTTGCCAGCTCGAGTACCTCTTTATCGTTCAGCGAAAAACTGTCACGCTCCTTCTGGGGGACTTCCTCGATACTGGTGGAACGGCCGGCAGCCTGTTCTTTGCGAAACACCATGCGCTGCTGTTTTGAACCTATGCTGCGGCGCACCAGCGCGGGGTAACCTGCAGCAAGTTGCGGTTTGTGGACGTAGAACTCATCGGGATTGACCGCGCCCTGCACCACCATCTCACCCAGACCATATGACGATGTGATGAACACCACGTCGCGAAATCCGGACTCGGTATCGATGGTGAACATCACACCCGAAGCACCCAGATCGGAGCGCACCATGCGCTGCACACCCGCCGACAGGGCGACATGAGAATCCGTATAGCCGGTGTGCACCCGGTAGGAAATGGCTCTATCGTTATACAGCGATGCAAAGACTTCCCTGATCGCGTGCAGGATATTGTCTATGCCGTGGATATTGAGAAAAGTCTCCTGCTGTCCCGCAAAGGATGCATCCGGCAGGTCCTCCGCCGTCGCGGATGAACGCACCGCAAAACTGGCATCGCTGCCCGAGGCAAGTGTGGAGTAATGTTTGCGTATTTCCTCCTCCAGTTTGGGCGGCAGGGAGGCTGCCGATATCCAGCGGCGGATCTCCGCGCCGGTCTTTGCCAGTGCGTTCACGTCTTCCACATCCAGCGCGTCCAGCGCCTGCTTGATGCGCTGTTCAAGGCCATTGGTCTTCAGGAAATCACGATAAGCATCAGCTGTTGTAGCAAATCCGCCGGGCACACACACGCCGGAAGCACTGAGGTTGCTGATCATCTCGCCCAACGAAGCATTCTTGCCGCCAACCTGATCGATATCGGCTATGCCCAGTGACTGGAACGGAATCACATATGGGTGCATGCATGTTCTCCTGTTTATAAATAATTGTGCTGCAACGTTTGACGGGAATGCTTACTGTCGTAGCTGACATCGCTCATTTTTTCCTGTTGATCGCCTGGATTATCTGGACGGCAACTTCCTCGATCGAGCGCGATGTCATATCGAACCATTCTATACCCTCGCGCAACATCATACGCTCTGCTGCGGCAACTTCTTCGCGGCATGAATCCAGCGCGGCATAGTTGCTGTCCGGCCGCCGTTCCTCGCGTATGCGGTGCAATTGCTCCGGCGCGATGGTCAATCCGAACAGCTTGTTGCGGAACGGCAACAAGGCTTCCGGCAGACGGCCGCGTTCGAAATCATCCGGGATGAGGGGGTAGTTTGCCGCCTTGATTCCGAATTGCATCGACAGGTACAGGCTTGTCGGGGTCTTGCCGCTACGTGAAACGCCGACCAATATCACGTCGGCATTCTTCAGGTTTGCATCGGTAACGCCATCGTCGTGCGCGATCGCGAAACTCATTGCGGCAATGCGATTGGCATATTCGTTGCTGGACTGGCCGTGTGATCGGCCGACGGTGTGAGCCGACCGCACGCCCAGTTCCTTTTCCAGTGGAGCAATGAAGACCTCGAACAGATCGAGAAACAGTGCATCCTCTTGACGCAGCATTGCACTGATTTTCGGATCCATTATGGTCATGGCAACCAGCGGACGGACGCCATCCTGCTCGCGCGCCTCGCGGATGCGCAACTGGCATTCCACAGCCTTTTCCGAATTGTCAACAAACGGGAACCGTAGCTGACGAAAGTTTAATCCATGAAATTGCGACAGCAGGCCTTTGCCCAAGGTTTCGGCGGTGATACCGGTACCATCCGATACGAAAAAGACCGCGCGGCCGGTTACATTCACCAAGCTTGATTGAGGTTTGTGTTCAGATTTTTTTGTGGTCGTCTTCATGGAATCGTCTGCAACCAGATCCGGGGGTCAGTTATTGCATGCGGATTTTAGGAGAGGATGGAAGATAAACTTGTTCATCGCAAATCAATAAACCGGCTCCCTTCAAGATCGCAGAATAGAGGCCGACAACAGCGGAGTCAAATCCGTTCCTTCCCGCCTTCGTTTGTTTTGTTCGCAGCCTGCAGTCAGCCTCGCGGATGATGCTGTGCGTGCAATTGCTTCAAGCGCTCTCTTGCCACGTGAGTGTATATCTGCGTAGTGGAGATATCGGCATGGCCCAGCAGCATCTGCACCACGCGCAAGTCGGCACCATGGTTCAGCAGGTGCGTGGCGAAGGCATGGCGCAGCGTGTGCGGCGACAGCGGTTTGTTTACCCCCCCATGCTTGGCGTGCTTTTTGATCAGATACCAGAACATCTGGCGAGTCATGCCTTCGCCGCGTGCCGTCACGAACAGCGCGTCGGTTACCTGCTTTCCCAGCAACACGCCGCGACCTTCCCCCAGATAGCGGCGCAGCCAGTCCAGCGCTTCTTCACCCAGAGGTACCAGCCGTTCCTTGCTGCCCTTGCCCATCACGCGTACCACGCCCATGTCCATGCTCACCTGTGTGACGCGCAGCGTCACCAGCTCGGATACGCGCAAGCCGGTGGCGTACAGCACCTCGAACATGGTGCGGTCGCGCTGTCCCAATGGCGTTTCAACATCAGGCGCATCGAGCAGTTGCTCGACATCCTGTTCGCTCAGACTTTTCGGCAGATTGCGCGGCAGCTTTGGTGTGTCGATCTGCAGTGTCGGATCGGTGCTGATCTTTCCTTGCCTGAGCAAATACCGGAACAGGCGCTTCAGACTGGAAATGTTGCGTCCGGTGCTGCTGGGTTTTGCCTTTTGGGCGACAACCAGTTGGGCGAGATAACCTTGTATGTCGCCGTGCGTCGTTTGCAATATGGATACATCTCGTTGCTTTTCCAGCCACGCGGCGAACTTGCGCATATCGCGCCGGTAGCTGTCCAGCGTGTTGCGCGACAAGCCGTCTTCCAGCCACAGGTTGTCGCAGAATTCGTCGAGCAGTTCAGCGTTGTTCATGCGCCAGCAGCCAGCGTTTGATGTCCAATGACACACCGCTCGCATGACGCATAAAGCCTCCCAGGCCGGATTTAGACACCACGCGATGACAGGGGGTGACGATAGGAATCGGATTCGCACCGCATGCCTGGCCGACCGCCTGAGCGCCAGATTTCAGCGCGGTGGCCAGTTCGCCATAGCTGCGCGTTTCTCCGCGCGGGATGTTGCGCATGGCTTGCCAGACTTTTTGCTGATGGGCGGTTCCGCAAGGATTGAGCGGGACGGTAAATTTCGTGTCCGGATTATCAAAATAACGCAGCAATTGATCACACACGGTTTTGGCCAATGCATTGGCCGCACGTTGCGGCTTTTCCGACGCGGGCAAAAAATCAATCCCGAGCAGCGCACGATCATCGCAACGTATGCCGAGCACACCGAACGGAACTTTTAGTTTTGCCTGGTATTCCATTGTGTAATGATAGCGCACAAATAAAAAACGGGAGCAAGCTCCCGTTTTTGCACACATCCCGCAGCAAGTTTATTCTGGCGAGGCCGAACGCATTGCCAATTTTTCCTTGATACGTGCCGATTTGCCGGAACGATCGCGCAGGTAGTAAAGCTTGGCGCGTCGCACCGATCCGCGGCGTTTTACCTCGATGCTGGCGATGGTGGGTGAGTAGGTCTGAAAAGTGCGTTCCACGCCTTCGCCGCCCGATATCTTGCGCACGACGAAGCCGGAATTAAGGCCGCGATTGCGCTTGGCGATCACGACTCCCTCAAAAGCCTGGAGACGCTTGCGCTCGCCTTCGACCACATTCACGTTTACGACGACAGTGTCGCCTGGCGCGAATGCGGGGATCTTCTTGCCCAAACGGGCGATTTCTTCCTGTTCCAATGTTTCGATCAAATTCACTTTACTGCTCCTTTTTATATGAGCCTTGTTCCTTCTGGAACGCTGCCAGAAGTCCAGACTCCTCTTTTGTCAAATCACGCCTGGCCAACAGATCCGGCCGACGCAACCACGTTCTGCCCAACGACTGCTGAAGCCGCCAACGCTGTATATCGGCATGATTGCCGGACAGCAGCACCGGGGGCACGGCTTCACCATTAAACTGTTCCGGGCGGGTGTAGTGCGGGCAATCCAGCAAACCCTGCACAAACGATTCCTGCTCGGCCGATTCGGCATCGCCCAACACACCGGGCAGTTGCCGCACCAGGCAATCTATCAGAACCATCGCCGCCAGCTCGCCGCCGGACAACACATAGTCGCCGATGGAAATCTCCACATCCACATACTGGCGTATCAGACGCTCATCGATGCCTTCATATCGCCCTGCCAGCAAAATCAAACCTTCTTCTGCCTGTGTCACCATCTCTTTTACGACCGGGTGGGTCAGCAATCTGCCTTGTGGCGACAGGTGCACCACGCGGCTCTTTTTCACACCGCTGGCCGCCTGCCGCTGTCTGGCCGCGTTGATCGCAGCGGCTAGCGGCTCCGCCAGCATCACCATCCCGGGGCCTCCGCCATAAGGGCGGTCATCGATGGTGCGGTAATTGTCCGTGGTGAAATCCCTTGGATTCCACGTCTTCAATACATAGTTGCCTTGTTCTGCCGCGCGCCGCGTGATACCGTATTGCGTCAGCGCATCGAACATCTGGGGGAACAGAGTGATGACATCAAATATCATTGAAAAACTACTGCGGCGGCCACCTGCTGTGTCGCGCAGTGCTCGCTAACTCGCCTATCTACAAGATATGTCTCGGTCGCTGCGCTCCGTGCGTCTTGCATCTGGCCGTCCTCGCTACGTTTTACAACAGATATTTCAGTAGTCAGCTGCCCAGTCAACCCGGATCATTCTGTTCTGCAAATCCACCTGCCTGATTGCCGTTGCTACGAACGGTATCAGTATCTCTCCGTCGTCACCCTTGACGCTCAGCACCTGATTTGCGCCGGTTTCCAGCAGGTTGGCGACCGTCCCCAGTTGCAACCCTTCTTCATTCACCACCGCGAGGCCGATCAAATCCGACCAGTAGTATTCATCTTCTGCCTGCTTCGGCAAACTGCTGCGCGGCACGGCGATCAGCAGGCCTTTCAACTTTTCGGCCGCGCTTCGGTCCGGACAGTCCGGCAATTGTGCCGCCAGAGTTTTGTTGTGCACCTCGCACTGCTTTACTTCCACCTCGCGCCAGGGACCGTGTTCATGGCCTATCCACCAGGTCCGGTATTCCATCAGGCTATCAATATGCTCGGTATACGGTTGTACTTTGATCCAACCCTTTATACCCTGTGCTGCTGAGATACGCCCCATGATCACCATGGTACCTGACGGGGACTCTAAAACTCCAGATTTCATCTCAACTGCCGCGTTGCGAAACAAATCTCTTGTTTATATATCAACTCATATGCGGCGCGCCGAAAAATTTTTCGCGCCTCGCATTTGATCGAACTTTGAATTGTTAGCTGCCCCCGTGATCAGGCGGCTGCTGTGGCACCGGCGCGCTTGACCAGCTTGGCAACGGTGTCGCTCAATTGCGCGCCCTTGCTTTGCCAATGGCTCACACGCTCCAGTTGCAAACGCAGCGATTCCTGGCCTTCCGCTACCAGCGGGTTGTAGAAACCGACGCGTTCGATGAAGCGGCCATCGCGCCGGTTGCGCGAATCGGCTACCACCACATTGAAAAACGGGCGATTCTTCGAACCGCCGCGGGAAAGACGAATGATTACCATATGAAACCTGCCTATGTTTTAGTTAGTCCAGCAAAAGGGCGCGGATTTTACGACATTTTGGGTACTTCATGCAACCCGAAGAATATCTATGGGATTTAACGATGAAGCAATACCTCAAGCACAAACTTGCTGCCCAGGTAAGCCAGCAACAAGAACACGAAACCGCCTACCGTCCAGTGCACTGCGACACGCCCGCGCCAGCCGTAAAAGCGATGCCCCCACAGCAGCACGGCGAACACGCCCCAGGATATGAAACCGAACAATACCTTGTGACTGAGTTGCCAGGGTTTGCCGAATATCTCCTCGGAAAATACCACGCCGGATATGAGCGTCAGTGTCAGCAACACAAAACCTATGCCTATCATGCGAAACAACAGGGTTTCCATGGTCATCAGCGGCGGCAGGCTGCGCAGTACGCGCGGCAGCGTGGCATGGTGCAGGCGCTTTTCCACCTGTGATATCAGCACCGCATGCAGCATCGCAATGGTGAACAAACTGTAAGCCAGCATCGCAACGGTGATGTGCGCCTTGAACGCGAACAGATTGGTATTGGTCAGCAAATGATCGGTGTGGAACACCTCCGGCAATACCACGACAATTGCCGCCAAAGGCAACACCAGGGTCTGCAATCCGCCGATCGGATAAAAGAAGCGCGCGACCCAATACACCAGCAGGGTCAGCCATACGATCAAGGACAGGGCATTCAACACACCCAGATCGAAGCCGCCGTCGGAAAATATACTCTGCTCAAGCAGATAGGCGTGCATGGCCAATGGGATCAGCACCAGATGGCCAATCGCTCCGCGGCTCAGCAAATCCCCGTCACCACGGACATGCGCCTGCCAAAAATAAGCGGCAAGCACGCCATAAGCAACAAAGATGATCAGCGAAAGGAGAAGGTTGGACATTTTGCGTCGGGATGTTTTAGACTTCCCGAATTCTACACCAAACTTTTGAAACAGCCATGCTGGACAACCTGACGCAACGCCTATCCGGCGTCATCAAGCAATTGCGCGGCCAGGCACGCCTGACCGAAAGCAATATCCAGGACGCCTTGCGCGAAGTGCGCATGGCTTTGCTTGAAGCCGACGTTGCGCTGCCGGTCGTCAAGGATTTCATCTCCCAGGTCAAACAAGCCGCGCTCGGCCAGGAAGTCGTCGGCAACCTGAATCCCGGGCAAGCGCTGATCGGCGTGGTGCATCGCGAACTCACCAAACTGATGGGCGAGCACAACGATGCGCTCAATCTGGCTGCCACGCCACCCGCCGTAATTTTGATGGCAGGCCTGCAGGGTGCGGGCAAGACCACCACCAGCGGCAAGCTTGCCAAGTTGCTGCGCGACCAGCAAAAGAAAAAAGTACTGCTGGTCAGCTGCGACGTATATCGTCCTGCGGCAATCGAGCAGCTGCGCACACTGGCAAAGCAACTGGAGATCGATTTTTTCTCTTCGGACATAAGCCAGAAACCGCGGGACATCGCGCTGGCTGCGCTGGATTACGCCAAGCGGCATTACCACGATGTGCTGATCGTGGACACTGCCGGCCGGCTGGCCATCGATGCCGAAATGATGGAAGAGATAAAACAGTTGCACGCTGCGCTCAAACCGATCGAGACACTGTTCGTGGTGGATGCGATGACCGGGCAGGACGCGGTGAACACTGCCAAGGCGTTCGGCGATGCGCTGCCGCTGACCGGCATCATACTCACCAAACTGGACGGTGATGCGCGCGGCGGCGCGGCACTCTCGGTGCGCCAGATCACCGGCAAACCGATCAAGTTCGTCGGCGTGAGCGAAAAACCAGCCGGCCTCGAAGCCTTCCATCCTGAACGCATGGCGTCGCGCGTGCTCGGGATGGGCGACGTGCTATCGCTGATCGAGGAAGCGCAGCGCGAAGTCGACCAAGGCGCTGCCGAAAAACTCGCAAAGAAGATGCAGAGCGGCAAGGGTTTCGACCTCAACGACTTCAAGCAGCAGATCATGCAGATGCGCAAGATGGGCGGCATGTCAGCGATGATGGACAAGCTGCCCGCGCAGCTCTCGCAAGCCGCCGCCGGCAGCAAGGTCGATGACAAACAGATCAGCCGCACCGAGGCCATCATCAATTCGATGACCCCGCTAGAGCGCAGCAAGCCCGAACTCATCAAGGCTTCGCGCAAACGCCGCATCGCGATGGGCGCCGGGGTACAGGTGATGCACGTCAACCAGTTGCTGAACCAGTTCGAGCAGATGCAAAAAATGATGAAGATGTTCAGCAAGGGCGGTATGGGCAAACTGATGCGCGGGATGGCCGGCAAGTTGCCGGGAATGGGCCGCTAACGATCGTTACTTCCACTTTTATGTGTGCCTTGAAAATTCAGAGTTCGCTCAAATGCCCCACAAGGGGACGCCGATCCGCTACGGGCAGAAGCATCCCGTGCGGAATCGTCAGCAAGGCGCAAAGAAATTTTGCGAGCATCCACTGCGCGGATTGCCTGCTTGAATCATTTCGCAACGCCGCATATTTGTGAATATGTAAGCAAGAAAACCAAGTTTCAGTGCAGGGTAACCTTCAGGTTGGCCGTAATTAAAATTTTCGAGCAACACAGCAGTTGGGACGAAATCTGGATTTTAAGAGGTACACATGGCTATTAAAGCTATCATTTTTGACGTAGACGGCACGCTCGCGGACACCGAGGACGGACACCGCAAATCGTTCAACAAGGCCTTTGCCGAATGCGGGTTGGGCTGGAACTGGGATGTGGCTCTGTATTCCAAACTGCTCAAGGTGACCGGCGGCAAGGAGCGCATCAAATATTTCGTGGAATCGTTCAAACCGGAATTCGTCAAGCCCGCCGATTTCGACGGCTTCGTAAAGAATCTGCATGCGACCAAGACCAGACACTACGTTGACATGCTTGGTGTAGGCCAGATACCGCTTCGCCCGGGCATCAAACAACTCTTGCACGATACTCACGCAGCCGGCATCGCGCTCGCCATTGCGACCACCACTTCGCCGGAGAATGTCAGCGCGCTGCTGGAAGTCGGGCTGGGAAAGAACTGGGCGGATTTCTTTGCCGCCAACGGATGCGGCGACATCGTGCCGCACAAAAAGCCCGCACCGGATATATATTTCTGGGTATTGGATAAACTGGGCTTGCCAGCCGCAAACTGTATAGCGCTGGAAGACTCCGAGAACGGCCTGCGTTCCAGCCTTTCTGCTGGCATTAAAACTTTTGTGACGACCAACCACTACACGCGCAACCAGAATTTTGCCGGCGCATCAGGCGTTTTCGATGACCTGAGCGATTTGAATACGTTCTACAGGACAACCGGCCTGCCGCTTCCCAAACAGCAGGTTTCTGTTTAGCATGCCTTACCGTTGGGGGTGTAGCTCAGTTGGGAGAGCGTCTGGTTCGCAATCAGAAGGTCGTCAGTTCGATCCTGATCACCTCCACCAATCGCGTAATGACTTGCGGCGATGCAGTCCTGTTTTATACCTGACGTATATCCAATCATGCAGGTACTCTGCAGGATCTTCCGGTCCAAGGAAGGACTGCATACCAAACTCAAATTAAGAATAACTGCCAAGCAGCCAATAGCACCAGTGGGCCATTGTGCCTATCCGAAGGCAGCACTTTGTGACTATCCGTTTACAACACTAAGCGGATCTGCGCCTATAAAGAAGAACGGGAGCCTAAGCTCCCGTTCTGGATTGCTGATACATCTTGTTCAAACCTTCTGGCCCGTTGTTCGCCAGGCCAATTAGCTACCCTGATGGCTAGGAGGACTTGAATAACTATCCCCCATTACCATCGAGGCTGTCCAGTCTCACTCACCATTGGTTGCAAACTTCATCAACGTGACACTGGTGACAGAGCCTACAGTTGTGCCATCTGTGAACGCGCTGGCGCTCACCAAGTTGCCGCTACCTTGGTAGCTGCCGATGTTCGGCGTGTAACGGCAAGTCTCGCCGCTCTCGCACAGGCCATTGTCGTTGCCTATGCCATCACCCGCGATCTCCACCGCGTTGCGCAAAAAGGTGGTGGTGGTCGCATCGCTCCAGGTGTGCGTAATATTATTGTCGCCGGTCGGGAGCGATAACACGTCTTTGACGACTGCGTCTGTGGCAAGCAATGACCAGTCCCGGATGCGGCCGGCGCCGGTGGTCCATCGGCCATGGGTTGTACCATCGATGCCCCAGCCGCGGTACCTGTTGTCGAAGTGTACCCAGTCGAATGCGGCAGGATCGGCTGGGAAGCTCGCTGTTGCCCCAGCGGTATCACTCGCATTCGCCACATCGTCGCTCGTCAACATGCCAACAAAGGAGCTACCCACAGTGATACCCGTGGTCAATATCGCATCTGAAGCTCCGTTGTTGGCGCAGGTGCCGTCCAAGCCCGGGTTTGTTGGAGTGCCGCCTACTGTGCAGTTGCTGGTACCAGTAGTGCCATTGGTGCCTACCTTGAGCAAGCCAGTGAACCTGTTGTTCGAAGAATTGTAGAGGTAGATACCGAGGTTGTTGTCGCTCGATGCCACATCCGCGAGAGTCTGGTTCGAGGAGTTGTACAGGAGCAAGCCTGTGCTGCTGTTGTTGCTCGACGTGACGCCCGCGAGGATGTTGTAGTTCGAATTGGTCGTGATGTACACGCCGGTACTGCTGTTGTTGCTCGCCGTCACATCCACGAGTGCGTTGTTCGAGGCGCCGACGAGGTAGACGCCGTAGAGGTTGTTGCTCGCTGTCACGTCCTCGAGCGTGTTCTTCGAGGCGCCTGTCAGGTAGACACCGTAGTTGTTGTTGATCGCCGTCACGTCCGCGAGGGTGTTGCTCGAAGCGCTGGTGAGGTACACGCCGTTGGTGTTGTAGCTCGCCGTCACGTCCATGAGCTTGTTGTTCGAGGCATTCAGGTAAACGCCGTAACTGCCGTTATTGCCCGCCTTCAAGCCCGTGAAGGTGTTGTTCGTGATGCCGGTGCCGGTAAGGTTAATGCCGTAGCTGCCGTTGTTGTTCGCCGTCACATTCGTGAAGATGTTGTACTGGGTGGAGTTGACGAGGTAGATACCAGCGCCGGTGTTGTGATTTGCAGTCACGCCCAGGAGGGTATTGTTCACCGCGGCGTTGAGGATGAGGCCGCCACCGCTTCCATTATTCACTTCCAGATTGCGCAACATGGAGAATCGCGCACCATCAACGCCAACGCCATAACTGTCCGTACTTGCGTCGATTTTGCCTTCCAGCCAGAGGTGGGCATAGCCCTGCGTTTCGATCACATATAGCTGTGAATTCGCATCGGTGATCGTCACACCCGGCTCGATCACCAGCGCGATTTTATCCGCCAAAAAAGTGATGGCCGCTGCCGGGTCGGTGGTGACCAGATAGATTGTGGAAGGCGTTGCGAGAGCAATGCTGCCGCTATTCGCGACCATATCTTTCACGACCGGATTGGTCCACCAGGTGCTGCTGGGGGTGGTGTTCCATGAAGTGCCATTTGAGTACACTGTCACCTTGTTGGGCTTGAAACTGCCCGAGCCGGTAAAGTCCATCAGGTCTGAAAGATTCTTGCCATCCGCCAGCCCGGTAGAAACCAGACGCACAGGATTAGTGCTGGCATCGCACACCCATTTGAAGGCACCAAGGTCATCAGAGGCGGTCAGCCCGCTGCAGGAGGTCTGGCCGGTCGCGACCACTACCCTCAGTTCGCCGCCATGCACGCAGGCTGTGTCATTGAACGCATCGCAGGGAGTATTTGGGGTATCAATGCCTGTCTTCCAATCATTGCCCTTCACGTAGTCATTCCAGTTGGCCCCGTTGTTGGGATAAAGTGGCAAGACAGAGCCCAGTTGGGCTGGTTGCGCGGGCGGAGGTGGAGGCGGACTTTTATGTTTCGATCCGCCGCAGGAAGCCAGGATGAAGGCCAGTAAAACCACGGCCATCGGATATCTTTTGATACTGAAGAATGCAGTGCTTGTAGTTGTAGACATGCTGCCTCCTAATTGTAATTGTGTTCAATCAAGCAAGGTGTGGTTAGCACCCGACGAGATTTAGGTGATTACGCTGTGATGCTTTTCACCGCATGATGGGCGACGCACCGATGTCAGCAATATAATTAGCGCAATTGCCATGCCAATATTGTTAATTATTGTTTTTACATAGTTTTTTCATTTTTCCTTGAATCAAATGACCACCATAAACCAACTCAATACTGTCACTAACCGACAATTTTTGTCAGTTGCGGCTGGTCATAAAACCAATGAATGCTGGGAATTTCGCCCGAATCCTCGTTATCAAATTGTACGGGCGCAAGAAATTGTTTGGCGTTGTCGAGATAGACCTTTACACATATGACGACATCAAACAGATAGGGATTGTTTGTTTACTATTATGTATCGATGCTAGCAGTATTCATTGAATAATTGGTATTGCGATGCAAGCAGGGTCTAGATCAATTATTTCACTGTCTCTCACGCATCTGGGTTCGGGGATACATCGTTTTCGATTGTGCCTTGCGCAGCAAGCGTTCCCGCAACAGTGGGTTTACCTTTGAGTATCCACTCGAAGGCGACACCGATCAGGGCTCCCAGCACGGGTCCGACCACATAGATCCAAGTCGTACTGAGATCGCCTCGCACCAGGTCGGGCGCGAACGACCGAATCGGGTTCATCGAAGCACCGCTGATCGGCGCCGCCCAAAGTCCCGCCAGGGCAATATATCCGCCGACTGCGATAGCGCCGTTGCTGCCAATGTTACGCGCTCCCGAAGCTGTGCCCAGGATCGTGTTCACCAGCCCGGCGGTCAGCACCACTTCGATCGCCAATGCCGTTGAATTGCTGATATCCCTGCCCGGCAAGGTTGCGCCAAGCGCACCGACCGTACCAAACATCGCATGCAAAAATTGTGCTGCACCAATGCCACCAAGCAATTGTGCCAAAACATAACCCGGCACGCGCCGCCATGGGAAATTACGCCGCACCGCAAATGCCAGGGTGACCGCCGGGTTCAGATGCGCGCCGCTAACCGTGCCCATAAAGTAGATGATCGCCATCACCATCAGTCCGGGAGCCACCACCTGCATGCTCAGAGTGACCGCCCCGCCGCTCTTGGCTGATACGACCCCGCCCCCTGCGGCGACGAGAACCAGTAGGAAGGTGCCCCAGGTCTCAGCAAAAATACGACGCCATTCGTGCGCCGGATCCAGGAAATCGAGGGATGCCTGCTTCTGAACCATCCGCCCCTGTTGAGCCATACTTTGCAGGTCTTTTATTGATGAATCTTTCATAATTTACCCCCTTTATCATTCCGAGTCTTTTCTCGCCAATTGTTTGCGTATCGACTGCAATTCCTTGAGGTGCTCCGCGCTGGGTTTTGGGTAGGCCAGATCAAGCGACTTGAATGTGTCGAGGATGATCCGGGAAATGATCAGCCGCGCATTCTCCTTGTCGTCGGCGGGAACCACATACCACGGCGCATCGTTCGTGCTGGTGGCGCTCAAGCATTCCTCGTAGGCCTGCATGTATTGCTTCCAGAATTTCCGTTCCTGGATATCCGCAAGACTGAATTTCCAGTTCTTGTCGGGATCATCGATGCGCTCCAGAAAACGCTTGCGCTGTTCCTCTTGCGAAAGGTGCAGGAAGAACTTGATGATACGCGTACCGTTGCGGTGGAGGTGTTCCTCCATATCCACGATGGAACGATAGCGGTCAGGCCAGAGGGTCTTTTCGTTCAACAGTCGGTCCGGAATATTTTGCGCTTGCAGAATCTCGGGATGCACACGGACGATCAGCACCTCCTCGTAATAGGAGCGGTTGAAGATGCCGATCCGGCCGCGCTCCGGCAGCGCCTGCGTGGTGCGCCACAGAAAATCATGATCCAGTTCTTCTACGCTCGGATGCTTGAAGCTGAACACCTGGCAGCCCTGCGGATTGATACCGGACATCACGTGCTTGATCGCGCCGTCCTTCCCGGCGGCGTCCATCGCCTGAAAAATCAGCAGCACTGCATAATTGTCGGAAGCGTATTGCAGTTGTTGTTGCGCACTCAATTCCTCAACATGTTTTTCGAGCAGCGCCCTATATTGTTTCTTCGTTTGATATACCGGTTTCACAAGTGTCGGCCACTTGTCGAGTTTTACCAATTTGCCCGCCGGGACACGGAATTCCTTGATATTGATTTTCATGTTGATCCTTTCTTTGCCACCAGTTTCGCGGCCTTTGTCTATCCGCCTAATCTTTTCGAATCTCGCGTTCTGCCTGTAACCAGTCTTGATCCGCCTGTCCATCGTACCGGCCTCTCTGCTCGTAAAGTTCATAGGCTCGCCTGGCGATCTGCGGAGTCACATCGACCGGTGTCCTGGCCACGGCGTCGGGACCACGCCATTTGATCAGCGCGACCTTTACCGCATCGTTGACGACCAGGCAAGCAAACATGGAATAAACAAATACCCCCATCGTTTGCCCCCAGGGCAATGCCAGGAGTCCCGGAAGACCCGCGAAGGTCAGGACAGTGCCCGCGAGTGCGCCCACTATGAGCGAAGCCAGGAAGGATTTGCTGGGCATCGTTGTCCAGAACCAGCGCCGTTCCCTGATAGACAGACTTGAAATAACACTGAAATACAAAAGTGTCAGAAAGCTGAAGGTATAGAGAGCCTTGCTATCCATGGCCAAACCGAATAGCGACCAGCATATCCATAACAGCAGAAGCGATTCCGCGACCATCGCGACACCGAGCACCACGGATACCACGATGAAGCCGCCGATTGCCCACGTCTCCGGCTTCCTGGACGGTTGAACGCGGTCGGTGGCCAGCGCGATCGTCGCGAAGTCCAGCACAAAAACCAGCAGCAGCATCGCAAAGGCGGTAATGACGAATTTTCCGGTCACCACGAACGCGATGGCGACGAAGGCCGCCTTCAGGATCGTGCGGCTGATCTTGTTGATGATCCACGTCAGGATGCGCTGGTAGATCGTCCGCCCCTGCTCGACCAATGCCACGATATTGGTCAGCCCCGGTTCGGTCAGGACCACGCTGGCTGCACCCTTGGCGACATCGGTCGCGGTGCTGACGGCAATGCCCACTTCGGCCTGGCGCAGCGCGGGCGCATCGTTGACGCCATCGCCGGTCATGCCGGTCACATGCCCGGCAGCCTGCAGGTGCTGCACCACGATGTATTTGTCCTCCGGATACACTTCGGCGAATCCATCGGCGCCTGCCAGCAAATCCACCGCCGCGTTGCCGGGCTGGGCGCTCGCAGCCTTCAGATCCGCCACGCGCCGGATGTTGGGCAACCCCACTCCCTGCGCGATTTCGCGCGCGACCGCCAGCGCATCGCCGGTGAGCATCTTCACCGCAATGCCGAGGCCGCGAAGCGTGGCGATGAGTTGGCTGGCATCCGGCCGGGGCGGGTCATACAAGGTCACCAATCCGACCAGTGCAGGGGTGCCGGTTTCGGGGCCGCGCGCCACCGCCAGTGTCCGGTATCCCTTCGATGCGGATACACTGACCCGCGCCTCCAATGCCTCGATCGCCGTGGTCTGCAGCCCGCAGGCTGCGGCGACGGTGCGCACGGCGCCTTTCATCACGCGCAGCCGCTGGCCATTCTGTTCGACTACGGCTTCCGTGCGCCGGTTTGTCGCATCGAACGGTGCGAAGGAAATGGGCGTGACCGCAGGCAAGTTGGCAAAAACGTGCCGTTCCTTTGCTGCGGCAAGGAATGCCAGGTCGATCGGGTCCTGGTTGGACTCCTGCGATGCGAGTGCGCCGGCGAACAACACGTCGGCTTCCGACGCGTGCTCCAGCGGGATCACGCCGGTGACGGCCAGCTGGTTCATCGTGATCGTGCCCGTCTTGTCCACGCACAGCACGTCCATCGTCGCGGCATCCTCCGCGGCACTGAGGCGCGTGACCAGCACACCGCGTTTGGCCAGTTCCTTCGCCCCGACCGCCATGCTGACCGTGAACATCACCGGGAGCGCGACCGGCACCGCACTCATCAATAGCACGAGCAACAACGGGATCATTTCGATCAGCGGCATGTGCCGGATCAGCGACAGCACGAGCACCACGCCAACCAGCGCGCCGACGATGACGAACAGCCAGCGCACCACCTTGGCCACCACCACTTCGATATGGAGTTCCGGGCGCGCTTCCTGCACGAGTTGCGTGGTGCGTCCAAAGTAGGTCTTGGCCCCGGTCAGCATCACCACGCCGTTGCCCTCTCCCCGGCGCACGACAGATCCTGACGAGAGTATCTCGGAAGGTGCCTTGTCAATATCCTTCGACTCGCCGGTGAGGGCGGACTGGTCTACGCTCATTGTGCCGCAGAGCAGTTTCACGTCCGCCGGGATGATGTCGCCGGGCCGCACGCGGATGATGTCGCCGGGAACCAGTTCCCGCGCGGGAATGACCTGCCAGCTCGAATCGCGCAGCACGCGCGCATTGACCTGCAACCGTTTCCGCAACGTTTCGACCACGCCGGCGGCGCGGCGCTCCTGCATGTAGCTCAACACGGCGTTGATCAGCAGCAGTGCGCCCACTACCGCGAGGTCAGAATATTTTCCGAGCACGGCGGACAAAACCATGATCAGTTCGAGCATCCATGCCGAGATTCCCCAAAATTTCCGGAGGAATTTGAGAACAGGGTGATCCTTTTTTTCGGCGACTTCGTTGTAGCCGTTCTCTTTGCGGCGAGTGTCAACCTCCGCACGCGCAAGCCCGGTCTCGGGATTAACTTTGAGTGACGCTAGCGTGTCGGAAACCGACGCGGAGGCGATGTCAGGGGCCTTCGCGTTTATTGTTTTCGCAGACGCCGGCCCGGCTGGAGATTTGTTAGGGGTGTTTTGCATAGTGAACATCCTTATCTGGCGCCTGCCAGGTTTTCGCCGGCTTGCTTGCGCGGGTCGCGCCCCATTTCCAGTCGCGGATTTCCGGCATGTCCTGACCGTGCTTGTCGATATATTGCTTGTGCTCGATCAGCTTGTCCTTGAGCTGCTGCTTCAAGTAGATGCCCTGGTCGCCGGTCTGCGGCAGTCGGTCGATGGCGTCCATCACCAGGTGGAAGCGGTCCAGGTCGTTCAGCACCGTCATGTCGAAGGGCGTGGTGATGGTGCCCTCTTCCTTGTAGCCGCGCACGTGGAAGTTGTCGTGGTTGGTGCGGCGGTAAGTGAGCCGGTGGATCAGCCACGGGTAGCCATGGAAGGCGAAGATCACCGGCTTGTCTCGGGTGAACAGCTCGTCGAAATCCATGTCGCTCAAGCCGTGGGGGTGCTCGATCTGCGGCTGCAGCTTCATCAGGTCGACCACGTTGACCACGCGGATCTTCAGCTCTGGCAGGTGTTCGCGCAGGATGGAGACCGCGGCCAGTGTCTCCAGCGTCGGCACATCGCCGCAGCAGGCCATCACCACGTCGGGTGCGACGGCTTGGTCGTTGCTGGCCCACTGCCAGATGCCGATGCCCTCGGTGCAGTGCTTGACGGCGGCGTCCATCGTCAGCCATTGCGGCGCTTGGTATTTGCCTGCGATCACTACATTGACATAGTGGCGGCTGCGCAGGCAATGGTCCCAGACCGAAAGTAGGCAGTTGGCATCCGGCGGCAAATAAACGCGCACGACATCGGCTTTCTTGTTCACCACGTGGTCTATGAAACCGGGGTCCTGATGGGTAAAGCCGTTATGCATCTGCTGCCAGACGTGCGAGGCCAGCAGGTAATTCAGCGACGCTATTTTCCGCCGCCACGGCAGAGTCGCGGTGACCTTCAGCCACTTGGCGTGCTGATTGAACATCGAGTCGATGATGTGGATGAACGACTCGTAGCTGTTAAACAGCCCGTGCCGGCCGGTGAGCAGATACCCTTCGAGCCAGCCTTGGCACTGATGCTCGCTCAGCATCTCCATGACCCGGCCGTCTAGGGAGAGGAATTCGTCGTTGACCTGCGTGCGTGCATCCCACTGACGGTTAGTGACCTCGAACACGGCGCCCAAGCGGTTGGAAAGCGTTTCGTCCGGACCGAAAATGCGGAAATTGCGTTGCACCCGATTAACCTTGGCCACATCGCGCAGGAACACGCCGAGTTCGTGCGTGTCGGCCGCCGTCACGGTCCCGGGTGACGGCACATTCACCGCGTAGTCGCGAAAGTCCGGCATCACCAGGTCGCGCAGCAGCATGCCCCCGTTGGCGTGGGGATTGGCGCCCATGCGTCGTTCGCCCTTGGGCGCGAGTTCGGCCAGTTCCGGTTTGAGACGGCCCTGCTCATCGAACAGTTCCTGCGGCCGGTAGCTCTTCAGCCAGTCTTCCAGCATGGGCAGATGTTCTGGATGTGCGGCATCCACGGCGAGAGGTATCTGATGTGCGCGGAACGTGCCTTCGATCTGCAGGCCATCGACTACCTTTGGGCCCGTCCAGCCCTTGGGCGACTTGAGAACGATCATCGGCCAGCGCGGGCGCGTGAGGTTGCCGTTGACGCGGGCGTTGTGCTGGATGCTTTTGATCTGCTCCATCACCGTGTCAAGGGTAGTCGCCATGGCCTCGTGCATCAGCGCCGGCTCATCTCCCTCGACGAAATAGGGCGTCCAGCCGCAGCCGCGGAAAAATTGTTCCAGCTCCTCTGGTTCGATGCGCGCGAAAATGCTCGGGTTGGCAATCTTGTAGCCGTTCAGGTGCAGGATAGGCAGCACCGCGCCGTCGGTGGCCGGATCGAGGAACTTGTTGGAGTGCCAAGCGGTGGCGAGCGGCCCGGTTTCCGCCTCGCCATCGCCGACGACGCAGGCGACCACCAGATCGGGGTTGTCGAACACCGCCCCGAACGAGTGGCTGAGCGAATAGCCGAGTTCGCCTCCCTCGTGGATCGAGCCCGGGCACTCCGGCGAGGCATGGCTGGGAATACCGCCGGGAAACGAGAACTGCTTGAACAGCTTCTGCAGTCCGGCTTCGTCCTGGCTGATATTCGGATAGATCTCGCTGTAGGTGCCCTCGAGGTAGGTGTTGCCGACCACGGCCGGGCCGCCGTGCCCGGGACCGGAGACGTAGATCATGTCCAGGTCGTATTTCTTAATGACCCGGTTCAAGTGCACGTAGATGAAGTTCTGCCCGGGTGTCGTGCCCCAGTGTCCCAGCAGCATGCGCTTCACGTCTGCCAGCACCAGCGGTCGCTTCAGCAGCGGATTGTCGTAGAGATAAAGCTGGCCGACCGCCAGATAGTTGACAGCGCGCCAGTAGGCGTCCATTTTGTGCAGCAGTTCCGGGGAAAGCGTGTTTGTCTTCATTTTTCAGTACTCCTTTTTTCGTCAAGATCGAGAACGCGGCAGACCGTCTTGGCGATCATCTGCTCTTCATCCGTATGAATGACGCGAACAGCAACCCGGCTGGCCGTTGTGGAAATCACCCCTTCATTCGCCGCGTTTTGTCTTTCTTCGATTTCTATCCCAAGAAACTCCAGGCCTGCGCAGATCCGAGCGCGGATGATCGGGGCGTTTTCACCGATGCCGCCTGCGAACACCAGCGTGTCCAGTCCGCCCAACGCCGCCGCGTATGCACCGATCCACTTCCTGGCTTGGTAACAAAACAGCTCTACCGCCTCAGCCGCTCGCACGTCCTGTGATTCACTGCCTAGCAAGTCACGCATGTCGGGGCTAGTTTCGGATATCCCGAGCAGTCCGGACTCGTGGTTGACCATTTCGTAAAACTGTTTGGTGGAGATCTGCTCGGTTCGCGCCAGGTACGGTGCCAGCCCCGGATCCAGATCGCCGGTGCGGGTGCTCATCACCAATCCCGCCGTAGGCGTGAAACCCATGCTGGTATCAATGCTCTTGCCATCGCGCACGGCGGCCATGCTGGCGCCGTTGCCGAGATGCGCGAGGATCACGCGGCCCTTGCCAGCCGCCGGATCACCGAGGTGCGCAAGCTCTTCCATCAGGTAGGCATAGGACAAACCGTGGAAACCGTAGCGCTGAATTCCCTTTGCATCGAAGCGTCGCGGAATCGGCAGCAACTTGGCGGCACGCGGCATCGTGCGGTGAAACGCCGTATCGAAGCAGGCCACCTGCGGCAACTTCGGATAGCGCTGGCGGAATGCCTCGATCAGCTCGATCTCGCGGGGCAGATGTTCCGGGTCGTATGGCCTGATGCGATGCAGTTCATCCAGCAATTCCCGGCTGACCAGCTGTGGCGCGGTGTGTTGCATGCCGTGGACTACCCTGTGCCCCACCGCAAGAACCGATTCAAAACCATTCTGCTTCCCGATCCAATCAATCAGGAAATTCGCTGCCGATTTGTGATCGGTGACGGCGAGATCGAGACTGGCCTGCGGCTTTCCATCCGGGTCGTGACACGTCAGATTCGTCCCGCTCAGACCAATGCGGTCAACTTTTCCATAAAGCCTTCGCTGCAGCGGTTCTTCAACCTGATACAACGCGAACTTGATGCTCGATGAGCCGCCGTTGATTGTCAGGATGCGTGGGTTAGCGGGTTTCATGTTGATTTCTGTAACGAGTTTTTCCGATTGAAATTGTGTACAAATTAAATAGTGAAAATTTCATTCAACGCAGGCATGACAACTTCCGTTCCTTTCAGGCTGGCTGCAAACTGACGCATGACCTCTTCATCGCCATGAACAAGAAAAGTACGTTCCGGATTACCGGTCTTTCTGTGCCAGGCGAGCAGTTCTGCCTGGTCGGCATGTGCCGAGAAGCCGTTAATCGTATGGATCCTGGCACGCACAGGAAATTTTTCCCCGTAGATCCTGACTTCTTTCGCACCATCGATGACATGTCGTGCAAGTGTGCCTTTGGCCGCGTAACCGACAAATAAAATGCTGCATTCCTCGCGCGAAATATTATTCTGCATATGGTGCCGGATCCGTCCGCCCGTGCACATGCCGGATCCCGCCATGATGACGACCCCGCCGCCGATATGATTGATCGCGATGGACGCCGCCGTTTCGCGGGTAAATTGCAGCCCGGGCAAATGAAACGGATCCCGCCCTGCGCGAAACAGCTCGGCGGTCTCAGGCTCGTAGCACTCCGGATGGCGTTCGAATATCTCGGTAGCCGATATCGCCATGGGAGAGTCCAGAAACACCTGGATCGAGCGTGGCAACACATTTTTTTCGACTCCCTCACGAAGGAAATACAGCAGCTCCTGCGCCCGTTCCAGCGCGAAGGTCGGAATCACCACGTTGCCGCCCCGCTTGAAGGTGTCCGTGATCGCTTCATAAAATTCTTCTACCGATGGCTGAAAGGGTTTGTGCAAGCGGTCGCCGTAGGTGGTTTCCATCACCACAACATCGGCTTGTGGCGTAGACTCCGGGTCGCGCAACAGGGGGCGGCCGCTGTTGCCGAGATCGCCGGAAAACAGCACGCTGCGCTGCCGCCCGCTTTCTTCCAGTTCAAGGAATATGCTGGCCGAACCGAGGATGTGCCCGGCATCGATATAGGTTGCGCGTATTCCGGGCGCAAGCTGGATCGGCTGGCCATAAGCGGCGACGCGGCCAAAGAAATCCAGCGCCGAAAACGCATCCACAATCGAATAAAGCGGGGCTGCAGCATGCTGATGCTTGCCGTGACGTGCAGACTGGTGCCCTCGATGTTCTGCTTCTTCCTCTTGCAAATGCGCTGCATCCACCATCACAAGACGGGCCAGTTCGCGCGTGGCTGCCGTGGTGATGATCTCGCCGCGGAATCCCCGCTTGGCCAGCAGCGGCAGGCGGCCGCAGTGGTCCAGGTGTGCATGGGTCAGGAGTACAAAATCGATCTGTTTTGCATCGAAACCGAAAGGCTCGCTGTTCTCTTCCTCAAGCTCGCGACCGCCCTGATACATCCCGCAGTCGATCAATATCTGCTTGCCGGCGCAGCTCACCAAATGACAGGAGCCGGTGACGCCCCGATCGGCGCCGTGAAAAGCAATTTCCATAGTCAACACCTTTTGTTTGCTGTTCGCCTGTTGTTTATTTGCTCATTGGCAACCCGCTTACAACTTGTGTTCGCAGACTTCTGCCACGCAGTCATCAAGTGGGCGTTCAGGCTTATTCGTGCTTATATTGAATCATCGCTGCCACAATATTCGAGTGGCTTCGAGTGGAACAGCCACGCCGTCGCGCTGCGGTATGAGCCGCGTCGTATAGTCCGATGCCGGGCGTATTGCAGGCACTACAGCGCGATAGGCATAGCCGCTTATCGCACCCACCAGTTGCCGCACGCGCTCCATCTCCACCCGCTCCGGTGCGGCACCGTTAATGCCATTGGCGTAAAGCTCGACACGCACGGCCTCCGGGGCCAAGTCATCGAGATACACCTGCACTTCAAATACATGCTGCTTGCCGTCGGTTTCATGTTTCACTTCGCCGAAGCGCAGTGCTGCCCATTTTTGCTCCACCTCGTGACGCCAATTCACCATATCCACGCCGATTTTGCCTTTATCGACGGCACGCGCAAGATAGGCTGAGGCGGCCGGCAGGTAGTGTTGCTCGGTGTATTCGCACACCGCACGGTTGGTGGAAAATTGCGGCGTCAATTGCGCCATGCTTTCCCGCATTCTCGCCACCCATGCATCGGGAATTCCCTGCTCGTCGCGCGCATAGAATTCGGGAATCACCTCGTGGTCAAGCAGGTCATAAAGCGCCTCGGCATCGCGCGCATCCCAGGCCGGATCATCGCCGTGTTCCAGCCCATCTCCCAACGCCCACCCCACTTCCGGCGTGTAGGCTTCCGCCCACCAGCCGTCCAGTTCAGACAGATTGATGCCGCCGTTGACCAGCACCTTCATCCCGCTCGTGCCGCACGCTTCCCACGGGCGTCGCGGCGTGTTGAGCCAGACATCCACTCCCTGCACCAGCTGCTCGGTCAAGTCCATGTCGTAGTCACTGAGGAAAATCACATGCGGGCGAGCCTCGGTTCGACGGATGAAATGTATCCATTCCTCGATCAAGGCCTGGCCGGCAAGATCTGCGGGATGTGCCTTGCCGGCCATGATGAGTTGCACCGGGCGCTGCGGATTGGTCAGCAGGCGCAGCAATCGTTTCGGATCATGCAGCAGCAGATTGGGCCGCTTGTAGCTGGCAAAACGGCGTGCAAAACCCAGCGTCAACACATCGGGATCAAACAGATGTTTCGCGGCGTCAACTGTCTCGTGCGATGCGCCTGAGAGGGTAAGTAGCCGGGACAATCGTTCGCGTGCGTACTCAATTAACGCCGTTCTGGCAGCGGTGCGAAATCGCCAAAGTTTTTCATCCGGGACTTTGCGGATGTTCTGCGTCAAGCTCTCCGCTGTCCCCAGCCAGCGATCCTTGCCACATGTTTCAGTCCAAAAATCATCTGCCGGTGCCGAATCCCAGGTCGGCATATGGACGCCGTTGGTCACATGGCCGACCGGAATTTCTTCATGCGGCCAGTGCGGAAAGAGCGGCTCGAAGAGGTGGCGGCTGACCCGGCCATGCAGTTGGCTCACACCATTGACCGCCCCGCTGCCTCGAATCGCAAGATAGGCCATGTTAAATGGTTCCGATATATCGTTCGGGTTCTGACGCCCCAGCGCCAGCAAATCCTGAAGTGTTATACCGAGCAGCGTTCGCGCATAACCAGCCAGGTATTGCTCGATGAGCGCCGGAGTGAAACGATCGAAACCTGCGGCCACTGCGGTGTGCGTGGTAAAGAGGTTGCCCGCACGGGTCACGGCCAGCGCGGCCTCGAAGGTCTGTCCGGTTTCGGCCATGAAGCTGCGCGCGCGTTCCAGCACCGCGAACGCCGCATGCCCTTCATTCAAGTGGCAGACTTCCGGCTTGATGCCGAGCGCGGCGAGCAGCCGCCATCCGCCTATCCCGAGCAGCATTTCCTGCTTGATGCGCAACTCCGGCCCGCCGCCGTACAGCTCGCTGGTAATGCCGCGATGCGCGGGATAATTCGCGGCATCGTTGCTGTCCAGCAAATACAGTTTCACACGACCGACCTGAACCTGCCAGGCGCGCAGCCAGACCGAATAACCTGGCAAGGCGATCTCCAACCGCAACCACTCCCCATTCGGTTTGCGCAACGGTGTGATCGGCAACTGCCCGGGGTCGTTATAGGGAAACAGTGCCTGCTGCGCGCCATCCTTGTCGATCACCTGGCGAAAATAGCCTTGCTGGTAGAGCAGCCCGACGCCGATGACCGGCACGCCCAGATCGCTGGCGGCCTTGAGCTGATCACCGGCCACATTGCCCAATCCGCCCGAGTATATGGGCAAGGCTTCACTCAACATGTATTCCATACTGAAATACGCGACACAGCCCAGCTGCGATTGCGGGTAGGTTTGCTGAAACCATGCAGGCGCATCTGCCGCTTCCCGCCTGGCTTGCACCAGGCCATCAACGTTTTTGCAGAAAGCAGGGTCGGCCAAGACTTGCTGGAGTTTTTCCCGTGAGACCGTCTGCACGACGACCCACGGGTTATGCGTGAGATCCCACAGCACAGGATCCAGCTGCCGCCACACCTGGTCGGTGGCGTGATTCCACGACGAATGCATGTCCAGGGCAAGTTCGGCCAAGGAATCGAAACCCTCGATATCGGAGCAAAAGAGTTGCTCCTTGGGGTGAATGTTTCGTATTTGTTCGCTCATGAATTTTCCTTCGAAACTCGTGGATGCAAATTGCGAATCGTTGTGTAATGCACTTCTGGCGCATTACACAACGAACGCTCTGCCAGCAGTGGGGCTTGCTCAGACGAACTGGCGGTCAGTGCTCATGTTTGATCGGCCTTCGTCAGCACTTCGCTTTTTGATGTAATGCAGGCCATCAGGTCGCGCCAGGATTTTGCAAATGACAGTGCGCCTTCGCGCTGCAGCTCGATGGCGAATGCGGCATGGTCGATGCCGGCCTGCACAAACTCGACGAGCAGTGCTTCGGCATCAGCGCCATCCGCCGGCAAGACATCCTTCGCCTTGCCGTGGTCGGCAAAAGCGAGCAATGTCTTCTCGGGAATGGTGTTGATGGTATCCGGCGCTGCAAGTGCCACGAGATAAAGTGTATCGGGTGCTGCGGGATCCTTGGTGCCGGTACTGGCCCACAGCAGGCGTTGCGGGTAAGCACCGGACGCGGCCAATTTCTGCCAGCGCGCTGATGCCAGAAGATCGCGGTAGGCTGTGTAGGTGCGCATGGCGATGGCAATGCCGAGGCGGTTGCGCATGCCTTCCGGGACTTTGTCCTTGACCGCTGCATCCCAGCGGCTGACAAACAACGACGCCACGGAACCAACCTTGGGATCGAGTCCGGCGGCGATGCGCCGCTCGATGCCGCGCATGTATGCTTCGGCCGCCGCGACGTAGTGCTCGCGGGAAAACAACAGCGTGATGTTCACCGGCACGCCGGCGAAGATCGCTTCCTCGACTGCCGGGATGCCTGCCCGGGTTCCGGGAATCTTGATGAACAGATTGGGGCGTTGTGCCCGCTTATGCAGTTGCATTGCGGCCTTGATCGTGGCGGCGGTATCATCGGCGAGCAGCGGGGATACCTCCAGCGAGACCCAGCCATCGACTCCGCCAGTGGCCTCATGAACCGGACGAAAAAGATCGGCGGCCCGGGTCAAGTCTTCCAGCGCAAGCTCGAAGAACAGTGCTTCACCCGACTTGCCCGCAAGCGCTTTTTTGCGGATCGCATCATCGTAAAAATCGCCTTTTTGGATGGCATGATCAAAGATCGTCGGGTTGGAGGTCAGTCCCGTCACGGAAAGCTCGCTGATATAGCGGGCCAGTGTGCCGCTTGTCAGCAGTCCGCGCGTGATGTTGTCCAGCCAGAGACTTTGGCCCAAGTCGTGCAGCTGTTGTGTGGCTTTCATTTTATTTCCTTTACCAATACCGGGTTGTGCCAGCTTCCGTCTGCCGCAATGAGTGCGTCGGCCTGTTTCGGCCCCCAGCTGCCGGGTTTGTAGGGGAGTACCTTGTTATGCGTATCAAGAACCGGATCGACCACCACCCATGCGGCCTCAACCGCGTCCTCGCGGGTGAACAGCGCACCGTTGCCGGCCATCGCATCGCTCAACAGCCGTTCATAGGGTGATTCAACTCCCGACTGTTCATCCAGCAGGTAGAGCTCGCGCTGGCCGCCGACGAATTCCTTGCCTGCACGCTTGACCCGGGCAGCGAGGGCGACGGCAGAATTGGGCGAGAGCCTGAATCGCAGGTAATTGGCACGTCCGTCCATCGGTTTAGAATCGTCGAACAATCTTTGCGGCGGCGGCTTCAACTCCACCAGAACCTCGGCCACGGTGGCGGGCAGACATTTGCCGGAACGCAGATACCACGGCACACCCTGCCAGCGCCACGAATCGATGAACAGCCGCATGGCGCAAAACGTCTCGACGTCCGAGTCCTTCGCCACACCCGGCTCATTGCGGTAGCCGGCATACTGACCGCGCACCACGTCATCCGGCCGCAAGGGACGCATGGACTGGAACACCTTGGCTTTCTCGATATGGACAGCGGCATATCCCTGATAGGCAGGCGGCTCCATCGCCAGCAGCGCGACGATCTGGAACAGATGATTCTGGATCACGTCACGCAGGCAACCGGCGCTTTCGTAAAATCTGCCGCGTTCCTTCACGCCGAAATCCTCGGCGAGCGTGATCTGCACCCTCGCCACGCAGTTGCGGTTCCAGATCGGTTCCAGGAAGGAATTGGCAAAACGGAAATAGAGGATGTTCATGATCGCCTCTTTTCCGAGATAGTGGTCGATGCGGAAGATCGAGTCTTCCTCGAATACCGACAGCGCGATGCGGTTTAACTCGCGCGCGGAAGCCAGGTCGCGTCCGAACGGTTTTTCCACGATGACGCGCGCCTGTTCTGCCAGGCCCGCAGCGCCGAGATTTTTGATCACCGCGGAGAATAATGAGGGTGGAATGGCGAGATAGTGCGCCGGACGGCGGGCTTCGCCAAGTGTCTGCTTGAGTGTTGTGAAGGTGTTCGTATCGTTGTAATCACCGCTCACATATTGAAGAAGCGAGACAAGGTGGTCGAGGGCAGCACGATCATCAATCCTGCCTGCTTGCCTGACGCTGTCCTTCACCCGTTTTCGCAGTTGCGCCAGGCTCCATTTCGAGGATGCGACACCCACCACCGGCACATCGAGAACGCCGCGCTTGCACATCGCGTAAAGCGCGGGAAATATCATCTTGTGCGCAAGATCGCCGGTCACGCCGAAGATCACCAGCGCATCGGCAGAAGTCTTGCGGCTATGTGTATCGCCCATCCCGGTGTCCTGCTTTCTTCTTATCACGCACGCAAGATTGTTTGCTCATTGTCGATTGCAAGTCTGCATCGTTTGGTTTGGCTCGATGCAATTCCCGCTTTAATGCCCGCCACCCATTGCCCGCAAGTGAGTGCGCAGCGATGCGATTTCGTCGAGCAATTCCAGCGCCAGAGCTGCCCCGGCAAGATCGATGTCCAGATCCCGCTGCAGGCGCAATGCCTTGCGGGCGCGGTGCAGGCTGTCGCCGGCGAAAATCCAGCGCGCCGGTTCACGACCCTGCGGTTCCAGCACGCCGGCATCCACCAGTGCAATGATCTGTTCATCGTGGACTGCGCAGGCACGGCACAGATCGGCCAGCGTCAATCCGGTTTGTTCTTCCAGTATGCATATGGAAAATTGTGTCAAATTGTTATCGGTATTCATTTCCCATGCTCCTATTTTGGCACTCCCAGTTTGGTGCGCGGATTAAAATTAAGTTCCTGTTCCATTTTGCGGTAGATTTCTTTGGCTGCTTCGGTATCGGCTGGCGGCAGCGCGATGGACAAAATCACATAGCAATCGCCGGGCGGGTCGCCCGGTATGCCGCGTCCCTTCAGCCGCATTTTGCGGCCAGACACGGAGCCTTCGGGGATTTTCAGTTCCACGATACCACCCAGTGTCGGCACCTTCACCGTTGCGCCCAGCGCCGCCTCCCAGGGCGCCACCGGCAAATCAAGATAGAGATCGCGACCATCGACCCGGTAAAACGGGTGCGTTCGAAATTCGATCTGGAGATAGAGATCGCCCGCTTTGCCTTCTACGGCACCCGGGCTGCCCTGCCCGCTGAGGCGGATGTGCTGACCTTCGCGTATACCTTTCGGGATAGTTACATTGAGAATGCGATCTCTGGTGACGACATGGCCTTGCGCGTCCACACCGGGTACTCGCAGCGTAATGGTGCGGGTTGCACCCCGGTAAGTGTCTTCCAGGTCGATGAGCACCTTGGCGTGGTGATCCTCGCCTTTTGCATGAGGCTGCGCACGACCGGGTCCGCCGGCGCGAAAACCCTGCCCGAACAACGATGCGAAAAAATCGCTGTAGTCCGACCCGTCGCCTTCGCCGAAACCGCCGCCGCTGAATTCAAAACCCGCGTTCCAGTCCGGCGGCGGGCGAAACTCCTGGCCGCCTTTCCAGTTGGCGCCGAGTTGGTCGTAAGCCGCGCGTTTCTCCGCGTCCTTGAGCACCTCATAGGCCTCGCCCAGCTCCTTGAAGCGTGCCTCGGCGTCGGCTTCCTTGCTGACATCCGGATGATATTTGCGGGCCAGCTTGCGGTAGGTACGCTTGATCTCGTCCTGGGTCGCGTCTCGGGCAACGCCCATGATCTTGTAGTAGTCCTTGAATTCCATCTGGCCAGTTCCCCTGCAAAGATCCTAAAATTTTCTCGCTTGCAATCCAGGCCGATAATCGGAAGTGGATCGATCGTGATGAATCAACGCACCGCGGCCTGACTGTAAAACAGTGTCAGCTGCCTTTGGACATTGGGGCAGGATTTTTTCAGGATGTCCGGCGCGGTAAAGAAATACTCACTCGCCACCGCAAAGAATTCTGCCGGGCTGGTGGCAGCATAGGGATTGATAAAGGCCGCTTCACCCGCTGCCACTTGCTGGCACAGTGCATCATACGCCGCGCTGAAATCCTCGGCCCATCCTTTCCGGCTCATGCCGCGACGCAATGGCGGCAGGCCATTAGCCACTCCATCGAGGCCATCCAGCTTGTGCGCGAACTCGTGCAACACCACATTGCGGCCGGGCTGCGGATAATAGCTGTCCCGCTCCACGTCGTCCCACGACAGGATCACCGGCCCGCGCAACCATGCCTCGCCGCTTAAGACATTTGCATCGTTATGTACCAGGCCAATGGCATCCGTCTGCTCATGATTTACCCGGAACGCGCCAGGATAGAGGACGGCTTCGACCCAATTGTCAAAGTAATCAATATCCAGATTCAGGATCAGCAAACAGGCTTGAGCCGCCACCACCACGCGCATGGGCAACGTCACCTCCAGACCCTGCGTGCCGTTGATAGCCTTGCTGTGCAGGAACCACGCCGTCAGTTCGCGCAGATGCGCCATTTGCACTGCATCCAGCCCCTGCAAAATCGCAATCCGTCGTGTCACCCTGCGCCAAACAGAATGCGGTATCGGATTGCGTCGCAGTATCCGGCGCATTTTCCAGCGCCGCAGCGTATTACCCAATGAATTCAATTTTTGTATCTGTTTAACCCGCCGATTGCCTGCAATATCGTCCAATGATTAATGGCGACTTATTTCCACATTACGCCACAACCATCCTTTGCGGCGGCGGTCAGCAAATCGATCAACGGCAGCGCCCGATGCGCCATGCTCACCACGGGCTCGTCCGCATCCTTGTCAACATGCGGCGGAGGAGATTTTCCTGCATTGACAGCGGCTGTTAACCGGCTCAGCGCTGCGGGAACATCTTCCGCCCGGATAGCGCTGGGCACGGTACCGCTGTGTCCCATCATTTTCAGCATGGCAATCGCGACATCCCCGAACATGGTGATGTCCGCATAGGCTTTTGTAGTAAATGTCACCAGCATACAGTCGTCCTTAAAATGGATAATTAACGATAAATTTTCGATTCAAACGTTAATTCAAGTTCTGTTTCAGGTCAGTGCGGTGGCGTACATAGCAGGATGCCCTCGCCAAAATATTTGCATCATCACGCGCCTATCCTTGCAGCATGGCTTCCATCAAACCTGCATGTCCGCCGCAATGTTCATGCCGCCGGACGTTATCCCGAGTATTCGGCCACTGAAGTATCGGATAGAATACCCGCCTCAAATTTCAACTTACGTTTAAGGACACATCATGTATCAAATCGCCCCGAGCATCCTCTCCGCCAATTTCGCCAGGCTGGGCGAGGAAGTCGACAACGTACTCGCCGCCGGCGCGGACATCGTGCACTTCGACGTGATGGACAATCATTATGTTCCCAACCTGACCATCGGCCCGCTGGTCTGCGAAGCGCTGCGCAAGCATGGCGTGACCGCACCGATCGACGTGCATCTGATGGTCAAGCCGGTGGACCGCATCATTCCCGATTTCGCCAAGGCGGGCGCGACCTACATCACCTTCCACCCGGAGGCTTCCGAGCACATCGACCGCACCATCGGGCTGATCAAGGAGAGCGGTTGCAAGGCCGGACTGGTATTCAACCCTGCCACACCGCTGGAAGTGTTGGAGTACACGCTGCCCAAACTGGACATGGTGTTGCTGATGTCGGTGAACCCCGGATTCGGCGGCCAGAAATTCATCCCCTACGTACTGGACAAGGCACGCGCAGTTCACAGGATCATATCCGAGGGCGGCTATAACTGCCGCCTGGAGATCGACGGCGGCGTGGGTCCCGCCAATATTCTCGAAGTGGCTGAAGCAGGTGTGGATACTTTTGTTGCCGGCTCGGCAATTTTCAGCAAGCGCAATGAAAAGGACAAGAACCGATATGACACCGTCATCGGTGAATTGCGCGCCGAACTGGCCAAAGCCAAGCGGCCCAAGTAAGAATATGGCACAACTGGTGCATTTCCCGCTGGACATCTCGGCGATCGTCATCGATCTTGACGGCACGCTGCTGCACACCGCTCCCGAACTTTCCGAAGCGGCCAACCGCATGCTGCGCGAGATGGATTACACGCCGGTGCCGCAGGAGTTGCTGGCGAGTTACATCGGCAACGGCATCAGCTGGCTGGTGAAGCGCGCGCTGACCGGCGACATGCATGCCACGCCGGATGCGGCGCTGTACGATCACGCGCTGCCGATCTTCGAAAGGCATTACACCGAGTTGCTATTGAACAGCAAACCCTTCGACGGCGTGATCGAAGGGCTGGATGCGATGAAGGCGGCAGGTTTTCGCCTGGGCTGCATCACCAACAAATTGGCGCGCTACACCGAACCGCTGCTGAAAGGTATCGGCCTGGCGAAATATTTCGAGATCGTGCTGTCCGGCGACACGCTGCCCGAGAAGAAGCCGCATCCGATGCCGCTGTTGCATGCGGCAAAATTTTTCGGCATTCCTATTGAAAAATTGCTGCTGATCGGCGATTCGCTCAACGATACCGTCGCCGCGCGCGCCGCGGGCTGCCCGGTGTTCTGCGTTCCTTACGGCTACAATCACGGCGAACCGGTGGACAGCCTGTTTCTGGATGCGGTGATCGCGAATCTGGGCGCCGCTTTGCCGCTGATCAAACGCGCCTGAAGCATGGAACATATGCATTATGTTTGAAAACCTCAATTTTTCGAAGACTGACTGTTGGCGATGGTGATCCATGCATCGCCGGACCCTTGACGTCCGCTCATTCGTCTTTCGAAAAAATCAAGGAGGTTTTCATGCCGCACCCCATCACCGAACAGGAATTCGACGCACTTGCCCGGCAAGGTTATAACCGCATCCCGCTGGCATGCGAAACCTTTGCCGATCTGGACACGCCGCTGTCTCTCTACCTCAAACTCGCCAACCGGCCCTATTCCTACCTGCTCGAATCGGTGCAGGGCGGCGAACGATTCGGGCGCTATTCCTTCATCGGCCTGCCCGCCGACACACGCATCACGGTACGCGGCAGAAAAGTTACCCTGACGCACCAAGGTACCGAAACCAATCATAACGAAACCACGCACGACGTCGAGAATCCGCTTGATTTCATCCACGAATACCAGACACGTTTCAAGGTTGCGCAATTCGGGAATCTGCCGCGCTTCTGCGGCGGACTGGCGGGATATTTCGGCTATGAGACGATACGCTATATCGAACCGCGTTTGGACAAGGTTCACAAACCGGACGCTATCGGCACACCGGACATCCTGCTGATGCTCACCGAGCAACTGGCAGTGGTGGACAACCTCACCGGCAAACTCACTTTCATCGTCTATGCCGATCCGGAACAGGCCGATGCCTACGCGCTGGCAAAAAAGCGCCTGCACGAACTGACCACGCGTTTAAGATTGCCCGTGGATATTCCGCGCGCGCCGCCCACGCACGGGGGCGAAGCACGTTCCGAATTCGGCGAAGCGGCATTCAAGAAAGCGGTGGTCAAAGCCAAACAATACATCTTCGACGGCGACATCATGCAGGTGGTGCTGTCGCAACGCATGGCGCAACCCTTCCCCGCCTCGCCCTTGTCGCTGTACCGCGCGTTGCGCAGCGTCAACCCATCGCCCTACATGTTCTATTACGACATGGGCGACCATCACGTGGTCGGTGCTTCGCCGGAGATCCTTGTGCGGTTGGAACACGATACTCGCGAAGCCGATAGTAGCTATCAGGACCAACCGCAGGGCGCCTCCTCCCGCACCAGCGGGCTCCGCCCCACCGTGTCAGCGTCGCACCTCTCAGGCGCCACCGTCACGGTGCGCCCGATCGCGGGAACCCGCCCGCGCGGCAAGACGCCGCAACAGGATGCCGAGTTCGCGCTGGACCTGCTGGCCGATCCAAAGGAACTGGCAGAACACCTGATGCTGATCGATCTGGGCCGCAATGACATCGGGCGCGTCGCGATAAACGGCACCGTGAAACTCACCGAGAAGATGATCATCGAACGCTACTCGCATGTGATGCACATCGTCTCCAACGTCGAGGCGCGTCTCAAACACGGCCTCAACGCGATGGACGTGCTCAAGGCCACCTTCCCCGCCGGCACGGTTTCGGGTGCCGCAAAAGTGCGCGCGATGGAAATCATCGATGAACTCGAGCCCAGCAAACGCGGCATCTATGCAGGGGCGGTGGGCTATCTCGGTTTCAACGGCGATATGGATCTGGCGATCGCGCTGCGCACCGCCGTGGTGAAGGACAACATGCTGTATGCGCAGGCCGGAGCGGGCATAGTCGCCGATTCGGTGCCTGACAACGAATGGATGGAAACGCTGAACAAGGCGCGCGCCATACTGCGCGCAGCAGAGATGGTGCTGGCGGGTCTGGACAACGATCTGGAACCGTAGCACGATGCTCAGGCTCACCGAAGTCAGATTGCCGTTGGCACATGCCGAAGGCGATATCAGGGCTGCAATACTCAAGCGGCTGGGTATCACAGACGACGAACTGATCAGCTATGCCGTGTTCAAACGCGGCGTCGATGCACGCAAGCCGAACGCGATTGCGTTCACTTACACGCTGGATGTGGAAGTGCGGACACGACACGGTGAGGCGAAGCCTTCTGGTGCGGGAGTGTCCGCATCGCACCTCCTCCCGCAATCTGGCCTGACGGCTAACGTGTCGGAGGTGCGGGCACGACACGGTGAGGCGAAGCCTTCTGGTGCGGGAGTGTCCGCATCGCACCTCCTCCCGCAATCTGGCCTGACGGCTAACGTGTCGGAGGTGCGCGACGAAGCGGCGATACTGGCCCGATTTAAAAATGATCCGCATGTTCGGGTTACGCCGGATACAAGCTATCACTTTGTCGCGCAGGCTCCGAAGAATCTGGCTTCTCGCCCCATAGTTGTCGGCATGGGCCCTGCCGGTTTGTTTGCGGGGCTGCTGTTGGCTCAGATGGGTTTCCGTCCGCTGATCCTGGAACGCGGCAAAGAAGTGCGCGAACGCACCAAGGACACCTGGGGGCTATGGCAGCAAGGGGTACTCAACCCCGAATCCAACGTGCAATTCGGCGAGGGCGGTGCCGGGACATTCTCGGACGGCAAGCTGTACAGCCAGATCAAGGACCCGCGGCACCTGGGCAGGAAAGTACTGGAAGAATTCGTCAAGGCGGGCGCGCCGAAAGAGATCCTGTATGTGAGCCATCCGCACATCGGCACGTTCCGGCTGGTGGGCATGGTGGAAAAGATGCGCGAAAAGATCGAGTCACTCGGTGGCGAGATATGTTTCGGAAGCCGTGTCGATGACATAACTGTCGCTGACGGAAAAGTAAGCGGCGTGGTGCTGGCCAACGGCGAACACATCGCGACGAATCATCTGGTGCTGGCGGTCGGCCATAGTGCCCGCGACACTTTCGAGATGATCCACAGGCGCGGTATCTATATCGAGGCAAAACCTTTCTCGATCGGCTTGCGTATCGAACATCCGCAATCCTTGATCGATGCCGCACGCTACGGCAGGAACGCGGGCAACCCGCTGCTCGGCGCGGCGGATTACAAGCTCGTGCACCACGCCAGCAACGGGCGCTCGGTGTACAGCTTCTGCATGTGCCCGGGCGGCACCGTGGTCGCTGCGACTTCCGAGCTGGGGTGCGTGGTGACGAACGGCATGAGCCAGTATTCGCGCAACGAACGCAACGCCAACAGCGGTATCGTCGTCGGCATCACGCCCGAGCAGGATTATCCGGGCGACGCATTGGCTGGTATCGGATTCCAGCGCCGCTGGGAATCGCGCGCTTTTGAACTGGGCGGAGGTAACTATCAGGCACCCGGACAACTGGTCGGCGATTTCCTCGCAGGCAGACCCTCGACGAAGTTCGGCGAGGTGCAGCCGTCCTATACACCGGGAGTGCACCTAACCGATCTATCCACCGCGCTGCCGGATTATGCGATCACCGCGATACGCGAAGCGTTGCCCGCCTTCGCCAAACAGATAAAAGGATACGACCTGGCGGATGCGGTCCTGACAGGCGTCGAGACGCGCACCTCCTCGCCGATCCGCATCAAGCGTAACAAGGACGATTACCAGAGCATCAACACCAGAGGTTTGTATCCGGCTGGCGAGGGCGCAGGCTATGCGGGCGGGATCCTTTCTGCAGCGGTGGACGGGATCGAGGTTGCCGAAGCGGTGGCATTGAGTATGATACGTGCGAACGGTTAACAAGAAATTGTCGTTCCCGCGAAAACGAGCGAAGCGAAGTTTCGAGGGACGGCCAAGCGGGAACCCAGTTATGAATCAAGCTGGATCCGCGCCTTCGCGGGGATGACGAAATAGAACAGGAATTGAACATGTTACTAATGATCGACAACTACGACTCCTTCACCTACAACCTTGTGCAGTATTTCGCCGAACTCGGCGAGGATGTGGTGGTGCATCGCAACGACGAGATCAATGTCGAACAGATCGCAAATCTGAACCCGCAATTTATCGTGATATCCCCCGGCCCATGCACGCCGAACGAAGCCGGCGTGTCTGTCGAATCGATCCGGCATTTCGCCGGCAAGATACCCATCCTGGGTGTGTGCCTCGGTCACCAGAGCATAGGCCAGGCGTACGGCGGCCACATCGTACACGCAAAGCAGTTAATGCACGGCAAGACATCCGCGATACATCACAACAATACCAGCGTGTTCACAGGCCTGCCCAACCCGTTCACCGCGACACGTTATCACTCGCTGGTAATCGAGCGCGAGACGCTGCCGGATTGCCTGGAGATCACCGCATGGACCGTTGACGGCGAGATCATGGGTGTGCGCCACAAGACGCTGGCAGTGCACGGCGTGCAGTTCCATCCGGAATCGATACTCACCGAACACGGGCACGACATGCTGAAAAATTTTTTGAAGGGGAAATAGGCCCATGATCACACCGCAACAGGCACTGACCCGCCTGATCGAGCAACGCGAGATCTTTTATGACGAGATGCTGTCGCTGATGCGACAGATTATGAGCGGCGAAGTCACGCCGGCGCAGATCGCCGGCATCCTCATCGGCCTGCGCGTCAAGAAGGAAACCGTCGGCGAGATTTCCGCCGCCGCACAGGTGATGCGCGAATTCGCCACCAAGGTGCCGGTAACCAACCGCAACCATCTGGTGGATACCTGCGGCACCGGCGGCGATGCCGCACACACTTTCAACATCTCCACCGCCAGCGCCCTGGTCGCCGCTGCCGCGGGAGCAAGGGTAGCCAAGCACGGCGGTCGCTCGGTGTCTTCGACCTGCGGATCGGCGGATGTGCTGGAAGCGCTCGGCGTCAACCTCAGCCTCACCCCGGAGCAGGTCGGCCAGTGCATAGACCAGATCGGTATCGGCTTCATGTTCGCGCCCAATTTTCACGGCGCGATGAAGTACGCCGCCCCGGTGCGCCGCGAGCTCGGCGTGCGCACCCTGTTCAACGTGCTGGGGCCGCTGACCAATCCCGCCGGTGCTGACAATCAGGTGATGGGCGTGTTCCATCATGATCTGGTCGGCATTCAGGTGCGCGTGCTGCAGCGCCTCGGCAGCCGCCATGTGCTGGTGGTGCACGGCGCTGATGGCATGGATGAGATCTCCATCAGCAAAGGCACCTACATCGCGGAACTGAAAGATGGCGAGGTCAGCGAATACACCGTACACCCGGATCGGTTCGGCTTGACTACTTCACCGCTCGATATGTTGCGAGTCACCAACATCGGCGAAGCGAAGGAAAAATTATTGGGTGTATTAAATGACGAGGTCGGCGCACCGCGCGATATCGTGCAAATGAATGCCGGTGCGGCGATCTATGTCGCCGGACTGGCAAAAACGCTGGAAGCAGGCGTAACGAAAGCCGATCAGGTTATCGCCAGTGGCGCAGCCAAAGAAAAACTTGATCAACTGATCGCATTGAGCAAAAGTTTCAAGACCTAACCGCAACCCTCGCCTCAAACAAGGTAAAGTGTATATCGGCGCGTAGCAACTTTTTGCCACATGCGGACACCGAATGAACTCCCATAAAATGGACATTGGATTCTCGAATACAGGCTCGCAGAATGACAAAGAAAATATATGAACAAGTATAACGCCAAGCTGGAAAAGATTATCACCTGGACTATGTCTATTGGTTTTGCATTGTGGAGTTCTGCATTCATTTTTCAGTCATCAATTATTGCGATTGACGGAAAAAGATATTTTGCTCTAGCTGATGATGCCATGATTTCAATGCGTTATGCATGGAATCTCTCACATGGAGCAGGCTTGGTTTGGAATCCCGGAGAATATGTTCAAGGTTATACCAACCTGTTAATGACTTTGCTGATGTCGGTATCGACGTTGCTGTTTGATAAATCTACTGCGGCGTTAGTCATACAAATTTCGGGAATAGCCTTCATGCTGGCCATAGCTTACACGTCTACGCGAATTGCCAATCACTTTATCCAGAACGAAGGCTACCAACGTCAAAGTTTGATTAGGGTAATTGTGTTTTTCTGCACCTTGACCTACTACCCATTGGTGTTCTGGTCACTTATGGGTATGGAAACAGGCCTTCTGACTCTGCTTTGCTTATTGGGAGTGCTTAGCGCTTTCGATTATATCGAGTACCGCAAGCCACGATCTATCTTGCATGTCTCCATATGTCTCGGTTTGGCCTATTTGACCCGAAATGATTCAATCATTGTTGCCGCGCTCGTGTGGTCATACCTTACTTTCGAAATTATCAATTCAACTGCCAGCAGAAAATACATCTCGCACTTATGTGCCGGTGTTGGGTTATATGCCTTATTCATCACCGGGCAGTCAATATTTCAATATGCATACTATGGCGAATTGTTGCCAAATACATATTATCTAAAGCTCACGGGCATGCCGTTATTCGAAAGAATCAAAAACGGAATCAACTATGTCACTCCGTTTCTGATGGGTATCGCCTTTGTATTCTCGGTATCGAGCCTGTATATATTTTCCAATTTCCAGAACAGAAGAAAACTGCTTTTATTGTCCATAGCAATTGCTGCCATTGGTTACCAGGTTTACGTCGGGGGTGACGCTTTTGTACTCTGGCGCATGCTGTCTCCATCCGTTCCTTTTATATTTGTATTGTTTGTCTGCGCCATTGGCACATTTGTGAACGCTCTTTTCAATGTGGATACCGTTAAGAACGATTTCATCCGTTATCCAATTTTACCCTCCGGATATTTTGCCGGAGCAACTATAGTCTTGCTGACTTTGATCGGGTTGTTATCTATGGATATCAAGTACCTACCCTGGATATCTTCAGCGAAGATTAGCGGTGGTACCGGAGGTTTAAAACTCAGTATAGATACGGCGGTTGTAATAAATGAACTAACGACTGGTGATGCTTCTGTCGGAGTATTCCATGCAGGTGTAATTCCATATTACACGGGGAGAAGAGCGATCGATTTCTTGGGTAAGTGCGATAAATATATTGCCCGCTTGCCCGCTGACCGCACTGGCAACATTAGTGCGCGCGGCATGAGCAGCGTTCCAGGTCACAACAAATATGATTTGAATTATTCAATTAAAACTTTACAGCCCACTTACGTGGAAATGTTCAAATGGGGTTCACAGGACCTATCCGAATGGGCTTCAGATAATTACGTCACAATCCACTTTACCGGCGGGAGTCTATCTCTTCTCAGGGATTCACCCGCAGTATTATGGGACCAAACACGTCCCCACTAGGATTTTCGAAAGGTGCAGTCGATTGGTAATCTAACCTTTTGCTATGTATCGCAATCCAAACTGTGGCAAGTTTGCTTTCGGGCAGGTTGTTTCAATCCGTGAACATCTGCTTTGTGCAATCATTTGATACTATGCATCCAATCATTTTGCGGTCACTGTTGCGCTTGATATGTCCCTTCCTGTCCCGTCGGAGCAAACACACCTAACTCACCCTAAATACCGCGCGGACATTGACGGCCTGCGCGGTATCGCCGTTCTATCTGTTATTGGTTTTCACGCATTTCCGCTGTGGGATCGGGGGGGCTTCATTGGCGTAGATATTTTCTTTGTGATTTCAGGCTTTCTTATTTCTTCAATTATATTTGACAACTTGGAGCACAAGGGCTTCAGTTTCATCGAGTTTTACATCCGGCGTATCAATCGCATATTTCCTGCTTTGCTATTGATATTGGCTGCCAGCTTTGTATTTGGGTGGTTTGTGTTATTGCCAGACGCATACAAACAGCTGGGCAAACACATCACAGGTGGCGCTGGTTTTGTATCCAACTTTGTGCTGTGGAACGAAAGCGGCTACTTTGACAACGAAGCGGCATCCAAGCCATTGCTGCATCTATGGTCGTTAGGCATTGAAGAACAGTTTTATATTGTCTGGCCTCTTTTACTGGCTCTCGTTTGGAAAAGGAAGTGGGGATTTGTAGCGGTAACGGCAATCATTGCCGTCGTTTCGTTTGCTTTCAATATTTACATAATCGGGAACGATCCCGCGGCGGCCTTCTACTTGCCGGCTGCAAGATTCTGGGAATTGATGATTGGTGGCTTATTGGCATACATCGGCTTGCACCAGCCAGATATGAACAAGCGACACCAGAATGCTCAATCCGTTTTTGGTTGTGTGTTAATTGCCCTAGGTTTGATACTTATTGACAAGGAGCGAATATTCCCCGGATGGTGGGCATTGTTACCAGCTTTTGGAGCTTTCTTTTTAATTTCAGCTGGGCCAAAAGCATGGATCAATAGGCACGTCTTATCAAGCAAATCGCTTGTTTGGGTTGGCCTGATCAGTTACCCGCTTTATATGTGGCACTGGCCGTTATTGTCATTTGCAGGCATTGTTGAAGGTGAAATACCCTCACGCGAGATACGCATTGCCGCCGTTGCAATATCAATTGTGCTGGCCTGGCTGACATACAAATTTATTGAAAAGCCAATTCGCTTTGGCATGAACGCCAAAGCAAAATCATTCACCCTCCTAGGATTAATAATTGTTGTTGGTTTTGCTGGTTATTACTGCAATAAAGGAGATGGGTTGGCATTTAGGCTTCCGGAAGAAACGAGAAAATTCATGAGATCCCCATATATAGTATGGGATCAATTTGGCAAATTTGTCAGATGGAACAAATGTTATTTGCAACTACCTTCCTTAACTAAGCATGATTCATCTTGCTTTGAACAGACAAGGCCATTGCTTGCCCTTTGGGGAGATTCGCATGCCGCATCCCTGTACCCGGGAATAAAGGCATTACAAAGCCAACAAAATTTTGGGATTATCCAACTCACCCAATCGGGGTGCGCACCGGTTTTCGATTTGCCAATTTTGGTTTACAGAAAGAACTGCAACGAAGTTAATCAAAACGTTCTTGATGTATTGGGAAAGTCAAAGCCGGACGTTCTTATTCTCCAAGCAGCATGGAAGCATGCGGATTACCCATTAAGCAATGACGAAATCAGTTCAAAATTTGCAAATACGCTGAAGAAGATAAAACAAAAACTCCCAACAACAAACATTATTGTTATCGGCCCCTTTCCGAAGTGGCAAAATAGTCCGCATTACGTAGTCTATTTGAATTGGAAAAAGACATTTGATAAAACCAGGGAGCCGGACATTATGCAAAAGGCAACCAGGTTCGATGATGTCGATATGATTCTGGCAAATGTTTCCAAAAATGCCAACGCTAATTTCATCTCGGCAATCAATCTCTTATGCAATACCAAAGGTTGCATTTCCCGAGTTGGTGAAGGCCCGTCAGATTATATTGCAGTTGATTATGGTCATTTGTCCAGAACAGGCTCTGTATATTTCGTAGAAAAAATCAAGCAAGAAATATTTGCTGCTCTTAATTCAAACCCAATGCATGACAATTCGCCTCGTTATTGATATCTGTGTTCGCTTGGGTTTCGAGTAGCTCCTTCGTGTTGGAAGCATCAGTTCGACAAATTCAAGAATTACCAACATCGGCCAGCATATCTATCACCGTCGGATAGTGCAGCTTCACTTTCAACTCATGTTTCATGACCGATTCGTCATTCTCCTTGATTCGTTCATGAAAGAAAGCATCATTTCCGACAGCACATGTTGGGCTTCAGCGCAGCTGACGCAAGCTACGCGCAGCATCGTGCAATTGAATGCCGGTGAGGCGATCTATGTGGAGGGTCTTGCAACTTCACTTGAGGATGGCGCAACAAAAGCTGATCAGGTGATTGCCAGCGCGCGGCAAAATCCAAGCTATCGACTAATCACCCTGAGCAATAGTTTCAAATTTAGCTTTTCTATCACTTTAAACAATAAAAAGGGAAATCAGTGAATGGCTGCTTTGTGTCTATTTGGGAGACTTTCACTTGCAAGTATAATTAAACATTTGAAGTCAGAAAAGTTGTTTTGAATGAATCTAGGGAATATCGAGAAATCGAACGTCATTAATATTTAGTAATGCGGGCCTAAAGGTCGAATCCACGAGGTTATATATGGTTGATACAGATCCGGGGACACAGAACAAAAATGTTCTTGTGCTTTCGTACAATAACGTGGGCAATTTTGGAGACAGACTTGGCTATCACTTAATACATTCGGTTCTCCCCCCCGACTGCGTTGTAACACACGGGAACTTTCATCCTTGGAATGTCCCCGAAAAGGAATATGACTTGGTAATTATTGGAATTGGCAATAGCTTGTTTCAGCCATTGTTGACGGACAATTTGTTGCATCTGCTTGATAAGACAAAGAGAGCTATCGGAATATTTGGAACGCAATATAGATACCAAATAAGCACGTCACGCATGAATGATATTATCAGCCGTTTAGATGTATGGTATGCCCGCTATAAGGAAGATATAGAATATTACGGGAAAGACGGAGGAAATGTTGTTCATCTTGGGGATTGGTTAGTGGATGCTTGTCCCATGTCAAAATCAACCGACCCAAGGACGCTCAAAATCGGAGATGAGATATGGAAAGATTTGCCATTAGACAGAACAATTCAAGAAATACAAACTTATAAAAGGGTATTCTCTACACGCCTGCACCCGCTTTTGTGTGCTCTTACCAGCGCAGAAGAAGTTTCATACAGCGAGCAGCCTGACACCACTGGAAAACCATCTGGAAAGTTTCAATCCATGTTGCTTGATGTTTTCCAGACAACCTACCCTGAATTGCAATATTTCAAGGTTGATTCTGCTGCGGTTATCTCGTATAAGACAATGGTTCGAAATAATATCAGGCACATGGAAAGACGATTATTCCAATTGCTATACGAAAGTTAAGCAACTGGCATATCGCCGAAATGTGCTGCATCACCTGCGCTTCGTGATCTCTTTGCAGCCGGCAAGCTCCCGTGTTGCGTGTCAGATTCGATAATTTCGGAAGTCTGGTATGTGTCGAAAGCACCCGCTGAACAAATTCAAGATTTTCCGATAGTGGCCAGCATGTCTCCCACCGTCGGATAGCTCAGATTCACTTTCAACTCGCGCTTCATGCGCCGATTCGTCAATCTCCGTGACTCGTTCATGAACGACAGCATCATTTTCGACAACAAAGACTGCGCTTCGGCACGGCTGACACGCGGAACACGCGGCAGCCCGAACGCATCCGCCACACTGTCGAAATATTCCCCCATCTTCAACTGGCTGTCGTCGCTGGCGTGATAAACCCGGCAAGACTTGCCGCGCTGCAAAGCCGCGACGCTGATGCGCGCAAGATCATCGGCATGGATATGGTTGGAATAGCTGTCCTCGCTTTCGATGATGCCTGGAGTACCTTGCTGCAACCGGCTCAGCGGCAGGCGATCGGCAGCGTATATGCCGGGTACGCGCAGGATGCTGGCATTCACATGGTTGCGTCTTGCCCAGTTGCGTATCCGATATTCGGCATCCACACGTCGTTTCGAGCGCGGAGAGGTGGAATTACGCGGATGGGTTTCGCTGACCCATGCGCCACCGCAATCGCCATATACGCCGCTGGTGCTGATATATACCAGCCGTTTGGGCAGGCTTCTCCTTCGAACCTGGCAGCGGGACAGTGCACTGAGCAAATTGCGCGTGCGGGTGTCATGCATTCCGGTGTTTGGCGGGGGCGCGAGATGCAGCACCGCATCAGCCAAACCGGTCAAACGCGCAAGGCTGGCGCGATCATCCAGATCGCCCAGCAACGGCCTGACTCCAAGCGCACGCAATGCCGCGCACTTGGCCGGATCGCGCACCAAAGCGAAAACCCGATATCCTTTTCTCAACATGGGTACCGCCCGCAACGCGACATCCCCGCAGCCTATGATCAACAAGCGTCTCATGGCGCGATTATGCGTTAAAATTCGCGCTTTAGCGCTGCCGACAGTATCCATCATGACGTTTAAAACGGTTATCCAACCCAGCGGCCACAGCTTTCCGATCGAGGAACACGAAACCATCCTTGAGGCCGCCCTGAAGCACGGCTATACCCTGCCATACAGTTGCCGCGACGGGATATGCGGGACTTGCAAGGGCAAGGTGGTGACAGGAAAAGTGGATTACGGCAAATATCAGGAAAGCACATTGAGCGAGGCCGAAAAGATTGCGGGCATGGCACTGTTCTGCTGCGCCTTGCCCAGGTCTGATCTGGTGCTCGAGTGCCGCGAAGTGACTGCTGTCAATGACATCCCCGTCAAGACGCTGCCTTGCCGCGTGCAAATAATGCATAGGCCAGCACCGGATGTAATGGTGCTTTCGCTCAAACTGCCCGCCAACGAGCGTTTGCAATTCCTTGCCGGACAATACATAGACATCCTGCTCAAGGATGAAAAGCCGCGCAGTTTCTCGCTGGCGAATGCGCCGCATGACGATGAGTTCCTGGAACTGCACATCCGCAACATCATCGGCGGAGCATTCACCCATCATGTGTTCGAGGTCATGAAAGAACGCGACATCCTGCGCTTCAAGGGTCCGCTCGGCACATTTTTCCTGCGCGAGGATTCGGACAAGCCGATCATCTTTGTCGCCAGCGGTACCGGCTTCGCCCCGATCAAGGCGATCATCGAGCACGCGTTGTTCATCGGCATAAAACGACCGATGCATTTCTATTGGGGGGCGCGGAAACTGGCGGATCTGTACATGCTGGACAAAGCCAGGCAATGGGAGACAAACGGAATCAAATTCACACCGGTACTCTCAGACGCCTTGCCGGAAGATGCATGGCAGGGCCGGACCGGGTTCGTCCACAAGGCTGTGCTGGATGACTACCCCGATCTATCGCCCTATGAAGTGTATACCTGTGGCGCGCCCGTGGTCGTGGAGGCCGCACACCGGGATTTCACTGCGCTGCGCGGTCTGCCGGATGGGGCTTTCTTTTCGGACGCATTCACCTTTGCCCCCAAGGGTTGATCCACCCCATTCTGCATCGCTGACCAGAAATCCGGAACGCATCAACGGTGTCCCAAGGCCATCGCGCTCTGATGACACTTGAGCGCTTCGTCGGATTTGCCCAGCCGCTCCGCGAGTTGTCCCAGCGCGGTATAAGCGGCATGGCTGGGCGCGATACTATTGCTGGCATCAAGATAGTTTTGCGCCTTTCCCCACAACCTTTGATGCAGGCACAATTTTCCGAGGGCAAGCAGCAGTCCGGCATCCTGGCTGTGTAAAGCCAGCCATTTTTCCGCCTGCTCGATCTGCGCGACCACATCGCCGGACAGACTATCGCCATACAGCGCAACCAACTCGCTGTCCCATTGCGCATTCAGGCTTTCGGTCAGCAATTGCTGGGCGAGAGAGCCGCCACCGTGCTGATTCAGCGCACGCGCAGCGGTCGCGGCGACCTTGCTGCGCAACCTGAATTCTGCGGGCATGTTTTTCAAACACGCGGTCAGCCCTTTCAAATCCTTCTGCTGGCGGATCTTTCCCAGCCAGGCCTGCTGGCGAAATTGCGATGCAAGTGTCGCATCGATGCCATCGCGCTTCTCGAGCTGGTAGATTACATTCAATACATCGTCCCAATTACCCGCCTGCTGGTGAGCCTTCAGTTCCAGCGACAAGGCGCCGAGATGGTCCTTGACGCCTTTGTCGCGCATTTCCTGCAGGGCAGCCAGCGCGCCGTGCGGATCGCGCTGGTCGAGCAGGAACTTGCCTGTCGTCATCAGGCGCATGCTGGCATCGCCTATCGTCTTGCCTTCGGCAGCGGACAAATACGCATCGCGTTTCTTGAATTCGCGCAATTCGTGGGCGGAACGGGCCGCGATGATGGGATGCAAAGTGGAGCCGTCGCCCGATTCCATCGCGCGATTGGCGGCCTTTTCCGAATCGGCAAAACGGCCTTCAAAGAACGCGCCCAGTTCTTCATCCAGCAATTTGCGGGCCTTGGCTTGTGCGCGGTCCGAACGAAATTTGCGCACATAGGCCGGCAGTTGCAGGACACCGATTATCAGTCTTACCAGGCCGTATCCGGACACGAAGGTCGAAAGCAACAAGATCACGGACAGCGTGAGAGACAGTTCGATCCGATACGGCGGATACACCAGCAGTACATAACCCGGATTGCGCGCCACGATGGCAAGTGCCACCGCGGCTGCAAACAATCCGAGTATCCAGGCCAGATATTTCATTTTGCCGCCTTTGGCCCCTTCAAACTCGCATTCGGTTCCTTTGGCGCCGACTCGAATCTCAGTTTTGGCTCGTGTTCGCGTATCAGGCGATATTTGCGCACCGCCTGCAAACTGGCACTGATATCGGGTATTTCGATGCGGATATCCGAGGCAACCAGTTTTTTCAGGCCGTCCGACATCCGCATGACCTCGCTGGATTTGCCGTCGAAATAACGCGCAGTCCAAAGTTGCGCGGTTTTCAATCCCTGTCTGAAACTGGCTTCATCGCGCGACAATAATGCAAGACGTGCCGACAGCAAACTCAGCTTGAGATTCTCGCGCAGGAAAAATTCCTGGTTGGGCGGCAACAGCGGGATCTCCGCCTTGTCGGTGTTTTCAATGCGCACCAGTTGTTTCACTTCTTGCCAGATTTCACGCAGCAATTTTTGCCAGGTTGTCTCATCTTTTGGCGGGGCGGCTTGTGCGACTGCGGTGTTTTCCGAACGTTGCTGATAAGCCAGCGGCATCTGATCCACGGCAGCGATCAGATTATTCAGCTGGATATTGATACCGGTGATGTCCACATCGTGAAGCGCGCGCAACTTGTCCATGTCGCGGCTGATGGCCTGCCGCAATTCCCCGAATGCCGGCCGGTTCATGCGTTGCAAACGCGCATCGGCACTTTGCATGGCGAGCAGCGCCACCCTCACGTTGGCCGTCAGTTGCAATTGCTGGGCGGCGTTCAGCAGCATCTGCTCCACTTCGGCCAGCGCCGCTTCATCGCTATTCGCCGACAGTTTGTTGTACAAAGATTCCAGTGCGTCGCGCTGGTTTTGCGACTCTGTATATTGTGATTCCAGCGTCGCGACCTTGGCGGAAAGTTCGCGTACCTGATCCTGGCCTCGCGCCAGCAAAACCTGATTGGCTTTGTTGTTCCCGTCCATCTCGGCGATCTTTTTCGCCAGTTGCTCCTGCATGTCGCTGATGGCGCGATGACCGTCCAGCCATTGCCACAGGAATATCATCACCAGCACTGCCAGCGTCAGCTGCGTGATGCTGATGCGCGAGAATACATCTGACACGGTGGTTTTATGCCTTGGCCGGGTTAGATCAGGAGGTTCCGACGATTCCGGCTTCGCGGTATCCGGATCGGCATTTTCAGGATGTGGGGTTTGTTCGCTCATTCAATACCTTCCAGGTAACAGAGGACAGAAGTCAGAGGGCAGATCTTTGTACGCCGCACAGCGGCACAACGAAATATAAATTGCGGCTTGGCCGCACATCATTCTGTCCTCTGCCCTCTGTCCTCCGTCCTCTGATGCGCCCATGTTATCAAAGCGGATAACATTCCGTCATCTCCGGATGCTGTAACTTGCACATCCAGCCAGCCTTGCTCGCGGGCCAAACCGGCGATGCGCGCATGAGGCACAAATATCGGTGTGTTGCGCAATTTCGCCCTATCCTTGTCCTTCAGCATATTCCAAAGGTATCCCAACGCCTCGCTGCTGGTCACGGTGATCGCATCCGGCTTTGCCGACAGCAACTCCGCCGCGTCCTGTTGCGGCTTGCTGCGCTGGTAGCAGATGGCGTATTCGACCGTTGCGCCGCGCGATTTGAGTGTGTCGCCCAGCAGCTCGCGTCCGCCGTCGCCGCGAAAGATCATCACACGCCATCCGGAAACATCCTGCATTTCCGGCAAAGCCAGCAAGCCTTCGCTGTCAAAACGTTCGGTGGGAGCGATGATTGCTTCGAAACCGGATTCGCGCAATGCCTTCGCACTGCCCTGCCCGACAGTGGCGATTTTTAGGGATGGCGGTAGCGACACGTTACTGGCGGAGCCAGCCGATTGCGGGAGCTGCCGCCCGTTCGCCCCAACGCTACCAGACAAATTACCTCCTACGTGGAGGGACGGACATGGGATCGGTCCCTTTGCGCGTATCGCGGCGATGCCATATTGGACCGCATTGGGGCTGATGAAGATCGCGAGGTCGAATTGATGGAGGCGGGATATTTGTTGATTCAGCGTATCGGTATCCTGCACCGGTGTTATATCCAGCAGCGGGAACAGCAGGGGGATGCCGCCATTCAGTTCGATACGGCTGGCCAGTTGCGCGGCCTGGTCGCGCGGACGAGTCACGACGACAGTCAAACCGCGCAGGGGCTGACTAGCCATTCAGCGCGGCGAGGATTTCATCCGCGCCCTGCGCCCGCAGCGCATCGGCGACCTTATTTCCCAGCGCTTCGGGATCGTCAATCTCTCCGGTCAACTCGGAACTCGTCATGCGTTTGCCATCCGGGCTGGCAACGAAACCGCGCATGCGCAGCTTGCCGTTCTTTACTTCGGCAAAGCCGCCCAGCGGTACCTGGCAGCTGCCCGCCAGCGCACGGCTCAAGGCACGCTCGGCAAACACGCAAGCGGCAGTATCCGGATGATGCAACGGCTGCAACAATGCGATCACATCGGCGCGATCGGCACGGCATTCTATGCCCAATGCGCCCTGCCCCACCGCGGGCAGGCTGTCTTCGCTGCTGATCAACGCGCGGATGCGGCTGCCCAGCCCGAGGCGTTTCAATCCGGCGGCGGCAAGGATGATGGCGGCATATTTGCCCTCGTCCAGCTTGCGCAAACGGGTTTGCACGTTGCCGCGCAGCGGTTGGATGTTGAGATGCGGGAAGCGTGCGCGCAACTGGCTCTCGCGGCGCAGGCTGGATGTGCCCACCACACTGCCTGCCGGCAACGCTGCCAGATTCTCAAAATTGTTCGAAACGAATGCATCGTGCGGGTCTTCGCGTTCGCCGATCACCGCAAGCACGAAACCTTCCGGCAGATTCATCGGCACGTCTTTCAGCGAATGCACGGCAAGATCGGCGCGTCCGTCTTCCAGCGCGGTTTCAAGCTCTTTCACGAACAGGCCCTTGCCGCCGATCTTCGATAGCGTGACCTCCAGGATCTGGTCGCCCTGTGTGGTCATGCCCAATATACTGACGTCGGTTTGCGGATATAATGCCCGCAGCCTGTCTCGAATATGTTCTGCCTGCCACATCGCCAGCGCGCTTTCACGCGAAGCAATCACCAATCGAGACGGGCTTGGGTGTGAAGTCTTGCTCATAGGTTTTTCCTGAAATTTTGTGCCTGAAGTAATTTAATATAGACAAAGTGTATCCGGCGCATTCTAACATACGGTGCGCCGCGCTTTTGTGCCGAGAACGTGATGAACCTGATTGCCGCCCCTACCGATATATCCAGCAAGGATCTGCCGTTGCGCGACGATGTGCGTCTGCTTGGCCGCATACTCGGCGACACTTTGCGCGAGCAGGAAGGCGAAGAAACCTTCCGGCTGATCGAGAATGTGCGCCGCGCCGCTGTTCGATTCCGCAAGACACAGGACGACCGCGACCGGGTGCAGCTCGAACAAACCCTGGATGCACTGTCACCCAGCGAAGCGCTGCTTGTGGTGCGCGCTTTCAGCTACTTTTCACAACTGTCCAACATCGCCGAAGACCTGCACCATAATCGCAGGCATCGCGCCCACCTCAAGGCCGGGAGCCCGCCCAAAGACGGAAGCCTGCTATTGGCGCTGGAACGCATCGGTGAGAAACGCATCAGCAAGGAAACGCTGCAGTCATTTTTGGATAGCGCGCTGATCTCCCCGGTTTTGACCGCGCACCCCACCGAAGTACAGCGCAAAAGCATACTCGATTGCCAGCTCATCATTTCCCAACTGCTCTCGGACCGGGATCGTGTCGACATGACTCCGGATGATCTGGACTACAACGAAGAGACCCTGCATCGCTTCGTGCTGATCCTCTGGCAAACGCGCATGCTGCGCACCGCCAAACTGACCGTACGCGACGAGATCAAGAACGGCCTGGAGTTCTACCGCTACACTTTTCTCAGCGAGATCCCCCGGATTTACGCGAATCTGGAGAAGCAGCTTGAGGCACGCTTCGACAAGGAAATCCGCATACCGCCGCTGCTCCGCGTGGGCAGCTGGATCGGCGGCGACCGCGACGGCAATCCGTTTGTCACCCACGATGTGATGCTGGACGCGCTGCATCAGCATGCGTCGCTGGCATTCGAGCATTACTTGAGCGAGACGCATCTTCTCGGCACGCGCCTGAGCCTGACCGACCGCCTCGTGGATGTCAGCGATGAACTGCGCAAACTTTCAGACGACTCTCCGGACAAGGCCGAGAGCCGCAAAGACGAACCTTATCGGCGTGCGCTGATTTTGATCTATTCGCGCCTGACTTCGACCGCCCGGCAGCTTGGCCTGAAAACTTCGCACTTGTCGCCGGTCGACAAGCATTCGCCGCCTTATGCCACTCCCCAGGATTTCATCAACGATCTGGATGTGCTGGTCGACTCCCTGTTCAAGCACGGTGCGGTGTATCTGGCACGCGGGCGCCTGGCTTATCTGCGCCGCGCCGCAGAGGTGTTCGGCTTCCACCTCGCCCCGCTGGACATGCGCCAGCACAGCGCCGTCATTGAGCAGACCGTAACCGAACTCTTTTCGCATAGCTCGGGAAAAGCCAATTACCAGGATCTGGACGAAGCCGCCCGCCGCGAAGTGCTGCTGGCCGCGTTGCAATCCGGCAAGACATTGCTCGGCAACATTGAACAGTACGGCCCAGTGGCGCAGAGCGAGTTGCGCATCATGCAGGCTGCTGCGGAGATCCATCGGAGCTTTGGCCGTGCAGCACTGCCCAACCATATCATCTCGATGACCGAGTCGGTCAGCGATATGCTCGAACTCGCGCTGATGCTGCAACAGGTCGGTTTGCTGGAAAGCGGCTCGCATCAGTTGCATATCAATATCATCCCTTTGTTCGAAACCATCGAAGACCTGCGCGGCTGCGGCAAGATCATGGATGAACTGTTCGCCATCCCGTATTACCGCAATCTGCTGGGCAGCCGCGGCAATACCCAGGAAGTGATGCTCGGCTATTCGGACAGCAACAAGGACGGAGGATATCTCACCGCCAACTGGGAACTGTACAAGGCCGAGGTCGAACTGGTGCAGGTGTTCGCCAGACACGGCGTGGAACTGCGATTGTTCCACGGACGCGGCGGCACCGTCGGCCGCGGCGGCGGCCCCAGTTATGACGCGATCCTGGCCCAGCCGCCGGGCAGCGTGAACGGCCAGATCCGCATCACCGAGCAGGGCGAGGTGATCTCCAGCAAATATTCCAATCCCGAGATCGGCCGGCGCAACCTCGAGACGCTTATCGCTGCCACACTGGAAGCGACCCTGCTGGATTATCCGCATGATGCCGACGGCAACCCCGAATATATGAGCATCATGGAGAAGCTCAGCCATAACGCTTTTGTGGCCTACCGCAAACTGGTCTACGAGACGCCCGGCTTCAACGAGTATTTTTTCTCATCCACACCGATACGCGAGATCGCCGAGCTGAACATAGGCAGCCGGCCTTCGTCGCGCAAGGCCTCCGACCGTATCCAGGACCTGCGCGCGATACCGTGGGTGTTCAGCTGGGGCTTGAACCGCACGTTGCTGCCGGGCTGGTTCGGCTTCGGCAGCGCGATAAAACAATTCATCGCGCAAGAGGGCGATGCCGGTCTGGCCCGACTTCGCGCGATGTACAAGAGCTGGCCTTTCTTCCGGGGTTTGTTGTCCAATATGGATATGGTGCTATCCAAGACCGATATGGGTATCGCATCGAGTTATGCCGAACTGGTGGCTGACATCAAAATGCGCGAGCAGATTTTTGGCACCATCGAGCGCGAATGGGAAGACACCGTGAAGATGCTGTTCAAGGTGACCGGCAACACGGCTCTGCTGCAGGACAATCCCGCTTTCGCGCGCAGCCTGCTGACCCGCACGCCCTACATCGATCCGCTCAACCATCTGCAGGTCGCGCTGCTGCAACGCCACCGCGCCGGAGACAATGACGTATTGGTGAAACGCGCCATCCATCTGACCATCAACGGCATAGCAACCGGGTTGCGCAACAGCGGTTAGCAGAATGTTGACAAACTACTGCGTGGCGATGATGCTGCGTTGGAAACCGGCGAAAAATGCGTGGCCGCATAGCGACAGACTCTGTGTAAACCGCATCTGCGACACGTTACTGGGGAAACCAGCCGATTGCGGGAGCAGATGCAGGCCGCTCTTCCCGCACCGGATGCTACGCAACACCGTGTCAGAGCGGCTACTTTTTCCCCGGTTTCCGCCTTGCCTGATCGCCTCTCGCTACGTTTTTCAACACCCTGCTAGCCCGGCCGATTAATGAAGGATGTCATGACCAAAAAAGTCCTGCTTGCTTTGCTTGCTGTTTTCCTAATGTCCGCCTGTGCTTCGAAAAAAGGCAGCATGGATCTGGACGAGCTGATAAAGGCCGCGAATAGCGCAAGCGCCAGGAATATCACCAAGATCGCCTCAAGTTCCGACCGCGAGGCGGCAGCCAAATCCATGCTCGAGCATAAACGCAAGCAGTGGGAGCGCAACCCTGCGCAACTGGCGCAGGATCTGAAAGTCGCAAAACACGATTTCGACAGGCTGATGAATGGGCTGTCCGGCAACGTGAAAAAGACGTGGGGTAAAGGTGAAACGCGGCTACCGGCGCGCAAAACCTATGTCAAATACAGCAAGCAGTACAGAAGCCGGGCGATCGTGGATTTTGAGCGCGGCGAGATCAGTGTGGAAACGCTGGACCAGAACGCCGATGCGAGCCTGAAAAACGCCATCGTCACCACGCTGCTCACACCCGAAGACCCCGCCTCGGTGGATGTATTTTCCGACAGTGCCGTCAACCTGAACAGCAAGAGCAGCCCCTTTTTGCTGGGGCTGGTATTGAACGATGCGGGACAGGAAATCAAAACCATGGAATCGGCTTCCAGCTTTGCCGACAAGATGCTGGCCCAGGCCAGGACGCGCAAAATTCAAACCGATAGCGGCGAAAAATCCGTGCGCTATATCGTCATCAGGATGGTGGCGAACTTCGAAGACCAGAAGGCGCAGAAATATCTTCAGGCCGTACGCAAATATGCCAAACAGTATCACGTCAGCCCCAGCCTGGTACTGGGGGTGATACGCACCGAAAGCAGCTTCAACCCGCATGCCGTCAGCGGCGCTCCGGCTTACGGGCTGATGCAACTGGTGCCCACCAGCGGCGGGCGCGAAGCATATCGTCGCGCCAAAAACCAGGACGTCGCACCTTCCAGGGATTACCTGTTCGACCCGGAAAACAACATCGAGCTGGGTGCCGCCTATCTGAGCGTTCTGACCTATGAACAGCTGGATGGAGTGGACGACCGGATGTCGCGAGATTACTGCGTGATTTCAGCCTACAACACCGGTCCGGGCAATGTGATGCGCGCCTTCACCGATGCCAAAGGCAAGCAGCGTTTCGAGGACGGCCTGCAACGGATCAACAGTCTCAGCCCGCCACAGGTGTATCAGGTATTGCGCGAAAAACTGCCATTTGAAGAGACCCGGAATTATCTGCCCACGGTCAATACCAACCGCAAACGGTATTACAGCGTGGACAAGACGATTGTGGCGGAAGACAACAAGCCGGCAACTTCCTTGCCTTGATGACTTATGCAGCGCATACATTGTTTCGCCCCGGTCGCGGATACCAATGCGAAGGTACTTATCCTGGGAAGCATGCCGGGTAAAGCATCGCTTGCAGCGGGCCAGTACTATGCCCATCCACGCAACATGTTCTGGACTATCATGGGCGAACTCAACGGCGCTCGATCCCGGTCTTCCCTACCGGGACAGGCTGAAGATTTTGCGGTCTTCAAAAATCGCGTTATGGGACGTGCTGGCGTCATGCATCCGCAAGACCAGTCTGGACTCGCGCATCGAGACAGCCTCGGAAGTCTCGAACGATTTCAACACCTTCTTCCTGCAACATCCAGGGATCACGCATGTGTTCTTCAATGGGGTCAAGGCAGAGCAATGTTTCCTGAAATATGTCCGTCCTGGTCTCAAACCGGCCTCGCTGCGATATCAACGCCTGCCGTCCACCAGCCCGGCCAATGCAGGATTGACCTATCAACAAAAACTGTTGGCCTGGCAATCCATTATAAGAATGGCTCCTTAATTGCAAAAAATTCTCTATGTTTTTGCGACGAGGCGGCCTCTAAAATTCACAGTTCGCCCAAATGCAAGGCGCGGAAAAAATTTCGCCGCGCCGCATATGTACGATATGTAAGCAAGAAATTTTTTACGTAACACAGCAGTTGGGATGAAATGTGGATTTTACAGGTTCACTCAACTGAACTCCTTGACGATGTGCTGCTGCCGGCGGCTGATCGCAAGCAATTCATCCAGGCCCTTCAATTTCACCATCCAGCCGCTTTCACCCTCGTCTCCACCCTTTACAAAGCCCGCGATGGCATCCTTTGCGACCAGGCTGTTGCGGTGTATGCGCACGAAACGCGCGGCAAATTCCTTTTCCAGATCGGTGAGCGATTCTTCGAGCAGGTATTCGCGTTCTGCAGTGCGCACCGTGATGTACTTCAGCTCGGCTCGCAGATACAGCACTTGCTCGATGGGTATCAGATGGATCTTCCCGCGTTCGCGGCTGGACAGATTCTTGCGCGGTTCGGGCAACAAGTCACGCAGCACTTCGGTTTTCACCGGCACCGCTACCCGCGCACGGTTCAGCGCCTCGAACAAACGCCCCAGGCGTATCGGTTTGAGCAGAAAATCGATCACGTGCAGATCGAAAGCCTTGATCGCATAGGCGTCATAAGCAGTGGTGAATATGACCACCGGCGGGTTGGGCAGCTTGTTCAGATGTTGGGCGAGCTCGATGCCGTCCATTTGCGGCATGCGGATATCCAGCAACACCACATCGGCCGGGATTTCAGAAAGCTTGTCCAAAGCCTCCCGGCCATTGCCCGCTTCGCCCACCACATCCAGCGCCAACTGCTCCTTGCAGTCGTTCAGCAGGTCGCGCAAGCGGTTGCGCGCGGGAGGTTCGTCATCAACGATGAATACTCGCATTGCCAATTCGACGGTGTTGGTCATGATGGTCGTTCCTTTATATATGGCAAGACGATTTCAACACGATAGAAATCATTTCCATTTTCTACCTGATAGCTCGCTTCGGCGTCAAACAGCAGGTCCAGCCGTTCGCGGATGTTCAACAAGGCCATTTTATTGTTGGGACGCTGCTTGTTGCCGACATTCGGCGTTGCAGATTTTACCGGTTCGTAGACTGTACGGAAATTATCGGTATTTTCCCTGTCTTTCAATACAGCGTTGTTTGGCGCATGGGGATTTTCCACACTGATCCTGATCCCATCGCTGCCAAGCCTCATCACGACGGTGATGATGCCTCCCTGGCTCAATGGTTCGATACCGTGGTAAACCGCGTTCTCCAGCAAAGGCTGCAACAGCAACGGAGGGATCAGCGCGTGTTCCGGCACCCCGTCTATCCTCCAGTCGACATTCAGCCGGTCTCCTATACGCATTTGTTCCAGGGCGATATATTGTTTGCTCAAGCGGATTTCCCGGTGCAACGGCACCAGATCCCTTGCATCGGACATCGCCATGCGGAACAGGTCTGCCATGTCCTCCAGCGCCGTTTCGGCTTGCTTTGGCTGGGTTCGTACTATGCCGAGCACTGCATTGATCGTATTGAACAAAAAATGCGGGCGGATGCGCGCGCGCAGTACCTGCAAACGCGCTTCATGCAGCGCACGCGTCAGCATCTTTGCGCGCAGCCGGAAATACTGCAGCAGGATCACGCACACCGCCACGCTGAGCAATGCGTACCGCGCCTCGTCGAAAAGATATTTTGAATTTACTGCCGGACTGAACAGGTTGCTGCCGAATTCATAGAAGGACAGCGTCAACACGACAACGATCACCATTGTCGCCAGCGCACCCCGCCAGTATGGTAAACGATTCAGCCACGGCTGGGCTATCCACAACAGCAACATGCCGGTCAGCAGCACCGGGGTGAGCAGCGTTTCAATTTCCATAATGCGCTGTGCGACGTCCGACCATTCATTTGCCAGTATGATCGCCTGCAACATCGCCAGGCCGTTGCTGATCACGAGGATACGCAGCATGATGCCGAGGTTGCGGAAGTTGGGCAGCGTATCCGGCCGTGCGTTTTGTTTTATACTGCGCGGACTATTCATGGATTGAATAATTCGGGTTCATGGCGGGAAAGCCCAGGGAATTCGATGCTTCATTTTGGGACAAGTGGGGGCGGCAATGCAAGATAAAGATGGCTGGTCAGGAAGATTCGCCGAGCCGGTGGCGGAACTGGTGAAACGCTATACCGCATCGGTGGGTTTCGACCACAAGCTGGCGATGTTCGATATCCAGGGCTCGCTGGCACATGCGCAGATGCTGGCCGCCTGCGGCATCATCACGACACACGACTTGAATGACATCAAGCGCGGCCTTGGCCAGATCGAAAATGAGATCATCAGCGGTGAATTCGTCTGGTCGACGGATCTGGAGGATGTGCACCTCAACATCGAAAAACGGCTTATCACCCTGGTTGGCGATGCCGGCAAGCGCCTGCACACCGGTCGTTCGCGCAACGACCAGGTGGCGACCGATATACGCCTGTATCTGCGTCATGCGATCGATGATTTGCTCGGTCTGGTCAAGGGTTTGCAGCGCGCGCTGCTCGACCTGGCCGAACCGCATGTCAACACCATCATGCCCGGCTTCACCCATTTGCAGGTCGCGCAACCGGTCAGCTTTGCGCATCACCTGATGGCCTATTTCGAAATGCTCAAGCGCGATGCGGAACGTCTGCGGGATTGCCGCAAGCGTGTCAACCGCTTGCCGCTTGGCTCAGCTGCATTGGCCGGAACCGGTTATCCGATAAAACGCGAGTATGTCGCCGAACTGCTGGGCTTTGAAGGCGTGTGCGAGAACTCGCTGGATGCGGTCTCCGATCGCGACTTCGCGATCGAGTTCACCGCTTGCGCCGCGCTGATCATGACGCATCTGTCGCGCTTTTCCGAGGAACTGATCCTGTGGATGAATCCGCGCTTCGGTTTCATCGGCATCGCCGACCGCTTCTGCACCGGCTCGTCCATCATGCCCCAGAAAAAAAATCCCGATGTTCCCGAACTGGTGCGCGGCAAGACCGGGCGGGTGAACGGTCATCTGGTTGCGCTGCTCACGCTGATGAAGGGCCAGCCCCTGGCTTACAACAAGGACAATCAGGAAGACAAGGAACCGCTGTTCGATACCGTGGAAACGCTGTCGCAAACCTTGCGTGTCTACACAGAGATGATCGCCGGCATCCGGGTCAATTCCGAAGCCATGCGCGAAGCAGCGCTGCAGGGCCACGCTACCGCTACCGATCTGGCCGATTATCTGGTGAAGAAAGGCGTGCCGTTTCGCGATGCCCATGAATCCGTCGCTGTCGCGGTACGCTTCGCCGAACAACGCGGCTGCGATTTGAGTGCTATCGGTCTCGCCGAATTGCAGAGATTCTCATCGCACATCGGCGAAGACGTGTATCAGGTCTTGTCGCTGGAAGGCTCGCTCGCCAGCCGCAACCATATCGGCGGAACCGCGCCGAATCAGGTTGAGGCGGCGATCCTGCGCGCGCGTGCAAGCCTCGCGAAATGACCCCGATAGCCGGCAAACATCCAATCCTGCAGGGATTGGATCATTTATCATCTCCGCTGAACACCATGCGGCTCTGCTCTGCCAGCCGGGCGTTGAATTCCCTGGCCGGCACGGGTCTGCCGTACAGATATCCCTGATAGAACCGGCATCCTGCTCCCCAAAGGAAATCACGCTGGGAATCGGTTTCGACTCCTTCGGCAATGACCTCGATTCCGAGATTGTGGGCCATGCCGATAATGGTCTGGACGATCATCGAATCGGTGGATTTTGTGCCTATGTTGCGAACGAATGACTGGTCTATCTTCAACTGATCGAGCGGCAGTTGCGTCAGATAAGCCAGCGACGAGTAACCCGTGCCAAAATCGTCCATGGAGAAACGCACTCCGACCGATTTCAATGCGTGCATCTTGTTGATGGTGTCGACAACATTTTCGAGCACCGTGCTCTCGGTCAATTCGATCTTGAGACGCGATGGATTGATTTTGGTTTGTTTGATCACTTCACTTACCTGTTTCACGAAACCCGGTTGGCGGAACTGCCTCGCGCTGACATTGACCGCAAGCGACAATTCGCCGGTTAGCGGATTACCCTCCCATTCCTTAAGCTGCGCACAAGCGGTCTTCAACACCCATTGGCCGATAGGCAGGATCAACCCGGTGTCTTCCGCAACGGGGATGAACTTTGCCGGGCTGATCATTCCCTGTTCCGGATCTTCCCAGCGCAACAATGCCTCCGCACCGATGGGGCGTTGATCGCTATCGACCTGCACCTGGTAATACAGCATGAATTCCTGCCTGGGCAATGCTTTGCGCATTCCAGCTTCCAGCTGGCTGTGAATTTCCAGCGCGGCCTGCATGGCAGGATCAAAGAAACGCAGTGTGTTGCGCCCGGATTTCTTTGCTGCGTACATGGCAGTATCAGCCTGTTTGAGCAGATCGTCGAGATTTTGCCTGTAATTGGAAAACAGGGATACGCCTATACTCGCGGTACTGTAATGTTCGACATCCTTGAGCGTATAGGGCTGGCTGATGTCGACAAGCATCTTCTCTCCCACCTCCCTCGCCTGCACGCCGGCCTCCGATCTGTTCTCGCTCAACCCCTCCAGCAGCACCACGAATTCATCCCCGCCCAGACGCGCCAGAGTATCGCTCTCGCGTATTGCGGAGCGCAAGCGATGGCCCACCTCGATCAATAGCAGATCGCCGATGTCGTGTCCCCGGGTGTCGTTCAGTATTTTGAAATTGTCGAGATCGATGAACAACAGTGCTGCGCAGGTCTTGTTGCGCACGCTGGTTGTGACTGCCTGATGCAGGCGGTCAAACAACAGCCTCCGGTTGGGTAATTGGCAGAGCGGGTCATAAAAGGCCAGATTATGGATCTTTTCTTCCGCCAGTTTGCGTTCGGTGATGTCAAAGAATGCGCAAATATAATTGGTTATTTTGCCGTCCTTGCCGACAACGGCGGTGATCGTCAGCCATTCCGGATAGATTTCCCCGTTCTTGCGCCGGTTCCAGATTTCCCCTTGCCAGAAATTGTCACGATGCAGAATCTCGCTCATGCGTGAATAGAACTCCGGATCGTCGCGATCAGACTTGATAAAGCTCAGGCTGTTGCCGATTGCTTCTTCGGCGCTGTAACCGCTCAGATTTGTAAAGACGCGATTGACGCGAATGATCACCTCGTCCTGATCGGTCACGATCATGCCTTCCTCGATCTCGAACGCGATCGCGGCAACGCTCAAGGCTGCCTCGCGCTCTTCCAGCACTTCCATCATGCTGTTGAAGGCATGGGCCATGTCGGAGATATCCTTGGGCCCGGAGAGCACGGCACGCACTTCCGATTCTCCTGCCTTGGCGCGCCCCATGCTGGCCGACAACTGGTTAAGCGGCCGGGTCATGCGGTTGGTCAGAAAGCGGATCAGGAGCAGGAACAACAGTGCGAAGGTAAACGACGTGGCTATATTGGCGGCAAAAATCCCGGTCGCCATTCGAACCAGCTCTTGCTTGCTCATCACCACTGAAACATAGCCGAGCAATTCAGGGGCGGTTGTCTGCACATTGAACGGCGATTCTGAAGCGGGACGCGTATAAACCGGTGCTGAAAAGCGCCATGCGTTCCTGCTTTCCGCTTCAAGCACGGACGCGACCTCCTTCAAATTGGAACGCTCGACCAGAGTGGAAAATTCGGCCGGAATGTATTTCCCGCGTGTCAGTAATGTGCGCTGGTTGACATCAAGTATTTCCACACTGACCACGCCAGGGAATGCCATGGTCGCTTTCACCGCCTCGTCGGCGTTGTCTGCGGAAGCGTAGATCAGCGCCAGGGCGCTCTGACGCGCCAGATTCTCGGTGATTTGCTGGCCCTGCTCAAGCAGGTTTATGCGTACCCGTTCGTTGCTCTGCCACGATCCCACCAGGGAGGAGGACAATGCCAGCAGCAGAATCCCGAGCGTAACCATGATGCCAAGCTGGCGCTCGAAGGTCACCTTATGGAGAAATTCGTTGAGAATTTTCTTCATGGGCTCGCGTCATTCAGGGAAGGTCAAGTTGAAACCGTTCAGCCGCACCGGGTTGATCCCCAGATGCTTGGCGGTGCGCACATTGACGGCACTTTGGACATCGTGCAATGTCATCATGCCGGGCTTTCCAGCTTCACTTCCCTTGTTCAAGATTCCCTCGGCCAGGCTGGCCAGGCTCTTCCCGAGGGCTTCGTTGTCAGGGTAAAGGGCAAACAACACACCGCGCCTTACGTGGCCGAAATTGCTGGAAATGACCGCGATGCTTTGATTCCACGAGTCCTGCAGCACCAAAGGCAGGATGGAATTTTCCTCCACCGTGGTCGGGTCCTGGGGCAACCACAAGACATCACTGCGACCGTCTGCTTCGGAAAATATCTTTTGATAGGACTGCACCGCACCGCGCAGATCCTGCGCCTGGTAAACCACCAACTCCAACCCTTGAGCGCTGGCGGCGTCCTTGGCCAATTTGATCAGCCAGCTGTTGAAGCCTGGATCGTAGACGACGAAAATGCGTTTCATCATCGGCATCAGTGCTTTCATGCGGGCAAACAACAGGGCCGGATCCGGCGACAGGGTGATCACCGGTTGTCGTTTCGCCTCGCTCTCGGGCACTGTCAACACACCGCCTACCACCACGGCACCGTTATTCAGCAGTGTGGCCGTATTCATCCCCTGCCGCCCAAGCGCGATCACCACCCTGGCTTTCTGTTGTTGCAGACGAACTTTCAGTGCAGCAATATCGGTATCAGCCTTCACCGGATAACTCGATACATCGGTGCCGACTTGTTCCTCTATCCCCTTGATCATTTCATCGAATATTGCCCGATATGGTTCGCCAATATCGGGATAGATGACTGCGATTGCATCTTCTCCGGCTGACCACACCGGCAATATGACAGCCAGCGCTATAAAGAACAAAACTGCGACACTACGCGATAGCTCAATCAGCCGGCTATTGAATTCAATGCGAGGAGAGTGAACGGGCAAGCCCGGAGAAAATGTGGAAGTGTTTAACATCAAAACTGGTGAGTTAATTCGACACGCCACGCCCTTCCGGACGACGGCAAGTCATTGGCTATTGGAACGTTATTGTAATACGGTGCGAACGGGGTAGCATAAGAACCGGGTTCGGGTGCATATGCATTGAGCAGATTGAGCACTTTGAACGCAAAGCCCCCATCACAGTACTGATTCTTGTTGCGCAGCGTGTCGTCCACGGTTTGGGGATCCTCGATATCTGGACAAGTGTCCCCAGGCGCGCGCTTGCGGTCGGCAACATAATCGATCTGTGCATACAGGGCCCAGAGTGGCATGGAACCCCTGGCTGCACGTGAATAAAGGCGGTGCCGAAGCGCATTCCACAGTGCCAATTCCGCCCAACCTCTGGTTGGCCGCGGATTGCCTACCTTTGGTGCATCACTTTCATTGGTGCGCATAACACACCCTTGTATGATCGAATCCAATAAAATGGGAGTCCAATAAAGTTTTACGTTTCACCGGAAAACCCGTTGCACCCTGAGGACTGGATTTTAGCCAGAGCTTGTTTGTTGATTGCCCCGCCGCTTTATTCGTCCATACCGTGTAGCATCCGAGACCAGGAGCCTGCCTGCACAAGGAGTGTAGGCGCATGCGCAGGGACAGTGAACCAGTGGATAGCTTACTTCCTTTAACCTTGCAAATAAACATCATGACCCTTCAATTGAAACAAACAGATCAGGAACCGACCCGACCTTCGCCGGAATCGATGTTGGCCCCGAGGAATTTATTTTCGTCATCCGTATGCACGGCACCCCTTGTTTGCCGGCTAATTCAGGAAGAGCTTGTATTGTAACTAGCTGGGCCCCACCGTGTTCAACAACCTTTCGGAATCAGAGTTTGTATTGGAATTGCAGGTAAAAAGCACGTCCCGGGAGTGGCAGATCTGAAAGTGTAACGGGGTTGCCGGGAACCGTTACACCCACGGATTGAAAGGTCGGTTCCCTGGCATCACGATCAAACAGGTTGGTCACCATGGCGCGAATATTCCAATTACCGGTAAAGCTATTACGCTGCAAGGTCAAATCCACCAGGGTGTAGTCTGGAACTTTGGCCCGGGTATCGCCCGGCTCCCGCATCCGGTCTGCCACATAATTGGCCTTGGTGCTGGCTTGCCATAACGGCGCAAAACGCCAGTCGGCGCGGACAAACAACCGGCGCTGCGGCGCCATGCCCGCATCCTGCCCGCTGGTCTGATCTGTGGAATGTTGCAATGAAAAGTTGCCGGTCAGTCTCACATCGCTGGAGGCCTCCAGCGTGGACTCCAATTCCAGCCCCTGCCCATCCTGGTCGCCGGCATTCTGATAAGGCGTTGCGGGAAGAATGATGTCATGCATACTGTAACGGAAAAAGTTCAGAGTGTTTTTCCACTTGGCTACGGGTTGCCAGGAAACAGCCAGTTCGTCCGTCGTAATGGTCTCCGGTTTCAGGTTGGGATTTCCGGTGGCCACTGGATTGTTGATGGCATAGAGCTCGGCGAAGGATGGGGCTCGAAAAGCGGTTCCATGCATGGCCTTGACCACGATGTTGTAGGCCGCATTCCACACCAGAGCGAGGCGCGGATTGGTGGTGCCGCCGAAGTCCGAATAGTTGTCATGCCGCACGCCCGCAGTAAGCGTCCAGTCTTTTGCAAAACTCCATTCGTCCTGTGCAAATGCATAGGAAATGCTGCGCGAGTGCGGCATCATATAGACCAAGGTTGGATCGCCGGTTACATCCGTCAAGCCGCCCGGCAATGGTTGAAATAACGCATTATAATTTTTGGTCTCTTGAACATCGTACAGATCTTCTACCCGGTATCCCGTGCCGATACGAATCCGATGCTGCTCAAAGCGGGTATAGAAAGCGGAAACGCTGGCGTAGGTGTGCCGTTCGGAATGCCCGGGATCGCCGATCATGCCGTCGGGGTATGCTCCGCCAAAGGCGCCAGGGGGGAACAGCATGTAGGCAGGATCGCCGTTTTCCTTGATACCGTAATATCCGGCAACCCCGGACACATCCCAGTTCGGTGCCCAGTTGGCTTTTTCATAGCTCAAATCCAGATACAACTTGGACGCTTGCCCGCGCCCACTGGGATCCAGGCTCCCGGCGACACCGGCGCCGACGCCCACTTCGCGTTGCTGGTATGCCGCCCGTAAACGCCACGCTTCATGGGACAAATCGGCACGCGCATCGATTCCCTTGCGTGCATCATTGACCGGCCCGGGCGCGAGCGATACATTCGGTGGGCCATAAATTGCATCCCAAGCAGTTTGTGCGTCATTCTCGAAGATGCCTTTCTGGCCGTCGGTATTCCCCGCACCTATATACAAAGCGGTGTCCAGCGCGCCCAATTTGCCTCCGTACTGCGCCCACGCATCGCGGCTGTTGAAACTGCCGGCACGCAACCCGAATTCATTATTGATATCAGCCGCAGTCTTGGTAATGACATTGATCACCCCGGAGAAGGCATCGGCACCATACAATGCCGACCCCGGCCCGCGGATCACTTCGATGCGCTCCACATTTTCCAGCGGCATGCCGCCCCAAACCTCGCCGCGATTTCCCCACAGCACATTCGTGATCGGGAGGCCATTGACCAGCATCAGGACTTCCGGATTGTTTTTGGTGGCAATACCGCGAAATTCGTAAATCGGTTGCATGGCGACATTCGACATGGAAACATGCAGCCCCGGCACGGTTTCCAGCGCTTGGTCCAGGTCGGTTACTCCCATGGTCTCGATGTCACGGGCAGTGATCACGGTCGCCACAGCCGGCGCGCGAGTGATAGGTTGCGAGCTGCCGGTGGCTATGCTGATCATTGATTTGTCGCCATAGGCCAGTGCCAGATCTTCTTCTTCAGTGGGTTGAGCGGCGGCAACAGTGCCGATCCAGGCCGATGCCAAAAAAGTACAGATTATTCGACGGTTAAATGTCTGCACGGCTGATCCTTCCATAATTTACAACCCACCTGAATTTATTTTTTGGATCATTATCCACTAGCTCACGCCTGCCCTGTGCCAGGGTCGTTGAGGTTGACCTTCATACAGGATGTCAGAGCAAGCAATTGTATACAGTGTACCTTCCGGGCGCTCCGATGCTTCAATGAAACAAGGCGGCATTCCGCCCAGAAAAGACGGGAACAAGTACAGGTGAAACTCACGCGGTGTAAGACCGATATCGGCGACCAACGGAGAGACCACACCTGCATAATTCATCTTCATGCGCCACCGGCCCGCAAGCAGTTTTTTTTCCACGTCCAGCGCCAAGCGCAGATAGCGTCCCTGATCCAGACCCAGGCTTCTGGCGAGTGACAGCAAGGGCTCAATGCGTTCATCCGCATTGACCAGGGGTCGGCCATAGCCGGAGACGCTGCGGTGCAACTCCAGTTCCTGCCGGATGCATTCGTCGAGGTCGCCGCCCTCATCCATCTGCCGGCGTGTACGGATCAGGAAGTCTATCGCGCGCATGCAAGAACCTTGTCCGTAGATCGAAGACTCGGAAACCGCCGTAGCGGCCGCCAAGCCCAAAGTCGGGGTACAGCGGGAACTGCCGGCCAATCCGGCCACACGGTTATTCCACAGACGGACATCCGGGTAGCTGGTGTAGGTCCAGATGGAATGCAACAGCCGCAATTGCTCCCTGGTAAAGCGGCGCCCTGTTATACCGAACACATAAAGCTCGACCCAGTCCATGTCCTTCAAGTCCTTGTGCAGGTCGTGACCGCGATAGATCACGTGACTGCCGGGATAAAAAGTTCCCATGCTGCTTTTCAACACGCCGACGTTTTCCTGTAACAAGGCAGGGCCGTTCGCACGCGTATTCATGCTTGCTCCTCTGTCGATTCGCTTACCAGTTCCATGGTGCCGAATGGGAACTTCTTGTAGCCGAGGGGTTGTTGTTCCAACGCATGCGCTGCCGCGCCGGGCAGGCGCATCAGCAAGTACAGCATTTCACCTTGTTCAGGAGTAAAACCCATGTCGGCAAGCGCGGCTGCGGCCACGCCTGACATTGCGAGGGGGCAACCCGCCGCCGCTTCCAGAGCCGGCAGGTTTTGCTGCAACCATGCCAAGTGTGCTCCGGAACTGTAGCGAACGAGACAAGCAAGTGTTTGCTTCACCGAAGTGGCTGTGCCGACGCCATGGGGATCGAAACCCGGCGCATGTTCCGGTGTCGGCCAGATACTGCCCGGAATTGCTTCCAATCCGCCGAGCCGCTTACACCATGCGTCAAGGGTGTTGCCACATGCCACCCAGCCTTCCATCGCCAAAAATACTTCATGCCCTCCGGCAAATTGTCCTGCGCCTACCGCCAGTGCGGCCATCAGCGACGCGGCCGCCGTCGACCCGCAAACGCCTCCGCACATGGCAGCATGCACGGATGCATCACGCGGGCCGGGATTGGCCAGTGCCACTGCCAGCGCTTCCAGCAAATCCGCTTGCGCCGCCGTTGGCGCTTCTTCACGGAACAACAGGTAAAGCATTTCTACCCAGCGCGCCTGCCCCAGCATCTCGCCGTAAACATCGTATCCGCGGCAATAGGCTGCACGGATAGCGAATGGATTGTCGGGTTCGGGTTCTTCGCGCCAGATGCGGCTGCGGATGGCGTTAGGATTTTCGGTATCGCTCATACCATTCTCTTTGGTAAAGGCGTTGCACGTGCCTTCGCGGCAAAATCGGAGGGCTGCAGGTCGCAGCCTATATGTTCAAGCGGGGGAAAATACTCGATCCAATTTGACTGTTTCAATAGTTCGCCATAGACATCATAGCCGTGGCAATGACAGGACAATGCAGCGAAAGCGTTATCAGTCTCTGCTTCTTCCTGCGAGATGCGGGTATGGATGGTTTCCAAACTTATCTCACCGCCCCATAAGCCTGAGCCGCAATTCCATGGGTGGAGCTTCTTCTTTGTCAACTCGCACATCCAGCACAGTCGGACCCGGATGACTCAGGATCGCGTCCAGGTCCAGGTTGTCGAAATCCTGGGCGGTACGAATCACATGGCCCGGGATGCCCATGGCTTCGGCCATCAGCCGGAAATCCACCGTTGGCAATTCGTAGGCAACTTGCTCAGCTCCTGCCAGGCGCTGGCCATGTTTCACCATACCCAATGCGGCATCGTTGAGAATCACGAACAGCACAGTGAGTTTCTCGGTCTGTGCCACGGTCATTTCCTGACCATTCATCAGCAGGCTGCCGTCGCCGGTGATGCAGACTACCGGAACTTTGCGATTGGCGAGCGCGGTGCCGACCGCACCGCCGATGGCCCAACCCATCGGCGCGAAATTCATCGTGACGCGCATCCAGCCTCCCGCGCTGGGCTGGTGGTCGTACATTCCCAGATAGTGGATCGCCCATGTAGTGCTGTTGCCGGTATCGGTCAGGAAACGCGTGTCGGGCGGACTGCGCCAGCCGAGTTCGCGCATCAAGTACTGAGGTTTGATGGGTGCGCCGACGGATGACGGCTTGAACGGATCATCAACCGATGCCTTTCTGAATTTTCGCTTCTCACCTGCGGAAACCACTTCTGGACCTTCCCTGCGCAGCGTTCGCAGCAACCGCTCGAAAACCGGGCGAATGCGGCCGCGCACATGCAGGCGCGCCATCGGTGAGCGTGTCAGGTGAGCCTCGCAGGAATCGATATGCACCAGCCGGTTGTTCAACACGGCCTCGCTCCAGCCGTTGCTGGTCCATTCACTCAGATTGGACCCGACTACCAGTATCAGATCCACATCCGCATCTTCCACCGCCGCGACAGCGGACCGGTGGCCCGCAAAGCCGAACACGCCGCGGTACAAAGGGTGGCGCGGACTGATGAACCCCTTGGCATCGGGTGTGACAACGAAAACCCCGTTCTTCCTTTCCACCAGCTCGATGATGAGGTCTATTGCTTCGCCGCAACTGCTGCCGATCAGCACTGCTACCTTATTTGCATGCGCCAACAATGCCTGCAATTCGCGAACAGATGCATCATCAACAGCCGTTCTCGGCTTGAGCAGATGAGCCAGATTGAAAGAAGGCCCGCTCTTCAACAGCGAACGATGCACGTCCATCGGTATGCTGAGGTGAACCGGGCCGGGGATAGGCTGATATGCACTGAGCAGCGCATTGGTCAGCTGTCTTTCCAGTTGATCCGGGTGGGATATCAGCGCGCTATAGCGCGTGCAGAGACGAAACATGGCGACCGTGTCGAAACCGGCGCCGGATGATTCCTGCAATGCCCCACGACCCAGCAAATGCAGCGAAGGCTGGGCTGTGATGACCAGCATAGGGATCTCGTTTTCATAAGCGCAGGCCACACCGGTGATGAGATTGGTGGAACCCGGACCGGAAGTGGCGCAGCACACGCCGATCTTGCCCGTTTCGCGAGCGTAGCCATCTGCCATGAAAGCGGCTCCCGATTCATGGCGCGCGAGTACCGGGCGCGGCCCGCCGCGCCGGGCACTGCGCGCGAGCGCGTTATAAAGCGGTTCTATAGCCCCACCGGGAACACCGAACACATACTCGATGCCGATCTGTTCCAGATAAGCGACCAACAGGTCGGCCGCTTCAATAGGTTGAGGTAGTAACTGTTGTTCTTCGAGGAGTTGTACTTCTTCGAGGAATTTATTTTGTAGTATCTCTGTCATAGAATGATCACTGCTCCCGTTCAAAACGCATCAACATTTCGCTCCCTTGACGTGATTACTTTACAGCAGACATCTAAAGTATCTTCTGCAGAATGCACTGTAACACAGAGCGCTGCCGGCATAGCAACTCGATAGATATCTGAGCTCCATCAACGCCGCGGGATTGCGGAAATTTTCAAGATATTTTGGAGTGTATCAGATGAATAGGGTGGATAATAAACGCACCATACCAGTTGGAGATATACACGAGTTGCGGCAACCATCATTTCTGCCCTTGTTGCACGGGGTAGAAAAGTTGGTATTCAGCCGGAATGATGGATTTATTTGTATATCTTTCAGCAGAAATACAAGTCGCTTACAGCCTATCCGCCCAGCAGCTGTTTCAGTTCGCCGCTTTGATACATCTCGGTCATGATGTCCGAACCGCCGACGAATTCGCCCTTGATATACAGCTGCGGGATGGTCGGCCAGTTGGCGTATTCCTTGATGCCATTCCGGATTTCCGGATCCTGCAGCACGTCCACTGTGAATAATTCTTTCACTCCCAGGGTATTGAGTATGCGCACCGCGTTGGCAGAAAAACCGCACTGCGGGAACTGCGGGTTGCCTTTCATATACAACACCACCGGATGGGAGGTGACTTGCTCTTTGATACGTTGCTGAACGTCTGTACTCATGATGTTATTACCTGAATGAAATGGTCGGGAATTTTATGTGCAGCGGCGATGCCGCGTCAAGTCCAAACTGCCAATCAAGAATTCGCAGCGTGATTTTCATCGTCACGTCAGAACTGATTGTGGTTGATCAGCATGTGCGCGGCGATACTGGCCGCATAGCCCAGCGCGATCACCGGCGTCCATTTAAGGTGGCCAAAGAAGGTATACACGCCGCGCGCCTGCCCCATCAGCGCGACTCCGGCCGCAGAACCGATCGAAAGCAGCGAACCTCCAACCCCCGCAGTCATCGTCACCAATAGCCATTGTCCGACTGTCATATCAGGCTGCATGGTCAACACTGCAAACATCACCGGGATGTTGTCGACTACCGACGAGATGATACCGACGGCGATGTTGGCGTAGGTGGGTCCCCATTCAACATACATCACATGCGACATCATCCCGAGATAACCGATGAAGCCCAGCCCGCCCACGCACATCACCACGCCGTAAAAGAAAAACAGCGTGTCCCATTCTGCACGCGCCACTTCCCTGTAGATATCGAACGCCACCGGACTGCCGATGTCCTCTTCGCCATTTTTGCGAAAGCGTGCGGGCTTTTTCGAGACCTTCAGGTAATAGGCGTAGAACTTGAGCAGACTCAGGCCGGTGAGCATGCCGATCACCGGCGGCAACTTCAGGAAGCTATGGAAACTTACCGCAAGGGCGATGGTGATCAAAAACAGTATCTGGATAGCGATCGCGCCGCGCTTCATCGCCACCATTTCTCCGCCTCCTTTGGGCTTTTTATCCGGCACCCAGAAATGCATGACGGCCGCCGGCACCAGCCAATTGACCAGCGCGGGAACGAACAAATGAAAGAATGACCAGAAATCAACCGGCCCATCGCTGGTTTGGAGGTTCTTCTGCCATACCATCAGTGTGGTGATATCGCCGAACGGGCTGAACGCACCCCCGGCATTGGCGGCGACGACCAGGCTGATGCACGAAAGGGTGACGAACTTCTTGTTGTCGGCGCCCACCGCCAGTATCACCGCCACCATCAATAAAGCCGTGGTCAGGTTGTCTGCGACTGACGAAATGAAGAACGCCAGTATGCCGGTCACCCAGAACAGCGTGCGATATCCGAATCCCTTGCGTATCAGCCAGGAGCGCAACGCCTCGAACACATTGCGCTCTTCCATCGCATTGATGTACGTCATCGCCACCAGCAGGAACAGCATCAGACCTGCATATTCTCCAAGATTGTGGCGCAAAGCCTCTTCGACGATATCGGGAATGTTCTGCGACTGATAGTACCAGGCGATCAGTCCCCAGATGATGCCTGCTGCCAGCATCACCGGCTTGGACTTGCGTAGATGGGTGAACTCCTCCGCCATCACCGCGAGGTAGGCGATAACGAATAAAATGACCGAGGTGATACCCACCCAGTGATTGGTCAGGTCGATCCGCTCGGCATTCTCGGCAGCGAACGACATCAGCGGCATGCATAGCATTGCAATCGATACAGCAAAACGGTTCATCGGCATGTCTCCGAAAATAATATTTGCCAAAACACCACGGTTACTTATTCAACCCGGCTCATTCTAACCGTTCATGGCGGCCATTAGATATGCGCATGGCGAGTGCGCGAAACCTATCGAACGGCGAACGACAGGATGGAAATGAACGGCATTCGATCCCTGGATCATCCATTCCTGCCGTAAAACCACTTGAGCAGGAACGGCGGAGACAGGGTGGTCAGCGCGATGACGATCAGGATAGCGGCATACAGCTCGTCCTTGAATATTCCCTGGCTAAAGCCGAGCTGAGCAAAAATCAGTCCCACTTCGCCGCGCGGAATCATTGAAAGACCAATTGCGATCTGACTTTGGCGAGATTCGCGGATAAAGAACCCTGACGCAAACTTGCCTAGGAATGCGGCCAGCAGCAACGATACAGCCAGCAGCCAGACGAAGCCCGAGCTCCAGTCAACCGAGCTCAGGTTGAGTGACACCCCGACCATCACAAAGAACATTGGCGAAAATGTATGTATCAGCGGACGCATCTGTTCTTCAAGGCGATGTGCCAGTTTAGGGCTAGGCTCAAGAATCAGCTTCGACTTTCCCATCGGGAACGTGAAACCAAAATGCTGGCTGAACGCCAGACCTGCCGCGAAGCCTCCCATGATCTCCGGCGCACCCACTGCATGTGCCAACCATGAGAACAGCAGGATCAGGGACAGCGCCATGGTCAGCAACAAACCGGGGGAAGCGGCATGCTGGTCGAGGCGGTCTATCATTACCGCAGCCAGCTTGGCGACGATAGGCGCCAGCACCATGAACAATACAATGTAGATGCTCACCTCACCCAGCGCCTTGATGGAAACTTCCTGTTCCACCGCAAATTGGTAAAGAAACGCCAGTGCCAGCACGCCGAGGATATCGTCCAGCACTGCCGCACCGATGACGATCTGCGCCTCGTCTGAATGACGCCTGCCCAAATCGTCCAGCACTCGTACGGTGATGCCGATGCTGGTGGCCGTAAGCGTGCCGCCGATGAAAAGGGCAGTGAGTTCCGGCAATCCGAACAGCCAGGCACTGACACCATAACCGAGGCCAAAGGGGAAGACAAAGCCACCCAACGCGACGATGTATGGCTTGCTGCCGGATCGGGCCAATCGGCTCAGGTTTGTATCCATGCCGACCTCAAACAGCAACAGGATGATGCCGATCTCGGCAAGCAGCTTCATGGTGGTATCAGGCGTCACCCAGCCCAGCACAGATGGACCGACCAGCAGGCCGGCCAGCAGTTCACCGATCACTGAAGGTACACCGAATCGCGCTACCGTCTCAGACAGCAAACGCGCGGCGATCAGGATGATGGCAAGGAAAAAAAAGAATTGATGCAGTTCCATGGTCGCCCCTGTCAAAACGGTGCGTTTAAACCTAACGGTGTTTGGACGGACAATACTCCAGTTCTTGCAAGATTTTCAATTCGCTCATGTCATTGGCCTTGTCGAGCAGTTCCAGGCTATCCCGGAAAAAGGAAGTGCATGTTCGACATTTATCCGGTTGAGTTCAGTTGCATGCGACCTATTTATAACCTGCAGCATTTAAACGACCGCTATCCAGAACACCGTCGGAGACCGGCTTTGGTATGCTTGTTTGTCGGGCTTACGATCATGTCTTCGCGCCTAAACAACCGTTCCGTAGTCAATTCGTGCGATAAAGCCATCCACCCCGCATTAGCCACTTCTCGATTTCCACTGCCAGCAGCACAACGCAGGAGATCACCAGGCATATCGCCAGTTCACCGGCATCGAGCGCTTCGGTCTTGAATATCGGGTTGAGTGCCGGCACGTAAATGGTTGCCATCTGCAACAGGAAAGTGGCGAGGACGGCCAGCGCCATGGGCCGGTTGGAAAAGATCCCGATGGCGAACAGTGATTCTTTTTCCGAACGTATCGCCATCACATGCACGAGCTGGGTCAAGGTCAGCACCGTGAACACCATGGTCTGCCAATGCGCATGGCCGGTGTGATAGGCCCATGCCTGGATGATCAGCGTAAGCGCCGCCATCAGCAGACCCACCCAAAGCATGTGCTGCCACATGCCGTGCGCGAAGATGCTTTCCTGCAACGGGCGCGGCTTGCGGCGCATGATGCCGTGCTCGGCAGGTTCGGCGGTCAGGGCGAGCGCAGGCAGTCCGTCGGTGACCAGGTTGATCCACAGGATGTGGATCGGCAGCAGCGGGATCGGCAAGCCGAAGAACGGGGCGAGGAAGATGGTCCATATCTCGGCGGAATTGGTGGTCACCCCGTAGCGGATGAATTTGCGGATGTTGTCGTAGAGGCGGCGGCCCTGGCGCACCGCATGCACGATGGTGGCGAAGTTGTCGTCGAGCAGCACCATGTGCGCCGCCTCGCGCGCCACGTCGGTGCCGCCCTTGCCCATCGCCACGCCGATGTTGGCGGCTCTCAGCGCAGGCGCGTCGTTGACGCCGTCGCCGGTCATCGCCACCACCTCGCCCTTGTCCTGCAGCGCCTTGACGATCCTGATCTTCTGCGCCGGGTCGACGCGCGCATAAACCCGCACCTGCTCAACCACGGCTTCGAACGCAGCCTGATCGAGCTGTGCCAATTCAGCCCCGGTCATCACGCTCCCGTCGCCATCGGCCCCGTCTTCGCCAACAAGTATGCCAAGCTCGCGCGCGATCGCGCGCGCAGTGGCGGGATGATCGCCGGTGATCATCACCGGCGTGATGCCGGCGGATCTGCACTGCGCCACGGCTTCTTTCACTTCGCCGCGCGGCGGATCGATCAGCCCGGCGAAACCGAGGAACACCAGTTCTGTTTCCACTGCGGCATGGGGAATGCTGTCGGGCAGCACCTGCCAGCGCCTGATATGCATAAGCGAGCACGCGCAATCCGTCCGCGGCCATCGCTTCTGCCTGCCGCAACAACACGCCAGGATCGATGGCGTGCTCGCCGCCGCTGCCCAAGCTGCTCACGCATAAAGGCAGCACAGCCTCCGGAGAGCCCTTGGTGTACGCGATCACCTCGGTGCCGGCGCGATGCAAAGTGGTCATGCGCTTGCGCTCGGCATCGAACGGCAGTTCCAGCAGGCGCGGCGCTTCCTGCTCCAGCGCGGCTTTGTCGTAACCCGCGGCATGTGCGGCATGCAACAGCGCCGCCTCGGTCGGTTCGCCGCGCGCCTTGCCATGATGGTCGAGATGCGCGTCGTTGTTCAGCGCCAGCGCTTGCAGCAGCGTGGCCCAAGGCTCGCCGCTGCCGGGCCAGGTTGTTCTCGACACATCGTCGGCATACATCGCCGTCACATGCATCTTGTTCTGGGTGAGCGTGCCGGTCTTGTCCGAGCAGATGACGCTCACCGAGCCCAGCGTTTCCACAGCAGGCAGGCGGCGGATCAGCGCGTGCTGTCTGACCATCTTGCGCGCGCCCAGCGCCAGCGAGATCGTCACGACTGCCGGCAGCGCCTCGGGTATGGCCGCGACCGCCAGGCTGATCGCGGTCATGAACATCAGCAACAGCGGCTCACCGCGCAGTATGCCGATCAGGAATACCAGCACGCAGATCGCCAGCGCGGCGATTGCCAGGCGCTTGCCGAAGCGCGCCAGGCGCTGTTGCAGCGGCGTCCTGGTTTCGCTGTCCTCGCTCAGCAACGCGGCGATCTTGCCCAGTTCGCTGTGCATGCCGGTGGCCACCACCAGCCCGCGTCCGCGCCCGTACACGACGGTGGTCCCTTTGTAGGCGAGGTTGAGACGGTCGCCCAGCGGCGCATCGATGACGGAAATAACGGCGACCTGTTTTTCTACGGCGACCGATTCGCCGGTGAGCGCGGACTCATCGATCTTGAGCCGCGCCGTTTCGATGATGCGCAGATCGGCCGGCACCACATTGCCCGCCTCCAGCAACACCGCGTCGCCCGGCACCAGTTCCGCAGCGCTGACGGTTTCGATGCGTCCGCCGCGCAGCACGCGCGCACTCGCCGCGGCCATGCGCTTGAGCGCGGCCATCGCGCGCTCCGCCCGGTATTCCTGGACGAAACCGATCACCGCATTCAGGATCACGATGACGATGATCACAACGGTATCTTCCACATCGCCGACGAAACCGGAAATGATCGCCGCGACGATCAGCACGATGATCATGAAATCGCTGAACTGGTCGAGCAGCATGCGCCACGGAGAACGTGCGCGTTTTTCCTTTAACTCGTTGGCGCCGAAGTGTGCCAGCCGGCTGGCAGCATGATCCGGACTCAGACCGGATTCAGGGCTGGTCTCCAGGCGTTGCGCAGCCTGATCGGCCGTCAGGGTGTGCCAGTTGATATTTTCAATGTGCATGCTCGAACAGTATCCATGAATTGAGCACATACAGCATGAACAAGCCCAGGCTCACCCAGGTCAGTCCCAGCACGACGCGCCCCTGTGGGCGGAAGGTCAAACCCACGCCACCAATGCGCTCATCATCACTGCGGTGAATGCGGTCAGCGCATGGCTGGCATCGACGTGGGCGAGCAGCGGGCCCTTGGTATAAAACAGATCATCCACCGCCAGGATGACGATGTCGAACAAGTTGCTGCCCAGCAGGTTGGCGATGGCCATGTCCAGCGCGCCGATGCGCAGCGCTGAAATGGTGACAGCCGCTTCGGGGGCGGAAGTCACTGCCGCCACCAGCAGGGTGCCGACAAAACTCTGTCCCCAGCCCATCATATCGGAGATATCCTTGGCGACGAACGGCAGCCAGGATCCTGCCATCACCACGGCTGTCGCCGCCAGCGCATAGCCTTTGACGGCGCTGCGCAGCGTCACATCCGGATAACGTTCGGCGGAGACCTCGGTGTATTCGGACAGGGTGCGGTGTTCATAGATATAAACGGCGCGCATCGCAACGAGGTAGACCAGCACGATGAACGGCGAATAAAGTCCGACATGGCCCAGTACCGGACTCCTCCCCGCATGATCGAGCAACAGACTGAAACCGGCGAAAGCGATCAGGATCGTGCCCAATAAAGCCGACAGGGTATGCCCCTGTGCCGCCTTGCTGTAAAGGGTCTCACGCTTGTACAGCGCATCCAGCAATACCAGGATGGCAAGATTGAACACGGTGCTGCCCAGCACGTCGCCCACCGCGATATCCGGAGCGTCGGCGAACGTGACCGCGGAAATCCCGGTCACCAGCTCGGGCAGCGAGGTAGCGGTGGACAACAGGATGAGGCCGACCCAGGAGGCAGACATGCCGGTCTTTTCGGCGATGATGTCGCCGTAGCGGGAAAGAAAGTAACCCGCGTAGCCGATGACGGCGAGACAAAGCAGAAGTTCCAGCCAGATCAGCATGCCAGGCAGCTCCTTGCCGGGTGGAGAGTGGAATAGTACAGCTTTTATTCGGACCGAGGCCCATCAACCTCAATATGATCAAGCGATGGCCATCATCCCCATATCCGTCATTTCTTCTGCAGCACGATCCCGCGGAACCAGCCTCCGGCGAGCAACGGCACATCGCTGACCAGTTGCAGCTGCGGCACTGCACTTAACACCTCCTCGAACACCACATCCATGCGCGTGGCGATGCGGCGCGACAGCGGATTGAGTGCGCGGCGCAGCAATGCAGTTTGTTGCGGGCGCAGGAACTTGTCGAGAATGATGATGGTACCGCCGGGCTTGAGCACGCGCGCTGCCTCATTCAGACATTGCGCGGGTTGCGGCACGACGGCAAGGATCAGGTGCAGCACGACGTGATCGAACTGCGCATCGGCAAACGGCAAGGCCATGCTGTCGCCCAGCACCCACTCCACCTGCAAGCCTGTGCTGCGCGGCCTGGCGCGCGTTCAGCATCGCGGCATTGAAATCGAGCGCGGTGTAGTGATGCAGCTTCGGCAGCAGCGGAAGATCGAGACCCGTGCCGATGCCGCTTAGCAACACCTTTCTCTGTCTGCTCTGTCGGCAAAGTACGCAGCGTTTGGGTACGCGCAGCGCAGCAGCGGGCGAGACACAACCAGATCGTAGATCGGCGCGATCAGGCTATAACTCCATCTGAGCAACCGGTTTTCACGGTAAGGCAGGTCGGGTTTCAACATGGAGAGAGTTTAGCAGTCTGTCGCAATTAAAGTGGGTCCGACACGCTGCTAAAGCAAAAGTTTGATGCCGGATATTTTGGCCTGCGCAATCGCTTGGGCGAGAACTTCGATGGCCTGTCCGCGCGCGAAGCTCTTGCGCCATGCCAGTGCGATACGCCGCGACGGCGCCGGATTTGAGAACGGAATCACTTTCAGCAGCTTGCTGCTATAGCGCGCGCACTCGGCCGCGTGATGCCGGAACCAAAGGAATCGAGATATTACGCAGTTTGCTCGGAGAGTAACGCCTTGGTGATCTGAATGGCTCCAGAATTTTTTGGGCAAGCTGGAGACAAGGCGAGGAATACGGAGTTTCAGTGCAGCGTAATCATAAGAAAGGCCGGTACAAAAAATTTGCGAGCAACCGCAAAGCGGCCGCTCGCAAATGTGGGTTTTGAAATCTTAGTCGAACCGGGAAATCTTAGCCGAGCTGGATGGGCACGAACATCTTGTTATTCCCCCTCAATACCAGCAGCGCGACGTTCTTGTCGTGCTTGGCAACCAGTGAACGCAGCTTTTCGGCACTGCCCACCTTCTCTCCGTTCACGGACAGGATCACGTCGCCAGACTCGATACCAGCCTTGGCGGCGGGTCCATCCTGAACGTCCTCAACCAGCAAACCTTCGGCAACCTCTGCCTGCTTGCGCTCATCAGCGGTAAGAGGACGCACTGCCAGGCCCAATCCGCCCTTCGCGCCCTTGACGGGTTTTTCATCAGCGCTGGCGACTTTCATCTCTCCGACATCCACCGACACTTCCCTGGCCTTGCCGTCATGCCAAATTTCCATTTTGGCCGTTTCACCCGGAGTGATGTCGGCAACCATGGCCGGAAGATCACGGGAACTGGCAATTTCCTTGCCGTTGAACTTGAGGATCACATCGCCGGGCTTGATACCGGCCTTTTCAGCAGGGCTGTCTTTTTCGACCGAACTCACCAATGCTCCTTCAGGTTTGGGCAAACCGAAAGAATTGGCCAGATCCTGATTGACTTCCTGGATCAGGACACCAAGCCGTCCCCTGCTCACCTTGCCATGAGCGAGCAGTTGTTTTTCCACTTTCATGGCCACGTCGATCGGGATGGAAAACGACAGTCCCTGGTACCCGCCGCTCTGGCTGTATATTTGCGAGTTGATACCGATCACTTCGCCGTTCAGGTCGAACAGGGGGCCGCCCGAGTTGCCGGGGTTGATCGCCACGTCGGTCTGCAGAAACGGCACATAATTGTCATCGGGCAAGGAACGTGACTTTGCCGAAACGATACCTGCCGTCACACTGTTCTCGAACCCGAACGGCGAACCGATGGCGACCACCCATTGGCCGACACGAACCTTCTGGGGATCGCCGATCTTGACATACGGCAGGTCACTCGCCTTGATCTTCAGCACTGCAACATCGGAGGGCTTGTCGATACCGATGACTTTTGCCTTGAATTCCCTTTTGTCGGTGAGTTTCACGATCACTTCATCGGCATCCGCCACCACATGCGCATTGGTGAGGATCACGCCGTCAGGACTGACGATGAATCCGGAGCCGAGGCCGTGGGTCGGCACGCTTCCTTGCGGTTCTGGCATCTGAAAACGGCGGAAGAATTGATAGAAAGGATCGTTCGGGTCCATTTGGGGGAAACCCTGAAATCCGGAAAGCCCGGTTTTGACCGAACCCGAGACACTGATGTTGACCACCGCCGGACCCTGCTGGGCTGCGATTTTTTCAAAATCCGGCAGCGCAATAACAGGCTTTTGTGACACTTCATTTGGTGCCGAATACGCAGCCGTCGTCATATTCGTAGTGGCGCTTGCATCCATCACGGGAGTGACGCCTCGATAGTAGTAGCTTCCCGCCATGGCCGTAGCGACAACCATGGCGAAAGCGCCATACTTGGCAAATTTCGGCAAAAATTTCGATTTCATCATTCCAGCTCCTTATACAAAAAGTACGGGACAGTTACTCTTCTTCGGGAAATATCATGCAAGAGATAACTGCTAACGCTGAATTTGTTATCTTTAATGCCCAAAAGTTCTAAATGAATTGCAACAAATTGTTACCCGTCGGCAAGACTGCCCATGACAAATCACCTGCGGGAATCTTTGCGATCGCGCCTGGTTAACCGCGGGCCAGATTATCCAGAACGATGCCGGCAAACACCGCCGCGCCTAACCAGTTGTTATTCAGAAATGCCGCAAAGCATTTCTCGCGTTGGCGTTGTTTGATCAGATTGTAATGGTAGAGTGCAATGCCTGCTGCGACTGCCAGTCCGGCATAATATAACCGTCCCGAGCCTAGCGTAATTCCAACCATGGCAAGAAGAACCAGCATGATCGCGTAGCATGCCATCACTGCAGCCACGTCGTATTTTCCGAACAACAATGCCGCAGAGTGTATGCCGAGATGGATGTCGTCGTCCCTGTCCACCATCGCGTATTCCGTGTCGTAGGCGATCGCCCAAAACACATTCGCGACCAGCAGCAGCCAGGCGACCGGCGGCACGCTGCCCAGTTGCGCGGCGAACGCCATCGGGATGCCGAAGCCGAACGCGATGCCGAGATAGGCCTGCGGGATCGCAAGGAAACGCTTGGTGTACGGATAGCTGGTGGCGAGAAACACCGCCGGGAATGACAACAGCAGGGTCAGTTCATTAAGCGGCAAGATCAGTACAAAGGCGGCCAGAGCCAGGGCCACCGCCAGCCAGAGTGCCTCGCGCGGGCTGATACGTCCGCTGGTGACGGGTCGATCACGTGTGCGTTTCACATGGCGGTCGAATTCCCGGTCGGCATAATCATTGACCGCACATCCTGCAGAGCGCATCAGCACCGTGCCCAGCACGAAGATCAGCACGATGAACCAAGGCGGATGCCCCTCGCCGGCGATCCACACTCCCCACAAAGTGGGCCACAGCAACAACAGAATCCCGATAGGCCGGTTCAATCTGGTGAGCCGAAGGTACAGCGATAGGCGTTCTGCGAGTGTCATTTCCATAATCAAAATATGATCGTTCCATATCGGAATGATACCGGACACCCGCCGTTGGAGGGATGGGATAATTTGATTGGAAATCCGAAACCGATGCGGGGCCCGGCCTCGTGCCAGCGTGATCACTGCATTGCGCTACGCATCACCATTTGGGCTTTGAGGCTTTTGGTCCCGGGAAGCAACGTTGGCTAATCAAATCCCCGGTTTCTCCTGGGCTTCGATAAACCATTTGTGTCATGGACATTGTATTTACCGGAGCATCACGACAGCTTCATTTCCTGCCTGGGCACGGCGCTGGAAGCGGCTGTTTGCGCAACCTGCGGGGCATTCGGTGCGGCGGGGGCCATCGGCTTATGAGCGCCTGTCGCTACTGCAGAAGGCGAGATCGTCTTATGTGTGTTCGTCGTCTCTCCTGCGGGCATCGGCTTAAAGGTTCCTGTGGCTTCTGCAACCGCTTTCTGCTTGGCGGCTTCCATTTCATGCTGGCCGTCGAAAGACAGCCCGGCGATCTGGTTGCCGGCATCGCCACCCATCTCCTCTTTCCTGAAACGCGGGCTTTCCAGTTTGAGGCGCAACATCAGGTCGCCTTTCGCATCCGAGTTGACCTGGAGTTCATGCACTGAAATATCGCCTGCTTCATACAGTTCAAACAAGCATTGATCGAAGGTCTTCATCCCCTGCTCGACGGATTTCTTCATGATTTCCTTGATTCCGCCCACCTCGCCCTTGGCGATGGCATCTCTTGATGATGCAGTGCTCAACAATATCTCGATCGCGGCCGTACGTCCGCCCGCGATCTTGCGCACCAGCCGCTGCGAGATGATGGCACGCATATTCAGCGAAAGGTCGTTCAGCACTTGTTCACGCTTCTCGATCGGGAAGAAGTTCACGATGCGGTCGATCGCCTGGTTGGCGCTGTTGGCATGCAGAGTCGCCATGCACAGGTGGCCGGTCTCGGCAAAGTTCAGCGCATATTCCATCGTCTCCTGGTCGCGGATCTCGCCGATCAGGATGACGTCCGGCGCCTGGCGCAGCGTGTCTTTCAGCGCGTCGAACCAGCCCACCGTGTCTATGCCCACCTCGCGATGGGTGACGATGCAGTTTATGTGGCTATGCACGTATTCGACCGGGTCTTCGATGCTGATGATGTGGCCGTGCGATTCGCGGTTGCGCACCCCCAGCATCGCGGCCAGGGTGGTCGACTTGCCCGACCCGGTGCCGCCGACCAGCAGGACCAGCCCGCGCTTTTCCATGACGACGTTCTTCAGGATCGGCGGCAGGTTCATCTTGTCGAAATCCGGTATCTCGGTCGTGATGACGCGTATCACCAGGCCGGTGCGCTGTTGCTGTGTGAATATGTTGATACGGAAACGGCCGATGCCTTCCGGCGCGATGGCGAAGTTGGCGCCCTTGGTTTCGTTGTAATGATGCCACTGTTTATCCGACGCAATGGCATGCGCCATCTTGCGCGTCTGTTCGGCAGTGAGCGGAATATCATTCAGCTTGCAAATCTTGCCGTTCAGCTTCACAGAAGGCGGATAACCCACTGTGATGAACAGGTCGGACCCTTTCATCCCCACCATCGTGGCAAGCATCTTGTTCAGTATAGCCTGGTACTGCTTCTTTTCCTGTTCTTCCATGCTTATTCTCTTCCAAATCAATTATCTGTTTCGATTACCATGATCAGGTTGACGCAATATCTTCTGCTTTCTTCCACAAGGCACGGAAGATCCACTCATCAGGAAACCGGCCCAATATGCGGCCATCGATGTTTACCGTATGATTTTGGAATCCCTGCACGTGTTATGAATTATAACGATTGGGGTTGGCAGCTTTATTACGGCAGACGGGCGGCAAGAAAACCGCTTGTCGGCTCATCTTGAAAATCCCGGGAGATTCTGCAAGGACTCACGGGCTGTTGTCCATGATTAAGCGCAGTCATGGGAACGGATAGAACACCCGCAATTCGCACTGGTTCGGGAGGCATCACGCTTGAAACCAGGAACATGCAGTCTTCCGGGTGCATGGGCGGTGACAGGCCGGTTCGATCTGCTGAGCCGCAGAAGCGGCAACAGGCGTTCTGCGAAAGTCGTTTCCCTAGTTGAAAATTGAAGTCTGTTACCCGATTCCTGCCTTATGGACCTGAGGATCGCAGAAAATCTATGGTTTCCAAAGGCCATGTGCCCCTGGCCAATTGCAATAATTTATTGAAAGTCCCGGTCTTGTGAACGACCAGCTCCATCTCGGCAAGCTGATCGAATCGTGCCGATCCCTGCTGCAGTTGCGATGCCTGGTCGTGTCTGACCAGCAAATTATATTTTCCTTTGATCTGCATGAGGGATTCAACCGTGGCTATCTCATGGCACGGAGCTTCGCTGTACAGGGCCAACTCTCTTGCCACCTCGGGCATCTGATATACATAGACCGGAATGCCGGGCTGCTTGCCGAATAATTTGGCGGCGTTATACGCCACGCTGTATCGCGTAAATGTCAATGCAGTCAACAATGTTAAAAATAGATACAGCAGGTTGATGGAGAGAACCGAGTAGATGATAGCGCGAAAATTGCGCGATTCCGTTCTGGTTGCGTAGCAGTAATATATCAACCCGGTCAGGATTGCGGCGACGGTTGCCGACAAGACGGGGTTCATCACATAGATGCACAGTGCTATCGTCAGCAAGGCAAGCAGGCATATCAGGCCCATCTGTGCGATGAACAGCCGGCCACTGATGTCCGCAGCAGTGAAAAAGCGCGCGCAAAGTATGGCCGCAAACGGAAAGATGATGTCGATGTAGTAATCAAATTGAAACCGCGAGGCGCTGAACATCAGGAATGTCACACAAAACGCGCCGCTCAGGAAAACGAACGCGGCGCGTTCGGATGAAACAGCTCGGCCGAATGTCTTGAACTGGGCGTATGCAGCCGCGAAAAACACCATAGTCCAGGGCAGGAATGCCCACAAGAACACCGGCACAAAATAAAGCGGATGGCCATTGCGGTTCTGTATCGGACCGGTATTGAAGAAGCGTCCGAACTGGCTATCCCAAAAAAAGAATTTGAAGCTGGAAACCGGCTGCCCCGACCCGGCACTTTCTGCGTGCTGATTGAACTGCAAGTGCAGCGCAAAGAGTTCAGGGGCGACAAACAGCATCGACAAAATCAATGCTGCCAGCCATTTGATACTGAACAGCTTCGTCCATTGCTTTTGGTACAACCACAAACAGACCAGGCCGCTGGAAATCGTGATCAGGGTAAAGATACCCTTGGTCATGATGGCCATGGCAGTGAACAACGCACCCAGCAGCAGATATTTGACGCGGAACCGCGCATCGTAGCGCAGCCAGTAATAGCAGGCCGGCATGATCTCGCCGACCAGGTAAGTTTCAGCCTTGACTTCGATACTGGCATCCATCAGGTTGAAAATGGACACATAGATCAATACCGCCAGTATTCCCGTCGGCTTGTCATACAGCAGCCGTGCCAGACGATAGCTGTAATACGCGCCGATGAGATGGAAGATGAAGCCGGGCAGAATGTAAGTGAACGCGCTGACTCCACCCAGCTTGAAGAACAGCGCCGTGATCCAGAACGGCAGGTGCGGCTTGTCCAGCCAGTCATGGCCGTCCAGCACCAGTCTGGCCCAGTCGCGGCTTTGCACGATATGCTGCGACAGCGCCGCGTAGGTGATCGCATCGCCGCTATTGATGACAGGCGAAAACATCGCGGCGGCATTGATCAATACCGTGATACAGGCTGCCCAGAGCAGATGCTTTTGAAAATTCATGGAGATGAAAGTTTATCCGAAAGGTCGTCTTGATTTCTTCGCGCCAGTTTCACGCATGGTTGGCAAGCGACAAGATGCCCGGCAGGAAGACTTCCGTCACCAGCAGCGGCGCGCCGTGCAAATGGAACAACGATCGGCGCGCCCACAACCTGTGCGGCGGATCTTTCAACGCTTTGGCAGCGCGTTGATACAACGGGTGGGTATCGCGCAGCGACTTGAAATGCAGCGGCTTGCGCTCCACCAGCGGATGCGCGAACAACAATGCACCGAGCGGTTTGTTGCCCAGCGTGCGCACCGCCGACCAGGCACTGCGCAGATGCTGATAGGCGAATGCGCTGTGCGCGAACACCACCGGCTGGTCATCCGCATACAGGAACACTTCACGGGAGTAGGCAAGCTGTTGCGGCGCGAGTCCCAGCAGCGAAGATTCATCCAGCGCGATGCGCGCCAGGCCGGTGCGCACACCCCGCACCTCAAAACGGGTGCAGCGCAGCTGGATACGCTGCGTGAGCGATCCGCGATCCTTTAGCCAATGCACAAGATCTCCCCGCGCAACCCAGCGCCGCGCCATGCCAGAATTTATCAGCAGTGCAGTTAGACATGTATAAAGTCTTGTTTGTTAGCCATCCAGCGCTGCAGGTGCGTCCTTGCCGACTCGGGAAAATCCCTCAGCAATTCATCCGCGACTTGCCGCGCTTCGTTCAACAAATCTTCATCCGCGCTGATGTCGGCGAAGCGCAGCATCGCCACGCCGCTCTGCCTCGCGCCGAGCAGCTCGCCGGGACCGCGCAAATGCAGGTCCTGTTGCGCGATCGCAAATCCGTCGTTGCTCTCGTAGATGATCTTCAGCCTTGCCCGCGCCAGTTCGGAAAGCGGCTGCTGATATAGCAGGATGCACAGGCTTTGCGCCGCCCCGCGTCCGACCCTTCCGCGCAGTTGGTGCAGTTGCGCCAAGCCCATGCGCTCGGCGTGGTCGATCACCATCAGGCTGGCGTTCGGCACATCCACGCCGACTTCGATCACCGTGGTGGCCACCAGCAGCTGCAACTCTCCCGCCTTGAATGCCGCCATCACGCGCGCCTTCTCGGCATTGTCCAGTTTGCCATGTACCAGACCGACGCGCAGCTCGGGAAAGGTTTCGCCGAGCAATTGAAATGTCTCCAGCGCAGTTTGCAGTTGCCGCCCCTCCAACACGGTGCGGCGGAGCCGATGGGTGCGGGAGGAGGGGCCAAGCAGTTGTTCCCGCGAACTGCTGGCTTCGCCATAACCAGCGACTTGGCGAGCGTTGTCGGCTCGCCTAGTCGAATGGCTAGTAGCTTCACCAGTAACGTGTCGCAACTGCGCTTCGGATTCGTCTATCAACGGACATACCCAATAAGCCTGCTGTCCTTCCATGCACGCGCTGCGCACTCTCGCGATCACCTCTTCTCGACGTTCATCGCTGACCAGCTTGGTGATCACCGGTGTGCGCCCCGGCGGCAATTCGTCTATCACCGACACGTCGAGGTCAGCGTAGTAGCTCATCGCCAATGTCCTGGGTATAGGCGTTGCGCTCATTATCAGCTGGTGGGTTTCCATTCCCATATTTTTACCCTTGTTGTGGAGAGAAAGCCTTTGTTGAACGCCGAACTTGTGCTGCTCGTCGACGATGGCCAGACCGAGCTTGTGAAAGCTGACCTGTTCCTGGAACAACGCATGCGTGCCGATGGCGAGCAGTATCTCGCCTGTAGCGATGCGCTCGGCAGCGAATCGCTTTTCCTTTTTCTTCAGGCTGCCGGATAGCCACACCGGTTCGATGCCCAGCGGAATCAGCCAGTCGCGCAGTTTGAGGTGATGCTGCTCGGCGAGGATCTCGGTCGGCGCCATCAGCGCGGCCTGATAACCGTTCTCGATCGTCTGCAATGCGGCCAGCGCCGCCACGATGGTCTTGCCGCTGCCGACATCCCCGAGCAGCAAACGCTGCATCGGGTGCGGCCTGGCCAGGTCACGGCTGATCTCGGCAAAGGTGCGTTGCTGGGCTTTGGTCAAAGCGAAAGGCAGGCTCCTGATCAGACGCTCGGTGAGTTTGTGATGCGACGCAAGCGCCGGTGCGGTGCGCTTGCCGCGTTCGCGGTGATGCACGCGCATCGACAGTTGCTGCGCCAGCAATTCGTCGAACTTGATGCGCCGCCACGCCGAATGGGTGCGCTGTTCCAATGAACCGGCGGAGATATCCGGCGACGGGTTGTGCAGCAACTGAACGCTTTCCGCGAAGCCCGCCAGGTTCAATCTTTGCAAAACAGTATCCGGCAGCGTGTCGTTCAACGGCACCGTCTCCAGCGCATTGGAAATCAGTTTGCGCAATATGGTTTGCGACAGCCCAGCCGTGGTCGGATACACAGGTGTAAGACTTTGCTGCAGCGGTGTGTCGTCATCCACTGCGCGGCATTTCGGGTGCACCATCTCCATCCCGTAATGGCCCAAGCGTGTTTCTCCGATCGCGCGGATCTGCTTGCCGACCGCGAGCTGTTTCTGCTGGCTGGGGTAGAAATTCAGAAAGCGCAAAAACAGCTCGCCGCCGTTGTCCCGCAAACGGCAGACCAGCGTGCGGCGCGGACGAAAGGCGATTTCGCAGTGCGTGATGACTCCCTGCACCTGGGCGGTCATGCCCGGCAGCAAAGTTTCCATCGGCGCAACATGGGTCTCGTCCTCATAGCGCAACGGCAGATGCAACAGCAGGTCGGCTCGATGATGGACGCCGAGCTTGGCGAGTTTGCTGAGCGTGGCGGGGGAGATTTTTGCGGGAGCGTTCAATCTGAAATCTTCACTGTATTGGCTTGCATCTATCGTAGGGCGCAATAACCAACGGGCATTGCGCCGCATATTTGCACCAAACCGATAGCGCGCACGCTAATCGGCATACCCTAATTCTCCTTCACTTCCACCTCCCCAATGCGCCGGATAAATGCCTTCCTCAACCATACGGTGAAACGTCGAATAAGGCCAATCTGCGACTGATTCAACCAAGCCGTGTTTCACCGGGTTGATATGCACATAATCCATGTGTGCCCGATAATCGCGTTCATCCCTAATCAAATGTTCCCAGTATCGCCGCTGCCAGAAGCCACGCTCTCCGCGACGGGTGCGCACCGACGATAATCTTTCGGTGCGAGGCAAGCCCTTGGAAAATCCCATTTTGATCAACCGCCATCGCATTGCATAGTTCGCATCATCTGGCGGCAATTCGATGACGCAATGCAAGTGTTCTGGCAACACCACCCATCCATGAATCGTAAATGGGTGGCGTTGCCGTACCGATTTGACCACTGCGCGCAGCAGTTCAATGTGGCGAGTCAGCAGATCATTGCCTTGCCGTTGCAGCAGATTGACGGTAAAGAAGTAAGTTCCGCCCGGATGCCAGGCGCGACGGTAATCAGGCATGGCAGCAGTATCGCGGAGTAAATCATCCGGCGCAATGCCCGTTGGTTATTGCGCCCTACCAACTGCGACGTGTCTAGTCTTGGACGACCAGCACGCCATCCATCTCCACCAACGCCCCGCGCGGCAACGCGGCAACGCCCACTGCCGCACGCGCCGGATAAGGCTGGCGGAAATAGCCGGCCATGATCTCGTTCACTTTGGCGAAATGGCCGAGGTCGGTGAGATATACGTTCAGCTTTACCAGATCGTTGAAACTGCTGTCAGCCGCACTGGCTACCGCGCGCAGATTCTGGAACACCCGATGTATCTGCGCGTCTATCCCTTCCACCATCTGCATGGTGCCCGGGTCCAGCCCGATCTGGCCGGACAGATATACCGTATCGCCGACGCGGATCGCCTGCGAATACGTTCCGATCGCAGCGGGCGCGTCGGGAGTCTGTATGAATTTCTTGCTTGGCATGGCCTGCTCCTTGAAATAGATCCGCGCCTGGACGGCGCGGGCGGTGGTCAGTGCAGATTATAACTTTTTAGGGAACACTGAATGAGCCCGTTCGTGGTGAGTGTTTCCCGTTCGCTCCTTCGATACACCGCGCTACGCGCGGCACTGGTGGAACAACTAGCCATTCGACTAGGCTGCCAAACAACAGCAGCCAAGTCGCTGGTTATCAGGACGAACGGGAAATGTATCGAACCACGGTTTCGGCTTAATCAGCGCATCCTTAGGTTATTACGGTCGGTTTCTCGCGCCTGGTAAGTTTGCGCAATTCGGAAATCTTCAGCGCAATGCCGATCAGCTCGGCCAGCGCTTCCTGCGCATCGAGATGATGTTTGGAAACATCGGGCTCGAAGCTTTCCAGATAGATGCGCAGCGTCGCGCCGCCGGTACCGGTGCCGGACAGGCGGAACACGATGCGCGAACCGTCGGTGAACATGATGCGCACGCCCTGTCCGGTACTGACGCTGCCGTCCACCGGGTCGGTGTAACTGAAGTCATCGCACAGCTTCACTTGCAGGTTCCCGAACTGCGCGCCTTTGAGTGAAGTGAAACTGTCCTGTAAAAGTTTCATCACACTGTTGGCCGCATCAACCGGAATGTCCTCATAATCATGGCGCGAATACACGTTGCGCCCGAAACGCTTCCAGTGCTCGCGCACGATGGCTTCCACCGATTGTTTGCGCGCCGCGAGTATGTTCAGCCAGAACAACACCGCCCACAGACCGTCTTTTTCGCGGATGTGATCGGAGCCGGTGCCGAAGCTCTCTTCCCCGCACAGCGTCACCCGGCCCGCATCCATCAGGTTGCCGAAGAATTTCCATCCGGTCGGGGTCTCGTAACAGGGGATGCCGAGCGACTTGGCCACGCGATCCGCCGCCGCGCTGGTCGGCATCGAGCGCGCGATGCCGGCCAGACCCTGCTGATAACCCGGCACCCGGTGCGCGTTGGCGGCGAGTATCGCGAGGCTGTCGGACGGCGTGACGAAGAAATGCTTGCCGAGGATCATGTTGCGGTCGCCGTCGCCGTCCGAGGCCGCGCCGAAATCCGGCGCGCCGTCGCCGTACAATATCTCCACCAGTTCATGCGCGTAAGTGAGGTTGGGATCGGGGTGACCCATGCCGAAATCCTCCAGCGGGATGGCGTTCATCACACTGTCCGGCGGCGCGCCGAGGCGGTTCACCAGGATCTCGCGCGCATACGGGCCGGTCACCGCGTGCATCGCATCGAACTTGATCTTGAATCCGTCTGCGAATAACTTGCGAATGGCGGCAAAGTCGAACAAGCGATTCCATCAACCCGGCATAGTCCGCGACCGGATCGATCACCGACACCGTCATGTCGCCGATCGAGTAATCACCCTCCCTGTCCAGCACGACATCGGCTGCATCCGCGATGCGATAGTGCGCGATCTTTTTGCTCGCCGCGAAGATCGCCTCGGTGATCTTCTCCGGGGCGGGGCCGCCGTTGGCAGTGTTGTACTTGATGCCGAAATCGCCGTCCGGTCCGCCCGGATTGTGGCTGGCCGACAGGATGATGCCGCCGTGGGTGCGGTATTTGCGGATCACGCACGACGCCGCAGGAGTGGAAAGTATGCCGCCCTTGCCGACCAGCACGCGCCGGAACCCGTTGGCGGATGCCATCTTCAAAATGATCTGGATCGCCTCGCGGTTGTAATAGCGGCCGTCGCCGCCCAGCACCAGCGTCGCGCCCGGTGGAACGCCAATGGTATCGAAGATGGATTGCGCGAAATTTTCCAGGTAATGCGCCTGCTGGAACACCGGCACGCGTTTGCGCAAACCGGATGTGCCGGGCTTCTGATCGTCGAAGGGGGTGGTGGAGACTGTGCTGATCTGCATGGTTGTCCGGATGCGTGGTGATTTTCCGGGCCATATTACCACCGCTGCTTTGAGACTTATATGAAGTTAGCTGATAGCATTCGGTATAAATACTCTGAGAGAATCTTATAAACGGAGACTGAGGATACGATTGCGACAACGCGCTTTCCTCGACCCTGGTATTTATAACCATGAAGATATTCGCCACCAAGTTTCGGTCAATGACGCTTGCGCTTTCCATGCTGGCTCTATCGCTGGCCGGGCCGGCACAGGCATTCGAGGTCGCCCCATTCATCGGCCAAAGCTACGGTGGCAGCTTCGTGGACGCGAATACCGGGGACCGTTTCGAGGTCGCGGATTCGAACGCTTATGGATTGATACTCGACTTCGACACGGAACCGGACAAGCAGATCGAGATTCTGCTGAGCCGGCAGAACAGTTACCTGTCGACCAACGATCCATTATTCACGCCCAACCCGCTGTTCGATCTCACGATCGACTACTACCAACTCGGCGGGCTCTATATGATTCCGGATTACGACCGCGTTCGTCCCTTCGTGTCGGGTGCGTTCGGTCTCACGCGCATGGTTCCGAAACGGACAGACCTCAGCACGGAGAATCGCCTGTCACTCTCGATCGGCACAGGCGCAAAGATCTTTTTCAACAAGAGTCTGGGCTTGCGGTTCGATCTGCGCGGCATATACACGGCGCTCAATTCGGACACCGCGATTTTCTGTTCCGGCGGCTGCACCATCAAGGTGAACAGCAGCGGATTCTTTCAGACCGAGCTCAGTGCTGCGTTGATGATGCGCTTTTGAACGCGGGCAGGTATGGAGCTACAGATGGATACCAGTATTAAGTTAATCAAAAGTTGATTGAGTCTCACCAGCGGTATTGCAACGCTGCCCCGGCGAGTTTGTAGTCGCTGCCGGTGCGGGTCGATACGCCGGAGCTGGCGTAGAGTTTGACCGAGTAGTTCCGGTTCAGCGGCATTGCAAGAGTTGCACCGAAGCGCGAATTTTCCATTGCATCATCATTCTGCACGCCGTTGATTGTCGTTTCTCCGCCGTAATCGTAGGTACCGTCCAATGCAATCCAGACACCGTTCCCAAAGCTGTAGGTGATGTGAGCCTGGGTGGTATACACGGGATCCTGCTCGAGCGTCCCGCCGCCGTAGTAGTCGTCGTTTTTGGTAAAGTAGAAAACACCTGCGGAAAGTTCCAGCGTGAACGCCCCCAATGCCTTGGAGATCCCGATGTCCGGTTTGATGAACCAGCGGTTGGAGCCGATGTTCACCAGCCTGTTGGGGTCATACTGGCCTATGGGTGCGGACACCTGAACGCTGGCCCCGACGATCAGGTCCTGCCGGTAGTTGGCGAATTCCTGCATCGACAATGCAGGCGCGCCTATGAAATTAACCGAGAAACGGAAGCGCGCGTCATTCAACCCGGAAATCTGGCGCTCCGCCGGCTGACCAGAAACCAGCGCGGTTCCCGACAAATCGGAAAATGGCATGATGACGTCGATCTTCCCGGACTTGCCCCACACATCCAGGCTGCGCACGTAGGCGAGGACTCCGGTGTCGATATTGAGATGGGCATCCTGGATCGGCGAAGCCGGGTCGGTGGACAGACCGCCTTTAGAAATGGCGAAACCGGCGATCAGGAAATTCATCCCTATCGGCGCGTTCGAATAAGCCCTCGGTTCGAGCTCGGCAGCGCGGGCGTACGGGGCAGCCTGCACGAATATGGTGACGATCAACAACGCGGCCCGGTGCGCTATGCTACCGCGCCGTACCCGCATCATTTTCCTTGCTCGTCCAAGGATGGATAACATGAAGCCCTCGCTCTGTTCTTGTCGGCAGTGGTGCATGAGTATTAAAAATACCAGAAGCCGAGCGCAACAAATAGGCCCAGATAGTCCCGCGCGTAATCTGCCGTAAACGTGAGCCCCCAATCGTATTCGCCCAAATAGCTGGTGTGAAACAGACGCGTTTCAAACCCGCCGGTCAGATGCGTCCGGCTCGATACACCTTCGAAATTCGACGGCTCATAATAGCTTCCCAAGCGGAGCCGCAACTGGCCGGGCATTGATTCCAACTCGGAACCTATGCGAAAGCTGGTGGTGTTGTTAGTTCCGATGTATTGGATCTTCTGGGCCAGCACCGATTCCACCCCCACTGCATTTTCGCTGGCCGCAGTGAAGAGCAGATCGCTGGCCACCAGCCATTTGTGGTCTTTCCAGAACGGCGCCGAATCCACCCCATAGTACATACCCACCCCAAAAGTTGCGGGCAGGATCACTTGTTGCGGAACGATCAGGCCGTTTACAGTCACCGGTACGCCGCTGGCGTTATTGAGCGACTGATTGGAACTGATGGTTGAAGAATACGCAGCGCCGAGCCGAAAAGGTCCGCGTTTCGGGTTCCACACCGCGCCAACGTCCCAGCCGGTGCCGGAGAGCTTTCCGAGCGTCGCATCAAACGGCTGGTTTTGCAGCTTGGTCAAGGTGGCGCGTATCCCGCCCCCCACTGTCAATTCACGATCCAGAAACTGGCGGCCCAATGCCAGGGAAGTGACGCTCAATACATATTCATCATCGCTGTTGAGGCCTTCAAGAGAGAGGATTTCGGCATTCGTCAAAACGCCGATACCCCAGGGTCCGTATTGGCCCATCAATCCAAGCGAGCGTATTCGGTGACTACTTGTAGTCCGGCGGCGATACACCGTTGTTGTCGAAATCATTACTTTTCAGGTTGTTCAGGCCGACGGTCCAGTCCCAGTCGAATTTTTCTGTTGAACGTTCCAGGCGAAACGCCACGCCCGCGGGATTGGAATTGAGAGACGTGATGCCCTCGGCGACTCCGATGTATGCGCCGCCCAATGCCACTTGCCGGGCCGAACCCATGACCGGACCCTGCCGTACATCCAGGTTGTAATTGTTGTCCGTGATCGGCGGACCATTGATCTCGCTGCGCGCCTCCGCGCAACAAAACAACATCATCAGGAACAGGAAGGGTTTCAAATCCGGAATCCACTCGATCATTTGTGCTAACGGAGTATATCAGCGCGGAGAAGATCGATGATGGGATGCGGGAATTCTGCCTGACGCCGCATGTGCCGGAACGATTGCATACGCGAATCAAGGAGGAAAAGCTTTTTACCGTGCGAGTTGCAGATCAAACATTATCGGACCGATCTAGAACTGGAACGTCGCACCCAGCAATGGTCCGCTTAACGCAAGACTCTGAATGAACTGGTCGCCTTTCTGGCTGTAATAGAGATGCCGGTAGGCCAGCGACACATCGCCCCAGCCGAAGGCGTAAGCCAAGCCTGTCATCGCCTGCCAGGTCAGCGTGGACGAACCCGTGCCGGCATCGAGGTAGTAGGGCACGCTCCATTTGCCTGTGTTGCCCAGACCGATCCGGCCGCGCACGCCGATGATGGCGTCCCACAGATCCACTCTCTGCGACACGGTGCCCGTGAGGGGAAAAGTCCCACCTCCGATGGGATCGGTGATCGTGGTGGTGAGATGCCAGTCGGTAATGACGTCGACGCCCAGGTAGCGCGCGCCGCCTATCACGTCCATGCTGGCGTCAGCCGACCGCGCGACGCTATAACCGCCGCCTAGTGTAAACACCGTGCCCTTGATCGTGGTCTGGGTGCCTGCATCGATGCTGGTGTTGATCTGCGAGCCGCCGAAATCCACCGACTTCACATGGCTGTCGCTGCCGGAGATGTCGAGATAGATCAAATCGGAGAACAGGGACCAATTTCCCTTGCGCGCATCACCCGCCAGCATCAACACTGCATTGAGCTTGTTCAGATAGTAGGTCTGGACTTCCGGGCTGCCGGTGCTTGGCGGAAGGCTGTACTTGAAATTGCCGTTGAAAGAGGGCAACCACAGATAGGGCGTTACAGAATATTTCCAGTCGTCGTCAGCTGCGTGTGCATTCGTCAGGCACAGCGCGACGGCGAGAACGGCTGGCATCAGAATAGGCTTGCGGAAGGTTTTCATAGTTGCGTTCTTTGATGCGATTGAATATTGACGCAAGTAAACACCTTGCCATTTGGTGAGCTCATTCTAGCATTTTCAACGGGAATCCGATCAATCAATGCTTCTGCTATTTAACACAATCAGAACAAAGATAGTAATGACAAACCCTTGCTTCAACCCGTAAATCTGCTATCGTTGTCCCACTGAATTCAGATACCAAAGCGGCACTCCTGTGTTGAGTCCGTCAATCGATCAACTATTACTCTGTATCGGGTTGCAGCACGATGACAAATACGCGACGCGACCTTGCCACTACCACCCTGGGCGTACTCTTCATCGGGGTGCTCATCTTCGCCTCGCTCTGGGTGTTGAAGCCATTTCTCTTTGCAACCGTATGGGCGACGATGGTGGTGGTCGCCACATGGCCGGTTCTGCTGTGGGTTCAGGCAAAACTATGGAATAGCCGCGCATTGGCGGTCATCGTGATGACGCTGATCATGCTGCTGCTGTTCATGGTGCCGGTGGCGCTGGCCATCGGCACCATCGTGCAGAACGCAGACCAGATCGTCGAGTGGGCAAGATTGATCGCGGATTTTCGCATTCCGTCTCCTCCGGACTGGATCGCCAGTCTGCCATTTATCGGCCACCAAGCCGCTGCGTTGTGGCAACAGGCATCTGATTCCGGCGGCAAGGAACTGATGGGGAAACTGGCGCCCCATGCAGGATCGATCACCAAATGGGCGACCTCGAAATTCGGCACGATCGGGCTGCTGTTCGTGCATTTCGCGCTCATTGTCATCATCGCGGCGGTGATGTACGCCGGCGGAGAGTCGGCAGCTGCCGCGGTCAAACGTTTCGCCCGCCGCCTGGCCGGGCCGCGCGGCGAGAACATAGTGGTACTCGCCGGCCAGGCCATCCGCGGCGTGGCGCTCGGCGTAGGCGTCACCGCCGTGGTGCAGTCCGCGCTGGGCGGCATCGGCCTCGCTATTGTCGGCATTCCTTTCGCCGGCCTGCTCACCGCCGTGATGCTCATGCTGTGCATCGCCCAGCTGGGGCCGGGCTCTGGTGTTGATTCCGGCTGTGATCTGGGTCTACTGGAGTGGCGACACCGGCTGGGGTACCTTCCTGCTGGTCTGGTCCGTCATCGTGGTCGCGCTGGACAATTTCCTGCGCCCGATGCTGATCAAGATGGGCGCCGATCTTCCGCTGCTGCTGATTTTTGCCGGCGTCATAGGCGGCCTGCTCTCCTTCGGGCTGGTTGGCATCTTCGTCGGTCCGGTCGTGCTCGCTGTCGCCTACACGCTATTGGGTGAATGGATCAGCGACGAAAACGTACCGGGTGCGGATGAAAAGGCATAAACTCCGGCGAGTTCCTGCTAATGATTCCGAGTTCTCCGTGTTAACATTCAAACACATCTGCCGAGTAACGATATTTCTTACAGGAGTTGCATCATGTCTATCGCCATCAACGTCATCACGACTGCCAACCACACCCGTCACTTCACCCAGCAGGATGGCGATAGAACCAATGAAATATTGAAAAATCTTGGAAACTGCACGAAGTTGTTTTCATCGCGCGTGCTGATCTTCGGATCAGCGACCGAGACGGAAATATTCAGCCCGTCCTCGATCACCCGGATCGAGATCGTGACGACTCGAGACCTCACTGAATTTCTGCCCAAGCAGTCGACGACAGGGAAGATGACCATCACCTCCCTGTCGCCCGATGCGATGGACAAGACCCGGCAGACTCACATCGATGACAATAATGTTGCCGGGCGGATCGATTTCTTTTTTGAAGGCGGCGATACGCTGCCGACCTGGATAGAAGGGATGCGGCCCAGCGACTCGAGCGAAAGGATGATGAACCTGACCCGGCTCTTCGAACAGCCCATAATCCTGTACAAGCTGCCACAAGGCGGGATAGGTCTGATGAATCCGGGTGTCATGACCCGGGCCGTGATCAAATCCGGAGCGCTCTCCCTGCCCAGCGGCGCATGGCGCGTCGAACCTGTCTGATGCGGGATTGCCCGGCTATACGGACCATACACCCATGTTAATATCCGATTCAAGATCATCGGGCGTGTTGATCGGGAAATTGATGCCGGTCGCTTTGTTTTGTTTCCCGTTCTTCTTTGATTCTTCTTTTGTTCTTGAGGGTGCTTCATGAACTCAACTTGTTTCCGGTCCTGTGCGTTGGCTGCGGCCCTCATGCTCGCCTTCTCTCCTTCCATGGCGGAACAAACGCAAACTGGCTGCCAGCTCGGGTGTCTCAGCGTCGACCAACCTCCGAGTGCCGCTGGAGCCAAATCCGCGACCAAGACATTCTCGCAGCAGGACCTTGATCAGCTGTTGGCTCCGATCGCGCTTTATCCCGATGATCTGCTGGTCCAGATGTTGATGGCCTCGACCTATCCGCTGGAAGTGGTCCAGGCGGCGCGCTTTGTCAAAGCTTACCCCAAAGTCACCGGCAAGGCTCTGGAAGATGCCATGGCACAAGTGCCTTGGGACCCGGCTGTCAAATCGTTGACTGCGGTTCCGCAAGTGCTGCAACAAATGAACGACAAGCTCGACTGGATGCAAAAACTGGGCGATGCCTTCCTCGCGCAGCAGAAGGACGTAATGGCCACAGTGCAGGCGCTGCGCGCCAAGGCCGCTGCGGCCGGCAACCTCAAGTCGACGGAGCAACAGGCAGTCAAGACCGAAACAGAAGACGGCCAGACGATCTATATCATCGAATCCACGAAGACCGAGGTGGTATACGTGCCGATCTACAACCCTTACTACGCTTATGGCCCCTGGTGGTACCCGCCGCATTACCCGCCGTATTACATGTATCCGCCGGCCTACGTCTACCCGCCGCATGTTGCTTTCACCGCAGGGATCATTGTCGGCGCGGCCATCTGGGGAGGTGTCAATTGGCACCACGGCGGCGGCGTCTACGTCAACGTGAATCACTACAACTCCTTTAATCGCACCAATATCAATAACGGTTCCTGGAACCACAACGTGGATCACCGGGGCGGTGTTGCCTATGCGGATCAGAACGTCGCCCGACAATACAACCGCGGCGGCAATGCCCAGACGACCCAGGCACGGCAAGATTATCGCGGCCGGGCCGATACCGGAAATACTGCCCGTCCAGCGACACGTGATAATGCCGGTGCTGGCGGCGGTTTCTCAGGTGTCGGCAATGGCGCCTCGACGCGCGAGGCCAGCCAGCGGGGCAGCGCCAGCCGGGGAAATTACGGAGGTGGGGGAGGCGGATATCGAGGTGGAGGCGGAGGCGGCGGCCGCGGTGGCGGAGGGGGCGGACGTGGCGGTGGCGGACGTCGCTGATCTGTACTGCCCGCCCATATCTTCGGAGAATTGAGATGAATTTGGAACATCCTATGAAGTCTATCGCCATCGCCCTGCTGCTTGCGACAGCACAGATTGCCAACGCTGCTCAACCGGCACCTGCGACGCAGAAGCCTGTGGCGCAAAAAGCTGTGGCACAAAAGGTCTTTGCCACACCGGAAGAAGCTGCCAAGGCGCTGGTCGAAGCAATCCGTCAGCACGACAAGAACTTGGTGTTGGCCGTGCTCGGCCAGTCATCCAGCAAATGGCTGTCGAGCGGGGATGAGGTTGCGGACCGCCACGACAAGGAGAAATTTCTCGCCGCTTATGATCGCAAGAACAGCATCAGCAAACAGGAAGACAACAAGGCAATTCTGCTGGTGGGTGAAGACGACTGGCCATTCCCGGCCCCGATAATCCGCAAGGGCAACGGATGGATATTCGATGCGGTTGCCGGGCGCGAGGAACTCATCAACCGGCGGGTGGGCAGAAACGAACTGGATACGATACAGACCTTGCTGGCCGTAGTCGATGCGCAGCGTGAATATGCCGCCGGAGACCCGGACGGGAATGGATACCATGACTATGCCCGCCGCTTCATCTCACATAAGGGCAAGAAAGACGGCCTGTATTGGCCGGTCAAGGACGGCGAACCGTTGAGCCCGCTGGGGCCGCTGGTCGGCGAGGCGTCGCGCGAGGGTTACGGCAAAAAGTCCGGTGGTGGCAAGAGCGGTGGCAAACCTGCGCCCTATCACGGCTACCGTTACCGGCTGCTTACAGCGCAGGGCAAGGATGCACCGGGCGGAGCTTACAGCTATCTGGTCGGGAACAAGTTGATCGGCGGCTTTGCCGTGGTTGCTTATCCTGCCAAGTATGGTGTCTCGGGCATCATGACCTTCCTGGTCAACTACGATGGTGTGATCTACCAGAAAGATCTGGGCAAGAACACCGAAGCCGTGGCGGTCGGGATGCGCCGGTACGATCCGGTTCCGGGCTGGAAAAAAGCGCAATAGTCCGGGCGATGACCGCGTCTTCCTATGCCATTTGCTCGAGGTGACCGGGTAAACAGCATTTCAGCCCTTGCCTCCGGGCTTGGTTTCCATAGGCATAGTCTCTGATCTCACGGCTGCAAGACAAAGGAAATAATCAAGAGCTGCAATATATTGATCTGCTCTGTCTTGTCAATTGTGAATAACCAATCGATGTCACGAATAACGATGATCCGCAAATACCTCTTGGTCACCACGGGGTTTGTGCTTGCTGTATTTTTGTTGATTTTGATCGCGTCCTGGGTTTGGCTGGCCACGCTGGATCTTCAGGCACAACGCGCACGTATCGAAACGTTCGCAAGCCAGTTACTGGCGCGCGATGTTCACATCGACGGCCCGTTGAAGCTCAATGCGTCGTTGTTTCCCAGTGTGTCCGTGGAAAACGTCCGCATCGCAAATCCGGAGTGGGCGGCACAGCCCGATTTCCTGGCAATCAAGCAACTGGCGGTGGAGATCAATCCATGGGCATTGCTGCGCGAAAAGTTCGAGATCCGGGACGTCGAGCTGACCGGCGTGACAACTCTATCTGCAGCGCGGAGCGGATCTGGATGCGACGTGGAAATTCAATTTAGGCCCAAAACAGGGATCTTCACCGGGTGTGATTCCCGACATAGTCGCAATGCATGCCAAGGATATCCTGATCACTTATCACCCGTTTGATCGGCCGCCTTTCAATATCAGCATCGATGAGTTGCAGGCCTCGCTGGTGCATGACGAACCTGTGACGATAAGTTTACAGGGAAAGGTTCGCAATTTTCCACTGAGTATCGATTTGCAAGGCGATAATTTTGCCGAGCTTTTCGTTCCCGGCAAGCGCTGGCCGTTCAAGGGTACGCTGGGTACCGATATTCAGGATCTGGATTTCGATGGTTATGTTTCAGACACGCCTGAGTTGAATGGTGTCGAACTGAGATTATCCTCGGACTTGCAAAAACAGCGCAGCCCGCTGTTTTTCGGACAGCGTATCACGCCGCTGCTGGACCGCTATCGGCTGGACCTGACGATACACAGGGAACAGGGAATTTTTGTAGCGAAACTGTCGAGCGAGCTGCATGGATTTGACCTGTCACGCCTGTACGAGGAGAGCCAGCGTCAAAATAAACCGGCGCTGAAAATCCAGGAAATAAAAATCAATGCGCGGAGTACAGGAAGAAGATTGGGGCTATTGATCCAATCCGTCGCATTCGATTTGACTGGCTCCGGCATAAAGTATCAACGACCGGCCAATGATCCCGGTCAGGGATCCTACTCTGCAGAATTTGACACCTTGAGTGCCCTATCCAGGGATGGAAGCGGGTTTGAGTTGTCGGCCCAGGGGGCGGCCAACGATAACCCTCTGCGATTGCGTGTAACCTCCAAAAATGTGCTGTTTGCACTCTGGCGACATCTTGATATACCGCTTGATATGGATATTCAAGCCAATGCTGCGAACGCCCATTTTAGCGGCAGGATCATAGACCCTTTGCGGCAAACCGCGCTTGATGGCCAGGCATCGGTGAAGGCAGACAACCTGAAACACGTCGGCGGCCTGATCGGCAAGCAGTGGCCGGAGTCCGCTGCATTTGTCGTGTCGAGTCCGATCAGTTACAGCGATCGAACGCTGACGTTATCCGCTATCCAAGGCCAGCTGGGTCCGCAAAAAATCGACGGTGCGTTCGCGTTGGGATTCGGCAACGGGATAGAACTGTTCCTCAAGGCACACACGGATCGTTTTGACATTCATGCAGTGACACAAAAGGGCCGGGTACCCGACAATCTGATATTTGGCCTGAGCGATTTGAATCTGAACATTCGGGGCAAGGGTGATACCTTCAGCAAGACTGTGCTGGGCAGCGATTTGCAGATCACGGCCGGTGGCGGCCGATTGGGCTGGAAGAACAAGCGAGGCAAAGTCGAATACATGACGGCCTTGCACGACATCCGACTTCAGCATGCATGACCAGGAGCCGGTCACATTGGTTGCACATTTCGTGTATGACAACGTGCCTTTCAAGCTGGATGCCCGGGCGGGACGTCTGGATGAATTGCTGGATCAAACCCGACCTTATCCGCTAGGTCTGCACGTCACCGCGAAAGGACTTGTCAGTTTCATTTCAGAGCACCGTCCAGAAGCCGCTTGCAGATATCGCCATCGCCGGCGATGTGGAAGCGGAAGGCATGCTGCCCGTCATTGGTCAATTGTTCAACGTCAAACTGGCGCGCGAGCAGTCCGCGGACCTGCACGGACATGTTGCGGCAACCCGCGGTGATCTGAAACTGACCGGCGTCGTTGCGAAGACCGATGGGATCGTCGTGAATGGCGAACTGGCTTACCAGGCGGCGAATTCGCCCAAACTTACTGTCAGCTTGTCAGACAGCAGCATCGACCTGGCGCCATACCTGAAAAAGAATGCAAAACAGGAGCAGAAAATTGCGACGACGCGCCCCCCCGATGCACGCATCGTTCCCGATATTGCGCTCGATTTTGGCAAGCTGCGTTCGCTCGATGCCGTTGTAACGATCAATGACTTGAATATCAAAAACAAGGACACGCCTCTCACGCAAATCAATGCCAGGTTCACCGCCAACAAGGGCGTGTTTCGGCTGGATCCGCTGGAAACCCGTTCTGCAATCAACGGTTCGACAATTCTGACAAAGATTGAAATCGACAGTTCAGGTGTTCCGACCACAGGCAAGCTGGAATTTCAGGCGAATAATTTTGATTTCGGTGAAGTCATCAAGCGGCTCGGGATCAGCAATGATGTCGCCGGCACACTCAACTTGCAAATGGATGCGAATGGCAAGGGCAGGAGTTTGCGTGAGTTGATCGGCTCCTCAAACGGTAAAGTTCAACTCGTCGCGGACAAGGGCTCGATCCCGAAATGGGTGCTGGAAATCTGGGGCGGAGGTCTGTTGAGGCTGATCATACCGACCACCTGGACGGAAGATAAAGTGACCGAGCTGAATTGCGCGGTAGCGCGATTCGATTTGGCGGATGGTGTCATGCGCAGCAAGACACTGTTGGCAGACACCAAGCGGGTGACGGTTGCGGGTGAGGCCGTCGTCAATTGGCAGAATGAGGAAATCAACGCCATTTTCAAACCGCAACCCAAGGACCCGACCCTGTTCCATCTGGGCACACCGATACAAATCAGTGGTACATTGGCGCATCCCAAGGTCGGTTCTGCACAATCGGGAATCGTCTCATTGGGCAAATGGGCGATCGGACTGACCAGCCCGGCCGCGTTGATCGTGGTGTTTGGTGACGTGGGAGCGAAGGAGAAGAATCCCTGCGCGGCATTACTCAAAGAGCCCGCGCGTAAATGACAGGTATCCGCGACCGGAAATATCCGGGTACTGCCTCCCGGACCTTCACCGCTTTATCATCTGCCAGCTACGGACGATGCAATATAACGATCTCAGGGTGCAACATCGGCATGCATGGAATTGAATTATTTTGGCAATCGTTTGCGCGTCTCGCGCTCGCAATCCTTCTTGTCGCGATCAGCCGGGCCGGGCTTGCCGCCGAGACTGCCGATGCGACCAGGTGTGATTTGATCGCGGGCAAAGAAGAGCGGCTGAAATGTTATGACGCGCGCGCGGGCCGCGGCAATACCGATATCCCCGAAGAGCCATTTCAGCAGCTCTACGAAAGTCCCGCGTCCGCGACCGCAGCGGGTGTCGCCACACCGACGGCGCTCTCGGTGCGCTGGGAACTCGAACCCGAGACCAAGCAGGGGCTATGGAGAGTGCGCCCGTACCGGCCGCTGTTTTTCATGCCGGTGCGTTACTCCGACAATCCCAACAACTTTCCCCAGACACCCACGCAACCGGCGCTCCCCGTATCCCAGCAACTTGACCACAGCGAGGCCGAGTTTCAGCTGAGCTTGAAGACCAAGGCGGCCGAGAATCTTTTTGGCTCCCAGGTGGATCTATGGCTTGCCTATACCCAGCAGAACCAGTGGCAGGTCTATAACGCAACGATCTCCCGGCCGTTTCGCGAAACCAACTTCCAGCCGGAGATATTCGTGGTGATCCCGACGCGCTACGAACTGCTCGGCCTGACCGGCCGTTTCATCGACCTGGGTTTGGTACACCAGTCCAACGGCCGCGCCGACCCGCTGTCGCGCAGCTGGAATCGCGTCTATGCCCAGTTCGGTTTCGAGCGCGGAAACTTCGCGCTGCTCGTGCGCCCCTGGTACCGCATCAAGGAAGATGCCGCCAGCGATAACAACCCGGACATCACTCACTACATGGGTAATGGCGATTTCACCGCGATCTACAAGCGGGGCGGGCATGAGTTCACCCTGCTTGGGCGCTTGAACACCGGCACGGGTTACGGTGCGGCGGAGGGCACATGGAGCTTCCCTATCGAAGACCGGTTAAAGGGCTATGTCAAACTTTTCACCGGTTATGGCGAAACCATGATCGACTACAACTGGAAGCAGACAACCATCGGCATCGGCGTGCTGCTGGCTGACTGGCTGTAGTGGATTGAGTCCATAGGCCAAATTGAAACGGGATCGATATCCACGAAGAATACCCGCTTCGATCCCGCGGTAAACGCATTGACCAGAATCAATGCTTGCGTCAGGATAACCAACATATCCGATCGACTTTAGAAAGACTGTATGCGTTATCTGGTTCTTGCATTGATGTTGGTATCGACATTCGTCTGGGCGAAGGCGACCACGGATAAGTACGACCCTGTCCAGTTCGAAAAGCGGTTTCACCATGCTGACAAGGACAAAAATGGCAAGTTATCCCGCAAGGAAGCGTATGCCGAATTCCCGCGCATGCCCGAACACTTTGATGAAATAGATACGAACAAGGACGGCTACATCACGCTGAAAGAAGTTCATGTTGCAATGGAACGACGAGTGAACGCAGCGATCAACGCCAGCAAACCGGCAAGTCATTACGGCAGTGTCGAAGCCGGCAAGAAAGCGGCGCCGGGTGTTGGAAAGACCACCGGGCAAGACCCGGTCTTCACCAGCGAGGCAGAGGCGCGGCGCTATCACCGCATGCAGTTTTACGAATCCATCGAGGAGGACAAGGCGAAGGCGATCGAGCGCGGCGAACCGGCTCCCGAATCACCCTCGTCCCCCATTTTGGTCAAACCATTCTGAACAACCGCCAGGCATCGGCAGTCGACCGACTCACTTTCCCTCCGGCGAGTCTCGCAACGCGCCCAGCTGGCGCGCGAATATGGCTGCGTTCGGGTCATCGGGATAACGTTCGTACAAACGCTTGCCATATTTTCGTGCTCCCACTGCATCACCTTTTTCCTGCCGGAAACTTGCTGCCGCAACCAGCAGGTCGCGATCATCCGGGCGAGTCGCCAATGCGCGGTCGACTCTCGGCGATTGCCGCTTGTGTCTTTCCGGCGGAGTTCAGGCCAACGGCGTAGACATAAGCGTAGCGTGTGTCCGACGGGGCGAGCTTCGCCGCACGCTGCAGTTCGGCGAGTGCCTGCGTATTGCGTCCCTGTCTGACCAGCGCAAGACCCAGCGCGTGGTGCAACGCGGCAGAGCGGGGCACATGCTTCAAACCATCCCGCAGCACTCGCTCACCTTCCGCATCGAGAGACTGCGCGCGCAACAGATCGGCCAGATTGACATACGCGGGCACGAATTCGGGATCGAGTTCAATCGAGGATCTCATTTGCACCTTTGCTTCATCGAAGCGGCCCTGGCGCGCGTAGAAGTTGCCCAGCGCGCCCGCGCTTCCGGCCGGTCGAAATTGTATCGTTGTGTAGCTTCGTATTCTGCAGCCGCGCGATCGAACGCCGCGCGCTGTTCCGGAGTCGCTGCCTGCATCGCATCGGCAAGCGTGTCGGCCGCCTCCATGCGCACGGTGCGTACCGGGTCGTCCAGCAGCGGGGCGAGCCAATGGCAGCCGTTGCTCCGGCGGCAGCATCGACCAACGTGCCGGCGCTCTCGCGCCGTCACCAGCGCGTCGCGGTCAGTCAGATCCGGCGCGTGCCGCTTCAACGGTCTTGCGCGATGCCGGATAATTCGCCAGATCTTCGAGCGCAGTCGCGCGCGCGATGGCCGGTTGCGAAGTATCACCGGCCAGCCGCGCAAGACTTGGCGCCCGCTTCGGCAGCGCCATGTTCGTCATATGCAAACGCTCCGGCGTAATTCTGGAAGCCTTGCGGCCGGTGGCCGTACCACTGTTCTATCATCTGCTCCGCCCACTTGGCGTTCTTCTTTGTCATGGCAGCCATTGCATGCATTCGGCGTACCCTGCGCGACGTCAAGTCCGGTCGCGGCACACGCATGCTGTGATCATGCCGGGGATCGACGACCATATAGTTTGTCGCCGGCATATGACAATCCACACATCGGGTACCCGCACCGCTGCCGGAATGATGATGATGTGTCTGTTGCATCGTATTTCGCTGCCTGATGGCAGTTCGCGCAAACCGCGTTGCCCTGCGCACGCAGCTTCCCCGCGTGCGGTTCGTGGCAATCGCTGCAGGTCACCCCGGCGCTGATACATCCGGCTCTGCAGAAACGAACCCCACTTGTACACTTCGCCGCGCTGCTGTCCGTCGGCGTAATAAAGATCGGGCGTCAACAACACCGGCCTGTAGAAATCCTGGAACGGCAGTCCGGCGTGATAATTGTCGGCGATCTGGCTGCGCCGGGCATGGCATTGCGCGCAGACGTCGATCTCGGTGTCCTTGTCGCGTGGACTGCTGCGCACGACGTTGCCGGTCTTGGCATCTTCTTTCCATTGCACACCGGCCCGCTCGGTAAGCATGACGGTGAGACCCTTGGTGACGTCGGCCGGTTTAGTGCGCGCCCAGTCGATGTGTGCGGAACCCGGTCCGTGGCACGCTTCGCAGCCGACCGAGATCTCGTTCCAGGTCGTGTTGAATTTGCCGGTATGCGGCATCGTAGTTCTTCCTCACGTCGGTCGAATGACAATCGGCGCACATGAAGTTCCAGTTCTGCGATCGCCGTGTCCAGTGCAACTCGTCGCGGTGGTCGACCTTCTCGTTCGGATACAGATGGAACCAGCGCTGGCCGCCCTGTTCCTTGGGCCGGCTGTCCCATGCGATCGACAGCGCCTGCATCCGGCCATCGGGGAACGGGATCAGGTATTGCTGCAGCGGCAAGATGCCGAACGTGTACTTGATCTCGAAGTCTGCGAGCTTGCCGTCGGCGCCATCGGTGCGCACGAAATACTTGCCGTCACGCTGGAAGAATGTCGATTCGACCCCGTTATAGCGGAACTTCGCCTGATTGAAATCGCCGAGCACGGTGTCTGCGGTTGCGTGCTGCATCGCGCGCGCATGTTGCGAAGTCTTCCATGCCGAGTAGGCGTCGGCATGACAGCCTGCGCACGCCTCGCTGCCGACGAAGCTCGCGTTAGCCGCAGTAGCAGGAACGACATCAGCCTGCGCAGATGTTGTGTGCTGCGCCACCCACCAACCTCCCGCACCGACCACGATCAAAGATGCTGCGACAAGCAGCGCAAAGATTCGGCGCCGTGACCGCGCCGGCTTGGCAGCCGAATCTTTGGAGATTGCGGTTGTTGAATTTGATGGTGGACGACGTCTGCGGCGGGACATGGGCTATGGTTTCACGGGTGCGTTGAATAGAATATCCTGCCGGGAAAGCATTTGGCTTTGTCACTCATTGTGTTAAATGTTTCTTGCTTCCGGATTGGCAGACAATTTTCGAAACGAACTTCACGTACAAGAACAAAGGATATCGAATCGGCCTCCCGATACCAAGCTCCCGCTTCGCGGGTGGTGGTTTGATGTACCAGGACGTTCAAAACGAATAGCTCACGTTCGCCTCTGGGCCTTGAAGGCCGAGTTGCGCCTGCATCCGCGTATCGGGATGCTCTACGGTCAGACCAAGCAACAACGCGTGCCATCCCACGCCGAAGGCGACATGCGTGTAGGGCTGGTAGATGAAATCGAACCCTATTGCGCGGATATTGCCGCTGTACTTGTCGTAATTCAGCGACAGCCAATCAAGGCGCGTGCTCATGGCCCAGGTGTCGGTCAGCGCGACGTTGCTGTACATGAACACGACCGGCAGCGGCGCCGTCACGCTCGTGGACTCGGCGCCAACACCGGATGCATCCACCGAGAACTTCAAGCCGGTCCAATGTACGCCAATGCCGAATCCGACTTCCTTGTCGGTTCGCCGGAAAACCGAGTAGCCGACTGTGGCACGCAAGTCCGAAATTTTGGACTGCGAGTCCACGTCGGTGCCGATGGGAAAGGTTTGATCGCCCCACGATCACGGTCCTTCGAAAGATTCCTCGTTCCGCTGCGGTCTATGCTGAAGTAGTCGGCGCCCAGACGCCAGCGCTCGCCAATCCGCCAGTACAGGCTGGCCTCGCCGACAAGTTTTCTGTTGGGGAGTCCGAGAGCGTCCTCGAAGTTGACGTCGGCGCCCAAACCCGTATTCGCATCGAGCCGCACCGAAGTATTGGTGTCGGCGTAAAACCCGCCCGAGCGAAATGCGCAATTTATCGTTCAGCAGAGTATGCCGGGGGATCGTCTCGGCAGCCGGCAACGACGCGGCCTCGTCTTTTTGAACATCGTCCGCGGCGAAAGCCGCGTTTGCCAGCAACAGTAGCAGTGCAAGCGCAGCACCGAGAATGTTTTTATTGTGATTGGATTTCATTGTTGTCATCTTATGTTGTTCACTTTGTCTTGACTACACTATCCCCGCTTGCGCTTCTCGATGTCTCCGGGCTTCCGCTCTTGGTGCCAGCTAATTCTGAGGCTGCGGGGCGGCATTGTCTGGAACGACCAGCGGCGCCGGGGTCTCTTCGATGACCTTCACGTCCGTCACGAAATATTCGGTATCCCCAAAGCAGGACGTGGGAAGCCAGATGTGCTGTTCGTAGTGAAGCGACACGCGCTTGCCCATCACGGCGTTGAGCTTCTCCGCTGCTTTATCGTCCCACACCGTGAAGATGAACTTCTCGGGCATGGAGCCGGGCAGCGAAACCAGGGCCATCTCGCCTTCCCAGGTCTTGCACAGGTAGCCCTTGGTCGACAGCTTCTGCACCCAGCCGGCTCTCTCTCCGCTGGAATAGCTCCAGTTCAGCATGGCCCAAATGTAGGCCGCGAGCAGCAGGCCAGCCACGACCAGAACCAGGATCATCGTAGCTACCAGGCTGCGCCCCTTTTGTTTGCGTATTGTCCCTGTCATTTTTCAGGTCTCCTCGGGTTTCGTATTCGTAGAACCATTCGCCATGGCCCAGCATCTTCAATCATAGCTTCCTGCCGCCCGGAACGTACCGCATCTACCAGGGGCGTGTGTGGTTTTCATCGCCGGGTCCGATCACTGCTAGTCTTTCAGTTTTACAGGACTCACGTGAATGATATCCACGGTGGCCGTGGCGGCTACACCCGAATCGGTGATCATATGTATGGTATATCCCTTGTCGCTCGCATCGCTGCTCCCCGCGCCGCCCGCCACACCCGTCGTTCCTACTTCGGCAGCCGCTTCAGCACCCGCGCCCACGCTCCATGCGCCTTCAGTGAAGTCCTTGAATTTCTGTTCGCTCTGAAAGATCACGACCGGTCGCACGATACGCCCGCCATCGCCGCCGCCGATATCGAAGCGCGTCATGGTGATAAATGTCCTTTGTCCAGTTTTATTGTTGATCGCCACTCCGTATCCGCTGCCTTCCCCGAAGATCGGAACCTTCACGATATCGTTTTCCATGATCGCGTAGCCGACGGAATGAGCGATCTCTTCCTTCGTGTTTGGATCCTGCTTGTAAAGGTCGGGCAGCGTGCGGCCGACCAGATCGTCGATCGTCTTCACTTGCTGTGCTTCTGTGTTGCCGGGAATGCTGGCGCAACCGGACATGCCGGCAATCAGCAAAACCAGGGTACAACCGATCAGTCCTGACGATCTCATGATATATCTCCTTAAAAATGTAATGGCATGCCGCATTCAGTCTTGTATTGAATCACTCGAACGCGAATATCCTCTTCCAATCATTCTTCATGCTGATGACGGTCCAGCCATTTTGCCTGGCTTCGCTCATCAGCGCGTCGCTGAACGTGCCGATCTTCGAGTCTGCGCCGTAGCTGTATTCGCGCACCGCGTCGTCGTGATGCACGAGCATCATCAAACGAGCACCGCCACCGGCCTGTGTCCACTCCAGCATCTGCTGGTCGCCGTCGGAGTTGCCGAACGCAGCCACCGGACGGCGGCCGATGTGCTGCTGGATGCCGGCCGGCTTGCCTGCCTTGTCGTCAACGAAGTTGATCTCTGGCAACTTCATGAGCACCGGTTTGCCGTCCCGCATCTCATACTTCAACTTGCCGCTGCTGCCGACGACCTGCTCAGGCGGGATACCGTACACTTTCTCCGTCCAGGGCCGCATGAACTCGATGCCGCCGCCGGAGACGATAAAGGTCTTGAAACCATTCGCGCGCAGATAGGCCAGCAGTTCGAGCATCGGTTGATAAACCATCTCTGTGAGAGGCCGCTTGGTGATGGGATGTTTCGCAGTGGCGATCCAGTCCTTGACGACCTTGTCGAACTCCTCGGTGGTCATGCCGGCGTGCGTGGCCATGACGATCTGCGCAAGTGCCGGTTCGCCGCCGGCCAGCGCGGATTTCATGTCGCCCTTTAGCAGCGAGGCGAACGGCTCCTTGGTTTTCCATTCCGGATGTTGCGGCGTGAGCACTCTGACCTCGTGGAGCGCGAAGAGGAGCTGGAAGTACAGCGGCTGCTCGGCCCACAGCGTGCCGTCGTTGTCGAAGATCGCGATGCGCTCGGCGGGCGGAACGAATTGGGGACTGGCCTGGTCGGTGGTCGCCTGCACGAACGTGACAATTGCCTGTTTGGCCTGACCGTCGTTCCAGGATGGAAGCGGATCACCCTGCGCATGGGCTTGAGTACCCAAAGAGAACAAGGCGCCCAGCGCAACAGCGCGCAGGAATGTGAAAAAAGCAGAAACAGGTTTCATGAAATTTCTCCATGCGACTCAAAATAAAGGCGGCCAAACCGAAGCGGGCCGCCAAGGAAAATCAAGCGGTCGGCCCTTGCGAGCCGCCCGCCGTGAAGATCAATCCGCTTACTGGCCGGGGCCTTTGGCCGCCTTCTCCGCCTCGGCCATCTTTTTGCCCATCTCCGCCTTGACTGCGTCGAGATTGAAACTCGCGCCGCGCTGCATCGGCGGATATTCGAGGAAGGTCTGGATCTCCTTGCCCATCAACTGCTGGACGAACACAAAGCGCCAGAATTGATACTTGAACCAATCGAAGTATTGCTGGCCACCTTCTTTCGTTCCGTTGTTGGGCCAACCCGTGCGTTCGAACGGATCCAGGCGCAGGTTGGTGATGTAGGGTACGTCCGGATGGGTCTTTTCACCCAACCAGCCTTGGGGTTGGTCGATGAAGCGGAACTTGTAATCGTCGATACGCACCGCACCGACCGTGCTTTCGCCGAGGTAGAAGATCTCGTGACGCACGGACGGGCCTTTGCCGGTGATGGCAGCCATCTGGTTGTAGCCGTCCAGATGATTCTTGTAGGTCCGGTCGCCGATCTTCTTGCCCTTCAGCAACTCTTCGGTGATGTTCGGATTACCGGCCGCGGCCGCGAAGGTGGGTAGCCAGTCCAGGCCGGAGAAGATGCCGTTCTGCACCGAGTCCGCCGGCACATGGCCGGGCCAGCGTATCATCGCCGGCACGCGGAAGCCGCCCTCCAGAACTGTTCCCTTGGATTGTGCGAACGGCGTCTGGCCGCCATCGGGCCAGGTGAAGACTTCGGTGCCGTTGTCGGTGGTGAACACGACGATGGTGTTGTCGTCCTCGCCCATGTCCTTGAGCTTCTTCATCACGATGCCGACGTCGTCATCGAGCTGGGCCATGCCGGCTTCTTCTTCAGACCAGCCATTCTCCGCGTTGCGCAGCGCTTCATACTTCGGCGAGAGATGCGTGACGATGTGCATGCGCGTCGGATTGAGCCAGACGAAGAACGGTTTGCCTGTCCTTCTTGGCCTTGTCCATGAACTTGATGGCGAGGTCGCGGATCTCGTCGTCCACGGTCTCCATCCGTTTCGGATAGAGCGGGCCGGCATCCTCGATCTTCTGCTTGCCGACCTTGCCCCAGCGCGGATCGACGGTGGCGTCGTCCTTATCGGTGGCCCAGCTATGCACCATGTTGCGCGGGCCGACGACATTCAACAGGTTCTGCGGATAGTTGGGATGTGCCGGGTCTTCCATCGCATCGAGGTGATAGAGGTAGCCCATGAACTCGTCGAAGCCATGGACGGTGGGCAGAAACTCATTCTTGTCGCCAAGATGGTTCTTGCCGAACTGGCCGGTGGCGTAGCCCATAGACTTGAGTACCGTGGCAATGGTCACCGCCTCGGCGGGCAGTCCGACCGAAGCGCCAGCCTGGCCGACCGTGGTCATGCCGGTGCGGATCGGCAGCTCGCCGGTGATGAAGTTCGCGCGGCCCGCCGTGCAGCTTGCCTCGGCGTAGTAGTCGGTGAACAACATGCCTTCCTTGGCGATCTTGTCGAGGTTAGGCGTACGGCCGGCCATCATGCCGCGATGGTAGGCACCGATGTTCCACATGCCGATGTCGTCACCCATGATGACGACGATGTTGGGTTTCTTGTCAGCCGCAAATGCCGGGCCGGCAATGAAAGCCAGACCGGAGACCAGCAGAAAACTCATAAACAGAATTCGCTTCATGATTCACCCTCCCTGCGATATTTCAACGAAATGTTGAAACGAGGATGTTAACCATGTCTGGTCAAATATCTATAGGACTTTAGTCTTATATGTCCATGGACAGACCTTCGAACTTTCTTTCCCTTAGTCTGATGCTCGTCGCTCCTTATGCCATACGCGAGCCAGAAGAAATGTCAGAAGCGCGTGTAGAACCACCGCCGGCCACAACAGTATGCCGCCGCCCGTGATGCCGATAAAGGCGAGATACACCGTGACAGCCGCGCTGTAGGTCAGCATGCCGACCAGCGGTGTGCCCGGCCAGCAGGCGATCCCCAATGCGATCAGCGCGATGCCGGCCACGCGCGCAACCGTCACGGCAATACCGGTCAAGTTCCTGCGCCGAGCAGCAATTGCCCGACCAGCGAAGGAACGATCAGCAACGCCAATCCGGTGGCGGCTTCGGCGACAGCGGCGAAAATCAACACTTTGTTCATTGCCCCGACTTCACTCATTTCTTGGCCGGTTCTTCAATAGGATCCGGTTCCGGTGCTTCCATGGGCGCCAGTTCTGCCTTGGCCTGCGATGCTGGCCTTGGGCGCCGGCTTGAAGGGTTTGAGCTTGAAGGTCAGCTTGTCGATGTTGCCGGTGAACTTGAACGGAGGATCGTAGCGATACTCGATCATCGCGACGCCGGTGCGCGTGTCCTGTCCGACGTCGAACGACTCGTCCTCCGCGAACGTGATCGGCGTGGTGTGTTCCATGGATTTCCTGTCCACTTCCTTGCCGTCCACGTAGAGCACGCCCGTCCCTCCCTTGCCCAGGTCCGGACCGTCGGACTTGAAGTCGAACACGATGGTGTGCTTGCCGGCGCCCAACTCGGGCCCCGACCACGTCGTGCGCTTGAGGTTGAGCAGATTGTAGAGGAACACCGGCTTGCCGCTGCGTATGCCCGCCACACCCTTGCTCAGGAAAAGTCCATAGCCGCCGAAACGCCCGCCCTCGGTGACGATCATGCCTTCCGCACCACCGTCCGGAATCGTAACCTCGGCGGTGATGGTGTAGGACTTGCCCAGAATGCTTGGCGCAGCGCTTTCCGGCACGCCGGTCAACACGCCCGAATACGTGAACACCGTTCGTCCCGCCGTCAGGCTGGGGCGCGGCGTATTCCAGCGCGGGAGTGTCGTGTTGTCGAGCGGCAGCACGTTGTACTTCTTCGCCTCGGAATCGAAAAGGGCCTGCATCTGCTTGAGCTTCTCCGGCATCTTGGCGGCCAGGTCGTTGAACTGGGTGGGGTCCTCCTGGAGGTTGTAAAGCTCCCACTTGTATCCGGTGATGATATCCGGTGGCGGGGCGCTGCTGAGTTCCCACGGCAGCGTCGCCGGTATCGTGCACGCCATCCACCCGTCGTGATAGATCCCGCGATTGCCGAGCATCTCGAAGTATTGCGTGGTGTGCCGGGTCGGCGCGTTGGCGTTCGCCTTGTCCCAGGTGTACACCATGCTGGTGCCTTCGATCGGCTTTTGCTTGATGCCGTTGATCGTAGCGGGCGCCGGTATGCCGGTCGCTTCGAGGATGGTCGGCACGATGTCGATCACGTGGCTGAACTGGCGGCGGATGCCGCCCAGCGTCCTTGATGTGGCCGGGCCAGGACATGGCCACGCCCTGAGTCGTCCCGCCGAAGTACGACGGAACCTGCTTCACCCACTTGAACGGCGTGTCCATCGCCCACGCCCACTCTGCCGCAAAGTGCGGGAAGGTCTTGTCGGAACCCCAGAACGGGTACCAGAGGTATTGCGCCTTCACCGGCACGGCAACACCATTGAATGTGGTGTACTCGTTCGGCGTGCCGTTGAGCATGCCTTCCGCGCTCGCGCCGTTGTCGCCGCTGATGTAGATGATCAGGGTGTTGTCGAGTTCGCCGAGGTCTTCGACCGCCTGGATGACGCGGCCGATCTCATTGTCGGCGTAGGCAAGGTAGGCACCATAGACGTCCGCTTGCTTGATGAAGAGCTTTTTCTCCAACGAACCGAGCGTATCCCACTGCGGCAGTTCCTTCGGCCACGGCGTCAGTTTCGCGTTCTCGGGCATGATGCCCAGTCGCTTCTGGTTGGCGAAGATGGTCTCGCGAACCTTGTTCCAGCCCTCGTCGAAGAGATGCATGTCGCTGATCTTCTTGATCCACTCCGGCGTCGGATGATGCGGCGCGTGCGTGGCGCCCGGCACGTAATAGACGAACCAGGGCTTGCCGGGAGCGATCTCCTTGAGTTGCTTGATGTAGTGGATCGCATCGTCGGCCATCGCCGTCTCCAGGTTCCAGTCCGGATTGCCCTCGAAGGGGTAGATGGCGGTCGTGTTGCGATACAGGTTCGGTTGCCACTGGCTGGTGTCGCCGCCGACAAAGCCGTAGAAATAATCGAAGCCCATGCCGTTCGGCCATTGATTGAACGGCCCGGCCTGGCTCGACTGAAATGAGGGTGTATTGTGGTCCTTGCCGAACCACGAAGTGGCGTAACCGTTGTCCCTGAGGATCGTGCCTATGGTGCCCTTGTCTATCGGGATGATCCCGTCGTAACCCGGATACCCCGTCGTGATTTCGCCGACCACCCCGTTACCCACCGAGTGATGGTTGCGGCCGGTGATCAGCGCAGCCCGCGTCGGCGAGCACAGCGCAGTGGAATGGAAATCGGTGTAGCGCAGCCCGGCCCTTGCGATGCGATCCATTGCCGGCGTCGGGATCACCCCGCCAAAAGTTGAGGGCGCCGCAAAGCCGACATCGTCCGTCATGATCAGCAGCACGTTGGGCGCGCCCTTAGGCGGCACGACGCGCGGCGGCCACCAGGCTTCGACTCCGAGGCCCTCTCCTTGATCACCCCGCCGAATTTCGGAGGGGGCGGCGGAAGCTGTTTTCCGCTGATCGTGGTGGTGGCACCCGGCGTGCCCAGCACACCGGTCACCTGCGGGGCGGCCAATGCCGGCGTGACGCCAAGTGCGCACGTCAGCGAGAATACCAATACCTTTAGATTTCTTGCTTTCATGTTAGCCACCTTTTCAGAATCGTGGAATGCTGACAATGTGTCCGGTTACTCGCTCGTCTTGTTACTCCTTTGCGCCTGCATACATTTCTTCAGTCTTCCCAAGTCAGCATCGCGACGCCGCTGTGCGTGGTCAGCTAGCCACATCGACAACAAGCTCTTGCACTGAGGAGCATCGCATGAGGAAAAGAGCTCTGTGGTCTTCCCTTCCAGATGTGTGCACGATATTTAATCCGACATCCCCTTCTTCAAAGCGAGCTTGGTCCGCTCCGTCGTCCACCTCCGCCTTGACCGCCTCTCCCATCGGTTTCACGTCGATGACCACTTTGAGGATTTTGCCCGTGAAGGCGTTGTCGCGTTCCTTGTAGTCGTTCGTGACCGGTGTGGCATCATCCACCCCGACGGCTGCCGTTTCGTCAGCCGAGAAGATCATCGGCTGCGTGCGTTCGATCCGGCCGCTGGCGACATTCGCACCGTTGACCAGGATGGAGGCCGTGCCGCCCTTGCCGAGCCCGCCGCCATCGTAGTCGAAGTTCATGCGGATGGTGGCCTTGCCCGCCGCGACTGCCTGCGGGGCGGCGACCTTGAATTCCTGAAGCCCGAGGAAGTTGTAGCAATACACCGGCTTGCCGTCCTTGAGATACAAACTCCAGCCGCCGAAGCGACCGCCCTGGGCCAGGATCACGCCATTCGCGCCACCCTCCGGAATCTCCACGTCCGCCGTGATCGAGAGCGACCGGTTCTTGATGTTGATGAACACGTTCTCGCTCATCGAGTCCATGCCTGCGGAGAGCGTGAGCGACGTGCGACCTGCCATGAGGTCGGGGCGGCCTGCCGTCGCTGCGTTGATGCGATCGACGACGCGGTCATCAATCGGCAGCACGCGATACTTGATCGCCTCCTTGATAAAGACCTCCTGCATTTCCTTGAGCTTCTTCGGATTGGCCTTGGCCAGGTCATTCACCAGGCTGAAGTCATTCCGCGTGTCATAGAGCTCCCAGATGTCTTGCAGCAAGGGCCTGCGCGGGGTTGCATTTCCCACGGTGCCCGGTGGATGGTGCCGGCAAACCAGCCGTCGTGATAGATGGCACGATTGCCGAATATCTCGAAATACTGGGTCTTGTGTGTGCTCCTGGCTTGGGCATTGTCGAAGGTGTAAACCATGCTCACGCCCTCGATCGGTTCCTGAACGGTGCCATTCACGCTCTTGGGCTCTGGCAGGTTCGCGGCTTCGAGCACGGTAGGAGCCACGTCGATGACATGGTGCCACTGTGAGCGGATCTGGTTCACGTCCTTGATGCGCTTGGGCCACGAGATGACCATGCCGTTGCGCGTGCCACCGTAGTTGGAGGGGATCTGCTTGGTCCACATGAACGGCGTGTCGCCGGCGACGGCCCAGCCTGCGGCCATGTGCGGATAGGTCGAAGGACCGCCCCAATCGTCGTAGTGCTTGAGCATGTCCTGCACGGTTTCCTGAACACCATTGAAATAGGTCATCTCGCTGAACATGCCGTTCATGCCGCCCTCGGCGCTGGTGCCGTTGTCGCCGAGGATGTAGATGATCAGCGTATTGTCGAGCTGACCGGTCTCGCCGACGGCATCGAACAAGCGGCCGATCTCGTGGTCGGCGTACTCGCCAAAGCCGGCATAGACTTCCATCTGGTGTGCGAAGAGCTTTTTCTCGTCAGCGCTCAACTTGTCCCAGTCCTTGATGGCCTCGGGCTTGCTGGCCAGCTTCGTGCCCTTCGGCACCACGCCCAGCGCGATCTGGCGGGCCAGCGTCTGTTCGCGCAACTTGTCCCAGCCTTCATCGAATTTGCCCTTGTATTTGGCGATCCATTCCTTGGGCACATGATGCGGTGCGTGGGTGGCGCCCGGGGCGAAGTAGATGAAGAACGGCTTGTCCGGCGTGAGTGACTTCTGGAACTTCATCCAGCCGATGGCCTGATCGGTCATGTCGGTCATGAAATTGTAGCCCTCATAGTGCGGTGTGGGGATCCTGGTCATGCCGTCATAGAGCGTGGGATTCCACTGGTCGGTTTCGCCGCCGTAGAATCCGTAGAACTTGTCGAAGCCCGAACGCGTCGGCCAGCGGTCGGTCGGCCCGGAGGGGCTGACTTCCCACGGTGCCGTCTCGTGGTTCTTGCCGAAGAAGGCGGTGCTGTAGCCATTCAGGCGCAGCATTTCGGCGAGCGGCGCCACGTTGTTCGGTCGCTGCCCCGTGTTGCCCGGAAACGCCGTGGCGGTTTCGGTGATGGAGCCCATGTTGTTCATGTGGTGGTTGCGCCCGGTGAGCAGGGCCGTGCGCGTCGGCGAGCAGAGCGCCGTGGTGTGAAACTGGTTGTAGCGGAGACCCTCTTTAGCGAGGCTCTCAGCCGTAGGCATATGGATCGGTCCGCCGAAGGCGCTCGGCATACCGAAGCCCATGTCGTCGACGAGCACGATCACCACGTTGGGCGCGCCTGCGGGTGCCTTGACCTCGAAGCGCGGCGGCGCCTTGGCGTCGCGGGCGTCGAGCACCGTGCTGTGCGGGTAGTCTGGCTCGGCAATGGGCAGCCGCGTCCGGTCAGGCGTTGCGGTTGCGGGTTTCAATTCTGCCGCTTGTGCACGCGATCCAATCACCAGAGCGGCTGACAAAAGTAGAAGTATGTTGAAGACCATCTTTCCGTATTTCATTTCTATTTCTCCTTACAATTTGTCGTCTTTTATACCTCCGAGAAACGTCATACGCTATTAGACTTTAGTCCTATTTGCGGACCTAATGCGTTACGATCGAAGCGATAGTTGTTGTGATGAAAAAGAAAAAGCGGGCGGCCCTTGCGAGCCGCCCTCCGTGAAGATCGTTCGCTTGATTGCCGATGCCTTTTGCTGCCTTTATCGGGTACGGTCACCGCTTCCATCACGCGATCGGAGTTGAAACTGCAGGGCTTCTGCCGCGGCACTCATCGCGATGACTCTTTGCGGTTTCGATAACGACGTATCAGGTGATTGGTGGAGCTGTCATGCCCGAGCGCAGGCTCCTTCTTGCTTTCCAGTTCCGGGATGATGCGCTGCGCCAGCACCTTGCCCAGTTCCACGCCCCACTGGTCGAATGAATCGATGTTCCAGATGACGCCTTGGGTATAGACCGAGTGTTCGTAGAGCGCAACGAGCTTGCCGAGCGTTCCCGGCGTGAGCCGCTCGGCGATCAGGGTGTTGGACGGGCGATTGCCCTCGAACACCCGGTGCGGGATGAGCCAGTCGGCGGTGCCTTCGGCTTTCACTTGTTCAGGGGTCTTGCCGAAGGCCAGCGCTTCGGATTGGGCGAAGACGTTCGCCAACAATATATCGTGATGCCGTCCAAGCGGGTTGAGCGCCTCGACAAAGGCGATGAAGTCACACGGGATAAGGCTGGTCCCCTGATGGATCAACTGATAAAAGGAATGCTGGCCGTTGGTACCAGGCTCACCCCAGTACACGGGACCGGTCGGGTAGTCCACTTCCGAACCATCGAGCGTAACGTGTTTGCCGTTGCTCTCCATCGTCAACTGTTGCAGATAGGCCGGGAATCGTTTCAGGTATTGTTCATAGGGCAGCACGGCCACCGTCTGCGCGCCAAAGAAGTCGGCGTACCAAACCGTCAGCAGGCCCATCAGCACCGGCAGGTTGTTCTCGAACGGGGCGGTGCGAAAGTGTTCGTCCATCTGGTGAAAACCGTCGAGCAAGGCGCGGAAGTTGTCCGGGCCGATTGCCAGCATGGTCGAGAGGCCGATGGCCGAGGCCATCGAATACCGCCCGCCAACCCAGTCCCAGAAGCCGAACATGTTGGCCGTATCGATGCCGAATTCGGACACCTTCGCGGCATTGGTCGAGACCGCGACGAAATGTTTTGCCACCGCTTTGACATCGTTGCCGAAGGCGCGCAGTGACCAGTCGCGCGCGCTTTGGGCGTTGGTGATCGTCTCCAGCGTCGTGAAGGTCTTCGATGAGACGATGAACAGCGTTTCCGCCGGATCGAGGCCGGCTGTCGCCTCGACGAAGTCGGTGCCATCGATGTTGGAAATGAAGCGGAAGGTCATCGTGCGTTCGCTGTAGTGCTTGAGCGCTTCGTAGGCCATCACCGGGCCGAGATCGGAACCGCCGATGCCGATATTAACGATGTTGCGGATGCGTTTGCCGGTGTGGCCTTTCCATGCGCCGCTGCGGACCCGGTTGCAGAAGTCTGTCATCTTGTCCAGCACGGCGTGGACCTGGGGCACCACGTTCTCGCCGTCAACGATGATGGACGCGGGACGCGGCGCGCGCAATGCCACATGCAGGACTGAGCGGTTTTCCGTGATGTTGATCTTGTCGCCGCGGAACATCGCGGCTATGCGCTGGCGCAAGCCGCATTCGCCGGCCAGTTGCAGCAGCAGCCTGAGGGTTTCGTCGGTGATGCGATTCTTCGAATAATCGAGGAAGACGCCCGCGGCCTCTGCCGTCAGCCGCTCGCCGCGCCTGGGATCATCGGCGAACAGCTGGCGGAGATGCACATTCCTGATCTTCTTGTGGTGGGCAACGAGCGCCTTCCACGCCGTGCGTGCCGTCAGCGATACATTTATTGCTTTCATGAGCGCGCGCTCCCTTTTGTCTTCATTTCTTGTGGGTCTTGCTCAAAACCAATTCACTTGCTTAACCGGGTCAACAGGCCAGATCCCTGATGCCGCAATATGACCATTTTCACTTCACGATATTTTCTTGGAAACGCCGGAATCTTATTCCATTTCGCGTTAAAAGCAGAATTAATTGCAGGCGCGGGCATGGCCCGCGCCTGAATCCGAACATTATTGGCATT
>CAVSAB010000005.1:0-387169 GCA_963725835.1 uncultured beta proteobacterium | reverse complement strand
ATAACGATTTATAAGGTCGATCTATTTCATTTCGCATGTGCTTCACGACCTTCACGCAGATGCTCCTGATACCGCAAATACGCACTCTGCGGTGCATCGTAAAATGCATTCACGTTGTCTTCGTGTTGTAAGTAGGTTGCCGGTATAAATACCGCACGCTGTCTAGCGCTGGTTGAAGTCGAGGAATTTGCATTTCATTTAGTTCATCGAGGTGCGCAACGAACTTGTCTCGGTAGGAGCGGACTTCGAGACGAAAAGATTCGAATTCGGTTTCTTCGAGCCCTGTGTGCTCGTACAATCCTTTCAAAAACGTGGCTGCATCAGCAACGCACTTTGACCAATGATGCTGCGCCTTGAGGTCCCCGAAGAGCTTGCACCACTCAAGCATACAGATGTCAATGAAGTTCCCGTTAAGAGTTCGCCAAAACTGTTTGCGCCGTCTACCCACCGGAGCGACATTTCATGCACGGTAATACGCCGCGTTGCGCACAAAGTGCATGCATAGAATGCCTGTTCGGCGAAGGCGTGTTCGGCGATTCATAGAGCGACCTAATGTTTGCTATAACTGGCGCCAGCGGCTTTATCGCTGACGTCCGTGTTGATGGATGGGTTAGGCATCTTACCAACGAAGAAAGCTAGAACTAACACTAATAGCGTTAATGTTAGCGAGAACCCCAACCGCATTTTCAATAATGTTCGATTACTCAAATATTTCAAAAGAAGCCAATATGGGTAAACCCATATAAGGAGCACAACGCCACCGATAAGCCATTGCCCCTGTAGCCAATGTAGCCATGCCCCATGCGCCAGGAATTACAGTAGAAATAATGCCAAAAAGAAGAATCGTAAACAAATATTTGTTATGTACTACGTGTACATTTACTGCACGTTCAAATTTATCGAAGTCGTCTGGGTTCGATTTATGTTTGGCCATCAGGAAGGCAGCACCTACAAGTAGCACAATTTGTGCAGCAACAAATATTAATAAAGTCACAGGCAAAATCTCCGGCTTGTATAGTGCCTAACAGTTATTAGCAGTTATTAGACGGACCCACCGGTCCATACTATTGAAAACAATAAAGCATACAGATTTTTGTTAAGCGCTTGATTCATTGCTGCCTCGTCTGTTTGTCTGTCCGCATATGCATAATTGTACGGGAAGGCGCGATTGCCTCCTAATGGCGCAGCTGCGTTGGCGTAGCGGCTGCGTACTTTGCATTTGATAGCCCCCCTGCAATCGGCTATAATGCGCGCCTACCAAGAGCGGGATGAACGATTCGGTTCGTCCCGCTTCTTTATGTCATACCTCTCGGGAGCATCCGGTGTCGCAAACGAAGCCTGCCATTCTTGTATTAGCCGATGGTACGGTATTTCGCGGCATTGCCATCGGGGCTACCGGCAGCAGCGTCGGCGAGGTGGTGTTCAATACCGCGATGACCGGCTACCAGGAAATCCTCACCGACCCGTCCTATTGCAAGCAGATCGTCACGCTGACCTATCCGCACATCGGCAACGTCGGCGTGAATACCGAGGACGTGGAATCGCGCCAGGTGTTTGCCAGCGGTCTGGTGATACGCGATCTGTCGATGACGGTGAGCAACTTCCGCAGCACGCAATCGTTGCCCGATTACCTGAAAGCCAACAATGTCGTCGCGATCGCCGGGATCGATACGCGCAAGCTGACGCGCATCCTGCGCGAGAAGGGTGCGCAGAACGGCTGCATCGCGACCGGCACCGATGAGGCGGCGGCGCTTAAAGCGGCGCGCGGTTTTGCCGGCCTGGAGGGCATGGATCTGGCCAGGGAAGTCAGCTGCACGAAATCCTATCCGTGGACGCAGCGCGAGTGGGAACTGGGCGTCGGCTATCCGGAGGCGACGCATACGAAATTCCATGTGGTGGCCTACGACTTCGGCGTGAAGCGCAACATCCTGCGCATGCTGGCCGAGCGCGGCTGCCGCATCACCGTGGTGCCCGCGCAGACCGCCGCGAAGGAAGTGCTGGCGATGGAGCCGGACGGGGTGTTCCTGTCCAACGGACCCGGCGATCCGGAGCCGTGCGATTACGCGATCAAGGCGACCAAAAAATTTCTCGCGGCGGCTGTGCCGCTGTTCGGCATCTGTCTCGGGCACCAGATCATGGGTCTGGCGGTGGGCGCGAAGACGATGAAGATGAAGTTCGGCCATCGCGGCGCGAACCATCCGGTGCAGGACACGCAGACCAGGCGCGTGATGATCACCAGCCAGAACCACGGCTTTGCGGTGGATGCGGCGACGCTGCCGAAGAATGCGCGCGTCACGCACGTATCGCTGTTCGACGGCACGCTGCAGGGTTTCGAACTGACCGACAAACCCGCGTTCTGCTTCCAGGGGCATCCCGAAGCGAGTCCGGGGCCGCATGATGTGGCTGGATTGTTCGATAACTTTATTGGAATGATGGAGAAAAGGAAAACCTGAGCCACAGATTGGGCTAGCACGAGATCACCGAGCCCACGTGGTGTTGCTACGCGATGATCCGCTAGTCGCAACCTCTGTAGCGACTGATAGATTATGCCTAAAAGAAACGACATAAAAAGCATCCTGATCATCGGCGCCGGCCCCATCGTCATCGGGCAGGCGTGCGAGTTCGACTATTCCGGCGCGCAGGCCTGCAAGGCGCTGCGCGAGGAAGGCTATCGCGTCATCCTGGTGAACTCGAACCCGGCCACGATCATGACCGATCCGGACATGGCGGATGCGACCTACATCGAGCCGATCACCTGGCAGATCGTGGAGAAGATCATCGCCAAGGAAAAGCCGGATGCGATCCTGCCGACGATGGGCGGGCAGACCGCGCTGAACTGCGCGCTGGACCTGGCCAAGCATGGCGTGCTGGAAAAATACGGCGTCGAGATGATAGGCGCCAGCGAGAAGCCATCGACAAGGCCGAAGACCGCGAAAAATTCAAGCTGGCGATGACCGGGATCGGTCTGGCCTCGGCGCGCTCGGCGATCGCGCACAGCATGGAAGAAGCGTTGCAGGTGCAGCAGGTGATGGGCTTCCCGACGGTGATCCGCCCGTCCTTCACGATGGGCGGCAGCGGCGGCGGCATCGCCTACAACCGCGAAGAGTTCGTCGAGATCTGCGAGCGCGGTCTGGAAGCGTCGCCGACGCGCGAGCTGCTGATCGAGGAATCGCTGCTCGGCTGGAAAGAATTCGAGATGGAAGTGGTGCGCGACCGCAACGACAATTGCATCATCATCTGCTCGATCGAGAACCTGGATCCGATGGGCGTGCATACCGGCGACTCGATCACGGTCGCGCCGGCGCAGACGCTGACCGACAAGGAATACCAGATCATGCGCGATGCGTCGATCGCGGTGCTGCGCGAGATCGGCGTGGACACCGGCGGCTCCAACGTGCAGTTCGCGGTCAACCCGGAGGACGGGCGCATGGTGGTGATCGAGATGAACCCGCGCGTGTCGCGCTCTTCCGCGCTGGCCTCCAAGGCGACCGGTTTCCCGATCGCCAAGATCGCGGCCAAGCTGGCGGTGGGTTACACGCTGGACGAACTGAAGAACGACATCACCGGCGGCGCGACCCCGGCCTCGTTCGAGCCGACCATCGATTATGTGGTGACCAAGATCCCGCGTTTCGCGTTCGAGAAATTCCCGCAGGCCAATGACCGCCTGACCACGCAGATGAAATCGGTGGGCGAGGTGATGGCGATCGGCCGCACTTTCCAGGAGTCGTTCCAGAAAGCATTGCGCGGCCTGGAAGTCGGCGTGCACGGTCTGGATGAAAAATTCAGCAATATCGAATCGATCTCCGCGGAACTGGGCAGTCCCGGGCCGGACCGCATCTGGGCAGTGGCGGATGCGCTGCGCCTGGGCATGAGCGTGGATGAGGTGTACGCACTGAGCAAGATCGACCCGTGGTTTCTGGTGCAGATCGAAGACCTGGTGCAGCAGGAAAAATCCCTGGCCGGCCGCACTCTGGAAAGCCTGGGCGCGGATGAATTGCGCTCGCTGAAACGCAGCGGCTTTGCCGATGCGCGCCTGGCGAAGCTGCTGGGTACCGATGCGGACGCGATGCGCGCTTACCGGCATGCGCTGGGCGTGCGCCCGGTGTTCAAGCGCGTCGATACCTGCGCCGCCGAGTTCGCCACCAACACCGCCTATATGTATTCCACCTACGAGGAGGAATGCGAGGCGCAGCCGACCGGCAACAAGAAGATCATGGTGCTGGGCGGCGGGCCGAACCGGATCGGGCAGGGCATCGAGTTCGATTACTGCTGCGTGCATGCCGCGCTGGCGATGCGCGAGGACGGCTACGAGACCATCATGGTCAATTGCAATCCCGAGACCGTGTCAACGGACTACGACACATCCGACCGCCTGTATTTCGAGCCGCTGACGCTCGAGGATGTGCTGGAAGTGGTGGCGGTGGAAAAGCCGGTCGGCGTGATCGTGCAATTCGGCGGGCAGACTCCGCTCGGCCTGGCGCACGGACTGGAGAAGAACGGCGTGCCCATCATCGGCACTTCGCCGGACATGATCGACTGTGCGGAGGACCGCGCGCGTTTCCAGAACATGCTGCACCAGCTGAATTTGAAGCAGCCGCCCAACCGCACCGCTTGCAGCGTCGATGAAGGCATCGCGGGAGTCGCAGAGATCGGTTATCCGCTGGTGATGCGCCCTTCCAACGTGCTCGGCGGTCGTGCGATGGAGATCATCCATGCCCAGGCTGATCTGGAGCGTTACATGCGCGATGCAGCTGAGATGTCCATCACCTACCCCGAGCGCATGCCGATCCTGCTGGATCGTTTTCTGGACGATGCGATCGAGGTGGACGTCGATGCGGTATCCGACGGCAAGGATGTGATCATCGGCGGCATCATGGAACACATCGAGCAGGCCGGAGTGCATTCCGGCGACTCGGCGTGTTCGCTTCCGCCATTCAGCCTGTCCATGGCTCTGCAGGACGAGATGCGGCGCCAGACCGTGGCGATGGCAAAAGCGCTCAATGTGGTCGGCCTGATGAATGTGCAGTTTGCGATACAGCGCGATACAGTGTATGTGCTGGAAGTCAACCCGCGCGCGTCGCGCACCGTGCCGTTCGTATCAAAAGCCACCGGCATGCCGCTGGCCAAGATCGCCGCCCGGTGCATGGCCGGGCTAAGCCTGGCGCGGCAGGGCATCACCCGGGAAGTGATCCCACCCTATTACTCGGTGAAAGAAGCGGTGTTTCCGTTCATCAAGTTTCCCGGCGTGGATACCATCCTCGGCCCTGAAATGAAATCCACCGGCGAAGTGATGGGGACAGGCGATACATTCGCCGAAGCATTTGTAAAATCGCAGCTCGCCGCCAGCGTAAAACTGCCGAAAGATGGTAAAGTATTCATCAGCGTGCGCGATGAAGACAAATCAGGGGTGGTGGAAATCGCCCGCTCGCTGGTGCAATTGGGATTTTCCCTGCGCGCAACGCGCGGCACGGCGGCGGTGATCAGCGACGCGGGTGTTGCGGTGGAAGTGGTCAACAAGGTCGCGGAAGGCCGTCCGCATATCGTCGACATGATCAAGAACGGCGAGATCAGCCTGATCGTCAACACTGTTGACAGCAGGCCGCTGGTGATGCGCGATTCCTATTCCATCCGGCATGCCGCGCTGCAGGGGAGAGTCACTTATTACACCACACTGGCCGGCGCACGCGCCGCTTGTGTCGGGATGCGGCATTTGACCGCTCTGGGCGTATATGATTTGCAAAGTCAACATCAGCGTCTGGGAATTTAAATAGAAAGAGATATCGATATGAGCAAAATCCCATTGACCGTCGCGGGTGCCGAGAAATTGCGCCAGGAGCTGCATAACCTCAAGACGATAGAGCGCCCCAAGGTGATCAGTGCGATCGCCGAAGCTCGCTCGCATGGAGATTTGTCCGAGAACGCCGAATATGACGCCGCGAAAGAGCGCCAAGGCTTCATTGAGGGGCGTATCGTGGAACTGGAAAGCAAGCTTGGCAGCGCCCAGATCATCGATCCCAAGTCGCTCAATGCCGATGGGCGCTGTGTGTTCGGTTCGACCGTGATACTGGAGGATGTGAACAACGGCGATGTGGTCACCTACCAGATCGTCGGTGATGACGAGGCGGACATCAGGCACCGCAAGATTTCCATCAGCTCCCCGGTTGCACGCGCGCTGATCGGCAAGTCCAGCGGCGACATCGCCGAGGTGCAGGCGCCGGGCGGGGTGCGGGAATATGAAGTGGTGGAAGTCCAGTATATCTAACGAGCAGTTGCTAGTTATTAGTCGTTAGATGCTAGTTGATGTTGTCCGCTACGCGGGTTTAACTAATAACTAACGACTAGCGACTCTCAACTGGTGTTACCGATTGCCCAGCTGTTTCTTGGTCAGCGGTTTCTTGCCCTTGTGGCGCGGCATCTTCTTGAGCTCAACCAGGTGCAAGTCCGGGTTTGGTTTATATATCACCAGGATCTTGCCGATATGTTGCACCGGGGCGGCGTCGAGTTGGGTGCAGATGCTTTCCAGCATGGTTTCGCGCAGCGCGCGATCGTCGTTCATGACGCGAACCTTGATGAGTTCATGGTTTTTCAAGGCAAGCGCGGTTTCTTTCAGTACCGCTTCGGTCAAGCCGGCGTTGCCTATCATCACGGTTGGATTCAAAGCGTGCGCGCGGCCTTTCAGGGCGAGGCGTTCGGATACGGTAAGGGGTGACATGATGGCTTCCAGGAAATAAGGCGCGGATTGTAATCGATGAAGCCTTCCCAGACCAAAGACAAAAAAAACAAGTTCAGCAAGCAATGGATGCGCGAGCATGTCAACGATCCTTTCGTGCAGCTTGCTCAAAAGGAAGGATACCGATCGCGCGCGGCTTACAAGCTGCTGGAGATCGATACCAAAGACCATTTGCTAAAGCCGGGTACCGTGGTGGTGGATCTGGGCGCGACGCCGGGAGGCTGGTCGCAGGTTGCAGCAGCGAGGGTGGGGCGCGGCGGGAAGGTGATCGCGCTGGATCTGTTGCCGCTGGATCCGCTGGCGGGAGTGGATTTCATCCAGGGTGATTTCCGCGAGGAGTCTGTGCTCAGGCAGTTGGAAGGTATTTTGCACGGAAAGCCGGTGGGGCTTGTAATTTCCGATATGGCGCCCAATATATCCGGCATAGCGTCGGCTGATCAGGCGCGTGCAATGCATCTTGCGGAACTGGCGATGGAATTCGCGCTCGAACATCTTAAGCCTGACGGCAGTTTCCTGGTCAAGGTATTTCAGGGCGCGGGGTTCGAGGATTTTCTCAAGCTGATGCGCAGCCGTTTCTCGAGGGTGGTGACGCGCAAACCCAGGGCATCACGCGACCGCAGCAGCGAGCTGTATTTGCTGGGTAGCGGAAAGCTTGAGTAATAGAGAAATACATAGTCTAATGGCCAACCTCGGCAGCCGTATTCTGATCAAATATGGGGCGCGCCGTTTAAGGAGTGATTTTGAACAACTTTAAGAGCATTGCAATCTGGATGGTCGTCGCCCTGGTGCTGATGACCGTATTCAATCAGTTCAATAACCGCCAGCAGCTGACTTCGCAGTCGCAGCTCGACTATTCCCAGTTCCTCGACGAAGTGAAACAGGGGCATATCACCAAGGTGGTCATCGAAGGCCGCACCCTGAAAGCGACGACTGCAGACGGCAAGCGTATCACCAGCTATGCGCCCAGCGATCTGTGGATGGTTTCCGACCTGTTGAAGAACGGCGTGAAGATCGAGGCCAAACCGGAAGAAGAGCCGTCTTTCCTGATGAATATCTTCGTGTCGTGGTTCCCGATGATATTGCTGATCGCCGTGTGGGTGTTCTTCATGCGGCAGATGCAGGGCGGCGGCAAGGGCGGTGCATTCTCGTTCGGCAAGTCGCGCGCGCGCATGCTGGACGAGAGCAAGGAGCGCTTCACGTTCGCGGATGTGGCCGGCTGCGATGAGGCCAAGGAAGAAGTGTCCGAACTGGTGGACTTCCTGCGCGATCCATCCAAATTCCAGAACCTCGGCGGGCGCATCCCGCGCGGTGTGCTGCTGGTGGGCAATCCCGGAACCGGCAAGACGCTGCTGGCGAAAGCGATCGCCGGGGAAGCCAAGGTGCCGTTCTTCTCGATCTCCGGCTCGGACTTTGTGGAGATGTTCGTCGGTGTCGGCGCTGCACGCGTGCGCGACATGTTCGAGCAGGCCAAGAAGCAGGCGCCGTGCATCGTGTTCATCGACGAGATCGATGCGGTCGGCAGGCAGCGCGGCGCGGGTCTGGGCGGCGGCAATGACGAGCGCGAACAGACTTTGAATGCATTGCTGGTGGAAATGGACGGGTTCGAGGGAGCCAGCGGGGTGATCGTGATCGCCGCGACCAACCGTCCCGATGTGCTGGATTCCGCGCTGTTGCGCCCGGGCCGTTTCGATCGCCAGGTGGTCGTGCCGTTGCCGGACATACGCGGCCGCGAACAGATTTTGATGGTGCATATGCGCAAAGTGCCGATAGCACCGGATGTGAAGGCCGATATTCTGGCGCGCGGCACACCGGGAATGTCCGGCGCGGACCTGGCGAACCTGGTCAACGAAGCGGCACTGTTCGCGGCGCGCCGCAGCAAGCGTTTCGTCGAGATGGATGATTTCGAGGCGGCCAAGGACAAGATCATGATGGGCGCGGAACGACGCTCCATGGTGATGCCGGAGGAAGAACGCCGCAACACCGCCTATCACGAGTCGGGCCATGCGGTGGTCGCCAAGCTGCTGCCGAAGACCGATCCGGTGCACAAGGTGACCATCATCCCACGCGGTCGCGCGCTGGGCGTGACCATGCAGTTGCCTTCGGAAGACCGTTACAGCATGGATAAGGAACGCATCCTGTCTACCATTGCCGTGTTGTTCGGCGGGCGTATCGCCGAAGAGGTATTCATGCATCAGATGACCACCGGTGCCTCCAACGATTTCGAACGTGCCACCGCAATGGCGCGGAGCATGGTGACCCAGTGGGGGATGTCGGATGCGCTCGGAACCATGGTGTATGGCGAGAACGACGGCGAGGTGTTCCTCGGGCGCTCGGTGACCACGCACAAGAACATTTCGGAAGCGACTATGCAGCAGGTGGATGCCGAGATTCGCCGCATCATCGATCAGCAATACGCGCTGGCGCGCCGTTTGATCGAGGCCAATCGCGACAAGATCGAGGCGATGACCAAGGCTCTGCTGGAATGGGAGACCATCGATGCCGATCAGATCAACGACATCATGGCCGGGAATTCCCCGCGTCCGCCCAAACCTGCCCAAAGCACCCAGGCACCGCAGCCACCACAGGACCAGGCGCCGACTGCTCCGGCCGCGACGCCTACTCAACCCGCGCAGGAAACCTAGAACCAGATGCAAGGAGCAAGGTTCAAGGTACAAGGAATCAACGGTTTTCCCTTGCATCTTGCATCTTGTATCTTGCAACTGCTTTGAATGCTTTTCCATTGCGGCAACTTCCGATTCGATTTGTCCCGGCCTCTGGTCATGGGCATCGTCAATGTCACCCCCGATTCGTTCTCCGATGGCGGGCTGCATCTGCAGCGTGATGCCGCACTGACTCATGCGCAACAATTGATCGCCGAAGGCGCGGGTATACTCGATATTGGCGGCGAGTCCACCCGGCCCGGAGCTCGGTCGGTCAGTATTCAAGAAGAGCTGGACCGGGTACTGCCTGTCATCGAAGGCTTGCGCGGCGCGCCCGTGCCGATCTCCATAGATACTTGCAAGCCGGAGGTGATGCAGGCGGCGATCGCTGCCGGCGCGCAGATGGTCAATGACATCAACGCATTGCAAGAAGCCGCTGCGATGAATGTCGTTGCCGCCGGCAATGTCGCCGTGTGCCTGATGCACAAGCAGGGCAATCCGCAAACCATGCAGCAGCAACCCCATTATCAGAACGTGGTCGCCGAAATCAGCACATTTTTGCGCGAGCGCATCGCGGCTGCCCTAGCCGCCGGGATACAACGCGAGCGCATCGTGATCGATCCGGGCTTTGGATTTGGCAAGACCTTGGCGCATAATCTCGACTTGCTGCGCAATCTGGAAAAACTGGCTGAACTGGGTGTTCCGGTATTGGCAGGTCTTTCGCGCAAGTCCATGCTTGGAGCACTGACCGGACAGGATGTCGGGCAGCGTTTGCCGGCTAGTGTGGCTGCAGCATTGATCGCGGTACAGCGCGGGGCGAATATCGTGCGCGTGCATGATGTCAGCGCGACGGTGGACGCATTGAAAGTATGGGATGCTGTAAATGGAGCGGCTTGATGAGTGGAGTCAAGGAATGAGCAATAAATATTTCGGTACCGATGGAGTACGAGGCCGGGTGGGAGAGTATCCCATCACACCACAGTTCGTCATGCACCTGGGCTATGCAGCGGGCAAGGTGCTGGCGAGCACGGGCGACTCTCGCGGCGAGCGCACCGGTGTGTTGATTGGCAAGGACACGCGCATATCGGGTTACATGCTGGAATCTGCTCTGGAGGCCGGTTTGATCGCGGCAGGCATCGATGTCTATCTGGCCGGGCCGGTGCCGACTCCAGCGGTGGCGTATTTGACTCGCGCGCTGCGCTTGCAGGCCGGCATCGTGATCTCGGCTTCGCACAATCCGTTCGAGGACAACGGCATCAAGTTCTTCTCTGCTCATGGCACCAAGCTTCCGGATGAGACCGAGCGCGCCATCGAAGCGGCAATGGACGAGGAGATGAAGACCAACGCTTCGGACGGGCTGGGCAAGGCCAAGCGCATCGACGACGCGGCCGGCCGCTATATCGAATTCTGCAAGAGCACCTTTCCCGCCGAGCTGGATCTGCGCGGCCTGAAGATCGTGGTGGACAGCGCGCATGGCGCGACTTACCACATCGCACGCCATGTGTTCCACGAACTCGGCGCAGATGTTATCGCGATCGGCGCACAACCGGACGGCAGGAACATCAACGACGGATATGGCGCGACTGCGCCGGATAATTTGCAAAAGGCGGTCGTTGAATACAAGGCGGATATCGGCATCGCGCTGGATGGCGACGGTGACCGTCTGATGATGGCAGACAGCAGCGGGAAACTCTATGACGGCGACCAGTTGCTGTACGTGATCGCCAGGCACCGTCAGGCGCAAGGTAAGCTGCATGGAGGCGTCGCAGGTACGCTGATGACCAACCTGGCATTCGAACACGCCATGCAGAGGCTGGGCATCCCGTTCAGGCGCGCCAAGGTGGGCGACCGCTACGTGATGGAATTGTTGCAGCAACAGGGCTGGCAGCTCGGCGGCGAGAATTCCGGCCACATCATCTGCCTGGACAAACACAGCACCGGAGACGGCATCATCTCGGCACTGCAAGTGCTGCATGCCTTGCGCGCAAACGGACAAAGTCTGGCCGAGGCGACGGCTGATTTGCGCATGTATCCGCAGGTGCTGATCAACGTAAAAGTGAACAAGGGTGTAGATTGCCTTGGTCATGACAAAGTCAAAGCGGCGGTGGTTGATGCCGAGCAGGTGCTCAATGGCAAAGGCCGAGTGCTGCTGCGCCCGTCGGGCACGGAGCCATTGTTGCGCGTGATGGTAGAAGGCGAAGATCAAAAGTTGGTTGAACAATCCGCACAGCGCATTGCTGAAGTGGTTCGCAAAGTGGCTGTCAGCTAGATTTCAAGGTCCGCTTTCAAGAAGGCAATCGCGATTTGTGAAGGGCAGCTCCGTGCCAATAGCGGAAACTGGTGTAAGGCTGGTATATAGACCTTTCGGCTTACGCACTGTACCTAAGTGCAGTATCTTGTGTTGCAGGAATAGATATTATCCAACATAATTATATCGACAATACGATTTAGTAATAACTTGCGAACAAGCAAGCTATTTGCTGTTGATTTATTAATAAAGAAAATAATATATGAATACTAAACTGAAGCGTATATTTGTTGGCTTAACGTTGTTGTTCTCAATGGGAACGGCGAACGCTCTTGAAATCCTTGTAATCAATCCACCTTATAATAAAAATTATTCCTTTATCGACGATTTGTCCGCATACGGAGTTAATGGGTATTCAAACACTGTTACACGACAAGGACTATTTTCTGATAGGTATGATTTCACAATCCCGTCACTAAGTGGAGTATCTGGTCTGGATTTTTCTCTTTGGGATACAACTTCGGGTATTAGCCAATTATCTTTCGCACTCATGTCTGGCAGCACCATATTGGATCAAGGAACGTCATCTTTATTTTTCCCGGATATTACTCAAGGCAATTATTTCTTCGTAATTACTGGCAATGCCGATGGCATAAACGGTGGTCAATATTCAATAAGCGCCGTAGCGGCACCAATTCCGGAACCCAGCACTTGGGCAATGCTTCTAGGCGGCTTGGGTCTGTTTGGTTTTATGGCACGGAATGGGAAACATAACATCGTCGCTTAATTCAGGTCCTGATTTAATCCGATGCGGGGGCTTAGGCTCCCGTTTTTATTCTTGAGTAGTGATGCTTGAACTTCTCCTATGTGTCGGCTGCTGCCCGCCACGAGCGTCTGTTTTGCTGCAATGCAAATATGTTTTACCGATGTCTGCTATGCGACGGTGAATATAGAGGAGTAGACTTCCGGTCAGTGCTGCGGACCAGAATTACAAGATCATCCGACCTTTTGTTATTGCTCATGAGTCATTAACCATAAGCTGGCGGCAGTTCAATAATGATTCCGGTTGCCAGTTCGAAATTGCCCAAGCCAATATTTGTTCAACTTTGCTGAGACGTAATTCCAAAGGTGGTTGCTGACGCAAGAACAGCAGCACGTCGAACAGTGTGCAAGCCGCATTGTTTTTTGCTACAGGGTGGGCCAGGGTTTGTTTGCTGAGCTTCTCGCCTTGCTCATTGACTGCTATCGGCAGGTGCGCGTAGGTTGGGGTGGCCAACCCCAGCAGTCCTTGCAAATAGATCTGGCGTGGAGTCGAATAGAGCAGATCCGCCCCGCGTACTACATGCGTGATCTCCTGCGCGGCATCGTCCACTACTACCGCAAGCTGGTAGGCAAACAGTCCGTCGGCGCGCTTCACGACAAAATCGCCGATCTCTTTTTCGAGATGTTGGGTGATGCGGCCTTGCAGGGCATCGTTGAATTCAACTGTGTCTCCCCCTTCCCCAGCCTGCCCCCTCGCAAGCTCTCCCCCAGAGGGAGAAGGGTGTAGCGTTCCCTCTCCCATCGGGGAAGGGTTAGGGAAGGGGTTGTCTGTATGTACCCGCCACGCCCTTCCTTCACGTCCGGCCGGAATTCCATTGCGGCAAGTGCCGGGATATATCTGTCCGTCTATTCCATGCAACGCAGAATCGGCGATCTCCTTGCGCGTACAGCAACACGGATACAACACACCCGCTTCTTTCAATTGCTGAAAGGCTGTTTCGTAGGCGGCGGTGCGCCGGCTTTGGTAAGTGATGCCTTCATCCCAGTGCAGGCCGTATGTTTCCAGTGTGCGGAGGATATCTGCGGCTGCGCCTTCGACGGTACGCGGGGTGTCGATGTCCTCGATGCGCACCAGCCATTTTCCCTGATGATGTTTTGCATCGAGGTAGCCGCCGACGGCGGCAACCAAGGAACCGAAATGCAAAGGACCGGTGGGGGAAGGTGCGAAACGCCCTCTGTATTCAGGACGTTTCATTGCCTGATGTGCGGCCGATCCGCGGTATCGCATGCTCGCTTGCCTGTAAGGAATGACTCGTTGCGCGCTGCGCGGCTCCTTGCATCTTGGTTTGCTCGTGACGGCACTGAAACGTTCTCTGAGGTTTTCCGGGTTTCGCAAGGCGGGGTTGGCAGCGTAACCCGCCGGATGCTTCATAAACCAAGCGTCACCAAGCGCATAACCAATGGCTAGGTTGGCGCTGTTTGCCAGCCTGGCCAGATGGCTATTCGTTTGATCAGCAGTTGGGCGAAAGCCGTTCAGGCAGGAACAGGTTCTTCTGAAAACTCCAGCTTAACCTTCTCATCGGCATCCACATCGACCGTGACTTTGCCGCCGTTCGCCAGTTTGCCGAACAGCAGTTCATCGGCTAACGCGGAGCGTATGGTGTCCTGGATCAGGCGCGCCATCGGGCGGGCACCCATCAACGGATCGAAGCCGGTCTTGGCGAGGTAATCCTTCAGCGCATCGGTGAACACGATCTCCACTTTCTTCTCGTGCAACTGCTCCTCGAGCTGCATCAGGAATTTGTCCACCACGCGCAGGATGACTTCGTGATCCAGCGGAGCAAAGGAGATCACCGCATCCAGGCGGTTGCGGAATTCAGGCGTGAACATGCGCTTGATGTCAGCCAGTTCGTCGCCGCTGCTGGCACTGTTCTGGGTGAAGCCTATCTGGCTCTTGTTCAGTGCTTCGGAACCCGCGTTGGTGGTCATGATGATGACGACGTTGCGGAAGTCGGCCTTGCGCCCGTTATTGTCGGTGAGCGTGCCATGATCCATCACCTGCAGCAGGATATTGAATATGTCCGGATGCGCCTTTTCGATCTCGTCCAGCAACAGCACTGCGTGCGGCTGCTTGCTGATGGCTTCGGTGAGCAGGCCGCCCTGGTCGAAACCGACGTATCCGGGCGGGGCGCCGATCAGGCGCGACACTGCGTGGCGTTCCATGTATTCCGACATGTCAAAGCGGTGCAGCGGCATGCCCATCGCATAAGCGAGCTGCCGCGCCACTTCGGTCTTGCCGACGCCGGTAGGGCCGGAGAACAGGAAACTTCCAATGGGTTTTTGCGGGTTGCCCAGACCGCTGCGCGACATCTTGATGGCGGTGGCAAGCGCGTCGATCGCCTTGTTCTGGCCAAACACCACCGCTTTCAAATCGCGATCAAGCGTTTTGAGCGTATTGCGATCGTCCGAGGAGACGGTGCGCGGGGGTATGCGCGCGATCTTGGCAATGATCTCCTCGATCTCGTGCTTGCCGATGACTTTCTTTTGCTTTGATTTCGGCAGGATGCGTTGTGCCGCCCCGGCTTCGTCCAGCACGTCGATCGCCTTGTCAGGCAGGTGGCGGTCGTTGATGTAACGCGAGGAAAGTTCTGCGGCACTGGTCAATGCAGCCGCGCTGTATTTTACACTGTGATGTTCTTCAAAGCGGGATTTCAACCCGCGCAGAATCGCGATAGTTTGTTCGACTGACGGCTCCGCTACGTCGATCTTCTGGAAGCGGCGCGACAGCGCGTGATCCTTTTCGAAAATGCCGCGATATTCCTGGTAGGTGGTCGCGCCTATGCACTTCAGTTGACCGTTCGACAACGCCGGCTTGAGCAGGTTGGATGCATCCATCGTGCCGCCCGACGCCGCACCCGCACCTATCATGGTGTGGATCTCGTCTATGAACAGGATCGCGTGGGTCGCATCGCTGAGTTCCTTGAGCACGGCCTTGAGGCGCTGTTCAAAGTCACCCCGATACTTGGTTCCAGCCAGCAGCGCGCCCATGTCGAGCGCGTACACATGAGCATCCTTGAGGATATCCGGAACATCATGTTCCACGATGCGCCGCGCCAGCCCCTCGGCGATCGCGGTCTTGCCCACACCCGCCTCTCCCACCAGCAGCGGGTTGTTCTTGCGGCGGCGGCACAGAGTCTGGATAACACGCTCCAATTCGATTTCGCGCCCGATCAGCGGGTCTATCTTGCCGGCTACGGCTTGCGCGTTCAGGTCCTGGGCGTAGTTCTTCAGAGCTTCGCCGGTGTTCTGCTCTTGTTCGGAATCGGGTTCGCTTTGCGGTTTGGCCGGCGTGGCTGTTTGGGATTTGTCGATGCCGTGCGCGATGTAGTTCACCACATCGAGGCGGCTGACATTGCGCTGGGTGAGAAAATACACCGCGTGCGAATCCTTCTCGCCAAACAGGGCGACCAGAATATTGGCCCCGGTAACCTCCTTTTTGTTGGTGGACTGCACGTGCAAAATGGCGCGCTGGATGACGCGCTGGAAACCGACAGTGGGTTGTGTGTCGACTTCCTGGTCTCCCGGTGTAACCGGTGTATGGGTCGCGATGAAATCGGTCAGTACCTGGCGCAGTTCGTCCAGGTTCACGCCGCAGGCACGCAATACCTGCGCGGCGGAAGCGTTGTCCAGCATGGTGAGCAGCAGGTGTTCGACGGTGATGAACTCATGGCGCTTTTGGCGGGCTTCGACGAACGCCAAATGCAGACTGACTTCCAATTCCTGTGCAATCATTTCAGTTTTCCTCCATACCGCATCGTAACGGATGTCCATGCTGTTGTGCAAACTCTGTCACCTGCGTAACCTTGGTTTCTGCGACATCCTGGGAATAGACCCCGCATACCGCCGATCCTTCATTATGCACTTTGAGCATGATTTGCATCGCTCGTTCCCGATTCATCGAGAAAAACCGCTGCAATACCTCAATTACAAAGTCCATCGTCGTGTAATCGTCATTGAACAGCATTACCTTGTACATGCGCGGCGGTTTTGTTTTTGCGCGTTCCGGCGCGAGTACCGTGCTGCTGTGTTCTTTGGTTGCCATAGCTAGTGCATTTTGACACTATTCTTACCAGCATATTTGATGATTAACGATGCTTTTTCAAGCCCAAATGAAAAATATTTTATAAACCTCTTGACGATATCAACTAAACAGGAGTAAAAAGCGCGCTGGTGTTTGACTCAAAGTATCTGCAGTACTGGTTTTGCCGTGTGCGATCTTGGATTCAAACAGTTTCGCGGGGGATATTCCCGTTTTTTAGGTAAGGAAGCAATCACATGGCAACTGGTACAGTTAAATGGTTCAACGATGCAAAGGGGTTTGGCTTTATCACTCCCGATGATGGAAGCGAAGATCTGTTCGCGCACTTTTCCGCAATCAACATGAGCGGTTTCAAGTCGCTCAAAGAAGGCCAGAAGGTCACCTTTGAAGTAGTGCAAGGTCCCAAGGGCAAGCAAGCTTCCAACATACAGGCGCCTTAACCGGCTCCTGAGTTGGAAAAAAAGCCCGGCATGAAAGTGTCGGGCTTTTTTCCTTTACTATCCGCTGATAACGCTCGGATCAGCGGCGGCAGACGCATCGTTTGCCTGGCTACAGTGCGGGCAGGACACGATCCTACTGTATGGTGATGCTCTTGGACTTGACGCTGGCCCGTTTGGGCAGGCGCAGTTCCAGTATGCCGTTGTTATATCTTGCTTCTGCAGTGGTCTCATCCACGTCCTGATCCAGCACGAACGTGCGGGATACCTTTCCGTAATAGCGTTCGCTGCGCAGCACTCTCTCGCCTTCCTTCACTTCCTTTTCATTTTTTACTTCCGCGCTGATGGCAACCTGACTGCCGTCAATGCTGACATGGATATCTTCCTTTTTTGCGCCTGGAATTTCGGCGTGAACGGAATATGCATGTTCATCCTCATTTACGTCCAGTTTGACCTGGATATCCTGCTGTCCTTCAAAACGCAGCGGACGCACGAAAAAGCCGCGAAATAAATCGTCCAACGCAACATCAGCCGGGTTGTAGCGCAATATGTTAGCCATTTCATCCTCTTGCTAAGAATCCGGGACATCCCCGTATTTTGCTATATTGGGAATCAGCATCCGTATTTCAAGAGCCAGGATTGCGGGTGTGGATAAATCAAAGCGATCAGACTGAAAAGATGCCCGGTGCTACCGGTCTTCGCCAATGGATGTGAGCGGTTCGGAAAACGCAAATCGGTCCGTTCAAGCATGATTTTCCTTAATCAATGGAGGCTAGCGCTGCATTCAACGTTTCGCTGGGCCTCATCGCCTTCGCTGTCTTCCCGAAGTCCGGATGATAATACCCGCCCATATCGACCGGCTTGCCCTGTGCGGCGATCAATTCGGCATTGATCGTTGCTTCGTTGTTCGCGAGTGCCTTTGCCAGCGGTGAAAAACGCGCCTGAATATCCTTGTCACCGGTCTGTGCGGCGAGTGCCTGGGCCCAGTAAAGCGCGAGGTAGAAATGGCTGCCGCGGTTGTCGATCTCGCCCACCTTGCGGGCAGGTGATTTGTTGTTTTCAAGGATACGGGCGTTGGCCTGATCCAGCGTCTCGGCCAGAACCTGCGCCTTTGCGTTGTTGAATTTCCGCGCCAGATGCTCCAGTGATGCCCCCAGGGCGAGAAACTCACCGAGCGAATCCCAGCGCAAATAGCCTTCCTTCTGGAATTGCTGCACATGCTTCGGCGCAGAGCCGCCTGCGCCGGTTTCGAACAATCCTCCGCCATTCATCAGTGGCACGATGGACAGCATCTTGGCGCTGGTGTTGAGTTCCAGGATGGGGAACAGGTCGGTGAGGTAGTCGCGCAGTACGTTACCGGTGACGGAGATGGTGTCCTTGCCCTGGCGGATGCGCGCCAGTGTCGCGCGGCAGGCGTCTGCCGGCTCCATGATCCGGATGTCCAGGCCGGTGGTGTCCTGGTCCTTGAGGTACTTCTCGACCCTGGCGATGATCCGGGCATCATGCGCACGGTTCCTGTCCAGCCAGAAGATGGCGGGCGTGTTGGACAGGCGTGTACGCGTGACGGCGAGCTTCACCCAATCCTGGATGGGCGCATCCTTGGTCTGGCAGGCGCGGAAGATGTCGCCTTGCTCGACGTTCTGCTCCAGCAATATTTTTCCCGCAGCATCGACGATACGCACCACGCCTTCGCCGGCGATCTCGAAGGTCTTGTCGTGCGAGCCGTATTCCTCGGCCTGCTGCGCCATCAGGCCGACGTTGGGAACACTGCCCATGGTGGCGGGATCGAGCGCGCCGTTCTTCTTGCAGTCCTCGACCGTGGCGACATACACGCCCGCGTAGCAGCGGTCGGGGATCATGGCCAGCGTATCGTAGGGCTTGCCGTCGGCTCCCCACATCTTGCCGCCGTCGCGGATCATCGGCGGCATGGAGGCGTCGATGATCACGTCGGAGGGCACGTGCAGGTTGGTGATGCCCTTGTCGGAATTCACCATCGCCAGCGGAGCCTGGTTGCGGAAGCAGTCGGCGATGTCGGCCACGATGGCGGCGCGCTTGTTCTCCGGCAACGCCAGCACCTTGGCTTCCATGTCGCCGAAGCCGTTGTTGACGTTGACCTTCAGTTCCTTGAGCAGCGCGCCGTGCTTGTCGAACACGTTCTGGAAAAACACTGAAACGGCATGTCCGAACATGATGGGGTCGGAGATCTTCATCATGGTGGCCTTGAGATGGAGGGATAGCAGCACGTCCTCCTTCTTCGCCACGGCGATCTGTTCGGCATAGAACTGGCGCAGCGCGCGGCGGTTCATCACGGCGGCGTCGATGATCTCGCCCGCCTTGAGTGAGAGTTTGTCCTTGAGCACAATGACCTTGCCGTCCTTGCCGGCGAATTCGATGCGGGTGTTGATGGCTTCCGGCACGGTCACGGACTTTTCGCTACCATAGAAATCGCCGCGGCTCATGTGCGCCACGCGGGTTTTGGAATCGGCAGCCCACTTGCCCATCCGGTGCGGATGCTTGCGCGCGAACTGTTTGACCGAGGCGGCGGCACGGCGGTCGGAGTTGCCCTCGCGCAGCACCGGGTTCACCGCGCTCCCGAGGACCCTGCCGTAACGCGCCTTGATGTCCTTCTCGGCTTCGGTTCTCGGGTCATCGGGATAGTCGGGAACTTTGTACCCCTGGGATTGCAATTCCCTGATCGCTGCCTTCAACTGCGGGAGCGATGCGCTGACATTTGGAAGCTTGATGATGTTGGCCTCGGGTTTCAGTGTCAGTTCGCCCAACTCGGTCAGTTGATCCGCGATCTTCTGGCTGGCGGTCAGGTTCTCGGGGAAATTCGCGAGGATGCGTCCTGCCAGGGAAATGTCGCGTGTCTCGACAACCACGCCGGCCGCTTTGGTGAAGGCTTGCACAATGGGGAGCAAAGAATAAGTGGCTAGTCTCGGTGCTTCATCGGTCAGGGTATAAATGATTTTTTGGTTCGTCATGTCGTTCTCAATCAGTGAAATTCGATAGCATTTCTTCGTATACTGCACGCCACATGCCGGCCAATATTGAAAAGCAATGAACGAAATGGGTCATATCCTGCTGTTCAACAAACCTTATGGCGTGATTTGCCAGTTCAGTCGCGATGGCAAGCATCCGACGCTGGCGGATTATATCGCCGTTCCCGATGTTTATCCCGCCGGGCGTTTGGATACCGACAGCGAGGGATTGGTGTTGCTGACCGACGATGGCAAGTTGCAGCGCCGCATTACCGATCCAAAGCACAAATTACCCAAGACTTACCGGGTACAGGTAGAGGGCATACCGGACGAGACAGCGTTGGAAAATTTGCGGCACGGCGTGTCGCTCAAGGACGGGGTGACGTTGCCTGCAGAGGCGCGCTTGATCGAGGAACCCGCCGGACTGTGGCCGCGCAACCCGCCGGTGCGCTTCCGCAAAGCCATTCCGACCAGCTGGGTCGAACTCACCATACGCGAAGGCAGGAATCGCCAGGTACGGCGCATGACTGCTTCAGTCGGATACCCTACGCTGCGTCTTATTCGTTATCGCATTGGCGGGTGGACTCTGAATGGACTGGATCCGGGGAAGTGGATGCTGTTACCGATGGAATCAAGCGCGTTGACAAACGATACGGTGCACATATAACGTGGCGGTATTATTGGAATTGCGAGGCCGTCATGATTAGTTCACGCCACTTGGTGCTGCTTGCTGTGATTTTGCTCTTGGGCTTGCCCGATGCCGGTTTTGCCGCAGAGCGGTCTCACGCGATGGTCACCAAAGCGGAAAAATCGCTCAGAGGCACCTGGTACAGCGCGACGGGCAGCATCACCTTCAAAGATAACGGAACCATATACTACAAGGGCAAAAGATACTTTTATGCGGTTTCCGAAGGAGGCTTAATACAACTCAGCGGAAATCACAGCGTGAATGCGATCCCTTATCAACTCTATGGTGGCAAGCTTACCTTGATGGAAAACGGCAAGACGACGGTTTATACACGCAATCGGCAGGGGAAATAACGGCCATCCGATCCTGTTCAGAGCGCGGCAGTTTATGACAAAGCTGTTAGCGGCCGCGGCGCACTGCAGGCTTCGGTGAGAACAACGCAGGTTGCGGCATTGCCTGATGACGCGCGGCTTCGGACAAATGCCGCTGCTCGGTGGTCTTTTGCGGTTGGAGCGGGGATTGTTTCCCATTACGCGTTTGCTGCTCGCGTTGTTGCGGATTGCGCTGTTTTTCACCCTCGCGACGCGGTTGGCGGTTGCCAGCTCCCGCGGAGCGCGGCCCGATGTTGCGTCTTGGTGCGTGTGCCTGGCGCGGCGGGCGCTGGGCTTCTGCGGGAAGATGGGCTGGCGGCACGAAGCTGTCCACCTCGACGACCGGGATCTCGCGTTTGATCAATCGCTCGATGTCCCTGAGAAACTGCAACTCTTCCTGGTCCACCAGCGAGATTGCCGCCCCGCTGCTGCCCGCGCGTCCGGTGCGGCCGATGCGGTGCACGTAGTCCTCCGGCACATTCGGCAGTTCAAAATTCACCACATGCGGCAGTTGATCGATATCCAGACCGCGTGCGGCGATGTCGGTGGCGACCAGTACCGGCAACGAGCCGTCCTTGAATTGCGCCAAGGCCCTGGTGCGCGCAGGCTGGCTCTTGTTGCCGTGTATTGCGGCGGCGGGTATGCCGTCTGCGATCAGTCTTGCGGTCAGCCGGTTGGCGCCGTGCTTGGTGCGGGTGAATACCAGCACCTGCTTCCAGTTGTTTTGCTTGATCAGGTGCGACAGCAAGTGGCTCTTGAGACGCTGAGGCACAAGGTGCACGCTCTGCGAGATCAGCTCGACCGTGGAGTTGCGGCGCGCGACTTCGACATAGCCGGGGTTGTGCAGCAGACCATCGGCCAGCGCCTTGATCTCGTCGGAAAAGGTCGCCGAGAACAGCAGGTTCTGGCGTTGCTTGGGCAGCAACGCAAGGATCTTCTTGATGTCGCGGATGAAGCCCATGTCCAGCATCCGGTCGGCTTCGTCCAGCACCAGGATTTCGACAGTGGACAAATCCAGTGTCTTTTGCCCGACATGGTCTAGCAGCCGCCCCGGCGTGGCCACAAGGATATCTACCTGCTCACGCAGGGCTTTCATCTGCGGATTGATATTGACCCCGCCAAACATCACCATGGATCTTATCGGCAGATATCTGCCATAGGTCTGCACTGACTCTTCTACCTGGGCGGCGAGTTCGCGCGTCGGAACGAGGATCAAACAGCGCGGCCGGCCGGGTCGCGGATTCGCAGCGGGTTTCGCGGAGAGCAGATGCAGGATCGGCAGCGTAAAGCCGGCGGTTTTTCCAGTGCCGGTTTGTGCGCCCGCCAACAAGTCGCCGCCGGCCAATACCAGCGGGATCGCCTGAGCTTGCACCGGTGTGGGTGTCGTGTAGCCCGCATCGGCGATCGCGCGCATCAGGGGTTGTGCCAGATTCAGACTGGCGAAGGAAATTTCATTGTTTGGCAATACTAGACTCCTGTGACGGCCCGCCGCTCGCAAGAGCAGCACCAATCGAGGCAGACGAATAAATGATCGAAGAGATCGGGAGTGAATTGAGAGACCGCTGCGTTGATTGGTTGGGCGCAGGGCCGCCGCATTATACCCTTTATTAATCTGTCCGGCAGTTCGAAAGCCGGGCCGTTACAGTTTCTTGACAGCCTTGGCGCATCTGAACCCCAGGTCCAGCAATGCACTGTCCGGGGGCAGATGCGCACGCTTGGCGGAGCGGAACATCAAACTGAGCGCATCATAATGGCCGGAACTGGTTATTCCGCCGCGGGTCACCCGTTGGGTTTTGCCGAAGTACTTGTTGTCGGATGGAGGTGCGCCGGGATAAGCGTCATACCAATCAGCCACCCATTCCGAGACGTTGGCCGCCATGTCATACACGCCATAGACAGACTTGTCGCCCGGATATGATCCGCCCGGAGAATAAGGCGCTTCGGGATTCTCGGACATGGTGTTTATTTTTTTGGGGTCCCATTCATTTCCCCATGGGAATTCGTTGCCTTCGGGGCCGCGCGCCGCTTTTTCCCATTCCGCTTCGGTGGGCAAGTGTTTGCCGGCCCAGCGGCAGTATGCGTCGGCATCATCCCAGGTCACCGTCGTTACCGGGAGTTTTCCTCGCGCTGCCTGAATTCTTTTCAATTCGGCAAGCAGCGCCTTCTTCGACATGTTGTTCACATCCATGTCCAGCTTGAACCGATCGGATGCCACCTGCTGCAAATATACCAATGGCAGAGAATCCAGGAATTTGTTGGTCAGGTTATAACCATTCTGCTGCCACATGGCTGGCGGTCTGTGCCGGGTCGACATGATGAATTTTCGGTACCGAACGTTACTGACTTCGTATTTGTCCATCAGGAAAGCGGGGAGCGTGACCTTGTGCGCCGGATGCTCATCCACATAAAGTTTGTCATTGAATCCGTATGGATTGAGCGCATTCGCACCGCGCCATTTCGTGTCGTCTTCGACCTTGTCGCTGCCCATGGTGAACTCACCCGCCGGGATGAGCACCATACCCGGAACCGTATCTTTGCCGGAAGGTTGATTCTCGGCTGAACAGGCGATCCCGCCTGTCAACGCCAAACAAACGACAACAGCCAGCAGCTGCTTACTTGGCATCTTTGGCACAACGGAAACCCACGTCGATCAATGCCGAATAGGGTCGCAGGTGGGTGCGTTTTGCATTGCGGAACACCATGCTGAGTGCGTCATAATGCCCGGAACTCGTCATCCCGCCGCGCACAACGCGCTGGTTCTTTCCGTAGTATTTGTTTTCTTCCGATGCGGGCGCGCCGGGATAGGCATCATACCAATCCGCAACCCATTCCGTTACATTGGCCGCCATATCGTAAACGCCGTAGCCTGATTTGTCGCCCGGATAGGAACCTACGGGTGAATAAGGCTGGTCGGGATTTTCAGACATGGTATTGACCATTTTCGGATCCCAGTTGTTTCCCCATGGATATTCGTATCCCTGCGGACCGCGTGCGGCTTTTTCCCATTCTGCTTCGGTCGGCAAACGTTTCCCCGCCCAGTGGCAGTATGCATCGGCATCCGGCCAGGTCACTGTCGTTACCGGGAGTGTGTTGCGGGAATCCTGGATTTTGTCCAGTTCGGCAAGCAGGTCCTCTTTTGACATGTTGGTCACATCCATATCCAGTCGGAATTGGTTGGTTGCGATCTTGCGCAAATGCTCAAGCGGCAAGGTAGACAGCATGTCCTTGCTCAAGTTATATCCGTTTCTCCAATTGTAGGGGACACTATGCTGGGATGCTATGACGAAATCGCGGTACTGTTCATTGGTGACTTCGTATTTATCCATATAAAAAGCGGGGAGGTCGACTTTATGTGCCGGGTGTTCGTCGATATATAGCTTGTCCTTGAACCCGTAGGGATTCAGCGCATTGGCTTCGCGCCACATCGCCTCGTTCGCCTCCTTGTTGCTGCCCATGGTGAATTCTCCTGCCGGGATCAGCACCATGCCATAGTCCACTGTCCTGACAGTGCTCGCATTAACGGGTTTATCCGCAGTCTGTCCTTGGGGAGACCGGGCCGCACAAGCCGCCAACACAAAACAGAAAATACCGCCCAACAAGAATTTATTTATCATCTTTAGCGCACCGGAAACCGAAACTTGAGTTTTTTACACTCTGTTTGAAATAGCTGCGGTTGAACACCGGTGCCGATACCCCGCACTGGTAATATGAACAGTCCCACCACGAGCCGCCTTTTAGAACCTTGTACATCTCGCCATAATTCTCGCTCGGCCATTTATTGCCCGGATATTGTGTGTACCAGGAATCGGTCCATTCCCACACGTTTCCGGACATGTCATACAAGCCATACGGGCTTTTGCCGCCTTCAAATGAACCAGCCGGCGTGGTGTCGCCCTGGATATGCAGGGATTCCCAGCGTACCGGTGAATTGAGTTTGGTCACGTCGAAGGTGTCACCCCACGGATAATCCCTGTCGTCGGTTCCGCGCGCGGCCTTTTCCCACTCGATATCGGTCGGCAGACGTTTGCCGGCCCATTGGCAATAATCATGGGCATCGTACCACGAGACAAAAACCACAGGATGATCCACCTTGCCGTCCGGATAGGTGCGATTGCGGAAAAGGGAAGGCGACTTTCGCTTGGTGGCGTCGATGAATTGCTTGTATTGCAGATTGGTGACTTCGTATTTGTCTATCCAGTACGCCTTGGTCTCTGCGGTGTACTGGGGCCCTTCGTCCGGCAGTCTGTTATTCGAACCGCGGATAAATTTCCCAGCGGGGATGAGCACCATGGGATTCGGTTCTTTGCCGATACGCGTTTCGCTGTAATACATCGGCACGCTCATTCCCGCGGTTGCTTCAGGCGGCGGCGCGATCATCAGTTTGTTGGCGTAAGGATCGACGAATTTCTTTTCATCGACTTGCAAGACAGGGTCGCCGTCGTCGGACGAATGGCATTCCTTGCAGTCATTGGCTTTGCTCGCATTGAAGGCATCCACGCGGCTTTTCTCATGGCAGGATTCGCATGATTGTGCGGCCTGGATAGAATGCTGGTAACCGGTAGCTCCGGCATCTTCCGTGGCCACGGAGCTCGAGCTGAACCCAAAAAAAGACAAAAGCAAAAGCAAAATCAGATAGTTGATGTGAGATGACTGCATCAGATGAGACCGTATAAGGGGTTTGAAGATAAATGCATTTTTACATGATACAGGCTGCGATTCAAGCATCTCCATGCGAACATCTCCAGAGATTAGAGATTTCATCCCGACATCAGCTTGCCCCGCTTCAGTTCCTTGCCTACGGGATTGCACTGCATATCCAAGGATACCCATGTGACTATCGCCATAGGCTGCGCTGCCGGTATAATATGCGCTTTTGAAAATTACCCGACAGGGAAGATGCGATGCCAATTTACGCTTATGGATGTTCCAGTTGCGGCTTGCATAAAGATGTGATGCAGAAAATCAGCGATGCACCGCTTAGCGTCTGTCCGCAATGCGGAAAGGAGACTTTTTCCAAGAGATTGACAGCAGCCAGTTTTCAGCTGAAGGGCAGCGGCTATTACGTTACCGATTTCAAGGGCGGATCCAAGCGCCCTGGATCGGGGAATCCGGATGCTGCGCAACCTGAAGCCAAGTCTGGTGAGGTTGCCGCATCTGCAGCTACTGTTTCCGTTGCTGCCACGAGCGGCACTACCTAGCCAATGAAGAAATATTTCATCACCGGCCTGCTGGTTTGGGTCCCGCTCGGGATTACCTTGTGGGTGCTGGATCTGACGATCAGCACGATGGACCGGACTTTGCTGCTGCTGCCGGATGCATGGCATCCCGACAGATTGCTGGGTATCCACATTCCCGGGTGGGGCATCATACTGACGCTGGCCGTGGTGGGGTTGACCGGCATGCTGGTGCGCAATGTGCTGGGCCAGCGTGTATTGTCCATCTGGGAAGGAATATTGCAGCACATTCCTTTTGTGAACAGTATCTACAAGGGAGTGAAGCAGGTCAGCGATACCTTGTTGTCCGGCAGCGGCAACTCGTTCCGCAAGGTGTTGCTGGTGCACTATCCTCACCCGGATGCTTGGTCCCTGGCGTTCCAGACCAGCGTTCCGGGAGAAATAATCAACCTGTTCGACGAGGAATATGTCGCTGTTTTCATTCCCACCACACCGAGTCCGGTAAACGGTTTTTATTTCTTTGTGCGCAAGGCAGACACCATCGAGCTGAAAATGACAGTGGATGTCGCATTGCGCTCCATCGTTTCAATGGGCGTGGTGGCGGATTCCGAATCCGGAAAACATCACGTTTACGGCCCATTGCCCTGAAACCAATCTGAAGCTGAACCAATAAAACAGAAACATGCGAACTCATTATTGCGGACTACTCAACACAGACCAACTTGGCCAAGCCGTCAGCCTGTGCGGCTGGGCGCATCGCCGCCGCGACCACGGCGGGGTGATCTTCATCGACCTGCGCGACCGCGAGGGGCTGGCGCAGGTCGTCTGCGATCCCGACCGTCCCGAGATGTTCAAGATCGCCGAATCGGTGCGCAACGAGTTCGTGCTGCGCATCACCGGCAAGGTGCGCCACCGTCCGGCCGGCACGACCAATCCGAACATCACCAGCGGCGAGATCGAGATCCTGTGCCACGAGATCGAAGTGCTCAACACTTCGGTCACGCCGCCGTTCCAGCTGGACGACGAGAACCTCTCCGAGACCGTGCGCCTGACCCATCGCGTGATCGACCTGCGCCGTCCGCAGATGCAGAAGAACATGATGCTGCGCTACAAGGTGGCGATGGCGTTCCGCCGCTTCCTCGACAGCCGCGGTTTCATCGACATCGAAACACCGATGCTGACCAAATCCACGCCGGAAGGCGCGCGCGATTATCTGGTGCCGTCGCGCGTCCATCCGGGCGAATTCTTCGCGCTGCCGCAATCTCCGCAGCTGTTCAAGCAGCTGCTGATGGTGGCGGGCTTCGACCGCTACTACCAGATCACCAAGTGTTTCCGCGACGAAGACTTGCGCGCCGATCGCCAGCCTGAATTCACCCAGGTGGATATCGAGACTTCGTTCCTGACCGAAACGCAGATCACCGCGCTGATGGAAGAGATGATCCGCGAGGTGTTCCAGGAAACGCTGGATGTGGCGCTGCCCGATCCGTTTCCGCGCATGACCCATGCGGAGGCGATGGCACGCTACGGTTCGGACAAACCGGACCTGCGCGTGACGCTGGAACTGACCGAAGTCACCGACGCGGTCAAGGACGTTGCGTTCAAGGTATTCGCCGGCGTGGCCAATTCCGAAAATGGCCGTGTCGCGGCACTGCGCGTGCCCGGCGGCGGTGCGTTCTCGCGCGGCGAGATCGACGAATATACAAAGTTCGTCGGCATCTACGGCGCGAAGGGTTTGGCTTACATCAAGGTCAACGACATTTCGCAGCTCAACGAGACCGGCCTGCAGTCGCCGATCGTGAAGAACCTGCACGAGGCCGCGCTGAAGACCATCATCGCCCGCACCGGCGCGCAGAACGGCGACATCATCTTCTTCGGCGCGGACAAGGAAAAGATCGTCAACGATGCACTCGGCGCGTTGCGCACCAGGATCGGCCACGACAAGGGCTACACCAACGGCAATGCATGGGAGCCGCTGTGGGTGGTGGATTTCCCGATGTTCGAGTACGACGAGGAGGCCAAGCGCTGGAACGCCTGCCATCACCCGTTCACTGCGCCCAAGGACGAGCATCTCGCGCTGCTGGAAAGCGATCCCGGGCGTTGTCTCGCCAAGGCTTACGACCTTGCGTTGAACGGCTCGGAGATCGGCGGCGGCTCGGTGCGTATCCACCAGGAGGCAGTGCAATCGCAGGTGTTCCGCGCGCTCAACATCGGCGCGGAAGAAGCGCGGCTCAAGTTCGGCTTCCTGCTCGACGCATTGCAATATGGTGCACCACCACACGGTGGACTGGCTTTCGGCCTGGACCGCATCGTGGCGATGATGACAGGCGCCGAATCCATACGCGACGTGATCGCCTTTCCCAAGACCCAGCGAGCACAATGCCTGCTGACCCAGGCGCCGAGCGCGGTGGACGAACGGCAGTTGCGCGACCTGCATATCCGCCTGCGTCAGCAAGTGCAGACCACGGCTGAAGTACTCTCTGTGGCAAAGGAATAATGGGTTTGCGTATGTTGCGTCTGCTGTGTGTAGTGTTTGCGGCGATCTTGTGGCTGCCTCTTGCATCTTATGGCTCGTCTGAAGGCTTGCAAGCCGCGCAGCGCGACCCGGGGGGTTTGCCTGTCATTGCTGCCGCAAATCTGTCGGCCGAAGCGCGCGACACTTTGCGAACCATAAAACAGGGCGGGCCGTTCGCCTTCAAACGGGATGGTGCAGTGTTCAACAATTTCGAGCAGGTCTTGCCGAAACGTCAGCACGGTTACTACCACGAGTACACTGTCGCCACCCCCGGTATGAACAATCGGGGAGTGCGCCGTATCATCAGCGGCGAGACGGGTGAATATTATTACACCGGCGATCATTACCAAACTTTCAATCGGATTCAGGAGTAGCCATGGACACACTGGCACGACAGGGCGATGCATTGGCACAGCAGCTGGGCGACCAGGGACTGGCTGGCAGCTATACGCTGGGAAGCAGTGTCGAATCCTTGCGAAATGCAGCGCAGGTAGCCGGTCTCGCGTTGTTCGAAACCGATCTCAGGGGTGTCAAAGGAAAGCAGAACCTGCTCAATGCCCTGGCTGTTGCGGCCGGCTTTCCGCCCGAATTCGGCGCGAACTGGGATGCGCTGGCCGACGCGCTGTGCGACTTGTCGTGGCATGAGGGAAAGGGATTTGTTCTGCTGCTGCGCAATGCCAGCGACACGCTCGGCCTTTCCGCCAACGACAGGGAAATCGCGCTGGATATCTTTGCCGATACGGTGGTGTATTGGAGACAGCATAACAAACCATTCTGGATATTTTTTTCCTGAGTTCATTTCATCGGCGATACCTTGTTGGCTTCCTCACTTACTCCTCGCCGTGCAACGGCGACACGTTACTGGCAAAGCCAGCCGACTGCGGGAGCCGTCGCCAAGACGTTCCTGATGAAACTACTAGCCATTCGACTAAGCCGCCACAGTGTGGCGGCCAAGTCGCTGGTTATCCCGCACCGAAGGGCTATGCACACACCGTCTCGGAATGGCATTTGTACTGCCTTCATCGTTCGTTCGTTGCCGCCTTGTCTCACCTTCGAACTGAAGCCAGGAATATGACGGTGCGCTACAAACAGCCGGTTTCAGTGCTGGTAGTGATCTATACCGCTGAAGGGAAGGTGCTGTTGCTTGAACGCGCGGACCATCCCGGATACTGGCAATCGGTTACCGGCAGCCGCGACGGCGGAGAATCGCTGATAGAGACTGCATTGCGCGAGGTGCGCGAAGAGACCGGGCTGGATATCCGGCAATATGCGCTGACCGACTGGCAGTCGCAGAATGTCTACGAGATCTATCCGCACTGGCGCTACCGCTATGCGCCCGGCATCACACACAACACCGAGCATGTGTTCAGTTTGCAACTTCCGCACCCGGTCGATATCCAACTCGAGCCGCGCGAGCATTTGAACTACCAGTGGCTGGCGTGGCAGGATGCTGCAGAAAAAGTCTTCTCGCCGAGCAATCGTGCCGCGATACTGGAATTGCCGCAGCATATACAGGCAAGGCGCACATGAAGGGCAAATCCCGATGAGCGAAAAACTGATCCCATTTTCTTATGACCATCCCGGCTCTCCCACCGCCGTGGCATGGGCGAAGGTTCCGCGCGAACCGGACGCGGCGGAGAAACCGGAACTGATCGCGCGCATCAAGAAGTTGCTGAAGCAACAGGATGCGGTGCTGGTCTCGCATTACTACGTGCATTCCGACTTGCAGGACCTGGCGGAAGCCACCGGCGGCATCGTCTCCGATTCGCTGGACATGGCGAACTTCGGCCACCGGCACCCGGCCAGGACCATCGTCGTCGCGGGTGTGCGCTTCATGGGTGAGACCGCGAAGATCCTGAATCCGGAGAAGCGCGTGTTGATGCCCGACCTCAAGGCGGAATGCTCGCTCGACCTCGGCTGCCCTGCGGAGGAATTCAGCGCGTTCTGTGACGCGCACCCCGACCGCACCGTGGTGGTGTATGCCAACACCAGCGCGGCAGTGAAGGCGCGCGCCGACTGGATGGTGACCAGCTCGATCGCGCTGCCGGTGGTCAAGCATCTCAAGGAGCAAGGCAAGAAAGTGCTGTGGGCGCCGGACCGCCACCTCGGCAACTACGTGCAGGAACAGAGCGGCGCGGACATGCTGCTGTGGCAGGGCTCGTGCATCGTGCACGACGAATACAAGGCCAGGGAACTGCAGGAACTGAAAGCGCAGCATCCAAATGCAAAAGTGCTGGTACATCCCGAATCGCCGCGCGCGATCATCCAGCTGGCGGACAGGGTCGGCTCCACCACGCAACTGATCAAGGCCTCGCAGCAAATGGACGCGAAGGAATTCATCGTCGCGACCGACAACGGCATCCTGCACCAGATGCGCACCTTATCCCCGCACAAGACTTTTGTCGAAGCCCCCACATCCGGAGTCGGCGCGACCTGCAAGAGCTGCTCGCATTGTCCGTGGATGGCGATGAACGGCTTGTTGAATCTGGCAGAGGTTCTGGAAACGGGCAGGAATGAGATACATGTCGATCCGTCCATCATCCCGCGGGCGGTGTTGCCGATTAAGCGCATGCTGGATTTTGCCAAGCGGATCGGATTGCCGGCGAAGGGGATAGGGAACGCGTAGCGGGAATCCAGCAACTCCCTCGCCCTTCAGGGGATAACCAGCGACTTGGCTATCGTTTTTAGATAGCCTAGTCGAATGGCTAGTAGTTTCATCAGAGGGTTGGGGAGAGGGGCAAATCAAATTCAACGTCGCGGGGCCGCATCCCGCGACTTCTGCCAAGCAACCCCCGGCAGGGTAAAATACTCTCATGCCTACCCTCAAAATCGCCACCTACAATATCCACAAAGGCCTCTCCTATTTCAAGCGCCGGGTAGTGTTGCACGAGTTGCGCGAACGGTTGCGCGAGCTGGATGCGGACATCGTGTTCCTGCAGGAGGTGCAGGGCGAGCATACGCTGCACGGCGAGCGCTATCACAATTATCCGGAAGGCGCGCAGCACGAGTTCATCGCGGGTGAAGTTTGGCCGCATTCCGTCTATGGCAAGAATGCGGTGTATGAGGCGGGGCATCACGGCAACGCGATCCTCAGCCGATACCCGATCCTGCAGTCCTTTAACACCGATGTGTCCGCGCATCGTTTCGAAAGCCGCGGGTTGTTGCACAGCGAGATCGAGCTTCCCGGAGGCATCCTCATGCATTGTCTGTGCGCGCATTTCGGCTTGTTCGCCAAGGGCCGCCGCGCACAAACCGGCGCATTGGTCGAGTACGTGCGCAATGAGATTCCGCAAGATGCACCATTGATCATCGCGGGCGATTTCAATGATTGGCGCAATCAGACGGGTAAAACATTGGCCAGCGAGTTGCACATCCACGATGTGTTCCATCTGCATGGCGGCAAACTGGCGCGCAGCTTTCCGTCCAGGCTGCCATTGCTGCGCCTGGACCGTATCTACGTCCGCGGATTCGACGTGCTGCGCAGCAGCGTGCATACCGGTGGAAACTGGCAGAGATTGTCGGACCATGCCGCGCTTTCCGCACAACTGAAGCGAAAATGAACAACGTCCATCGGGTGTCCGGGAACCAGTTGACGCTGCTGAAGAACGGCGCGGCGTATTTTCCGCAATTGTGCGCGGATATCGATGCCGCCCAGCATTCGATCTATCTGGAAACCTATATTTTCTCCGGTGACGAGACCGGCCGCATGATCGCCGATGCCTTGCGGCGCGCCGCGGCGCGCGGAGTGTCGGTGCGCGTGTTGCTGGATGGTTACGGTTCCGCGGAGTTGCCCCGGGATCTGGTGGACGAGCTGCGCACGGCGAAGGTCCAGGTGCAATGGTTCCGGCGCGAAATCTCTCCGTTTACATTGCAGCGCAGCCGCATGAGGCGCTTGCGCCGATTGCACCGCAAGCTCGTGGTGCTCGATGGCGAAGTGGCTTTTGTCGGGGGCATCAATATCATCAACGATATTTCCGGCAGCGATGGCTTCGATTCCCCCCGCCTGGATTACGCGGTGCGTGTTCAAGGCATGATTGCCAGCGAGATCCACGCGACGATGCGGCGTCTGTGGGGTATGGTGTCATGGGCCAACTTTCGGCGGCGCGGCAAGGAATTGCGGCGGCTGGTTTTGAATCGGGCCAAGCATGCGGTCGCGCCGGGCATTACCTTGTTATTGCGCGATAACTTGCGCCATCGGCATGATATCGAAAATGCCTACCTGAATGCGATTGCCGGCGCGCAACGCGAGATCATCATCGCCAATGCCTACTTTTTGCCCAGAAGCGTGTTTCGCCAGGCGCTGGTTCAAGCTGCGCAACGCGGTGTCCGGGTCGTGCTGCTGTTGCAGGGCAGGGTTGAATACCGCGTGCAATACTATGCGACCCACGCACTCTACGATCAGTTGCTGGCGGGGGGTGTCGAGATCTACGAGTACCAGCCCAGCTATCTGCATGCCAAGGTTGCCGTGGTCGACGGGGAGTGGGCGACGGTCGGCTCTTCCAATATCGATCCATACAGTCTGTTGCTGGCACTCGAGGCGAATCTGGCCGTGCGGGAACAAGGATTCGCCGGGGAGTTGCGCGCAAGCCTGCTTGCCGCGATTGCTGGCGATGCGGTTCGTGCCGGGGATGAATATGGCGTGACGCGCAGCTGGTTTGACCGGGTGATTGCGCGCATCAGCTACGGGATCGTGCGCCTGTTGATCGGCCTGTTGGGCTACGGCAGATCGGTCTGAAGGGAACCTCTCAAAATTCACATTTCATCCCAACTGCTGCGTTGCATAAAAAATTTCTTGCTAACATATCTTACATATGCGGCGCGGCGAAATTTTTTCCGCGCCTTGCATTTGGGCGAACTCTGAATTTTTAGAGGCACTCTTCCGCCAGTTATCTGCGCTCTGTCTTCCCCCGTCGCTCAAGGATATAATCAGCACTTGATGTTCTTGCCACATGAATATGCGTCCTTCCACGATACAACCGTTGCATAACACCAACCGCGCTGATTGGCAGACCCTGCGTTCCCTGCTGCCCTATCTGCTGGAATTCAAGTGGCGGGTGATCGTCGCGATGAGCCTGCTGATATTTTCCAAGCTCGCCAACGTGTCCGTTCCGCTGGTGCTCAAGGAGATCATCGATGCGATGGATAAAACAAAATCGGTGCTGGTTGTGCCGGTGTTCCTGATCATCGGCTACGGGGTTCTGCGCTTGTTCAGCACGCTGTTCGGCGAGTTGCGCGATGCGGTGTTCGCCAATGTGACTCAGCGCGCCATCCGGCGCGTGGCACTGAAGGTGTTTGAGCACTTGCACAGTTTGAGTTTGCGCTTTCATCTGGACAGGCAGACCGGCGGAGTATCGCGCGACATCGAGCGCGGCACGCGCGGGATAGGTTTTCTGCTGAACTTCACATTGTTCAATATCCTGCCGACACTGCTGGAGATCGGGCTGGTGGCTGCGATACTGCTCAAGAAATACAGTCCGTGGTTCGCCATCATCACCTTCATCACGCTGGTGATCTATATCGCATTCACCTTGTTCATCACCGAGTGGCGCATGGTAGTGCGGCGCACGATGAACGATCTGGATTCCAAGGCCAACACGCGCGCCATAGACAGCCTCCTGAATTACGAGACAGTGAAATATTTCGGCAACGAGCGCTATGAGGCGAACCGCTACGATCATCACATGGAACACTGGGAAGCCGCGGCAGTGCGAAACCAGACTTCGCTGGCATTGCTCAACTCGGTGCAGAGCGTCGTGATTGCATTCGGTATCACCACCCTGATGTTGCTGGCCGCAAGCCAGGTGGTCAAGGGCAAGATGACGGTGGGTGATCTGGTGCTGGTCAATGTGTTCATGATCCAGCTCTACATGCCGCTGCATTTTCTCGGTTTCGTGTATCGCGAGATACGCCACGCCCTGGCGGACATGGAAAAGATGTTCAGCCTGCTGGATGAGCATCGCGAGATCGAAGATGCTCCGGACGCGACAGCATTGCAAGTGGGCAGTGCGGCAGTGCGGTTCGATCATGTCAGCTTTGCCTATGCGCCCGACCGGCAGATCCTGTTCGACGTGAGCTTTGCCATTCCTGCCGGGAACACAGTGGCGGTGGTGGGGGCGAGCGGAGCCGGCAAGTCTACGCTGTCGCGCCTGTTGTTCCGTTTCTATGATGTGCAACAGGGTCGTATCCTGATCAGCGGCCAGGATATACGCGAGGTGACGCAAACCAGCCTGCGCGCGGCGATCGGCATCGTGCCGCAGGACACCGTGCTGTTCAACGATACGATCTATTACAACATCGCTTACGGCCATCCGGACGCGACACGCGAGCAGGTGATTGCAGCCGCGCAGTCGGCGCATATTCACGAATTCATCGAGTCATTGCCGCAAGGCTACGACAGCATGGTGGGAGAGCGCGGTTTGAAGCTGTCGGGCGGCGAGAAGCAGCGCGTGGCGATCGCGCGCGCGATCCTGAAGAATCCGGCGATCTTGATCTTCGATGAAGCGACTTCAGCGCTCGATTCAAAATCGGAAAAGGCGATCCAGGCGGAACTGCGTACGATCGCGCAAAACCGTACCACGCTGGTGATCGCGCACCGCTTGTCCACCGTGGTGGATGCCGACCAGATCCTGGTGATGGATCAGGGAAGAATCGTCGAGCGCGGGACGCACCGCGAATTGCTGGCGCAGAACCGGTCATACGCGCAAATGTGGAATCTTCAGAAACAGGAAGAGCATGTGCAGCCTGCTTATTGATTTATATTGAATATCGGGTATGCTTATCAATCCTATTTGGCCGAACAGGTGAGAGAACAACAATGAAGAAACGTATATGGGTGCTGATATTGCCGGGCTTGGCGTTATTGGTACTGGTCGCACACTCTGAAACAGATCAGTACCAATTCAAGGTGGATGAATCGTTGGCGGTCCCCCTGTCGTTCAAGGTTGCGCCGCTCAAGGTTTTATCACTCAAGGCCTCGTCGCTCAAGGTGCGTTCCCATGTCGCGCTGATCTATGATGAGCAGACCCAGCGCCCGCTTTACAACAAGAATGGCCAGACGATCATGCCGATCGCATCGATCACCAAGTTGATGACTGCGATGGTGGTGCTGGATGCGAATCTGCCCATGGACATGGAAGTGAGCGTCGCGGAGGATGACCTGAACAGTATCAAAAGAGCCAAATCAAGATTGCGCGTTGGCATGACGCTCACCCGCGGCGAAATGCTCAGACTGGCATTGATGGCATCTGAAAACCGTGCAGCATTGGCGTTGGCGAGAAGTTATCCGGGAGGACCGGACGCTCTGGTGGCGGCGATGAATGCCAAGGCGCGCGATCTGGGCATGGAGAACACCCGATTCTTCGATCCGACTGGTTTGGACAGCGACAACGTTTCAACCGCTGAGGATCTGGTAAAGATGGTTACCGCGGCGCGCGCTTATCCATTGATTGCTCAATACACCACTACTGCATCTCACTCGGTGGAAAATCTGAGCGGCCGCACGATGCGTTTCAGCAATACCAATCCCCTGGTCAGAAACGCTTCCTGGAATATCGGCCTGAGCAAGACCGGGTTTATCAATGAAGCCGGGCAATGCCTGGTAATGCAGGCAACGATCAGCCATCGCCCGGTCATTATCGTGTTGCTCGATTCATGGGGCAGGCGCACCCGTGTCGGCGATGCCAACCGAATCAAACGGTGGATGGAAAGCGCCGACACGCTTGATCGTTACGCCAGTCGCGGCTAGCGGCCGATTTCCTTCGAGTCTGACGTTGCCAATTATCAGAGATCACCATTGGTGGCAACCTGAATATTGAGGTTTGAATATGGGTGAATCATTATTACTGCTGACCATCATCACGCTGATTGTCATCACGATACGCCGTGCGAGGCCCGTGATATTGGAAAACCCGGTGATCATCCAGCGTCCCGGACAGTATCACATCACACTTGCTCCGCAACTGAACCGTGCACAAACCTTCGTCGAACAGATCGCCAAGCAGTATGTCCAGTCTCATCCGCCCGAACGCGATCTGCCCACCCGGTATTTTGAAGTGCGCGATCCCAAGGTGTTTTCAAAGGGCCAGAGTTGCTATTTGTTGGCGATCGCAATGCGCGCCGGCGTGCTGTACTTTCAGGCGGTCAATCCCAAGCCCGAGCAGCACGATGCGGAGAGTCACTACAAGACCGTGCATGAAATTTCCGAGTCTGTTTTGCAGCATCATCCATTCTCGGGGCCTGCGGATGAACACGGCGCGGATAAACTGCACGCCACGGTCGACACGATAGCGGCGCAGCTGATGATAACCGTGAAAGCCTTGTCTGCTGCCGATTGAAGATGTTTGCCCAGAATTCAGCCTGCAGTGATTCCCTGTTTCAACGATGGTTACCTGATACCTCCCCGATAGCAATCGGTTTGCCTGCGTGGAGACGCCGGGCAGAGGCAATACGCATACCCAAAATCGATCATCAGTATTCCTGGATAGTTTGTCCCTCCGCACAATGGGATGTAAGCTATGCCCCGTGGTTTCTTTTTATCATTGATGCTTGGCCGGGTACAGCCGGAATGGATTTTGTTCTGATAGAGTAGCCAATATACAAAGTTTAACTGCAAGTGAGCAATTATCCAAAATCGCCAATAAATCTTGATTTGACACGGTATGCCATCGACCACGTGGTCGATGGCATTTACTGGAGTGATGAGCAGGCGCGGATCATCGATGTGAATGAAGGCGCCTGCAGGATGGTCGGCTATAGCCGCGAAGAGCTGACATCCATGACGGTGCCACAGTTGAATCCGGATTTCCCGATGGAAAAATGGCAGGGGTATTGGGATTTGCTGCGCAAGCAAGCTTCAACCGCATTCGAGAGCGTCCATCGGCACAAGGACGGCCATCTAATCAATATCGAAGTAACCGCAAACTTTATCGACTACAACGGCAGGGAGCTTATCTGTTCCTTTGTGCGCGATATCACCGAACGCAAGCGCAACCAGCGTTTGATGGAAATGATGAAATTCTCCATGGATCATATGGCCGACAAAGTGACCTGGGTGACATCCGATGCAAAGGTTGTCTACGCGAACCTGGCCGCCTGCAGCTCTCTCGGTTATACGATGGAGGAAATGCTGCAAATGAGCATACCGGACTTCGACCCGGATTTTCCGGCTGAAGTTTGGCCCAAGCACTGGGAGGAACTCAGAAAATACGGTTCGCATACTTTTGAAACGAGGCATCGAACCAAGAGCGGCGAGATTTATCCGGTGGAAGTCTCGATCAACTATATGCGTTTTGGCGATGAGGAATACAACTGCGGCTTTGCTCGCGATATCTCCAAGCGCAAGCAGGCAGAATCGCTGATACGGCAAAGCGAAGAAAAATACCGACTGCTATTCGACAATATGACCACCGGGTTTGCCTTGCACGAGGTGATCCGCAATGATCAAGGCAAGGTCGTTGACTACCGCTTCCTTGAAATCAATCCCGCATATGAAAGATTGACCGGTCTCAAGGCCGACATCATTGGCCGGACGGTACTCGAAGTGCTGCCCGGCACCGAACCCTATTGGATAGAAATCTTCGGCCATGTCGCATTGACCGGCAAGCCGTCGTTGTATGAAAACTATTCCAAGGAATTGGGACGCTGGTATCAGGTGTGGGCGTTCAGTCCGAAGATCGGGCAATTCGCCGTGATAGTCAACGAGATCACGGAACGAAAGAATATCGAGGAAGAGTTGCGGCTTTATTCACTGGTGCTCAGAAACAGCAGCGAGGGGATGATCGTAACCGATGAAGATAATCTGATCGTTGCCATCAATCCCGCTTTTACAAACATTACCGGATACAGCTTTGAGGAGGTCAGGGGCAGGAGTCCCAACATGTTCAAGTCCGGCCGGCATGACCAGGCTTTTTATCAGGCGATGTGGAACGAAATCACCGCTACCGGCCAATGGCAGGGAGAGATATGGGATAAACGCAAGAACGGCGAGATCCATGCCAAATGGCTCACCATCAATACGATTCGAGATGGTGATGGAATGATTCACAGATATGTGGCGCTGTTCTCCGACATCACCGAGAAGAAAAAATCAGAAGAACTGATCTGGCGGCAGGCCAACTTCGATACGCTGACCGGTTTGCCCAACCGGGACATGTTCCGCGATCGTCTGGGACAGGAAGTGAAAAAATCGATCCGGGCCGAGTTGCCTTTGGCACTGCTGCTGGTCGATCTCGATCAATTCAAGGAAGTGAATGACACGCTGGGCCATGCAGTGGGCGACATGTTGCTGATAGAAGCTGCACATCGCATCAGTGCATGCGTGCGTGTATCCGATACGGTGGCGCGTTTGGGCGGTGACGAATTTACCATCGTGATATCGGAGATTAGCGACAAAACCCATGTCGAGGATGTCGCACAAAAAATAATCGACAGGCTGGCGGAACCGTTCCATCTGGGCAATGAGGTCGTCTATGTATCGGCCAGTATCGGTATCACCCTGTACCCGATCGATTCCATCGACATTGACATGCTGATGAAGAATGCCGACCAGGCGATGTATGCGGCCAAGAACAAAGGCCGCAACCGGTTCAGCTATTTTACGCCCTCATTGCAGGACGATGCGCAGAAGCGGATGCGTTTGACCAATGATTTGCGTGGCGCATTGGAAGCGGGGCAATTCAGCGTCCACTTTCAGCCGATCGTCGCGTTGTCCACTGGCCGCATCCATAAAGCCGAAGCGGTCATCCGCTGGAACCATTCAGAGAGAGGCATGGTCAGCCCTGCAGAATTCATCCCGCTGGCTGAAGAAACCGGGCTGATCAATGAGATCGGCGATTGGGTGTTCAAGGAGTCGGCACGCTGGGCCAGGCATTGGAGCAATCGATACGCGGCTGATTTTCAGGTGAGTGTCAACAAGTCTCCCGTTCAATTCAGGGCCGAAAACAATCGCCTGTCGTCTCGATGGTCCGAGTATCTTCAGGATATCGGTCTTCCCGGCAGCAATATCGTGATCGAAATTACTGAAGGATTGCTGTTGAATGCGGATGCAGATGTGACCGACGAACTGCTCAGGCTGCGTGATGCGGACATACAAGTGGCGATCGATGATTTTGGCACGGGTTATTCATCGCTTTCCTATCTCAAGAAGTTTGACATCGACTATCTGAAAATCGACCGGTCATTCGTGAATACCCTCGAGACGGACGAAAATGACATGGCGTTATCCGAGGCGATCATCGTGATGGCGCATAAACTGGGACTCAAAGTCATTGCTGAAGGGGTGGAAACGGAGGGACAGCGCAAATTGCTGGCTGCTGCAGGTTGCGACTACGCTCAAGGCTTCCTGTTCTCCAAAGCGATTGCGCCTGAAGATTTTGAGAGTCTGCTGATTGCACAGACAGACAATTAAAGATTGTCAGAGGTCTTTGCCTTGCAGCAGTACTGCGCATTATGATTCGCAGCATATGCGCCAGCTCCGGTGATTGCACTTACGCACAAGATATCTGCAACCGGGCAGTTCCTTGACGAGGTATGCATTCCCGATCAGAATCGAACCATATGAGAGAGTTGCTCCTTACCTCCTTGGGCGGCAGTCAATACGGGATATGGAAGGACGCGATCCTGTCTGTCAGGGACCTCCATGGATTGCACCGGATCCCACTCAGTCCCGACCGCATCGCCGGGATCATGATAGTCGACGGCCAGACTGTAACGCTGTTGGACCTCTCCGCAAGCATCGGCTATGAACCTTCCCCGGCAACCGATAAGGGAAACATTCTCCTCGTGGCGGAGGGAGATAAGACCACCGGGTTCGTGGCAACGGGTGAGCTACGAACTCAGTCCATTCCTCCCGAATTGCTTTTCCCGCTGCCCGATCATCTCAAGACGCCGGTGTTCGACACATGTGCTGTCCATGACGACATTTCCATTCCCATCATCAACATCGCCGAACTCTGCTCCCGAGCACTCAAGTCCGGCAAGGAACCTTCCGGATTTTCATTCGGAATAGCCTCTATCCAACCACAGGATATTGTCGGAGCGGAACGGATCAGGTTTTTTTCCGCTGCAGGTGAACGCTATGCCGTGCCCGCAACAGACATGGACGACAAGGCGGTCAAACCGGGGCCGATCACGCTGCTACCGGATACACCCGGGTTTGTGAAAGGCATTGCTTACCACGATGGGAGCCTGCTGACCGTCATCGATTTGACACGGCGCATCAAACCCCATATCGGTGCACCTGAATCCCTGATGCTGATAAAGAGGATAGCTGGCAATGCATTCGGTTTTCTGATTGATGCCGATGAGGGAACGATGCCTGCCGACAAAGATTCGATCAAGCGGGCGCCGCTGATCGCCCAGTCATCCTGGATGAGGCAAGTGGTGCTTCGTGCAGGAGAAGTCATCCCGTTGATCGACCTTGCCAGGACGCTGTCCACGGTTTACGGTGGGGCAGATGAAAAACCGGTCTGGCAACGCTATGCACCCGGTTCCATGTTTTCCGATTTATTTTTCAAGGCAGATGCCGAAGTGGTGGAATTCTCGCTTCTGGGTGTCCGCTATGCGTTGCCCAAAGTGGAAGTGGAAGAGATCACTGCTTTCAAACCCGGCCGGATGCTTCCCGATGTGGCGCCCATCGTGATCGGCGTAACCGAATACAAGCGAGAAATCCTCCCGGTTATTGATCTGGCCATGATGTTCGGCAGAAGGTCGCTCACTGCGCCCGAATGGCGCATGATGCTCGTGAATAACGGCGATTTCCGCGCACTGGTCATAACCGAGACCGTATACGGTGAACGTCGTCTAGCACGCGATATTCATCGCACAGTTCCGATCCACCTGCCACACAACCTGATGTACGGTTGTTATCCCGACGGGAATGCGGTAAGGATCATCCTGAACGTCGAGGCCATATCGGTACATTTCGAGAAATCCCTGATACAGAAATTCATGCCTGCGCTTTCGCATGAGATGCGGATGTCGCCGACAGGCGTCGTGTACACATTCCCGGAGGAAAAAGCCGGCACGACGGGAATCGTCGCCGGGCAGCCGCATCCATTGGCAAGCGTGACGCCGGAGCGAGCCAAGGCTGAGCCGGTTCCTGAAGTTGCGCCGGCGGATGAGGTTTCCCCGGCAGTGCCTGGGTTCAAACAACTGGGACAGGAAGAGGCCGCCGGATTCGTCGAATGGGAAGCGGATACCGTGACTGCCGCGATTGTTCCGGAACCGGAGCCGATCGAAAATATTCTTAAAAAGGAATTTGCAGCAAGCACGCAAGAAACGCTGGACGCATCTGGCGAGGAAAATGCCGGCACAGCGTCAGGTCAGGAATATGATCAACAGGCATCGGAGAAAGCAACTGCTCCGGAGACAAACACGGCACCGGCAGAATCGCAGGGACAGATTCCGCCTGCTGGTATCCCGGATCAAGAGCCATCCAGTGAGGGCAGCAAAGCGCTCGAACCTGAAACCATCGGGACAAAATCGCCGCTCGAGATATTAAAGGCTTCAGCGAACAGGCGGGAACGCAAAAAATCGGCAACTGCGATTTCTGCCGCTCGCCCACCCGAACCGTTTCTTGCCAAGGCAGGCTCAACGCCAGCCGAGCCATATCATTCGAATCGGGAAGCAAAACAGCCGATAGCAGGGTCCGTGCACGATGAGCATGCTGCCGGCACCGCCTGGAAACCGGTACTGGCATATGGTGCTATCGTTGCCCTGTTGATTGCCACCTACTATTTCTCCAGGACTCCGGAAGAACCTGTCGTCGAAAAATCCGCGAATGGAACAGCCCCGGCGAAAATAGAACAGGCTGTTTTACAGCCCGACCAGCCCAAGGCGGAGACCAAGCCGGATATCGCGAAAGCCGAACCGGACAAAGAAAAAGAAGGGCAGGCAAGGATGGAGGCCGAACAAGCAAAGGCTGCAGGAGAACGTGAAACCAAGGCCAAGTCGATTGTTAATGAGAAAGCCCGGCAGACTTTGGTGCTGACTCCATTGAATGAGGCACAGACAGGGCCGCCGCATCCTGCAGACAAATCCCGTGAACCGCTCGAGCTTGATATACCCGCAAACCGGCCGGTCGATATCGACGTGTATGTGGTACAGCAAGGCGATACGCTGTGGAGCATTTCCGAGCGATTCACCGGAAGTCCCTACAACTATCCGCGGATAGCCGGCGAGAACAGGATCGCTGAACCCGATCTCATCTTCCCGGGTCAGAGGATACGTTTGATCAAATAAGCTTCAGCGGAATCACTATGTCTGGCCGGGAAAAGAACCGATAATTCCTTCCAGCAACGATCAACAATCAGGAGCAGGGGAATGCTGACCTTTTTAAGCATGGCGTTCTTGATATACGGCGCGATGCACTTTTATGCGCTCAGCAAGTTGTGGCTGGCTTTCCCGCATATATCAGCATTGACTTTGGCATTGGTGATTTGGGGTATCGTCATGACTTTTTCGCCGTTGCTCCTCTGGCAGGCGGCAAAGCTGAACTGGCACAACGCGATCTTCGTTGCGTCCTGGGTGGTTTATATCTGGATGGGATTCCTGTTCCTGTTTTGTTCAGTTTTCCTGGTATTCGATCTCGGCCATGCACTGGCAACCCTCCTGGGAATCAATTGGCAATCGAATGAATCAAAGGTGTTGCTTGCTGTCAGCCTGTTTGCGCTTACCATGGTCGGCTATGGTTTTATCGAGGCCAGACAGATAAGCGTCAAGGAAATAAAGATATCCACCCCAAAGCTTCCCCCAGCCATCGGGAGAGTGACCATCGCCCAGATCTCCGACTTGCATCTTGGCGTGATGCTGGGCGGCGAATTTCTTGATCGGGTCATCACCAGGCTGCGCGAATTACGGCCAGATATCGTCGCGGCAACCGGCGATATCGTTGATGGTCAAGGAGATGACCTGAACGGACTGGCCCGCCACTTTCTCGCTTACAAGCCATCCAAAGGGGCATACGCCGTCATCGGCAATCACGAAGTGTATGCGGGACTGGAAAATTCCCTCCGATTTCTCGGCAGTGCGGGCTTCACCGTGCTGCGAGGAGCGCCGGTCGCAGCGGGGGGGATCATATTGGCGGGGATTGATGATCCAAGCGCCGGGTCGTTTGGTCAGGAGGCGATGATGGAGAGCAGGAATGCGCTTGCTTTGGCCAGCAAGGGTGACTTCGTCGTCCTGCTCAAACACCAGCCGGTGGTGGATAAAGAAATCCCGTTCGACCTGCAACTCTCAGGCCATGTCCACGGCGGCCAGATATTTCCGTTCGGTCTGTTAACGCGGCTGGTCTATGGCGTGAATACCGGTCTTACCCGGCTTGCCGATGGACGCTTGCTGTATGTCAGCCGCGGCACCGGTACCTGGGGTCCGCCGATACGACTTTTTGCTACACCCGAGATCACACTGTTCACGATCGAGAGCGAGAAGATTAAATAATCACATTTGGTGCAAATTACTGTGTCAATATTGGCTTGTTTAGAGATTGAAATATTTCGTTCAGCAGCGATTAGATCACGAGATCAGACAATGTTACCGGTGTGGTACTGATGAATATATATTGCTCCATGAACATCTATAGATGTAGAACCGAATTGCTTTCAGCCTGTCCAAAATCACGGTTTGCACTTTTTCAGGGTGGTCTTCGAGTAATTCCGGAAGGTTTAGTCCGTTGCTGTGTAATGGTTGATGTGGTCGAAATCCAAAATTGAGGAGAATTAAATGGAAGAATCTGCTGTGCGGCCCACAGTACTGGTAGTGGATGATGCCCCCGAGAATCTGATGATAATGGAATCGATTCTGGCGAAAAATTATTCGTTGAAATTATTCAACGGTTCCAAAGAAGCGCTGGACTATGCATTTGCCACCCCTCCCGATCTGATACTGCTCGATATCATGATGCCCAATATCGATGGTTTCGAAGCCTGTCGCCGTCTTAAAGCCAATCCGAAACTCGTAGATATACCGGTTATCTTCATCACATCAAAAAACGAGGACGAATACGAAGAGTATGGATTTTCGGTTGGCGCGTCCGACTTCATACACAAGCCGATCAACGCGCCCATACTGCTTGCGCGCGTAAAGACCCATCTCAAGATCAAACTGGTTATGGATTACCTGAGGAATGAAATCGTTCGACTGCAGGACAGCAAAAAACCGTCGTCTTCCGAATTGTTAAAAGTGATCAAGCTGCTTTGGGACAATCCGTTCGTTAAGTTCTGACTGTTTCACCATCCGGATGGTGAATTGTGGCCAACGGGATCTTCATTGTGTAGAGAAAGCAGCCGTTATACGAACGTTTTTCAAACGCGGAGACTTATTATCTACATTTGCACAATACGTTTGCCGCAACGATATCAATGCACTATCGTGCTAGCGCGACGTGGTTATCAGTATCGTACAAGGCAAATTTTGAATCCAGATCGGCAACCGACTCTAGCTTGATAACCTCAATATCTGATTGTTGCAAGTTAATGGCTTTACCAGTTTCGCTACGGATGGATTCTTCTATGGTGGACATATCCAATTTTTTGTTGAATTGAATCTGAGAAAATTTGTGCGATGAATGGCCTTGTGGCAGGTATATCGAGTGGTTGTTAAAGTCAACCGCAAAAGCAATCACTCCCGGGATTATATAGAACAACAAACCAATCCCATCCAAAATAGCGACTGCTGGATCGATTTGCCCCGCTTTCTGATTATGCCGCTCCGGGTACAGAATAGTGCCGCAGGAGGCAAGATTGACTGTCATGGTAATAATGAGAATCGTCGTAACAATAGAAGAAAACGCTCTCTTGGTTGTTTTCATATATGACCTTCCCTGGTGATTAAACTGCAATCTGTGAAAGCGAGATTATCATATTTTGCAGGACATGATAATCATGAATATGAATACACAAAAAATTAACTTCGGCCAGGTTGTTGGAACCAACGTTGTAGCGCGGTCTTCATTTTTTGCTATGTTAAACTTTGTTCGCGGCTGGCTATGGAATGAACAGATAATCCGGCTTTTTGGCAAAGCGCCAGTGGAGGCTTTCGGGTTCACTATGGCAATGGTCCAAATCAGGTTTGATACAAATCGCCTTTGCCTGGCTAAATTTTCGATTTATATAAATAATATTAATTATCCACAGAAACTGTTGATAACTCTGTGGATATCAATTGCAATATATAAACCAAAGTGGCTGTTGACAGGAATATTCATTACTTTGCCCGTTTTTTGTTTATTTGAAATACCATATATATTCAATATGTTATCGTAAGTTAACATTTATGTGGTTGCAGGTGACCGTGGAAAGCCGCAAATTTACTTGGATTGTGAATTTTTTCGGGTTGTCAATACCGTATTCTTGCCATTTTCAACTAAATATTTTTTGCCTTGCACATTGACCGGCATTGTTGATTTACGACGAAATGTCATAGCGTCGAGGCCGATATTTACGGCGAGTCCTGGTCTTTTTGATTTACAACAGGACCAGGTTGTCGCGGTGAATGATTTCAGTATCGCCGCCATAGCCAAGCAGTGTCTCGATTTTCTGGCTGGCATGGCCCGCGATGCGGCGCGCCTCTTCGGCGTTGTAGTTGGTCAGTCCGCGCGCGATGTCCTGGCCTTCTTCGTTGACGCACGTGACCACCGCGCCGCGTTCAAATTCCCCGATGACTTTCCTGACGCCTATCGGCAACAGGCTCTTGCCCTCGCTGCGCAATGCGGTCACTGCGCCTGCGTCCAGCACCAGTTTGCCTGTCACTTGCAGGTGATCGGCCAGCCATTGTTTGCGCGCCGCCAGGGTGAGGGTGGGGGCGGTGAGCAGCGTGCCGATGGATTCTCCCTGGATCAGGCGCAACAGCACATCGGTTTCGTGCCCTGAGGCGATGATGGTGTGCGCGCCGCTGCGCGCCGCGCGTTTAGCTGCGAGTATCTTGGTGATCATGCCGCCGCGCCCGATGTGGCTGCCAGCCGTGCCCGCCATGTTTTCCAGATTGGAATCGCCGGCCTTCGCTTCACTGACCAGTGTAGCGCTGGGATCTTTGCGCGGATCGGCAGTATAGAGGCCGCTTTGATCGGTGAGGATGATAAGTGCATCGGCTTCGATCAGGTTGGTGACCAGCGCGCCCAGTGTGTCGTTGTCGCCGAATTTGATCTCGTCGGTGACCACGGTGTCGTTCTCATTGATGATCGGGATGACACGCAAGGAGAGCAGCGTGGTCAACGTGGTGCGTGCGTTCAGGTAGCGTTCGCGGTCGGCGAGGTCGGCGTGGGTGAGCAAGACCTGCGCGGCATGCAAGCCGTGCTGGCGGAAGCAGTTTTCATAGGCCTGCACCAGACCCATCTGTCCGACCGCGGCGGCGGCCTGCAGGTCATGTATCGAAGCGGGACGCTTCTTCCAGCCGAGGCGTTTCATGCCTTCTGCGATCGCGCCGGATGACACCAGCACGACTTCATGGCCGCTGGCATTGAGAGCGGCGATCTGCCTCGCCCAGTTGCCGAGCGCCTCAAGGTCGAGTCCCGCACCCCGATTTGTCACCAGGCTGCTGCCTACTTTGACGACGATGCGCTTGCATTTTTTCAGTACAGTATTCATGGTTTTCAGATAGAGCTTGCGTCCGATTCCTGGGCGCTGTCCGCGGCAGCTTGTTGTTCCAGTTCGTTCATCGCGATCAGGTGATCCATGATCGCGTAAGTCAATTCCTTGCAGCCTTCGCCGTTGATCGCGGAGATGACGAAGTAACGGTCGAAGTCGGCGAACTCCTTGAGGAAGGCGGTGACCTTAGCATCACGGTCTTCCAGCAGATCGACTTTGTTCAGCAGCAGCCAGCGCGGTTTCTTGTACAATGCCGGATCGAATTTTTTCAGTTCGTTGAGTATCGCACGCGCATCGTGTACCGGATCGATACCCTCATGCATCGGCGCGATGTCGACCAGATGCAGCAGCACGCGGGTGCGCGCCAAGTGGCGCAGGAACTGGTGTCCCAGTCCGGCGCCTTCAGCCGCGCCCTCGATCAATCCGGGGATGTCGGCGATGACGAAACTCTTTTCGTTCGATACGCGCACCACGCCGAGATTCGGATGCAGCGTGGTGAAAGGATAGTCGGCCACCTTGGGCCGCGCGGCAGAAACGGCGCGTATGAAAGTGGATTTGCCCGCGTTTGGCATGCCGAGAAGACCGACATCGGCGAGCACTTTCAGTTCCAGCTGCAACTCGCGTGTCTCGCCCTCTGTACCGGGGGTGCTTTGGCGCGGCGCGCGGTTGGTGCTGGACTTGAAGTGGATATTGCCCAGGCCGCCTATGCCGCCCTGCGCGAGCAATACTTTTTCGCCGTCGTGAGTGAGGTCGGCGATGACTTCGCCGCTACCGGCGTCGGTGATCACCGTGCCGACCGGCATGCGCAGCACGATGTCATCCGCACCCTTGCCGTAACAATCCGCGCCGCGCCCCGGTTCGCCGTTCCTGGCGCGGTGTATCCGGGCGAAACGATAATCCACCAGCGTATTGATATTGCGGTCCGCCAGCGCATACACGCTGCCGCCGCGCCCGCCGTCGCCGCCGTCCGGGCCGCCCTTGTCGATATATTTCTCGCGGCGAAAACTGGCTGCGCCTTTGCCGCCATTGCCCGCGATGACTTCGATTCTGGATTCGTCGATGAATTTCATTTTGTGAACCTATTCAGATGACAACGGGCACAAATAAAAAAGCCCTACCTTGCGATAGGGCCGATTCTCACAAAGTATCCTTATTTAGGCAGCAGCTACGATGGAAACCGTCCTGCGCTTTTGCGCGCCCTTGATGGCGAATACCACTTTGCCGGTGATCTTGGCAAACAGTGTGTGATCCTTGCCCATGCCGACATTATCGCCGGGGTGGAATTCGGTGCCGCGCTGGCGCACGATGATGCTGCCCGCGTTGATCAGCTCGCCGCCGTAGCTCTTCACGCCCAGTCGTTTCGAGTGGGAGTCGCGTCCGTTACTGGTACTGCCGCCGCCTTTTTTTGATGCCATGCTGGTTGCTCCTTACAGATTTATTTTACGCTGAGATGCCATCGATGCGGATCTCGGTGTAGTTTTGACGATGCCCCTGATTCTTCTGATAGTGCTTGCGGCGGCGCATCTTGAAGATGCGAACCTTGTCGCCGCGGCCGTGCGCAACGATCGTCGCTTTCACGGAAGCACCGGTCAGCAGAGGCTTGCCCACGGACAGCTTGTCGCCATTGGCGACCATCAGCACCTTGTCCAGCACGACAGGGCTGCCCACGTCGCCGGGAATGGTTTCGATTTTCAGGGTTTCGCCGGAAGTGACGCGATATTGCTTACCACCGGTCTTGATCACTGCGTACATGACTACCTCGCTTGATGCGGTTTTACAGAGCCGCGCATTATACACAAACGGCCTTGATCGTCAAAACCCTTTTTAACATCAAATTCGATATTTCTGATGAAACTGCTAGCCATTCCACTAGGCCGCCAAGAGACGGTGTCCAAGTGGCTGGTTATAAGCCAGGCTAGGCGCGAGCGCAACAGCGTATGGCGAGGATTTTAACGCCGCATCGAATCGAAGAATTCGGCGTTGTTCTTGGTCGCCTTGATCTTGTCGAGCAGGAATTCCATCGCTTCCAGTTCGTCCATCGGGTAGAGCAATTTGCGCAGCAGCCAGATCCTTTGCAGGATGTCCGGTTTGATCAGCAGTTCTTCCTTGCGCGTGCCGGAACGGTTCACGTTGATCGCCGGATAGATGCGCTTCTCGGCCATGCGGCGATCCAGGTGGATCTCCATGTTGCCGGTGCCCTTGAATTCCTCGTAAATCACATCGTCCATGCGCGAGCCGGTATCCACCAGCGCAGTTGCGATGATTGTCAGCGAGCCGCCTTCCTCGATGTTGCGCGCCGCGCCGAAGAAGCGCTTGGGGCGATGCAGCGCGTTGGCATCCACGCCGCCGGTCAGTACCTTGCCGGAAGAGGGAACCACGGTGTTGTAGGCGCGTGCCAGGCGGGTGATGGAATCGAGCAGGATCACCACGTCCTTCTTGTGCTCGACCAGGCGTTTGGCCTTTTCCAGCACCATCTCCGCAACCTGCACATGGCGGCTGGCCGGCTCGTCGAAGGTGGAGGCGACCACTTCGCCGCGCACGGTGCGGGTCATCTCGGTCACTTCCTCGGGACGTTCGTCGATCAGCAGCACGATCAGGATCGCATCGGGATTGTTCGACGCGATGGAGTGCGCGATATGCTGCAGCATCACGGTCTTGCCCGATTTCGGCGAGGCCACCAGCAGGCCGCGCTGGCCCTTGCCGATCGGCGCGACGATGTCGATGATGCGTCCGGTGATGTTCTCTTCGGCCTTGATGTCGCGCTCCAGCTTCAGCGGTTCGGTAGGGAACAGCGGGGTGAGGTTTTCGAACAGGATCTTGTTCTTCGCGTTCTCGGGCGGCTCGCCGTTGACTTTGTCCACTTTCACCAGCGCGACATAGCGTTCGCCGTCCTTGGGGGTGCGTATCTCGCCATCGATCGAGTCGCCGGTATGCAGGTTGAAGCGGCGGATCTGGCTGGGGCTGACATAGATGTCGTCCGGTCCCGCCAGGTAGGAAGTGTCCGGGGAACGCAGGAAGCCGAAGCCGTCCGGCAGGATCTCCAGCGTGCCGTCGCCGAAGATGCTTTCGCCCTTTTTCGCCTGGCTTTTCAGCAGGGCGAAAATGACATCCTGCTTGCGCATTCGGTTGGCGTTTTCGATTTCACTGGCCGCAGCCATTTCAACAAGTTCAGTGACGTGTTTGGTCTTCAGGTCGGATAAGTGCATAGCGATGCGAGTGTGGTGATTGAAAGAAGGATGTTTGGAAAATACTTAATGAAAGGGGTTGGGATAACAGTGGTCGGTTCGGGTGAAGGATGTTCACCCGCATTGCCAAGGCCGTTCGTTTTATATGTTTGGATACCAAGAGACGAAGCTGGAGAGGCGATGCGGGTGTGACAGTAAACGCTTTAAATGTGGCTGTCAATAAAAGCCGTTAATTGGGATTTTGACAATGCGCCGACTTTGGTCGCCGCGATGTCGCCATTCTTGAACAGCATCAGGGTCGGGATGCCGCGTATGCCGAACTTTGCCGGGGTTTGCTGGTTCTCGTCCACATTGAGTTTGGCTACTGTCAGGCGGCCGGCATATTCCTGGGATACTTCTTCCAGGATAGGCGCGATCATGCGGCAGGGCCCGCACCATTCCGCCCAGTAATCAACCAGAACCGGCAGGGGAGCCTGCACGACTTCGGCATCGAAGGTGGAATCGGAAACGTAATGTATGTGTTCGCTCATGGTCAATTTCTCGCTTTTTGAGGGTTGATTCGAATGAAACAGGAGGCAATTTGGGATGGGCCGCAGAATTTCAAGGGCTATCCTACCCAAAAACGGCTTTGCTGTGAAGTGAAATAATTTTCCGCCGCTCTGTTAAAATACCGCGTTGTTGATATTTGGAGTTTCGCCATGACCTACGTTGTTTCCGAACCTTGCATCAAATGCAAATATACAGACTGTGTGGAAGTGTGCCCGGTAGACTGTTTCCACGAGGGGCCGAATTTTCTGGTGATCGATCCCGATGAGTGTATAGACTGCACGCTGTGTGTGGCGGAATGCCCGGTCGAGGCGATCTATGCTGAGGATGATTTGCCGGAGAATCAGCGGCATTTCATCGGGCTGAATGCCGAGTTGTCGAAAACCTGGAAAGTCATAGTCGAACGAATTGATCCGCCAAATGATGCCGATGAATGGAGCAAGGTGAAGGAAAAGCTGAAGCTCCTCGAACGCTGAGAGACCGCCGCACAATGACTACGCCTGCTCCATTGTGCAGAGGTCTCGTTGAGTTCTGTATTTTATAAACAAGTAGCAAACCACATTCTGTCCTGCCATGTGCAGGATCTGCCCGATCTGCGCAGGGTTACGGTCCTGCTGCCCAATTACCATGTTGCCCAGCCGCTCGCGCAAGCGCTAAGTGCGGCTGCGGGCTTGCCCGCGCTATTGTTGCCGCAGATGGTCACGCTCAATGACTGGGCGCAATCCATCCCCCTCGAAGCGCCGCCTGCCCCGGACAGCCAACGCCACGCCTTGCTATACCGGCATCTGCGCAAGCAGAAATGGTTCGGGCAGGCCGACCTGTGGAGCATGACCCAGGAACTGCTGGTCCTGTTCGACGAACTCTCTCACGCACTCGATGAGTTGCCGGACAATGCGGATGCTTTCGCCGTTGTCGTGCAGAGGGCTTACCAGGCGCGGCAGAACAGCTCGCTGCAACTGGAAGCGCGGCTGGTGTTCGAACTGTGGCACGCGATGCAAAGTGGCGCCGAACCGGACAAGGCGCGCGCCTACCAGCAACAACTGGCCAAGCTGGCGATGCGGGCCGACAAGCCGCTGTATGTGTTGCGAACTTCAGATTGGGATGCGCTTGAACAACGCTTCCTCGACGAATATGCGCAACGCGCGGAAGTGAAGGTGTTCGACCTGCGGGAGATGGCGTCGACAAGCTTGCATCGTCCTCCGATGCTGAAAGGCATGCTCCGATTCTTTTCAGCAACCAGCCTGGAGCAGGAAGCACGCGCCGCAGCGATGCAAATTCGCCGCTGGCTGGATCAGGGCAAACGCGACATCGCCGTCGTCGCCCAGGATCGTGTGGTGGCGCGGCGGGTACGCGCGCTGTTGGAACGCGCCGAGGTTCTGGTGGCGGACGAGACCGGCTGGACCTACGCCACGCTGTCGGTAAGTACGGTGCTGGACCGCTGGTTGAGTGCGCTGCAAAGCGATTTCTACCATCACGACCTGCTCGATCTGCTCAAGTCGCCGTACATCTTTGCCGATATGACTGCCGGCGAGCGCAAGTCCGTGGTGTATCAATTCGAACAACTGCTGCGCAAGCATAACGTGGTAGCGGGCTTGGAGAAATTCAACGTGCTGGCCGAACAGGAAATTTCGCTGCATCAGCCGCTTGCGCGTCTGCGCCAGGCCGCGGCGCTGCTTGGGCAGACCAAGCGGCTGACCTTGTCGGAATGGTTGCACGCGTTGAGCGAGAGCCTGGACGTGCTGGGCATAGACCAGGGACTGCGACAGGACGATGCCGGCGCAAAGCTGCTGCTCGCACTGGCGGCCTGGCGGCATGAATTGTCGGGCGATGAAGGCCGCTACCGATTCGCCGAATGGCGGCGCTGGCTGGCACAGCAGCTCGATACGGAGATCTACCATGACAGCGGCATCGAAAGCCCGGTGCGTTTGACACACCTCGCCGCGACGCGCTGGCGCGTGTTCGATGCGGTATTGCTGCTGGGTTGCGATGCCGATCATCTGCCGAGCCCGGCGGACGGCGGGCGCTGGTTCAATGACGCGGTGCGCAGCAGTCTCGACCTGCCCACGCGCGGCAGCCGTGCTGCGCGGCAACGCGACGACCTGCTGGCCTTGCTCGCACTGAACGAGTGCGTGCTGGTCACCTGGCAGAAAGAGAAGGATGGCGAGCAAGGCCTGCTGAGTCCATGGCTGCAAATGCTGCGCGATCACCACGGGATGACATATGGCGACGATCTGGGCGAGAACGAACTGGAAGCTTTTCTTGCGGCGGAAGACGCGCGCACTGTCGAGCTGCCGCTGGCAGTGCAACCTGAGCCGCGTGTTGCGCGCGAGGCGGTGCCAGCGAGTGTGTCGGTCAGCGCCTACAACAGTCTGGTGGCGTGCCCCTATCAGTTTTATGCCGGCCGCATCCTACGCCTGAGTGAATTGGATGAAGTGCAAGAGACTATCGAGAAACGCGATTACGGCGAGCGCGTACATGACATCCTGCGGCGCTTCCATGAACGTTATCCGCGTGTAAGCGAACATGCAGCCGGAGAAATGGAACCCGTCTTGCGCCGGATCAGCGAGGAAGTGTTCGCCGACCTGTTGGCCCAGGATTTCGAGGCCCGCGCCTGGCTGGCCCGCTGGTACAAATCGCTGCCTGCTTATCTCGAATGGCAGGCTGAAAGCGAAGTTCAGGGCTGGCGCTATGTCGCGTCGGAGAGTGAATTCGAGCTCGAGCTTGAAGGCGTGCGTTTGCGCGGGCGCATAGACAGGATGGATATAAACACGCCAATCAAGCGCGTGCTCGATTACAAGACGCAGTCTGACCAGGTTCTGCGCGACATGCTGAAAGAGCCGGGCGAGGATGTGCAACTGGCCTGTTATGCCTATGCTCACGGTGCAAACGAAGCAGCCTTCGTCAGCATCGAGAGCGGCAAGGTAAAGGCGGTCTCACCCAAGTACGATGTGGAACTGCTGGCGCAGCTCAATACCGCGCGGCTGGTGCAGGCGATGAACAGCATACACGGTGGCGCGGGTTTGCCAGCGAATGGCATAGATGCAGTGTGCAAGCATTGCAAGGTGCGCGGCGTGTGCCGCAAAGGGGAGTGGACCTCCTCCCTCGATCCCTCTGATGGAACTACTAGCCATTCGACTAGGCTGCCAGAAGACGTCAGTCAGTCGCTGTCCCACCGAGGGGAGAGGGAGGATAAGCCCTTCTCCCTCCGGGGGAAGGGTTGGCAAGGTGGCAGGCAATGGATAACCGCATTGCCCTCGATCCGAAACGCAGTGTCGTCGTCGAGGCCTGCGCGGGCAGCGGCAAGACCTGGCTGCTGGTATCGCGCATCGTGCGCTTGCTGCTGGATGGCGCGCAGCCATCGCAGATCCTCGCCATCACCTTCACGCGCAAGGCAGCGCAGGAGATGCAGGCGCGTTTGCAGGAGTGGCTGCGCGATCTGGCGATGAAAGACGAAGCGTACGTGCGTGGTTTCTTCGCTGAACGCGGCCTGCAGGATCTGGACGATGGGCAGGCGCAGCGCGCGCGGGAACTTTATGCCACTGTGCTGCTTGCGCAGCCCGGGATCACCATCAGCACTTTCCATGGCTGGTTCATGCAGGTGATGCAGCGCGCGCCGCTGAACGCCGACGTGATGCAGGGCATGACGCTGCTGGAGCGTCCGGACAGCGAGCAGCAAGAAGCCTGGGAAGAATTGCTGGAACAGATGCGCAAGCAGCCGGATAGTGCGCTCGCGCAACACATGCAATGGCTGTTCGGAGAATGCGGCTTGTTCAACACGCGCAAGCTGTTGTTCAATTTCCTTGCCAAGCGCGCCGAATGGTGGGCCTACACCCAGGAGCAACCCGACTTGCTGAATTTCGCGCTGAAAAATCTGCGTGCCGATCTTGATGTGGATATGGAGTTCGACCCTGTTGCGGACTGGGGCATGTGCGGCAACAGCGAAGAGGTGTATTTCGCGTTCGTGCGGCAATTGGCTGGTGACGGAACAGATACCCAGAAAGGCAAGGCCGGCGAGTTGGAACGAGCATGGACAGATGCTGCACCGGAAGTACGCTATGCCTGGGTGCGGCCATTGCTCTATAAACAGGATGGTGAGCCGCGCAGCTTCAAGCCGACCAGAAAACAGGATGCCGAAGCGTTTCTTGTTACCCGCGATGCGCTGTTCGATACCCTGCAGGAAGTGCGCGACACGCTCGCCGAACAGCAGGCGTATCGCTTGAACGAAGCAGTGCTGCATTGCGGCGTGGCCTTCCTGGAGCACTATCAGGCGCTCAAGCAGCAAAAGCAGCAGATGGATTTCGCCGACCTGGAATGGCAGCTGTGCCGCTTGCTGCAAAACAGCGAACACGCCGAGACCATGCAGTACAAGCTCGACAGCCGTTATCGCCATGTGCTGCTGGACGAGTTCCAGGACACCAATCCGCTGCAGTGGCAGACCCTGCGCGCGTGGTTCGATGCGGCGGTGGCGGTGGATTCGCAGCCCACGGTATTCGTCGTCGGAGATCCCAAGCAGTCCATCTACCGCTTCAGGCGCGCCGATGCGCGGTTGTTCGGCGTTGCGCGTGACTATCTGAAGGAACATTTCGTCGCGCAGGAACTGCACAACAACCACACATGGCGCAATGCGCCTGCCGTGCTGGATGCCGTGAATGCGGTATTCGCCGGTCATCCGGAGGGTTTCGTGGATTTCGAACCGCACACCGCCGAGCACACCAGCCTGCCTGGCCATGTCTCGGTATTGCCATTGGCGGTCGCGGAGAGCGTCATGGCAGAAATCAAAGAGAATGCGCCGCTCATATTGCGCGATCCGCTGACTACGCCGAGAGATGAGCAAGAGGAGGGTGCACGCCAGAAAGAAGCCGCGCAGTTCGCCGATTTGCTGAGAACCATTGTCAGCGGCTGGAGCGTAATCGAGAAGGACAGACAACGCCAAGCGAACTACGGCGATATCATGGTGCTGGTGCGCAGCCGCACCCACCTCGCGGTATACGAGGAAGCGTTGCGCTCGCGCCATATTCCATTTCTGACTTCCCGGCGCGGGGGGCTGCTTGATACGCTGGAAGCCAGGGATATCCAGGCCCTGCTGGTTTTTTTGATGACACCCTTCGCCGACCTCGCGCTGGCGCAAGTGCTGCGCACGCCGGTCTTCGCGTGCGGCGATTCCGATCTGATGCGAATCGCAGGAGCAAGGAACAAGGAGCAAGAGGCAAGTGGGGATGATCAACTTGTATCTCGTCCCTGGCCCCTTGCCCCTGAAAGCTGGTGGTCGTGCCTGCAAAATATGGACTCACCATCCACTGCCCTGCAGCGCGCACGCCAGTTGCTGAAAAGCTGGCTCCCGCTCGCTGACAAATTGCCGGTGCACGATCTGCTCGACCGCATCTACTTCGAGGGCGACGTGCTGGCGCGTTATGCCGCCGTGCTGCCGCCCGAGATGCGCGCCAAGGTCGTTGCCAACCTGCACGCCTTCATGGAGATCGCACTCTCAGTCGATGCCGGACGTTATCCCAGCCTGCCGCGCTTCCTGCAGGTGTTGCGCGAATTGAGCGACAGTACGGATGACTCGCCGGACGAAGGCAAGCTCGGCACGGCGGGTGACGCCGTGCGCATCTACACCATACACGAAGCAAAAGGCCTGCAGGCTCCCATTGTCTGGCTGCTGGATGCGAATGCAGAAGGGAAACACCGTGAAGGAAACGACGTGCTGCTCGATTGGCCGACTTACGAACAGAAACCGCTGCACTTCTCGCTGTATGCCGACCAGTCTTCGCGCGGAAAGAAGCGCGCGACGTTGTTCGAGCATGATGCCGCGCAACAGGCACGCGAAGAGATGAACCTGCTCTACGTCGCGATGACCCGCGCGCAACAGGCGCTGATCGTCAGCGGCAACAGCAAGGGCGAAGACAAAGAGGAAAGGAAAAAAGCAATGTCGTGGTATGACCGCATCGCGGCAGGGGTGAGCGAGCTGCAGAATCCGCTATGCAATGTCGCACCTTCATCAGCAGAAGAGAAGAAAAGTCCCAAAAGGAAAATAGCGTTGCCAGCCATCATTCCAGCCGGCAAACGCGCCGCCCGCGACACGCTGCAACAACAGCGCGGCATCTGGCTGCACGCGTTGCTGCAACACCTCACGACACCCCTCCCCCAGCCCCTACTCCCGCAAGCGGGAGAGGGGAGCGCGTCGCGCGGGTGAGGGCAGATTTACAACAACGTCTCGGTATCCCCTTCACCGAAATGGAAACACTCTGGCAACAAGCGCAACATCTGCTCGCTTCTCCCCAGCTTGCGCGTTTCTTCGACTCCAATCAGTATCAAAATGCCAGTAACGAAATGCCCTATATCAATGCACAGGGTGAATTGAAGCGCATCGACCGGTTGGTGGAATTTGACGACGAAGTGTGGGTGCTGGATTACAAATTGGGCGAATCCGCGGATGCAGCGCGTTATCGCTCACAAATGCGTGAATACCAGTCCGCGATGCAAACGGTATATGCGAAAAAGAAAGTGCACAGCGCGTTGCTGTTTGCGGATGGGGTGTTGAGCGAGGTCTAGGGTTTTGATCCGTTCTCAGGCGAGCAGCTTGAAAGCGTGTATCCAGTCGTTGCGCAGAAAGCCCGGGATGCACCAGAGCATGCATAGCGGTTCGATCGCCCGGGCCGCCTCGGCCTTGCCCATATCCGCCGTTTCCCATCCGAACTGATCGAGAATTCCGGTCACGCTTTTTTTCGCCGCTTCATCGTTCCCGCAGATGAACATCGTAGGCTTGCCGCCCTTGAATTGCGGATTGACCATGCAGGCATTGCCGACCGAGTTGAACGCCTTCACGAAGCGAACATCGCCAAACTCGCGTTGCAGCCGTTCCATCAGCGACTCGTCCAGATCGGTGAAGAACTTCAACACGCCGTTGGCGGGCGGGGCATCGGCGATCGGGTTGGTCGCATCGATGACGGTCTTTCCCGCAAGATTCACAGCCCCTGCGGTACGGAGCGCTTCCGCAGCCGCAACGCCCTTGACTGCCAGGATCACCAGATCGCCGAATTGTGCCGCCTCCGAGAAGTTGCCGATGCGTGTCCCGGGGTTCTTCGCCGCCCATTCCACGAGTTTGGACGGAGTGCGCGTGGCCAGCATCACTTCATGACCATGACGGAGAAAACCGCCGGCCAGAGTTTTGGCAACGACGCCCGAACCGATAATTCCGATCTTCATGAAGGTCTCCTTGTCAAATTCAAAGTGGATGATAATTGAGCGCGGTCCGGGCCCGCTTGGCTCCAGGCGTTCACCGTATTACCGATCTGCAATCTTCGTCCGATTGTTTGTGTGTTTCGTGTTTGCCAGTCCGTTGAAATCGCATAATGAAAACAACTCTCATATTGGATTGCTGTCCGCTTCAGGAATATTTCGCACGTATGAAAGGCCGCGCTTGTTCAACGCATCGCGGATGAATGTTTGCCAGGTTTCATTGGGCACCCAGACCTCCTGCATCGGATGGGCCGACGCTTCTTCGCTCTCTGCAAGACACAACCTGCGATACAGATAGATGAACGCAGACACACGCATGTTCTTTGCGCAATGTACCCAGACTTTGCGGCCTTCGAAAGCTTTCAGCGTGGCGAAGAACTGCGCCAGTTGATGAAGTTCGGGCCGTTCCCATTCCACGGGGATATTGATGTAAGCGATACCTTGCCGTGCAACGAATTCAGCTTCTCCATGCAAGGCGTTTGATGACGCCGGGAGTGCCAGGTTGATAACCGCCTCGATTCCGAGCCCGGGCAGACTCGAAATGTCCTTCTCGGACAACTGGCCGGAAGTCCACAACCAGTCAAATACCTGATGCGTGTTTTCAGCGTCCATGCATGTTCTTGCGTTAAGTAGAATCACCGGAATGCGCCGTTAAAGGTGCAATCGGTTAAACATTACGCTCACTCTAAACATTCCCCAAAATGGGCGCAACAGTTCCAGGCTGCTACTGCGAAGTGCATGGTGGCCAAATGGTCGCGAGCTGCTGTATCTGTTTCACGCATCGTCCCCGGTTTGACATTGCCTCCTGCCAGGCCATATAGTTCGCACAGAACGAACGTTCTTGATGGGCGGGGTAAGTGAAACATGAAGTAACAAAAGGCCGTGGCGCCACGTTGCAGATCGAGGGACGTTTCGAGAGTGTGGAACGCGAGCGCGTCGACGATGGCTGGGGAACGATGCACGAAGAGCTGCCACCATTGATGACCACGGTGACGGTTGAGCACGCAAAGAGCGTCCTGCAACACCAGAAATCACCAGGCATACCTTTCGAACTGTCGCTCAACGCCTATCGCGGATGCGAACACGGTTGTATCTATTGCTATGCACGACCTTCACACGCGTATATGAATCTTTCGCCGGGGCTGGATTTCGAGACCAGACTCTTTGCCAAGCCGGATGCGGCCAAGCTGTTGCGGGCGGAATTGGCAAAACCAAATCATCTATGCTCACCTATCGCGCTTGGTTCCAATACTGATCCCTATCAGCCGATCGAGCGCGTATGGAAGATCACGCGGCAGATACTGGAGGTTATGGTTGAATCCAGGCATCCGGTTTCCATTGTCACCAAGTCCGCGCTGGTCGAGCGCGATCTCGATGTGCTCAAACAATTGGCCAAATGATAATCTGGTGACAGGTATTCATCTCGGTCACCACGCTGGACGCGGAACTGGCGCGCAGGATGGAACCGCGTGCGGCATCGCCGCGCCGCAGGCTGCAAGCCATTGCGAAGTTGAACGAGGCGGGCGTGCCGTGCGGCGTGATGGCAGCACCCGTAATCCCGTTCCTCACGGATGCGGAGCTGGAAAAAATTCTCGAGACCGCTTATGAACACGGCGCGCGCAGCGCCGGATATATCCTGTTACGTTTGCCTTATGAATTGAAGGACCTGTTCAAGGATTGGCTGGTGACGAATTATCCGTTGAAGGCGGAGCATGTGATGAACCGGATGCGCGAGATGCGCGGCGGGCGCGAGAACGACCCGGAGTTCGGCAGCCGCTTCCGCGGCCAAGGCCTGTTCGCCGAGCTGCTGGCGCAACGTTTTCGCAAGACCTGCACTCGGTTGGGTTTCAACCTGGAGGAAAGGTCACTCGATACAGGGCTGTTCAAACCTCCGGCACGCAAAGGGCAGATGAATCTGTTCTAAGCCGGTAATAATAGGCCAAACCTTTGATTTACCGGTTGACCTACAGTTTAGGTCGGATAAACTGTATCAGTATCCATTTAGTCAGGATCTCACTGCGCTATGTTTGAACATAAAGACGTGCTTTCCGCATTGAACGGCAAATTGCCCTTGCCGGAAAAGATCGAGTACGTCCATGGTTTGCTGAAGGGCCGTTTTGATTTCATCGACCGGATCTCGGTGGCGATCTACGACCCGAAAACCGATCTGCTGAAGACCTATTTGCACAGCAGTCAAGATCAGGAACCCCTGGTTTTATATTCCGCCAAGCTGGCTGACTCGGAATCGATGCAGGAGATCCTCAAGGTAGGCCGTCCGCGCGTGGTAAATGATCTCGATATCTTCAGCAATGTGTCTGCAGAACATGCGCGCCGCATCGCCTCTCTGCGGTACAAATCCAGCTACACCATGCCGATGTTCCTGAACGGGGAGTTCTTCGGCTTTTTGTTCTTCAACTCCTATCGAAAAAACGTATTCGATGAGACGACGCTGCATTATCTGGATATGGTGGGGCATCTGCTGTCGTTGCTGGTGATCCATGAAATGTCCACGGCCCGCGGCCTGTATGCGATCGTCAAGACGGCCGCCAACATCACGCTGCACCGCGACGTCGAGACCGGAGCGCATCTGGACCGGATGTCCAACTTTGCGCGTTTGATCGCCCAAGAGGTGGCGAAAAAATACCGGCTCAACGACGACTTGGTGGAACATATATTCCTGTTCTCGCCGCTGCACGACATCGGCAAGATCGGCATCTCGGACAGCATTCTGCTCAAAGCCGGCAAACTGACCGATGATGAATTCGAAACCATGAAGACGCATGCATCGAAAGGCGGCGAGATCATCGACATGATGCTGAAAAATCTCGGATTCGACGAATTTCCCCATGCGGAGATCCTGCGCAATATCGCGCTTTACCACCACGAGGCGATCAACGGCAGCGGATATAACGGGCTGACGGACCAGGAGATCCCGATTGAGGCGAAGATCGTCGCGGTCGCCGACGTGTTCGACGCGCTGACCAGCGCGCGCCCGTACAAGAAGGCCTGGAGCAACGACCGGGCTTTCATGTTTTTGCAATCCATGGCGGGCACCAAACTGGACAGCGACTGTGTGGCCGCTTTGGTAAACAGGCGTGCCGAAGTGGATGCGATACAGAAGCGATTCAAGGAAGACCAAATCGGTTAGCCAAAACGTGAATATCCCGCCGTCTCTTGCATGAATCCCACTCTAGTCTTTGATATCGAAACCATACCCGACATCGCCGGGCTGCGCACCCTGCATGGACTGGATGCGCGCGTCAGCGATGCGGAAGTGGCTGAGATGGCGTTCCAGTTGCGCCGCCAGAAGACCGGCAGCGATTTCCTGCCGCACCATCTGCAGCGCGTCGTGGCGATCTCCTGCGCGCTGCGCGAGGGCGACAACTTTCAAGGTCTGGTCGCTGGGTGATCTGCATGAGGATGAGGGCTCCATCATCCAGCGCTTCTTCGACGGCATCGACAAATATACCCCGCAACTGGTGTCGTGGAACGGCAGCGGATTCGATCTGCCGGTGCTGCATTACCGCGGCCTGATCCACGGCGTGCAGTGCGCGCGCTACTGGGACCAGGGCGAGGACGACAAGGAATTCAAGTGGAACAACTATATCAGCCGTTACCATTCGCGCCATCTCGACCTGATGGACCTGCTGGCGATGTATACCGGACGGGCCAACGCCCCGTTGGACGAATTGGCCAGGCTGATCGGCTTCCCCGGCAAACTGGGCATGGACGGAAGCCAGGTGTGGGAGTCATACCAGCAGGGCAAGCTGGACGAGATACGCAACTATTGCGAGACCGATGTGGCGAACACCTGGCTGGTGTTTGCGCGCTTCCAGCTGATGCGCGGTGTGTTGACCCGCGCCCGTTACCAGAATGAGTGCGAGCTGGTGCGCACGGAACTGGGCAAACTGGATCAGCCGCACTGGAAGGAGTTTCTGGCTGCCTGGCCGGAATCCAATCCGCAATCGAAGCGATAACCGTGGCGGCTTCGTTTCCGGCTACTCGCCAAACTGCAGAAGTACCGTCATCACCACCTTATCCTCGCCGTCTGTCCTCCCTCCGGCTGAGAATTGGAATGAATAACATTTGATATGAGTTTCAATAATACTGTAGTGATCGAATCCCTCGATCAGGAAGGCCGCGGTATCGCGCGCATCGAAGGCAAGGTGATCTTCATCGAAGGCGCGTTGACCGGCGAGGTGGTCAGCTACAGCTCGTACCGCAAGAAGCCGTCGTTCGAACTGGCTCAAGTCACGCAGATACACAAGCCATCGCCGCTGCGCGTGCAGCCGAAGTGCGCGCATTTCGGCGTGTGCGGCGGATGCTCGATGCAGCATCTGGACGCAAGGGCGCAAGTCGCGGTCAAGCAGCGCATCCTCGAAGACAGCCTGTGGCACATCGGCAAGGTGAAAGCAGAAACCATCCTGCGCCCTGATCTACGGGCAGACTTGGGGTTATCGCGAGCGCGCGCGGCTCTCGGTCAGGCACGTGATCAAGAAGGGCAAGACGCTGGTCGGCTTCCACGAGAAGCGCAGCAGTTATGTCGCCGACATGCAGCACTGCGAGATCCTCACGCCCAAGATCGCGAATTTGCTGCCGCTGCTGGCCGAACTGGTCGAGCGGCCTGTCGATCCGCGACCGGCTGCCGCAGATCGAAGTGGCGGTGGGCGAGCATGTCGATGCGCTGGTGCTGCGCGTGATGGATACGCCGTCGAGCGAAGACGAAGCCGCGCTTGCGCGCCTTTGCCGACGAGCACGATATTCAGTTCTGGCTGCAATCCGGCGGACCAGACAGCATCGTTCCGTTCCATCCGCTGGAAGCTCCGGCGCTTAGTTACAGCCTGCCGGAATTCGGCATCACGATGCCGTTCGCGCCCAGCGAATTCACCCAGGTGAACAGCGCGCTCAACCGCGTGATGGTCAGCCGCGCGATCCGCCTGCTGGACCCGCAGCCCGGCGATCGCATCGCCGATTTTTTCTGCGGTTTGGGCAATTTCACGCTGCCGATCGCGCGCAGCGGCGCGCAAGTGCTGGGCATCGAAGGCAGTGCCAGCCTGGTGGCACGCGCCAAACAGAATGCCGCCTCGAACGGCCTGGCGGGCAATGCCAAGTTTGCAGCGATGAATCTGTTCGGCATGACTGCTGATGTTTATGCCCAACTAGGGCGATTTGACAAATTGCTGATCGACCCGCCGCGCGACGGTGCGATCGATCTGGTGAAGGCCATAGGACATGAAAATACCCCGCGCCGTATCGTTTATGTATCCTGCAATCCCGCCACATTGGCGCGCGATGCGCAGGTGCTGGTGCAAGTTCAAGGTTATGCGCTCAAGGCAGCGGGGGTGATGAACATGTTTCCGCACACTTCGCACGTGGAGTCGATCGCGGTGTTCGAGAAACCATGAAGCGCTATTTCGCGATGGTCGCCGACGCGCTGACGCGCGTGAAGGAGATCCAGCCATGGGACCTGAGCAAGCTGCTGGCCGCGGGCAATGCACCCGTGCTGCTCGATGTGCGCGAGCCGGCAGAATACGCCGCGCTGCATATCCCGGGCGCGCTCAACGTGCCACGCGGGGTGCTGGAGCAATCATGCGAATGGGATTTCGACGAGACCGAGCCGTTGCTGGCTGCCGGCCGTGATCTGGAAATCGTGGTGATGTGCCGTTCCGGCTACCGGTCCGCGCTGGTCGCCGATGTGATGCAGCAGATGGGCTATACCCGCGTGGTGTCGCTCAAGACCGGGGTGCGCGGCTGGAACGACTTCGAACAGCCGCTGGTGGATGCTTCCGGCAACCTTGTGGATACCGATGCTGCTGAAGTGCTGCTCGGGCCGCACATAAGGCCGGAGCAACGCAATCCAAAAAGCCCCTGACCCGGCCGCTTGTCTTCACAAGGTTCCCGCTCAATTTGCAAAATATATTTATCGGTATACTCCGTCCGAACCCCCCGGTAATACCCGGCGAGGTTACAATCATCACCAGCATTATCTGCGGATCGCTGCACAAGGATCGATGAATGAAAGCAATCAGGAATTCAGCGCTCGGATTGTTCGGTATCACCGGTGTCGTGGTTTCGTTTTTCGGCATCAAGATACCCTTCGCCGAAGCGTTCGCCAAGGAACATTGGCGCTCCGGGCTGGCCGCGCTGCTGCTCATCATCCTGATGATCCCGGCTGCGATCGGCGTGTTTCTCTATCTGGTCGACACGAACAGATTCAAAACCGAGATCGTCCAGTACGTCAAGGAACACAACCAGCGCGACCTGGTGTTGAAGGGCGACCTGAAACTGACCTTTTTCCCCAAGCTCGGGCTGGATTCCGGCAAGATGTTGCTGAGCGAGCGCAACAGCGCCAGGGAGTTCGCATCGATCAACAACGCGCGGCTATACATCGCCTGGTGGCCGTTGTTTAAAAAGCAACTGGTGCTCGAACGGGTGGAGATAGACGGCGCGCGCGTCAACCTGACCCGCTTCAAGGACGGCACCACCAACTACGACGACCTGCTGATCCGCGACGAAGTCCTGTCGCCGATGACATTCGATATCGACGGTCTGCGCATCACCAATTCTTCGGTCAATTGGCAGGACGGGATGAAATGGCAGCGGGTATCGCTGCAGGACCTGCAGGTCGAAACCGGCAGGCTCGCCGATGGCGTGCCCGGCAACATCAAGGCGGGCTTCCAGCTCGAATCTGAAAAGGCGCACAGCGACTCCAGGATCGAGTTGAAGAGCCGCCTGTTTTACGACCGCAAGGCGGGGCGCTACGAGTTTGCCGACATTGAGGGGACGATGGATGGCACGGCGGCCGGGTTCAGCAATCTCGACCTGAACTTCAAGGGCAGCCTGGACAGCCGGCCCGCGCAGGCATCGCTGCTGGCAGAGAACCTTGTTGTTTCGGGGACCGGCAATTACGGCCAGCGCAGTTTTACGGCCAAGCTGGCTGTTCCCAAGCTGCAATACGCCAAGGGCATATTGAGACGGCAGCGAGCTGTCGCTCGATGCGACCCTGTCGCAATTCGACGAGAAATGGACGACGACCCTGCAGATGCCGGCATTCGAATTCGCCGGCAACAGCTTCAAGGCGGCGGAACTGGGCGCCGATTTCGCTTTCAACGGCGACGGGCGCACGCTGCAAGGCAAGTTGTCCGGCCCGCTCAGCATGGATTTTGAAACCACCCCCAGGTTGCAGCTCAGTGCCATTGCCCTGGACCTTTCCGCCAAACATCCGATGCTGGCCGGTGAGCAATCGGCAAAGCTCACGGGAAGCCTGAATGCGGACTTTTCCGCACAGATCGCGAACCTCGCCTTCAAGGCAAGATTCGACGACAGCGAGCTCGGCGGCACGGTCGCGCTGAAGGATTTCAGCCATCCCGCCTGCACGGTCGACCTCAATATCAACCGCATCCAGCTGGACCGCTATATCTCGGCCGACTGGATCAAGCGCTATCAGGACAATGCCACGCCGTTCGATATTGCCGGCCTGAAGGGCATCAACCTGAGCGGGAACCTGCATGCGGGAGAGGTCAGGATGGCGAAGCTCGAAGCCAGGAAACTGGCTGCCGGCATCAAGATCGAACAGTCCGTGCTCACGATAGAACCGCTGAGCGCCAGGCTCTACGGCGGGACGCTGACCGGCAGCATCAGCGCGGCAGCGCAGGATAAGCCGCAAATAACGTTCAGGCAGAACCTGAAGGGCATCCAGATGAGCGCGCTGCTCGCCGATACGGCGAGTGCCGGGAAGCTTGCGGGCAAGGGCGATCTGGCCATCGACCTCAGCGCGGAGGGCGGCAGCATAGGCGCGCTGCGCAAGACGCTGAACGGCGGCGTTTCGCTGGCTCTCGGGCGCGGCTCGCTCGCGGGCATCGATCTGCGCGCGGCGCTGATCGAAGGCAACGATGACCTCGGGACCAAAAGCAAGGCGCGTGTCCACCCGGCATTGTTCACCGAGAAGACCGACTTCTCCGGGTTGAAGGCCGTGTTCGATATCAAGGATGGCGGCAGCCACGGGAACGGTTTCGACATGAGGTCGCCGTTGTTCCGGATCGCCGGTGACGGTGACCTCGCGCTCGATACAGGCAACATCGATTATCAGCTCACCGCCACAGTCGTTTCCACACTCAACCGCCGCAATGCGGGAGAACTGGCAGACTTGAAGGGGGTCGCCGTGCCGGTCCGCGTGAGCGGCCCATGGGCCGCGCCTTCCATCGCGCTGGATTTCGCTGCCGCCAGCGGTGACATCGTGAACAGAAGGATGTCGGCCAGGGAGGCGGCAGAACTGGCAGCAACTGCAACTTCGGCTGCTAAACGCGCCGCCCCGCCAAAAAAACATGTAAAAAAGTCCAGCAAAACATCCGCACCGGTTCAGAATGATTGAGATTGCCGAGAGCATGCTGAAACTTGTATACGCTCTAAGCTGAATCAGATACAGTATCCACGAGCGGCTTGTGTAAGTGGATGATATTGCATACCGTGTTGCTATTGATATAATTGCCGGAAGATAATAAAAGACCAGGTCCAGCAGTTGCAGCCGACACAATAACGAAAGGGGAATTACATGTTCTTAGCGATTTATTATGTGGTCGCCATCGCCGTGCTGATATTGCACTTCACTGGTTTTCTCGCGCGAAACAATTTGGAGTGGCTGGTGCTGGTGCTGGCCGTTTCTGTCATTCCGGCAGTAATATTCCTCTAGCCTATTGGGCTTGTTTCAGTCCATCGCAGTACCGGTTGCTGCAAGATCTTTCATCCCGAGTCTCAAGGATGATGGAAGTTAAAAGCCGGTATCACTGATCAGTCATTAGCAGATATTCCCCGGGAGTCCGCCAGCCCGGCGTGCGGGCTCTAACCGCATGCAGCACGCTAGTCAGGTTTTTCGGCTTTGATCACCGGTTGCTGGGTAAAGCCCGAGACCTTGACATTCGCTGCGTCACAGTAAAATACCGTATGACGCGAGGTGATCAGATCGATGATCCGGTATAGAGCCGACATATCGTAAAACAGATGGTATCGGCCGTGGTCCTGTTCGCCGACGTAATTGTCGCGCGTTTGTCCGCGCGGGATGAAATGAACCTCAACTTCCGTTTGGGGCCGGGCATGCAGCGGTTGTGCCAGAAGGAGCGCCAGGGTCATTTGCCGGTTCGCCAAATCAAGTTTGGGACCGCTTTCCGGGTCGTAATACAGTAGCCTGATGGGAGAGTATTCGAGATCGCCGTTTATGCCGGCAGCTTCCTTGGGCAGCGATTTGGCATATTCGGCAAAATTGTTAAGGGACTCATCATTGTCGAGGAAATCGGCAAGCGGATAGATTTTGCTCAGTTTCTCTTGTTCGTTTCTCGAGTCCAGGTCTTTCTGCCGACGCCGGGTCGCTTTGCGGAGCGCGTCGCGTAGCGATTCTACCCTTAATGGTTTGGTAAGGTAACCATAAGCGCCATGATGCAGCGAGTCGACTGCATTTTCCACGTCACCCAGTCCGGTGGCCATGATAAAAATGGGTTGCTGTTCAAAATGCCGGGTTGCTTTCAGAAGTTCCAGCCCGCTCATACCCGGCATATTGATATCGCAGATCACGAAGTGCGGCGAGTTCTCCAGAATCAGTTTCAATGCGTCTTCGCCATTGGCCGCGGTGAGAGCCAAAAACCCGAGCTTTTCCAGCAGGGATTTTGTCATCATCAAATCGATCGGGCTGTCATCGACCACTATGGTTTTAAACATATTCTTGTCATCCTGATGGGCAATGCACTTGGGAAGAATGCTTCGCTTATATCAATCATTTTCAAGTATATCTTAAAATATTCGCCATCGTCGCATATATGAAATCACAGGATTGTTTGCCGTTCTTTGCGTTGAAATGAAATCATGAATATGGATATACGGGATTATCCGGGGCTATATTTGTAGTTGCAATGGTGCACGCCAGACCGCAAGGTCGATGTGCCCAAGCATGGAACATCCAAAATGCCCAGAATTTTTTCGATGATCGCACGGGACTATGATAGCCTTGCCGGATTATGTAAATTAATCTCCTTGCCGCGATGAAACATGCTTTTATTCCGATGAATTTTCTATTAAAGGGGGAATGACATTGCGTGGTCTTATTTTGCTGGGCTTGCACATCCTTTTGCTGATGCCGGCAATGGTTCTGGCGGAGCAAGACAAGGAAATCCACTTCGGGTCAGTGGCAGAAGATACTCCGGCGATCATGCATCAGCGCTTGACCCCGCTTACAGATTATCTGGAGGCGGCGATCGGGCGCAGCGTCGCACTTGCGCTTTCACCGAATATGTCCGATGCGATAAACGCATTGTCCAATGGCAGCGTCGAATCTCGCCTATTTGACTCCCGTGGCTTATCTCCGTGCCCGGGAGAAGGCGAATGTGAAGATCATGGCCAAGGTCGTAAGCAACAAGCAGGCATATTTTCGCCTGGTCATTGTCGTGCGCGAGGATAGTTCCATCAAAAAGGTTGCAGATCTGGCCGGCAAGAGCTTCGCGTTTGGCGACCCTGCGGCAAAATTGCAGCAGGCTGCGGTGGTGAATGCCGGCATGCCATTGCATAACCTTGGGAGCCGCGCCTATCTCGGGACACTACGATAATATCGTAAGGGGCGTGCTCAACAGGGATTACGATGCCGGGATCGTGACTGACAGCAAGGCGCGCAAGTGGGACAAGAAGGGCCTTCGTGTGATTTACAGCTCCCCGCAACTCCCGCCGTACAATATTGCCGCATCACGCAAGTTGGATCATGCGCTCTTTCTAAAATTGCAGAGCGCTTTGTTGAGCCTCGACAGGAACAAGCCTGAGGATCGCCGGGTCCTTGATGCCCTGGGAGAGGACTATGACGGCTTTGCGCGTACCAGATGATCAGGAATATGACATCGTGCGCAAGCTTATCAAGCCTTTCGGGCATTAGCATCATCAGCAACCAGGCCTAGCCTCGTGACTACGTGCTCTTGATCTCTTCGTATGCAAGAATGAATTTAAACATGGCGTGAATCCCGATCCATGAAAATCGATTTGCATAATAGCAGTCCATTTGCCGCCGGTGTACGTCGTGGACTGCGCTTTCTCTGGCCAAGAAGACTGAGTGCGCAGCTTGTATTATTGTTTTCGCTGATGCTCGCAGTCGCGATGACATTCTTCACCTATCTCATGCTGAACGAGGTGGTTGGAAATATCACCTCGGACATGAAGATGCAAGCCAGCGTGCTTGCCAACGATATCTCCGCAACGGGCGCCAACTTTTTGCTGCAGCGGGATTACACTTCCATAGAACAGATGTTGCTGCGCTCGATCAATTTTCCGGGCGTCATTGCTGTTCAGGTTTGTGATTCACAGGGAAAGCTCATCGGAGATGTCAGCCGCAGTCCCGGCAAATCGCCCGAGGTGCATTATGGGGAGCCGCCCTTGCAGGTCCCTGCCGATGCTTCAGCATCCATGCAGTTCGACAAGACCCGGATGCTGGTCTGGCAACCCGTAATACTGGGCGATCTGCTGGGATGGGTGAAAATAACTTATAACCTGCAGGATATTTCGGATGCACAGACCAAATTCTGGCATACCACTGCCATAAACGGGGCCGCTATCATCCTGCTGGCACTGGTTTTTCTCGGGGGGCTCATACGCCGCCCGCTGCTTTCAGTAGAACGATACACGGAATTTGCCGGCAAGCTGAATGAGGTGCAAGGCGAAACAATCCCGGTTGACCATTTTTCCATCGATCTGGAAAGGCTCGGGGAAGCGCTGAACAACGCATCCGTCCGTTTGGAGGAGCAAAGCAGGGCCGTCAACAATTCCATGGCCAAGCTGGAAGAATTGGCCGCCTTCCCCGAGGGAAGCCAGGATATCGTGCTGAGCATGAATGCCGACGCAAAGGTGATGTACATCAATCCACATGGGCTTCAGATGCTCGCCAAACTCGGGCTTGGGTCGCACGAGATCGAGTCGTTGCTGCCCCATGATTATCGGGAAATCGTTGGGCGCTGTCTGTCCGATGGCAAAACGGCCCAGGCGGTCGAGACCGAATTCAACCAGTGTGCATTGAGCTGGTCATTCGCCCCGCTTCTCAGCCAGCGTATTGTTCACTGCTATGCGCAAGAAATAACGGAAAGAAGAATAGCCCAGAAATACGCGAGCAAAGTGCTGATCGAAAAACAGGCGGCGGAAGCAGCCAATCGGGCCAAGAGCATATTCCTCGCCAATATGAGCCATGAAATCCGCACCCCGTTGAACGGTGTCATGGGTTTCCTTAAACTGCTGTCGAAGACAACACTCACGGAAACCCAGCGTGATTATCTGAACACCACGGAAGTGTCGGCGAAAATATCTGCTGACCGTGATCAATGACATCCTCGATTTTTCCAAGATCGAGGCCGGCAAGATTTTAATCGAACAGATCGAGATCGATCTCAAAGAATTGCTGGAAGAAGTCATTTCGTTGCACGCAGCAGACGCAGAGAGCAAGGGCCTGGCTCTGGATTTTGTGTTCGACAAGGCGCTACCCGTCCAGTTGCTTGGCGACCCGGCGCGCATTTCGCAAGTGTTGTCGAACCTGCTGGGGAATGCGATCAAGTTCACCCGGCACGGCAATATACTTGTGCAGGCCGAACTGAAGGAAGAAACCGACAAGGACGTCCTGGTCGAGGTTTCCATCAAGGATAGCGGTATCGGCATTTCCGCAGAGGCCCTGGAGGGACTGTTCCAGCCGTTCAGCCAGGCCGATGCCTCCACCACGCGCAAGTATGGCGGAACCGGATTGGGTCTCGTCATTTCGAAAAATCTGGTTGAATTGATGGGCGGGAAGGTTTCAGTTGAAAGCATGGAGGGACACGGTGCCCGGTTTGCATTTACATTGCCCCTGACCAAACAGTCTGCAGGCCGTGCATCCATCCCGGCAGGCAAGACCGTAGCGGTATCGGAAAATCAGGGATTCCAATTGCGGCCCGGCGAGGCAGGCGGAAAGCTTCGCGTGTTGATCGTCGATGACAGCGACATCAACCGCAAGCTGGCAAAGATCCTGATAGAACAACTGGGTGGCAAGGCGGATCTTGCGGAGAACGGCTCGCTGGCGGTGGAAGCCTGCAAGCGAAACAAGTACGATCTCATCATGATGGATGCGCACATGCCGGTGATGGATGGCGTGGAGGCGACTATCCGCATCCGCGAATCGGAAAAGGGCGGCAAGCACCATACCCCGATCATCGCGCTCACGGCCAATGCGATGAGCGGCGACCGCGAGCGCTATCTGGAAGCCGGCATGGATGAGTACTTGAGCAAACCCATCAATGAGAAGGCGTTCGCAAGTATCTTGCACAAGCTGGGCCTTACTGTTCAGGCTTCAGATGGCAAGACGTCAGATTACGGTGACATTCCTTCAGATGAAGATGGCGACACTCCGCTGCCGATCCTTGATCCGCAGATGGGAGCGGAGCTTGCGTTCGGCGACCGCCAGACCTGGCGCACGGTGCTCGGCATGTTGTATGACGATCTTCCGGAATATTCATCCAGCCTGATCGCCGCGACCACTTCCGGCGATGTGGAAAAGCTGCGCCAGGTCGCGCACAAACTGGCTGGAGCATCAAGCTACTGCGGTACCCCGGCCCTTGCTCAGCAAGCGAGAAAATTAGAGAGCATTGCCAAACAGGGAGACCCGGATCTGACAGCAAAGGCTGTGGATGCGCTCCTGCAGCAGATAGAGCGGCTGCTGGCACTGAAAATCAACGGTACCCTTCCGGATGGAAAGGGCCCGATTTATTGACATGCCGCTTGCATCTGCGCCGCGCCCCTGCATGAATCAACCAGCCAGTTTCATATTCGCCGCATCCACCGCGACACCGCGTTTGACCGGCGCCTTGACGCGGCCCAGCACGTCGTCCAGTGCGTTCAGGCACAGCCGCACATTGCTCGGGTTGCTGGCGTGCCCCATCAGGCCGATACGCCACACCTTGCCGGCCATCGCACCCAATCCTGCGCCGATCTCCAGTTGATAGTCGGACAACAGTATCGAACGCACCCTGGCTTCATCCACGCCTTCCGGCACGGAGATCGCATTCAGCTGGGGCAGACGTTCCGCTTCCGGCACCACGAACTTCAGTCCCATCGCTTCCAGTCCCGCGCGCAGCGCGAGATGATTCTTCCGATGGCGTGCCCATGAGTTTTCCAGGCCTTCTTCCTGCAGTATCACCAGCGCTTCGTGCAATCCGTACAGCGCGTTGATCGGCGCGGTATGGTGGTAGGCGCGCTTGGTTGCGCCGCCCCAGTAACCCATCACCAGATTCAGATCCATGAACCAGCTCTGCACCCTGGATTTGCGATTCCTGATCTTGTCCAGCGCGTTCGCGCTGAAGCTGACCGGGGAAAGGCCCGGCGTGCACGACAGGCATTTTTGCGAGCCGGAATAGATCGCATCGATGTTCCATTCGTCCACTTTGACCGGCGTTCCGCCCAGCGAAGTGACCGCGTCCACGATGGCCAGGCAATCATGCTGGTGCGCGATCTCGACCAGCGTCCTCGCATCGGACAGAGCGCCGGTGGAAGTTTCCGCCTGGACGAAGGCAACAACCCTGGCGTCCGGATTGGCCTTTAGCGCATCCCTAAGTTTTTGCGGATCGACCGCGCGCCCCCATTCGTCCTGCACCATCACCGCAATGCCGCCGCAGCGTTCGACATTTTCTTTCATGCGCCCGCCGAACACGCCGTTCTGGCAGACGATGACCTTGTCACCCGGTTCCACCAGATTGACGAAGCAGGTTTCCATGCCGGCAGATCCGGGTGCGGAAACCGGCATGGTCAATTCATTTCCGGTCTGGAAAGCGTATTTGAGCAGCACCTTCATCTCGTCCATCATGGCCACGAATACCGGATCGAGATGGCCGATGGTCGGGCGCGACATGGCTTCCAGGACGCGCGGGCTGACATCGGACGGGCCGGGCCCCAACAAAACGCGTTGCGGCGGGTGGAACGATTTGATCGTCATGCAATTTCCTTTCTGAGTTTAAAGTTTCTTCGAATGATTCGAGCTATTTTCCAACAACTCTATCCAGTGCTTCACCGGCACCTTGCTTGCGCCCGCCAGATGCATCTGGCAGCCGACATTCGCCGAGGCGATGACTTCGGGCTTGCCGTCTTGCAGCGCGGCCAGCTTGTTTTCCAGTAGTTGCTCAGATAACCTGGCTTGCAGCAGGGTGTAGGTACCTGCCGCACCGCAGCACAGGTGGCTGTCCGCGACAGGCGTCAGTTCATATCCGCAGCGCTGCAGTATCGCTTCCACTGTTCCGGACAATTTCTGGCCGTGCTGCAATGTGCAGGACGAATGGTAGGCCACGCGCATGCCGTGACCGATATTCCCGAATGCGCCCAGGTCTTCCCGATCCAGCATCTCGACCGACATGACTTCACTGATATCGCGCGTGAGCGCGCTGATGCGCGCAGCCTTGTCTGCATATCCGGTATCATCTTTCAGTGCGTGGGCATAATCCTTCACCATCAGTCCGCAACCGCTGGCAGTCATCACGATGGCCTCTGCGCCGCTCTCGACATGCGGCCACCACGCGTCGATGTTGCGCCGCATCATCATCCGCGCCCCTTCGGGGTCGGACAGATGCTGGTTCAGCGCGCCGCAGCAACCTGCACCGGGAGCGCTGACCAGCGAGATGCCGAACCGGTCGAGCACACGCGCTGCAGCCGCGTTGGTGTTGGGCGTGCCCAGCGGCTGTACACAACCATCCAGCACCAGCATGCGCCGTGCGTGCGAGGTAGCCGGTGTTTTGGAAGCGGGCTGCCTGGCCGGTATCTTTTTCTGCAGCCGTGAAGGCAACAGCGGACGCAATACGCGGGCGAAACCCAGCACGACTGCCATGCGTGCAGTGTAGGGGATGACTGCGAGCATGGACTTGCGCAACAATTTTTCGGCAAATGATCGCGGCGCAAGCTTTTCGGCCGTCTCACGGCCGATGTCGATCAGGCGGCCATAACGCACCCCGGAAGGACAGGTGGTCTCGCAGGAGCGGCAAGTCAGGCAGCGATCCAGATGCAAACGGGTCTTGTCGCCGGACAGTCCGGTCTCAAGCATCTCCTTGATCAGATAGATCCGTCCGCGCGGGCCATCCAGCTCGGATCCCAGCAACTGATACGTCGGGCAGGTCGCATTGCAGAATCCGCAATGCACGCAGGTGCGCAGGATGGCATCGGCTTCGGCGATATCGGGATTGCTCAGCAATCCTTGAGAAAAGGAAGTTTGCATTTAAAGATTGGTGTAGATACGACCGCGATTGAAGATGTTATTTCGGATCGAAGCCGGCCTTGAGGCGCCGGTGTATGGCCAGCAAAGGCGCGGGAAGCGGCTGGAATGGATCGGCTTGTTCTGATGGTTCGTTCGGACGGGCTTTGTCACGAAACACCGTGGCATATCCCCCCGCCTGTTCGACGCGATGGCGGATCGCGGCAATATCTTCATTGCTGTATAGCCAGCGTTGCGCGCCGCCCCAATCCAGCAGCCACGAACCTTCAATGTGTAGTGGCGGGGTGGCGGGTTTGACCATGATGCGATAAAGCGCGCCATTGCCTTTCTGCATGGGGTTGCCGAAGAAAGGCAGTTCGTGTTCGCGCAGCGCATGCCAGAATGCATCGGCATCCTGTAGCTCGTCTCCGGGGATCTTGTTGCGGGCTTCCTTGACGGCCTGGGCGCTGCCGGAGATGCGCACATAACATTTGCTGCCGTGATAGCAAGCTCCATCCACCGGATAGGGTTTGCCCAGCAAAGCGCTCATGCTTGCTATTGCCTCGGCGGCGCTGCATTCCCGCGCGACGGTGATGCTGGCCGGCGGTCGCGGGAGTATTTTCAGGCTGACCTCCAGCATGATGCCCAGCGTGCCAAAGGCGCCGGCCATCAGGCGCGAGACATCGTAGCCGGCGACGTTCTTCATCACCTGTCCGCCGAAGTTCAGTATCTCGCCGCGGCCGTTCAATATTTTGCATCCGAGCACGAAGTCGCGCGCTGAACCGCTATAAGGGCGGCGCGGCCCGGACAGCGCACAGGCGATGGTTCCGCCCAGGGTCGCGCCGCTTCCGAAATGCGGCGGTTCGAAGGCAAGCATCTGCTTGGCTTCGTCCAGCGCCGCTTCGATCTCCCGCAATGTCGTGCCGCAGCGCGCTGTCAGCACCAGTTCGCTCGGATCGTATTCGACGATGCCGCGGTTGGTGCTGACATCGATCTGCATTTCGTGGCGGGTGCGGCCCAGGAAGGATTTGCTGCCGCTGCCGACGATGTCCAGCGGTGTGGCGTCCCGCAAGGCCTCCATAACCTGCTGCTGCAAAGCAGCGCTGATGTCTGATTCACTCATTGACATCAGAAGCGCTCCAGTTCCGGGTGCGGAAGCTGCCCGTGATGCACATGCATCGCGCCGAATTCGGCGCAACGATGCAATGTCGGGACAGCCTTGCCGGGATTGAGCAGGCCGGCCGGATCGAATGCGGCTTTGACGGCATGGAACTGGCTCAACTCGGCGCTGCGGAACTGGGTGCACATGGCATCGATCTTTTCGATGCCGACGCCGTGTTCCCCGGTGATGGTGCCGCCGACTTCCACGCACAGCTCAAGGATGTGCCGGCCGAGTTCTTCGGCGCGATGCAGTTCGCCTGCCTTGTTGGCATCGAACAGGATCAGGGGGTGCAGGTTGCCGTCTCCGGCGTGGAACACGTTGGCGACTGCCAATCCGGATTCGTCCGACATCTCGCTGATGCGGCGCAGCACACGGGGCAGCTGGCGTCGCGGGATGGTGCCGTCCATGCAGTAATAATCCGGCGAGATGCGTCCCACTGCGGGAAAGGCCGATTTGCGCCCCTTCCAGAACAGCTGCCGTTCGGCCTCGTCGGCCGCGGTGCGCACCTCGGTCGCGCCGCTGTCGGTCAAGATCCGGCGCACCGCCAGGATGTATTCGGAAACCTCGGCATTGGTGCCGTCCAGCTCGCACAACAGGATCGCCTCGGCGTCGCGCGGATAGCCCGCATGCACGAAATCTTCCGCCGCCCGGATCGCGAGTTTGTCCATCATTTCCAGTCCCGCGGGGATGATGCCCGCGGCGATGATCGCGCCGACCGCTCTCCCGGCCTTTTCCACATCGTCAAAGGCTGCAAGCACGACCTGCGCGCGTTCGGGTCTGGGCAGCAGTTTCACGGTGACCTCGACGATGATGCCGAGCATCCCTTCCGATCCGGTCATCAACGCGAGCAGATCATAGCCGGGCGAGTCCAGCGTCTCGGCTCCCAGGGTCAGCAGTTCGCCTTCCATCGTGACCACTTTCAGCATCAGGATGTTGTGCACGGTGAGCCCGTATTTGAGGCAGTGCACGCCGCCGGAATTTTCCGCGACATTGCCGCCTATCGTGCAGGCGATCTGCGATGAGGGGTCGGGCGCGTAATATAGCCCGTACGCCGCCGCCGCTTCGGATATCGCCTGGTTGCGCACACCCGGTTGCACGGTCGCCATGCCGTTATGAGGATCGATATGCAGTATGTTTTTGAATTTTGCCAGGCTCAGCAAAACACCATCGGCCAAAGGCAGCGCACCGCCGGAAAGGCCGGTGCCCGCGCCGCGCGCCACGACCGGCACCTGATGCGCATGGCACAGTTGCATGACTTTCTGAACCTGCTCTATCGTTTCCGGCAGCACCACGGCCATGGGCAACTGCCGATAGACCGCCAGCCCGTCGCATTCGAACGGGTGCAGATCTTCAGCATCGGCCAGCACGGATTCGGGCGGCAGAAAACTGCGCAGTGCCCTGATCAGACTGTTGTTCGCTACAGTGACAGGGGCGACGTTCTTTTCATGTTGATGGGGCAAGGGAACTCCGGAGACTACTTATAATAGGTCTTATAAGGTAAGCAGGTCTTATAAGATAAGCATAGTAAATTAGTAAAGTATAAAATTCCAGCGGCATGAACGGCGGGTTCAATGCCATGCGACTGGATGGCCAGTTGAAGCAGTTCGTGTTGGGATGGCGATAGTTATTAACCGTGGAGAGTCATTTGCTGGAATCATGCCCGGATTTGGCGATTTCGGCACGCATGTCATCGATATAGGACGATATCATTTTGTGTATGTGATTTTTTTGCTTGGCAGTCAGCAGTGCGTGGATATTGACGGTCATTTCATCCGACGCGCGTTCGAGTGTCTGCATGGCAAGCTGCTGCTCCGGCGTTCTGGTTTCTTCGGGCGTGAATATCCACGATGACAGGAATGCGGCGATCTTATCTTCGCCGGCATGGCCGTTCAAAAGCGCTATCAATCTGCTTTGATTTTCTTGCCGATGCCGGATGTATTGATCGACCACAACAGGTATATGGCGGCTCATATCCCTGATCTGTTGTTCCTGTCCGGCACTCAAGTCTCCTGCCAGCCATTCGATGAAATTGACGGTCTTATCGGCGCGCTTTTTTAAATACACTTCGCGGCTTACTTTAAGGTGCTCGTCTAAATATTGCTGGTTTTCCTCGCCAAGATGTTTATCCAATTCCTGTATTTGCCCGCTATCCAGCATGCTCAGTAATTCTGCGGCGGGGCTGATGGCCGGCGCCATGGTTTTTTGGTATAGGCTGACCAGATGTTGCCTCAATAGCGCAACCTCTTCGATCTTCAGCTGTCCTTGATATTGCGCCGCCCCGTTCAGGTTCTGCAGAAAGATGATGTACTCTGGCAGCGCATTTTTCCGATGCCATTGCATATAATCGGCGACATCCTGGCGGATACAGTTCTTTCTGCCGGGTATTGAACGTAGTGTAGCTGTTGATTTTGTGCTGCAAATACCAATCGGCGTTGCGATAGAACAGGCTGACAGTGCTGCAACCGCAGATGAACAGCGTAATGGCGAGAACGAAGACAAGTGATTTTTTCATGGCCGCCGGTCGTTCCGGTGATTTGTTGCGCAAAAAGGCTGGCATGGTATCCCGGATACGCAGGACCTGGACAGGATTTGGAAGGCACTGAATAAGGCATCGGGTATGTACTTGCTGTCCGCAGGGTTTGGTCCGGTTCGCCAATGACCGACTTGTGGACGATGGTTCAATATTAATGCAGGAAAGTATGGGAGACAGGATCATGTCCAACAATATGTGGGACGAAAGGTACGCGAGCGAAGAATATCTGTTCGGCACCGAACCGAACGCATTCCTGGTGTCGCAGCGTGCATCTGCTGAAACCGGGCATGAGCTGCCTGGCGGTCGCCGACGGCGAGGGCCGCAACGGCGTGTGGCTGGCACAGCAGGGATTGCAGCGTGCTGTCGGTCGAAGCATCCGCGGTCGCGCTGGAAAAGGCGAAAAAACTCGCGCGGCAGCGCGGCGTGACGATCGATTTCGAGCAGGCCGATCTGGCGCAATGGCAATGGGGCGAGAACCGCTTCGACCTGGTGGCCGCGATCTTCATCCAGTTTGCGCCGCCCGCGCTGCGCGAACAGATGTTCGCGGGCATCAAGCGCTGCCTGAAACCGGGCGGGCTGCTGTTGCTGCAGGGCTATACCCCGCGCCAGCTTGAATACAAGACCGGCGGCCCGCCGGTGGCCGAGAACATGTACACTGAAGCATTGCTGCGCAACGCGTTCGGCGACATGGAGATCATCGCATCTGCGCGAACACGATGACCATATCGGCGAAGGCACCGGGCACAGCGGCATGTCGGCATTGATCGATCTGGTGGCGCGCAAGCGCAGCTGATCGCCCGAGTCGATGCTGCATCGTGACAGGCGCGGAAGATGGCAAAAGTATTGTAGGTTGCTAGCCGTTTACTTGAAGTGTTGGAATTTTGGCTATTGGTCGTTTGTAACTACTATCTTATCTTGAACTTCCGCTTTGCGGCAGGCAACATGGCAACATGAAGGACCGAAGAGTGCCAAAAGCCGCCTCCTAAAATATCTTATGGGGGCTGACTACTTCTGGAGTATGCTGGGCCATTCGGCTCGGATGCCGACAATATCTGAAGGAATTTAGGAGGCGCGGAAATGCCAAAGAAAGCACTAGCAGAAGCGGAACAGGCCTTAAAGGATGCTGAGACAGTGATGCGGGCTGCAACTAAAGCGGTAGATCTTGCTCGGGAGGCGGTGAACCTGGAAGCGGCGGGGGGGGGGGGGGTTAGCGGCGAGCTTTTGATAGAGGCAGCAAAGGTGGCCGCGAAGGCAGTAAAGGAGGCGGAGGTGGCAGCACTGGAAGCATGGGAGGAGGCCGCGAAGAGGGCTTTAGAGCATTCCATGACTGCGGATAAGGCAAGGCTACCAAAACTCTAAACACGAACTTCCGCTACGTGTTGCAGTTTCAACTGGTCGATGCAACAAGTTGGCCAAGTGCCGCTTCGGGAAGCGAAAATTCTCCCTTCCTGTGCCATAGAAAAAATCCCCTTGCGTCAAAGGACACAAAGGGATTCTATTTTTCACCTACTCAGATCCCAACACTTTAGGTAAACGGCTAGTGTAGGTTGAAACTTTTGGAGATTAGTGGCCGGGCGCCAGATCGCCCAGCGCATCCAGCAACGGCCCGAGGAATTTTTCATAATGACGCCAGCGTTCCACCGACGATGTGTAGATCGGCTGGCGCACCTGCGTGACGCTGGCGGTGCGGATCGAGCGTTTGGTGTTGTGGAAATCCAGGCAGGCATCGTTCCATTCCAGTCCGCAATATGCGATCAGTCGTCGCGCCTGCGCTTCCTGATCGGCCACGATGTCTTCGTACTGCACGTCGAGAAAAGCACCGGCAGGCAACACCTTGCGCCAGTGATCCATCAGGCGCGCATAGTGGACGTAATACTGCCCCAGTTCCGCCAGGTCATAGGTGTGTTCCTGCTTGCGGTTGAACAAGCGGGTGAAGCACGACAGACAGGTATCCACCGGATTGCGGTTGACGTGGATGATCTTCGCGTTCGGCAGCATCAGATGGATCAGCCCGACCGCGAAGAAATTCGCCGGCATCTTGTCGGTGATGCGCTTCGCATCCGGCGCGCGCTGTTTCAGTCCGGCGACATATTCCGCGCCCCACGCGGTGAGCGTTTGCCGGTCGAGAGCGCGCAGGTTGTCGGGGAAAGAGACCGGTGTAGTCGCGCCGCCGATGTTCCGTTCCGCGATGCGCAGCAGATCGTGCAACTCGCCCGCACCGTACACATCGGGATGGCTGGCGATGATCTGCTCGGTCAGCGTGGTGCCGGAGCGCGGCATGCCCAGCACGAAAACCGGCACGCCGGAAGGATCGCCGGGTGGATCGCCCGAACCGCGCAAACGGTCTATAGCCGCCTGGTCGAAGATCTCCATCAATCCCGCGAATTGCCGCTCGGCGTTGGCCGGATCATAGGTAAGTTTGGCGCGCTTCATCTTGCAGCCTGCCATGAAATGCGGGAACGCCTTGTCGTAATCCCCGCTGTCGTCATAACACTTGCCCAGCGCGAAGTGCAGCGACATCAATCTGTTCTCGGAAAGATTGCGCGGATCTTTTTTCTTCCTCGAGCAAGGCCGCAAAATTCTCGTCGCCCTTCCCTGGCCTTTTTCACCTGTGAAATGTGTATGCGCGCCGCGAGGTTATCCGGCTTGAACTCCAGCGCCCGCAGGAACAATTCTTCCGCCCTGTCCATCTGTCCGAGTTCCATGCGCAGATGCCCGAGCCCGAGCAGCGCCTCGTCGCATTCCGGATCGAGAGATAAAGCCCGGTTGTATTCGGCCTCGGCGAGTTCGGGGCGGGCAAGTTCGGCATAGATGCTGCCCAGCAACGCGTGCGCCTTCGGATTGGCTGGCGTCGATCCGGATGGCGAGCTGTGCTTCGACTAGCGCAGCAGGGAGGTTATCCATTGCCTGCAGCGTCCTCGCCAGCCCCATCCGCGCTTCGATATAAACCGGGCGCAGCTCCAGCGCGCGCCGGTAGCAGGCGAGCGCGGCTGTCATTCTGTTCCAGCGCCAGATTGACCCCGCCCATGTTGCAGATCGCCTCGGCATAATTCGGGTTGATCTGCAAGGCCTTGTTCAGCGCCTCGGAGGCTTCCTTCGTGCGGTCGTCCTCCAGCACCAGCGCGCCGTAATTGTTCAACGGCTCCAGATAATTCGCATCGGCAGCGATGGCTTTCCGGTACCAGATCAGCGCTTCATCCTTGCGTTTGCGTTCGCGCTGGATGCTGCCCATGTTGTTCAATGCGGGCGCGAAGTTCGGCGCGATCGCCAGCGCGCGCTGCTGGCAGGCTTCCGCGCGGTCGTAATCCTTGCGGTCGAAATACGCGATGCCCAGGTTGCTGTGCGCCATCGCCATGCGCGGTTCCAGAGCGACCGCGCGTTCGCCGTGCGCGATCGCTTCATCGAGGCGTTTCTGCTGGCGCAATATCTCGCTGAGGTTGGCATGGAACAGCGCGACGTTCCCGTTGAACCGGATGGCTTTCTGTATCAATTCGGTGGCCAACGCCTGCTTGCCAACCTGATGCGCGATCACCCCCAGCAGATGCAGCGCAAACGCATGATCGGGTTGCTGCTGCAGGATCTGCTGCAACAGATGTTCCGATTCCTGCAGGCGGCCCTGCGACTGCAGTTGGGTAGCCAGCATCATGGCCTGCTCGATCGAGAGTTGGGGCGCTTGTCCGGCAGGAGTCGAACTGGATTGCTTGTGTCCGGGTGTGTTTGACATGGAGTGTGCGGCTGTTCCGTTGCGCCTTGAAAAACGATCCGGTGCGTATGCTGCCAGCTTATGCCGGACATGCCAAATTTATGCGGAAATCACATTGGCGTGAAAGTGGGTAAGTATGGGCGATGTAGGTACATCTTGCCTATTGTTTTTTTTCCGGAAAAGCGACACTATCGCGCCAGTGAGTAGTGGTTCGACAAGACGTTTGGCAGGGGGGTAAATGTCATGAACAGGAAATCCGCGAACCAGGCGGCTGCGGAAACAATCGCAGTTCCGCCTCAAACCGGTGTACGCCGCGGTGCTTCTGGCTTTTGCAGCGCAAACCGCGCAAGCCAACCCGACAGGTGCGAACCGTGATGAACGGCAGCGCCGGTTTCGCCACTTCCGGCAACACCCTGACCGTCACCAATACCCCCGGCACCATCATCAACTGGCAAGGATTCTCGATCGGCTCGAACGAGGTCACCCGGTTCGCCCAGCAAAGCGCTTCATCCGCCGTACTCAACCGCGTGGTCGGCAATGATCCTTCGAACATTCTGGGCACGCTGCAATCCAACGGGCGCGTGTTCCTGATCAATACTCATCGGCATCGTGTTCGGCGCGGGAGCGGTCGTTGACGTGGCCGGGCTGGTTGCCTCCACGCTCAATCTCAGCGATGCCGACTTCCTTGCCGGAAACAACCATTTCACCGAAGTGCCCGGCGCGGCCAACATCAGCAACGCGGGCAACATCACCGCGCAAGAAGGCGGGCAGATCTATCTGATCGCACCCAACGTCGAGAACACCGGCGTGATCACCGCGCCCAATGGCGAGATCCTGCTGGCTGCCGGCTACAGCGTGGACCTGGTCAGCACCAATGATCCCAACCTCAGGGTCAGCATCACCGCACCGGCGGGCGATGCCACCAACGTCGGACAACTCATCGCCTCGTCCGGCAGCCTCGGCCTGTTCGGCACGGTGGTCGGCAACAGCGGTATCGTCAGCGCGGACAGCGCGACGATGCAGGGCGGCAAGATCGTGTTCAAGGCGAGCCAGCGCACGGAGATCTCCGGCACCGTCAGCGCCAACGGCACCACCGGCGGCAATATCCAAGTGCTGGGCAACCAGGTTGGCATCATGGATGGCGCGACGGTCACGGCCAACGGCACACTAGGTGGCGGCACGGTCCTTGTCGGCGGCGATGCGCATGGCGCGAATCCGGATGTGCAGAACGCGCAACTCACCTATGTCGCACCGACGGCGTCCATCAGCGCGGATGCGTTGCAAAGCGGCGACGGCGGCAAGGTCGTGGTGTGGGCGGATGGCGCCACGCAATTCGGCGGCAACATTTCCGCGCGGGGCGGAGCGGATTCCGGCAACGGCGGCTGGGTCGAAGTGTCGGGCAAGCAATGGCTGGGCTTTAACGGCCTGGTGAACACGACGGCGGCGCATGGGGTGGCCGGCAGCCTGCTGCTCGACCCGACCGATATCACCATCAACAACTCGATAGCAGATACCCCGTTGACATGGAATTCAGGGACACTGACTTACACAGGAACTGTACAGCAGCCATCTAATATCCAAGCCACAACATTGGAAGCACAATTGGCGTTGACCAATGTGACGGTGGATACCACATCCGGATTGACTGGGACCGGCAACATCACCGTGGCAGATTCACTGATATGGAGTAGTCCCTATACACTGACACTGAAAGCAACTGGTTCGGGCACCATCGGCGTGAATACAAACACCACATCACTAGTTGCAGTCATACCTTTGGCCATTAGTTCGACTGGGGGCGGCAGCCTGGTCATGCAAACAGCGAACGGCAGCATCGGCATCTATGCTGCCAGCGGTGTCACCATCACGGGTGGCGGTTCGTTCACCGCGAATGCTGGCGGGGCAACGAGCGATGTCATCATCAACAGCGTGATCAATACAGGTGCTGGCGCGATCAATCTTACCGCCGGTCAGAATGTCACCGAACTTACAGGTGGCAGTCTGACCACGACCGGGGTGCTGACTACGAAGTCGGCCATCAGTACCACTTTGGACAACGCCAATTCAGTCGGCAGTTTTGCGGCGACGAACACAGGTGGAGGGACGGGTGGAATTATCTCGCTGAATAACTCCGCTGCAAATTGGACACTATTGAACATCAACCAAACCAACGTTGGCGCGGTGACGCTGAACAATAGCGGCGCCGGCACAATTACTCCTACTGGCGCGGTGAATACAGGTTCTTTCACGCTGAGCGGCGGCACATGGGATCAGGTGTCCGCCACGCTACCCGGCTTCACCGCCAATACCGGCTTCAATATCACGGGCGCAACTTTCATCCGCGCGCTGGGCGGCGATGGCAGTGCTGCCAGCCCGTATCAGATGGCAGACATATATGGCGTGCAAGGCATTGGCAGTGTGGGAATGTCTAATTTTGGCAAGAGTTACGTCCTGGCCAATAACATCGATGCCACGGTGACCAAAAACTGGCTTGATGTGAATGGTGCGACCGTGGGATTTGCGCCGATTGGTAATGCTAGCCAGCCATTTTGGGGTACTTTTGACGGACAGAACCATACCATCAGCAACCTCGTCATCAATCGCCCGAGTGAAAATTATGTAGGTTTGTTTGGCCAATCTAACGGCATCGATTCTCCAAGTTCGATAAGCAACGTGGGACTGGTGAATCCCATTGTGACGGGAAATACGAATGTCGGTGCGCTGGTGGGTTATAACACCGGCATCATAAGTAACAGCTACGCCAGCGGTGGCACAGTTACCGGGACATCATATGTTGGCGGCTTGGTCGGATATAACTACGCTACCAGCGCAGGTGCAATATCTATTGGCTCCATCAGCAATAGCTATGTAAGTGGCGGTACGGTGAGCGGTAACAGTAGTATCGGCGGACTGGCTGGCTTTAACGACATTGGCGGAAGCATCGACAGCAGTCACGCCAGCGGCACCAAGGTGATTTCCGCTGCTACCGATACTTCTGCAAATGCCGGCGGTCTTGTCGGCAACAACAGCGGCGCTATCAGCAATAGCTTTGTCAGCAATGGCAGTGTGAGTAGTAATGCTGGCACTACCAGCAATTGGGCATATAACTTCGGCGGACTGGTGGGACAAAATACCGGCAGCATCAGCGCCAGCTATGTCAGCGGCGGTAGCGTGAGTAGTGTCGGTAATGGGTCCTATAACATAGGTGGGTTGGTTGGATACAACAATAGTGGCGGTACTATCGACAGCGACTATGCAAGCAATGTCACAGTAAGCGGCAACTATACTGATGTGGGGGGGCTGGTGGGTAACAACTCTGGCAGCATCAGCAATTCTTACGCCAGTGGAGGCACGGTGAGCGCTAGTAGCAATGGGGTCGGCGGATTGGTGGGTTACAACTACGGTACCATAGATACCAGCTTCGCCAGCAACAACAGCGTAAGCGGCGGTGCCAATGGGGTCGGCGGACTGGTGGGCTATAACACAGGCAGCATCAGCAACACTTACGCCAGCGGCGGTACGGTGAGCGGTAGCGATGACATCGGCGGGCTGGTGGGTCTTAACTTCAATTCCGTGATCAGCATCAGCACCAGTTATGCCAGTGTCAGCATCGTGTCCGGGGGCAGCAACGTCGGCGGATTGGTTGGGTACGCATATGGCGGAAGCGTCAGCGCCAGTTTCTGGAATACGACAGTCGAAACCGGGATTTCGTCTGGTATTGGCTTTGATTCTTCTACCTCATCTGCCGGTATCGACGCCGGCGGTCTTGTTTATGGCATGAGCGATGCCAACATGAAGACCATGGCGAATTTCACTTCGGCCACTGCTGCCAACGGTAACGTCAATCCGGGTTGGGATTTCACTTCAGGAATAGTCTGGCACATCACCGAGGGCGTGACCATGCCGCTGCTTCCCATTTCCCCCGAAACCGCCTCAGTGGTTCCCAGCGTGATTGACGAAATAGTGACTACCACCAATCAGGATCGCAAGAAACCACCGGAGGATGTTCTCGCCGTAGAGACGCTCCCGACAGACGCGAACGGCAATCCGCTGCCGATGTGCAATTGATCATTCCTGACCGCTGGATATTCCATGAAACATAAATCGCTCTTTATATCGCTGTTGGGAATTTTGCTAAGCGCGCCGTATTTTTCATTCGCAGCCACAGATGCAACGCCTGCGGCAGCGGCCGGAGCCGATCAGGGCATGCTGCGATTTGCCATAGAACGCTACGTCGTCGAGGGCGCATCCCTGTTAAGCAAGGCCGAGCTTGATGCTGCCGTCAAGCCTTACACCGGGAAGGACAAGGATTTTTCCGATGTGGAACGCGCGCTGGAAGCCGTCGAGGCAGCGTATGCAAAGAAGGGTTACACGGCGGTGCGTGTGCTGTTGCCGGAACAGGAATTGGAAAAGGGCACGGTGCATTTGCGCGTGGTGGAAAGCCATTTCGGCATCGTGTCGGTAAAGGACAATCATTTTGTCAGCGAGGCCAACGCGCTGAACGCGGTGCCTTCGGTGCGCGCTGCTGGCGTGCCGAGCACCAAACGGATATCGCGCGAATTGAGACTTGCCAATGAAAATCCGGCACGCAAGATGAATGTGGTGCTGAAAGCCGGAGCAAGAGACGATCTGGTGGATGCCAATGTGATCGTCACCGACAGCAAACCATCCATCTGGGGTGTTTCAGTCGATAATACCGGCACGCAGGAGACCGGTGTTGCGCGGCTGGGACTTTCCTACACGTATGCCAACGCATTCAAAGCGGATCACGTTGCGGGTGTCCAGTACCTGTTGTCGCCGTTATATCCGGATCGGGTGCAAGTGCTGGGGGGCACTTACAAGATCCCGTTCTACAGATCCGGCAGCAGCCTGGAATTCTTTGCCGGTTATTCCAACGTGAATGCGGTGGTGGGCGGGCTGTCCAACTTCCAGGGAGGCGGAAGATTGTTCAGCACGCGCTACAACTATCTGCTGGAGCGCATGGGCGCATTCGACCCGAATCTTTCGTTCGGCCTGGACTGGCGCGATTACCGGCGTATCGAGATGACCGGTACGCCTCCCGCGGTGCTTTATAACGAGATCGTCGTATTGCCGGTGAATGCCACTTATACGACGCGGGGAAAATTTGTCAGGAGCGATGTCAATCTCAATGTGTCGATCGTTGCCAACATACCCGGAGCGAGCAAGGGTAAAAAGGAAGATTTTGCGGCTTATGACCAGCTCAATATGACCAATCCCGACCCGAACTACAAGCTGCTGCGTTTTGGCGGGAGCTATTCGCAATCGATCGGGAGTGACTGGCTGTTGCGCACGGCTTTATACGGGCAGTGGACCAATGATGTGCTGGTGCAGGGTGAGCAGATCCGTCTCGGCGGCGCCGATGCGGTGCGCGGTTTTACCGAGGGCAGCGAGGGTGGGGACAAGGGCGCGCGCCTGAATCTGGAAGCTTATACGCCGGATTTCGGCGGTGGCGATCTCCGTACGCGCGCCTTGTTGTTTTTCGACGTGGGCCAGGCGAGCTTGTCCGCCAATGCTGGCAAGACCACGATCTCCGGCGCCGGCATCGGTTTGCGAGCGAATTACACAGAGCAGTATTCATTGCGCCTCGATGTGGCAAGAATCATGAAGGCCGGCACCGACCCGGAACAGCAGGTGGGCGATTGGCGTGCCCATCTGAGCTTGAATGCAACCTTCTAAAAGGAGTCATTAAAATTACATTTCCAGAGGCAGAGGCCCCCCGAACCGATGAGGTACAAGATGAAGACCGCGACTATATTTGTTTCTTTGTTGCTGACAGTCGTTGCGACTATGGCTCATGCCGTCGAGGAATCCGCCGGCAGAGTGGGAAATATGAGCGGCACGCTGGTGGTGCAGCGCGTGGATGGAACGGTTAGGGTGGTCGGACCCAAGGCCGAGGTATTTGCGGGCGATATGCTGATCACCGCAAAGGACAGCTATGCCCAGGTGGAAATGAATGACGGCACAAAGATGACGATACGCCCCAATTCCAATTTGCGCATCGAAGCCTACCAGTTCCGCAAGGAAACCCCCAAGGAAGACAACATCGTGCTGCGTTTGCTCAGGGGAGGCTTCCGAACAGTCACCGGTTTGATCGGCAAACGCGGCAATACCGACGCTTACAAACTTCGTGCCGCAACGGCCACGATCGGTATACGCGGCACCGATTTTTCCACGCGCTTGTGTGCCACCAAGGATTGCCTGGACGATGAAGCGGCTGCCAAGCCCGCGGTGAAGCCTAAACCGACGCCCTCACCGGTGGTGGGCCGGGTGATGCTGGTGCAGGGCGAGCTGTCGGCGAAGGATCCGGGCAGCAGGGACCGCACGCTCCAATTGGGAGCGCCGGTCTATGAGGGCGACACTTTGATCACGGGTGCGAAGTCCTATGCCGTGGTGGCGTTCCGCGACGAGGGCCGCGTGAGTTTGCAGGCCGGCACGCAGTTCCGCGTGGAAAAATTCAAGTACGACAAGGCCAAGTCTGAAGAAAATGCCATACTGAGATTGCTCAAGGGCGGAGTGCGCGTGGTCACCGGTTTGATCGGCCGCACGAACCATGACAATTACCGCTTCAATTTGGCAACTGCCACGATTGGAATACGCGGGACCGGCTTTGACGCGTGGTGCAACGGGCCTTGCGCGAGCGGGGCGGGAAATCCCGGGGCGACTCAGGGCAACCCGCTGGATGGCGCGGGTGTGTATGTCTGGGCCGGCGAGGTGGTGCTGGTTTCCCCGGGCGGGTCGTTTCCCGTCGCATTACAGCAAGCCGCCATCATCGCTCGCGATACCGGCAAACCCGTGCGTGTCATCGCGATTCCGCCGGCCGTTACCGGCAACGGCACACCGCGTCCGGACAGCATCCCGTTCGATCCGGATGAAGCTGTTTGGAACCGAGTCTGATGCGGGTGATCCGGGACTGTATGTGACCGTGCATGATGGCCATGTGGTGCTATCCATGGGCGACAAGTCGCTGGATCTTTTCCGCGGAGAAACAGGATTTGCCGATAGTCAGATCCTGAAACTTCTTTCGGAGTCGCCGGGATTCATGGGTGATAGCATGGATATCATCATGACCGACAAGCATGGCAACACTTGCATGATCGGTTCCTGAGGAATTCAGTTTTCTGAAAAGAATACGGGCAACAGTCGAATTCTACTGTTGCCCGTATTCTCGTGACCTCCTTGCGGCGGAGATCAGGCCTGCATGCTGCGTGCCCATCGCACGATTCCACTGGTATCCATCGCTCCGGCTTGCCGCGCGATCTCGCGACCGCCCGCGAACAGTGCCAGGGTGGGGATACTGCGGATGTTGTAGCGCGAAGCGAGCTCCTGAGCCTCTTCGGTGTTCAGCTTGGCCAGTCGCATGCCGGGCTCGAGTTGTTCTGCAGCCTGCGCAAACGAGGGAGCCATCATGCGGCACGGACCGCACCACGGCGCCCAGAAATCCACCAGAACGGGAATGTCGTTGCGGCTGATATGCTGGTTAAAATTATTGCTGCCCAGTTCCACGGGATGCGCATCGAACAAGGCCTGCTTGCACTTGCCGCAAATGGAACGGTCATGCTGCTTGGCGGCAGGTATGCGATTCACACTATCGCAATGCGGGCAGACGACGTGAACCGGGCTTTTCATGGTGATCCCCTTGAAAGGTTGCAATCACCATAAGATATGGGCGCGCCAAGTTAGTTCAAGTCCCGCCCAACGAGTTGACACAACCGGGTTTAATCCAAGCTGGATAAGGCTTTGCCGCCAATGAACATCAACAAGGCACCGGGCGTGCCTGTTTAGATCTTGAATCGCATGGACAGATCGATGGCCTGCACATCCTTGGTCAAACTGCCGATCGAGATGCGCTCAACTCCGGTCAGCGCAATATCACGCAGTTTTTCCAACGTGATCCCGCCGGATGCCTCCAGTTCGGCGCGTTTGCCAGTGTGCCGCACGGCGGCGCGCAAATTCTTCCAGATCGAAGTTGTCGAGCAGTATCAGTTTGGCTCCGGCGTCCAGGGCCTCATCCAGTTGTGCAAGGTTCTCCACTTCGATCTGCACTGTGATGCCGGGTTTGGCCAGGCGGAATGCCCGTTCCAGCACCGGCTTGATGCCGCCCGCCGCGGCAATATGGTTTTCCTTGATCAATATACCGTCGAACAGGCCGGCACGTTGATTATGTCCGCCACCGGTGCGTACCGCATATTTTTGCGCCTGCCGCAATCCGGGCAATGTCTTGCGCGTATCCATGATCTTTACGTTGATACCGGCTACCGTATCCACGTAGAGCCTGGTGCGGGTGGCCGTTCCGGACAGGGTCTGAAGAAAATTCAATGCGTTGCGTTCGGCACTCAGCAGTGCGCGGGCGCGGCCTCGTATCTCGCACAGCGTTTGACCCGCACTTATGCGATCGCCATCCCTTGCCATCCATTTGATAACACACTCAGGGTCTAGCATGCGAAAGCATTCTTCAAACCATTGTGCCCCGCACAGCACTCCTGGTTGCCGCGAGATGACTTGAGCGCTTGATATCAGAGTCTCCGGCAGCAACTGGGCACTCAAGTCGCCTGTGTAAACGTCTTCTTCAAGCGAATTGGTGACATTGCGGCGTATATAAGAGGCCAGCTCGGATTCAGCCATGGAAATTCCCCTGGGCGATTTGAAAAACGCAGATTAACGGAAAATATGCGACAGGGTGGAAAATGCAACAACCTTGTATTTGCGCTGCGAGAAAGTCCTTCAGAACCCGTAATAAACCTGGCCGCCGAGGATGTTGTTGGGATTGCCGTTGGAATATCCCCTCTGCACATAGCCACGCGCCTTGAAATTCTTGTCGAGCCTGTAATTCACATAAGCGCTGACTTCCTGCTGTGTTATTCCCGAAGCGGCAGGGTCCTGGGACAGGCTCATATCGACGCCGGTGCTGGTTTGCTCGGTCAGTTGGTAGATACCCCCGAAGGAACCATAGAGCACCGGGCTGAGAATGATTCCGGTCGGGCTGCCCTGTACCTTGGAACCCAGAGTGCCTTTTGCGATAAATTTGTCCAGGTTTTGATAAACATCCATCTGGGCCGAATAGTCATTATGTGTCAAGCTGAAAACGCTGCTTGTGTCAGACATGTTGACTCGAACTTTGCCGGTAAAATTGATCTCGGGGCTGGATGCGCTGCCCGCATAGATATTATAGGAGGCGGCGGCTTCGGTCTCTGCCAGGCCGAATAGTGAGTTGTTTGTATCGCCGGCGTCTCTGATATCCCCGTTTTTGGGAGCCGTTCTCGCCGAGCCTGCACCGGAAGGTGCGATCAATTTGAATGCCCAGGGACCAGCCTCGTATTGATCGGAACCATTGTCAAATGCGGAAGACAAACTGAACATTTGATCGCCGGCCCATGCGATTGGCGCGGAAAATGTCGCTGTGACACCCAGAATACCTGCTGCCAAAGCGGTTAATATTTTGTTGTTCATGGCGTTTTCATCTACAAGCAGCCGCTAAGCCATCATGTAGGCATAAATAATTCATATTTCCGGAACGATCAGCTTGCTCGGTATGTTAATTCATTATCGCAGGCCGATAATAACGGACATGGAAAATTGATTATTCGGTGGATGGCATTATACGGCAAACAGACGAATATCAACTACAGGCTTGAACAAATAGCAATTTTTCTTCAATCACTTGAAATTCACGGTAACTCCCTCCATTACATCACGAATTGCCAATATTTTAGGAGTACTCCATGCGATTCGACAAACTTACCACCAAGTTTCAGCAGGCATTATCCGATGCCCAGAGCCTTGCTGTCGGTAGTGACAACCAGTTCATCGAGCCCCAGCACCTGTTGCTGGCCCTGCTGAACGATGCCGACAGTGGCGCGGCTTCATTGCTGGCGCGCGCCGGAGCCAATGTTGCGCCATTAAAGACTGCGCTGAAAGATGCAGTCGAGCGCCTGCCCAAGGTTGAAGGCCATGGGGGAGAAATACAGGTGGGACGAGACTTGTCGAATTTGTTGAATTTAACGGACAAAGCGGCACAGAAGCGCGGAGATGAGTTCATAGCCTCGGAGATGTTCCTGCTCGCGGCTTGTGACGACAAGGGCGAGACCGGACGTCTGCTGAAGCAGCATGGCGTGACGCGCGCACCGCTGGAGCAGGCCATCAACACGGTGCGCGGAGGCGAGACGGTCGGCAGCGCCGAGTCCGAAGGCCAGCGCGAATCCCTGAAAAAATACACCATCGACCTGACCGAGCGTGCCCGCCAGGGCAAGCTCGACCCGGTGATCGGGCGCGACGACGAGATCCGCCGCGCGATCCAGGTGTTGCAGCGCCGCACCAAGAACAACCCGGTGCTGATCGGCGAACCCGGTGTCGGCAAGACCGCGATCGTCGAAGGTCTGGCGCAGCGCATCGTCAACGGCGAAGTGCCGGAATCGCTGAAGAACAAGAAAGTGCTGAGCCTGGACATGGCGGCGCTGCTGGCCGGCGCGAAATATCGCGGCGAATTCGAGGAGCGCCTGAAGAACGTGCTGAAGGAACTTGGCGCAGGATGAAGGCCAGACCATCGTGTTCATCGACGAGTTGCACACCATGGTCGGCGCGGGCAAGGCCGAAGGCGCGATGGACGCGGGCAATATGCTCAAGCCCGCGCTGGCGCGCGGCGAGTTGCATTGCGTCGGCGCGACCACGCTGGACGAATACCGCAAGTACATCGAGAAGGATGCCGCGCTGGAACGCCGTTTCCAGAAAGTGCTGGTCGAAGAACCGAGCGTGGAATCCACGATCGCGATCCTGCGCGGCCTGCAGGAAAGATACGAGTTGCATCACGGCGTGGACATCACCGATCCCGCCATCGTCGCGGCGGCGGAACTGTCCAACCGCTACATCACCGACCGCTTCCTGCCGGACAAGGCGATCGACCTGATCGACGAGGCCGCCGCGCGCGTCAAGATGGAGATCGATTCCAAGCCCGAGGTGATGGACAAACTGGACCGGCGCCTGATCCAGCTCAAGATCGAGCGCGAAGCGATGAAGAAGGAAAAGGATGAGGCGTCGCAGAAACGTCTTGCGCTGATCGAGGAAGAGATCAAGAAACTGCAGCGCGAATACGCCGACCTGGAAGAGATCTGGAAGGCGGAGAAGGGCGCGGCACAGGGGACGGCGCATCTCAAGGAAGAGATGGACAAAGTGCGCGCCGAGATCGTCAGGCTGCAACGCGAAGGCAAACTGGAAAAAGTGGCGGAACTGCAATACGGCAAGCTGCCGCAGCTTGAGGCCAAGCTGAAGGAAGCGGTGCATAACGAAGAGAACAAACCCAAGAACCGTCTTCTGCGCACCCAGGTCGGCGCGGAAGAGATCGCCGAAGTGGTGAGTCGCGCGACCGGCATCCCGGTGTCCAAGATGATGCAGGGCGAGCGCGACAAGCTGTTGCACATGGAAGACAAGCTGCACGAGCGCGTGGTCGGGCAGGACGAGGCGGTGAGGCTGGTGTCGGATGCGATCCGCCGTTCGCGCTCAGGCCTGTCCGACCCGAACCGCCCGTACGGCTCGTTCCTGTTCCTCGGCCCGACCGGTGTGGGCAAGACCGAGCTATGCAAGGCGCTGGCCGGCTTCATGTTCGATTCCGAAGATCATCTGATCCGCATCGACATGAGCGAGTACATGGAGAAGCATTCCGTCGCGCGCCTGATCGGCGCGCCGCCCGGCTATGTCGGCTATGAAGAAGGCGGCGGGCTGACCGAAGCCGTGCGGCGCAAACCCTATTCGGTGATCCTGCTCGATGAAGTGGAGAAGGCGCACCCCGACGTGTTCAACGTGCTGCTGCAGGCGCTGGACGACGGGCGCATGACCGACGGCCAGGGGCGCACCGTGGACTTCAAGAACACCGTGATCGTGATGACTTCCAACCTCGGCAGCCAGATGATCCAGCAGATGTCCGGCGACGATTACCAGGTCATCAAGCTGGCGGTGATGGGCGAAGTGAAAAGTTATTTCCGCCCAGAATTCATCAATCGCATCGACGAGGTGGTGGTGTTCCATGCGCTGGACGAAAAGAACATCAAGTCCATCGCGCGCATCCAGCTGAAATATCTGGAGACACGCCTGGCCGCAGATGGAGATGAAGCTGGACATCAGCGATGCCGCGCTGGCCGAGATCGCCAACGCGGGCTTCGACCCGGTGTATGGCGCACGGCCGCTGAAGCGCGCGATCCAGGCGCAACTGGAAAACCCGCTTGCCAAGCTGATCCTGGAAGGACGCTTCGCCGCGAAAGATACGGTCAAGGTGGATTGCAAGGGCGGCGTGATGAAGTTCGAGAAAATCTAAGAAGCAATTTCTTCTAAGGAGAAAGCCCGGCATGCCGGGCTTTCTTGTATTGACATATGACTACTTTAATCACTAAAGAAGTACTTCAAACATCCGTATATCCAATATCAACTAGCGGGTGCAGGCAAAATGAATAGCAGTATGGGATGCGCTCGCTCGCGCCGCCACTCGTACATACTTCATGAATTTTCTTCTTACTTTCTATATTTGTAATCTTTTGGGGCTTTTTCATCTATGGCTCGGGCATCCCAGCCCAGCTTGAAACTTAATCGAACGATATGCCGTTCCCGGTCAGTTAAGTTATCGCCCATGATTGCCATTGCAATAGGCAGCCATAGGTCGAAAGCTTCCCGCTTTCGCAAGTTTGTTCGTTTATATTTCATCAGACCATCATTAACGAGTGCGGAACGACTGTTGTAAGAACACGAAATCTCCGTTAACCTGATTCACCGATAATATGTCGGCGTTAATCCTTGTCTTTGCCTGCGAAAAGCATTTTCGACGGCAATTACTCATCGGAATGCAGCCAGCGTGCGGTTGTTTGCAAAAAAGCGGTGCTTAATATCCTGTAACGACGAGATAACCGTTGCGTCCTAGTCATACCTGTCCCGCATCATAAGATGTCAGGCGGTTCGGGAGCAACACGGATTTTACATTTGATGGCAGACGTTCATGACCTGTACGCTGCATGTATCAAGATTGCCACGATCACAATTCCATCGAGATTCCGGTAAGTCTCTCGCTATAAGCCAGCATGGTCCGGAATGTATGGCTGTCGTTAACTTACAACGCTTGCTAATGCAAATTCTGCAGGTCCAGTTTGCGCAGCTTGGGGGCGAAATATGCTGTCGTCGCGACGACAGCCAGTGTCATCACACCGCCGAATATCACGGACGGAATCAAACCCATCAGTCTTGCTGCCACGCCGGATTCAAATGCGCCCAGCTCATTGGAGGAACCGATGAAGATCCCGTTGATCGCGGAGACGCGTCCCCGCATCGCATCCGGTGTCGCCAGTTGCATGATGGTGGTCCTCATGACCACGGATACCCCGTCAAAAATGCCGGACAACAGCAGAAACAGGGCTGCAAACCAAAAGTAGGTACTCAATGCGAAGGTAATGATGCAAATGCCGAACCCGGCAACGGCCACCAGCAACAATCGTCCTGCATGCTTGCTGATGGGGAATCTGGTGAGCGTTACACCGATCAGAATGGCGCCGACCGCAGGCGCTGCACGCAGGATGCCCAGACCTTCAGGCCCGTAATGAAAGACATCCTGCACGAATGCGGGCAGCATGGCGACCGCGCCGCCGAACAGCACTGCAAACATGTCCAGTGCCTGCGCGCCGAGGATGAGCTGGTTGCCATATACAAACCGCAAACCGTCACGGATGCTCGAGAACACAGGTGAAGGTTTGGCGGGAGGCGGTTCGGCGATGCGCAAAGACAGCAAGGTAACGGCTGCGCTCAACGCGAGTAAGGCGGATACCACATAAGCAACGGTCATGCTGGCCCATCCAACCAGCGCGCCACCCAGAGCCGGGCCGATCACCAGTCCGGCCTGAAACACCGAACTGCCGACTCCGGCAGCGCGGGCATACTGGTTGCGCGGCAACACCAGCGCGAACAGCGCATTGTAAGATGGTCCGATAAAGGCGCGCGCAACGCCGGTGCAGACGATGGTTCCGTATATCCACAATGATTGATCGTCCTGCGCAACGAAGTTGGTCGTTGCAACCAGGATCAGTGCATTCATGCCGGTCGCCAAGCTGGCAAATACACCGAACATGCGCCGCGAATGATGATCTACCGCATATCCTGCAAACAGCGCGCAGCAAAAATAAGGAATGACTTCAGCCAGCCCGATCAATCCGAGCGCCAGCGTATCGTGCGTCAGTTCATAGATATGCCATCCGACCACGACCATCATGATCTGGTAGGCCAGCACGATCTGTACTCGAAAAGACAGCAGCTTGAGGAAACTGCGATTGCGCAATGCGCCTGTTGAAGATGTGGAGAGCTCAGTAAGCATAAAATCGTGCCGGGTTACCCCAAAAAATCCGGTTCAGCAACTGAAACATAAACAGAGCAACAGCCGGTCCTCAATATCCCAGCGCCCTCGCACCCTGATAGAACGCGAAACTCACCAGCCACGCCAGCCCCAGCGACCAGCCCAGCGACAATGCGGTGAACCTGAATTGCTTGGATTCGCTTTGCAGTGTCGCGACGGTGGCGAGGCAGGGTGTGTAGAGCAGCGTGAACAGCATGAAGCTGTAGGCTTGCACCCAATCCAGCTGGTGGCCGATCGCGCCGCTGAGCGCATCACCCGACAGGCTGTAGATCACGGCCAGCGCGCCGATCACGATCTCCTTGGCGATGAAGCCGAAGATCAGCGCAATGGTGAGTTGTTCGTTGATGCCGATCGGCGCGAACAACGGGTGCATTGCGCCGCCGATCATGCCGGCGAAAGTGTCGGCGCTCGCGGGTAAGGCTGACGGAGGCAGATTGGTCAGCAGCCACACCATCACCACGCCGGCGACGATGAACTTGGTGGCGCGGCGCAGGAAGTGGCGCACTTCCAGCCATCCGCGCAGCACCATCTGGCGCACGGTGGGAAAGCGGTAGGGAGGCAGTTCCAGCACGAACGGTTCGGTGTTCCTGAAACGGTTCTTGAATATCAGCGCCGTGACGATCGCGGCGGCGAAGCTGAACATGTACAGGCTGAACAGCACCACCGGCGCGGCCTTGTGCGAGAACAGCGCTGCGGTGAAGAAGATGAATACCTGCAGCCGCGCCGAGCACAGCGACAGCGGGATCACCAGCATCGTGAGCAAGCGCATCGCGCGGGAGCGCATCACGCGCGTGCCCATCAGCGCGGGCACGTTGCAGCCGAAACCCATCAGCAGCATCACGAAGCCGCGCCCGTCCAGCCCCAGGCGCGCCATCAATGCGTCCATCAGGAAGGCGGCGCGCGACAGATAGCCGCTGTCTTCCACGATCGCCATGAACAGGAAGAACAGCACGATGACCGGCACGAATGCCGCGACGGTTGCGACGCCGTTATAGACGCCGTCCAGCAGGAAGCCCTGCATCACTTGCGGCAGGCCGCCCAGCAGCGGGACCAGTGCGGCTTCGCGCAGCCAGCTGAATGCCGCCGCGATGCCGCTCTGTACCGGCTGGCCGAAGATGAAGATGCCCTGGAACAGCAGATACATCACGCCGAAGAAGATCGGCAGTCCCAGCCAGGGATGCAGCATCACGCTGTCCAGCTTTTCGGTAAGCTTGTCCGACAGCTGCGCGGGGATCTGCACGGTGTGTTTCAGCACGCGCGCCATCTCCGCTTCGATATGCTGGTCCTGTTCCAGTTGGCTGCGCAGATGCTCCGCCATGCCCGGGGTGGGATAGCGCAGCGCCCTGGTGATCGCCTGCAAGGCTTCAGGATAACCGGTGCCGTATTTCGCGCTGAGCAGGAAGATCGGTATCTCCAGCAGCGCGGACATTTTCGCGGCGTCGACGCTGATGCCGAATTTCTTCGCTTCGTCGGCCATGTTGAGCATCACCACCAGGTTGATGTCGAGCTGTTTGAGCTGCAGCAGCAGGCTCATCTGCCTTTCGATCTGCGTGGTGTTGAGGATGACCAGCGCGAGGTCGGGCACGTTGTCGTGCAGGAAGTGGCGCACCACCTGCTCGTCGTCGGAGAACCCGTGCAGGTCATAGATGCCGGGCAAGTCGATGATCTCCACCATGTCGTTGCCGAGCAGGATCTTGCCGCTGAGCAGCTCGACCGTGATGCCCGGCCAGTTGCCGACCCGTGCGGTGCCGCCGGTCATGCGGTTGAACAGCGTGGATTTGCCGGTATTGGGCATGCCCAGCAACGCGATGCGCTTCATGTCTTTTGCACCTTGATCTTGGCCGCTTCCGCGCGGCGCAGCATCACATCGGTCGTGCCGACGCGCACCTGCAACGGACCGGAAAAGGTAGCTATGCGGATCAATTCGACCTGCTTGCCATTGCGGAAACCCAGCGCAAGCAGGCGCAAATGCAGCGCTTCTTCGGCATGTATCGAGACGATGGTAGCGATGTCGCCGGCACGCAATGTGGCGAGAGTTGTTGCGGACATGAAGATGCCTGAATTCAAAAGTGCGAACATTATTCCATTTCGCGTGTCTTTTGTCGCGCAGCGCTATGGGAAGGGGTTAAGGAAACACTGAATGAGTCTTCCGTGAGCCACGTTGCCGACAAAATCGCGATGATCGCACGACACGCGACGAAGGTCGTAGCCAAGACTTGCCCCCACGATACGGTGCGGCGGAGCCGTCTGGTGCGAGAGTCGGGGCAGCTGCATATCCCGCACCAAAGGGCTGTGCCCCACCGTGTCCAGGCCGCTATGCCGAGGAGCGCAACACCGCGAGCGTGCGATTTTGTCGCAACCCTTATGGGCACTGGTTTTACGGGCGGCCTGCTGCGTGCGGCTGCGACACGTTACTGCGCAGCAGCCGATTGCGGGAGCAGCCGCTTGCAACTCCCTCCCGCACCGGACGCTTACGCGCACCGTGTCGGGGGTGCAACTCCTTGCGAAGGGGATCGCCATTCGCTGCGTCGCGCGCCTTGCATGCCATCCCGCAAAACGCAGTGCGTGGCCATGTAAGACTCATTCAGTGTTTCCCTAATTACGGTAGAATGCGTCCTTTATTTTTTTCCGGCAAGCCCGGCGCATGATTGAGGAAATAATGATCAAGGGAAGTATTGTTGCGATTGTCACTCCGATGCAGGAAGGCGGCGGCCTGGACCTGAAGGCGTTCCGTGCGTTGATCGATTTTCATGTCGAACAGGGCACGGATGGCATCGTGGTGGTCGGCACGACCGGCGAATCGCCGACCGTGAACGTCGAAGAACACGAGTTGCTGATCGCAGAAGCGGTGAAACATGCCGCCGGGCGCATTCCCATTCTTGCAGGTACCGGCGCGAATTCCACCGCCGAAGCGATCGAACTGGCTGCCTTTTCGAAAAGGGCCGGCGCGGATGCATCGCTGTCGGTCGTTCCCTATTACAACAGGCCTACCCAGGAAGGTCTGTATCTGCATTTCAAGGCCATCGCCGAGGCGGTGGACATGCCGCACATCTTGTACAACGTGCCGGGGCGCACCGTTGCCGACATCAGCAACGACACGGTGTTGCGACTTGCGCAGATACCCAACATCGTCGGTATCAAGGACGCGACCGGCAATATCGAGCGCGGCAGCGACCTGCTGCAGCGTGCGCCGAAAGGATTTGCGGTATACAGCGGCGACGATGCCAGCTCGCTGGCGCTGATGTTGCTGGGTGCGCAAGGCTCGATATCGGTGACCGCCAACGTCGCGCCCGGATTGATGCAAGAGATGTGCGATGCGGCGTTGAACGGCGAAGTTGCCAGGGCGCGTGCGATCAATTCCCGCCTGCTCGGCCTGCATCGAAACCTGTTCGTCGAAGCCAATCCGATCCCGGTGAAGTGGGCAGTGGCGCGCATGGGCATGATGAGGAACGCGCTGCGTCTGCCCCTTACCCCTCTTTCAGCGGCCATGCATCCGGTGGTCGAGGCAGCGATGCGCCAGGCGGGCGTACTCAAATGATATTGTTGCATGGGTGGGGAGTATCAATGAATGTTTTGCGGATGGTGATTTCCGGCGCGGTGATGGTGTCATTGATGGGTTGCAGCACGCTGGCTGCCGATGGCAAGCGCATCGATTATGGCGCCGCCGCAGTCAAGGTCCCGTCGCTGGAAGTACCGCCGGATCTGACCGCTCCCGCCGGAGACGACCGCTACAAGGTGCCGGAGGGAGCGACTGAAACCGCGACTTTTTCCGATTACAGCAAAGGTGGCAACCAGAATCGGTCTGCGGTATTGCCGCAGATTCAGGGTGTTCATATCGAGCGTAACAATGCCGAGCGCTGGCTGGTGGTCAACCAAAGGCCGGAAGATGTCTGGCCTGTCGTCAAGGCGTTCTGGCTGGATCTCGGGCTGACCATCAGCAGCGAAGACAAGGCTGCGGGCGTTATGGAAACAGCCTGGGCAGAAAATCGCGCCAAGAACCCGGCAAGCGGCTCTCAGACCGCAACCAATCAAGAACTCAACAATGCCTATGAAGCCAGCGAGCGCGATCAATATCTTACGCGCCTGGAACGCAGCAAGGACGGCGCGAGCACCGAGATATATGTCACCCAACGCGGGGTCAAGGAGGAGTATTCTCCAGACAAGCATGCCTCGCAATGGGTGGCGCGCCCCAGGGATCCCGAGTTGGAGGCGATCATGCTGCAACGCCTGATGGTGCGTTTCGGGGTCAATGAAACCAAAGCGGCCAAGGAAGTGGCTGCGGTCAGTTCAGTGCCGGCAGCCGGCGCGGTTGCCGCCGTCAGCCCGGAAGCCTCGGCCGAACCGGCGGGTATGGCCAGTCTGCGCGAAACATCCGCGGGCAATACCTACATCGCGGTGAACGATCCGTTCGACAGGACCTGGCGCAAAGTGGGATTGGCTATCGAAAGCGCCGGCTTGGCGGTGGAAGACAAGGATCGCGAGAAGGGCATCTACTACTTGCGGCCTGTCAAACTCGACAGAAGCTGGGTCGATGTGCTGGAATTCTGGAAGAGCAGCGTCGATACCACCAGTCACTATCGCGTGCAGGTGAAGGATGGCGGAACTTCCTGCGAAGTCACCATCGTCGATCAGGATGGCGCAAGCAACAAGGTCAGCAAGCAGATGCTTGAAGCGATCTACAAGAATATCAACAAGCAGTAGTTGAACCGTTGATGTCCATGCGTTTCTCGTCTTTGGGCAGCGGCAGCGAAGGCAACGCGCTTCTGGTCGCAGTCGGCCGGACACAGGTTTTGATGGACTGCGGTTTTGGATTGCAGGACACCCTGTTGCGTCTGGAGCGTCTGGGCGTGTCACCCGATCGGCTGAACGGGATAGTCGTTACCCATGAGCATGGCGACCATATCGGCGGCGTGGCGCGGCTTGCGCGCAAATACAATCTCCCGGTCTGGCTCACCCACGGCACCTTGCGCACCCAGGCGGATGCGTTTGACGGCATTGCAGACATCCGCGAAATCGATCCTCATCTTGCGTTCGCGATCGGCGACATCGAGATCATTCCCTATTCAGTCCCCCACGATGCTGCCGAGCCGGTGCAATTCGTCTTCAGCGATGGCATGAAGCGCCTTGGTGTATTGACCGATACCGGATGCAGCACGGCGCATATCGAACAGACACTGAGCGGTTGCCATGCTCTGGTCCTGGAATGCAATCACGATACCGGGATGCTGATGAAAAGCGATTATCCGTACAGCCTGAAGCAGCGTGTGGGCGGCAGATTCGGCCATCTGAACAATCAGGAAGCGGCCGGAATTCTTTCCAGGCTGGATGTGAGCCGGTTGCAGCACTTGATTGCCGCGCATCTCAGCCGCAAGAACAACACACCACAGCTGGCTGTGAGGGCGTTGAGTGCCGCGATCATGTGCGAAGAAAGCTGGGTGGGAGTGGCGACTCAGGATGAAGGGTTCGCCTGGCGCGAAATCACCTGAAGGAAACCTCAAAAACTCAGATTTCATCCCAACTGAAGGAACTACTAGCCATTCCACTAAGTTGCCAGCAAACGGCAACCAAGTGGCTGGTTATGCTGTGTTGCAGAAGAAATTTAGTTCCGGCCAACCTAAAGGTTACCCTGCACTGAAACTACGTTTTCTTGCTTACATATCACTCAATATGCGGCGCTGTGAAGTGGGTTAAGCAGGCAATCCGTGTAGCGGATGCTCGCAAATTTCTTCTACGCCTTGCATTTGGGCGAACTCTGAATTTTTAGAGGTTCCTTGAAGATCAGCATTGCGGAAATTCATGTGTGGCACATGCAGGTATTTTTACAGCCCAAGCTTCGTAGCAGATACGGCCGGATGCGAAGACTCCCACATCTCGAGAAAACGCGATTTCAGTGCGCGGGCCTTTTCCGGATCGTGCTGCGCCAGGATGCCGCGCGGATCATCGAAGTGGAAGCGGCGCACATAATTCGACTCGTCCGCAACGGAAAATGGCTCGGTGATGTGCTGCAGGTTCTTGGGTGTCTGGAAGATGGACATGCTGGTGCCGAATTGCTTCAGCAGCATCAGCATCCGCGGACACAGCGTGGATAGATAATGGACGTCATGGGCCAGTACGAACAGCCGATGGGCGGGATTGGCGAGCAAAAAATTGCGCAGTGTCGTGTAGCGCGCCTCGGTGTTATAACCCAGACCGTCGAAATCCTTTTCGAACAGGTACAGGTTGTGCTGCGCCAGTTTGCACAGCGTGTCGAGCGCGGCGACGTAGTCGGTGATGCCGTCCAGCTTGGTGTGTTGCAGTTCATCGTCGCTCATGATCCGTCCCTGAAGTTCAGTCGATAGAAATATAACCGTCCAGATACCATTGGTAAAGCAGTCTGGTTGACTCGGTTGAGCAGTCCGACAATGCGGGTAATTCGCGTTTATCTGCCAGTGCGCGCAACAGGGAATAGTCGCGTTCCTGCACCTGCTGTTCTTCGCCGTTCATGAAGATGCAACCGGCATGGCACAGCATCTGGCTCTTCAGGTCGAGCTTGACACCATGCATTTGTATCGCCTGCCTGAATTTCGCCTGGCTCAGCGGCCGTTCGGGCGCGTCGAAGAAGATATGCGGCTTGGGTTCGCTCAAATAGCAGCCGAGGAAATCCGCGATGTCTTCCCTGTCCCAGCGCACCTGTTTGATGACCTGTTGCACCTGACGCAGCATCGATGCGCTGATCTCGGAAGGGTGTTTCTGCGTCTTCAGGTCGGGGTCGGCGTACATGCCGTCCATTTTCACCCCGTCCTGCAGGTACACCAGGAATTGTTCGGCCAGTTCCTGATAGGAGGGCGTGCGAAAACCGATGGAATACGTCATGCAGTCATCCTCGGCGACCCCGTTGTGCGCATAGTGCGGCGGCAGATACAGCATGTCGCCTGCTTCAAGCACCCATTCCTGCTCGACCCTGAAATCGCGCAGGATGCGCAGCGGGGCGCCTGCTATCAGGCTGCGATCCGCCTGTGCGGAGACCTGCCAGCGTCTGTGCCCGGAACCTTGCAGCAGGAATACGTCGTAGGAATCGAAATGCGGCCCGACGCCACCGCCTTTCGGCGCATAGCTCACCATCAGGTCGTCCATGCGCGCGTGGGGAATGAAAGCGAAATGTTTGAGCAGTTCGGCCGCTTCGGGAAGATGATGATTCACTCCCTGCACCAGCACCGTCCAGTTGGTCTTGCCCAGTTTATCCAGGTCTTCCGGTTCGAATGGAGATTGCCGCAATTCGAATTTTCCGCGTCTTTGCGTCACGATCCGGGCCTGCACGTCTTCTGTGCAGGCCAGCGCGACCAGCTTCTGCGGATCGATCAAGCCGTTGAATTTCGGGAAGGATTGGCGGATCAGCAAGGGCTTTTTCTGCCAGTAATCGCGCAGGAATTCGTTGACGTTCAGCCCGCCGAGCAGGGAAGGTTTGCTTTTCATCGCGCGGATTATAGCCGCGTCATGCCCGGTCTGGACATGACGCAAAAATTTTTATAACGTGACTGAAATGTGTTTAAAATGCGCCACGGGGGTAAACATCAATGTCAATGCAACTTGTAACAGGAATAGAAGCGCCGCACTTCGAGTTACCGGATTCCGATATGCAGACTTTCAGTCTTGCATCGCAGCAAGGAAAGAAGAATGTCGTACTTTACTTTTATCCCAGGGACGACACCCCCGGCTGTACCCTTGAAGCAAATGAATTCAGCGCGCTGGAAGAGGAATTCAGCAAACTGGACAGCGTCGTCATCGGCATCAGCCGCGATGATTGTTTGAGCCATGCATCGTTTCGCGACAAGTATGGCCTGTCGGTTCTGCTGCTCTCCGATCCCGATGCGCGCATCTGCAAACGCTATGGCGTGATGTATGAAAAGGAAGTCGACGGGCAAAAGAAATTGTCCATCAAGCGTTCCACGTTTCTCATAGACCGGAACGGCAAGCTGCGCCATGTCATGTACGGTGTGCAGGCACACGGACACGCGCAGGAAGTTCTCAATTTGATAAAGGATATGAAATGAAAATCGCCAAGGACACGGTCGTTTCGCTGAATTATGAATTATTCGACTCGACCGGTGAACTGCTGGAAAGGGTCGAGGAGCAGATCAGCTATCTGCACGGCGGCTACGATGGTATTTTCCCGCTGGTTGAAGAGGCGCTGCAGGGCAAGAGTGTGGGAGAACGATGCAGCGTCACCATGCAGCCGGACGACGCATTCGGTGAATACGACCACAATCTGATCGAGGTAGAGCCGCGCAGCTCATTCCCGAAAGAAGTCGCAGTCGGCATGCAATTCGAAGGCGCGCCCGAGGCTTCGGATGAAGATGACTTCATGCTTTTCACCGTGGTGGAAGTGACTGACGACGAAGTGACGGTGGACGGCAATCATCCGCTGGCCGGCAAGACGCTGACTTTCAACTGCACCGTGACGGGCGTGCGCAAGGCCACGGAAGAGGAATTGGCGCATGGGCATGTGCATGATGAAGAAGGCGGGCACGTCCACTAAAAAACCTCTGTAAGACTGCTGTGCTTGACAGAGCGTTGTTGCTCAAGAATTCGAAATGCTCATGTACTTTGTGTACATTCCGCTTTCTCATCCTTTCGCGCCTGGCTCTGCCATCGCTCGCGACGTTTTCCAGAGGTTTTTGCTCCTGCTGAGTTACTCATATCCCAACAACGATTGAAATCTTTCAGCTAACCACTCCGCCACCTGCTGCGCGCCATTTGGAATGACCGGGTCAGGCCGCTGCGTATCCCACAGTTCATGCAGTGCTTCCGCGATATCGCCCTTATTCATCGCTTCGCGCGATACCTCTCGGCACAGGCCGTATTGTTGCAGCCATGAGATCAGCGCCGGCGATTCCGGCCAGTCGGCGCGGTTGACATACAGCACCGGCACACCGCAACTGGCGGCCTCGACAAAACTCCCATAGCCCGGTTTGCAGATCAGCGCGTCGCTGCTGGCGAGCAGGTCGCAGAAATTCATTTGCAGCGCTTCGAGGATGATCGCGTCGGGATGATCGACCTGCCAGTCTTTCTGCACCAGCCAGCGCACGCCTTTTAATCTCGGCCATGCCTCTATCGGCAAACGGCTGGTGATGCCGCCGAGGCTGGCCAGCACCAGCTTCTCGTCTGCGGAAATATCAAGGCGCAGGTTCAGTTCGGCGCGCCGGTTCACGCCCATCGCCGCGATGGGGGCGACGGGGATGAGGTTGGGCAGGCCGGTCATAGTCATGCCCGGCGTGGCGCGCAGGAAAGCGTCAGCGTTTGCGTAACAGCCGTGAATCTGGGCAGCGATTTCATCATCACCGAAATAATGGCGATAGATGTCCGCCCAGTTGAGCGAGCACAGCGCCGCGTTCGGAATGCCCGCGCGCTGTGCGCCCGCCAGCGGCAGATAGCCCACGTTGGAAAATACATAGTCCGTGTGAAGTTCGCGCAGCAGACGCGCCTCTTCGGCGACGCGCTTGTCCCAGTCCGCATGGAAGGCGCGGTAGGCCGCGCTGCTTTCCTCGACAAGAACGTCCAGCGCCGATGACATCTCCATACCGATATCGCCTTCGCTGGGCAGAAGATCGAACGGCGCATGGATGCGGGAGCGAAGATGGGCAAGCGGCACGGTGGAGCGCACCGTAAGCCGCATCTGTGGCAACTTAAGCAATGTGTTCAGGATCGGCGCGGTTTGCGCGACGTGGCCGAAGCCGTGGCCGGAGATCGAAACGACGAGGTGGGGCATCTTGTTGAACCTGTCAAATTGCCTGGGGGAGTATGGCCGCTTTAGCGATGCCAAGCCGGATTACAGCACGTTACCCGGCAGCGAACCATAGCATAATGCAACGATCCATTCAGCAAGCCAGACCGCCGGGAGGTTGCACAATGCCAGCCTGCAGCCCTCTTTCACAATCCCTGTTGTAACCCGGCCATTACTTGTTATCATGTAAGCGTCGAGTTGCAATATTCAAGGAGTGGAAATATGGGACATGAGATCAGCCAATTCGATATTCCGGACCGTCAAATGATGTCAAGCAGCGCTCAAGCGAGGATGTGGTCGGACATCGGTGAGGCGAAGATCACTCGTACAATCTTCGGCAGGGCCAAGGTTCGCGTGATCCGCGAAAAGGACAAGGTCATTCGCACATGGCTGATTGCTGCGCTGGTGGTGACGGTGCTGGGCGTCGCTGCCTGGCAGGGTTGGGTTGCTTTGCAGCAAAGCAAGCTGCTTGCAGATACTCCGCCGTTGAGTGAACGTATAAGTGTAAGCGCGCCGGTATTCCATCCTGAAATCATCAACCCAGCTACCCCCCGTTCTGCAAGCAGGGGAAAATCGGAATCGTTGATACAATCCGAAATCGACAGCATGCTGTCCAACCCGAATGCCCGGCCGCCGCGACCAACCAGTTCGAATTCCGCCGAGCCGATGACTGCGAAGCCGGTTACGGCACAACCGCTGATCGCAGACAAGCCGCAAGCAGCGCCCCTTGCCGCAAACAACGGCACATCGACCACGCAAACAACGATCACGCAATCGCACTCCAAGCCGCCAGCCCAGGCCCAGACCGCAGTTCCAGCCGTTGCGACACATCCCTCCACGCAGCCTGCATCGCCGGCTGTTTCGACACCTGCTGCCACGCACCCCGCGGCAAGCAAACCGGCACCGGTTGCCGCGCCTGCCGAACCGTCGAGCAAGAAAGATGCTCCGGCATCATCGGCAGCCAACAATCAAACGGCCGATCCGGCCAACGCGCAAACACAGGTCAACGCAAGAGGTACACCGATAATATTCGTGCAACCGGACGGCACCAAACCATAGCCCATACCGGATATTGGCCTGAGTCTGCGACTCAGGCAGTTGCCGCACAACATGCTATACTTTTTTTGGCATGAATGCGGCTCGGGTTTGGGTGCCGCGAGCGTTCCCTGGACTGTTACATGACAACTGAGGTTCGTAATGTCAAACGCGGATAAGACGACGATCAAGCTTCCTGCCCAGCCTGGCAAAGAGCCGGCTCAAGACAATCTCACGGAAGACCAGCATTACGCATTGGAACTGGTAAAGAAGAATGCTCAGCTTCAGGAAGAAAAGAACAAATCGCTCGAAATGCAGATGATCATCGAGCAGTTGCAGGAAAGTCTCAAAGAGGAACAGGCAAAATCTGCCGGAATGGCGGAGATGACAATCATGCTTGAAGCCAGGGTAAAAGAAATGACCGAGCAGGGAGCCAATGCAGGAAAGGTTACCGAGCTGGAAGCCAGGGTGAAAGAATTGACCGAGTTGCTGGGCAAGATATCGGGTATCGCCTCAGCGGGAAAAGCGGGTTAGTTCAACAAAACCTTGGTCTTTTTAGAACCGCAGATCCAGCGCTTCGCACAAGAAGCGCATCAATGGACCCGCCTGCTTGCAGCGTTCCACCACCAGCGCACGGAAATCCGCCGAGGTCACGTCCGTTTTGCTTAGCGCGGCGAGGCCGATGAAATCCTTGCGTTTCAAGTCTGCCACCAGAGGATGATCCTTCGCATAGCCGCGCGGTGCGTTTCTGAGCACATCGCCTTCCAGCGTGAAATGCTTGCTGAAGTTCTTGTCGTCGCGCGCTGCCACCCACGCTTCGCCGTTCTTCACGATGGCCTCGCGTATCCTGAACAATGCATCCGCATCGGGACGCCATAAGCCGATCCCGACGAAGCATTCGCCCGGTTCGATGTGCACGTAATAGCCCGGCGCATGGACATCCTTGCCCACCTCGTGGCGGAAATGGATGCCGATGTTGGTCTTGTATGGCGTCTTGTCCGGGCTGAAGCGCGTATCGCGCTGCACGCGCATCAGCGACCCGCCCACCTTTTTCGGCAGCGCGCGGAAATGCATGGAGATCGCGGGTAGCTCCTCCGCCATGTCGCTGATGAAATCCAGCGCGGGTGAGCGCACCAGGTCCTCGTAATCCTGCTTGTGTTCATCGAACCACTCGCGGGTGTTGTTCCCGGCGAGGGAAGAGAGGAAGGTGAAGGTTTGTCTGGTGAAGTAACGGTCTGACATTTCAATGACTCCTCGGGTGAGAGTGAGTTTGTTCTTCATTGTAATGCAGAACAAAAGCATAGCAACAACGCCTGGGGTTGCCCGGCCGCAAGCTATTTTGCTTCGCCAAAATAAAGTGGCCAAAGAAAAGGCGAGCCAGGTTTGCCGCCGCTACGCGGTATCCTGCGTTGCTCGACTGGTTAAACGGCTGCGGAAATCGCGCTACGCGCTCAAACATAACCGGCGACTTGGCTGGCGTCGTTTGTCACCTTAGTTGAATGGCTAGTTGTTTCATTAGTGCTCACCGAAACCTCTGCTCGCTTGCACCTGATTTTCGGCGGCGCACAGTGGGATTAGATACCGAAACAAATGAGTTGATAGGCACGATGAATCTACCCTTTGCAGACGTTTGCAAGTTGCAGCTTACGAAACATAAAGTAAGTTCAAATTTCTCAGAAGTGGAAGTTCAATATACTGGATTGTCTCTATCCAATTTTATATTGATGTGCTCGATGAGAAAAATCTAATGGAACTGGGAAACCTGTATTCTTGCTGGCATTACATACTGCCTGACTAAACAATGTTGCTATCGTACCCGACACGGTTAGTTTATCGTCTCCAAAACGGGAATTCATCGTGAGCAATCAGCCGCCGATTTTGTATGTTGGCTTCAATGCCCTGTCAGATCGTCTCTGAAACAGGACATGCCATCTTTTGTCCCAAAAATACAAGGAATCTACCTGTTGATAGTTCATTTGGAAGTCAGGGTTATAGAAAAATGGTGGTGAATATACGGCCATATCTTCATCCATTGAGTCCGAACTGAGTGTAGGTCTATTAGAATACAATATCACGAAATCAGGTTTCCGCCGAAGAACGACCGAAGCAGCAAGGCGGCGACGTGCCGGACCTAGTTGCGCTATCTCTTCATCTGCGAGCCCCCACCAATCAAGCACCTTTCCTTTGAAGTAGTACCCCAACCTCCCTATATCGCTGCCTGCAACAACAGATTCCTTGCCTTTAGCCAAACTATTGAGCACTTGTACCATGCCATAAAGAGCGCGATTCTCGGCTAACTGTAAGTCCTTTTGGTCTTCGTACGAACCGAGTGAGAGTAATACATTGATACTACAGTATGAGGCAAACACGAAAACGCCAAGGGTGCACATAGTTACTTTCAAGGCTAGTGATCGTGAGGAGTATAACGGCTGGAACACCAGCCAAAGCAACACCACCAGAAACACCAGCAAAAGTGGAATTACTGATGACAAAAATCTTGCGTTTGGCATCCAATCACCGCCTACGCACAAAACAAATATCCAATGAACGACAAGTACGCCAAATAGGAACACTAGCGGCATTAAGTCATTTTCGAAACTGGAAAAAAAACTGGTTCTATGTTTTTTAAGAATGGTTATAAGGTGGAAAAGTAGTAAACCGCTACTTAGCGCAAGAAGGACGCTGAACGGAAGTTGGTAAGATGATGTTAGATAGTTCATACCAGACGCTAAACGTTCGAACGTCATGCTATCCACTTTAGCTCGCACAGTGTTGGGCAGCAGATGCCCATAGTATGCAAAGCCAAAAGCCTCATACATAAATAGGCACCCGCCAAGCAGACCAATCCATATCAAATCGCGCTTGAAATGAGTCTTTCCTTCCGGACGTATGCTGGACAGCAGGCGATAACCGGCAAAGAGCGAGACATAAATAAAGCCCTCTGGCCTCGCCGTTTCGAGTAGGAATATAACGAAAGCCGACGTAAACCCCTGTCCGGTACGTTGCTCTTTAAGAAATAACCACATCGAGGCAGTTAATAGCAGCGCGACCATTCCATTTTCCATCCCGTAAGTTCCCCATACAACGAAAGGTGAGGCTCCCGCGAGAAGAAAACCAAAGACCAGCATTGCGTAACTGCCATAGGGGTTAGAACGTATAAGTTCTCGCACAAGCAGAACTCCAAAAAGTTCCGTACCAAGCAGAGAGAAAATACCAAGAATTTTTGAACCAACTACAGCACCGTTATCGACGAAAGCCTCAAAGGGAATCAAAAGAACCGCCCAGAGCATTGACGATGTAGCCTCAACGTGGCTTCCAGGGAAAAACACTGGGCCATTTCCCTGGACAAGGTTTTTCGTATACGTGAAAGTGATGTACGCGTCGTCAATAGTGAATCCGGTGAACAGACCAGCATGGACGATAAGCAACAACACAGCTATTCCGAATAAAGTTCGTTGTATTGACGGTTTCAACAAAATATTTCTCCTGGTAGTGCCCGATCATTAACATGCGAGCACACTGTACTTCACAATTAACAATTGCTTGGCGTACGAATTGGCATATTCATGCATTAAAAAGCGGACAGGAACGAAAGTCTCATTATGCAACGCAGAACCTCATCAAACCGTGCAATAGCGTACCCGAATGCTGAACCTGATACTTTGAATCAACCGGGCTGGCAAACCCTGGGCGGATTTTATTGTTAGTCTTTCTACACCAGTCTCTTTAACTGATACAATTTCTCCAGCGCTTCCTTCGGACTCAATTCATCCGGCTGCACTTCGCGCAATGATTTCAATACCGGATGCTCCTCCGGTTCCGGTATCTCCGGTTTTCTGTCGAACAAGTCACCTTGAGGGTTCTGTGCGGCACTGTTTTGTTCCAGCATGCGCAGTTGTTTCTTTGCGGTCTTGATAACGTCGTTGGGCACACCCGCAAGCGCTGCTACTTGCAGGCCGTAGCTCTGGCTGGCCGCGCCTTCGTTCACCGAGTGCAGGAACACGATGCTGTGCTGGTGTTCGATCGCGGCGAGGTGGATGTTGGATAGTTGCGCGAATTCTTCGGCGAGGCGCGTCAGTTCGAAGTAGTGCGTCGCGAACAATGTGTAGCTGCAGTTCTTTTCCAGCAGGTGGCGCGCGATCGCGTAGGCGAGCGCGAGGCCGTCGAAGGTGGAAGTGCCGCGTCCGATCTCGTCCACCAGCACCAGGCTTTTTTCCGTGGCGTTGTGCAGGATGTTGGCGGCCTCGGTCATCTCGACCATGAAGGTGGAGCGCCCGCTTGCAAGGTCGTCCGATGCGCCGATGCGGGTGAAGATCTGGTCGATCTCGCCGAGCACGGCGGATTGCGCCGGGACGAAACAGCCGACGTGAGCGAGCAATGCGATGAGTGCGACCTGGCGCATGTAAGTGGATTTGCCGCCCATGTTCGGGCCGGTGATCAGCAACATGCGCCGCGCATCGTTGAGCGTGGTGTCATTCGGCGTGAAGGTGTCCACCTGCGCTTCCACCACCGGATGCCGCCCCTTGCTGATGCTGATCTGCGGCTCAACGGAAAATTGCGGCGCGCTGAAATTCAGCGTCGCGGCGCGTTCGGCAAAGGTGGCGAGCACGTCCAGTTCGGCGATCGCGGCGGCGATGCGCTGCAGTTGCGGGATGTACGGCGCGAGCTGGTCCAGCAGTTGTTCGTAGAGGAAACTTCTCGCGCGCCAGCGCGCGCTCGTTGGCGGACAGCGCCTTGTCCTCGAAGGCCTTCAGCTCCGGCGTGATGTAGCGCTCGGCGTTCTTCAGCGTCTGGCGGCGGCGGTAATCGTCCGGCACGTTGCCGCTCTGGGCGTGTGTGACTTCGATGTAGAAACCGTGCACGCGGTTGTATTCCACTTTCAGCGTGGCGATGCCGGTGCGCGCGCGTTCGCGGCTTTCCAGCGCGAGCAGGAAGTCGCCACAGTTGGTCTGGATGCCGCGCAGTTCGTCGAGTTCGGCATCGAAGCCGTCGGCGATCACGCCGCCCTCTCTAAGCACAGAAGAGGGCTCGGGTTTAATCGTGCGCTGGAGCATTGCTACAAGCGCCTCACCGTAGGGTGGGCACGTTTCTGTGCCCACGCGGCTGGCATCGTGTGATTCCGCGTGGGCAGCAGAGCTACCCACCCTACCTGATCCTGTTTGGAGTGCATTGGCCAGCGCTTGAATGAGTGTCGCATCGCATGTTGAAAGCGTGGCGCGCAATTGCGGCAAGGTCTTTAGTGTGTCACGCAGCCCGGACAGGTCGCGCGGGCGCGCGCTCTTGAGCGCGATGCGCGCGGTGATGCGTTCCACGTCGACGCAGGGTTTGAGTTGTTCGAGGACTGAGCGATGCAGTTCGCCCAGCTTGTCCACCGCATCCAGCCTGGCATTCAGCACGGCACGGTCGCGCAGCGGATGGTGCAGCCAGTGGTGCAGCAGACGGCTGCCCATGTTGGTCGCGCAGGTGTCGAGCAGCGACAGCAGCGTGGGGGCGGGTTCGCCGCGCAAGGTCTGGGTGATCTCGAGGTTGCGCCGTGTTGCGGCATCCATGCGCACGTAACGATCCGCGCTGTACACCTGCAAGGCGCGGATGTGCGCGATGCTTTGTCCCTGCGTGAGCTTCGCGTAACCGAGCAGCGCACCGGCGGCTTCCAGCCCCACAGTGAAATCATCGCAACCGAATCCGGCCAGGTCGAGCGTGGCGAACTGCTGGCACAGTGCGCGCCGCGCAGTTTCCAGATCGAAATGCCAGTCGGGCAGGGATTTCAGTGGAGTGCGAGAGCTTTCACCCTCCCCAGCCCTCCCCGGGAGGGAGAGGGAGCTATTATTCTCAGCGTGCAAAATTTCCGAAGGTTGCAGACGTTCCAGTTCGGCGGGCAGGTGCTCGGAGGTGGTCTCACAAACATAAAATTGTCCCGATGCCAGATTCAGCCAGGCCAACCCCAATTTGGCTCGGCTTTCGTGTAGCGCGAGCAACAGGTTGTCGCGCTTTTCTTCCAGCAGCGCGGAATCGGTCAGCGTGCCGGGCGTGACGATGCGCACCACCTTGCGTTCTACCGGGCCTTTGCTGGTGGCGGGGTCGCCGATCTGTTCGCAGATCGCGACCGACTCGCCCAGCTTCACCAGCCGCGCCAGGTATTGCTCGGCGGCGTGATAGGGCACGCCCGCCATCTTGATCGGCTGGCCGTTGGAGGCGCCGCGCTGCGTCAGCGTGATGTCGAGCAGCTTGGCCGCGCGCACTGCATCGTCATGGAACAGCTCGTAGAAATCCCCCATGCGGTAGAACAGCAGCATGTCGGGATGCTGCGCCTTGATGCGCAGGTATTGCTGCATCATCGGCGTGTGATTCCCGGTCACATGCTGCGCAAACTCTGCATCGGTTGCGTCGGCAACTTCTCTCCTGCCAGTCACGGTATGTCTCGGCGTTGCCGTCTTGCCGCCTTGAGCCTGTTTTGCCTGTGACCGGGAATGGAGGTCTGTCATGGTTTTATCCGTGCACCACATAGCGGCCGGTGAATTCAACGGCCGGTTGGTTGTCGTCCATGATGAAGGAATCGAGCGTTATTCTAGCGCGGCCATGCTTTTCGAGCGTGTGCAAGAATTTCCTGAACGCGGCATCGTCCATGCGGCATACGGCATGCAGATCATGCTCGACTGGATGCAGATAGCGGATACTGCTTTCCTGTATCACGATGTGTTTGTGTATCCTGGCGTCGGCGAGCCTGAGATGCAGCAAGCCCCATCCGCATAACACGGCTAGCGAGTAGAGACTGCCGCCAAACGCGGTGCTTTTATGATTGGTGTTCGGAGCCAGCGGGGCATCAAGTTTCAGGCTTGTTCCATCATAGTAGGCCACGCGGATGCCCATTTCCCGCGAGATCGGGATCTCGCTGTGCAATATCTGCTCCAGTGCCGCGGCCCGATGCATGTTCAAGCCTTGGAAAATTTCAGGCTGCCGGTCAGGTGCGGTGCCATTACCTGCAACAGCAGCGGATGGATGTTGGGGTTGCCTGCGCAAAGGTGCCCGGATTTCAGATAGGTATCGTTGCCGCTCAGATCGCTGACCAGTCCGCCCGCTTCGGTGACCAGCAAACAGCCTGCGGCGATGTCCCAGGGTTTGAGGCCGGTCTCGAAAAAGCCGTCGTAGCGTCCGGCCGCCATCCACGCCAAATCCAGCGAGGCGGAACCGGGGCGGCGCAGGCCGGCGGTCTTCTGCATCAAGTCTTTGAAGATCGCCAGGTAAGCATCCAGATGCTCGAATCGGGAATAGGGGAAACCGGTGCCGATCAGGCTGTCTGCCAGATGCAGGCGCTTGGTGACGCGCAGGCGTTTGTCGTTGAGGTATGCGCCGCGTCCGCGCGTGGCAGTGAACAGTTCGTTCTTGGTCGGGTCGTACACCACGGCCTGGGTGATGATGCCTTTGTGCTGCAACGCGATGGACACGGCGAATTGCGGCAAACCGTGCAAGTAGTTGGTCGTTCCATCCAGCGGATCGATGATCCAGAGGTACTCCGATTCGCCTTGGCTGCCGCTCTCTTCTGCTAGAATCGCGTGGTCCGGATAGGCATCCAGCAAGGTCTGGATGATGGTTTGCTCGGCGGCGCGATCCACTTCGCTGACGAAATCCGCGTGGGATTTTTTGGTGATGGTGAGGTGATCGATCTTGTCGGCAGAGCGCTGGATCAGATTGCCGGCACGACGCGCGGCTTTCACCGCGATGTTGAGCATGGGGTGCATGGTTGCCTTAAGTTTAATGAGCGGTCGGAAGATTCCGGCCGCGTATTTTAGTTGGAAACGCGTTTTGTATAAACAGAATCCTTTTGATCATGTGAGAGTCGTGCTCAGCCATACCACCCATCCGGGCAATATCGGCGCGGCGGCGCGCGCGATGAAGACGATGGGTTTGCGCCACTTGTACCTGATCAACCCGCGCTATTTCCCCGACCCGCAGGCCGATGCGATGGCGGCGGGAGCCGATGATGTGCTGCGCGACGCAGTGCTGTGCGACTCGATCGACGAAGCCCTGCGAGGCGTGGTGTTCACGGTGGCGATGACGGCGCGGCTGCGCGATATCTCCATCGAGGTGAAGACACCGCGCGAGGCGATGCCGCTGCTGTTGCAACAGGCTGCCACCCAGCCGGTGGCGCTGCTGTTCGGCACCGAGATGTCGGGCCTGACCAACGAGGAAATGGGCAAGGCGCAGGTGCTGGTGAATATCCCCGCGCACCCGGAATTCTCTTCGCTCAATATCGCGGCCGCGGTGCAGGTGATCGCTTATGAATTGGTCGTCGCGGCGCAGGATTATCGGCCTAGCGCGCCGGAGATCCATCCCGCTCCGCATGAACAGGTGGAAGGTTTCTTTGCGCAAATGGAAAAGACCCTGTTCGAGATCGGATTCCTCACCACGCAAAACCCCGCGCGCCTGATGCAGCGGCTGCGCCGTTTGTATGCGCGGGCACGTCTCGAGCAGGAAGAGATCAATATCCTGCGCGGAATATTGAGTGTCGCCACCGAGTATAATGAGCGCCTCAGGGCGCGTTACCAGCGAGAACACAAAGGGCAATAATCCAATTTTGCGAGCATCCGCTTTGCGGATTGCCTGCTCAAACCACTTCGTCGCTATGCTGTGTAACTCACAAAAAATCACACCTTACATATTTTGGTATATGCTGCGTCGAAATTTTTTGCTCGCGCCTTGCCTAGCTTAGAAACTTGAATTATTTAAGACCCCTTAAAGATGTTTAAGAATATCCGTGAAGACATTGCCAGCGTATTCGACCGCGATCCGGCCGCGCGCAGCACCTTCGAGGTGCTGACCTGCTATCCGGGCCTGCATGCGCGCATCCTGCACCGCATGTCGAATACCTTGTGGCGCGCCAATCTGAAATGGCTGGCGCGCTTCCTGTCGCATATCGCGCGCTGGCTTACCGGTATCGAGATCCATCCCGGCGCGACCATCGGAAATCGCTTCTTCATCGATCACGGCATGGGCGTGGTGATCGGCGAGACCGCCGAGATCGGCGATGATGTGACGCTCTACCACGGCGTCACATTGGGAGGCACGTCATGGAAGGAAGGCAAACGCCACCCGACGCTGGGCAACGGCGTGGTGGTGGGTGCGGGAGCAAAGATCCTCGGCCCGATCACCGTCGGCGACGGTGCGAAGATCGGTTCCAATGCGGTGGTGGTGAAGGATGTTCCTGCCGGTGCGACTGCCGCGGGCATTCCAGCGCGGATCCTGGATGAAGAAAAGAAAAGCGCCGGCGGTTTCAACGCGTACGGCATCGGCAACGACCAGAACGATCCGGTCAACAAGGCGTTGCACGGACTCATCGGTCATAGCGTGACGGTGGATCAGCGTATCGAATTCATTTTGCAGCAGCTCGAAAAGATGGGCGTGCCCGTGGATGAAGAACGCGCCACTGCCGACAAATTCGATCCCAATCACTTGAACAAGATTGTTGACTAAAAAATACGGGTATTCTATGATGTCAATTGTCGATATTCGCGGCGCGACTCGGGCTGTATCGGATCATCGACCTCAAACAACGACAGGGGAATGACATGCGATTAACCACCAAAGGACGTTTTGCCGTGACAGCAATGGTTGACCTTGCGATGCGCGGCGGGAAGGCGCCGGTTACGCTGGCGGCGATCAGCGAACGGCAAAAGATTTCGCTTTCTTATCTGGAGCAATTGTTCGGCAAGTTGCGCAGAAACAAGATCGTCGAAAGCGTGCGCGGACCGGGCGGGGGCTATTATCTGGCGCGTCCGGGCAACAGCATATCCATTGCGGAAATCGTGATCGCCGTGGACGAACCGCTGGACGCGACCAAATGCGGCGGCAAGGGCAATTGCCAGGGCGAAGAACACCCCTGCATCACCCATAATTTGTGGATGGGTCTGAACGAGAGCATACTGGATTATCTGCAGGCGGTCACGTTGCAGCAATTGGTGGACGACAGTCACAATAATCATGATTCCAGGATTCCTTCCATTTCCCTGAAAAGATCGATCAAGCCGGAAAGTATTGCGGCATAGTTGCGACGCAAGAGGCGGTCTTCCCGGACCGCCTCTTCTCCGGTTCACGCTGTATTCGCATTGATTCAACTCTTCGTGGCGGATAGAATCGCCAGTCTTGGCACAGGCGTCAGTCTGCAGTCGTTCCATTCGTTCTGTTATAAAGATCGCGGATATCGCAGTGAACGCGGTTCCGCGCCGGTTTATGCAGTTTCAGTATCGGTCGTTATATGGAAAGCGAGAGTATGTGTAAACTTTGGCGCAGCATTTCCAGTCGCTGGCTGTATCTGGCCGGTGCATTGTTCGCCGGCGGACTGATAGGCGTCGCGTTGTATCTGCAATATGTCGAACATCAGGATCCGTGTCCGCTGTGCATGGTGCAGCGTGTGATCTTCATCTCCATCTCCGCGGTGTGCTTTCTCGCCGCGCTGCACGGTCCGAAACGGTTGGGTGAACGCATCTATGCAGCACTGATCGTGCTGCTGTCTTTGGCCGGTATTGGCGTCGCATCGCGCCATATCTGGATCCAGCATCTGCCCAAAGACCAGGTGCCCGCCTGCGGCCCGGGGCTGGACTACATGCTGGAGACCATGCCGATGTCCAACGTGTTGAAACAACTGATGCACGGCTCCGGCGAATGCGCGGAAAAGGGCTGGACCTTCCTTGCTCTCGGCATTCCGGAGTGGTCGCTGATCTGTTACATCGTGCTCGGTGTTTGGGCGGTGCTGATAGCAAACAGGACCAAACAGACGTAAGAATCGTTCCGCATATACCAATATAATGGGTGTAACAAGGTCGTTGTTATTACCCATCAAAGATGTCCTTATTGCGGAGCGCTCCATGAATCTTGTTGATTTGTTGTCATCATTCAAGCCGGGTTTTGATCCCGTTCCCCTCGCCGAAAAGATCCGCGCCGGACTGGCGGCAATGGCGGGTATTTTGTTGATGGGATTGGCGTTGCATTTTCTCCCCGGGATCGGTTTCCCCCTGGTCATGCTGGCTTCTTCGGCTGCCGCGGCAGTCCTGTTGTTTGCAGTCCCGCACAGTCCGATGGCGCAACCGTGGCCGGTAGTTGGAGGCAGCATGATTTCGGGGATGGTAGGCTGGGCATGCAGCATGTATATACCCGATCCGGTTATGGCCGCGGGTATTGCAGTCGGGATGGCAGTTTTCCTGATGCACATGTCGCATTGTTTGCATCCGCCCGGGGGAGCGACTGCGCTGATCATGGTGCTGGCAGCGGAGCAGTTTCATCAGCATGGCTGGGCATGGGCTGCCGGTACCGTGCTCGCCAACACCACGCTTTCGCTGTTGCTGGCGCTGGTCATCAACAATCTGATTCCCGGCAGGCATTATCCGATGCGCAGCGTGGCCAAGCCCGCATTGAACCAGGCCGCGCACAGGCCGGGCGAACTTGGGCAAGCGGACATCGAATGGGCACTGACCCGGATGGACGGTGTCATCGACGTGAGCGAAGAGGATTTGCTGAACATTTATCGCCTTGCATCCGGCCATGCCATGGGGCATACAGCCAAATAGTCCCGGCGTATGAATGGCCATGTCGCATCCGGAAAGATTGCATCGGAATTTTCAATCCGCGATCGCTTGAACCCCGCACAAGACCCGCCATCATGACAGGCTTCCCATGACGTCTGCAGCCGAAATAATCGTTTCTTCACGCCAGAAGATAACCGGCACCTTGTTTGCGCTGGTCGCCGCAGTCGGATTTTCTGCAAAAGCGATCCTGGTCAAGCTGGCCTATATCGAATCGGTGGATGCGATCACGCTGCTGGCATTGCGCATGGCATTTTCGCTGCCGTTCTTCCTGATCGTTGCGGCAAATTCGAACCGCGACAAACGAAACCGGAGACTCACCGCCAAAGACAAACTTGCGGTAGTCGGGTTGGGATTGATCGGATATTACCTTGCCAGCTATCTCGATTTTCTGGGCTTGCAATATATCAGTGCGGGATTGGAAAGACTCATCCTGTTTTTGTATCCGACCATGGTGGTGATCATTGCGGCGCTTGTCTTCAAGCACAAGATTGGACGCACCGCTCTGTTCGCCCTGGTGGTCAGCTACGCGGGCATCGCGCTGGTGTTCATGCACGATATGGATGTATTGCAGCATGACGCACTATCGGGCGCGGTTCTGGTTTTTGCCAGCGCGCTGGCTTACGCAGTGTATCTGGTCGGCGCGGGGCATACCATCGCAAGGATAGGCGCGACGCGATTCACCGCTTATGTGATGACGGTGGCGTGCGCCGCTTGCCTGGTGCAATTCGCCGTCACGCATCCTGTCGCGGCATTGAATCTTCCCGTCAGGGTATATGGACTGAGCATCGCGATGGCGGTGTTTTCCACAGTATTGCCGGCATTCCTGCTCGCTGCGGCGATGCGCCGCATCGGTTCGGTGCACACCTCCATGATCGGTTCGATCGGCCCGGTCTCGACCATACTGCTGGCCTATGTGTTTCTGGGGGAGCGCATGTCGCTGGAACAGATCGCCGGCTCGGCACTGGTGCTGGCCGGCGTGCTGATGATCAGCTTGAAAAGACAGATGCAGCCGGCTGCTGCTGCGGCTTGATGTGAGTCACCCGGCGAGCGCGGTGCGCACGCTGCTGCGCGAACTGACGCGGGCGAACCATGCGGCCAGATTGGGATGCGGCCCGCGCCAGTCGCGTTCGGGCTGGCGCAGATCCAGATAGATCAGCGCGCTTGCCAGCGCCAGATCGGCCAGCGTGATCGATGATCCCTCGCACCATGCATTGTCGCCAAGCTGCACGGAGGCAAACGACAGCGCGCGCGTGATGGCATCGTTGTGCCGGGCGATGTTGTCTGCTTCCTGCTTTTCCGCCGGACGTATGCGTTCGGTGCGCACCACGACAGCAGAATCCATGATGCCATCCGCCAGTGCTTCCCAGCGCTTGACGCGCATCCGTGCCAGCGCGCTGTCGCGGGGAATGAGGATGGGCGTGTCATTCAGCGAGTCTGCATATTCGGCGATCACCGGCGAATCGAACACGCAGGTTTCATCATCCAGTATCAGTGCCGGGATGCGCCCGAGCGGATTGGCGCGCGCCACCTGGCTACCGGGCTCGCGCGGCGGGTCGACGAGATAATCGTGGCGCAGGTTCTTTTCCAGCAGGACCAGGCGCACCTTGCGCACATAGGGGCTGGTATTGGTGCCTAGCAGTTTCATGACGCATCTCCGATCGAGGGTTGCAAACGCCGACTCGTCGCTGCATATTCGACAGCGGCTTCAACAGCGCATTTCAAGTTTATTTATTCAGTTTGTCCTGCAGCGACTGGCCGGTTTTTTCTATGGCCTGTCCGCCTTTTTCCAGCGTTTCACCGGCAACGCCTTTGATTTTCTGGTTGATCGAACGCGTATCGAACGGGTTGGAATAGAACGGCACTTCACGCCCGATATTCACCCCGAACCACATTCCTATTGCAACGCCTATCAACAAGCTCAGCAATAACGACTTAAGTTGTTTCATCTGTTCCTCCAATGATGCAGAAAATGGCAATGAAATGATGCATGTTCCGCAGCCGCAATCAGGTGCGCGCAGCAAAATACCGGTACAACAGAATTATAGGCTATGCAGGCTCTTGGCGCGATGCGAGTTGGCCTGCAACCAGGTTGCGGAAGATAGTATATTTCAGACGTGCCGCAATACTGCCGGGAAACTTTCCATGGCCCGGCTTGTCGGTAGTATGTGAATAATTGACGATATTCATGCGATGGGCGGTTACCCAAATGGAGGAAAGAAAATGCGCAATCTATTAATTGTGTTGTCGGTGCTGCTTTTCCCGGTAAGCGCGGCCCAAGCCGAGGTAAGTGTCGGCGTCGGGATCAGCGTTCCCGGCGTCAGCATCGGGATCAATATGCCGGCATACCCGAGGCTGGTCCCGGTGCCGGGCTATCCCGTTTATTACGATCCAAGGGTGGATCTGAATTACTTCTTTTACGACGGCATGTACTGGGTATTCCAGGGAGATGACTGGTATGTGAGCAGCTGGTACAACGGGCCGTGGCAATTGGTGGCACCGGAATACGTGCCGGTTTATGTGCTGCGTATTCCGGTGCATTACTATCGCAGGCCACCGCCGTATTTTCACGGCTGGCGGGCCGATGCGCCGCCGCGCTGGGGCGAGCGCTGGGGCCGCGACTGGGAACAGCATCGACAAGGATGGGATCAATGGGACCGACATTCAGTCCCTCCGCCCGCACCGCTGCCGTCTTACCAGCGGAAGTACTACGGGGAACGTTATCCCCGCGAGCTGGAACAACAACATACGATCCGGTCCGAGAGATACCGCTACCAGCCGTATGATCCCGCGACGCAGCAGTATTACCAGCAAAGACGCAGCGAGGGCGGGCATCAAAACAACCGCGATGAGCGCGGTCAGGGGCGGTGAATCCAGTCGATCGACGCACTAAAGCGAAGATACCGGAGCTGAATAGGAAATGGAGTTGTCCGCAGCGATACAAAGAATATCAGCAGGGGTATACGGCGGACCGACGATGGGTCATGGGCAGCAACTCTAAGTATTCTTGTTCCAATGCTTCAATTTAAGCCTGAGCTTTGATCAGGTATGGCCACGCGGTCTTCAAATTGGAGATTTTTCGGATGCGTTCTTTTACATAGGCCCTACATAAGCGCTGTCGCACCTGGCCTTGGCGCGTGCGCTCCCAAACGGTTGATTCAGTTTTCAGGTTGTTTGGCTGATCTCTTTATCTTTTGCTTCATCGTGTTGCTGACAATCAGTGAATGCGACCAATGATCGCTATACTAATCGAATAGACAATGAAACTACGCCCAGCAACGGAATAACGTTCGATATCTAGTAAATGGAATCGTAAATTCCCATCGCCAAGGACGATTCCAGCACCTATCGCTTCTCCAGTACCACTCCACGTGGTAGTTTGATTTACATATTCATAGTAAGGCGGTTGTGGCTCCGACGTGGTATCCGAATAGTCGGCATCCACAATTCCTGCTTTAAGCTGCAACCATTGCAGCCATTCATTTCCTGGCCGAACCGTAGCGAACAAAGCCATTGTATGAAGATTGGTTTCCGCAAATGAACCATTTAACAAATGCACTTGTCCGCCAAAATTCCATCCGCTGGGTGCAGTCTTCTCAATACCCGCCAGAATATCCCAACCTATGGTCGAGTTTTCAGGCCACATGTCCGCAAAGGCCAGTCCCAGACCGAAATTAAACGATACAGCCCCTCGTTGCGGGGAGTCATATGGTGTTTGTGGTGTAGCCTTTCCGGGTTCGCGGTCAGCCTCAGGTGTGCTTCTCGTTTCAGACGCAGTTGCATTGTTTACTGAATTGTTTGGGTCAAACAAATCCTGCGCCCAGGCAGATCCGCAACCCGCGAGCAAACAAAGGAGCACAATAAATTGAAGCGGGGAAATTGTCTTCGTGTGGTTACCGATTTCAAACATCACTTCAAGTTGAGATTGCACCATCGATCTTTCGGTATGGTTGTACATGAGTAACCTTTCATACCAATTTGTTAAAACGCTCATCCCGATCTCCATATGCGAAAGTAGCTGTTCGGCAGGAATATGAAGTTAGTGAACGCGTTCGGGCCAACGTGAAATCAAAATTTGTAAATAAAGTCCACTGAGATGTACTCAATCGCAATATCGAATGTTGTGGATGGCTGGTCGTTATAGTTGACGGTCATTTTTATTTTGCCGAAGTTCTCATACTGCACACGCCAATATAAAGGTTGTAAAGCCTTGGACTGCCAGCCGATGCCAAACATCGGGTTGGTCTTCGTTGCGCTTCCGGAACCAGTGGTAGTGGAGTCACAAAAAACCAGGAAACATGGCGTATAGGAATACGAGTAGTCCAATGAAGTATTTGCCCAACCTAATTTGCCGAACAAGCTATGATTTTCGCTAAGGGGCAGGGTGCCGACTACGGCAGCCTGTGAAGAAGACGCACTCAAGGTAGCTTTCGGGCAAGTGGACAAAGTTGCAATGTAAGTCCAGCAATCGTCCCCACTGGTTGCATCTTTGATGATTAATAAGCCAGCTTCCACACCTACATAGGGGTTGAATTGATAGCCACCACCAATGCGGAATCCCGCCGAATTGCTTTCAGGGGCGTTGCGGTACAAAACTATTCCTGTATCAAGGTTGGCATAAAAACCTAGATCATCCGCAAACGCATTAATGGAATCTACGGCGAAGAGCATCAGAATAGCAGCGGTAATTTTCATTAGGAAACAACCTGCTTGGACAAATTGTTTTCCTGTTTGAATGTATAAAAACTTTCTGTTGACGATAGACGCGCGTTCCGTTTGCAGGCCAAGACTGTTTGCTAAAGTGTTCATCTCAATCCTCCTTCAACAATTGAAGGTGTTCGTCTCAGATTCACTCGTTGCCAGAGGTCGGGTTCGAAGATAATCTGCCTCTTGTCTTTCTTAACGCACAAACCACGCCAACACTGATACCAAGCGAAGTTGAAAAATAATTACTTGAATTTTATGAAAATCATTTTTATTACGATGATGGGTAAAAGTCACATGATTGACATTTAATGAACATACATGTACATTTTATGAATAATGAATAAAACAAAACTCACTAGTGCCGAGCGGCAAGCCTTGTCGAATATTCTCGACGTCTTCCATGCGAATCCTTTCAGCCATAAGCGGATTGCCGCCGACCGCAAGATCGCGGATTTCCCCCCCGAAGCGACGTATACGGAACGGTATGCCAAGCTCATAGAGGCGGTGACGCAAGTGGTGAACAGGCTCGTGTCCGATGGAAAAGGCGACATCAGCAAATTCGAAGGAAAGGACCGCACGCTTGCTGAGGAAGTTTTCGTCTATCACGTGTACAACCAGTTCTTTCTGCACTTCGACCCGCTGATCGAAAAGCAGTTATCCGACGGGGGCGGATCCTGCACGGTAACCTTTGCGAATGAGGCGCTTTCCATGTTCATGCGCTTTGGCTTTACGACTGAGGATGCGCTGCATTTCTTTGCCATTTGCTTTCAGATTCGACGGGCTTACTACTTCATCCGCAAGGGCATTATCGGGAATAGCCCCTGCATGGTCAGTCTCCGGGAGAGCTTGTGGAACAACGTGGTCACCCAGGATTTGTCGCTCTATGCCAGGAAGCTCTGGAACAGGATGGAGGATTACTCGACGCTGCTGCTCGGTGAGACTGGATCGGGGAAGGGGATTTCGGCGCGGGCTATCGGCCAGTCTGGATACATCCCATTTGATAAAAAGAAGGGTTGTTTTGCCGAAAGCTTCACCCGGGCCTTTACCTCCCTGAACTTGTCCCAGTTCCCGGAGCAATTGATCGAATCGGAGCTTTTCGGGCACACGAAGGGATCGTTTACGGGCGCGGTATCCAACCACGATGGTGTACTGTCACAATGCAGTCGCTATGGCGCCATCTTCCTCGATGAGATCGGCGAGGTCCCCGTGCCCGTTCAGATCAAGCTACTGCACGTGCTGGAGCAACGCGTCTATTCTCCCGTAGGAAGCCACGAGAAGAAACGGTTTCCGGGCCGGATCATCGCCGCGACGAACCGGTCACTGGACAGCCTGCGCAGCGAAAAAGAGTTTAGGGACGACTTTTACTACCGGCTTTGTTCAGACGTCATTCTTGTTCCGCCTCTGCGTCAGCGGATACAGGAGGATCCCAATGAGCTGGACGAACTCGTCAAGCACACGGTCAAGCGCATTGTCGGAGAAGACTCGGACGACGTGGCGTTCCGCGTGATTCATGATATCCACAATCAGGTTCCAAACGACTACGCCTGGCCCGGCAACGTGCGTGAACTGGAACAATGCATACGGCGTATCCTGCTGAAGCAGAAATATGAAATCGACAGGAGCGCCATCGCTCCGGGTGACGTTGAAGGCAGCCTGATCAACGGTGTCAAGGCAGGCTCCATGGACGCGCAAACTCTGCTGTCGCGCTACTGCGTGTTGCTGTACAACAGATACGGGTCGTACGAGGAGGTCGCAAGGAAGACTGTCCTGGATAGGCGGACCGTCAAGAAATACATAGACAATAGTGCAAGCACTACGAATGCGAGTACAGGCCAGTCATGAAAGTAACATTCAATGAGGCAAGTGCATACAGAACGATTTGATTCCGGGGACACGACCGGGTACAGCTTAGAAAAGGAGGGAGCAATGGGATTGCCGTTCAAGCCCGAGTACGCTCCTTTGCCCTGTGATTTGAGGTGGTTTATCGGGACTTAAGCAAGATTGAAGGCAATGCTTATCCTGTCTTGTTCGGATTTGTTGTCTTCCACACTATGCTGCAGCCAGCCCGGAAAAACGAGGACTGCGCCCGCTTTTGGTTCGAAAGCCTGGGATGTCGCGGTAAACCGGGACTCTTTGGCGCCTATCTGTTTCATCTCGGCCAGAATGTAACTTGCTTCCGGCCGGTTATGAAAAATTATGCTGCCTGATCGGGGCGGAGTCGCGGCGTAGTAACTTCCGGAAAGAATGCTTGAAGGATGAATATGCATCTTGTTGTAATTATTTTTCTTATTGATGTTGATCCAGAAGTTCGCGATGCCCAGGCTGCGCTCGAAACCGAATTCCCTTGCACAAACCTGGCATTGTTCTGTCAGTACACCCAACAGCCTGGTTAATGCCGGAGGGACGCGATCCTGCATGGTCAGCGTAGTGCTTTGGTATCCGCCGACATTGGAGATCACGACTCCTTTGTCCGATCTTTGATAGGTATATGCGTCTTGTGCGATATCGGAAGGATTGATCAAGGATGGCGGAATTTCAAAATACCACAAAGGTGTTGCCCACAGATCTTGTCGTTGCATATATTCACCGGTATCAGTTGGGGATGCCGACAGGTTCCAGGAGTCTGTCTGACACAGTTTTACGCCCGATTTGGCCGGGCATACTATCATAACAATACGGCGATTTATAATGACACTTGGCAGTGTTCGGTAATCAAGTTTTTCTTCCACCAGGAACACGACGGATAAAGGAAAGATAATGACATCCAAATCATCCTGCGCTCATCTGGTCGCCATCAAGACGATCAAACACGAGAAACGCCATGTATGCGAGGAGTGCGTCAAGACCGGAGACAGATGGGTCCACCTGCGCACCTGCCAGACCTGCGGAGTTACGCTGTGCTGCGACAGCTCGCCCAACCGCCATGCCACCCGGCATGCGCAATCTAGCGGGCATCCCGTGATCGCCTCTGCCGAGCCTGGGGAAAGGTGGCTGTATTGCTATCCGGACGATGCCTTCGCGGAGCATTGAAATCGAGCGCAAATATCAAATGAGCCTGTATCGGCCGATCACCGGACGTTCCGCATCATGCCGACACTCCAGGATGAATATTTGATGCCGGACCTTCAGTTCGGTCATGGTTTGCAGCTAAATTCAATGGGAGCGCCGCCGCTGGCCGCTGTGAGACATATGGCGGCACCCACAACATTGCCCGATGGATTGTCCCGGCACCATTTGTCGAAGTATGCCAGTACTCTGGCAGGTTCCAGCTGCACATCGACCTGTTTGCTGGCGAATTGATTGAATCCGCTCACATACCCTTTAAACCATGCCGTGTAGAAAGCACCCCGCAAGCCGGACGATTTCCCGTCCTTGTTGCGGTCATCCAGATATTGCGCACACGTATTGGCTCCAACCCCGTAATAATTGACTTGTGAGTTCGGTACAAGGCGAGATGTATCCGCCATCGCGCCACTGCTCACAACAGCCAGAAGCAGAAAGATAACATTGCCCATCACGCCCCTTTCGTTTGCCGATCAATCGCATGCCATGATCGCTACTTGCCGGTTTTATTCTTGCGTTTCTTCTCTGCGGATTCTTCAGCTTGCTGCCGGGCAATATAGTTGCGTTGCTCCTCTATCGCCTTGCCCAGCGTCATGCCTTCAGGGATCGGGTCGGCCTTGTCCCCGTACAACCCGACTTCGTCCGCCAATATCATATGTCGTCTGACATACTGGGTAAACAATTCCTGGTCTCGGGGCGTCAGTTTCTGCAGCGCCGGTTTTACAGTCGTGTTCCACTTTGAAAAATCAGCGGGGACTTTGGTGTTGTGAGGATCGCCGCATGCAATCAGTAACACTACGAGGCAAAATATGAAAAATATCCTCACGGTTGTATCCCCCGCGCAATTTTGATCAATGGCTAATGAACAAAAGTCATCTGAGACAAATTATATTACGGCGGTCGTCGTGCAGGAGAAATTGAAATCGAATCCGCTGCCGTTCTGTCATGCAAGCCAAGGACAAGTCCGGAACATTCATGTTTCAGTTTTCCGTGTGGTCGCAATGAACAGCCAAACAATGGCCAATGGCAACAGCAGAACAAGCAGCAACGGGAAAGCCAAACCCGCCAGGATAAGTCCGGCGAATATCACGGCACCCAGGATAAAGATTCCGATCCCGGCAAATACAAACAACAGCAAGATCGCCGCACAGAACAGGGCGATCAGGCCAATGACCAGACCGGCCGCACCGATCGTGCCCTTGAGCGGACCTATGAGCTCCCGGCCGTTGACGATTATTCTTGTTGAGCCCGCCTCGAAAACCAATCCCCATACGACGATGACCAGCATGGCGATTGCAAGGGCGATGGCTGCTTTCTTGGTCATGGTTGAAACTCCTTAACGGGACGAGCTATTTTTTAAACAGGGACAGATCGAGCCGCGCCCTTGGAGCCGAGGACGGCACGCAAGATAGACAAGGTTCGTAACGACAAAGCGCTCGGGCAGGAAGCGCGACATCGGAATCATTGTCTGGACTTTTTCATTCTGCCGACCCCCTTGGATGATTGTTTGATGCTGTTCCATTTGGTCGGCGGCAGGTCAGTGTGGTTGTGCGAAGATGTTTCATGCTGTTCATTATAAGGAAATTGACGATTGACCGGTATTGGCATGCTGCCTGTGCCGGGAAGCCGGCATTGACCGGGGCACAACAGCCAGTGATAATCGGCGGCATCCAGTTGGATTCCTGTCTCGTGGATATGCAGCATAAAACACCGTCATGAAGGAGAAGTCTGCATGAAATCATTCCTCCGCGAGAATCCCACCATCGCATTTGGCCTGGGATTGCCCCTGCTGCTCGTTGTTGCATTCCTGCTGATCTCGGGGATTCCCGCCCTTCTGGTAGCGCCCCCGCAATATGATGTGCTTTACGCGACTGAATACAACAATTATCCCAACGGTGTGCAGATCTCCGTCGTAGACCATAAGATTCAGGTCATCTACCAGGGCAGTTCAGCCGGATACCAGAAACCGCGTCTCTGGCGTTTCAACCCGAAAACCGGGGGAGTGCAGGAGATCCCCATCATGCTGCCGCCCGGCCTCGCTCCGCCCGGACAACGTCCCGCTGCGCCCGAGGCGGCTTCAACAGTCACACCGATCGATGTACCCGATCTTGAAGGGATGACGGTCGATTCGTCCAGCGTTGCACCGGATGGATACGAATTCAGTTCGGGACCTGATGGTTATTCGGGCGATTTCTTCACCGGCCTGTTCTATGGCTCGCGCTACGGCAGGGAAGCGGTGCTGACGAAAAAAGGGCGCAGCATACGCCTGCCGTATTCCGGCAATACGTATTACAGCAATAACACCCGCTTTATCGGCTGGGTGGTGTCGCCGTGATCTGGCTGCTGGCCCTCATCGTCGTGCTCGTGCTGATCGGCGGAGGGTGGTGGGGCTGGCCGCTGGCCGGTATCCTTGGCGCGTCAAGCGTGGCCGACAAGCACGGCGCGCTGCAGCGCATCGCGCAGCTGATGCGCGACTACGAAATCACGCCCGCCGAAATCGAAGCCGCCCTTCATGCGCCTGCCGATTTGCGGCCTGTGACCGCGCGGCGCAGCAGGGGCGACATCGCCAAGACCCTGTTTACCTATCTCGGCGCGATCTTCATTCTCGCCGGCATCAGCACCTATATCGGCACGTTCTGGCAGAGCATGGGCAGTGCGATGCGGGTCTTCGTGACGCTGGGCGTCGGTTACATTCTGCTCATCGTGCTGGTTTCCGCGCTGCACGAGAAGAAATATCCGAGGCTGATCCTGCCGCTTGCGCTCGCCTCCGTACTCATGATGACCGGCGGCTGGTTCGTACTCATCCACGAATTGTTCCCGCACGGCGACAACTGGCGTGCCGCAGCGCTCGCCGTATTCGGTGTGATGGCACTGCACCAGGGTGCGCTGTTCGGTAAATACATGCTCACGGTGCTGGCGTTCACGGCGCTGTTCTTCGTTTACGGATTCATGCAGGTCGGACTCGACCTGCTCCACGTCCCGATGGCCTACATTGCGATCGTTCTTGGCGCCTCGCTGTTCCTGGTCGGCAGCGCACTTGAAAAAACGCCCCACCGCCTGCTCGCGGAACCCGCGTTGCTGATCGGTATCTGCTGGATGAACAGCGGCCTGTTCGACCGCATCGCGATGGCCACCGCCGCGAACTGGGCGAGTCTGATCGCCGGCGTATGCGTGATGTCCGCAGCGTACGGACTGCACAAGGCGGGGCGGCATGCGCGCCTGTCCGGCCTCGGCTATTTCTTCGGGTCTATCATGGCTTATAGCGGCTTGTTCGATCTCGTGCATAACAGGTCTTACGAGCTTGTCTATCTCGCCGTCACAGCGTCCATGCTCTATGCCTGCGTGGTGCTGCAAAGCCGGGCACTGTTGTTCACCACGGTGATTGCCATGCTCGGCTTTATCGGGTTTTACACCGCCAGGCATTTTGCGAATTCCCTGGGCTGGCCCGTTACGCTCGTCCTGATGGGCGTCGCTTTCCTGGGCGTCGGCACGATCGCGATCAAGTTAAGACGGAAGATCTAACCCGTTCACAATAGACAATTTTCGATTACCTGGCAGGTTGCAACTTGATTGTCGACGCCATTAGCGCGGGAGGGCGGAGGTGGATATCGGGCCGGAGCATTGCAACATCATTCGAACCTGACCCCCTTTGATTCCATTCCTTTGATTCCATTCCATTGATTTCTTTTATTCCACAACAACGGCAGCTTGAATATCAGTTAATTACAGTAACCTTGGATTTTCTGCCCGGCGCTGCCTTTGGAATGATCCCGGATAATCTGCAACGGATGCCCTCTATTTTGTGTCCCTCTTCGTATCGGGTCGAGTGATATACGACAACCTCGCCTTTGGCGGCAAGTTCTGCCAGATACAGGCGTGTTTTGGAAAGGGAAAGGCCGGCAGCTTTGGCGATCTCAGCATCCAGTTGTTCCCCATGCTTTTTCAGGTATCGCAGGATTTCGTTCATATGTTCGACCTTTCTTTGAAAGTTAAAAAAGCCGGCTTATCACCGGCTTTAATGATCAGGGCAATCCGGTTCGTTAACTGAATCCTGCCATAAAAGCAATCACCAGCGCTGAAGCCCCCAGAATCGTTACGCCAGCCACCATCAAGTTGCCCTTAACCTGATCGGATTTGTGATCTGAAGACATAGGGTTGATATTTTCATCGCTCATGATTATCTCCTTTGAAGAAAATGACGTTACCCAAACGATCTGGGAAACATCAGATTGAATCAAGGTGAAAAAGTTCCGTATCGCCCGGTTTGCAAAGGACGTCACAACGCCGATAAACGGCAATAACTACCTCACAAATATTCGATGAATCGAGGCAGGGCCATATTACTTGACGAACGCCGGTCAGTTCGGGAATGACTCGTGATGTAATTGTAACGTTTTGTAAGAATGTTTCGGATCAGGTTGCCTTCATTTCCTGTCACCCGCAAAACCCAGCTGCAACTTGATAAATCCGTCATTCGGGATGAGGTGACTAAATAAACCAATTTTGAAATGCCGGAAGAAAATCCCGAGTCATGAATGCCGGGTATGAATAAAAGATAGGGGAACCATTGCTTGACTGTGATTGTCATTGAAAATGCAATCGGTTCACGCTAAAGCTGCCTGCAGCGGCATTAGTGATGGAAAGCTTCACTTCCAGCGTCGATCATACAGATGAGGTAGCTGCCATGAGCAAGCCTGTTGAAGAACTCCACAACATGGAAGATGCCACGAGCTTCAAGGATGCCCTGCTGCTTTTCTTCGGTTTCGTTTTGTTGCTGGGTTTTTTCGGCGTTCTATTCTGGTCTGCATTTTAAAAGCCAGTCGGACATTTGATCCAGTTGTACATTTGATGAAGTGCCGCTCATCGAGAAGCCCGGGTCCGATTCAATGTAATTGCTTTGCGGGTTTATGTGTAAAGATGATGATGCAAAGCGCGATGAGCACGATAAGTGTCGCAGACGCCGAGTAGCGGCTTAATGCCAAACCGCCTTTGATCACCGGTTTGTCGAGGAAGTCGCCGACGACCGCACCGAGCGGGCGTGTAAGAATGAAGGCCGCCCAGAATAGTACCGTGTGGGAAATCCTTGTGCGGTAGTACGCCACGGCGATTACTGCCAACATAGCTCCAAACACCAGCGCACCTCCTTCATACCCGAGGCCGGCGGTATCGGCAGTCCAATCGCCAAGCGCAGTGCCCAGGGTTTGGGAAAGCATGATCGTTACCCAGTAGAACATTTCCGATTTTGGAGAGTTCACCGTATCGACGGCAACGGAACCGAGTGTGCGATTCCAAAGCGAGAGTGACACCATCAACAACGTAAACAGGATAACGGTGCCTCCGGCGTACCCGATACCAAGCGATCGATCAGCGAAATCTGCCAATGTAGTTCCAACCGTTGTCGTTGCAATGATGGTCATCCAGTACACAACGGGGTGAAACCTTTTCGCCAGGATCTGCACGATCACAGCGGCGATAAATATTGCTGCAAATATCTCGGTACTTTCGAGATAACCGAGCTTCATGGACATGGACAAGGTATCGCCGCCGGTTTCACCCAGGGTTGTTGCAAGAATTTTCATGATCCAGAAGATCAAAGTCACTTCCGGAACCTTGCTCAAAACTTCTTGCTGCCCTTTGTTCATCGTTTCCTCGATGTTTTGCACTTGACCCGTAATTGGTGCCAGAACTTGACCAATGGTTCCAAAGTCGCATCCCGAATTATTTTTCGATGCTGTCCCATTCGTTCCATCTTGTTCAATGTGATTTCTCTTCCGGTCCTTTGACTTGCTGCCGGGCGACATAGCTGCGTTGCTCTTCTATTGCCTTGCCTATCGTGATGCCTTCCGGTATCGGGTCGGTATTGTCCCCGGTCAAACCACCCGCCACAGTGATCGTATGCCGCCTGACATAATCGGCAAATAATGCCTGTTCCTCGGGCGTCAGTTTCTGCAGGGAGGGTTTAACAGTGTCACGCCACTTTGAAATATCAGCGGGCACCTTGGTGTCGTGAGGGTCGCCGCAGGCAACCAGCAATAAAGTGCAGCAAATTATGGAAATGATTCTCACGGTAATATTCATTTTTGATTCACTCGCCCAATTATATGTCGACCCTGCCCCTTTGATTTATATTGTGCCGACCACCCGGGAACGTTATTTGATGCTGTCCCGTTTGATTCGCGCACAACTCATCACCCGCATCACCCGCCGCTCTCGGGTGGGGTAAATGAACAGCGCCAACTCTTGACCCTGGAATCCTTCGGGACCGCGTTGCTCGCAAGGATATCGGCGATCGCCTGTTCTGCAGTCGCTTTGCATCGCTCGATCGTTCGATTATAAGGATTGAACACCCAGTACTGATGGACATTTTCCGAATTTTCAAGTTCGAGGATCAGAACAGTGCCGTTTTCCTTGTCGGGGCTGCATCCCGACATAATCAGCAGACCCAGCGCCGCGAGCAGCGTCATGACCCTGGAGGTTGCCCGTGAAATGTGGTTTTGATTTTTGCGCATGATCAAGGTGGATGTTAAACCTTAATCAGCGAGTTGTGGCGCAATGCCTGAATACAATGCGTGCAATAGCCTGCCAGAAACTGCAGTTCGTGAGTATCTGCATACGGCACTTAGCGTACTTGACTTCCTTCTGCTGTAGACAAATAAGAGAATTTGAATGTTATGGAAAGAGGGCACTCAACATTCGTGTTGTATCTGTTCGAGAGCCTGCCACATTCCCCGCATCGCATCCTCAAAAAGACGGGTAAAGCGGGGGGCATCGAACAACGGGGATGCCAACACCTTTTGCCGCAAACCCGCACGCAATGAAGCCAGACTGGACTTGTCAGCAGCAAAGGTGATCGCCTTGGCGATGTACTCCGCTTTGCTGGTGGTCACCCATTCTTCCAATTCCGCTGCCGAGAGCAGGCCGGCACCTTGCCTGGCTAGCAGACTGTCACCCGCAAGGGTCAGTGTAGGAACCCCCATCCACAATGCTTCGCAAGTGGTGGTACCACCCGGATAAGGGAAAGTATCCAGAATCATATCCACTTCAGCGTGTGCCGCCAAATACGCATCGCGGCGGGCCGACCCGTGCACCGCCACCCGTGCCGGGTCGATTCCATAACGCTGCAATCGTTGAATAAGTTGTTCCACTTGCGACGTTTTGTCAAGTTGATAGGTCTGCAAACGCAGCCTTGCATTCGGAAGAGCGGCAAGAATTTTCCCCCACGCCTCCAGTACATCATCGCATAACTTGGCCATATTCTGGAAGCAGCCGAAAGTGATAAAGCCATTCGCCAAGGCCGGCAAAGGGGTGACGGGCAGGTCAACTCCGGGTGCGGTGAAACACAAGCGCGTATCAGGTAGATACCAGATGGATTCGGTGAAATGTTCCCGCTGAACCTCGGGTACGCCCACCTTGTCCGCCAGCAGATAATCCATTTCTTTCACCCCGGTGGTGGCAAAATAGCCCAGCCAGCTCACCTGAACCGGGGCGGGTTTCCAGGCAAATACTGGCAGGCGGTTGTTTGCGGTATGACCGGAGAGGTCGATCAGAATATGCACACCATCTGAATGTATCAAGCGGGCTGCTGCCTCATCGCTCAGGCTATGTATTGGTTTCAATGCAGCAAAGCAGGATTTGATCCGGGCGGTGAATTCATCGAACCTGGAACTGGTGGAATATGCAATCAATTCGATGCAGGATGGATCAATGTGTGTAAGCAGGGCTTCCAGAAAATATACCACCGGATGTTGATACAGATCGCCGGATACGATACCTACCCGCAGGCGTTCAGGCCGGGCTGCACACAGCCAAGAGGAGTACCGTGATGTCACTTTCTTTTCCACCATCCGACCGTATTTCCGCGCTTCTTCCAAGCCGCTTTCCGGGCTGGAGGAGATATAGTTAAGGGTGAACAGCAGGTTGGATTGCGCTAAAACGAAATCAGGTTTGAGTTCCAGTGCCTTGCGGTAGCTGGCCAAAGCGTCGTCGTTTTGCCCCAGATTTCTCAGTGCATTGCCCAGGTTGAAATGCGCATCGGCCGAGCCGGGGTTAAGTTGCAGAGCACGGCGAAAACTCGACGCTGCGTCGACAAATTGTTCACGCTTGAGCAAAGCGAGACCCAGATTGTTGTGTGCCCTGGCAAAATCAGGTTTGAGATATAAGGCGCGCCTAAATTTAGCCAAGGCGCTATTTGACTGTCCGCGTTCCAGTAAAGTCACACCAAGATCGTTATGTGCCGCAGCAAGATTATGCTTGAGTTGAACCGCGCGTTTGTAACTGGTGCGCGCTTCATCGTGTAGGCCGAGAGATTGCAGGGAGGCGCCAAGATTGTCATACGCTTCGGCAAAATCGGACTTGATCCCCACTGCAATACGAAAGCTCGCCACAGCAGCGTCAAACTGGCCAAGCTGTAGAAACAGCATACCCAAATTGTTATGCACGTCTGCCAAGTCTGGCCTAAGTTCCAGCGCACGGCGATAGCATGCCTGCGCTTCATCAAATTGGCCAAGTTCTTTGAGTGCAACGCCCAATTTGTTATGGGCGTCTGCGAAATCGGGCTTGATCTGCAATGCCCGAAGGTAGTTTGAAATTGCTTCGTCGAGTTGCCCAAGCTCTGTCAAGGCATTGCCCAGGTTGTAATAAGCGTCGGCAGATTCCGGCTTTATCTGCGATGCCCGGCGGAAACTGGCTGCGGCGTCATTGAGCTGGCCGAGGTCAGACAAGACATTGCCCAACTTGAGGTGCGCGTCTGCGAAGTCGGGCTTGATCTGCAATGCCCGAAGATAGTTTGAAATCGCTTCGTCGAGTTGCCCAAGCTCTGTCAAGGAATTGCCCAGGCTGTAATAAGCGTCGGCATACTCCGGCTTTATCTGCAGTGCCCGACGGTAACTGGCCGTAGCGTCATCAAGCAGCCCGAAGCTTTTTTGGGCGGTAGCCAGATTGTAATGAGCTTCGGCTTCGTCAGGCATGAGCTCTGCTGCCTTCCTGAAGGCGAGCAGCGCATTCTTTCCCTGCATCTGAAGTGCGTTGCCCAACAATTTCCAGCCGAAGCCAAAATCTGGACAATGTGTAAGCAGTGAATTCGCGCGGCCTTCCAGTTCAGCGTAGCTACCAGCGTTATACAGGTCAACCAGTTGTTTGATTTCAGTAGGTGATAGCATCGGCTTGGATAATCAACAGAATGGCACGCAAGCTACGGAAGCATTGGGTGGCAATCTTTCTGCAACAGTCATATTCTACCAGCAGAGAAAATATCTGTTCCTGGTTCAGTTGAGAGCCAGTCACGGCTTATATGTTAACCATCCCCTTTGGAGTGACTATTCGAATGTCAGGTTTGGCACAAAGCAGCATACGATCCTTGTGATTGCTTACCCGAAAGCTGACATTCACGAATGACTTCGAACGACAAAAAGCAGGCAGTGAAATTTCAAGTTGCGGATATCTGATCGGGTGATTAGCTATTACTCTTGCGGCAATAACAATAAACAAACGGCTGAATTTCCCCGGACGGTGTGTGGTGTGCTTCCCGTTCATGCTCGACAAGCAGGAAAGAATCTCCAAACTCATCATGCAATGTTTCAGGTTTATACCTCATCACGGATAAGCCGCTGCATTTGTCCGGCCCGTCTTCGGCAAAGGTCGCAACGATCACATGCCCGCCCGGTTTAACCGCTTTCATGACCCGCTCGACATAAGCATGGCGATCCTTTGGATCAGTCAAGAAATGGAATACCGCCCGATCATGCCAAATATCGAATCTGTGGATCTGAAACTCTGCGCGGGTGATGTCGCCTTCCATCCAATGTATCGCGTCTGCGTGTCTTCCCAAACGCTGCTTTGCAACAGCGATTGCAGTCGAAGACAGATCAAGCACGGTCAGGTCGGTATAGCCTTCAGCCACAAGGTCATCCACCAGCGTGGAAGCACCGCCACCGACGTCGATAATGGCCGCACCTTTGCCCAGTCCGGTGTTGTGGATCATCCGAAGGGATAGATCGGCATGTTCCTGAAACCAGCTGACCGAGTCAGACTGCCTGGTTCTATAAACCTTCTCCCAATGCCGTTTGAGATCCATCACAAAATTCTCCGAATAGGATTTGCCGAGATTTCCACTATCAACATTGATAAAGCTTCCACTCAACTTGATAAGCAGGATTATTTTATCATGTCTGTAAGCAGATGTATTTGGCCCCAAAAAGAACTTCAGCACTTGCAACAGCCTACCCGAAAACCGTCGTTGGCGCTTAGCAACCAAGAAAATAATTCGATCACCCGGGAGCGGAACTTGGTTCCGTTCCGCTAAAACCGCAGAGAATGCGACCATGCCTGTTACTATGCTATGTGTTTAAACAGACTTCAAAATCGACTCGAACTGCTCGATCGGCAAAGGTTCGCTAAACAAATATCCCTGGAAATGGGTACAACCCTTGTTTAGAAGGAGTTGTCTCTGCTCGTTCGTTTCGACACCTTCTGCGATGACATCCAAATCGAAACTCTGTGCCATGGCAATGATCGTGCTCACGATCGCTTTGTCGCTATTGTTGAAAGCAATATCACAGACAAACGTCTGGTCAATCTTGAGCTGATCAAGCGGCAGCCGTTTAAGATATTGTAATGAAGAATAGCCTGTCCCGAAATCGTCCAGAGAGAATCGGATACCGATCTTTCTCAATGTGTCCATGATTGTGATGGCTTCTTCAACATTCTCCAGCAATATGCTCTCTGTAAGCTCCAGTTCGAGCAGCTCTGGGTTAATGGCATGACGCTGCAGAATATCCCGTATTTGTGAGACGAAATCAGCTTGAAGGAATTGTTTGGCACTGATATTTACCGATAAAACCAGGTTGCATGTCAGTTCATTTCGTTCCCACGCCTTGATTTGGGCGCAAGCAGTTTCCAGAACCCATTTTCCGATGGGCAGTATCTGTCCTGTTTCCTCGGCCAAAGGGATGAATTGTGCAGGGAGTAACAATCCACAATCCGGGTGTGCCCAGCGGATCAACGCCTCCGCTCCCAACGGGCGATTTGAACTGTCGATCTGTATTTGGTAGTGCAGAAGGAATTGCCGGCTTTCAATTGCTTCCTGCAATTGTCTTTCGAGATCGACACGTGCGTTGATAGTTTTCTGCATCTTGGGGTCGAAGAAGCGCATTATATTGTGGCCCGCGTTCTTGGCCTGATACATGGCGATATCGGCCTGTTTCAGCAGTTCGTCTGTCGTTTGCTGACTATCGTTGAATAGTGTCGCGCCGATGCTGGCAGTGCATTGGTATTCATGGGCAGCCAGCGGGTATGGTTGATTCAGGACAGATAAAATCTTTTCACAGACGATTTCCGTCTGTGCTGCAGCCTCAAGTGCATCATTGCTCAGGTCTTCCAATATCACCACGAACTCGTCACCTCCAAAACGTGCGACCGAATCATCGTCACGCACGCAGGAGATCAGTCGCTGACTGACATGTCGCAGCAGCGAGTCACCTATCGCATGGCCCTGCGTCTCATTGAGGGTCTTGAAATTGTCCAGGTCTATGAACAGCAATGCGCCATGCCGGTCTCTGCGCGCACCGGAAGCCAGGGCATGCTGGAGTCGGTCTATCAGAAGTCTCCGGTTGGGCAATTCAGTAAGGTGGTCGAAAAACGCCAGCTGGTTGATCTTTTCTTCTGCGGCCTTGCGTTCGCTGATATCTATCACGAAAGTCGAGATTATCGGTCCGTCTTTCAGCATTATCAATTTGCCGGAAACATATATCGGGAACTGTGAACCATCCTTGCGTAATCCGATGGTTTCATATATTGCTTCAAGTTCTTTACCCTGAAGCCGCTGCCTGACCCGCTCTGCAATGTCATCCCTGCATTGCGGTGCAATCCATTCTGTAATGTGTCTCCCGCGCACCTCGGCAGAATTATCGTAACCGAACATCTTAAGATGTGCGGCATTCACTTCTGTCGCATAGCCATCACGGCTGAAAATGACGCCGATGGGAGACTGCTCGACTATGGAACGGAATCGCGCCTCGCTTTCTTTTAAGGATTCCTCGATCCGTTTGCGTTCCGTCACATCGACATGTGTCCAGACATAATGGGTGGTGATCCCGTCATTTCCCTTGACAGCGGATATCGTGAGCCATATCGGGAATTCTTCGCCATTCTTGCGCCGATCCCAGATTTCGCCTTGCCAGGTTCCAGTCCGATCAATGACCTTCCACATATTTCGGTAAAAATCTGTATCGTGGCGTCCTGATTTGAGCAGCTCGGGTGTCTGACCGACTGCTTCATCTGCCGTGTAGCCGGTAATCTTGGTGAACGCTTGGTTGACTCTTGCAATTACGTTATTTGCGCCGGTAATCATGATGGCTTCGTTGATTTCGAATGCGGCTGCCGCAATATGAATTTGCTGGCCGACTTTGGAAGCCCATTGACGCATGAAATATGCAGCCACTGTGGCAAATACGGCGGTCGCTATTATTGTAATTACATGCGACTCCCACAATGACAACGATCCCCCGAAATATAACTGCTTCAGGAATTCGTAGGCAGTCATAATAAACACGACAGCCAGGAATATGCCGGGCAATGTAACTTTGGGCATAAACCTATGGCGGGTGATCTTCATCTGTTCATCCATAACGCCGGAACATGAGGTCTTCCCGGGTTTCAATCCGCCAACTGCCGGGATATTTACAGGCGCGATAGTTTGCAAATGGCTCAACCTTCCCAAAATGCTCTTTCCAAGTGTTGAACCCAAATCAAAATTCATTCCAGTCGCCATTCCTGTCTCCTTCGACTTTGATCAACTTGCGCTCCCGTTTGGGCAACTTTGGTGATTGATGGGTAATTGCCGGTCTGGCGATTGGTTTTGCCAAGGAAGCACGTGAGCTTTCCATGGCAGCCTCCAGTGTGAATACGCTAACCGCATGCGCCAGAACTTCCGCTTGATTTCGCATTGATTCCGCTGCAGCAGCGGCTTCTTCCACCAGCGCGGCGTTCTGCTGCGTCACCTCGTCCATCTGGATCAGCGCCTGGTTCACCTGCTCGATCCCCGAACTCTGCTCGTTCGAGGCTGCCGCGATCTCCGCCATGATGTCGGTGACGCGCTTGACCGCACTCACGATCTCGTTCATGGTCTCCCCGGCCTGGTCCACCTGCCTGGAGCCGATATCCACTTTATCTACCGAGTCGTCGATCAGCGCGGTGATCTCCTTGGCCGCCGCCGCCGAGCGCTGCGCCAGGTTGCGCACCTCGGCCGCCACCACCGCGAAGCCGCGTCCCTGCTCGCCGGCGCGCGCCGCTTCCACCGCGGCGTTCAATGCCAGGATGTTGGTCTGGAATGCGATGCCCTCGATCACGCTGATGATGTCCATGATCTTCTTCGAGCTGGCGCTGATCGAGCCCATGGTGTGCACCACTTCATTCACCACCACCCCGCCCTTGACCGCGATATCCGACGCGTTGGCTGCCAGCTGGTTGGCCTGCTTGGCGTTCTCGGCGTTCTGCTTCACCGTCGAGGTCAGCTCTTCCATGCTCGAGGCGGTCTCTTCCAGACTGGAGGCCTGCTGCTCGGTGCGGCTCGACAGGTCGGCGTTGCCCGAAGCGATTTCATTTGCGGCAGTACTGATGGAATCGGTGCTGTTGCGCACTTCGCCGACGATGCTGGCCAGGCTTGCGTTCATGTCCTTCAGTGCTTGCATTAGCAGTCCGGTTTCATCCATCGTTTTCACTTCGATCTGATGGGAAAGGTCACCCGTAGACACCAAATTAGCGACTTCCACCGCATCTTTCAATGGCCGGGTAATGCTGATCGTCGATATCCAGGCAAACAAGATACTCAGCATTACCGTTACAACACCGATGATCAGGGTATTCCGTTCGCTGTTGGCCGTCGTGTTGTAGATCGACTGGGTGGTCGCGTCTTTTTCTTCCTGGACAACCTTCAGCAAAACATCGAATGCCGTGCCGAGCGGCCTGTCCGCACCTTTGACCGTCTTGTCTATTGTCTCGATCGTCGCACCCGACGTCTTCATTTGAATGACTTCGCTGATTGCCGTGCGATAAGCATCGGATGATTCTTTGATCTGCCGCAATGCGGATTTCTCGCGATCGTTCAAGTCGCCATGATTTTCAATATAGTAGGCAACGTCCTGATCTATCGCTGCCATGGCAGCAGCGAACTTCTGGTCATAGTCCTGTCCGCGTAACAAATAGTCTTTGAACATGTGGATCGCGTCGCCAAGGTCTGACTTGCCCTTCGATGCTGCTTGATACTTTTCCATTGATACAGTGTCGAATTGCTTCCATCGGTCGGAAAGCTGATAAAAGCTGTTATATGACACAAGTAACAACGAGATGGCGAGCACGGTGATTACGCCAAATGTAACAGCTAGCCTTTTTCCGATATTGATATTGGTAAATTTCATTTTTCCCTCCTGATTTGTACTTTTAAAATGACAACTGATTGATTCACAGGCAAAGCGCCATCTACTGCAATTGCAAATTCATGCATACATTTCCGCTGACTCGATCAACTCCATATCTCCGCTGCTTATCAGTTTCTCGATATCCGCAAGCATGATCATGCGTTCACCCACCGTACCCAGGCCAAGCAGATATTGGGTATCAAGACTCGAGCCGAACTCCGGTGCCGGCTTGATCTCGTCCGGTTTCAGCGTGGTCACGTCGGAAACGCCATCCACCACCATGCCCACCACGCGCTTCGCGATGTTGAGGATGATCACCACGGTAGTCTCGTTATAAGTGACGTTGCCAAGTTTGAATTTGATGCGCATATCCACGATCGGGACAATGATGCCGCGCAGATTGATCACACCCTTGATGAATTCGGGCGCGTTGGCGATCGTGGTCACGGAATCGTAGCCGCGTATTTCCTGCACCTTGAGAATTTCGATACCATATTCCCCTGTACCCAATGTGAAGGTCAGCAGTTCGCGGCCGTGGTCGATCGTCTTTTGTTCCTGGGTGATTTGCATGATGATCCCCTTAAATATGGTGAAAGAGGCAAGTGGCCCGCCCGTTGAGGATGGTCCTTGAAACGATATATTCTTCGCCATCCGCGAGTTGCCGCCCGGCATCTGTTACTGGTTTGTTAACGTGCATGTTCTCTATCCTCCCTTAAAATTTCATGTTTGCAGTTTCAGCACCATTCAGCGGGCAGTTGCTCAAACAGCATCAACCCTGGTTCAATCATTCCCCTGTCTTGCCCGCCAACCCGATTTTTGGCGCAGTCTGTTCCGCCAAACCGGACAGCAGATCGCTCAGCACACCGATGTCCCGCGACTTGTCGAGGAAATAATCCGCCCCCGAGTCCATGCATTTTTTCCGGTACGACGAATAAACCTTGTTGGTCATGACTATCATCGTGACAGGCAGAAACTGCATCCTGATCCGGCGCAGCACGTCCAGGTTATCCCTGGCAGACGAGAAACCAAGGATCACCACATCCGGCTGTATCTCGCATATGTTTCGCACAGCTCTGTCATCGTTATCCGCTTCTCCTGCCAGTTCGACATGGGGGATGTTGTCCAGCATCTCGGTCAAACGTTCGCGAATCACGGGTGAATTCTCTGTAATAAAAACTTTCATCAACAGTTCTCGATAGGTTCGTTGATCACGGTCGGAATATTGCAGGCGTACGGATGCGGAAGAAATCAGACACTGCTGATTTTATTGTGGGAACTTGGCGGGGGGAGGGTGGGAATTGTCCTACACGGGCATAGCCCGGACGGGGTGAAACGACCGCCGTTTCAGGGTTATGGGGACGATCCGGGCGTCACAGTCAGTGCTGCTTGGCGATACCGTGCTCGATAGCGTAGTGAACCATATCCGCCACGGTTGCAAGGTTCAGCTTTTGCATGATGCGCGTCTTGTGCGTGCTGACGGTTTTGATGCTGATGTTGAGGCGGTTGGCGATTTCAGTGACGTTGTCGCCGGCGATGATCAGCTCGAATATCTGGAATTCCCGGTCGGACAACAGGGTGTGAGGCGGGGCATCGCCGATCTTGTGGAGCGACCCCAGCGCCATGCTTTCGGCCGCTTTCTGGCTGATGAACGTTCCGCCTGAAGCCACCTTGCGGATCGCTGACACCAGCAGGGACGGGGCACTGTCCTTGCAGAGATAACCGGAAGCGCCTGCTCTCAAAGTGCGCGCGGCATATTGTTCATCGGTATGCATGCTGAGCACCAGGATGGGCAATCCGGGTTTTTCGGCCTTGACCAGCTTGATCAGGTCGATGCCGCTGCGTCCCGGCATGGACATGTCGAGCACCACCACGCTCCATTCCCGCTGCCGCACCTTGTGCAGGACCTCGTCCCCGTCGCAGGCTTCCCCGCCCACGCGCATGTCCGTACAGGCCGCCAGTATCTGTTTCAGCCCCTCGCGCATGATGGCATGGTCGTCCGCGATCAGGATATCGATGATCATTGTTGCGCCCGTGTCGTTGGTTGTTTCGGGATGAAGGTCTCGATCCGTACACCGGCTCCCGCTTCGTTGAATATATCCATCACCCCTTCCAGCATCCTAACCCTTTCGCGCATTCCCATCAAACCGTAGGTCTTCTTGCCGGTGGGCGGGGCGTCCGGCAATCCGCGCCCGTTGTCCTGCACGATCAGCAGGATCTTGTCCCCCATATCCTGCAGGCGGATGGTGGCCCGGCTCGCGCCGGAATGACGCGCGATATTGGTCAGCGATTCCTGCACGATGCGGAACAGGGCCGTCGCGGCCTGGTCGCTGAGGTCGAAGTCTGTCATGTTCATCGCCAGATCGCAGGCGATACCGGTCTGGGCGGCGAATTTTTCCGCATGGTGTTCGATCGCTGCGGCCAGTCCCAAGTCATCCAGCATGCCGGGGCGCAGGTCTTCCGAGATGCGCCGGACGGTGCTCACCGTGCGCTCGATCAGCGACCGCATCGAGCGCAGCCTGTCCTGGATTTCCTTCTTGCGGCCGTCGATGCGTTCGTGCAGCCATTTCAGGTCGAAGTGCAGCGCCGTCATGGTCTGTCCCAGCTCGTCATGCAATTCGCGGGCGATGCGCTTGCGCTCGTTTTCCAGCGCCGATTGCAGGAATGTGGACAGTTCGCGCAGTTCGTTCTGCGCGTGTTCGCGCCTGGCGCTTTCGTTGATGAAATCCAGCGTGAAAGATATATCCTCCACCAGACTGCCGAGCAACTGGGTCACGTCATCGGTCAGCGACCCGGCATCGTGAAAGTACAGGGAGAATGCGCCGATGATCTGGTCCGACTGCTTCAGCGGGAAAACAATGGAGGCGCGATAACCGCGTTTCAGCGCTTCTTCTCGCCATGGCGCCATGCGCGGATCGCTGCCTACGTCGTTGCAAATGACATACGCACCGGACTTGATTGCGGTACCGATCGGCCCGTTTCCGCTGACTTCATCGTGAATGTTGATTACCAGCTTGTCAAAATAGCCTTCCACATGCCCCGCGTGTGCCACGATATCTACTTGGCCGCTTTCACGATCGAGCAGGCAGATACATGCCATGCGTATCATGCCGGATGCAACGGCGATGCGGCAGGCCGTTTCGAACAATTGACCGCGTTCGCGGATATGGATATTGGCCGAATTGATTTCGCTCAGCATCTTGTACAGTTTGCCGATCCGTTCGATCGACTGTTGCATCTGGGCGCGCTCGGTGAAATCGATCAGGAACGCCGTACTGATGGGACCGTCGCTGAATACCATGCGTTTCGCGGAAACAACCAAGGGAAACTGAGTGCCGTCCCTGCGCAATCCGGTCGTTTCATAGGTGGTATCGGTCGGCAAACCCGCAATGCGACGCCTTACCCTATCCTCGACTTCACCCCTGCTTTGCGGAGCGATCTGGTTGGTCACGGGTTTTCCGCGTACCTCTGCGGCATCGTCGTAACCGAACATTTTGAGATGTGCGGCATTCACATCAATCGTATAACCATCGCGGCTGAACGATATGGCCACGGGCGACTGTTCGACGATGGCGCGGAAACGCGCCTCGCTTTCTTTCAATGATTCCTCGATCCGTTTGCGTTCCGTTACGTCGCGCGCGATGATGATCAATGCCTTGCGCTGCTTGCGATCATCGAACAAGGGAACCTTGATGACATCAAAAAAGATGGTATTCCCTTCGGGATCAACCACGATTTCCTCGTCATGGAACATCCCTCCCGCTACCCAGGCTTTTTCATCGCCCGCCTTGCAGGCAGCCATGGCTGTCGACAAGCGGGGATGGAGGACGCCGATCTCCAGGTCGGTCAGGTTGCGCCACTGCTCGCCTTTCAGTCCGAACAGGCGCAGGCAAACTTCATTCGCAATCAGCCAGCGGCCTTCGCCATCCTTGAACTGGATCGAATCAGGCACGGAATTTATCAATGTGTTCATCTGTGCCTCTCTTGCTGCCAGCGCATCTTCTGTCAATTTGCGCTCGGTGATGTCGGTGGCACTGGCGATAAATCGCACCACCTTGCCCATGTCATCTTTCAGCGTGGAGATGAAAATCTCGGCCTGAACACTGCTTCCATCCTTCCTGAGAAAGCGCCTCTCGTAGTGCATGTGATCGGCCAATCCGCTGCCCAGTCGCTCGTAGCGCTGCCGGGAATCCTCCCTTTCCTCGGCGCTGATGATGTCGGCCACGGTTTTGGTCAAGGCTTCCTCCGCGCTGTATCCGGTCATATCCAACGCGATCGGGTTGGCTTGCACGATACGGCCGTTTTCCGGATCGATGGCGACCATGCCGGTCGGTGAATTCTCGAACAACGACCGGAAATTTCGCTCGGACGTGATCAGTTGCTGCTGCATTTCCCGGGTGAGTGCCGTGCTGATGACGATCACCGTCACCAGGATGCCCAATGGGCCGAGTTCAACGAAATCGAGGATCGACAATCGCACAAGTATGCCCTCGATCTGGAACAGCAAAAATATTCCGACGGCACATATCAGGTACAAATCCGTGCGCCGGTGGTCGCGTTGGAAGACCTTGACCAAGGCGTGAAGCGCATATCCGAATGCTGTAATAACCCCGGCAAGGGCGATGTAGACCCAGGGACCATTGTGGCCCCTCCCGCGAGTGACCACCTCTCCCCATGGCAATTGCATGTAATAGATCCAGTCAAATTGGTCATATTGCAGGCTGTAGGGCTGTGTAAGATTGACCACGATCAAAATACTGAATAGTGCAGTCAAACCCGCCAGCAATATGCGTGGTCTAATATCAGTGCGCAGGGCGATGAACCAGATGAACAACAGATAAAACAGAATCCCGGAGGCGAGTGTCTCTTTGAGGGTGCTGACGAAATCAGGGTTATTGGTTGCCTGCAGGGAACGGGAATGGAAAATGGCGACCGAAACCGCACACAGACAAATGCCGGCAAACAACATTTGGGTGTAATTGCGGGGACGCTTGAGGGCGATAGACAGGTGATGGATCGTGGCGTAGACCATGATGCCTGCCAACATATACAAGCTTGGGATTTCGATTTCGTACATCCCGCCCCCAACATCGCAATCGGGGGTTAATTATATCGAGAATACTCAGATTCGCTTCTCGAGAACACATAAAAAGTTGCACTTTTCCTGTTTTGTCGCAAGCAAATATCCGGTCTCCATGAGCAAGTCAGAGGATCGCAGTACCCGGCTTGCAGACTATGACTCCGCCGGGTGATGTCCTGGTCGCGGACTAGTTGCAGGATTTCTTCATCGCGGCTGAATTCAGTACCGCGCCACGCTTAGAGACGTGTTGGATCAGGACCGGGTTGTCCGGGAACGCCGTTGACCGAAACGATGACTCCGCCGGTGTTATGTGATTCACCAATAATGCGTTTCGAGAATAGTACAGCACGCCGATCAATGTTCTTTTCAAATATCGCGGCAGCAACGCAGGTGGTCCCTATGCCTGCCACGGCCTCAGCTATGCAAGCCAGCGCATATGAGCTCCGGGCAAAAAGCGAAAAGACAAGGCATCCTGGCGTAAAAAGGATGGGGAAATGCACAAGGTAAACACTAAACGAAACCTTTCCCAGCCATTGAGTGATGCGCCCTGCAAGGATTTTCCGCAGCGGATAATTCAACATAACACCGCCAAAGACCAACATCGCTCCGACTTCGCTTTGCCAGTGGTAATGATTTTGTGCGCTGAGTAAGGTTATAGGACGCAATATGACCAGGACAAGGCCGACTCCGCTTACATTCTTATCCATACGGATATACAAGCCTATTGGCACAAGAGCAGCACCGATAGAAGAAACGATGATGTGCCGATGATCAACCAGTGTTCCCTGCAGCTGATAAAGCAGAAAGCTGAACAGGAATAATGAATAATCGCTGGTCCCGGCCAATATTGCAACAACAGTGTCAAAGGAGCCAGCATTGGAAATTTCCCTGGGCAATTTCATTTCGACGACAATGGCAGTATAAAGAGGAAAATCGTACTGGCTATCAGTACATGAGGTACGTCTGCATCTTGGGAAGCTGCCTTTCTACCATTGAACTACACCCGCAACGTTTTGGATTTTGCGTGGGGTGCCTGCAATACTCAAATTAACAGTTCTTCTTCAGTGGAACGAGGACGGTGCCGACTGTTGCTTGGAATGTCCCGGGCAGTTACAGAATGTTTATTGAGGGTTGGCTGCTCTGTGTTGAAACTGCTTAAAAGTTGAATTGCGTTGACTTCTGGTTCTTCTTCAAGTTGCTTTGAATATAAGCTATTTCAGTTTTTGGCACTAAAATTGGCAGTTGGTCAATACTACAGTGCCTGTCGAATTTTCTACGACTTCGGACAGGCCGGATTTCGTTTATAGATAAGATATCCATTACCTTCAAATGCCACTGTATAGCATAGATAAAGATACTGTTGTAACTCTGGAAATTCGCGCGTTGTGTCTTGGCCTGAAACCCAGGGTTTGTTGGTGTCCACAGCGATGATGAATCGCGGGGTCGCTTCGCGCAGCTGGTTGATGAAAGTGCGCCTCAGCCCCTGGATATAGGGCAAAGACACATTGTGGTAAAAATGATAATCGTACATGAAGTGCGTTGCCAGATCAGCCTTGGCCAACAGCATCGCGTGTATGCTCCCGCCGCTCCAGTCTAACGGCTGAACCGTGTCACCGGGGCGCAGATTTCTCTTCAGCCAGCCTGCGATTTCGTCGACGCGCCCGTTTTTTGGGGAATGCGCTTGGCGCCCCTCATGAAGGTCGTAAACCATATGGTAGATGAAATTATAGAGCGGCAACTGCACTGCAATGGTAATAGCCAGCGCAGAAAGCATGATCGCCTTTTGCGTGCGGAACAAGGTAGCCGACTTCTGCTGGTTGCCTACATACAGGCACAGTCCAGCCGAAAGTGAACAGAAGTACAACAGCGGCAAGTAGTGATAAGGCCAAAACTTCCCCGCGATCACGGGATAGACCGCATATGCGAATGTGCACAGACCGAGACAGGCCAGCGATATGTGTATCGCTTCATCCTTGCCGGCTTGCACAGCGACGTGGTAATACGCCAACATCGAAAACAGGACCATCAACCCGAATCCGCCAAAGGTTAAAGCGCCCATGATCAGGTAGAGTACGCGACCGAGTCCGAAGCTGGTTTGTTTATCGCCGGTCAAAGCATTATGCAGCGGGAGGTAGTTGATCATGATATCCGCGAAAGAAGCCAATGCAGAATCGGCAGCCAGCCAGACCATGGCGATGGCCAGCGGGGCCAGCAGCGCTACAGTGGATACCGCCGCACATTTGATGAAATCGTGTATGGATTTATTCTGCGTATGCCAACGAAATGTGAGGAGTGTGGCAAACACGAAAGGCAGAGCAATACCCAGATGCGGCTTGATCAGCACCGATAGGCCGAACAACAAACCGACAAGCGCAAATCGGTTCAGCCGGACCGGCGTGCCCATCTTGGCCGGGATGCACAACAGCGCAAACGCGACCGGAATTATCCCGATATAGTCCCTCTGCAAGCTGGTGGCCTGTCCCTGCGCAAGGTAGACCAAGCCGAACAATAGCGCTGCCAGAATTGCGGCCTGGCGCCCGAAGCGGCTCATGAACGTGTATGTTGCGATGAGTAGCGTGCCCAGCAACGTCAGGTCGACATAACGGAACGCATCGTCGCCATATCCGAACAGCTTGACTATCACGTAATGAAACGCGAATGTTCCCGGCATGCTGGTCTCGAAAATGTCGCGATACGGGACTCGGCCGTGCTTATCCATAAGAAATGCCGCGTAGTGGAGCAGCGGAGTATCGTGCTCCATGCGCCATTGCAATGAAGTATAGATTTTAAGCAGCAGGAGGACTGACAATCCAAAAAGTAATGTGTACTGAAATGCCAGCAGTGATTTGTCAAATAGAGATCGCATCACACTTTTTCCACTAAATAACCGCAAGTTCTAGGACGCGAGTTCAAATATGAAATGCAACGCCTGACTTGAAGAATACCTGATCGGGTGTCTGGAATCCAAGTCTCTTTCTCGGTCGGTTTTCAATCTTTCCATCGTTGTGTCCAGTTGCTGTCGTGTAACCGTGGTGAAGTCCCGGCTCTTTGGGAGGTACTGTCTTTTCAATACGGTTTAAGTAAAGCCAGTTGATCAGACTTTCCAAATGGGAAAACTGAATTTCAATGCCGGCGATTTTGCAAATACGATTGCACTGGCACGACCCCATCGTGCATGATTTGCAGGATATCGATTTTTTCGAGCATGCAAAGGCATTTCCTTATTTTAAGGATTTGGTCGCCTCTACCTGTTCACTGACATTACGGAAGAAATTCGCTATCTCCGCATCCGTATACTTGGTTGATTTCTTCAGGAGAGCGAACCTGGGATAATCGAAGCCTGGCGCCGGAATATATGCCCCGCTCTTTTCGAGCGTTACGGTGGACGCTTCCCATTTCCAAATTGGATCATGCCGCAGAATGTAATCTGGTTGATAGTGGTATAGCCACCCGTATACATCAGCCTTGGCAATATAATCCGCATTGTATTTGTTGACCAACCCAAGAATGTCAATAATTGTTCGGTCAGAATAGAAACCCACGGTGCCGATCTCGACCATTGCGACAGAAGCATTTGACGGGGTATTTATTTTTAACCAGTCGCCAATCTTTGCATATTCCTCGATGCGTCCCTTTTCTTTAAAGGTAACAACATTCGTCAGCGCAAAGCCCGTTGCAGCACATAGAACAATAAATGCCAAGGCACGATAATCAGACATACCCTTTGCAAGAAGCCTGGCAGATAGTTTCCAAATACCCCGGCAGGCGAATATCAACAGCAAATAAAAAAAGGGCGCGTAATACCACGGGTAATTGGGAAGATTAAGACCGACATAAAAGCACAGCAACAAGGCAAGGAATATCACGATGACGACCGCCATTCTTTCTTTCCGGCATATATACACACCATAAGCCGAGGCGAACAGGAAGAAATATGCAGATATATGGCTATTGGAAAAGTACGTCTTTATCAAGTAGTTCATGTTGAGGAAACTTAAATGCCCCTCCCAAAATCCGGATTTTCCCTGGCCCAATTTTGCACTCGCGGTAGCCGGCAGAAAATCTCCATAATAGAAATAGTTAAAAGCGAACGGGATCAATAAAATGGCCAGAGAAATCGCCATTATTTTTGCGTCTGGCAACTTTCTGTTCTTCATCAGGTAGTCCGCAGCCATTACCAAGGCCAGAAAGGAGCCCTCGAATCTCGTATTGATCAGCAGCGCCAGGGCGACAACGAAATATTCAGAATCAAGCTTGTAAAGGTACAGAGACAGTGCTATCAACATGAGGAACATGGGGGTTTCCATGCCGAACGTTGAGTAAAAGTATCCAAATGAGGCAATTGCCACAGTCGTGCACAATGCCTCCCATTTGCCGTTCGAGAACAATCTTCCGCCAAGCATGGATGCGCCGACAAGAAACGCCGCAGAGATCACTATCGTCGCAGTTTGCAAATTGTTGAAAAGGAAGGAGCAGGCCAGGGAAACATAGGTAAAGAACGGCGAAGTCAGGCCATTGAATTTTTCACCCGGGTTGTAAACCAACCCGAATCCATCATGAAAATTCTTGACATATCTCAAATATATCAAGGCGTCGTCAATTTGGTAATTTCTCGCCAGGAAAGAGAAATATCCAACCGCGCAAACCGGAATAACCACAAAAAACAAGCGGCCAAATAAAATATTGGCCACCCATTTTTTGAATTCCTGTGTCTTTTTCATCATCAAAACCATGACTTCACTGTCGCACATAAATATTGTGTTGTACTTACCTTGCATACCAAAGCTTCAACGTTCCGGATCGTTCGCACTGAATGATCGCAAAGCTCAACTACGCGCTATTTCCTGTTGAGTGCATCCAATGGTTCAGCCTTGTAATCTGCCAACACACGTCCGGAATAAATCCGTGAAAACTCCTTTTCCAGAACTTTGTGGATATCCACTGATGAGCCGGAGTTCTTCAGGACCGCAAGACCGTAATCGTACGCGTCAGGATAATAGTCGTAGTTCTCCACAAAGGCCTGGCTGTCAAGTATCTCCTTTGTGTCATAGGTGTAATCCGGATGGGGGAACCAGATTATGTCAGGCCTTTTTGAAAACAGGTAATCTGCCGAGAAACCGTGTTTGGCGATGTATCTGTCATTCAAACCGACAAGATCGATAATCTGCACAGCCGGATGCCGAGAACCAATAAAACCATATTCCGAACATGCGAGTACGACGTCCTGCGGCAGATGCCAGAGAAGAGAATCCATCGCATTCACACTCCCAGCCCAACCGAGGGTAGGGAGTTTTGCGTCTGCCCGGGTCGCATATTTATTCTGCGCAGTGTAGGTCGCAGATTCTCCGATCACCCACTTCTGCCAGGCATAGGTCAGTGCGTTGTCCGCAAGCGGTGATGTCAATAAGGCCAGAAGCACCGCCGCGGTGATCATTCGCAATGGATGAATACTGCTTCCCCGGGGAGGGGCAACCGAGTGTTCCAGCGAGTAAGAATTCGCAACAATAAAGGCGCCGAGAACAAGAAACGGGAGTGACGAAAAGTAGTATCTTGCGCTGGCGCCCATGATTTGAGTCACTGTGGCGTAGTAACCGAAGGTAAGAAACATTGGCAGGAAAATGGCTGCCAGCCGACGCAGGGCCATTCTTGTCGAAAAACACACCATCACCAAAAGATATGGGAGTGATTCACGAAAGAATAATAATGTATCGTGCGCAGCGTTCCATTTATATATCCCAACGTAACCGCGGTAAAAGCCGGCAGATTTTGCGAAAAACGGCAGAGGGAGATAGTCTCCGAACATGGCTTTCTTGATTAGAAGGTCGGTGCAAAGTAAGTACGACAAAAGCAGCAACATAGATCAGGCCCAGCCTCCAGTGCTTCACGTCATCGGCGAGGAGGAAGAGAGGCGGCAGCAAGAGACAATACAGCCCGGTATCCGGCCTGGTGAGGTAAGCAGCGTAGGCTGCAACCAGGCAAAGAATAAGGGATGTAATTGTGCGTCGCCCGGCGAAGTAAAGCACAGAGGCTGCAAAGACCGAGTTGAACAAGAGGGCCAGAGTGGTTTCCATGCCTGTCGTGCTATGGAATATGAATAGTTGGCCTAGAACCATTGACGGGATTACAAGCAGGGGAAGCCAATATCTTCTGAGCTGCTTGAAGAAGACAAACCCCATCGCGGTTAGAACAGCGACGGAGGCCAGGGCTGCCACAAATGAGATGCCGGTCAGCACCAAAGGATCCGGCAGTTTCGTAATGCTGCGGACGGCAGTGACCAACAGAAGGAAAGACACACTGGTTATGCCATAAGCAGGGCCTTCGCCCGGATTCCACGAAAAACCCGCACCCGACAGCCAGTGTTTTGCATAGCGGAGGAACATGTAGGCATCATCAAATGATGTGCTCTTGAGTTTGGGTAGGGCGGCAATGCAATACAACACGAGGCTGCAGGCAGCGACTCCAACCAATATCATTCGCAGTATGGCTATGTTTTTATTTTTATTCATTCCAGGATCGAATAGTTATTCCCATGACAGACAGGTCCGGACAGGTTTAGATAATACTGGCAGCGCCAGCTGGCATAATAATCTGAAGTTTCGGAATTGGACAAAGCCGTCTTTCAATCGATGCAATAGCTTACCCGAAAGCCGGCCTTAGAGCGTTGCAGTCAAATTGTAATTGCTTTTTGGGCTTTTATATTTCGCAGACACTCATGGATGATGTGTGATGCCGGCCCCTTTGGTTTCCTTGCACTCTGTGCCCGGATCGAGAAATGCGATTATCTCTTCCCTGCGTTTCATGGCATCCCGGTACCCCAGCCCGATCAGGGCCCTGCAAAAGCCCTTCTCGAACAGCAAATAACTCGCCAGGTTCGCTCCGCTGCTGCTCATCGCGCCCACTCCTCGCAGCATGAACCGGATGCTCCAGGGCAAGTTGGAAACATAATGTTTGGCAATGGAATCGATCTTCTGGCTGGGCTCGATCACCAGCACATCGATATGAACCAAAGGGGTATGTGTACGCCTTTCTTCATGGACCAGGCTGACGGTATGGTTGATGCGCCGCAATCGTTCCAGGTCGACTTCCATGCTGTCCAGAAAAATACTGTTCAAAGTATGGCCGGCGATCTGTGCCAGGGACGGGTGGCCAGTGACCCGGACACGTTCGGACGGCTCCAGATTGCCATGGCCCATGCTGATGATCATCACCTGCCTGGCCCCCAGATGCAATGCCGAACTGATCGGCGCGATCTGGCGCATTGAACCGTCACCGAAATATTCCCGGTTGATCCGCACCGCCGGAAAAAGGAAGGGTATGGCCGAGGATGCCAGCAGATGATCGATCTCGATCCTTGTCGGCAATCCTATGCGTTGCGCGCGTTTCCAGCCCTGAACATCCGGCCGTGACTGAAAGAAAGTCACCGATTGCTCTGATGTATAACCGGAAGCAGTAATTCCCAGGGCGTCCAGAAATCCGGCATCCAGGCTCTCCCGGATCTTGTCCAGCGGGAGGGTTTCCTTGAGCAACCGCTTTAACGGCGAATTGTCCAGCAGAGACACGTGGTTGAGTTTATTGATACCCATAAAGCTCAATAGCAGCCCGGCAAGCCAAAGACCGGTATTGCTGAACGCACCGATCGGGTCGGCACGGTAGATGTTCTCGGCCCGAAAATCTTTCCAGAAACTCAGCAGTTGCTTGACGCCACCGCGCAGGTTGCCGGCGTTCATGGCCAATGCGGTGGCGTTGATCGCGCCTGCCGATGTCCCGCAAACCACCGCGAATGGACTGGGCGCGGCGCGCGGCAATATCTTGGCGATCGCTTTCAATACGCCAACCTGGTAAGCGGCGCGTGCACCGCCCCCAGCCAGAATCAAGCCGATTTTTCTTTGCATGCTCTAAGTATTCCAGAAAAAAGTCACTGCAATTTGATTGTTATTCATGCCCAGAGACGTATATGTTACCTAAATCCTCGTCTGCCGGATCACTTGATGGGATAGCTTGAGCGGTTGAAAAAGATAACGACTCCGGTAACCTTTCTCTGTTCAAAGCACGCCCTTGAGAATATGTGCGTACTCGGGGCTTTCGGAGATCGTGTTGTGGCCCGCGCCGGCGACAACGCGGAGCGTCGCAACCCCGGCATGAAAACGTTCATAAAGCGCCTCTGTGCTTGTGCGCGGGATGACTTCATCGCGCTCTGCCGCGACGATCAGCGTAGGCGCGGTAATCTGTGCCGCATATTTCCAGGATTCATACCTGTCCTGCAGCAGCCAGCGGATGGGGAAGTACGGAAATTCTTTTGCCGCGATCTCTACAAGGCTGTCGTATGGCGTGACCAGGACAAGCCGGGCAACCGGGCGCATGCTTGCAATATGAACCGCGATTCCGCTGCCCAGGCTGCGGCCGATCAGCACGACATTGGGATGTTCGGTGCTAACCTTGTCAAACAGAACAAGCGCGTCGGCAACCAGCGCTTCTTCCGAAGGCTTCCCCGTACTTCCGCCGTAGCCCCGGTAGTGCATCAGGTACAGGGCGCGTTCCGGAAAGGCAGTGGCAAGTTCTGGCAAACTGAAGTTGACGTCTTCTGCGTTGCCGCCGAAGTACACCACGGCATCCGGCCCTTTCCTTGGCATCGTTGTGACTTGCACCCGGGCGCCATCGGTTTGAAACGTGAAATTCGATGCGCCGTTTGCCGGCGAGGGCGGTTGCGGATAGTAGATCATGGAGCGTTGAGTCGCAAATATCAGGGCGCAGAACGCGAGATAGACAATAATCGCGACGACAGCGATCAAGAGGAAGACGCGTGTCATTGGGCTGGTGTTGTGTTCACCGTATCAAAGGGATCAGCATTGGAACTTTAATCTGGTCTTGTTCATTGCCTCGGCACACCAGGATGATTAAGTGATGCTGACCCCTTTAGCTTTTTGCTTTAGCTTTTTGGATATCAATGCCTGTATTGTCCTGCCAGACGAACATCTGCATAACGGGTCTTGACAGCAAACCCGCCAGTAATGCATCCCATTGATACGTGCGCTACTCAGTTGCCAGTTTTGGCCGGGGCCATTGCACCAGAGTTTCCTGTATTGGCCGGGGCCATTGCACCAGCCACACTTTCTACGCAGGTCCAGCCCCAGGAAACTTGCTTGTCAACAAATGCCTTGGCTTTTTCTTCGCAGTAGCCGGCATCGTTAGCTGCAGTCCACAGGGTCTGATCCGGCGCACCTTCGGTGACTTTTTTGTAGACTACGCTGCAGGGCACCGGACTGGACGGAGTTTCCGACTGGACATGGATTTCGCGAACGTTGTTGCCATTTTTGCAGCTCCACGATGCGGCCTGGGAACTGAATGGTATGGCGAGCAGCGCTAAAGCGGCTGTCAGGCTAACCAAGCTTGCCTTATTCATGATTGATACCCTCCTTATAGTTAATGAGATCAGATATGAACCGTGCTGAAACCCGAATCATACTCCATCCGGATTCCTGTCAATGTGAATTGACAGGTGAATATTCTATTACTCCCGCAGCACGGGAAATAAATGCTCGAGCTAAACAGAAAATTTTCAGCAAACTATTGCCCGGTGATGTCGCGGTTGATGCCGATCATGTGCAGCGCCCGTCCATCCCGATCGCGTTTGGTGACGCGGCCCTCGCTGCTGATCAAAATGAAGCCACCGCCGGGTTTCCTTACCCGGTGCGCGATCTTGTATGTTGAAGCAGCTTTGCTCTTTACGACGCTCAGGATCGCATCTCTCACCACCTGCTGTTCCTCTTTCGGCACCAGTGCGGTCAGCTCGGAAATGGTGGTGTAGGTCGGCTTCTCCACTCCGCTGAGGAACTTGGACCAGTTATCCGACAGGAATACGCGGCCGGTCGTCAAGTCGTAGTCCCACATGGCCGAATTCGAGGCCGTGACCGCCAGTCTGTAGCGTACTTCGCTCTCATTCAGATCATTTCTCATCCATTCGTTGGATTGGATTTCCTGCTTCAGTCTGGCAAGCAAAGTGATCAGGAACGCAACGACGATACCCGCGACAATCAACGAGGTCACGAGGCCGGTCAGCAGATAATCGTAGGTGATTCGTCCCTTCAGGAGCAACTCCATGACGGAGACGATGATCTCCGTCATCACCACTGAAATGAAGATCGCAAGCAACCAGATCCTGACAGGGGAGAGGTGCTGCAGCCTTTGGATGATCGCGGAGAACGCCGCCTCTGATCTGGATTCTGCTGTCGACATGAGCTCAGCTTACAATAAAACCCATGGCACGGCTATTGCAGGATTCAGACCTTGAAATAAAAAGGGATCGAAGGGGTGGTTTTGATGTGATCGTAGCGATACGAGCATGATCCCTTTGATTCCATGCTCCGCTTACAGCACAAAAAACAGGACCGCGACATAATGCGATGCGCTGCCTGCGAGCACGAACAGGTGCCAGATGCCGTGCGCGTGGGCAAAGCGGGTGTCGATCACATAGAAGATTATGCCGATCGTATAGAACAGTCCGCCGGCCACGAGCCAGGCGAATCCATGCGGCCCGAGCGCATGCAGAAGCTGGAACAGCGCCACCAGCGCCACCCAGCCCATCACGACGTAGATCAACAGGGACACTATTCGCGCGCTGTTCTTCAGCCACAATTCCTGCAGGCTGCCGAGCAGCCGCGAGACCCCACACCACGCCGAACAGCGACCAGCCCCAGGGACCGCGCAGCGTGACCAGGCAGAACGGGGTGTAACTGCCGGCGATGAGCAGATAGATGCTGTGATGGTCCAGCTCGCGCAAAATGATCTTCGCGCGCCCGCGCAGGCTGTGGTAGAGCGCGGAGAAGCTGTAGAGCAGGACCAGTGTCGCGCCGTAGATCGAGACGCTGACGATCTTCCACGGATCGCCCTGCAGCGAAGCCAGCACGATCAGCACGACAGTGCCGGCGATCGCCAGGATGGCTCCGACCAGATGGGAGATCGCGTTGAACTTTTCCCCGTGGTACATCGTGTTGACCGTGCGAACGATTGCAGAGTCTGGATTTATACCGGAATGTTTCAGTTCAGGACAGGGTCAACCGGGGCGAACCGGAATGATGAAAGCAGCGGGAATTTAAATATTTGGAGCCTGGCCCATTTGATCCCCATTTGATCCCCATTTGATCCCATTTGAACCAAGGGTACCGGATCGCGTTAAGCACGCCAGTTCTTCAGCCATGCAATCATCGCTTGCGGAATTTCATCTTACCAGTCCCAGTATGCCGATGACGATCAAATATGCCGCGACGATATAGTTCAGCAGCTTGGGCATCATCAGAATAAGCACCCCGGCGATCAGTGATACAAAGGGTTCCAGCGTTAAGTGGAGATTCATGACCGTACTCCTTTATGTAAGTGGAAGGTGAGTCGTTTGAAGAATAACGCTTCGGCAGGGCATGCTCTGTGCGCCAGAGCACACAGCATTGCGAGGCTGCTGCAAAGCGGCAATTGGTCAAAAACGCAAAACTGATTCGAAGCAGGAGATATTGAAGTCGGATAAGCGCCCGATGCCGGCCGAAGATCACATCAGCCCAGCTTATCAAAGGGTCAGCATCGGATTTATTTCCGGGACTTTTCCATTTCGCCAACATCCCTGGATAATGCGTGTTGCTGACCCCTTCAGTCATCGCTTTGGTTATTGTTTGTTCTGAATTCGTATGGGCGGCAGCTCAGAGCTTTGGAATTCGTATGCGACTGACCATCAGTGAGCCGGAAACCGCGAACAAAAGTACTAGCGGATGAAGCGTGAAGCCGGCCAACACGACCTTTCCGAACCAGAGGGACTCGCCCAATGCGCCCTGTGTGGCAGCCGCGAACATCAACGCGACCAGCAGCAGAGACGTCGGGATGGGAGTTCCCTCGAAGTACTTCACTTTATCTCCGCCCTCGGACATCGCCTCGGTCGTGATGTTATAGCGCGCCAGGCGCGATACGCCGCATGCAACAAAATAGGCCAGGACAATGCGGTCGTAAAAGCCCTGCATGCCGCAACCGTATGCAATCACGGCCGGGGCAACGCCGAAGGAAATGACATCGGCGAGTGAGTCAAGCTCACGACCCATTGCAGAAGTCTGCTGCCGCCACCGGGCGATCCGTCCATCCAGGACATCGAAGATCAAGGCAGCAACGACCAGCCCGCACGCAAAGTAGACGTGCCGGACATCGGTCGTTTGCAAATATGTCAGCATGGAAAACAATGCCCCCGTGCCGCAGACCGCGTTGGCCAGTGTGAACCAGTCGGCAAGGTGGAACTCGCGAATCATGGAGAAAGGTTTGTTCATTTCGTGCTCACCCTTGGATAATTGTATGAAGCTGACACTTTTAGTAAAAATATTTCGAGCCCGAGCTGCCCCCTTTAATCCCTAAGCACTTACCGCAAATGATTTGCCGCTTGCCCGGGCTCTATGCATGGCATTTTCTGCCTTGTCAAAGATTTCTGATATGGATACCGGCGGATTTTCAAAGATCGCATAACCCGTGTTGGTCGACAAGGGGAGCGATACACCTTCCATCTGTTTCGAAATCTCCAGGGAAAGCCGCTTGCAGTATGACTCGCATTCCGCCGCATTCGCATTCGGCATCAGGATCGCAAACTCATCCCCGCCTATCCTTGCAGCCGTGTCGATTTGCCGTATATTTTCCCGGATCACCCGGGCGACAAGCTTGATGGCATGATCGCCGGCGGCGTATCCCCTGGCTTCGTTCAAATCCTTGAGTTTGTAGAGGTCGATATATGCAAACGCAAAGACGCCTTTCTTGAGCTTCTGCCTGTCGATTTCGATATCCGTGATGCGCTCGAAACTCAGGCGATTGCGCAGCCCGGTCAAGCTGTCGAAGGAAGAAAGCTGCTCGACCTCGATAAAGTTTATCCGCGCGATCCTGGACACAAAGACAACCGTGATATTCGTCAGCAATACCATGATCGCGTTGATGATCTTTGAAGAGATCGGGATGGTGTCCGTCACTATGTGTATGCCCTGGAGCAATAGCGCCAAAATGACAGCCCCGCTGACCAGTCTCATCCGTTCACAATGCAAACTGATCACGACCAGCGGAAATATATAAAGGAATTCCATCTGTATGGTGGAGGGTGTGACGATGTCAACAATGAAGATCGCAAGCATTGCAAAGATCGCAAAATAGCTGCCATAGGCGACCAGTTTCTGCGAGAATCCCCGCGGCGTGACCACGCTCCTCAGGCGTTTGAATTTAACGCCGGATATGAAAGGATGATCCGGGCTGGCACGGGTATGCAACAGTGCAGAAAGGCATGAACGCAGATCATTTGCCAGATCATGGGCGTTCTTGTAGCGGTCATCGGGCGTTTTTTCCAGGCACTTGTATACGACAGCATTCAACGCTTCCGGGATTCCGGGATTCAATGAACCGGGTCTTTCCGGCACGGCATCGACGATCTGGTTCTTGAGCAAACTGATGTCTTCCTCGGGAAAGGGCAGTCGGTCAGTCAGCATGGTATACAAGACAACCCCGAGTGAAAAAATATCCGAGCGAGCGTCGATTGCCTTACCCATGATCTGTTCGGGTGACATGTACGGAGCTGTGCCATAGATCGCTTCCTCCTGCTTGCCTTCCAGGGTGGAAGCCATTCTCGCGATACCGAAGTCGGCGATCTTCACGAGATTGTTGCCCAGAACCATGATGTTTGAAGGCTTGATATCCCCGTGCACGACCCCTCGTTGATGCGCAAAGGACAATCCTTCCGCGACCTGGATCGCAATGTTAAGTGCATCTGTAACCAGCAGGCGCCGCTTGCCATTGATGATCACCTGCAAATCCCGACCCTCCATCAGCTCCATGGCAATGTAGGCCATGTTGCCGCTTTCCCCCAGGTCGTAGATGGTAACGATGTTGGGGTGGTTCAATTGACCCGCCGCCTTGGCCTCCTGAAAGATCCTTGCTTCATATTCGGGCCTTTCCGTCTCGGACAAGACTTTATGTTTGATGGTCTTGATTGCGACGAAACGCTCGATCAACGGGTCATGGGCTTTATAAACGATGCCCATGGCGCCTCGTCCCAACTCTTCAAGGATCTCGTATCGCCCGAGATGACTGATCATCTGTTAACTCCTGTGTGTCCGGAGATGCCGCCGGCCGGAAATTCATCTTTCATGAAATATTAACAGGGTCGGCATCGGATCACTTCCGGACTTTTTATTGTGCCGAAACCCTTGGGTGAAAGGATCTGGCGTTGAACCATTTGGTTCCGTGCGAAGAGGGGTTTGTGGAAAGTAGCAGGGGCACTGGAATATATTCCGGTCCTGGCCCCGCTAGTTCACCGTGCCTTTGGTTTCCTGCCCGGTGAAGCGGGTGGTGTATACCCGGCCACCCTGTATATCGTCCCCTCGAATCGCTTGCCTTTGTTAAACCTGATTGTTTGGCAAGCTACAACTTCATGCTTGGCAGTCAGTTCCACTAATTGCAAACGCACAGAAGCAATCGAGATACCCGTGGCAACCGCGATCTCCTTGTCGAGTTGCTCGCCGTGTAATTTCATGTATTGCAGGATTTCACTCATAAGTGTTGCATGATGGCACGGTTCGTATATTGGAGTACGTCTATTAATCAGGGACGGAGGCCCATTCTTATTGCAGAACCAGTTGGGCTCCGTCCCCAATAGTTGGAAAATCACTTGATGCCGGCCCCCTTGTCTGGTCCCTGCTTCAGCAACGCCTCGAACTGCCGGATCGGCAACGGCTTGCTAAACAAGAATCCCTGGTGGCGGGTGCAACCGATCTTGAGCAGGAGCTGTCGTTGCTCTTCAGTTTCGACCCCTTCGGCGATGAAGTCCATCTTCATGCTTCGTGCCATGGCAATGATGGTACGCACAATGGATTCATCGTTGATATTGGTGGCAATACCTTGTATGAAATTCATGGGGATCTTCAACTCATCCAGTGGCAGTTGTCTGAGGTATTGCAAGGATGAATAGCCGGTGCCGAAGTCGTCCATTGAGAAGCGGACACCGATCTTGTTCAGTGCGTTCATGACTGCAATGGAGTCTTCGATATTCTCCAGCAACATACTTTCAGTCAACTCCAGCTTGAGCAGCGTTGGGTTGATCTTGTGGTGTTGCACAGCAGCCTGCACGTGGGCCATGAAATCTGCCTGGCGGAATTGCTTGACGCTCACATTCACCGACAGGACGAGGTCGCGGGTGAGCGCATGCTGCTGCCATTCTTTTATCTGGGCGCAGGCAGTCTCCAGAACCCATTGCCCGATCGGCAGTATCAGCCCGGTTTCTTCCGCCAGCGGAATGAATTCCATCGGGGGCACCAAACCGCGTTCAGGGTGTATCCAGCGGATCAATGCTTCCGCACCGAAAGACCGGAGCGAACTGTCCACCTGGGGTTGGTAATACAACAGGAATTCCTGCTTTTCCAGCGCCTTGTGCAATTCGTCTTCCAGTTTGACACGGGCAGAGATGTTGACCTGCATCTGAGGGTCGAAGAAACGCAACGCGTTGCGGCCGGCCTTCTTGGCCTGGTACATGGCGATGTCGGCTTGTTTCATCAGCTCGTCGACCGATGATTGATGATTGCTGAACAGGGTGGCGCCGATGCTGGCAGTGCTGAGATGGTCGTGAATTTCCAGCCGGTAAGCCTTGCTGAGGGAAGCGAGGATCTTCTCGCTGATCGCTTCCGTTTGCGCCGCGGCTTCGATGGGCTGCCCGCTCAGGTCTACCAGCATCACGACGAATTCGTCACCGCCCAGCCTCGCCACGGTGTCGCCTTCACGCACACAGGACGACAGGCGTTGCGCAACTTGCAGCAGCAAAATATCCCCGATCAGATGGCCGAGCGTGTCGTTGAGGTTCTTGAAATTATCCAGGTCGATGAACAACAGCGCCCCGGCTTTGCCGACACGCGCACTCGATGCCATTGCCTGCTGGAGCCTGTCAAAAAGAAGCCGCCGATTGGGCAGGCCGGTGAGGGGATCATAGAACGCGAGGTGCTGGATCTTTTCCTCTGCTATCTTGCGATCGGTGATATCGATAAATGATCCCACATAATGAGTGATGACCCCCTTGTTATCCTTGACGGAGGTGATGTTGAGCAAAGTAGGGTAGACCTCGCCATTTTTGCGCCGATCCCAGATTTCGCCCTGCCATTTTCCCGTGCGAAGCAGTGTCTTCCACAACGTCCGGTAGAACCCGGCATCTTGGCGACCGGACTTGAGCAGACGCGGTGTCTTTCCCACCGCTTCTTCGGGCGTATAGCCGGTGCATTCGGTAAATGCCTGGTTAACCCGCAAGATCACACCGTCGGAATCGGTGATCATCAGGCTTTCCTGAGATTCGAAGGCAGTGGCGGCGACGCGAAGATCGCCGGTGCGTGCCTCGACCTTCTGTTCGAGCAAGGCGTTGAGCGACTGTAACTGTTCCTCCAATTGGCGATGAGCTGCGATGTTACGACGCAACTCGAGCTGCGTGATGACGATACGACTTAAGGAGTGCAGTGCGGTCTTCTGCTCGGCCGTAAGATCGCGCGGCACTTGGTCGATCACGCACAGCGTCCCCAGCGCAAGCCCGTCGGGAGTCACCAGCGGCGCCCCGGCGTAGAAGCGAATTTTCGGGCCGCCCGTGACGCGGGGGCTTTCTGCGAAACGCGGATCCTTTTGTGCATCCTGGACTATCAGCAACTCGCTCGGGTCAAGTATGGCGTACGGGCAAAACGCAAATTCAAGAGGCGTTTCAGTGTGGCTCACACCAACCCGGGATTTGAACCACTGCCGGTTTTCGTCAACAAGCGAGATCAATGCGATCGGTACCTGGCAGATCTGCTGGGCAAGCGATGTCAAATCGTCGAAATCCTGCTCAGGCAGCGTGTCCAGGATGTTATAGCTGCGCAGGGCCTCGATGCGTTCGGCTTCGTTGGGCGAAAGCGGGGCTTTCATGATTGGACCGGACTGGTATTTCGGGTAAACATAACTATACCGGCGGTAGTGGGCGGGCTCTGGAGCGGTTGTTCATACGCGAGCAGGATCAGGATTCCCCCGGCTTGTCATGTAGTCGAAGAATTTGCGGGACATAAATCGATCCCTGTATCTACAAGAATATCATCATAATGGAAAAGATTGTAAACAGGTCAGCATCGGTATTATTCCGGGGACTTTTTCATTGCGCCTACGTCCTTGGTAATGCGTGATGCCGACCCTTTTTGCTGTTGAGTCTAGCCACATTAATCTCTTGCCCGGGACTTTGCTTTCCTCGGAGGTTTCGACTTGGAACTGTTAAGGGCGACCGCCTGGCGAACGAGCGCCTTGAAGGCGAAATCGTCGACTTCTTCTCCTTCGTGGATGTCGATCGCGCGGCGTGTGTTTCCGTCCAGACTTGCGTTGAAGAGACAGACCGGATCCTGCAGAGACGCGCCCTTGGCGAAGGTCAGCTTCACCTTGTCCTTGTAGGTTTCGCCGGTGCAGATGATGCCGTCGTGCGACCACACCGGGATGCCGGGGTTGGTTAGTTTGGCCCACTTCCACTCCTCGGCGACGCCCGGGTCTGCTTGCAGGATGAGCTTGCGTATTCGGCTGAGGGTCTCGCCGCGCCAGTCCCCGAGTTCGGCGATCCTCCTCGAGATGAGCTCCGATGCCGGTTGGCCTACACTCGCGCCCGACTTTTTCATTTCGACTACACCTTTGGATAATGCGTGATGCTGCCCCCGTTAGTTAATGACTACGACGGCGATTGGTCGGCGTATCGACTCTGGCGGTGCGGCGATCAGACAGGGCGGCACGGCGGATCAATTCGTTCCAGATCACATCGCTGTCCTCGGACTTGAATTGCAGGTACAGCGCCACTTCCTCGGGGTAAGCGCCGCTGCTGCCGAGGCGTTCGAGATGGCGGGTGTCTGCCTCCGGGTCGTTATCGGCCTCCCAGGCGCGCACGATGGCCTGCCACAACGCCCGCTCGAACGGCTCGTCCTCTTCGTCAAAACCGTACTGCCATTTCAGGAACGACGCTTCCGCGGAAGATAGTTCGGTGCTGCGAAACCTTATGCTCATAGTTCCTCCAAGCGAACATTGGATTGAGATAGGGATGAAGCCCCATTCATTTCACTAAATCACGGGCTCCGTCTTCATGTAATTCTGAAAAATTATTCGAAGCTGACCCCTTTTATTCCTGCTTTTATTCCTGAGCTGACCCCTTTTATTCTTTTCGTGAAATATGCGGGCTATCAGAGCGTAAGCTTTTCAGCTTACGTACCTGTACCAAGGTACAATATCTTTTATAAATTTAATCTGTATTGTTGTTAGACCTTTCTGTGTGGCCAGTGATGGTTGAGCACAGGGTATAGATGCACGTCGCAGGTCGCCTAGGTACATAACCTAATAATACTGCTAATGCAACGTCACGGGTGTGGGATCCTTCAAAATGACATGCGGGTAAAGGGGTGCATAAGGAATAACATTTTGGGAGTCAATGTGATGAAAGCCCTAAACTACTTGTCGATCCTGTCCTTGACAGTGATTGGAGCGTTTTACGGTGCCTCCCCGGCATTTGCGACGCCAATTCTGGGTTCGGCCCAGAGCTTCGCGGTTCTGGGTGCCTCGACGGTGACCAATACCGGCTCGACCACCATCTACGGAGATCTCGGTCTCTACCCAGGCACTTCGATCACCGGCTTGGGGAGCATCTCCCTCACTGGAACGGTATCCCAAACTGATGCAGTCGCGCAGCAGGCTCAGATTGATGCCAATAATGCGTTCGTTACTCTGGGAAGCCTGGGGTTCACGAGCAACCTGACGGGTCAGGATCTGGGCGGACTCACACTCACGCCGGGTGTCTATAATTTTGATACGTCGGCCCAGTTGACCGGGGTGCTCACTCTCGATTTCCAGGACGACCCCAATGCGCTCTTCGTGTTCCAGATCGGGAGCACGCTCACCACTGCAAGCAATTCAGTTGTCAACGTACTGAATGGCGGTATAGATGACGGTGTGTTTTGGCAGGTTGGCAGCTCCGCGACGCTGGGTACCACCACGGTGTTCGCAGGAAATATTCTCGCGGATCAGAGCGTCACCCTGAATACCGCCGCAAGTATTCTGTGCGGCAGGGCCATCGCGCTGAATGCTGCGGTGACAATGGATACTAACACCATCTCCAACGATTGCTCCGGCGCCGGCGCCTTTGGCAGCGGCCGCAACGACTTTGGCAGCGGCGGCTTCAGCGGTGGCCAGACCCCCGTCTCTGCCGTTCCCGAACCTTCAACTTACGCCATGCTGCTGGCTGGTTTGGGTTTGCTGGGGTTTGCGGCGTATCGCAGAAAAAACCTCGAAGTGTAATTCAAACAGGTTTATGTTCAATCCTGAACGGGGGCTTAGGCTTCCATTCTTTCCTGGACGGTGATGATTGAACTTCTCCTATGTCGACAACGTTCATAGGCAAACCTTGCTGCATTACGTCAATTATAGGATCAGAAGCAGCCTTTCACAGTTAGCAACTTCTGGCATTTAATGGGATCAGCAGCGCAGTTATTTTTGGGGCCTTCCGATTTCGACTGCGCCTTTGAATAATGCGTGATGCTGTTATGGTTGCGTGTAAAGGAAGAATGGGGCTCACCCCCACATAATTCCTCAATGCCTGATGGACATCAGTTTCAATTAATTTACGGTACTGAAATCAATTCAAAGGTATCGCACAAATATTCAAATTGATCTTATATCTCCCAAAAATCAATCCCGCAGTTGATCCTGTTGGATCCAGGTCAGCGACAATGCCGCATGTAACGAAAGCGTAGCCGTTTGCACTTGTGTATTGCCCAACAAAACCCACCACGGCATCTGACCAGCTGGCAACTGCCGTCGGGGTAATGATTTGTGTTGCCGTACCGGACGGTGTTCCACCGGAATAAGCGGCAGACTTCACGCAAGTGGTAACAAGGGCAGTACAATCGGCCCCGTTTGCCGTCCAATATAGATTGGATTGATTCGCGTCGACCCAGGGCTGGAAGGCTCCGGCAGTTTCACTCGCCGGCGCCCCGGCCAAAGCGACCGGTGTCGACCAGGTTGTTCCGTCGAATTGTGAACTCCATAACTTTTGCAAGAGTCCACAAGTAGTGGCGGCGGAATCCGAGCGGCTGGATTCGAAAATCATCTGCGTCCCGTTTGCAAAAACATCGGGATTGTCGTCATTGCAGCTTGTGGAATCCCAAGGGAAAGCAGTTGAATTGCTATAGGAATTGTCCCCGTTTCTGGTTGCAAGATAAATATTCCCTGCAGCAGCTGATTTTTCATACTTGACGTAGGCCAGGGTACTGCCGCTGATCTTCGGCGCCGCAACCGAAGCAGTTTGCCCATCATTCACAGGAAGGTTTGATAACACCCATGAGCCGCCGCTGACAACGGCCCGGTAGATGTTAAAAGTGCCGGTTGCGGGGCTGGCAAAACCGGGCTGGGGTGAACACGCGGGATCATAGGCTATCGTTTGCTATACATCCAAGGTAGTCCAATTGATCGATGAGATCGCGTAAAACAACTCGGTGCCGGTCCATTCTACCGAATCATTCCAGCAGTGACTTGGGCTGACGCTGGGTGGAAGCAGGTACATGGTTTTTCCAGCAAGAGGTCCTGCGAGAGTAACGCCGGAAACAGCCGCGCCAAGAGGAAGTGGCGCGGTGTTGTCGGAATCACCGCCACCACATGATCCCAGGCATAAAGCAATGCCGCAAATCAAATAGAATCTTGCAATAGTAGAAATTCTAGAAACCATATCTCATAGCTCTATTTTTCTTCAGAATATTAATGGGGCCTACTCTCCGAATTCGCCTAATGTGTGATGCTGACCCCTTTAATTGTTAGGACTTTTTCATTTCGACTGCGCCTTTGGATAATGTGCGATGCGGTCCCCTTTCAGGGGCGCGTTACACGGTAGAGTTCGAATTTCCCCGAAGAGGTATTCAGCTTGTGATAGTAAAGTGATTTTTCATCCGGAGACAATGCGGGTCCTTCGACAAAACCGGCAATGGCACTGACCAGCCGCGGTGCACCAAACGGAGCGCTGGTACTGGTGCGCGCTGCCCGATAGATGCCCGTCCCCATCGAGTTCAGGTCGAGACGGGTAAAGAAAAGCTCCAGTCCGTCAGCCGATATCGCGGGCGCATATTCGAGATTGGCGGTATTCACATTTGCCATGATCGTTGCGCTGTCAGGGGTTCTGGCAAAGCCGCTGCCTGAATCGACCGCGATCGCGATATCCGCCGTATCCGGGAAACTGTTTCCGCCAGTGAAGTCGCCGTCATCAAAATAGAGGGTCGAGCCGTCCGGGCTGACTTCGATGTCAAAGTTGACGAATCCCGGCGTGGTGATCGCCAGTCCTGCCAGGGGAGCGCTGCCGGTGACCGTGCTGCCGTTCCATACTCCCCCGTACAAGGTGTCGTAAGCAGTCGGGGGGCTGTAGTTGGCGGTCGAGACATAGTAGAACTTGTTATTCACGTCCAGGGTCGGCGTGCCTTCGACCGCAGCAGTGTTGATGGCCGTGATCGCCCCCGCGTACTGAAACGTCGTGGCATTGACGAACGTCGCGTAGTAGATGTTTTTATTACTGCCATTGTCGTTGAAGAACAGGTAAGCCCCGTCGCGGCTGATGAAGGGCTCCATGATGTCGCCGCTGTAGCCGGTGACGGTGACCAATTCCGGGTTGCCCAAGGCGGTATAGTCATTGGCTGTCGGTGTAGAGGCACTCCCTCCGCCGCAAGCCAGGAGCATCGAGACGGCAACAGCCAGAACGAGCGCTGACTTGCGGCTCAGCGCGGGGACGGTGCCGAATCCGCCTCTCCGGAGGGACTCGCGTGTTTGCTCGATGAATAGAGACGGCATTTTCATGAATTAAATTCTGTGGCTGATGTGCTCGATGCACCGAAGACTAGATCATCGCCATTCCCGGGATATCACCGGACACCGTGGCCTGTCCCTGGTTATTCAATGACTGCGACGGCGATTGGTCGGCGTATCGACCTTGGCGGTGCGGCGATCGGACAGGTCGGCACGGCGGATCAATTCGTTCCAGATCGCATCGCTGTCTTCGGACTTGAATTGCAGGTACAACGCCACTTCCTCGGGGTAAGCGCCGCTGCAGCCGAGGCGTTCGAGATGGCGTGTGTCTGCCTCCGGGGCGTTATCGGCCTCCCAGGCGCGCACGATGGCCTGCCACAACGCCCGCTCGAACGGCTCGTCCTCCTCGTCAAAACCGTACTGCCATTTCAGGAACGACGCTTCCGCGGGAGATAGTTCGGTGCTGCGTAACTTTATGCTCATAGTTCCTCCATGCAATTCAGGAAACAACTGGATGCTGACTCCTTTGGATTGCTGATGTATTTATGGTTTCCGCCACTTGTCTAAATTACGCGCTCCGTCTCTATGTCTAACTCGTTCAGACATGAATAGCTGCGTTTGATGCTGACTCTTTTGCTCGTTTGCTGAAATTGTTCCTTCTGCGCCTACCGATGCCAGATGTGCGTAGGCCAATTCCACTCCCCATGTTGGGTCAAACTGGTAACCAACACCGAGCCGGACTACCTTGCCGGTGTCATAACAAGACACGGTAGGCGGGAATATATTGCATAGACCCCCGATCCTGGATTGCCCACCATCCAGCGCAGCATAGAATCCCTTATCAGATGCGAAGGCTTCCGGAACTGACGCAACCAAGAGCATCGCGAGAATGAATCTGAATTTCACAATCCTTTTTCCCGCTTTCAACGCAGTATTAAAGGGTTCGGCATCGTATTTTTTCTTAAACTTTTTCATTTCGCCGTCAGCCTTGGATGATTATTTGAAGCTGACCCTTTTAGTTGAGTTCGGCGATTCTGTTCAAGATGAGCTCCGATGCCGGTTGGCCTACACTCGCGCCCGACTTTTTCATTTCGACTACACCTTTGGATAATGCGTGATGCTGCCCCCGTTAGTTAATGGCTACGACGGCGATTGGTCGGCGTATCGACTTTGGCGGTGCGGCGATCGGACAGGTCGGCACGGCGGATCAATTCGTTCCAGATCACATCGCTGTCCTCGGACTTGAATTGCAGGTACAGCGCCACTTCCTCGGGGTAAGCGCCGCTGCTGCCGAGGCGTTCGAGATGGCGAGTGTCTGCCTCCGGGTCGTTATCGGCCTCCCAGGCGCGCACGATGGCCTGCCACAACGCCCGCTCGAACGGCTCGTCCTCTTCGTCAAAACCGTACTGCCATTTCAGGAACGACGCTTCAGCGGAAGATAGTTCGGTGCTGCGTAACTTTATGCTCATGGATCCTCCAACGAACATTGGATTGAAATTGTGACGGAGCCCCATTCATTTCACTAATTCTCGGGCTTCTTCCCCATGTTATTCAGGAAAACGTGGTCTGTCCCCTATTATTGGTCCCCTATTATTGATTTCTTTAAATTATCTCCAAAAATATCATCAGGTATCAAAGTATAGAAATATGGAACATAGGTTAAAACTGTACCTTGATACACACCAAGATTCCTCCATGTATCAGTAAGTTCTACTAAAAGTGATTCGTTGTATAGGTCTTGTTTTAACGCTTCTAAAATCGAGATTAAAGGTTTTAAACTGTCTTCCTTTGCGTATGTATTTAACATCTGAATTGCGTCATCAATGTATCCGACATTCATATTATCTGTAATATTACTCATATATCTTTTAACCGTTTTTATCAAACATTAAGCGGAGCAGCCCTAATTATCCTTTGCATTTCATCTACTATGCAGAACGTAAGATTGACATGGGGACGGCGCCCCATTCATTTCACTAAACCACGGGCTCCGTGCCCATGTAGTTCAGGAAAAATATTCGATGCTGACCCCTTTAATCTTAGGTAGTTTTCACCAAGATAAACCTAAAACTCTGTTTATTTTTCTAATAATCACGATGAATAGATAGACGCAAAATATCCCTCCCAAGATGCTGAAGAACACATACCAACCGCTAGTTGGCTCTTTTCCGAGCTGACTCTTATACGATGCGTATGTAAGCTGTTGGTCTATAGAAATATTCCCACCAGTAATCAATACTTTTTTGAATGCTGGCAAAGAGACCAGGCAGTTAATGTAGAGTGTTCGTTCTTGAGCAGTTCTTTTACTTTAAGCTTTAAAACGTATGGATCCCTGTTGGTTTCAATATTAGATAGGTCATTGGGCTTTACCGAGCATTTATCAATTTTTGCCTCGCCAAAATCAATCAGTACGTTTAAATCTTTGGCGGTCGTTAGAAAGCCGTTTTCTATTTCGATGTAGAAAGAACTCGGAATGTCGAAGGCAACTGGGGTTAACTGAATATTTGCAATTGAAACCGACGCGCCATTCTTTTTGTCTTGCGATTCGGTCTTGCTAGGAATCTGTTCTACCTTTAGACTTTTGGAGTCGAAATGAATGTACAGCGCTACGGCACCACTGATGATGGCTGCAATTATTGTTGCCCATACACCATACTTGTAAACTTGCTCAGTCAACTCGACTTCTCCTATTAAAACCTAACGCATATTGACCAACCGAAAGGTCGGCTTACAAAAAGGTACCAAAGGTACCGGAGTCGATTTTCATTTCAAACATGCCATCCTTCTTCGAAACAATTCGACTCCGGTACCTTTTACTCGGTGTTTGAAGTGATGGTATTATCTTTGTTCACTATCACTGATTGCTCTGTCTCTTAATGCGCACTTGTTCCGAAGATGTTCTCTGTCTCCATAGTCTTTCGATTTTGATGCTCGCTCTCTCCAAGCTGTTTGTATATCAAATAAATTTTCAGGTTCATCATAGTCTGGCTTGTCTTTTGTTGTATTCCTAAGTTCATCTCTCTCCCGCCTGAGTTGTTCGAGTTCGAATTTAGCTTTACTTGTAATATCCTCATCTTCAATTTTGGCTAATTGCTCATCTCTTTTTGCGCGTTCAATCAATTCAGTTCAGTAATTGAAAGTATTTTAGAGCGGGCATCTTCAAGTTCCTGTTTCTTTATAAGCAGTCTATTTTCTGATTCAGCTTGTAACTATTCTTTAATTCGGTTGGTTTCTTACATAGGAGCATAAATAGATAACTTGACCCATGGATACAAAAGTGATACAACCCTTCGATGATTGAAGGTTCATAAATCAGAGAGTAAAGGTTCGTATTGTTCTGAAAATATAATATTCGAGGAGTTACCTTACCATCATCAACTATCAAAAATAAAAAGGCTTTCCAATTAACTGCAAAAAGCGCAATGACAAAATAGCCAAATAATGGATTCTTTATTCCGAATCAATAGCTTCTAATATTTCTTTCATTTAGTAATATTGAAAATAATATTCGAGATTCCTTGCAATCCAGAATCAAACAGAACCCCTTAACATCACCCGCACGCCCCGATCGCGCCGCAACTGGTGCAGAACTCGCAGCCGTCCTTCTTGATCAGCGTGGCGTTGTGGCATTCCGAGCAGAGCTTGCCGGCCAGTGTCTTGGGTCCGGCGGCCTTGCTCTTCTTCTTCGGCACATCCATCACGCCCATGTGCGATATCGGGAAGCCGTTCTCGTCGAGGATGCCGAGCATCGCGTAGCGGTGGATGATCAGCTTGGCGACGTAGGAGACCGTCGAGGGGTAGCTTTCCATCTTGACGCTGCCGGGCACGCGCGCCATGAAGTCGCCGAGCGGTTCGCCGAAGTTGAGCAGCTTGCGCAGCTTCATGCCTATCCACGCCGGATCGATCACGCGCATGTCCAGGCTCAATACCTTGCACAGTCCGTCGAGCGCGCGCGGATACACGCCGGCCAGCCACATCGAGTAGGGGCGGCGCTGCCCGTCCGGCAGCATCAGTTCCTTCAGTCCCAGCACGAAGTCGTCGCCGGTTCCGGCATTGGCGATGTCCACCGTCCAGCTCATCGTGCCGTCGGTGCCGGTCTTGGGTTCCTTCTTCGCGAACAGCGCGTCCATCATCGGCGTGGTCGCGTCCGCGCTGGCTTCCAGCGCGCCCAATGTTTCGATGCGGTATTTCAGCAGGTGCGCGAACGCGGAAACCAGGCTGGGCATGCGCTTCATCTCGCCGTCGGGCGGCATCGGCATGTCGAACGCATCGTCGCCGGCGGTCTTCATCAGCATCTCGAGCTTCATGCGCACCCACACCGCATCCTGCGTGCGCATGTCCATCGACAGCGACTTGGCCAGCGCGCCGAGGCCGCGCGGCTGTTCCGCGCCGTTCACCCAGACCTCGAACGGATGATTGTGTCCGTTCGATGTGTGCGACACGAAGATCACGAAGGTGCCGAGCGGATGCTTCACCACTTGCGAGACCCAACCCTCGCTGCCATCCGCCAGTTTCGGACGGCCCGGCCAGCGCAACGAGGCGAGCGCGGGACTGGGCGTCGCTTCCAGCGTGATGCGCCGGTCCTGGTCGAAGATGAAATCCTGCGGTTGTTCTGTTTCTGCCACTTCTGTTTTTGCCTGCTTGATCTCCGGCGTGACCGACAGCACCGAGCCCAGCACATTGTTCGGGCGATAAGTGGCAAGGCCCTTCAGTCCGGCTTTCCACGCTTCGGTGTAAAGGTTCTTGAAATTTTCATACGGATAATCGGCGGGCACGTTGACCGTCTTGCTGATCGAGGTGTCGATGAACGGCGCGACGGCGGCCACCATCTTCATGTGGTCGATCGCGGTGATCTCCAGCGCGGTGACGAAGGAGGGCGGCAGATGGTTGGTATCGCCGCCCATCTGTTTGTACAAACGCCAGGCGTGGTCTTCGACCGGCGTATTCCTTGGTGCCGCCCTCGGCCATGCGTTTCTTGCGCGTGTAGAACCACGAGTAGGGGGGCTCGATGCCGTTCGAGGCGTTGTCCGCGAACGCGAGCGAAATGGTGCCGGTCGGCGCGATCGACAGCAGGTGGCTGTTGCGGATGCCGTGCTTGCGGATCTTGTCCTTGATCGTGTCGGGCAGGCGCGACGCGAAGCGCGGCGCGGCCAGATATTGTTCGGCATCCAGCAGCGGGAACGCGCCGCGTTCGTGCGCCAGGTCCACCGAAGCGAGATACGCTTCGTCGCGCATCACGCGCGTGATGTCGGCGGCAAACTCGCGCGCCTCGTCGGTGTCGTAGCGCATGCCCAGCATCACCAGCGTGTCGCCCAGTCCGGTGAAGCCCAGCCCGACGCGGCGCTTGTGCTGCGCCTCCAGTTGCTGTTCCGGCAGCGGCCATGCGGTGACATCCAGCACGTTGTCCAGCATGCGCACCGCGGTGCGCACCAGTTGCTTGAACGGTTCCTGGTCGAAATCGGCACGCGCCGAGAACGGGTCCTTCACCATGCGCGTCAGGTCGATGGAGCCCAGGCAGCAGCAGCCGTAAGGCGGCAGCGGCTGTTCCGCGCAGTTGTGGACATACAGTCCGTTGGCATCGAAAGCATGCACATCGGCAACGGTCACGTCATATACATCTTCCACGCCGTCTTCTTCCAATGACTGCACGGTTGCGACGAAACGTTCGGCATTCGGCTTGCGCAGATAATTGCTCAGCAGGCCATTCAGCCTGTCCATCTTGTCGCTATCCGCAAAGCCGATCAGCCCGGCATAACGCACGATGTTCTCGCCGCTGATGATGAGTTCATGCAGTGCCTGGCACGCATATTCCTTGGCGCCGCCTTTGCCGTCCGGTAATGTCTTCATGCCACCGGGGCGGCGATTCTGGTAGATGGTGGAGATGATGCCGAGACGTTGCAGCATGCGCTGCACGGCCTCCAGGTTGCCGAGGTCGATCTGCGTCAGCCGAACGCTGATGCCTTTTTCCTGCGAGCCCTGCACCGAACCATCGGCATCGAACATGCCGCGCAATACGCCGCGATAGAAGTCGGACGAGCCGGTTTCCATCGCCGCAGTGAAGCGCTTGTTTCCGGGCGTCAGGCCCAGCTCCAGTGCCAGCGTGCGCAACGCGCCTGTCACCAGACGATATTCGCCGCGGCCTGCAACAGGTTTTTGCCAGCCGTTGAAATCGGCGCGGTGCGGCAACGAGCGCGCCGCTTGTTCGGCGGCATGCATGACACCGGCAACCCCGGCGGATGGAATCATGTCGCCAAGATATATTTCTCTGGCATTGGCGACTTTCAACGCGACGGTATCCCAAACGCTCAGCACAGCCTTGTCGTTCTTGAGCGTGCCATCGCCGATCAGCAGGCCGATCAGGTAGCCTTCGTCTTCATTGTGCGCGCCGCTCCATGATTGCATGGTGCGATGGTCATGCAATACGATCTGATCATCGCTGCGCAGTTCGCCGGCTTTGACCCATTCCGTTTCGCGTATTTGGCGCGTCATGCGCGAAACGCGCAACACCGGATGGTCTGCGGTCAGCCGCAATGAATGTCCTTCTGCGGTTGTCAGGCGCAGCACCGGTTTGACGCCGGTGTGAAAGAATCCCCGCAGATTCGGTGTGATAGCATTTGCCGTCTATGACCGCAGAAAAAGTTTCGCCGATCAGATCGCGCACCTGGCGCGCGCCCCGGTCTGTCATCACCCAGGTATCGGCAGTGACGCAGGGATTGGTCGCTTCGATGTCCTCGCAATAGGACAGGTTGTTGTCGCGGTTCATCAGGTCGATGAACAGCACGCCCGGTTCGGCGTGGTCGTAGGTGCTTTCCATGATCTGCTTCCACAGGTCGGCGGCCTGCACCTTGCGGTATACCCACTTGCCATCGGCGCGTTGTGTCACGCCTTGCGCCTTGAGGGTTTCGGAAGGTTCCGCGCCGTGCACCAGCTCGAACGGCAGATTGTTCTCCACCGCGTGCATCAATTCATCGGTCACGCCGACCGAGATGTTGAAGTTCTTCAGGTCGCCCTGGTCCTTGGCGTGGATGAAGCGCTCGATGTCGGGATGGTCGCAGCGCAGCACGCCCATCTGCGCGCCGCGCCGCGCGCCGGCCGATTCGACGGTCTCGCAGGAGCGGTCGAACACGCGCATGTAGGAGATCGGTCCGCTGGCGCGGGAATTCGTGCCCTTGACCTGCGCGCCCTCGGGACGGATGGACGAAAAGTCGTAGCCGACACCGCCGCCGCGCCGCATGGTCTCGGCGGCCTGCTGCAGCGCATCATAGATGCCGGGCTTGCCGTCATGGATGCCGGAGATCGCATCGCCCACCGGCTGCACGAAGCAGTTGATCAGTGTCGCCTGGTTCTTCAGTCCGGCTGCGGAGTTGATGCGGCCGGCGGGCACGAAGCCGTCCTGCTGCGCGCGGAAGAAGACCTCTTCCCAGTGTTCGCGCTGTTCCGCTTTTTCCGCCCTGGCCAGGCCGCGCGCGACGCGGCGGCGCACATCCTCGACCGAGTGTTCGCCGGGCTCGGCGTATTTTTCCAGCAACACTTCGGTGCTGATGTCCTGCGTCATGGTCTTGGGCGTAGTCCCTCCGATAGCCGGATTCTCCGCTATTTTTCCGGCTATTTCGCCTAGTATTTGCTGTGCAGACGACATGGGTTTATCGGACTCTTTTTCGGTGGACGATGAATGGGGAACGTTTTCGATTTCAAACACAATATTACTCCCTTTAGTGCGCGGGATACATAGTCCCAATAAAGCAAAAAACCACTATAGATAGTGGTTGGCCGATTAATTTGTACTAATTGTAGGCCGCAGGGAGGTTTTTGCAAGCAAAAATTTCGGTCAATATTTTTTGGTCAGACCCGACAATTACTTAGTCGCGAAAATAAATTGCGGGGCACGCAATTTGCTGGACGGACAAAATCGATCTATCGATCGTGCAGACGGCATCCTCCTTCACTGCAGCAGTGAATCCGGCGTCACTGCAGCAGGGAATCCGGCTCGTCGTCGTAGTTGACGATGGATTTTACAATTTCGCCTTTCGCATTCAAGCGCACGATCTTGAAGTCATGCAGGATATGCTCGTCCATATACCAGTATCTGATACCGATCAGATTGGCAAGTTGCCTCGTGTTTGCTTCGCTGCCGATGAGCAGATGCCAGTTGCTCCTGTCCAGATCACTGCTGATGCGGTACTGATGCCAGGTCTGCGGGGTCTCGTTTTTCGGATCCAGGCTGACGACCACGAAGTCGATATTCATCTTTTTCTTGTCAGCAGCGGTCTGGACGGCCTTCATCTTATAAAATGTGGTGGTGCACATGAAACGGCATTCGCTGTACTCCATGGTCAATATGATCGGCTTGCCGCGCCATTTGGACAATTGGACCGTTTCGTTCCTGTCATTGATGAAGGAGTAGGGCACATCGTAGAAACTGATCGGAGCGCACCATGCAGGAGCGGAGGCGAATGCGGCGACGGCAAGCACTAGCGCCGTCAGCGTATGCGGAATGCTTGGAGCCGAATTCCCGGAAATACCTTCGGTGACACTTGTCTGAGCCATTGCAATCATTCCTGGACTGTGTGCTTGCATAGATACCTTTGCTTCCGGCAAGTTCAGTGCTGGATGCATTGATTTTATCATGCAGACTGGCTGTTTCGGCGTATTCGCGCAAACATCAAGAGTCACCCAGCAGATTCACCAGCCCGTCCAGCCCGACAAAATTCAGCGCATAGCCGGCCTGCTCGCGCACCACCGGTTTGGCGTGATAGGCGATGCTGATGCCGGCCTGCGCCAACATCTTCAGGTCGTTCGCGCCATCGCCCATCGCGATGACCTGCTCGGGCCTGAGATGCAACTCGTCGCGAATTTTCACCAGGCTATCGGCCTTGCCCTGCGCGTCGAATACCTTGCCCAGCACCTTGCCGGTGAGCTTGCCGTTGGCGGTCTCCAGCGTGTTGGCCCGGGTGTAGTCCAGCCCCAGTCGTGCCTTGAGACGTTCGGTGAAGAACACGAATCCGCCGGATACCAGCAGCGTCTTGATGCCGCGCGATCTCAGTGCCTCGAGCATGGTCTCCGCGCCGGGAGAAAGCTTCAGGCGCTCGTCATACACGCGCTGCAGCGCCTGCTCGTCCAGCCCTTCGAGCAGGGAGACGCGGCGGCGCAGGCTTTCGGCGAAGTCGATCTCGCCGCGCATCGCCGCCTCGGTGATCGCCGCGACCTGCGGTTTGAGCCCCTGCATGTCCGCGATCTCGTCGATGCACTCGATGGTGATCAGCGTCGAATCCATGTCCATCACCACGAGGCCGTAATTTGCCAGCGTCCGTTCGCGCGGCACGAAGCCGTAATCGAGCCGGTTCGCCATGCAGTAAGATGCGATGCCGGGGTGGGACAGGGCTTCGGTGAATCGAAAGGCGGCAGCGGCGATCTGCACGCGCTGCCTGCTCTGCGCAAGCTTGCCGAGATGGTCGAGATGTGCCGTCGCTATGGGTCGGGTGCCCTGGATGATGAGGTTCATTGAGTCTAAGGTACCGGGGTTGGCGAAGGTCTGTGTAATGGCCGTGTAATGCGGGTGCATTTTAATTCAATTCCCGCATCGGGCAGGAACGATCGTGTGCTGCAGATGAGTAAGCAGCAGCAGCTTCATGTTAGAATGCCCGCCTTTTTGATCTATCGTGGAGAGAAATATGTTTATCAGCAATGCCTACGCAGAAGCGGCCGCAGCCGCGCCGGAAAGCGGGATCATGAATTTTCTGCCGCTGTTCGCATTGATCGCGGTGTTCTACTTCCTGATATTGCGCCCGCAGTCCAAGCGCGCAAAAGAGCAGAAAGCCATGATCTCGGCGTTGCAACGCGGCGATGAAGTCGTGACGGTCGGCGGTGAAGTCGGTACTGTCAGCAAGGTTTACGAGCAGTATGTCGGCGTGGAGATCGCCGAGAATCTTGTCGTGATGGTGCAAAAGAGCTCGGTTCAAAGCGTGCTGCCCAAGGGCACGATCAAAGCGATCAAATAATCACATACGTGGCGGATGTGTCCCAAGACCGGGCGCGAACGCAGCTATCAAGAGGTTGCAATGAACCAATATCCATTATGGAAGAATCTGCTGATCCTGGCCTCGTTGCTGGCCGGGCTGATTTACACACTGCCGAATTTTTACGGCGAATCGCCCGCCGTGCAGGTGTCGCCGCTGCGTTCCAGCCTGAAAGCAGACACCGCATTGCTGGATCGCGTCGGCAATATCCTGAAAACGGCCAGCCTCGATCCGCAAGTGATCATGCTGGACGGCAACAGCGTCAAAGCCCGCTTTGCCGATACCGACAGCCAGCTGAAAGCCAAAGATGTGCTGGTCGGCCAGCTCGGCGAGGATTATGTCGTGGCACTGAATCTGTTGCCGCGTTCGCCGCGCTGGCTGACCGCAATGAATGCGCTGCCGATGTATCTCGGTCTGGACTTGCGCGGCGGGGTGCACTTCCTGCTGCAGGTGGACATGAATGCCGCCCTGAGCAAGGCGCTGGAAGCGGCCACCGGCGATATACGCAGCGCGCTGCGGGAACAGAACATCGCTTATTCGGGTGTGATCCGCGACGGCAAGTTGTTGACGGTGAAGTTTCGCGATACCGATGCGCGCAGCAAGGGTGAGGCCGAGATCAAACAGCGTTTCCCGGACTATATGCTGACCGAAAAGGATGAGGGCAAGGAACACGACCTGCTCGTATCGCTCAAGCCGGAAGCGGAAAAGCGCATCCAGGAATCCGCAGTGCAGCAGAATCTTGTCACGCTGCGCAACCGGGTGAACGAACTGGGTGTGGCCGAACCGGTGATCCAGCAGCAGGGCGCGGACCGCGTGGTGGTGCAGTTGCCCGGTGTGCAGGACACCGCGCGCGCCAAGGAGATACTGGGGCGTACCGCCACACTGGAAGTGCGCATGGTGGATGATACCCATCAGATCACACCGGGCGCGGCCGCACCGTTCGGCGACGATATCTTCAAGGACCGCAACGGCCAGATGATCCTGGTGAAGAAGCAGGTGATACTCACCGGCGACCGTATCAACGACGCACAGCCCGGTTTCGACAACCGCACCAATGAACCCGCGGTGCATATCAATCTGGACGGCGTGGGGGCAAGGCTGTTCAAGGAGGCGACGCGCGAGAATGTCGGCAAGCGCATGGCGATCATCCTGTTCGAGAAAGGCAAGGGCGAGATCGTGACCGCCCCGGTGATACGCGAGGAGATCGGCGGCGGCCGTGTGCAGATCAGCGGCAGCATGAGCACCACTGAAGCGCAGGACACCGCGCTGTTGTTGCGCGCCGGTGCGCTGGCGGCGCCGATGGAGATCATCGAGGAGCGCACCGTCGGGCCCAGCCTGGGCGCGGAAAACATCACTCGCGGATTCAATTCCACCAAGATCGGATTCATCATGGTCGCGATATTCATGATGGCCTACTATCTGATGTTCGGCACGATCTCGATGCTGGCGCTGGGGGCGAACCTGCTGCTGCTGATCGCGCTGCTGTCGATGCTGCAGGCCACGCTGACCCTGCCGGGCATGGCGGGTATCGCGCTGACGCTGGGCATGGCGATCGATGCGAACGTGCTGATCAACGAGCGCATCCGCGAAGAGCTGCGCAACGGCGTCACGCCGCAGGCCGCGATCCATGCCGGATACGACCGCGCCTTCGGCACCATCCTGGATTCCAACGTGACCACGTTCATCGCCGGTATCGCGCTGTTCATGTTCGGTTCGGGCCCGATCAAGGGATTCGCGGTGGTGCTGTGCCTGGGTATCATGACTTCGATGTTCAGCGCGGTGCTGATCTCGCGCGCGATCGTGAATCTGATTTACGGCCGCAAGGCCAGGCTCACCAAGGTCGCGATAGGTTAAACCCTCTCCCTGAACCTCTCCCGCCGAGCGGGATAACCAATGACTTGCCCGGCGTCCTTTGCCGGGTTAGTCAGATGGCTAGGAGTTTCACCAGAGGGGACTAAGGTTCTCTCTCCCTTTTGGAGAGAGTGTTGGAGATCACCGGCGACCTGGCTGCCGTTTTTGTAACAGCTTGGTCGAATGGCTAGATGGCTTCCCCACAGGGGGAAATAACGAGGATAACGAAATGGAATTTTTCAGGATCAAGCACGACGTCCCGTTCATGAGTTATGGACGCTATACCACCTCGATTTCGCTGGTGACGTTTTTGTTCGCGGTATTTTTTCTCGCCACCAAGGGGCTGAATTTCGGGGTGGATTTCACCGGCGGAACGGTGATGGAAGTGCATTACGCGCAGTCGGCCGATCTTCCCGGGGTGCGCGCGCAGCTTGCCGAAGCGGGCATGCCGGATGCGCTGGTGCAAAATTTCGGCTCCAGCCTCGACGTGCTGATACAAGTGCCGTTCAAGAAGGATCTGGGCGGCGCCAAACTCAGCGATCAGGTCCTGGCAGAATTGCGCAAACAGGATGCGAGCGTGGAGATGCGCCGTGTGGAATTCGTCGGCCCGCAAGTCGGCAAGGACCTGATCGACAATGGCGAACTGGCGCTGCTGCTGGTGTCGATGGGCATCGTCGGCTATCTGTGGATGCGCTTCGAGTGGAAATTCGGCCTGTCTGCCATCATCGCCAACTTGCATGACGTGGTGATCATCCTCGGCTTCTTTGCATTTTTCCAGTGGGAATTCTCGCTGTCCGTGCTGGCTGCGGTGCTGGCCGTATTGGGTTATTCGGTGAACGAGTCGGTGGTGGTGTTCGATCGTATCCGCGAGAACTTCCGCACCATGCGCAAGGCGAGCGTTGCCGAGATCATCGACAACGCGATCACCCGCACCATGTCGCGCACCATCATCACGCACGGTTGCACGCAGATGATGGTCGGCGCGATGCTGTTTCTCGGCGGCGAAACGCTGCACTACTTTGCGATGGCGCTGACCATCGGCATCCTGTTCAGCATCTACTCCTCGGTATTGGTTGCGAGTCCGTTGCTGATGATGTTCGGGGTATCACGCGAAGATTTCATCGCACCGGAAAAGTCCAAAACCGAAGAAGTATTGCCGTAAGTGGAACTGTTCTCTTCTTTCATCGACATTGTCCTGCATCTGGACGCGCAGCTGCTGTCGCTAACCCAGCAGTACGGCATGTGGGTATATGCCATTCTGTTCCTGATCATCTACAGCGAGACCGGGGTGGTGATCGCTCCTTTCCTGCCGGGGGACTCGCTGTTGTTCGTGGCGGGTGCTTTGTGCGGTATGGGAGCATTGCAGCTGGAGTGGCTGGTGCCTCTGCTGGTGCTGGCGGCATTCAGCGGCGACAACACCAACTACTGGGTCGGCCGGCTGGTCGGGATACAGCTGCTCAAACGAGCCGGCGGCAGAATCATCAGGCGCGAGCACATTGACAAGACCCACGCATTCTATGAGAAACACGGCGGCAAGACCGTGGTGCTCGCCCGCTTCCTGCCCATCATCCGCACCTTCGCCCCGTTCGTGGCCGGCATCGGCATGATGCACTACCGGTTGTTCGTGATGTTCAGCGCGCTGGGCAGCGTGGCGTGGATAACCAGCCTGACAGTGGCGGGCTATTTGTTCGGCAACATCCCGGTGGTGAAGAACAACCTCACGCTGATCATCGTCGGCATCATCGTGGTTTCCCTGCTGCCGGCGATCAGCGAATTCATCCGCCATCGCAAAAGCAACCAATCCGCTTGAGCGGGCAAGTTCAATAACACAATTCGCCGGCTCTGATAGCCTGGGTGTGAAACCACTTCATTCCGTCGTACAAGCCGACAGGGGGCATGTAAACTTCTGCTGTCGATCTTTCCGTTATGATTTCGCAGACGGAATGGAAAAGGGCCGCAACGCGGCCCTTTTTCTTTCATCGTTCGGGTAATCAAACGCCGAGCTTGCTCTTGGTATAGCTTTCGATCAGTTTGATGGTGGCGCCAGGGAGCGGCACATAGTCAAGCTTTTCAGCCTGGCCTTGACCGTTGTGGAGGAACCAGTTTGCAAACTTGACCACTTTCGCATTGTCCTCCTTGGCAGCGTCCGTGCGCAGCAGGAAGTAGGTTGTGCCTGTCAGGGGCCAACTGTCCGCGCCGGGTGCATCGGTCATGATGACATAGAAGTCATTCGCATTGGCAAAGTCCGTCTTGGCCGATGCTGCCTGGAAGAACTTTGGCGTTGGAGAAACGGTCTTGCCAGCTTTGTTGACCATACGTGTCCAGGTCAGATGCGTCTGCATGGCATAGGCATATTCGACATAGCCGATGGCACCATTGACTTGGTGAACATAGGATGCAACGCCTTCGTTTCCTTTGCCGCCCACGCCTGCCGGCCAGGCAACGGAAGTGTTGGAACCCACTTTTTCCTTCCACTCCGGGCTGACCTTGGACAGGTAGTCTGTATAGTAGAAGGTGGTTCCAGAGCCATCAGCACGATGCACAACCGTGATAGGCAAATCAGGCAGGTTCAGTTTCGGATTCGTGTCCTTGATGGCCTTGTCGTTCCAGTTGGTGATCTTGCCAAGGTAGATGTCGGCGAGCGTCTTGCCGTCCAGCACCATTGCGCCGGGTTTGACCCCAGGCACGTTCACAACAGGGGTGATGCCGATGATCACAACGGGGAATTGCGCCAGGTTGGCTTCCTTGAGTTGATCCGGAGTCAAGGGCATGTCGCTGTCGCCGAAGCTGACCGTCTTAGCCTGGATCTGCTTGATCCCGCCACCAGAACCAATGGACTGGTAATTGACCGATATGCCGGTCTTTTCCTTATAGGTAGTCGCCCATTGTGATAGCACGGGGTATATCGCTGTACTTCCAGCTCCCGTGATTTCGTCCGCCATAGTATTCGTGCAAATAAGAAGCGCACATGCGCCAATCCCCAGAACTTTCGAAAACAATTTCATGTTAGTTGCCATCTCAAGGTTTCCTTATAGTGAAGTTGGAATTTGAATTATCCTAATGGAGTGTTGCATTTTTATTACACCATTCATCACCCCGGAATTTTGAGCCTTGTTCGAATTGCTTTCTGGCGAAAAGCTAAAATTTATTGTGATACCGCTGAATTTTATGGCGCAGTGTATCCAACTGCGTCACTGCGTACATTCCGCACTTTCATTCACAACCCTGTCCACCAGAATCGTGAGCAACAATAAGTCCGGCTGGTATGGCAGGCTTGCAATGGACAAGTGATTTCAGGCCACAGCTCCTTGCATCACTTCAGGCCTCCGCTCGGCGGAATCACCACGGAGAGATTGCGATTTTCTGCGTCCCGGCGGCGATTATGCCTAACTGAAACAACAAGGCCCGCGATTGCAGGCCTTGTTTCAACTGCATGAACGAGCGTGGCCCGATGCAATGCGCTGTAATCCGGAACAGCAGCCAGGGCGTAAACATCATCAATACATTACTACGCCGTTACATAACAGTCAGGTTAACCGAACCTGCCGGTTATGTAGTCTTCTGTCTCCTTGCGCTTCGGGTTGGTGAATACCGAACTGGTTTCGCCGAGTTCGATCAGGTCGCCCAGGTACATGTAGGCGGTGTAGTCGGAAATGCGCGCGGCTTGCTGCATGTTGTGCGTAACGATCACGATGGTGAAGTCTTCCTTCAGTTCGTCGATCAGCTTCTCGATGTGCGCGGTGGAGATCGGGTCGAGCGCGGAAGTGGGTTCGTCCAGCAACAGCACCTGCGGCTTGACCGCAATGGCGCGGGCGATGCACAGACGCTGCTGCTGTCCGCCGGAAAGCCCGGTGCCGCTTTGTTTGAGTATGTCTTTCACTTCGTTCCACAGTGCAGCCTTGCGCAATGCCCATTCCACGCGCGCTTCCATGTCGTGCTTGCTGAGGTTTTCGTACAACTTCACGCCGAATGCGATGTTGTCGTAGATGGTCATCGGGAACGGCGTGGGCTTCTGGAACACCATCCCGACCTTGGCGCGCAGCATGTTCAGATCCTGCTTGCTGTCAAGGATGTTCGCCCCGTCCAGTATGATCTCGCCGGTTGCTTTTTGTTTCGGGTACAACTGGTACATGCGGTTGAAAGTGCGCAACAGCGTGGACTTGCCGCAACCGGACGGGCCGATAAAGGCTGTCACCATCTTTTCCGCGATGCTGAGGTTGATGTCTTTGAGCGCGCGGAAATTCCCGTAATAGAAATTCAGGTCCCTGATGACGATCTTCGGGTTGACGACAGTTTCGATGTTCATTTTCATGCCTTGTTGATTATCGGATTGATGGCCGTGATTAATGAGTCGTGGCACTCTGCCGGAACAGCACGCGCGCCATGATATTGAGTGCCAGCACGCTGACGGTGATCAGCAGCGCGCCCGCCCAGGCAAGATTTTGCCAGTCCGCGTAGGGACTCATCGCGAACTGGAAGATCACCACCGGCAAATTGGCCATCGGCTGGTCCATGTTGCTGTTCCAGAACTGGTTGTTGAGCGCGGTGAACAACAGCGGCGCGGTTTCACCGCTGATGCGTGCCACGGCGAGCAACACCCCGGTGATGATGCCGGCGCGCGCGGCGCGCAGGGTGACGAAGTTGATCACTTTCCACTGCGGTGCGCCGAGTGCCGCGGCGGCCTCGCGCAGGGTGCTGGGTACCAGTTTCAGCATGTTCTCGGTGGTGCGGATCACGATCGGGATCACCAGTATGGATAATGCAAAAGCGCCTGCCCAGCCGGAAAAATGCCTGACCCTGATCACATACATCTCATAGACGAACAGGCCGATCACGATGGAGGGGGCGGACAGCAGCACGTCATTGATGAAGCGGGTGATTGGTGCCAACCAGCCGCGCTGGCCGAATTCGGCGAGGTATGTGCCGGCGAGTATACCGATCGGGGTGCCGATCAGGGTTCCGATCAGTGACATCATCAGGCTGCCGGCGATCGCATTGAGCAGGCCGCCCGAATTGCCCGGCGGCGGGGTCATTTTTGAGAATACATCGGCAGTCAGCGACAGCAGCCCATGTTCCAAAAGCGTAAACAATATCCAGCACAACCAGAACAAGCCGAACAGCATGGCCAGCACCGAGACAGAGAGTCCAAGCGCGTTGATGATCCGGCGGCGCGTGTAAAGGTTCAGCATGATGTTCACGCTGGCATCCCCTCGAGCTGACCAAGCTTGTACAACATGTAGCGGGCGATGGACAGGACGATGAAGGTGATGAAGAACAGGATCAGGCCGAGTTCGATCAGCGAGGAGGTGTACAGATCGCCGACCGCCTCGGTGAATTCGTTCGCCAATGCGGATGCGATGCTGTTGCCCGGCATCAATAGCGACTTGCTCAAATCATGGGCATTGCCGATCACGAAAGTGACCGCCATGGTTTCGCCGAGTGCGCGCCCCAGTCCGAGCATGATGCCGCCGGCCACACCCACCTTGGTATAAGGCAGGACCACCCCCCACATCACTTCCCAGGTGGTTGCACCTACTGCATATGCGGATTCCTTGAGCATGGGAGGCACGACATCAAATACGTCGCGCATCACCGAAGCGATGAACGGGATGACCATGATGGCGAGTATGATGCCGGCGGTCAGCAGGCCGATCCCCATGGGGGGGCCGGAAAAGAAAGGCCCGATGTAGGGCATGGTGCCGATATGCTTGTTGAGCCATGGCTCGATATAGTCGGCAAACAGCGGGGCGAATATGAACAGGCCCCACATTCCGTAGATGATGCTGGGGATGCCGGCCAGCAATTCGATCGCGATGCCGAGCGGGCGGCGCAAGATGCGCGGCGAGAGTTCGGTCAAAAACACAGCGATACCAAAGCTCACCGGGATCGCGATCAGCAGCGCGATACCAGATGTTACAAGCGTACCGACGATAGGTATAAGCGCGCCAAACCGGTCTTTGACCGGATCCCAATCCGAACTGGTCAGAAAACCGAACCCAAAAGCGTGGATAGAAGGCAAGCTTCCCACAACGAGCGAAACAATGATTGCAGCCAATAACGTCAGCACAGCAAACGCGCAGACGCGCGTCAGGCTGCGGAACAGCAGGTCGAACACTGCTTGCTGTTTATGCTGAACCTTTTGTGAAATTATCGGCATGCTTGAATTCTATTGGTTGAAAAATAACGGGGGCAGTTGCCCCCGTGATTATAGCTGATGGTTACGCAGTGTCAGCCACACTTTCCGTGAGCTTATTTCCAGACTGCTTTACCTGACTTATCCTTGATTTTTTCTTCCCATGCGCTATGGATTAGTTTTACCAAGCTCTCCGGCAACGGAACATAGTCCAGTTCGGATGCCATCTTGTCGCCGTTGGCGTATGCCCAGTCGAAGAATTTCAGCACTTCCTTGGCAGTCTCGGGCTTGTCTTGTGCGGTATGCATCAGGATGAACGTCGCACCGCAGATCGGCCAGCTGTTTGCGCCGGGTGAATCAGTCAGCAGCAGATATAAGCCAGGAGCCTTGGACCATTCTGCACCAGCCGCAGCGGCCTGAAAAGCACTGCTTTCCGGCTGCACGAATTTACCGTCACGGTTCTTCATTTGCACGTGGGTCATCTTGTTTTGCAGCGCATAAGCATATTCCACATAACCGATGGAACCTTTGATGCGCTGCACGTAAGAGGCTACGCCCTCGTTGCCTTTTCCGCCGGTACCGGCTTTCCAGGAAACCGCTGTGCCTTCACCGACACTGGATTTCCATTCAGGGCTGACCTGGGACAGATAGTGGGTGAAAATGAAGCTGGTGCCGGAACCGTCGGAGCGGTGCACCACGGTGATGTCGTCATCGGGCAGCTTGAGATCTTTGTTCAGTGCAGCGATCGCCGGATCATTCCATTTGGTGATCTTGCCCAGATAGATGTCGGCCAGCGCGGGGCCATCCAATTTCAATGCGCCTGAATCAATCCCGCTCACATTGATGACCGGAACCACGCCGCCGATCACGGTGGGGAACTGCATCAGGCCATTTGCTTGCAGGTCTTCCGGCTTCAGGGGCATATCGGATGCGCCAAAGTCTACAGTATTGGCCTCAATTTGTTTGATGCCTCCGCCAGAGCCGATGGATTGATAATTCAGGCCGATGCCGGTTTTTGTCTTGTAGGCATCAGCCCACTTGGCATAGATAGGATAAGGGAATGTCGCACCCGCACCGGTGATGTCGGTTGCCTGGCTTGCGCCTGCATAGATTACCGCAGTGGCAGCAGCGATGCCGATGATGAGTTGCTTCAGTTTGCTATTCATGATTTCTCCATTTGGTTGAGTGTGTTGCTTGCCGCTATATCTGATTCCTGAAAACCGGCAACGCTTTGTTGCCCAGTGCATGTTAGGGAGGTTTTATTACAGGAATATTACAGTAATACACGCAAAACCGGATTTGCCGGAATCAGTTGCGTTGCGCAGGGAATCCGGAGCAAATTATTGCCGCACTTCACGCTCGATTTCCTCGACAGTGATATGGCGCACGTCCCGCCCCTTCACCATGTAGACCACGTATTCGGACATGTTTTTGGCGTGATCGCCGATGCGCTCGATAGACTTGGCGACGAACAGGATTTCCAGCGCGCTGGAAATGGTCCGCGGATCCTCCATCATGAACGTCACCAGATAACGCAAGACACTGCGGAATTCCTCGTCCACCTGTTCATCCTGGCGCACCACATTTGCAACAGCCGATATATCCAGTTTGGCAAACGCGTCCAGCGATTGGAGCAGCATGTCCAGCGTCAGGTTTGTCACATGCCTGATCTTGTCGAATCGCGGGAGGGTGAGGTTCTTGCTCCGCGACAGGTTCCTGGCCCCGATGGCGATCTTTTTTGCCTCATCGCCGATGCGTTCAAGATCGGTAATGGTTTTGATTATCATCATCACCATGCGCAAGTCGACTGCGGTAGGCTGGCGCCGGGCGATGATCTGCGTGCAACTTTCGTCTATGCCCACTTCCAGCGCATTGACATGGCGGTCTTCGGCGATCACACGATCCGTCAGTTCTGTATCGCCCCTGCTCAGCGCATCAATGGCCTGCCGTACTTGCGTTCCAACCAGCTTGCCCATCAGCAATACGCGTTCGCGCACAGATTCGAGTTCCGCGTCATATTGCCTTGAAGTGTGTTCGTTATTGGCCATCCGGCAACTCCATACCTGACAAAAGGGGGATGTAACCGGCCAATGCTAACGATGTGATGTGACGTTTTTGTTACAAATGTTGCCGTCGTCAATATCGCGCTGTGTTTATCCCGATAGAATTCCCGCCTTTATCTTGCATGTTCCTGCCGTTGATGTTTTAATAATAATCATTTTCATATTTGTTTAACAATGGAACTATAAAATGATGAAATCGGCTCAGGTGGTGAAGGCTTTGTCAGCCCTGGCGCAACCCACGCGCCTGGCGTTGTATCGCTTGCTGGTGGCGCGCGGGCCGGAAGGCATGGCGGCGGGGCAGGCGGCCGATAAGTTGAGGGTATCGCCGGCGACCCTGTCGTTTCATTTCAGGACATTAAGCCATGCCGGGCTGATCGAGAGCCGGCAAGACGGGCGTTATATCTATTACGCCGCGAACTTTCCGGTGATGAATGGCATGGTGGCGTATCTGACGGAAAACTGCTGTGGTGGGGATCAGGCTGCCTGTGCAGTACCAGTCAAACGGAAGAGTTGAAACGTAATCGAGGAAGATGAGATGAGTGAGAAGAAATACAACGTGCTGGTGCTATGCACCGGCAATTCCGCGCGCAGCATCCTGGGAGAGGTATTGTTCAATGCGTTGGGCAAGGGCCGGTTCGTCGGGCACAGCGCGGGCAGCCATCCGGCAGGGCGGGTGAACCCGTTTGCGCTTGAGCTGCTCCAGCAGCAGGGACTTGGCACGGATGGACTGCGCAGCAAGAGCTGGGACGAGTTTGCCCTGCCCGGTGCGCCGGAGATCGATTTCGTCTTTACCGTATGCGACAGCGCTGCCGGAGAGACTTGCCCTCACTGGCCGGGCAAACCCTTCACCGCGCATTGGGGTATCCCGGACCCGGCCGCGGTGGAAGGCGATGACAAAGTCAAGCGCGCAGCATTTCGCAAGGCCTACGATCAACTGGCACGGCGCATCCAGTTATTCATGAGCCTGCCGATCGAGAAGCTGGACAAGCTGACCCTGAAAGAAAAACTCTCCGAAATCGGCCGTATCAGAGGACTGACAAGATGAATCTGTTCGAGCGTTACCTGACAGTCTGGGTCGGCCTGTGCATCATCGCCGGTGTGCTGCTCGGGCAGTTTCTGCCGGGATTGTTTCAGGTTATCGCCAGCCTGGAGATCGCCAGGGTCAACATTCCGGTCGGCGTGCTGGTGTGGGTGATGATCATTCCGATGCTGCTCAAGATCGACTTCGGTGCGCTGCATCAGGTCAGGGCGCATAGCCGCGGCATCGGCGTCACGCTGCTCATCAACTGGGGCGTGAAGCCATTCTCGATGGCATTTCTCGGCTGGCTGTTCATCCGTCATGTGTTTGCCGCTTACCTGCCGCAGGATCAACTCGACAGTTACATCGCGGGACTGATTCTATTGGCTGCCGCGCCCTGCACCGCGATGGTGTTCGTGTGGAGCCAGCTGGTGAAAGGCGATCCGTATTTCACGCTGTCGCAGGTGGCGCTCAACGACACCATCATGATATTTGCCTTCGCCCCGCTGGTGGCGTTGCTGCTCGGTATTGCCAGCATCGCCGTGCCGTGGGACACGCTGTTCGTCTCGGTGGTGTTCTACATCGTGATCCCGGTCATCATCGCGCAATTGTTGCGCAGCCGCTTGCTGGCGAAGGGCGAGGAAGCATTCAAACATGCAATGGAAACGATCGCGCCGATGTCCATGGGCGCGCTGCTGTTGACACTGGTGTTGCTGTTTGCGTTGCAGGGAAATGCCATCGTCGCGCAACCGCTGGTGATCGCGATGCTGGCGGTGCCGATACTGCTGCAGGTATTGTTCAACGCGGGCCTGGCTTATGCCCTGAATCGCCGCCTGGGTGTGGTGCACTGTGTCGCCGCCCCGTCGGCACTGATAGGCGCGAGCAACTTTTTCGAGTTGGCGGTGGCGACCGCGATCAGTCTGTTCGGCTTTCAGTCCGGCGCAGCGCTTGCGACTGTAGTCGGCGTACTGGTTGAAGTGCCGGTGATGTTGCTGGTGGTGAAGATCGCCAACGCCACCCAAGTCTGGTACATGAAAGGTGAGCTTGGCAGATAAGGTTTCGTAACGGGGAAATTGCAATTGTCCAACAAGAACCTAAAATACATCCAATAGCGAATATTACAATTGCGTCCGATTTGCAGAAAAGATAGTCTTCCAGCGTTCCCAGTCCAGGGTTAAGATGAATATTATCCATTGAATCCATTTTGAAACAGCGGCAATAGAGATGCCGCAATCACATCGCGGAGAAATCACATAATGACAAAAACAATCAAGCCTGAGTATTTAGCCAAGGTCAAACGCTTGACCAAGGAAGAAACCGAACGCCTGTTATCCAGAATGGGCGCCAAACTTGACCGCCGGCTGGAGAAGCGCAAGGTTACCCAGCCAGAAGCGCTGGCCAGGCAGCTGCAGCTGGAAGATGAACAACTTCAGGAATGGCGCAAAATGATGCGTATCCTGAAGGAAAAGGAAGAGGCTAAGGAAGCCAAAAAAGAAGCAAAGAAAATGGAAAAAGCCAAGTCTGCAAAGAAGTCTAAAGGCGCAATAAAGGCCAAGGCACCTGCCAAGAAAAAAGCTCCTGCCAAAGTCAAAACTTCCAAGGCCAAATCACCCGCCAAAGTCAAATCTCCTGCAAAGAGCAAAGCTTCCGCCAAGGCCCATGCTCCGGCAATGGCCAAGGTAGAGGCAAGTTAGCAGCGGAGATTTCGGCCGTATCATTCATTTGCTTGTTCTTTCCATTTCGATAACGAATACTTGATTGCCAAAAACAAAGGGGCTGCAAATGCAGCCCCTTTGCTTGTTCGCGGCAGAACCTTACCGCCCGAATGGGGTACTGAGCCACTTCCCGTTGTTTGTGTCGTGTCCGCGGCCACCGAAAAGATCGGACATCACCTGCACGTCATCGTCGCAGGCGTGATTCAGGCATGGCAGATCGAATGCCGACTCCAGCGACTTGAGCAGCGAGAAGTGGTTGTATGGCGCTCGCACTTCGTTTGCCGCCCGTGCCGTAGTTGGTGTCGACGATCAATGCCACCTGATTGGTATTCGGCGCCACGCTATAGTCGTTCTCGTCCCAGAGCACGACGATCGCGTTGTTGCCGTCCTTCCAGGCCGGCGATTTCTTGATCGCAGTCACGAGTTTGCGGACTTCCACATCACCGCGCTGGATCAAGGCGGGGTTCAGACCGGACTGGGAACCATCCGAGACCGGATCATAGTTGCAGAACGGCCCGGCATTGCCACGGCCATGCTGGTCGTTGCACTGGTTCGGCGCGATGAAGGAGAACGCCGGTACCTTGCCGGTGCTCAGATCGGCATACAAACCCCTGGGGCCGTCGAAGCCGACAGTTTGTTCGAGGCTGAGACCGCGGTCACGCCCTTCCTGCACACTCTGGAAATAGGCGAACGGGTTGTGCTTGGCGGCGTACAGGCTGACGACTCCTGATTGCGACAGCGGCGGAGTAAGAGCGGGCAGGATGGTGCTGAAATCCGTGTTGTTGGTAAAGACACCGTCGCTGTAGTCCACCCGGTCCGCGCCTTCGATCGGCAGATCTTCCTGGTAGCTCTTCCAGCTGCTGCGCGCCTCGAACAACTGATCGGCAATGGTCTTGCCGGAAATGTTTGCCATTGCCGGGATAGACTGGATGCCGTCGATGTTGTTCAAGCCGGGCGGTCCCGACTCGTTGCTGGCGTCGACTGCGGGAGTCGCGGCGTCGGTGCCGGTACCCGAGATCGGGCAAATGTCACCGGTAGGCGGATTGTCGGTATTGGCGACTCCCGTGACAAGGTTGTTGGCGCAGGATGTGTTATGCCAGTCTGCATTATGGTCGCTTTGCACACCGAAGTTGGAACCGCCGACCACTTCGAGGTAGTTGGTCAGGCTGGGGTGTCCGATGCCGTAATAATTCGTCGCGAGGTTGGCCGAGTGCGCCAGCTCGTTGATGAACGGTGCATTGGGATTGTTCATGAGCTGGCTGTAGCCGTGGTTCTCCATCATGATCACGAAGACGTGATCCAGATGACGGACGCCTTGGGGTACTTTCCCTTCGTTGGCGAAAACCGGACTCGCCAGCGCGATGCCCAGCATTCCCAGTGCTGCTATGGTTTTTTTCATGGTGATGTTCTCCTGTTTTGAGTTTGCGATGTCGGGTGTTTCTATGCGGATAATCGAGCTCGGCGATTGTGAAAACGTTCGTGGAAGCTCGACCGTATTTTCGAACGGCTTGATGACAGGAGAATGACAGCGAAATGACAGGAAAATGATTCGATGAATGGACCGAGCGGACTCATGTTCACCAATGAAGGCGCCGCAACAAAGAGCTCTTTTTCTGCTGATGGGATTGCATGCGATGCAGGATGTCGTCCAGTGACCGGATGGCCTCGATGATATGCGCGCCCTTGTTCAGCATGACACATTCGGCACGCACACCCATCGCCGCATCGGTGATTTCGGCGCGGCTGGGCTTGCCGCTCTTGGATAAACCCTCCAGCACCTGGGTGGCCCATATGACCGGCAGATGCGCCGCCTCGGCCAGCCAGAGGATTTCTTCCTGCAACTCCGCCAACCTTTCATAGCCGCACTCCACGGCCAGGTCGCCGCGAGCGATCATCACGCCTATGACCGGTGATTGCAGCAAGGTGAACAACAGTTCCGGAAACCGATCGAATGCGGCACGCGTTTCGATCTTCAGTACGATGCCAAGATTCTCTGCGTTCAGCCGTTTCAAGTGCTTTTGCAACAACTCGATGTCGGCGGGATGACGGACGAATGAAAGCCCGACCATGTCCGCATGCTTGACGATGAATTCAAGATCCTCGGTATCCTGTGCCGTCATTCCTTTCAATTCAAGCCGGCTGTCCGGCAGGTTGATGCCCTTGTTCGCAAGCAGTTTTTCGCCACCTTCGCGCGCCTGCGTGATTTCGACCACTATTTTGCTTTTGCTGACACTGCGGATCACGCCTTCGATCCTGCCGTCGTCGATCAGGATGCGCTCACCCGGCTGCACCGCCAGAAAAACTTCCGGCAGGGAGCAGGCAATGCTGGCTGTGCTCAATAGTCTCCCGTTGGCATCGAATTGGGCCGGCTTGCCCGGCAACGGATCGCGCGTGATGGTCAGATTGTCTCCGATATGCAGGCGTATCGATTCTGGAACCGGGGGCATTGTCCCCACCATGCCGGCACGGCCTGCCCGGCGCGGATGTCCGGATATGCTTGATCGCAGCAGCATGAGTTCCATGCCGGGTGTGACATAGGTGGTTTGACCGGACTCGGCCCAAAAGCCGGTCCCGATCTGCTCGACAAGTTGCAGGGTGCGGGAGGAGCCTCTCGCGTCGGTGAATTCAACAAGGTCGCGCAATGACACTTTTTCGAGCCAATCACCGGTTACCGGCAGACAAGCATCGGCGGGGGCAGGGCTGGCAGGCGCATCGCTTTCCGGATACAGCCATATTCGCGCCGGTGCCACCACGTTGCCAAACAGATCCCGCTTGGGTTTCCATTTGAGTACCGCAGGCCCCTGGGCGATTTCTCCGGTGCGCAACTTGGGGCCTCCCAGGTCCATCAGTATGCGGCAATGCCTTCCAGTTTCACGGCGTGCCAGATTGATCTGCTCGATCATGCGTGCCCATATTTCAGGCGTGTCATGCGCACAATTGATGCGGGCACAATCCATTCCATGGACCAGCATGTCTTTGATCAGGGAATAATCGTCGGCCACTTCGCGGGGCAGCGTGACCATGATGCGGACCCGGCGATGCGACGGAGGTTTGCCAAACAGATTATCGGTATTGCTTTCAAGCAGCGCCGCGCCGGTCGCTGCCGAGGGCGGCAATATTTTATCGTCCGGATTCTTGCCTAACGCGCAACGCAACAGGTCGATGACGGCATTGAGATTGGCCAGGACATGCGATTCCATCCGGCCCAGCGATGAAAGACCCGCCGCAGCCAGTCTCTCCTGTAATGGCCGCATGTCGCGACGCCTGAGGCCCAGGTAGTGAACCAGATTGATCGCGCCGGCCAGATGCAGCGGATCTGCCCGTTGGAGTGACGTCGCAAACAACTTCTCAAGTTCTTTCAGTTCTGTCCGCAACGCTTCCAGTTCGTGCAGCAGGCTTGCATACGGATGCAGCTTTCCGGATTGGTGTGTACCTGATTGATGTTTGGCCATGGGCACAGCGATCTGCAGCGATATCAAAAAATTGAGCTCAATTTTTAATCATATGAAAATCAGGTTAAACAAATATGACAGATCGTAATACTTGGAATTAATAATTTCACTTAGCGATTTGAAGTTAAAGCCCAAAATTATTTTGCTGAATTCTTGCCTGTAAATACGCCGATTTTTCGGCTAATCTTTCTCTATAATTGCACGGCCTCGCCAATATAGTTTGCGTCAAAGAAAGGTGGATTGTTTTCATGGACACGCCAAATCACTTCAAGCTGGAGACCGATAGCCTTCAGACTATCAAGGATCTCGCCAAAGAAATTGATCGCCCAGTTGAAGAGGTCAATACCGTCTACGTTTCCACTCTGACAAATCTCAAATCAAGCGCACGGATCCAGGACTTCGTGCATGTGCTGGCCAGCAAGAAAGTGCGTGACGAACTGCGCCATTGATGTTGGCTGCTTCGTCTTTGGCCTAAGCGCAGGCTTTGCCTTTTACTAAAAGTTTTTGATCCGCCTCGTGATGCAGCAGCGTATGAAATCGATACGCCAAGCTTCGACTCTGATATTAACCATCAGCCTTTCCATTCCCGGACCTGTTGTATGACCCAGCCGCCATCGTCGAGCGGCAGATCATGTCCTGCGGTTGGGTGCAATCTGATGATGCAGCACCAATGTTGCGCCAGCGTGAGAGAACACTTTGCATCGACCAGTTCGTCTTGCCGGCTCGCCAGCAACATCACGGGCACGGAGGGTGCTGCAAGTGAGACTCGATAACTGGCAGCGGCGCGCAATTGGCGAAAGATATTGGCGCGCGTGATGGGGCATTCCCGGGCATAGGCATTCCAAAGTTCCAGGATCGCTTGCCGCTGTTCCGAATGACTTTTCAGCCTGCTGGTGAGTCGCAGTATCAGGCTTTCGCGCTGATCTGCCGTGCCAAAGAACAGATGGCGGATCAGGGCAGGATAATTTGCCGGGCGCAGTCTGTGATAAAAAGGGTTGCAAGGCGCCATGCTGGTATTGATCAATACCATTCTTTCCAGTTCGGCCGGATACATCTCACTCCATGCCGCAGCTACCATCCCCCCCAGAGACATGGCCAGTAAACAGTATGGCGGCGCATATCCCAGGTGCCGGAGTTGCGTATGGCAATAGATTGCCATCTCCGCCACGCTGGTTGCACTCTTTTGCGCATGTAGTGTTCCATTGCCCGGGAAATCCAGGGTCACCACATGTTGGGCGTTCAAGGCATTCTGAAACTGCTGGGGAAACTCACCCCAGTGGCGCGACTCGCGCATCATGCCGCGCAACAGCACCCAGGTGGTCATGGCCTGTACCAGCGGGCTATGGCGCGTTCCTGCAAGCGGAGGCGGCCGGGACCTTTGGCCAGCCAATTGTCATTGCTGCAAGCTGCGCGCATCAAAAAATCCAGCCAGACGGTATGTCCGCGCAAAACCCGATGCAAACGATGCTCGACCGAGGGATTGAATATGCCCTGACGGGAAAAGATCTGCCGGGGGTTTTTCTTTACCCACAACCAGGAGCCCATTTCCAGCGTCAAGGGCAGGAAGGTTGTGCTCTTGTCTTGTTGCGCTTGCAGATAAAGGTAATCCCATATATCACCATGGGTACGATACTGTACGCTTTGCGGCTCAAACAGGTATTTGTTGTTTGGGTAGATTTGCTGAAACAATTCTTCCAGTGCGAGGATATCGGCCAGATTTGCGATCGGGTCCGCGCTATGCGCATACGGAAACCATACCCGATCACGCGAACCAAACCCTGAATGGCAATCCACTGCAATGCTGAAGGAACGCGACAGCAATTCTTGCTGCACGATACGGCACAGCGCCTGATTCTCGCTCTCCATCTCGGCCCCTGCCTTTCCGCGATACCAGGGCAAGCGGGGACTGATCCGGTGTCCGCCCAGCAGGCAGGGAACTTTTCCTTCAGCTTCTATCGGTGCGTTGCGCATCAAATCGACGCCTTGCGGATTGCAGCGGGTCGACTGCCACATGCCGCCGGGGTTGATCAAAGGCATGAATACCAGCCGCATGTTCTGCAGAATATGATGCAGGCTGTTGTCCCACTCCAATCGGGCGAGCAGGCCGCGCAAAAAGTACAGCAATACTTGCGTGCCGATACGCTCCAGTCCATGTATGCCGCCAAAGAATCCGATCGCGGGAAGATTGCGATCGGGGTTGCCCAAGGTCAGCTGGTATACCGGAAAGCGTTTGTTTCCTGCGCTGATTTCACATGCGACACGTGCCTCCAGATGATCTCGGCCAAGTTCCAGTATGCGTTCCAGTTCGTTCAATTCGGGCAGGGTGGGCATGGTGATGATCTGGATAATCCGAACACTCGACAAAATAAAAAAACGGGTCTCAGAAGAAACCCGTTAAACATTGCATCGCGCTTGCGTGATTCAGCACCAATACTTGCTCACTTGCCATATGAAGCAGTTCATGACTTCAGGAAGTGTTTGGCATAGCGGTTACTGATCCGTGACAAAGGCAGCAAGATAAACAGGTCGGCAGTGTTGAATTCGGGATCCCAGGCCGGCTCTCCGCAAATGTATGCGCCCAACCGCAGGTAGCCTTTGAGCAGCGGGGGTATGGGTGCCTCGAGATATTGGTTCAACGCTTTCAGCGGCAACGGGCAGCGCGGGAAAACGGTATATTCGGCAGGCGCTGCATAGATGCGGTGCAATTTGCGATAGATGCTCGCCGCTACATGGCCGCCGTCCGCCATGCTGATGCTGGCACAGCCGATCAGATATTCATGGCCGTGTTGCTGCATGTATTGGGCAAGGCCGCTCCACAGATGGGTGATCGTTGCGCCATCGCGATAATCCCGGTGCACGCATGAGCGCCCGACTTCCACCATCCGGTCGCTGAGATGCAGCAGGCGGGTCAGATCGAATTCGGTCTGGGCATAATAGCCGCCGATTTTTTCCGCCTGATCGGGGGAGAGTATGCGATAGGTTCCGACGACTTTATTCTCGATGCTCTCGCGCACCAACAGATGTTCGCAGTAATTGTCGAAGATGTCCCGGTCGATCCCTTCCTTGGCGCTGGGAAGATTGGCGCCCATTTCTTCGGCAAATATCTTGATAGCGCAGGCGCTGTGCTTCCAGCACTTCCGTTTCGTGGCGCGCCAGAGTGGTTATCAAATGGCGCTGAACACCCTGTTGTATCTTGCGGTTGAGTTCGAGCATCGCATCCTCTTTCAATCGGTTGAAGATGCCCGCAGATTAGGCAAGTGATGTTGCAGTGCGATTACGGGAAGATGAAGGAAATGTGAATTTCTACTTGGGGAACGGGTTCAACAACGGATCGACCAGCAACGCATAAGCCGATTGCGATGAAATCAGGGGTTGCGTCATATCGGGTGCAGCCTGTTGCAGTGCAGCCTTTCGTGCAGTTCCAAAAATTTGCAATTCCCGTGCGATGGCTGATTGTGCAGCGCGCGCCAAAATGCGCCGGTTCGTGGTTTGAGTATGCAACGCTGGCGTGAATACCATCAATGCTTTGTGTCGCCCGCAGCGCACAATTTGCCAGATGGACCTGACGATTGTGGTGTCGCCGGTGAAAGGGACGGCTGAGCTTGGTTCCTCATCATCGTTTGTGTAACGCAGCGCGATCGGGCACAGCTTTACGCCCGCATCGATTGCCGGTTGAATCAGTGCCGAGTGAAAATGTCCGACCTGTTCGCCTTCTGTGGTCGTACCTTCGGGGAATAGACCAATGCACATGCCTTGCTTGAGCAAAGCGCCGACGCGTCGATTGACCGATGCGGCATCCTGGCGCATGGCACGCTCTATGAAAACGGTACCGATGCGCCGGCTTAGCCAGCCTATGATGGGCCAATCGCGCACCTCGGATTTTGCAATGAAGCGCGATGGGTGGATCGCGTTCATCACGAATATGTCCAGCCATGAAATATGGTTGGCCACCAGCATGCAGCCGCTTTCCCCGCGCGCGAGTTGCTGCCCTTCGATCCGAATGTCGATGTTGAGGATGGTGAGCAGTTGCCTGCTCCATGATTTAAGTATGCGGAGTTGTCCGGTTTGGCGAAGATGCGGGTAGAAGGCAGCCAGTATCATTCCATAAAAAAGATGCAGGATAAGGCGTCCCGCCCGCAACACACTGACCAGCAGATTCGGCGAGTGCTTATGCATTGTGAGCCTCTCCTCCCTTGTAATATCCATTGATAATCACGTTAATGTGGCGGCTTCCGCCGGTTTTGATTTGGAGGAGACTAAAGAAAAACAGGTATTGAAAGGCCAAGAGACAGGCCGGAAATGGTTGCGCCTATCACTATTCCGGCCAGCACATCGCTGGGATAGTGCAGCCCGAGCACCAGACGCGAAAGGGCCACCAGTGCGGTGAACGGCAACAGCAGCCAGGCGAGCGCCGGGTAGTAGGCCAATGCCACGACGCTGAACGCCACGGCATGCAATGTGTGCCCGGAAGGGAAACTGAATTGGTCCAGCGGTGCGATGCCGCAGTTGATGCCCTTGTTCCTGTTGTACGGGCGAGGCCTGTGCGTCTTGTGTTTCAGCCATTTGTACAGGACCGTGCATACCAGCCCGGCCGCAGCCATGTGCAAAACCGGCAACAGCGCGGCAACCTGATATTCCGCCAGCAGCCACAGCATCAGGCAGTACCAGAAGATACCGTCGCCCAGACGGCTGATCAGCCGGAAGATCCTCCGCATTGCGGGATTGATGCTCGCGCGGTTGAAGCGCAAGCACCATGTTTCATCCCAGGTTTGGATCCGTTGCAGGCTGTAGATTCGGTGTGACATGGATCACCTCCGGTTTGACGGCGAGTTGTGCCAGGGCTTGTTCGAACTCGTCCACGATGTTCTGCCAATCCAGTTTCAGCATGGTCTGGTGTGCCTGCAAGCGCATTTTTTGGACGCGGGTCACATCGATGGCCAGTTTGCATGCCTGAACGATGAATTCCTCTTCGTTGCCGTAATCGGCATGCAAGCCGTTCCGTTCATGCTCGATATGCTCGGCTGCTGCAGCATAACGGTAGGCCACGACGGCAAGCCCGCTGGCCATCGCTTCCACCGTCACGTTGCCGTAGGTTTCCGTCATGCTCGGGAACAGGAAGATATCCCCCGACGCGTAATGCGCCGCAAGGTCTTCGCCGGTTCGCATGCCGGCAAAGATGTATCCGGGGTTTTGCCGCTGCAGCTCTGCGCGCACCGGGCCATCGCCGACCAGTACCAGCTTCAGATGCGGATTGATGGCTTGCATGGCCTCGAAGGTGCGCAGCACCAGCGGCAGATTCTTTTCCGCCGAGATGCGGCCCACGTAGATGACGGCCAGATCGTTTTCTCCGACGAGACCCCATTGCTGGCGCAATTCCTTGCTGCGTTTGCGCGGATGGAACAGGGCGGTGTCCACCCCGCGCGCGACGACCTGCAGGTTCCGGTAACCGTCTTGCGCCAGCGTGTCGCGCAACTCCCGTGTGGGTACCAGCGTGGCATCGGTGCGGTTGTGCAAATTGCGCAGATGTGCGGCAACGGTCTTGTACAGCCAGCCGAAACCGTAGTGTTTGCTGTAGCTGTGGAAATTGGTATGGAAATCGCTGCTGACCGGGATGCCGAGCTTGCGCGCGGCGGACAGCGCAGACGAGCCCAGCGGACCTTCGGTGACCAGGTGAACCACGTCGGGGCGATTTTCGGACCAGAGTTTGACCAGCCGCCGCTTGGCCGGCAGACCCAGTTTCAATCCGGGATACTTTGGAATCGGAAATCCGCGCACCAGCACTTCCTGCAGCGTGGGTTCCTGTTTCGCGCTGTCCTGTTTGTTCTGGCGCGGGCGTACAAGTTCGACCACGTGATATTGGCGCAGGCCTTCCACCATGCGGCTGATGGTCATCGCCACGCCGTTGATCTCAGGCGGGTAAGTCTCGGTCACTACAGCGATACGCAACTTGCGGTCTGCCATGTGTTCTCCCTGGTTTTGGATATTCATGGTGAGCACTTTCTCATTCCAACAAGAAAGTTTGATGAAGGATTTGTGAGGGTTTCGTTACAGCGTTCAGCCAAGCAGGATCAGCAGCCAGACCAGGACAACGTTCAGCAGACTCAGCAACACCGCCGCACTGCCGATATCCTTGGCGCGTTTGGCCAGCTGGTGATGGTCCAATGATGTGTGATCCACGGCGGCCTCCACCGCGGAATTGAGCAATTCGACGATCAGCACCAGCAGCACACTGGCGATCATCATTGCCTTGCCGGTTGCGCTGGCCGGCATGAACAGCGCCGTTGGCACGAGCAGGATAGCCAGCAGCACTTCCTGGCGGAACGCATCCTCGTGGCGGATCGCGGCGCGCAATCCGGCCAGCGAGTAAAAGAATGCGCTCCAAACGCGCTTCAATCCGGTCTTGCCTTTGTAGGGACTTTCCATCTGGTTATCCTGGAGAATTACCCTGAATTCGGGCAAGGCCGGCAGGATATGTCATTGATGTTGCAGTTTTGTTAAGGTATCAACGAAGGGCTGAATCGGCGTTTTGGCCTCAAATTCAGGTTGAACATTCCTGGTTACTTCGGTAGAATCCGCGCTCTTTTGAAAATCGGTTGGAGTAGAACCATGGCACGTGTCTGTCAAGTAACGGGAAAAACCCCGATGACCGGGAATAATATTTCCCATGCGAACAACAAAACCAAGCGCCGCTTTTTGCCTAACCTGCAGCGCCGCCGCTTCTGGGTAGAGAGCGAGAACCGCTGGGTCAGCATGCGTCTGACCAACGCGGCGCTGCGCACCATCGACAAGAACGGCATCGATACGGTGCTGGCAGAGATGCGCGCCCGCGGCGAAAAAATCTAAGGAGTCCTGAACAATGCGCGAAAAGATCAAACTCGAATCCAGTGCCGGTACCGGTCATTTCTACACCACGACCAAGAACAAGCGCACCATGCCGGAGAAGATCGAAATGAAGAAATTCGATCCGGTGGCACGCAAGCATGTCATGTACAAGGAAGGCAAGCTGAAGTAATTCGGCTGGCTTCGTAGTGCAACAAAAAACCCGCGAGAGCGGGTTTTTTGTTGGGCGCGGACAAAAGGACTAGTCAATCTCCGCCGCCAGCGCGTCCAGACGAATAGTTGGTGTAGGCGGGCTTCGCTACGTTCAACCCAACCTTCGCTTGCTACGGTTTTCTCTTTACGCGTTTGCTTAGTTCGTATCGGAGTTTTTCGATCACGGCGAAGACAAGGCCGCAAATGAAGCCTCCTTGCAATGCGTCTCCAATGACATCCATGGCGCGATACTCGCCGTGAAGCGGAATTCCCGAAGGCAAAGTATGAACTTGTGAATTGCTCCAAAGGTAGCCCACTACGAGACCGAGAAGGGCTCCAATGGCAAATGCGGGAAATACCATGCTTGTATCCGATGGAAGGTTTGTTTTGGCATCTGGATCGCTATTCTTGGTCTCTTTCATTTGGATTACTTCAAGTTGAAGTTTTTAAATTGTAGTTACCCAAAGGTCTTAAGACTGAACCCATGCCTTCGCTTCCTCGTAATCCGTAAACACGCGTATATCCGCATCCACGAAGATGCGCGACAACCAGGCTGTCCAGGTGATCCACTGATTGTCGGTGACCACCGCGATCCTGGTGAAGTCGTGGTTGTGTTGGCGGCGGAAGAACTTGATCTCTTCCCAGGCGACGTCGAGGGTGTAGCGCACCATCGCGCGCAGGTCGAACAGCAGGTCCAGCTCGCCGGGAGATTTCAGTTTGTACAAGGTTTGCTCTTCGAAGGTCTTGAAGTCGGCGATGGTGAATTCGCCGAGGACGGCGATGTTGACGAGGTTTTCGGTTTGTTCGATGGTAATCATTTTGTTTTTCCTCTTTATATTAGTGCCTGGGGCTTAGTCGTAAGCTTATCACACCGCCCGCGATGATGAGGGCCATGCCCAGCCAACTGGAGAGCGGCAGCACTTCATGCCAGATCAGGATGCCGAACAGGCTGGCGAATATGATGGTGCTGTACGCCATGCTGCCGACCACCAGCGTGTTGCCGACGCGGTAGGCGCGCGTCATCGCGAGTTGCGCGAGCGTGGCGGTGCTGCCCAGCCCGAGCAGGATGGCGAAACCTTGCAGCGTGATGGCATGCACGGATCCGAACAGCATCCACAAGCCGCTGCCGACAGAAGCGGTCAAGCTGAAATAGAACACGGTGCGCGTTTCCGGTTCGCCGATGATGCCGAGCTGCTTGACGTTGAGATAGGCGATCCCGGAGAGGAAGCCGGAGATCAACCCGAGCAGGCCGGGCAGCAGTTGGTCGCGTTCCATGGTCGGGTGCAACAGCAACACCACGCCGAAAAATCCCAGCGCGATCGCGATGGTCAATGGCAGATGGAATTTATCCTTGAACACCAGCATCGTGAGCAGGGTAAGGAACAGCGGCGCGGTGTAGTTGAGCGTGACGGCGGTGGCGAGCGGCAGCACGGTGATGCAGTAGAAGAACAGCGCCAGCGCGACCGAGCCGGAAATGCCGCGCCACAGGTGGTTGCTCCAGTATCCCGTGGCAACGCTGACACGCTGTTGCCGCATGATGAGATAGACCAGCAGCAGTCCGAAGAACGAGCGGTAGAACACCAGTTCGATATGGGAAAAATAGGCCGCGCCGAGTTTGACGAACACGCCCATGCAGCCGAACAGCAGGCCGGCGAGCAGCATCCAGAAAGAGCCTTTGTTTTTTGTCATTCCCGCGAAGGCGGGAATCCAGTCAATGAAATAGTCCCTCTCCTTGCGAGGACAAAACCAAATGCATGATTGGATAAAACCGCTGGATGGCCGTTCCTCGAAACTCGCCACGAGTGGCTCGTTTTCCCGCCTTCGCGGGAATGGCGAAATAGCGGTGTTGTGCCGGAAAAAAGATTAAAGATGCGACGCAAGATTGCGGCGCAGGTACTCGTGGAAGTGCAGCATGCCGTCCTCGGTGGGCGACTGGTACGGGCCGTGTTCCTCGATGCCGCGCTGGTACAGCGACTTGCGCCCCTGGTGCATGCGCAGGCAGATGAAGTCGTCCTCGACCGCCGTTTCGTTGTAGGCTTTTTGTTCCGCTTCGACGTATTCGCGCTCGAACAGCACGATGTCCTCGAGGTAATAGAATTCGACGATGTTGGTGCAGGCTTCCGTGCCGCGCGGCACGAGGGTGCTGACCACCAGCGTGCCGGGATACCACTCGACCATGATGTTGGGATAATAGGTCAGCCAGATCGCGCCGTACTTCGGCAGATTGCCGCCGTGATAGCGCAGCACCTGTTCCTGCCATTTGGCATACACATCGCTGCCGGTCTTGCGCAGCCCGTTGCGGATGCCGACGGTCTGCACGCTGTAGTGTTCGCCGAATTCCCACTTGAGATTGTCGCAATCGACGAAATTGCCGAGGCCGGGATGGAACGGCACGACATGGTAGTCCTCCAGATACACTTCGATGAAGGTCTTCCAGTTGAACGCGTATTCGTCCACTTGCACGCGATCCAGCATGTAACCGGAAAAATCGATCTCCTGCATCACGCCGACTCTGGCCAGGTCCTTGGCGACATCGCGCTTGCCCGCGAACAGCAGGCCGTTCCAGTTCTGCAGCGGCGACTTGTTCAGGTGCAGACAGGGATTCTGCGGGAAGTGCGGCGCGCCGAGCAGTTCGCCGCTGGTCTTGTAGGTCCAGCGGTGTATCGGGCAGACGATGTGTTGCGCGTTGCCGCGGCCTTGCAGCATGGTGGCCTGGCGATGGCGGCAGATGTTGCTGAGCAGTTCCACGCCGTTGCGGTTGCGCACCAGCATCTGCGCGCCGCCTTCCAGCACATGGTAATCGCCCAGGCTCGGCACCATCAGTTCATGGCCGACGTAATTCGGCCCCTGCTCGAACAGCAGGCGCTGCTCGACTTCCAGTGACCTTGGGATCGAAGTACCAGCTTAACGGCGGTTGCTCGGGAACTTTGGTGAGATGAGCCAGCTTTGCAATTTCAGACATACCCACATCCTCATCAAGAAAGGTGAATACGGTTTTCATCAGGGAGTCCGGGATTGTCCCCGAAATCAACTGATGGGGCAACAAAAATTGCCGGAACAGAGTTTGCGAAAAGACTGGATGAACAGGTTAAGTTGAATCAGTACCGGAAGGCTTTCAGGCTACGGCCAATCTGTAACCCACCCCGACTTCCGTCAGCAGGAAACGCGGGCGCGCCGGGTTCTTCTCCAGCTTATGCCGCAAGGTACCCATGTAGATGCGCAGGTAATGGGCGCGTTCCACGTAGCTCGGCCCCCAGACTTCCTTGAGCAGCAGACGGTGCGTCAGCACCTTGCCCGCGTGTTTTACCAGCACGGTCAGCAGGCGGTATTCGATCGGGGTGAGGTGGACTTCTGTGCCGCCGACCGTGACCTTGCGATGGATCATGTCCACTTTCAGTTCGTCCACCGAGAACACACCTTCTTCCTCTCCATTCGCAGTGGAAGACACATGACGCAATGCCACGCGTATCCGTGCCAGCAATTCGCCCACGCCGAAAGGTTTGACCAGATAATCATCCGCACCCGCATCCAGCGCGGAAATCTTGTCGCTTTCCTGCGCGCGCGCTGACAGAATAATGACGGGAACGGAAGACCAGTCGCGCAACTCCCTGACCGCCTCGACGCCATCCATGTCAGGCAGGCCGAGGTCGATGATCATCAGGTCCGGCTTGCGCGTCGCGGCTTCGGCCAGTCCCTGCTTGCCGGTTTCCGCTTCGATCACCTTATAGCCTTCCGAATGCAGCGTAGTCCGCAGGAAGCGGCGTATCTGCGCTTCGTCTTCGATGACGATGATGGTGGCGGAATTGTTCATGATTGAGCAGCTTCTTCGTGCTCGATCAACGGCGGTTCGGTCAACGGCAATGCAAAATAGAATGCGGCGCCGCCGGAAGGCAGATTATCCGCCCACATCCGGCCGCCGTGCGCCTCCACGATGGCGCGGCAGATGGTCAGGCCCAGCCCCGCTCCGCCCTGGTTGCCCTCGCTGGCGACGCGGTGGAATTTTTCGAAGATACGCTGTTCTTCGCCAGCCGGAATCCCGTGGCCTTGATCGGATACGGTCACCACCAGTTCATTCGTTCGGGCTACGGCAGAAATCTCGATGGGGGTTCCGGGCGGCGTGTATTTCACGGCGTTTTCCAGCAGGTTCGCAAAAACCCGCTCGATCAGCAGGCTGTCTATTTCGACCAGAGGCAAGTCGCGCGGCAGCTTGACGGTGACCGGATGGTCGGCCATGCGCGAGGACAGTACCCGCCAGTGCGCCGCCGACCACTTCTTCCAGCGGCTGCCATTGCCGGTTCAGCACCACAGCGCCTGCCTCCAAGCCGCGCCATGTCGAGCAGGTTGTTCGCCAGACCGGTCATGCGTATCGCCTCGTCATAGATGGTTAGTCCGAGTTCGTGGCGTGCATGATCGTCCAATTTGCCCTCATCCTGTACCAGACTGCTGGATGCGCCCACGATCGCCGCCAGCGGCGTGCGCAAATCATGCGAGATCGCCGATAGCAGGGTATTGCGCAACTGTTCCGTTTCCATTTTCAACTGGGCGTGTTGCGCTTCCACTGCCAGCCTGACCCGCTCCAGCGCCAGCGCGATCTGGCTGATAAATGTTTCCAGCAGACGTTGTTGTTCGGGCAGCGCGATCCGCGCCGGGTTGAGCGGCAGCAAGGCCAGCACGCCTATCATCCCGGAAGAGGCTTTCAGCGGCAGGTAAACCACATCGCCTCCCGGCAGGGTGTCCGTGCCCTGTCCCGCCATCTGTCCGTGGTCATACACCCATTGCGCCACACTCAGGTCGCTGCCGTGGCAGGATTGCGCCGATCCCTCGTCCTTGGGATAAACGATGCGCCCCGTTTCATCGGGCAGCAACACCACTGCCTGCGCTTCAAATACCTCCGCCACATGTTTGACCGCAATGCGCACGACATTTCCTTCGCCGCGTGTCGCGGCCAGTTCGCGGCTCATGGCGTACAGCGATGCCATGCGGCGCTCGCGGTGGCCGGCGATCTTGGCCTGGTGGCGGATGCTTACCGTCATGTTGCTGATCACCAGCGCGACCGCCAGCATGATGGCGAAAGTGATCAGGTACTGGGTATCCGAAACGGCAAAACTGAATCGCGGCGGCACGAAAAAGAAATCAAACGATACCACGCTCAGGAACGAACTCAGTACCGATGGTCCGCGCCCGTAACGCGCGGCGACCACCACCACGCCCAACAGGTAAACCATGATCAGGTTGGCCAGCTCGAAGCGGTCAAACATGAACCAGGCTATGGCGGTGCAGATTGCCGTCGCGGCAATCGCCCATGCGTAACCCGCGCGCCACTTGAACAGCGGGCGCTGTTCCTCGGATGCCAGCCCGAGGTACAAGCGGCTGCGCGAAAAATAGGGGTTCTCCCTCATCTGCGACAGGAAATCGGATTCCTTGCCCACCACATGGATGCCGATATCGCCGGCTTGACGGACGACAGTGTCGACCAGCGATCCGAACAGCCAGCGTCTCCATCCTGACCGTGTCGGCTTGCCCAGCACGATGCGGGTGACATTGCGGGTGCGGGCATAGGAAATCACCTCCTCGGACAGCTTGCTGCCTCCCAGCGTTACGGTCTCCGCACCCAGTTCCTCCGCCAGTTTCAAGGTGCGCAGCACGGCATCGCGCTGCTCTTTGGAAAGATGCTGGAGCTTTGCCGTCTCGACATACACCACGATCCACTCCGCCTTCAGCGACTGCGCCAGGCGGTACGCCGCGCGCACCAGGTTCTCCGCATAGCTGCCCGGCCCGATGCAGACCAGCAGCCGTTCTTTCACCTGCCACACCTCCCGGATGGCATGGTCCTCGCGGTAGACGCGCATCTGCGCATCGACACGGTCCGCGGTGCGGCGCAACGCCAGTTCGCGCAATGCGATCAGGTTGCCCTTGCGGAAAAAATTCTGCGCCGCGCGTTCCGCCTGCTGCGGCAGGTAGACCTTGCCTTCCTTCAGCCGCTGCAACAACTCGTCCGGCGGAAGATCGATCAGCTCGATCTCATTGGCGCCTTCCAGCACCGCGTCCGGCACGGTTTCCCATACCGGGATGCCGGTGATTTGCGAGACCACATCGTTGAGGCTTTCGATGTGCTGGACGTTGATCGTGGTATAGACATCGATACCTGCTTCCAGCAATTCCTCGATGTCCTGCCAGCGCTTGAGATGGCGCGAACCCGGTGCATTGGTGTGCGCCAGTTCGTCCACCAGGATCAGCGCCGGATGGCGCTTGAGCGCGGCATCCAGATCGAATTCGCGCACTTGCGTACCGCGGTATTCCACCAGGCGCGGCGGCAGGACTTCCAGCCCTTCCAGCAACTGCTCCGTCTCGGCGCGCTTGTGGGCTTCCACATAGCCCGCCACCACGTCCAGCCCTTCCGCGCGGCGCTCGCGCGCCGCCAGCAACATCCCGAATGTTTTCCCGACGCCGGCGGAGGCGCCGAAGAATACTTTCAAGCGGCCACGGCGTCGCATGGCTTCTGCGCGTTGAACTTTCTCCAGCAAGGAATCGGGATCGGGACGTTGGTCAGCCATCGCTATCGCTTCTTGGGTAGTTACAGCCAGTCGGAGCGCTTGAAGCGCAGGTAAAGAACGCCGCAGACCGCAAAGATGATGAGCAGCGCAACAGCGTAACCGTACTCCCATTGCAGTTCCGGCATGAACTTGAAATTCATGCCCCAGATGCCGGTGAACACAGTGGCGATGGCGAAGATCGCTGCCCAGGCGGCCAGTCGTTTGTTGATCACGTTTTGTTCGATGGATATTGTGGACTGACTGACCAGGATCGCGGTGGCGATGGTGTCGCGCATCGCATCTATCGCGGCATTGATGCGCGTCAGGTGGTCATAGACATCGCGGAAATAATGCTGGGTTGTGGTGCAGACCTGCGGCACGCGCCCGCCGTGCAGCTTTCCGGTGGCTTCCATCATCGGCGTGACCGCATGCTTGAGCACCGCGACCTTGCGCTTGAGTTCATAGAGCTGCTCGATGTTAGTGAGGGCGGAACCCTTGTCGAACAGATGCTCCTCGATCGATTCCAGTTGCGACTCCAGGTCATCTATCACCGGAAAGTAGAGGTCCACCACCGCGTCCATCAACGCATAGAGCACGAAGCCCGAGCCCAGCCGCAGCAATTCCGGCTCGCGCTCGCAGCGTTCGCGCACGCCAAGCAGGCTCCGGCTGCTGCGATTGCGCACGGAAAGGATAAAATTGCGCCCGGCGAAGATGCTGACTTCTCCGACCGTCAGACTCGGGATGGACAACCTCTACCAGGTGCATCGCCACGAACAGCGTATCGCCGTATTCCTCGATCTTGGGGCGCTGGTGCCCGTGGCGGGCGTCCTCGACCGCCAGATCGTGCAGCCCGAATTCTTCCTGCATTTTATCGAGCTCAGCATCGGTCGCATCGCGCAACGCAACCCAGATCAAACAGCCTGGTTGTTTAAGATATTCGCTGATATCCTCAATGGATGGTTCGGCAAGTTTGACGCCGTTCTGGTAGGCAACGCAATTGATCAGCATGGCGGTTTACGTCCGGTTATGAGTGCGCGAAGTATACGTGTTTGTGTCTGCTACTTACAGCCTCCGTCTTTGCATCTTTGACATATGTGCTTCGAAATCGTGCAGCGTCTTTCTCTGCAACGGAACATCGCGTGTAATTGCAGATACTTTCCGGCAACCGCAAGCCGGCTTGCGCGATTGCAATAACAGGATGACATACGCCAACCCCAAGTGGCACGAACGATGGCGAGCATGGCGAGCAACGGTAACAGAATAGTGTCCATGTGCTAAGCGGCGCACCTGTGCGGCCTGTCATGACGCGAGGCAAGGACAATTTTCCCGGCATGCGCGATTCTTTGAATGGCGGAAACAATGCCGCCATAGTGACTGTCATCCGCCGTCACTTCGAGGCTGAACATGTACTCCCCTTGGTGCGGCAGACTGCTCGCAGTCCCATTTCTCCGGGTCAGCTGGCACACAGGCGCTGTGGCATCGGAGTAATCACGACACGTTCTCCGCCGGCAACACAAACAGCCTTGCGCACTGCCATCGCTTCCGACTCTTTCAACACTGTAGTGATTCGTTTCATACAATCCTCCTTTTTTGGATGGACTGCATGCTATGAGAATCAGCGTAAAAACAGCGTAAATTGTTAATCATCGGATGTAAAAAATTCGTCAAGAAATTGCGCCGCGGCCAAGACAGTTCCGCACAATCATAGCTCCAGCAGCATGCGCCAAAATAGAATGCGCATAGCGATATTAATGTGCAGCATCCAGTGCCAGATTGAGTTCCAGCACATTCACCCGAGGTTCGCCCAGAATGCCGAACTGGCGACCCTCGGTGTGTTCCGCCACCAGCTTGCGCACGATATCCGGGTTGAGGTTGCGTACCCGCGCCACGCGCGCAAGCTGGTATTCCGCCGCAGCCGGACTGATGTGCGGATCCAGTCCGCTGGCGGAAGCGGTCACCAGATCAACCGGAACCGGTCTGCTGATTGCCGGGATCGGCATCGCGCAAGGCCTGCACCCGGCCTTTCACCGCATCCAGCAACGCCGGGTTGGTCGGCCCCTGGTTCGAGCCGCTTGAAGCAGCGGCGTTGTATGGCGTCGGACCGGTCGCCGAAGGACGGCTCCAGAAATACTTGGGATCGGAGAACGACTGGCCGATCAGGCTGGAGCCGACCGGCTTGCCGTCTTTCATGATCAGGCTGCCGTTGGCCTTGCTCCGGCATCAGGCCTTGGGAGATGCCCGTCACGACGAGCGGATAGGCGATTCCGGTAAGCAACGTCAGCACCAGAAAGCTGACAACAGCGGGACGAATTTCTTTCAACATGGTAATTCCTTTCTTTAAAGTGAAACTCGCGTAGCGATTCGTTCGCCCCCTCTCCCTCCGAGGCGAGGGTTGGGCGTGGCGGAGAGCGGTAGCGAGGTGGCATCGGGCATGGTATATGCATCATCACGTGTGGCATTCCTGCCATGCCCGTTATACCCAGCCAAAACCGACAAGTAACATGTCGATCAGCTTGATCCCGACGAAGGGGATGATGATGCCGCCCAGCCCGTAGATCAGCAGGTTGTCGCGCAGCAGAACGTTCGCGCCGATGGCGCGGTATTTCACGCCCTTCAGCGCCAGCGGAACCAATGCGATGATGATCAGCGCATTGAAGATCACGGCGGACAGGATGGCGCTGGACGGCGTAGCCAGGTGCATCACGTTGAGTGCGCCCAGCGCCGGATAAGTGGTCACGAATGCCGCCGGGATGATGGCGAAATACTTGGCCACATCGTTGGCGATGCTGAAGGTGGTCAGGGAACCGCGCGTCATCAGCATCTGCTTGCCGGTCTCGACGATCTCGATCAGCTTGGTCGGATTGGAATCCAGATCCACCATGTTGCCCGCTTCCTTGGCCGCCTGCGTGCCGGTGTTCATCGCCACCGCGACATCGGCCTGCGCCAGCGCCGGGGCATCATTGGTGCCGTCGCCGGTCATCGCCACCAGCCGGCCTTGCGCCTGATGTTCGCGGATCAGTTTCAGCTTGGCTTCCGGTGTGGCTTCGGCGAGGAAGTCGTCCACCCCGGCTTCGGCTGCGATGGCGGCGGCGGTAAGCCGGTTGTCGCCGGTGATCATGATGGTCTTGATGCCCATGCGGCGCAGTTCGGCAAAGCGTTCCTTGATGCCGCCCTTGACGATGTCCTTGAGCTCGATCACGCCCAGCACTTTTGTTCCATCCGCCACCACCAGCGGCGTGCTGCCGCGGCGCGCGACATTGTCCACGATGGTGTTCACCTCGGCAGGAAAGCTTCCACCCAGACTGATGACATGATTGCGGATGGCATCGGCCGCACCTTTGCGGATCTGACGAGCGTTCCCCTCCATATTGACGCCGCTCATGCGCGTATGTGCGCTGAACGGAACGAAGGTCGCGCCCAGCTCATGGATGTTGCGTTCGCGCAGGCCGAATTTTTCCTTGGCCAGCACGACGATGCTGCGGCCTTCCGGCGTTTCATCGGCCAGCGAGGCGAGCTGTGCCGCGTCGGCCAGCTCAGCCTCGGTCACGCCGCTGGCATGCAGGAAGTTGTTGGCATGGCGGTTGCCCAGCGTGATCGTGCCGGTCTTGTCCAGCAGCAGCACATCCACATCGCCCGCGGCTTCCACCGCACGGCCGGAGGTGGCGATCACGTTCTTTTGCAACATGCGTCCCATGCCTGCCACGCCGATCGCGGAAAGCAGTCCGCCTATCGTGGTCGGGATCAGGCACACCAGCAGCGCCACCAGCACGGTGATGCTGATCGGCGCCCCGCGCCGGCCATCTCGACGCTATACAGCGAGAACGGCAACAGCGTGACGATGGCGAACAGGAAGATCAGCGTCATCGCCACCAGCAAAATGGTGAGCGCGATCTCGTTGGGAGTCTTCTGGCGCTTGGCGCTTTCCACCATCGCGATCATGCGGTCCAGGAAAGTCTCGCCCGGATTGGTGGTGATGCGCACCACCAGCCAGTCGGACAACACGCGCGTGCCGCCGGTCACCGCGCTGAAGTCGCCGCCGGATTCGCGTATCACCGGCGCGCTCTCGCCGGTGATGGCGCTCTCGTCCACCGAGGCGACGCCCTCGATCACCTCGCCGTCGCCGGGGATGAAGTCGCCCGCCTCCACCAGCACCACATCGTCCTTGCGCAAACCGGAACCGGGCACCAGAGCGTACTTCTCGCCATAGTTGAGGACGAGTCAGTTTCTTGGCCTGGACATCGCGCTTGGCCTTGCGCATCGCGGCAGCCTGGGCGCGGCTGCGGCCTTCGGCTATCGCCTCGGCGAAGTTGGCGAACAGCACGGTGAACCACAGCCACAGCGTCACCGCCAGAATGAAGCCGGCCGGCGCTTCGCCGTGTCCGCCCAGCGCCTGGATGAACAGCAGCGTCGTCAATATGCTGCCGACCCACACCACGAACATCACCGGGTTCTTCATCTGTTGCTGCGGACTCAGTTTCTTGAACGAGTCCACCACGGCCTGTTTGACGATGTCGCGCTCGAACAGGGGAAACGGAACTGTTTTGGTTGTCATGTAAATCTCTCCTCTAATGTTAGTTGGGTTAGCGGTTTCATCGCGTACCCAACAAACAAATTTTGTCGCTGGTTATGTTGGTTACGCGCAAAAGATCGCGCCTACCCACCTAATCATGTTCAGGTGTTCGATCACCGGCCCCAGCGCCAGCGCCGGTACAAAGTTCAGCGCACCCACCAGCAGCACCGTGCCGATCAGCAGCCAGACGAACATCTGCGTATGCGTCGCCATGCTGCCCACGCTGGCGGGGATGCGTTTCTTGCCGCCAGCGAACCGGCCAGCGCCAGCACCGGGATCATCAGCCAGATGCGCCCGAAGAACATCGCGAAGCCGAGCGCAGTGTTATAGAACGGCGTGTTGGCGCGAAGGCCGGCGAACGCGCTGCCGTTGTTGCCGACCGCCGACGAGAACGCATACAGGATCTCGCTGAAGCCATGCGCGCCGGGATTGGAGACGCCCGCCTTGCCCGCATCCATCAGCACGGCCAGGGCCGTTCCGCCGAGGATGATCATCGGCGGGATCAGGATCACCAGCGAAGCCATCTTGATGTCGAACGCCTCGATCTTCTTGCCCAGATATTCCGGTGTGCGGCCTATCATCAGCCCGGCGAGAAACACCGCGATCACGGCATACACCAGCATGCCATACAGGCCGGAACCGACGCCGCCGAAGACCACCTCGCCCGTCTGGATCTGCGCATCGGCACCAGACCGCCCAGCGGCGTGTAGGAATCATGCATGCTGTTCACCGAACCGTTGGAGGCAGCCGTGGTGGCCGTGGCCCACAGGGCGGAATTGACGATGCCGAAGCGCGTCTCCTTGCCTTCCATGTTGCCGCCGGGCTGGTACTCCGGACTGGCGGAAACAGTCTGATCCACGCCCAATGCCGTGAAAGCGGGGTTGCCCTGCAGCTCATAGTATTCCGCCACGGCGAGGAAGCCGACGAACAATCATCGTCATCGCCGCGAGGATCGCCCAGCCCTGGCGCGTGTCGCCCACCATGCTGCCGAAGGTGTAGCACAGCGCGGCAGGAATCAGCAGGATCGCCAGCATCGTCACGAAATTGGAGAATGGCGTGGGATTCTCGAAGCGGGTGAGCCGAGTTGACGTTGAAGAAGCCGCCGCCGTTGGTGCCGAGTTGCTTGATAGCAATCTGGGAGGCAGCCGGCCCCAGAGGCAGGGTCTGTTCCTTGGTGGTCGCTTTCTCGGTAACCGGGTTGCCGGCAGCGTCTTTCACCGGGTTGCCGGCAGCATCCATCTTGGGCGTGTCGTAGGTGATCGTTTCCACTGTCGGCACGGTCTGGTAGGCAGACAAATTCTGCACCACGCCCTGGCTGACCAGCACCAGCGCCAGCACCGTGGCGAGCGGCAGCAGGATGTAAACCGTGCTGCGGGTCATGTCCACCCAGAAGTTGCCGATGGTTTCCATCGTGTGGCGTGCAAAGCCGCGTATCAGCGCCACCAGCACGGCCATACCGGCGGCGGCGGAGAGAAAGTTCTGCACCGCCAGCCCCAGCATCTGGGTGAGGTAGCTCATCGTGGTTTCGCCGCCGTAGCCCTGCCAGTTGGTGTTGGTCATGAAGCTGATCGCCGTGTTGAACGACGAATCAGGACTGACCGCGCCGAAGCCCTGCGGATTCAGCGGCAGCAAGCCCTGCAGGCGCTGCATGCGCATACACTACCAGCACACTGAGCAGCGCAAACCACAACATAGCCAGCGCATAGCGGGTCCAGCGCATCTCCTGCTTGCTGTCCACGCCGCACAGGCGGTAAAAAAGATTTTCGATCGGGGCCAGCCAGCGCACGAACGCCGGCAGCTTGCCCTCGTAAACGCGCGCCATGTACCAGCCGAGCGGCTTCGCCAGCGCGATAAGCACACCGAGGAACAGCGCGATTTGCAGCAATCCATTGGCACTCATGAGAACAACTCCGGTTTAAGTAAAGCGATGAAGAGATAGACCATCAAGCCAAGGGCGACGATGCCGCCCAGAATGTAAAAGGTCATGATGGCCTCCCCAGTTTTTCGATGCCATATATCAGCAGCACAGTCAGACCGTAGATGGCCATAATCAACAATAAATAAAACCAGTCCATTTGTTTTTCTCCTAGTGTGAAAACACGGGACGCATGGTAGGAAATGGCGAATCAAAACGGTGTAAAGATAAGTCTTGGCCGTGTATAAAAGTTGTAAAGACTAAAGTTGCGCTGTGATGCAATAAATTGTCCAATGCCGGGCCTTTGGGTAGAATGCGTTTCTTTGCCAGCGGATACTCAGATGGTCGCCAAATCCCAGAAATCACACAGGCTTCGAAGCGGCGATGGCCGAGCTGGAACAGATCGTCGCGGACATGGAAGCGGGCAAATTGTCGCTGGAAGATTCGCTGGCTGCCTACAAGCGAGGCGCGGAATTGTTGTCGTTCTGCCGTTCAAAACTCGAAGATGCGCAGCAGCAGGTGCGCGTGCTGGAAGATGGCGTGTTGAAAGATTTTTCCGGTAACGGTGAGCCCGGCAAAATAACTAAGATGGCTGCAAATTTCCAGGGCTGGGTCGCGGCCCGGCAATCCCATTTCGAAGAAGTATTGAATGGATTGTTGCCGCGTGCGGAAGTTGCTCCGCAGCGATTGCATGAAGCGATGCGCTATGCGGTGCTGGACGGCGGCAAACGCGTGCGACCGCTGCTGACGTTTGCCGCGGGCGAACTGGCCGGCGCGGATGCGGCGCGTCTGAATATCGCTGCGGCGGCGGTTGAACTGATCCACACCTATTCGCTGGTGCATGACGACATGCCGTGCATGGACAACGACGTGCTGCGCCGCGGCAAGCCGACTTGCCATGTGCAGTATGACGAGGCGACCGCTTTGCTGGCCGGCGACAGTCTGCAAACGCTGGCATTTCAACTGCTCGCGGAACATCGCCTGAACGACGATGTGCAGCGCCAACTGGAAATGATCAAACTGCTGGCAGCAGCTTCCGGTTCGCGCGGCATGGCGGGCGGCCAGGCGATAGACCTCGCCAGCGTGGGCAAGTCGCTCACGCTCCCGGAGCTGGAATTCATGCACATCCACAAGACCGGCGCGTTGATTCGCGCAGCGGTGTTGCTGGGCGCCCACTGCGGCTCGGTATCCCCGGCGCAACTGGACAAGCTGGATCGTTTCGGCAAATTGATCGGCCTGGCGTTCCAGGTGGTGGACGATGTGCTGGACTGCGAAGCGGATACCGCCACGCTGGGCAAAACGGCGGGCAAGGATGCGGACAACGACAAGCCGACCTATGTCAGCCTGCTCGGTATACAGGGCGCGCGCGACATGGCCCGGCGCCTGCATCGCGAGGCAATGGAAATCATGGCGGGATTCGGCGATGAGGCGCTGCGCCTGCGCGAACTGGCAGACTTCATCGTGCTGAGAAAATTTTAATGTACACCTTGCTTGACACCATCAACTCTCCCGACGACTTGCGTGCTTTGGATCGCGATCAATTGCCGCAACTGGCGAAAGAGTTGCGCGAATTCCTGGTCGAATCGGTCAGCAAGACCGGCGGACATCTGTCCTCCAACCTCGGCACGGTCGAACTGACCATCGCGCTGCACTACATCTACGACACGCCGGAAGACAAGCTGGTCTGGGATGTGGGTCACCAGACCTACACGCACAAGATCCTTACCGGACGGCGCGAGGCGATGAGCCGTTTGCGCATGGCGGGCGGCATCTCCGGTTTCCCGAAGCGCGAGGAAAGTCCGTACGACACTTTCGGCACCGGGCATTCCAGCACGTCGATCTCGGCGGCGCTGGGCATGGCGGTGGCCGCGCAACTGCAGGGTTCCGAGCGGCGTGCCGTGGCGGTCATCGGCGACGGCGCGATGAGCGGCGGCATGGCCTTCGAGGCGCTGAACAACGCCGGTGCGATGGATGCGAATCTGCTGGTCATCCTCAATGACAACGACATGTCCATCTCGCGCCCGGTCGGCGCGCTGAACAATTATCTGGCCCGGCTGATGTCGGGGCGATTCTATGCGGCGATGCGGCGCGGCAGCGAGAAAGTGCTGAAGGGCATGCCGCCGGTGCTGGAATTCGCCAAGCGCGCCGAAGAACATTTCAAGGGCATGGTGATTCCCGGCACGCTGTTCGAAGAATTCGGTTTCAATTACATCGGTCCTATCGACGGACATGATCTTGATGTGTTGCTGGATACACTGCGCAATATACGCAAACTGAGCGGCCCGCAGTTTCTGCATATCGTCACGCAAAAGGGCAAGGGCTACGCGCTGGCCGAAGAGGATTGCCTGCTGTACCACGGCGTGAGCAAATTTGACAGCACCCAGGGCATAGTCGCCAAGCCTGCAGCGAATAATGTCGAAGGGCAGATCGCCAAACCTGCATACTCGCAAGTATTCGGACAGTGGCTGTGCGATATGGCAGCGCAGGATGAACGGGTGGTGGGCATCACCCCGGCGATGTGTGAAGGCTCCGGGCTGGCGGAATTCGCCGAGCGTTTTCCGCAACGCTATTTTGATGTGGGCATCGCCGAACAGCATGCGCTCACCTTCGCAGCGGGGCTGGCTTGCGACGGATACAAGCCGGTAGTGGCGATCTATTCGACTTTTCTGCAGCGCGCTTACGATCAACTGATCCACGACATCGCGATACAGAACCTGCCGGTGGTGCTGGCGATCGATCGCGGCGGGCTGGTCGGTGCCGACGGAGCGACCCATGCGGGCAGTTTCGACCTTACCTATTTGCGCTGCATACCCAATATGACGGTGATGGCACCGGCTGACGAAAACGAATGCCGCCAGATGCTGTACACCGCATTCCGGTTGAATACTCCGAGCGCGGTACGATATCCTCGCGGCACCGGACCGGGCGTGGCGATCAACCCGGAGATGAATGCATTGCCTGTCGGCAAGGGAGTGCTGCGCCGCGAGGGCAAGCGTGTCGCCATCCTGGCGTTTGGTGCCATGCTGGCGCCCGCTCTGGCGGCAGGCGAGAAACTCGACGCGACGGTAGCGAACATGCGATTCATCAAGCCGCTGGATACCGAACTGGTATTGCGCCTGGCGCGCGAGCATGAATTGCTGGTCACGGTGGAAGAGAATACCGTGCAGGGCGGGGCGGGCAGCGCGGTGGAAGAATGCCTGCAACAACACGGCATAGTCATACCATTGCTGCAACTCGGCTTGCCGGATCGATTCATCGAACAGGGCGAGCATGCGCGGCTGCTGGCTGATTGTGGCTTGGATGCAAAGGGGCTGGTCGCTCAGATTGAAAGCAAATTGGACCAAGCCGGAAAAAATTGACTTAGTAAATCTGTCGGGATTGGTTATAATCCATTGCCTATGCAAACTGATAGGATGCCAATCATGAATTCTCCCGAGTCCAAGTTTATCCCGGATGTGCAAAGTTCCGCCGATACGCGCCACCTGGCGATCGATCGCGTCGGCATCAAGGGCATACGCCATCCGGTGAAGGTCAAGGACAAGAGCGTCGGCGTGCAGCACACCATCGCCACCTTCAACATGTACGTGCATCTGCCGCACAATTTCAAGGGCACGCACATGTCGCGTTTCGTCGAGATACTCAACCACCATGAACGCGAGATATCTGTTGAATCGTTCGAAATAATCCTGAGCGAGATGGTGAAGCGCCTGGAAGCGAAATCCGGATACATCGAGATGAACTTCCCGTATTTCGTGAACAAGACCGCGCCGGTGTCCGGGGTGCAAAGCCTGCTGGATTACGACGTCACGCTGATCGGCGAAACCGTCCACGGCAAGCCGCGTGTCACGATGAAAGTGCTGGTGCCGGTCACCAGCCTGTGCCCGTGCTCGAAGAAGATCTCCGAGCGCGGTGCGCATAACCAGCGATCTCATGTCACGCTGTCGATACGCACCAACGAATTCGTCTGGATCGAGGACGTGATCCGCATCGCCGAAGAGCAGGCTTCCTGCGAGCTGTATGGCCTGCTGAAACGTCCTGACGAAAAATATCGTCACCGAACGTGCGTACGACAATCCGAAATTCGTCGAGGACATGGTGCGCGATGTGGCGGCGGTGCTGGACAAGGATGAGCGAATTGATGCGTATATCGTGGAGTCGGAAAACTTCGAGTCGATCCACAATCATTCTGCCTATGCACTCATAGAGCGAGATAAAACACTGTAGGGGCGTATGGCAATACGCCCGCCGCTTGTTCACAATGGGCGTATGCCATACGCCCCTACATGATATGAAACCAATCGCCATCTTTCGTCATGCGGCCACCGAGGGACCCGGCTACCTCGCCACTTTTCTCGATCAAAGGCGCATACCCTGGAAATTGATCGCGGTCGATGCGGGCGAAGCTGTCCCGCGGGATGCAACAGCTTATTCGGGCCTGGTCTTCATGGGCGGGCCGATGAGTGTCAATGACGACCTGGCATGGATACCGAAAATCGAGACATTGATCCGCGATGCAGTCGCGAAAGATGTTCCGCTGCTGGGCCATTGCCTGGGAGGGCAGCTGATTTCCAAAGCATTGGGCGGCGTCGTTACAAGTAATCCGGTAAAAGAGATCGGCTGGGGTGATGTGAAAGTGTCGGATAACGACACGGCGCGCAGCTGGTTTGGCGGCATACGAAACTTTGAGGCGTTCCATTGGCATGGTGAAACCTTTTCCCTGCCGCAAGGCGCGACACACCTGCTGTCCAGCGCATACTGCACCAATCAGGCGTATGCCATCGGCATGCACCTCGCGCTTCAGTGCCATGTCGAAATGACCGCGGAAATGATCTCGCTCTGGTGCTCGGTGGGTGCGGATGAGGTGACATCAAACAGCGCCAGTCCCGCAGTACAATCCGTGAGCGAGATGCAACAGCAAATAAACAGCAAGTTGTCGCGCTTGAACAGCGTGGCGGCCGAACTTTATGGATGCTGGATAAAGAACTTGGCCGCTTAGCGTAATCGACATCGGGTTTGTCGAAAAGCGCGCCACAAGGCGCGGTTTCCTTTGGGGCTGTATAATCCACGGATTTTACGCGACAAGGTCGCGTTATTTGTTTGAAGGTTGCATGATTAAAAAATTCCTTAAGCGAGTATTGGGCAAATCCGCCAAAACCAAGCCAGTCGACAATGCCCAAGTGATCCCGTTCTCAGTGCATGGGGTCGGTCGCGATCAGATCAGTTATGGCGCCCAAAGAGTCACCGATGGCCTGCAGGAAGCCGGCTATGAAGCCTATGTGGTGGGCGGTGCTGTGCGTGATCTATTGCTCGGACAGATACCCAAGGATTTCGATGTGGCGACCGATGCCACCCCGGAAGAGGTGCGCCGCGTGTTTCGCCGTTCACGCATCATCGGCAGGCGTTTTCAACTGGTGCATGTGATGTTCGGCGAGGAAGTGGTGGAGGTTTCAACCTTCCGCCGCATGATCGAGGCCGAAGATGCCCAGACCGACGAGCATGGACGCTTGCTGCGCGACAATGAATTCGGCGATCAGGAGCAGGATGCAGCACGCCGCGATTTCACCGCGAACGCGTTGTTCTACGATCCGTATGTACAAGAGATCTATGATTATCACGGCGGATACACGGATACCCGCAAGCATCTGCTTCGCATGATCGGCGATCCGGAAACGCGCTACCGCGAAGATCCTGTGCGCATGCTGCGAGCGGTGCGTTTGTCAGCCAAGCTGGGTATCTCGCTGGATCCGGCGACTGCCGCGCCTATCGCCAGGATGAAAGAGCTGCTCGACAATGTGCCGAAGGCGCGTTTGCTCGACGAGGTGCTGAAGATGCTGTTGTCCGGCCACTCGGTGGAATGCATCCAGCAGTTGCACAAGATGAATCTGCATCACGGGCTGTTGCCGCTGCTGGACGTGATTATGGAACAACCGATGGGCGAAAAATTCATCATGCTGGCATTGCGCAATACCGACGAGCGCATCAGTCAGGACAAGTCGGTCTCGCCCGCGTTCCTGTTTGCAGCTTTGCTTTGGCATGAGGTACTGGCGGCTTGGAATCTGCGCGTTCAGCAGGGAGCGCGTCCGGTGGGTGCGATGCACGAGGCCATGGATGAAGTGCTGGCCAAGCAGAGGGCACAGCTCGCCATTCCCCATCGCCAGGATGCGGTAATGAAAGAGATCTGGCTGATGCAGCAGCGCTTCGAGCAGCGCGCCGGACAGCGTCCGTTTCGCCTGCTGGAGCAGCCGCGCTTCCGCGCCGGATTCGATTTTCTGCTGTTGCGCTGTGCCAGCGGTGAAGTTGATGACGAGTTGGGTTTGTGGTGGGACGAGTTTCAGGATGCCAGCGCAGAACGCCAGCAGGAAATGTTGCAACCGGAAGGAACCGGCGAGAAAAAACGCCGCCGCCGCAAACCGCGCAAGAAGCCCGAAGGTTCTTCAGCTGCTGAACCGGCGGTTACAGCGGATGAACCGACAGCATAATGCTTCATATTGCCTATATCGGGCTGGGCAGCAACCTGGAGGACCCGCAGGGACAATTGCAGCGCGCCTTCGTTGAACTTGACGGATTGCCGGGCACGCGAATAGTGACGCTCTCATCGTTGTATCACAGTGCGCCACTGGGTAGCCCTGATCAGCTTGATCTTGCAAGCCAGCCGGATTTCGTGAATGCGGTGGCTAAGGTAGCGACTGAGCTTGCGCCGCAAGCCATGCTGCAAGCGCTGTTGCAAATCGAGCATCAGCATGGCCGCGAGCGCACCACTCGCAACGCGCCGCGCACGCTTGACCTGGATGTGCTGTTGTATGACGAGATGCGGCTGAATGAGCATGGTCTGACTATCCCGCATCCGCAAATGCACAGACGCGCATTCGTATTGCAGCCACTGGTGGAGATCGCGCCGGATATCAGCATTCCCGGCATCGGCCCGGCAAGGCTGGCGCTTGCCGGTTGCCGGGACCAGGTATTGGACAGGATAAGCAATGTTGTTTGACAAATATCACTATGTCGTAGTGGAAGGGCCGATAGGCGTGGGCAAGACCAGCCTTGCGCATCGTCTTGCGCAGCACATCGGTTCATCCACGCTGTTGGAAAAGCCCGGCGAAAATCCCTTTCTCGCCCGCTTTTATCAGGATCCGTCGCGCTATGCGCTGGCAACCCAATTGTTTTTCCTGTTCCAGCGCGGCAACGAGGTGCGCGATCTGGCGCAGATGGATATGTTCCGCGAAAGCACCGTGTCTGATTTCATGTTCGAGAAAGACCCGCTGTTTGCAAGGCTCAACTTGAATGACCAGGAGTTCGCGCTGTATCAGCAGATTTTCCGGTCGCTGCAATTGCAGGCACCGGTGCCGGATCTGGTGATCTATTTGCAGGCTGCGCCGGATACACTGGCAGAGCGCGTGCAACGACGCGCCGAGCCATACGAACTCGGCATCAGCGAAAACTATCTGCAGCGTCTGTCGCAATGCTACAGCGATTTCTTCTATCATTACGACGCTGCACCGGTGTTGATGGTCAACAGCGAGCATCTGAACTTTGTGGACGGAGACGAGGATTTCACCTTGCTGTTGAAACGTATCGCGGAAATGCGCGGACCGCGCGAGTTTTTCAGCAGAGGATAAGGCGCGCTTATGAGATCGACCTTGACGAAATTGCAAACCATGCGCGACAAAGGCGAGAAGATCGCCGTGCTGACTTGCTATGACGCGAGCTTTGCCGCGCTGCTCGAAGCACAGGGCGTGGACGTGCTGCTGGTCGGGGATTCGCTCGGCATGGTGTTGCAGGGACATGAAACCACGCTGCCGGTCACGCTGGACGACATGGTGTACCACACTGCCTGCGTGGCGCGCGGGTCCAGGCAGGCTTTCATCATCAGCGACATGCCGTTCGGCACATTCCAGATCAGCCCGCAGGAGGCCTTTGCCCATACCGCGAAGTTGATGGTGGCCGGTGCGCAGATGGTCAAGCTGGAGGGCGGTGCTGCAATGGTCGAGACGGTGCGTTTCTTGACCTCCCGCGGCATCCCGGTATGCGGTCATATCGGGCTCACGCCGCAATCGGTGCACCAGTTGGGCGGCTATCGGGTGCAGGGCAAGGAATCGGCCGCTGCGACAAAGCTGCTCGAAGATGCGGTTGCGCTCGAACAGGCAGGTGCGGGCATGATCGTGCTGGAAGCCATGCCCGCTTTGCTGGCAGCCGAAATAACCTCGCAACTGACCATCCCCACCATTGGCATCGGCGCAGGTGCAGATTGTTCCGGCCAGGTGCTGGTGCTGCACGACATGCTCGACATTTATCCCGGCAAGAAGGCGCGCTTTGTGAAGAATTACATGCAGGGTGCGGCTTCCATCGCGGATGCAGTGAGCCGCTATGTGGCGGAAGTGAAGGCGGGTGCTTTCCCGGCGCAGGAACACAATTTTCAATGAAAATTGTTTCTAGTATTGCCGAACTGCGTACGCGATTGGCTGGCGAGCGTTACATTGCCTTTGTGCCGACAATGGGCAACCTGCACGAGGGACATCTCAACTTGATGCGTATCGCACGCGAGCATGGCGATTGTGTGGTGGCGAGCATCTTTGTCAATCCGCTGCAGTTCGGTCCCAGCGAGGATTTCGACAAGTACCCGCGCACACTTGATGCGGATTGCGCAAAACTGCAAGGCTTGGCGGACGTGGTGTTCGCGCCGACTGTCAGCGAGATGTATCCCGCACAGCAGACCGTGTTCATCGAGCCGCCACCGATCGCCAATGAGCTGGAGGGGAATTCCCGTCCCGGACATTTTCGCGGCATGGCGACAGTGGTGTTGAAGTTGTTGGACATCGTCCAGCCGCAGGTCGCGGTATTCGGCAAGAAGGACTACCAGCAACTGCACATCGTGCGCCAGATGGTTGCGCAACTGAATCTGCCGGTAGAAATTGTGGGCGGGGAGACGGTGCGAGCTGCGGATGGCCTGGCGCTGAGTTCACGCAACCAGTATTTGAGCAAGACAGAGCGCAGCGAGGCGATTTTCCTTTATCAGACGCTGCAACGGATGGGCTTGGCTATCAAGCAAGGCGAACACGACTTGGAACGCTTGCAGCAGCAGGGGGTCGAAGCATTGCAGGCGAGAGGCTGGGTTGTGGATTATGTGGCGGTGCGCAACCAGTCGGATTTGCTGCCGGCAAGCTCCATGCAATCCGGCTTGGCGCAACGTGATCTGGTGCTACTGGCGGCAGCCCGATTGGGCAATAACCGTTTGCTGGACAACATCGAAGTTGGCCTGGTCGATTGAATACTTGGGGCTGGTCGATCGCTGGGCGGCCGGGTGCGATAGTGTCAATTCCTCGATAACTTGTTATGTAGTGGATTGCCTGCCTTTGGTATAATCCACGAACACTGAATCAAGAGGTGTTTTATGCAAAGAATCATGCTTAAAGCCAAGTTGCACCGGGTGCATGTCACGCACTCCGAACTGCATTACGAAGGCTCCTGCGCGATTGACGACGATTTGCTGGATGCAGCCGATATCAGGGAGTATCAGCAGATCGATATTTACAACATCACCAATGGTGAACGTTTTACCACCTATGCGATCCGCGCCCAGCGTGGTTCTGGCGTGATTTCAGTGAATGGCGCAGCGGCGCATAAGGCCAATGTGGGCGATATTCTCATCATTGCCAGCTATGCGATGTATTCCGAACTGGAACTGCAAAAATATCAACCACAACTCGTCTATGTGGACGAGCACAATCGCATCATCGCTCAGCGCGACAAGATCCCGGTGCAGGCTGCCTAGGCGGCCTGCAGGCCATTGTCCATCTCCGGCCTTTCCGTTCCGGATCAATCATCAACTGTTTACGATAGGGATGGATTTGAAAGAAGGAAATGCTTTCCTGGATGCCTTGGCGATATCGGCAAGCGTATATTGGTCGAGAACACCCAGAAAGTTTTTTTGCGCGCTGAACAGCACCGATTTCAGGCTGCACGAGCGGGTGATCACGCACTGATCCGTGGCGGGATTGAAACATTCCAGCAGATCAAAATCAGGCTCGGTTGACCGCACAACTTCCCCGATCGGGATCTTCTTGGCGGCGCGGGCAAGTCTGATGCCGCCGTTTCTCCCCCTGGTAGTCACGATGTAGCCTTTGAGTCCCAGGTTGTGCACCACTTTTACCAGGTGGTTGCGCGAGATCGTGTAAAAGTCCGCCAGTTCAGTGATGGTCACGGTTTCACCTTCCTTGCTGGCAAGATAAAGGAGAACACGCAACGAATAATCGGTGTACAAGGTTAAACGCATTTCTTGCCTTTCCAGATCATCGGGACTTTGCAATTCTACATCGGTGCAATGGTTGACCGGCCAGACTGTACTAACTTCCAGCCATATATTTGAGGTTTGTTCATTCTTGCCTGTTCTCAACTAGGCTGACGTTTCCAGCCTGGATAATTTGCTTCCCTCTATAACATTAATCTTGACAAGGTTGTTGCCGGCCAATAAGATATATTTAGGATATATCTTAAAGCCGCGCCTGTCTATGGCGGTTTGAATATACTTCCCGGAGTGCATTTATACATTTGCCGGAACGCTCCGGCAGTTATCATAATATTCAGGAGAACGAACATGAGTATGTATAGCGAAATTGGCGGGGACGCAGCTGTTAACGCCGCAGTGGACATTTTTTATCGCAAGGTCTTGAAGGATGACCGTATCAAGCGGTTCTTCGATGATGTCGATATGGAAAAACAGGCAGCCAAGCAAAAGGCATTTCTGACGATGGCTTTTGGCGGACCGAACAACTACACCGGCTTGGATATGAGGAAAGGCCATGCGCATCTGGTGAAGAGGGGTCTTAACGATTCACACTTTGATGCTGTGGTGGAAGATCTTGCTGCCACGCTTAAGGAACTCAAGGTTGCTGATAAGCTGATCGCACAAGTCGCCGCACTTTGTGAAACCACGAGAAACGACGTTTTGGGCAGATAAGCCCGGGCACCTATGTCCAGGGTTGTATTTGAGGGGCAGTCATACGAGTGCGGGGAAGATTCGGTTCTCGACTGCTTGACTGCCCATGGGGTTCCCGTCCCTTCTTCCTGCCATTCCGGTATCTGCCAGTCCTGTCTGATGCGCGCGGTCAAGGGTACGGTACCGGAGAAGGCGAAGGCCGGGTTGAAGCTGACCCTCGCTGCCCAGAATTACTTCATGGCTTGTTCATGTTATCCGGAACAGGATATCGAGGTCGTTCTCCCGGAGTCGGGGATGGGCAAACTTTCGGCCAAGGTGACAAAGGTCGAATACCTCAACCCAGATATTCTCGGCATCAGACTCAAACCTTCCCGGCTCTTCGATTACAAGGCCGGGCAGTTCGTCAGTCTTTACAAGGACGAAACTACCGCGCGCTGCTATTCATTGGCAAGTGTCCCCGAGCTGAGTGAAGAACTCTTTCTCAACGTGAGGAAGGTTCCGGGCGGCTTGGTTAGCGGCTGGTTGTTTGCAAAACTCAAGGCGGGTGATGAAGTCACGATATCAGAGGCTACCGGCGATTGCTTTTACGTCCCGGGCAATCCCGAACAGAACATTCTTCTAATTGCGACCGGCTGCGGCCTTGCTCCACTGTATGGCATCATTCGCGACGCACTGTTGCACGGCCATCAAGGCAAGCTCAGTCTTTACCATGGAAGCTACGACACCAAAGGTTTTTATCTGGTCGAGGAATTGAAAAAGCTCGCGCAAACCCACTCCAACTTCAGTTATATGCCATGCGTATCCGAAGGGGAGGCGCCGGCGGGGTATGCTCAAGGAATGGTCTTGGATGTTGCGCTGGCTGAACATCCCGATCTTTCCGGTTGGCGCGTTTTCTTGTGCGGCAATCCGGACATGGTCAATGCGGCAAAACGGCAAACCTTCTTTGCGGGTGCCTCAATGAGCGAAATTCACGTCGATCCGTTCCAGTCTGCCTACTCCACCGGTATTTGCTAAGGAACCTCTTGCATGCTACTGCCAGCATGACGCAGGTACTCTTAACAATAAGGCATCAAGCCGCTTCCCGTTCGATTTATGCGGGGAGTTTCATTGACCTCATGAGTGTTCGCAGGTAGGATTGCTCGCCTTGATGCTTGGCGAGTCGATTACTTATGCGTCGCAAATTGGTTGCAGGTAACTGGAAGATGCATGGTGTCCTGGCGCAGAACGCCGAATTGCTGGATGCCGTGCGCAGCGGGATGGTCGCGCTGCCCGGAGTAGATTGCCTGGTTTGCGTCCCGTTCCCTTATTTGGCTCAGGCGCAGCAAAAGCTATCCGGAAGCGCAGTCAAGTGGGCTGCTCAGAACGTGCATCAGCTCGACAAAGGCGCATATACCGGCGAGGTGTCAGCTTCGATGTTGCGCGATTTCGGCTGCAGCCATGTGATCGTCGGGCATTCGGAGCGGCGCGCGTATTATGGCGAGAGCAGCCAACTGGTGGCAGAGAAATTTTTGGCCGCACAAAAGGCAGGATTGACGCCTATTCTGTGTGTCGGCGAATCACTGGAGCAACGCGAACACGGAATCACCGAGCAGGTGGTTGCCGAACAACTGGATGCGCTGATCCAGTCGGGCGGTGTGGAGGCATTGCGCAACGCAGTAGTGGCTTATGAGCCGGTATGGGCGATAGGCACAGGCAAAACCGCGACCTCCGCGCAAGCACAGGCAGTACATGCGTTTATAAGGCAGCGCGTTGCGGCTCATGATGGTAAAATCGCGGCCGTGTTGTGTATACTTTACGGCGGCAGCGTGAAGGCGAATAATGCGGCAGAACTGTTTGCTATGCCCGACATTGATGGCGGCTCTGATCGGCGGGGCTTCGCTGGTGGCGGAAGAGTTCGTGGCAATTTGCCGCGCTGCACAGGTTTAATTCAATTATGTATTTGGAGTAGTGTGTGGAAACTTTAGTTTGGGTGGTACACGTTTTAACGGCCGTGGTGTTGATTGGTCTTGTGTTGATGCAACATGGCAAAGGTGCGGACATGGGCGCAGCATTTGGCACGGGTTCGGCAGGCAGTCTGTTTGGTTCCAGCGGTTCCGCAAATTTTCTCAGCCGTAGTACGGCAGTCGCCGCGACGCTGTTCTTTATCACCAGTTTGTCGCTGACATACCTTTATTCCCATCCCCAGCAGGAACAGGGAATAATGGATAAAGTGAATCCGGCTGCCACTCAATCAGCTCCCGTCGCGCCAGCGGTCAACCCCGTCGACGACTCGAAGTCCAAGGATATTCCGAAATAATTTCGCAGTAGAAGCGCGGTTGTGGTGGAATTGGTAGACACGCAAGCTTGAGGTGCTTGTGCTCGAAAGGGCGTGGGAGTTCGAGTCTCCCCATCCGCACCAAAGATATACTGGCACGCTGGCGTGTCAGCAGGATAAGACGAACAATAAAATAAGTTCAGAGCTGGCTCACGAACCATTCGCAGGGGGAGAGAAGTCCGATGTTGGAAAATTATTTTCCGGTGCTGCTGTTCATCTGTGTCGGTATCGCGATGGGCGTGGTTCCTGTAATTCTGGGCAAGTTGGTCGCTCCCAACCGGCCCGACAGTAAAAAATTGTCCGCTTACGAGTGTGGCTTTGAGGCATTTGAGGACGCGCGCATGAAATTCGACGTGCGTTATTACCTCGTTGCCATCCTGTTCATTCTGTTCGATCTTGAAATTGCTTTTCTTTTTCCCTGGGCGATCGTGCTCAAGGAAATCGGCACATTCGGCTTCGTCTCCATGATGATCTTTCTGGCCATCCTGGTGGTGGGCTTTATCTACGAATGGATGAAGGGAGCACTGGAATGGGAGTGACGGCATGAGCAGGAAGCAGGGGCCCCGCTCAGTGGGGATGCGACCGTCCGCGATTGCCGTCAGATGCCGACGCGCAGGATTGGGAATTTACAAGGTCGTTGAGGAGGCATCAGCACAAGCAGGAAGCAGGGGCCCCGCGCAGCGGGGATGTGACCGTCCGCGAGAGCTGCTGGCGCGCAGCGACACGATGCGTTCGGAAATTCCGCGGCAATCATGGGAGGCGACAGCATGACGACACGGCGCGCAGCGACTTGTTACGGCGTAGGCTTACCTTCAGGCTATGCCGGAGCCAGCAGGAAGCAGGACCTCTGCTCGGCGGGATTACGATCGTCCGTGCAAGTTGTCTGTGTTCAGTTGCTGCCCAGCGATAAAAATTCGCTAAGCCACGGTTTGCAGGAGGACGATCATGGGCATTGAGGGCGTTCTGGAAAAGGGTGTCGTCACCACATCTATTGACACTATCATCAATTACGCGCGTACCGGCTCGTTATGGCCGATGACTTTCGGCTTGGCATGTTGCGCGGTGGAAATGATGCATGCAGGCGCGGCGCGCTACGACCTGGATCGTTTCGGCATTACGTTTCGTCCCAGCCCGCGCCAATCGGATGTGATGATCGTGGCCGGAACACTATGCAACAAAATGGCACCCGCCTTGCGCAAGGTCTACGACCAGATGGCCGAACCGCGCTGGGTGATATCGATGGGCTCTTGTGCGAATGGCGGAGGTTATTACCATTATTCCTATTCGGTGGTGCGCGGTTGTGATCGCATCGTGCCCGTGGATGTGTATGTGCCGGGTTGCCCGCCGACAGCCGAGGCATTGCTGTTCGGGATCATCCAGTTACAAAACAAGATCAAACGTACCAATACCATAGCGCGCTAGGATGATCTATGGCTGCTGAACTGGGTACCCTGCGTGCTAATCTGACAAATTTGTTTGGCGACAAGCTTGTCAGTGCGCAAGAAAGGCTCGATGAGCTGACCATTGTGGTCAAGGCGGCGGTTATGCTGGATGTGCTGACGTTATTGCGCGATGCAAAAGAGTTGCGCTTCGAACAATTGATAGACCTGTGCGGGGTCGATTACTCCACTTACGGCAGCGATATTTCCGAGGGGGGAGCTTATTTCAGATCTGACCTCGCCCCGGACGACACTGCCGCACACCCATATCGCTTTGCAGTTGTCTATAACCTGCTTTCTGTGACGCATAACATGCGTATCCGCGTGCGCATCTTTGCCGAGGATGATGAATTTCCGCTATTGGCATCGGCGATCGATATCTGGCCCTCAGCCAACTGGTATGAGCGCGAAGCTTTCGACCTGTATGGCATCGTATTCACCGGGCACCCCGATCTGCGCCGTATCCTGACCGACTACGGCTTTGTCGGCAACCCGTTCCGCAAGGATTTTCCGTTGTCCGGCAATGTGGAGATGCGTTATGACCCCGAACAACAGCGTGTGGTGTACCAGCCGGTCTCGATCGAGCCGCGCGAAGTGACGCCGCGCATCGTGCGTGAAGAGAAATATGCCGGTGGTCCGGAGCGCGGCAATGGCTGAAATGAAGATGCAAGGTACAAGATTCAAGGTAAAAGGTTCAAGGGTTTTCCTTTCCTCTTGTGCCTTGTATCTTGTCCCTTTCTCAATGAATTAGGCAAGGCTATGGCTGAGATTAAAAATTACACGATGAACTTTGGTCCGCAGCATCCGTCCGCGCACGGGGTGCTGAGGCTGGTGCTGGAATTGGACGGAGAAGTGATCGAGCGCGCCGACCCGCATATCGGATTACTGCATCGCGCCACCGAAAAACTCGCCGAGCACAAGACGTTCCTGCAATCGTTGCCATACATGGACAGGCTGGATTACGTCTCGATGATGTGCAACGAACATGCTTATGTTTTGGCGGTCGAGAAGCTGGCGGGGATAAATGTGCCGTTGCGTGCGCAATATATCCGCGTGATGTTCGACGAGATCACCCGCATCCTGAACCACCTGTTGTGGCTGGGGGCGCACGGGCTGGATATTGGTGCGATGACCGTATTTCTTTACTGCTTCCGTGAACGCGAAGACTTGATCGATATATACGAAGCCGCTTCCGGCGCGCGTTTGCATGCCTCCTACTTCCGCCCGGGAGGTGTCTATCGCGATCTGCCGGACAGCATGCCGCAATATCAGGCTTCCAAAATCCATAACACCGCGGCGGTAAAAAAGCTCAACGAGAATCGCCAGGGTTCGCTGCTCGATTTTCTGGAAGACTTTACCGATCGATTTCCCAAGTGCGTTGATGAATACGAAACCCTGCTGACGGATAACCGCATCTGGAAACAGCGTACCGTGGGTATCGGCGTGGTATCGCCGGAACGCGCGCTGGCACTTGGTTTCACCGGCCCGATGCTGCGCGGCTCTGGCGTGGAATGGGACCTGCGCAAGAAGCAACCCTATGAAGTGTACGATCGTCTGGACTTTGCCATCCCGGTCGGCAAGACCGGCGATTCATATGATCGCTACCTGGTGCGTGTCGAAGAAATGCGCCAAGCCAACCGTATCATCAGGCAATGCATAGCCTGGCTGCGCGACAACCCGGGCCCGGTGATGACGGACAACCACAAATTCGCTCCACCGCTGCGCGAATCCATGAAGGAAAACATGGAAGAGCTGATCCACCATTTCAAACTGTTCACTGAAGGGATGCATGTGCCTGCCGGAGAGGCATACGCTGCCGTCGAACATCCCAAGGGTGAGTTCGGCATCTACCTGATCTCCGACGGGGCGAATAAACCCTATCGCATGAAGATACGCGCGCCGGGCTTTGCCCACATCAGTGCGCTGGATGAAATGGCGCGCGGCCACATGATCGCCGACGTGGTGACCATCATCGGCACGCAGGACATTGTGTTTGGCGAGGTTGATCGTTAATGCTATCCGAACTGATACAAACCAAGATCAACCGCGAGCTGAAGAAATATCCGGCAGATCAGAAGCAGTCTGCGGTGATGGCCGCGCTGCGTTTCGTGCAGGATGAAAAGGGCTGGATCGCCACTGATGACATGGCGGACATCGCGTCATATCTGGGCATGCCGCAGATAGCGGTATACGAGGTGGCGACCTTTTACCACATGTACAACCTCAAGCCGATGGGCAGGCACACCATCACGGTATGCACCAATCTGTCCTGTCAGTTGGGTGGCGCCAATGAAACGGTCGAGTATCTCAAATCCAGGCTGGGTATCGGATTGGGCGAGGTGACTGCAGACGGTAAATTCGGTTTGCGCGAGGGCGAGTGTATGGGGGCATGCATTGATGCGCCGTTGTTCACTATCAGCAACAAAAAGATGTGCGGCCGTTTGACGCCGGAAAAGATCGATCAAATTTTAGCTGGGCTGGACCAATCATGAATAACACTGGCATGAACGGTCCGGTCATTTTTACCACGATGGATTTCGACCAGCCATGGACGCTGGAAAATTATCTGAAGGTGGGCGGTTATCAGGCTTTGCGCAAGGTGCTGACCGAAAAGATGACACCGGACGAGATCATCGCCGAGGTCAAGGGGTCCGCGTTACGCGGCCGCGGCGGAGCGGGATTCCCAACCGGACTGAAGTGGAGTTTCATGCCGCGCCAATACGACGGCGAAAAATATATCGTCTGCAATTCCGACGAGGGCGAACCGGGCACCTGCAAGGATCTGGACATCCTGCGCTACAACCCGCATCTGCTGATCGAGGGCATGGCGATCGCCGCTTATACGATGGGGGTGAAGACCGGCTATAACTATGTGCACGGTGAGATCTTCGAGGCCTACGAACGCATGGAAGAAGCCTGCGAACTGGCGCGTGCGGGCGGTTATCTCGGCGACAACATCATGGGCACGGATTTCTGTTTCGACCTGCACAACCATCTGGGCTATGGCGCCTACATCTGCGGAGAAGAGACGGCATTGCTGGAATCCCTGGAAGGCAAAAAAGGCCAGCCGCGCTACAAACCGCCGTTTCCGGCCAGTTTCGGCCTGTATGGCAAGCCCACCACCATCAACAATACCGAGACCTTTGCCAGCATTCCTTACATCATCAATAACGGCGGTCAGGCATTTCTGCGCCTGGGAAGGCCCAACAACGGCGGCACCAAGTTGTTTTCCGTTTCCGGCCACGTGAACAATCCCGGCAACTTCGAAGTGCCGATGGGTACGCCGTTCAGGAAGTTGCTGGAGATGGCCGGCGGCATGCGCGGCGGGCGCAAGCTGAAAGCCTGTATCCCCGGCGGTTCGTCGATGCCGGTGCTGCCCGGCGAAATCATGATGGACCTGGATATGGACTACGATTCCATATCCAAGGCAGGTTCGATGCTGGGCACCGGCGCGGTGATCATCATGGATGACACCACCTGCATGGTGCGCGCACTGGAACGGTTGTCCTATTTCTATTACGAGGAATCCTGCGGCCAGTGCACACCGTGCCGCGAGGGGACCGGCTGGCTATACCGCATCGTGCATCGTATCGAGCATGGCGAGGGACGCAAGGAAGACTTGGATCTGTTGTTAAGCCTGGGCGAGAACATCGCCGGGCGTACCATCTGCGCGTTGGGAGAAGCCGCGGTCTGGCCGGTGCAGGGCATGCTCAGGCATTTCAGGGATGAATTCGAATATCACATCGAGCACAAGCGCTGCTTGGTGTGAAGCGGACGGGTTGAGTGAGCCATGATTAAACTTGAAATTGACGGCAAACCGGTAGAGACCGAGCGCGGCACAACCGTGATGGACGCAGCGAACAAGCTCGGCGTCTATATCCCGCATTTCTGTTACCACAAGAAGCTGTCGATCGCGGCGAATTGCCGCATGTGCCTGGTTGAAATCGAGAAGACTCCCAAGCCTTTGCCTGCCTGCGCGACTCCGGTTGCGGATGGCATGAAAGTTCACACCCACTCGGAAATCGCGGTCAAGGCACAGCAGGGCGTGATGGAGTTCTTGCTGATCAACCACCCGCTGGATTGCCCGATATGCGACCAGGGCGGCGAATGCCAGTTGCAGGATCTCGCGGTGGGGTATGGCGGCAACGCTTCACGTTACAAGGAACCCAAACGCAGCGTAATGCACAAGGACATCGGGCCGCTGGTTTCCACCGAGGAGATGAACCGCTGCATCCACTGCACGCGCTGCGTGCGTTTCGGGCAGGAGATCGGCGGAGTGATGGAACTGGGCATGGCGTTCCGCGGAGAGCATGCAGAAATCATGAGTTTTGTGCATAGCACGGTGGATTCGGAGCTGTCGGGCAACATGATCGATCTGTGTCCGGTGGGCGCGCTGACCAGCAAGCCGTTCCGCTATACCGCACGCAACTGGGAGCTGTCACAGCGCAAGTCGGTCAGTCCGCACGACGGCCTTGGTTCCAATCTGTCAGTGCAGGTGAAAGACAACAAGGTGATGCGTGTGCTGCCGGTAGAGAACGAAGCGATCAACGAATGCTGGCTATCCGACAAGGACAGGTTCAGTTATGAAGGCCTGAACTCGCCGGAACGTCTGACCAGGCCGATGCTCAGGCAGGACGGCAAGTGGATGGAAGTCGATTGGCAGACCGCGCTGGAGTATGTGGCGAACGGTCTGCGCCAGATCAGCAGCTCAGCCGGCCCTGAACAGATCGCCGCACTGGCAACACCGCATTCCACGGTGGAAGAACTGCATTTGCTGCAAAAGCTGATGCGCGGCCTGGGCAGCGGCAACGTGGATTTCCGTTTGCGCCAGTCCGATTTTTCTTCCGATGGGAAGCGGGCTGGTATTCCCTGGTTGGGTATGCCGGTCGCGGACATCAATACCAGAGACCGTTTCCTGATCGCCGGCAGTTTCCTGCGCAAAGATCACCCATTGTTGGCGCAACGCGTGCGCCAGGCGGTCAAGAACGGCGCGCATGCAAATATCGTTCATGCGAGTGACGATGAATTGCTGATGCCTGTGGCGAACAAGGCCATCGTCGCACCAAGCGAGTTGATCAACGTGCTGGCGCAGATTCTGAAAACACTTGCCGTTGAACAATCCGCCGCGCTTCCCGTTGAAGTGCAGAAAGCGATCGAATCCGTGCAGCCTTCCGAAAAAGCACGCGCGATCGCGCACAGCCTTGCGAGCGGTGAGCGTGCCGCGGTGTTGCTGGGCAATTTCGCGCAACAACACCCGCAGGCTGCGCAGTTATCCATGTTGGCAGAGCAGATCGCCGAATTGTGCGGGGCGAAATTCGGCTATCTTGGCGAGGCAGCGAACAGTGTCGGCGCTTATCTTGCCGGGGCCATACCCTCTGGTGTGAAAGGCATGAATGCTGCGCAGATGCTGGCTTCGCCGCGCAAAGCCTACGTCCTGCTGAATGCGGAACCGGAACTGGATATGCACGATCCGCAACAGGCGATGGCCGCGATGCGTGCCGCCGACATGGTGGTGGCGATGTCCGCCTACAAACACCATGCCACGGATTATGCAGATGTGCTGCTGCCCGTTGCGCCATTCACGGAAACTTCCGGCACGTTCGTCAGCACCGAAGGGCGCGTGCAAAATTTCAGGGGGGCCGTCAAACCGCTGGGCGATACCCGTCCGGCCTGGAAAGTGTTGCGCGTGCTGGGCAATCTGTTGAACTTGCCCGGTTTCGATTATGACTCCAGTGAATCTGTGCGCGACGAAGTCCTGCCAGGTGCTGACAAGGCAGGGAACAATGTGGCGGACAAATTGAACAATCATATCGAAGATGTCGTGCTGCAAGTTCCGTCAGGCAGCAACAGCCAAGGCTTGCAGCGTATCAGCGATGTGCCGATATACACCGCGGACGCGCTGGTGCGCCGTGCAGCTTCGCTGCAGATGACACGCGACGCGGCTGCTCCAAGTGTTGTGATGCATAGCAGCGAGTTGCAAAAGCTGGGTGTGACATCCGGCGATGCGGTAAAAGTGCATCAGGGCAACGCAAGCGCCCGAATGATGGTTGGTGCAGATGACAGCATGCCTGCCTCTACCGCTCGTGTGGCGGCAGGGCATCCGCTCACAGCGGGGCTGGGTGCGATGTTTGGAGCGATCACGGTGGAGCGGGCATGATGGAACTGCTGCAAACACTGGAACTGGCCGGGCAGAACCTGCTCGGCCCGGCCTGGCTGCCGATCTGGACACTGGTAAAGATCCTGGCCATCGTGTTGCCGATCATGGGTGCGGTCGCCTATCTGACGCTGGCGGAGCGCAAGGTCATCGGCTACATGCAGATCCGTATCGGCCCGAACCGGGTCGGTCCTTTCGGCTTGCTGCAACCGATCGCCGACGGCGTGAAATTGCTGCTCAAGGAAATCATCATCCCGACCGGATCGAGCAAATTCCTGTTCGTGCTTGCACCGATCATGGCATTGGCCCCGGCGCTGGCGGCGTGGGCCGTGGTACCGTTCGATGACGGGATGGCGCTGGCCAATGTCAATGCCGGCCTGCTGTACATACTGGCGATGACCTCGCTGGGGGTGTACGGCATCATCATCGCGGGTTGGGCATCCAATTCCAAGTATGCGTTCCTCGGCGCGGTGCGCTCGGCGGCGCAGATCGTGTCATATGAGATCGCGATGGGATTCGCGCTGGTGTGCGTGCTGATGGTCGCGCAAAGCATGAATCTGGGCGACGTCGTGCGCGGCCAGCACGGCAATCTGGGTGCGCTGAACTGGTATGTCATTCCGCTGTTCCCGATGTTTCTGGTGTACCTGATCTCCGGTGTGGCGGAAACCAATCGGGCGCCGTTCGACATGGCGGAAGGCGAGTCGGAGATCGTCGCGGGTTTTCATGTGGAATATTCCGGCATGGCATTCGCGCTGTTCTTCCTGGCCGAATATGCCAACATGATCCTGATCGCCTTCCTGACCTCGATCATGTTCCTCGGAGGATGGTTGTCACCGCTGCCGTTCCTGCCTGACAGTTTCATCTGGTTGCTGGGCAAGGTCGCCTTCATATTGTTCCTGTTCCTGTGGTTTCGCGCGACCTTTCCGCGATATCGCTATGACCAATTGATGCGCCTCGGCTGGAAGGTGTTCATCCCGCTCACTATCATCTGGGTGGTGGTGGTCGCTTTGTGGATGCAGACTCGTCTGTGGGTTTGGTAGGGCCGGAGGTCAAGTCGGCCCAAAGGAGTTGAATATGCAAATGATCAAAAATTTCTTCAAGACCTTCCTGCTCTACGAGCTGGTCAAGGGCATGGCGCTGACCGGCCGCTATTTCTTTGCACGCAAGATAACCGTGCAGTTTCCCGAAGAAAAGACCCCGCAGAGTTACCGGTTTCGCGGGCTGCATGCGCTGCGCCGCTATGCCAATGGCGAAGAGCGTTGCATCGGTTGCAAGCTGTGCGAGGCGGTCTGTCCGGCGCTGGCGATCAAGATCGAAGTGGCCGAACGCGAGGATGGCACAAGGCGCACCACGCAATACGATATCGACATGGTCAAGTGCATTTTCTGCGGATTCTGCGAAGAGGCCTGTCCGGTGGATGCGATCGTGGAAACGCGCGTATTCGAATATCACGGCGAAAAACGCGGGGACCTTTATTACACCAAGGAGATGTTGCTGGCGATGGGCGACAAATACGAAAAACAGATCGCCAATGACAGGGCAGCTGATGCGAAGTACCGGTAAGCCGGCCGGAAAGAGGAATAGAGGGCAAGTGGATGAATTTTGTAACCGATAATTTTGCAACCATCATATTTTATATCTTTGCGGCGCTGATCGTGTTTGCGGCATTGCGCGTGATCACCGCGCGCAATCCGGTTCATGCGGTGTTGTTCCTGGTGCTGGCGTTCATCAGCTCCGCGGGTGTCTGGCTGCTGCTCGAGGCAGAATTCCTCGCCATCACGCTGGTGCTGGTGTATGTGGGCGCGGTGATGGTGCTGTTCCTGTTCGTGGTGATGATGCTGGATATCAATCTGGTGCGGCTTCGCGAAGGTCTCTGGCGCTGGTTGCCGTTTGGCGCGGCGTTGGCCGGGCTGATGGCATTCGAGATGATCTGGGTATTGGGCTCGAAGGCGACTTCAAGGGGCATGACTGCTGTCAAACATGCCGCCGATTACAGCAATACCAAGGAACTGGGGCGTCTGCTCTATACCGACTATGTGTATCCATTCGAGATCGCCGCCGTGCTCCTGCTGGTGGCGATGGTCGCCGCGATCGCGTTGACCTTGCGCCGCCGCAAAGATGCGAAATCGCAGGTGGTCTCCGAGCAGATCTCGGTCAAGAAGGCGGATCGCCTGCGAATTGTTGACATGCAGTCAGAACGTAAAGACTAAATCAAACTCAGGGAGCGGGAAGAGTATGAAAACCTCCAAAAACTGTAGCGAGATTGCCTCGACACGGTGTTGCGAAGCATCCGGTGCGGGAGGGGCAATTGGCGGCTATTCCCGCAATCGGCTGGCTTCGCCAGTAACGTGTCACGCCGCCGGTTCGAGAGCAAGGCGCACGGAGCTTTGCATGGCCATTCGACTAAGCTGGCAAAAGAACGCCAGCTAAGTCGCTGGTCAGCGCAGCGACAGAGGCTTATCAAGGAGATAGGTGACGAGCGAGCACTGTGCAACGCAGCTATCGAATCGCGCAGTAGGTTTTGGGAGGTTTTCAAGTGATAACACTGTCGCATTATCTCGTACTGAGTGCCGTGCTGTTCGCCATCAGTGTGGTCGGGATTTTTCTGAATCGCAAGAATCTGATCGTGCTGCTGATGGCGATCGAAATGATGCTGTTGGCGGTCAATACCAACTTCCTGGCTTTTTCGCATTATTTGAACGATACCGCCGGACAAGTCTTCGTATTCTTCATTCTTACCGTGGCCGCAGCCGAGGCCGCCATCGGCCTGGCGATTCTGGTGGTGTTGTTCCGCAACCTGAACACCATCAATGTCGAGGATCTCGACAGCCTGAAAGGTTGAGCCCCATGAACATGATGAATCTGTGTTTGCTGGTACCCCTGGCCCCTTTGGCCGGCGCGATCGTTGCCGGTTTGTTCGGTAACCGGCTGGGGCGGACCTGGACCCATCGCGTCACCATCGCGCTGATGTTCGTTTCCTTCTTTGCTTCGGCGGTCGTCTTCAATGAAGTATTCGGAGGCAATGCGATCAGAGGTTCGGTTTATGCCTGGTTGACCGCAGGCGATAGCATATTTGAGGTGGGATTCCTGGTCGACAGGCTGACCATCGCCATGATGATGGTGGTCACCTTCGTGTCTCTGATGGTGCATATCTACACCATCGGCTACATGAAGGAAGATCCCGGCTACCAGCGTTTCTTCAGTTATATCTCGCTGTTCACCTTCTCCATGCTGATGCTGGTGATGGCCAACAATTTCATGCAGCTGTTCTTTGGCTGGGAAGCGGTGGGCCTGGTTTCATACCTGCTGATCGGTTTCTGGTACGACCGGCCAACCGCGATTTACGCCAATCTGAAAGCCTTTCTGGTGAACCGCGTCGGCGACTTCGGTTTCCTGCTTGGCATTGCTTTGATATTGATGGTGTTTGGCACGCTGGACTATACCGCCGTGTTCGCCAATGCCGCCAGTCACGCCAATGACATGGCGCCGATCCCCGGCATGTCGGTGAATCTGCTGACTGCAATATGCATATTGCTGTTCATCGGCGCGATGGGCAAATCGGCACAGTTTCCGTTGCATGTCTGGCTGCCCGATTCGATGGAAGGTCCGACCCCGATATCGGCATTGATACATGCGGCGACCATGGTGACCGCCGGTATCTTCATGGTGGCGCGCATGTCGCCCATGTTTGAACTGTCCGATACAGCCTTGTCCTTTGTCATGGTGATCGGCGCGATCACCGCGCTGTTCATGGGCTTCCTGGGCATGATCCAGAACGACATCAAGCGCGTGATCGCGTATTCCACGCTGTCTCAACTGGGCTACATGACCGTGGCACTGGGTGCTTCCGCTTATTCGGTGGCGATCTTTCACCTGATGACCCATGCCTTTTTCAAGGCGTTGCTGTTCCTTGCCGCCGGCAGCGTAATCATCGCGTTGCACCATGACCAGGACATCCGCAATATGGGCGGGCTGAGGAAGTACATGCCGATCACCTGGATCACTTCGCTGATCGGCTCATTGGCGCTGATCGGCACACCTTTCTTTTCCGGCTTCTATTCCAAGGACAGCATCATCGAGGCGGTCGAATTGTCGCATTTGCCCGGCGCGGGGTTTGCTTACGCTGCCGTTACGGCGGGGGTGTTCGTCACCGCGTTCTATACTTTCCGCATGTATTTCCTGGTGTTTCATGGGGAGGAGCGTTTCGGCAAAACACACCATGGCGATCATGCCGACGCAGACGTGTCTGCGGAACATCACCACGGGCTCGCGCCCGGACAGAAACCGCGCGAATCACCATGGGTAGTGACATTTCCATTGATCTTGCTGGCGATCCCGTCGGCGGCCATCGGTTATTTCACGATCGAGCCCTTGCTGTTCGGCGATTTTTTCCAGGGCGCCATCCACATTTCGCTTGCTCACCCCGGCATGAAGGAATTGGCCGTGGAATTTATGGGGCCGTTTGAAAAAGTTTTGCACGCTTTAAAGGAATATCCGTTCTGGCTCGCCTTGTCCGGAGCCATTACGGCGTGGTTCTTCTACATGAAGCGCCCGGACATTCCGGCTACGCTGCAAAAGCGCTTTCAGGCGATCTATACCCTGCTGGATAACAAATACTATTTCGACATCTTCAACGACTGGTTTTTTGCCGGCGGCGCGCGAGGCACGAGCCGCTTCCTGTGGAAATTCGGCGATATTATGCTGATCGACGGAATGATGGTGAATGGTACGGCGAAACTGGTTGGCATGTTTTCCGGGGTGCTCAGGCGCCTCCAGTCCGGTTATATCTATCACTACGCGTTTTCCATGATCATCGGCGTGTTCGTGCTGCTGACGGTGCGTAACTGGTTTGATTGATTTGCGGTTTGAACTGCGTGATTGAAGCGAGAAAGTGAAGGAATAACAGCATGTTTTTTGGATTACCCGTAATCAGCGTTGCGATCTGGCTGCCGATCCTCTTCGGGATTCTGGTGTTGGCCACCGGCGACGACAAGAATGCACAGCTTGCGCGCATGCTGGCCATGGTTGGCTCAGTACTGGGCTTTCTGGTGACGATACCCCTATATACCGGTTTTGTGCGCGACACCTCTGAGATGCAGTTCGTCGAGATGCATAACTGGATTGCACGCTTCAACATCCACTATCACCTCGGCGTGGATGGAATCTCGGTATTGTTCATACTGCTCACGTCTTTTTTCACCCCCATCGTGGTTCTTGCCGGTTGGAAAGTGATCGAAAGGCGCGTGGCGCAATACATGGCATCATTCCTGATCATGTCCGGCATCATGAACGGCGTGTTCGCTTCACTGGATGCGGTGCTGTTCTATGTGTTCTGGGAAGCCATGCTGATCCCGATGTTCCTGATCATCGGCGTGTGGGGCGGACCGAATCGCGTGTACGCGGCCGTCAAGTTCTTTCTCTACACCCTGCTCGGTTCGCTTTTGATGCTGGTTGCATTGATATACCTTTACAACAAGGCCGACGGGAGTTTCGAGATACTTGATTTCCACCAGGTCATCATTCCGATGAGGGAACAGATACTGATCTTCATCGCCTTCTTCTTCGCTTTCGCGGTAAAGGTCCCGATGATACCTTTGCATACCTGGTTGCCGGATGCCCACGTCGAAGCGCCTACCGGAGGCTCGGTGATCCTGGCAGCGATCATGTTGAAGGTTGGCGCTTATGGATTCCTGCGCTTCTCCCTGCCCATCGTGCCGGCTGCCAGCCATTATCTGTCCGGAGGGATGATAGCGCTGTCGCTGATCGCGGTCGTGTACATCGGCCTGGTCGCGCTGACCCAGACCGACATGAAAAAACTGGTGGCGTATTCGTCGATTTCACACATGGGCTTCGTTACGCTGGGCATATTTATCTTCAATGATTACGGCATGGAAGGCGCGTTGCTGCAAATGATCTCGCACGGCTTTGTTTCCGGAGCGCTGTTCCTGTGCATCGGCGTGCTTTATGACCGGATGCACTCGCGCAATATCGCCGACTATGGCGGCGTTGCCAACACCATGCCGGCATTCGCCGCATTCTTCATGCTTTTTTCCATGGCCAATGTCGGGCTGCCGGGCACCAGCGGTTTCGTAGGCGAGTTCCTGGTGATACTCGGCGCGGTGAAAACGAATTTTTGGTATTCCTTCGCTCTGGCATCCACACTGGTCTTCGGTGCAGCCTACACTTTGTGGATGTACAAACGTGTGATCTTCGGCGCAGTTGCCAATGCGGAAGTCGCGAAGCTGGCCGACATCACCCTGCGCGATAAGGTGATTTTTGCGATTCTGGCACTTGTCGTGCTGGGCATGGGGGTCTACCCGCTGCCGTTCAGCGAAATCATGCATGTGTCGGTCAATGATCTGCTGGTACATTCAGCCCGCTTCAAGTTGCCATGATTGTGCAGGGTGGGCACGTTTTTGTGCCCACGCGTAAAAATGTATTTCGCTGGCCGCGTGGGCACAAAAACGTGCCCACCCTACGATTGATTTTGAGGTGAATATGGAATTGATGACGTATTTGATGCCGGCTGCAGCAGAGATCTTTCTGCTGACCATGACCTGTGTGATTCTGATTGCGGATTCGCTGATCAAGCAAAACGGCAGACTGATCACTTATATGCTGGTGCTATTCACCCTGATGGGTGCCGCGCTGATCACCGTGGGTACGCATACCAATGGCGTGGCGCAGATCTTTCACAACATGTTCGTGGATGACCTGATGTCCGATGTATTGAAGCTGCTGACTTATCTGTCTGTTTCCATGATGCTGGTATATTCACGCCAGTATCTCACCGTGCGCGATCTGTTCAGCGGCGAATTCATGGTGCTGACGTTGTTTGCCACGCTGGGGATGATGGTAATGATCTCGGCCAATCATTTTCTGACGCTGTATCTAGGCCTGGAATTGCTCTCCCTGTGTTTGTATGCAATGGTCGCTTTGCAGCGCGATTCAGCCATCGCAACCGAAGCTGCGATGAAATATTTTATCCTTGGAGCGCTGGCTTCCGGCTTGTTGTTGTACGGCATGTCCATGCTGTATGGGGCGACCGGTTCGCTGGAATTGGACAAGGTGTCAAATGCGATTCAATCCGGGAAAGCGAACAATACCTTGCTGGTGTTCGGGCTGGTGTTCGTGGTGTCAGGGCTGGCCTTCAAACTCGGCGCGGTGCCATTTCATATGTGGCTGCCGGACGTATATCACGGCGCTCCGACAGCAATGACCATGCTGATCGGAACGGCACCGAAACTCGCCGCTTTCGCATTTGTGTCACGCATCCTGGTCTCGGGGCTGCAGCCGCTGGTTCAGCACTGGACGGGTATGCTGACGATACTTGCGATCGCCTCAATGGCGCTGGGAAATATCACCGCGATAGCGCAAACCAACCTCAAACGCATGTTTGCCTATTCAACCATCGCGCACATGGGCTTCATGCTGCTGGGCTTTATCAGCGGTGACAAGGAGGGCTACGGCTCTTCCATGTTCTACGCCGTGATCTACGTGCTGATGACGCTGGGCGCGTTCGGTATGATCATGATGCTGTCGAGAGTGGGATTCGAGGCGGACAACCTGAATGACTTCAAAGGCCTCAACCAGCGCAGTCCATGGCTCGCCTTTTTGATGCTGTTGCTGATGTTCTCCATGGCCGGGATACCCCCGACGGTGGGCTTTTACGCAAAATTTACAGTGCTGAATGCCGTAGTTCAATCCGGATATGTCTGGCTGGCAGTCGCGGCGGTGCTTTTTTCTCTGATTGGCGCGTTCTATTACCTGCGTATCGTCAAACTGATGTATTTCGACGCGCCGGAAAGCCACGCGCCGATCATCTACGGCCAGGATACAACGCTTCTGATCAGCGTGAACGGACTGGCTGTGTTGTTGCTGGGCTTGCTGCCCGGCACGCTGATGTCGGTTTGCGCCGTGTCAGTGCAACAATCATTATTGGTTCATTAAATTCCAAAAAGCGGGTTGCGTTCAGCAATTTACCCTATAAATATTTTGCGTCACAACATTAGTTGTGTGAATACAGCAGGGACGCGGAATTTCGTGCCGCTGCGCCATCTGAATTTTGATAGCAGGGCGTTTTACGGTATCATCGCGCCCTACGAAAAACATTTGTCCGGGCACCCGCATGACCAAGTACATCTTCATCACCGGCGGCGTTGTGTCTTCCCTGGGGAAGGGCATAGCCGCCGCTTCGCTTGCGGCCATACTGGAATCACGCGGGTTGAAGGTGACAATGCTCAAGCTGGATCCCTATATCAACGTCGATCCCGGTACCATGAGTCCGTTCCAGCATGGAGAGGTTTTTGTGACGGAGGACGGCGCCGAAACCGATCTGGATCTGGGGCATTACGAGCGCTTCATTTCGGCCAAGATGCGCAAGGCCAACAACTTCACCACCGGACAGATCTACGACAGCGTGATCCGCAAGGAGCGGCGCGGCGAATATCTGGGCAAGACGGTTCAGGTGATCCCGCATATCACCAACGAGATACAGTCTTTCATCGAGCGCGGCGCAGCCGCTTCGCATGACGGCAAGGCAGATGTTGCGATCGTCGAGATCGGCGGTACGGTCGGCGATATCGAGTCGCTGCCGTTCCTCGAGGCGGCCCGGCAGATGGGTTTGCGCATGGGGCGCAATCAGGTCGCTTATGTGCATCTCACCCTGGTTCCCTATATCGCCACAGCAGGCGAGTTGAAGACCAAGCCGACACAGCACAGTGTGCAGAAATTGCGCGAGATCGGTATTTTCCCCACTGCGTTGATCTGCCGGGCTGACCGGCGTATCCCCGAAGATGAGCGCGCCAAGATCTCGCTGTTTGCCAATGTCCGTGAAGAAGCGGTGATTTCGATGTGGGATGTCGACAGCATCTACAAGGTGCCGCAAATGCTGAACCAGCAGGGTTTGGATCGTATCGTCTGTGAAGAGCTGGGGCTGACAGGTTTGCCTCCTGCCGATCTGTCGGTTTGGACAAAATTGGTGACTGCGCTGGAAAATCCGCAACATACGATCACCATCGGCATGGTCGGCAAATATGTCGACCTGACAGAATCGTACAAGTCGCTGATCGAGGCATTGCGCCATGCCGGGATACACACCTCGACGAAGGTGAATATCGAATATATCGATTCCGAGGTGCTCGAAACTTCCGGTACGAAAGGCCTGGAGCATTTCGATGCGATACTGGTTCCGGGCGGATTCGGCAAGCGCGGCACGGAAGGGAAGATCGCTGCGATCCGGTTTGCCCGCGAAAACAAGGTGCCGTATCTGGGTATCTGTCTTGGCATGCAGCTGGCTGTGATCGAGTATGCGCGCCATGTAGCGGGCATGAGCGATGCGAACAGCACAGAATTCAATTTTGCCAGCGAGCATCCGGTGGTTGCGCTGATCACTGAATGGCTGGACCGTGATGGCAAGGTCGAGACGCGCAACAACAACTCCGATCTGGGTGGAACCATGCGGCTCGGTTCGCAACGCTGTCCGATCAAGCCCGGTACCATGGCGCAGCGCATATACGGCGATGAAGTGAACGAGCGCCATCGCCACCGCTACGAGGTCAACAACCATTACGTGCCCGAATTGGAAAAATCCGGGCTGATCATTTCAGCGCGCACCCCCAGTGAAAACCTGCCGGAGATAATGGAGTTGCCGCAGTCCATGCATCCATGGTTCATGGGCGTGCAGTTCCATCCGGAGTTCACCTCTACACCCCGCACCGGACATCCATTGTTCAAGTCTTATGTGGAAGCGGCCTTGAAACGCCAGGCTTCAATCAAAAAAGAAAGGGTGGCGGCATGAACACGGTTCGCGCAGCGGCGGTGCGGGTAATGCCGCCAGCCACCGAAACCGCCAAGCTTGGTATTTCGTATCACGGTGATGAGGTGGCGGCATGAACACGGTGCGCGCAGCGGCGGTGCGGGTAATGCCGCCAGTCGCCGAAGCGGTGAAACTTAATGCCCCATATCTCGATGATGAGGTGGCGGCATGAAGTTGTGCGGTTTTGAAGTGGGACTCGACAAGCCGCTGTTCCTGATTGCGGGACCTTGCGTGATCGAATCCCAGCAAATGGCTCTGGATACTGCCGGCAAGCTGAAAGAGATCTGCAGCGAGTTGAAGATAAATTACATCTACAAATCATCCTTTGACAAGGCCAACCGCAGTTCCGGAAAATCGTTTCGCGGCCTCGGCATGGAAGCAGGGCTTAAGATCCTCGCCGAAGTAAAGGCTCAGATTGGCGTGCCGGTGCTGACCGATGTGCATGACATGGACGAGATTGCACCCGTGGCCGCCGTGGTGGATGTGCTGCAAACCCCGGCGTTTCTTTGCCGTCAGACCGATTTCATCCATGCGGTCGCGAAATGCGGCCGTCCGGTGAACATCAAGAAGGGCCAGTTCCTGTCTCCGTGGGACATGAAGAACGTCGTAGACAAGGCGCGCGAGGCCAGCGATGCCGACAACATCATGGTGTGCGAGCGTGGTGCATCGTTTGGCTATAACAACCTGGTATCGGATATGCGCTCGCTGGCGGTGATGCGCAACACCGGTTGCCCGGTGGTGTTTGATGCAACGCACTCGGTGCAGTTGCCGGGGGGGCAGGGCACGGTCAGCGGCGGTCAGCGCGAGTTCGTGCCGGTGCTGGCGCGCGCTGCTGTCGCGGTAGGCGTTTCCGGTTTGTTCATGGAAACGCACCCGAATCCGTCGCAAGCCTTGTCTGACGGGCCGAACGCGTTTCCGCTCGGGCATCTCAAGATATTATTGCAAACACTGAAAGTTCTGGACGAAACGGTCAAGAAGCAGGGGTTGATCGAGGAAAAGATTGATTTGAGGAACGTTTAAAAGAAAGCAAAAGGAAAAAGTATGAGCGCAATTGTTGATGTGATCGCCCGCGAGATTCTGGATTCGCGCGGCAACCCGACCGTGGAGGCGGACGTATTGCTGGAATCAGGCGTGATGGGACGCGCCGCCGTGCCATCCGGTGCATCCACCGGCGAAAAGGAAGCGATTGAATTGCGCGATGGCGACAAGCAACGCTACATGGGCAGAGGCGTGCTGAAGGCAGTCGAATATGTGAATACCGAGATCGCCGAAGCGATAATCGGTCTGGATGGCGCCGAACAAGCATTCATCGACCAGACCATGATCGAACTGGACGGCACGGAAAACAAGTCCCGCCTCGGTGCGAACGCGATCCTGGCTGTGTCGCTGGCAGTGGCACGCGGTGCTGCGGAAGAGAGCGGCTTGCAGTTGTACCGTTATCTGGGCGGTTCCGGCAAGATGTCCATGCCGGTGCCGATGATGAACGTCATCAATGGCGGCGCCCATGCCAACAACAATATCGACATGCAGGAATTCATGATCATTCCCGTCGGTGCGCCCAGTTTCCGCGAGGCGGTGCGTTATGGAGCCGAAGTGTTTCACGCGCTGAAAAAACTGATTGATAAAAAGGGGATGCCAACGACCGTTGGGGATGAAGGCGGCTTTGCACCCAACTTGCCCAGCAACGAAGCGGCGCTGAAACTGATCGTCGAAGGCATCGAAGCTGCAGGATATGTGCCGGGGAAGGAAGTGGCGATCGGCCTGGATTGCGCCAGTTCGGAGTTCTACAAGGACGGCTTTTATCATCTTGGTTCCGAAAAACTCAAATTGACATCGGCGCAGTTCGTCGATTACCTCGCCAACTGGACGGACAAGTATCCGCTGATCAGCATTGAAGACGGCATGAGCGAACATGACTGGACCGGCTGGAAGCTGTTGACCAAGCGACTGGGCAAGACCATCCAGATCGTGGGCGATGATATATTCGTCACCAATACCAAGATATTCAGCGAAGGCATCCGTCAGGGTGTGGCGAATTCCATCCTGATCAAGATCAACCAGATCGGCACGCTCACCGAAACCTTTGCCGCGATCGAAATGGCCAAACGTGCCGGTTATACCGCAGTGATCTCGCACCGTTCCGGCGAGACCGAGGACTGCACCATTGCCGACATCGCCGTGGCCTCCAACGTGATGCAGATCAAGACCGGTTCGATGTCGCGTTCGGACCGCATGGCGAAATACAACCAACTGTTGCGCATAGAAGAAGATTTGGGTGATATAGCCTCATATCCGGGACGCGACGCGTATTATCAGTTGGGCTGATGCGTTCTGTCACACTGATACTGGTCGTTCTGCTGCTGCTGTTGCAGTACCCGCTGTGGCTGGGCAAAGGCAGCTGGCTGAAAGTGTGGGATTTGCATCGCCAGGTCGAAGCGCAACAGCAAGCTAATCAGCTGGCCCAAACACGCAATGCAGTGCTGGATGCCGAAGTGCGCGATCTCAAGCAGGGGACGGCGGCTATCGAGGAGCGCGCGCGCAGCGAACTGGGCATGGTCAAGCGCAACGAAGTATTTTTCCAGGTTCTTGAAGACCCCACGGTTCAAATGCCGGTGAAACAGTCCTTCCAATCGCCCAGCGTTTCCGGTATCAATCGTTAACGCATACCGTTTTCACCGCAACCTTCGCTGCATCCGCTATTGCGGTATCGCTATCATTCGTTTTACCGCCGCGCTGAGCAGCAGCACGCTGAAGGCGGCCAGCACGCCGACGCCAAGGATATGCGGCGCGTTTCCGGAAAAATGGAACAGTTCGCGCAGCACCGGCACGCTTAACACCAGTGCCAGTCCGGCACTGCCGCCCAGCAAGATCCACCACAGCACCGGATTTTCCCGCGACCATGCGCCTTGCCAGGACGCCTCCAGCGAGCGGTTGCTGAACACCAGCGCGATATTGCCGGCCACCATCGCAGCGAACACCAGCGCGCGCACGGTGTTTTCTTCGAACCCCTGTGATCATTGCCCAGGCATAGATCGCGGCGGCAACCGCGAAGGCCACCGACCCCTGCAACAGACTGCTGGTCAGCAGTTTGCCGCCGAACAGCGGCTCGTTCGCCTGTCTGGGCGGGCGCTGCATGATGTTACTTTCTTCCGGTTCCGCCTCGAAAAAGATCGAGCAGGCCGGGTCGATGATCATCTGCAGGAACATGATGTGCGCGGGCAGCAGCAGATAGCGGTCTCGCCGAGCAGCACCGGCAGCAGCGCCATGCCGACGATGGGGATGTGCACGGCCAGCGCGTAACTCATCGCCTTGCGCAGGTTGTCGTAGATGCGCCGTCCCAGGCGGATCGTGGCGACCAGCGAGGCAAAATCATCGTTGAGCAGCACCAGTCCGGCGGCTTCGCGCGCCACGTCGGTGCCGCGCCTGCCCATCGCCACGCCGATGTGCGCGGCCTTGAGTGCGGGCGCATCGTTCACGCCGTCGCCGGTCATCGCGACGATCTCGCCGTTGGCCTTGAAGGCTTCCACCAGGCGCAGCTTCTGCTGCGGCACGATGCGCGCGAATACCTGCACGTCGCGCAGCTCGCGCGCAAAGCTTCATCGGACAGCGCGTCCAGTTCGCTGCCGGTCAATACGTCTGCAGCAGGCAAGCCCAGTTCGCGCGCGATCGCCTGTGCGGTGCGCGCATGGTCGCCGGTGATCATCACCACCCGGATGCCTGCCGCGTGGCATTGCGCGATCGCATCGGTCACATCCGGACGCAACGGGTCCTGCAGGCCGAGCAAGCCGACGAACGAGAACTCGATGTCATGCTGCTGTGCAGGCCACTGTCCTGGCCGGGCTTGAGTTCGGCGCGTGCCACGCCCAGTACGCGCAAGCCCTGGTCGGCCATGTCGGCGGCGACTTGCGCGATCGATGCGGCCTGCGCTTCGGGCAGGTGGCACAGGTCGATGATGGCTTCCGGCGCACCTTTGGCCGCGACCATGTGATGTTCCTGCTCGTCGCCGTGCCAGACGTGCGACATCGCCAGCAGTTCGGGCGACAGGCTGTATTCGTGTACCAGTTCGCCATGCTTCATGCAGATGTTCGCTGCCGCTCAGGGTGCGTTGCCCCAATTCGTGCAGGGCGCGTTCCATCGGGTCGAACGGTTCGCGCTCGCTGGCGAGGATGCCGAATTCCACCAGTTCGTGCCACGGTTCCGGCAGCGGGCTGTGGCGATCCACTTGCAGCATTGTCTGCATGGCCGCTGCTGTACAGCTTGCGGATCACCATGCGATTTTCGGTCAGCGTGCCGGTCTTGTCGGTGCACAGCACGGTGGTGGCACCCAGCGTTTCGATCGCATCCAGCCGCCGTGTCAGCACATTGCGCTTGCGAGATGCGCCACGCGCCGAGCGCCATGAACACCGACAGGATCACCGGGAATTCTTCCGGCAGCGAAGCCATCGCCAGCGCTGATGCCGGCCAGCAGTGCATCCAGCCAGTGGCCACGCGATGATGCCATAGGCGAGCACCAGCATCAGGCAGAGCGCGCCGGCGAATATCGCCAGACGGCGCACCAGCCGGTCGGTCTGGATGCGCAGCGGAGAGATGCCGGAGCGGGTGTCTTGCAGCGATTTGCCGATCTGCCCGATGGCGCTGGACTTGCCGGTCGCTGTCACCAGGCCGATGCCGCTGCCCTGTACCAGTACCGTTCCCGCGTACACGAACGGCTGATCGTCGCCGCCCGGCTGACGCGCCGCCGAGTCCGGGCTGCCCGGCTGTTTGCGCACCGGAACCGACTCGCCGGTCAGCATGGATTCGTCGGCAAACAGATCGTTGCAACTGAGCAGCACGGCATCTGCGGCGACGCGATCGCCTTCCTTGAGCAGCATCAAATCGCCTTGCACCACCTCGCGTCCGGCGATGCGTTGCTGCTTGCCGTCGCGTATCACCAATGCGCGCGGGCTGGACAAGTCGCGCAACGCTTCCAGCACCCGTTCGCTCTTGTGCTGCTGCGACACCGTCAGGGCGATGATGAGCACCACGAAGAACAGCAGCATCAGCGCGTCCTGGACATCGCCCAGCAACAGGTAGATTCCGCCCGCAGCGATCAGCAACAGGAACATCGGTTCGCGCAACACATCGGCAACGATATGCCACACGCGGCGCGGTTGGGGCGGGTTCAGCTCGTTGTATCCGGACGCGGCAAGGCGCTGTTGCGCTTCTGCCGTGCTCAGCCCCGAAATCAACTGTTCGTCGTTCACTGCGCTCATGCCGGTCGATCCCACATCTTGCGATGTGCTGAGCATACCGCGATAGCGGTCGGTGAGTAAATCACAGCAGCGCCTTGTTGAACCTGAATACAAGAAAAATGCTGCACATCAAACGCGTTTCGGGTAAATTGCGCGCTCTTTTTGGAAATGGAACTATACTGGAACCTGGGTATCCATATTGATTCCGTATGTTTCAGGTGATTCTATAAATTTCAGGAGATTAAAGTAATGACGCAATACAGCAAGCGCATGGTGATCGTTCATTGGCTGACTTTGGCACTGTTGATCGCCGCCTGGTATCTTGGCGACAGCCTGGCCGAGGCGACCGACGAGAGCAAGGCGACACTGGCCGGATACATCGTGCATATGGCGGTGGGAGGCACGGTATTTTTGTTGGCTTTGGCGCAACTGTTTTTCCGCCGCAAGGATGGCAGGCCGCCGTTGGCGGAAGATAAGCCGATATACCAGGCAGTGGCCAAGGGCGTTCATTACCTGCTTTATACCGTGTTGTTCTTGTTGCCGGTCAGCGGGATATGATCGTGCTCAACAGCAAGGTGGGCGTGGCGTTACTGGCTTTCGATGCGAACTATGCTGCCGAAGGAGCATGGTTTCAGGGATGTATTTGCCCACGAGGTGCATGAACAACTGGTCAATGTGCTGATCGTGCTGGTGGTGGTGCATCTGCTCGGTGCGATCAAGCATCAGTTCATCATGAAGGACGGCTTGATGGAACGCATGATGCTGCGCAGAAAAGACTGATTCGCGTTGAACGGAACAGAGCGGGGCGAGTTATATCCCGCCCTTTTTTGTTGGATCTTAAAAATGGGTCGATTGCAGCACCCAGCCTATCCCGCCCAGCGCACCGAAGAAGATCAGCCAGATGCGCCCAGCTCCACAACAGGTAGCGGCGCGATAATTTGTCCTGGTCGAGATTGCTGATCAGAAACAATTCTCCTGTCGCGCGGCCGGCTGATGATGTTGATATCCGACTGTGCCTGAGCTTCGCGCATCACTTCGCCACTTCGCGTCTGGCGGCCGATCGCGCCAGCATCCATTCCTGCATATCCAGCGTGCCGTTGTTGTCGAGGTCGAAGCGCTTGAGCAGGGCCGGCATATCCTTTTTCCATTCGGCCAGCAGCGCGTTGAGTTCTTCGCGGGTGTTGAATTCCAGGCTGCTGCCGCCCTGGGTGCGGAATTGGCCGATGACGTAGAGGCTGTCGTGCTCGATCAGCTTCCATTCGGTATAGCGATAATCGCCGTCGTGCCATTGGTCGCGGTGCCGGGTGAATATCTCGGCCTGTTCCGGATCGACCACGCATTCGCCGGTTTCGTCGCGCAATATGAAGGAATCGTCACTTTCGCCGCTGTCCATGGTTTTCCACTTGTTTTCGGACTCGCGCTGTTCGATCCTGTAGCGATACCACAGGCAGGGCAGCCGGCTGAGTTGCCCGAGCAAGGGTTCCCCGAATGGATGGCCGCGTCCCGACGAGTTCCACATAGCCTTGCGCGGCGGAGGCGATCTTCGATGTGGGTGTGTCGCGTATCGTGCGCAGCCTGTTCAATGCCGACAGCCAGGCCAGGATGCTGATCGCGGCCATGATGGACAGGCAAGCCAGCCAGCCGTTGCGCGACTCCAGCCTGAGTCCGATCAACAGCAGCAGCAACTGCGCACCCGAGGTGACCAGGTGCGCGTATTCGCGGCGCAGCGAGACCAGCATGACTGCAAGCGTGCCCGCTCGAAATTAGCTGAAAGCAGCTTTCATGATCTCGACATCACGTCTTCCTCGTTCTCGGCGGCGGAAAATTCCAGCAGCGGTTTTTCGCCGAAGTTGAACAGGCTCGCGATGATGCTGGCGGGGAAGACTTCGATCTGCACGTTGTTGATGTTCACCGATTCGTTATACAACTCGCGGCGGTCGGCGATGCCGTTCTCCAGCGAGGTGATGCGGTTCTGCAGTTGCATGAAATTCTCGTTGGCTTTCAGTTCCGGGTAGGCTTCCGCCACCGCGAAGATGCTGCCCAGGCCGGCGCGCAAGGCGCCTTCCGCCTGACCCAGCGCGCCGATATCCTGGCGTTGACGCGCGTCATGCACCTGCGAGCGTGCCTCGATGACTTTTTGCAGCGTGCTCTGCTCGAATTGTTTGTATTGCTTGCACACCTCGACCAGCTTGGGCAGCTCGTCGTGGCGCTGTTTGAGCAGCACGTCGATGTTGGCCCAGGCCTTGGACACGGCATGTTTGACGTTGACCAGATGGTTGTACAGGCCGATGCCGTAGATCAGCAGCACGGCGATGACACCGAGAAAAATCAGCATGCTCATATTGCCCCCTTGAATTGACTAGGATACTATTTCCTTGCGGTTCAATTGTGCCATTGATTTGCATTGCGGGCGAATTTCATGCATATGTCACCCTCTACAAATATTATTATCTGGGCCAAGTCTTGATTCGAAGCGCCTAACTTGCTACGGTAAGCTACTACGCGATGAATGAAGCGGGAGGAAAGATGAGGCCGGACATAGTGTCAGAAATCTTGCGAGCGGTTTTGGGGTGGGGGAGGACGGAGCACAGCGCCCGGAGCATACACATCAGTATGCGAGGAGCGCGAGCACCGCCCGACCTCGCCCGGAGTCGCGCAGTAGATTTATGTCGCTGTGACCGTACTCGGCTGTTATGGGGGGATCGGCGGTGCACGGCGCACCACCTCGCTGCTGCTCGACGACGATATCCTGATCGATGCCGGCACCGGCGCAGGCGAGTTGAGCCTGGAGCAGATGGCCAGGGTGGATCACGTATTCTTGACCCACTCCCATCTCGATCATTGCGGCTTCATCCCGCTGCTTGCCGATGCCGCGGCATTTTTGCGCAACCGGCCTTTGCTGGTACATGCGTTGCCGCAAACGATCGCCGCCCTCAGGGAAAACCTGCTGAACGGGGTGTTGTGGCCCGATTACAGCGTGCTGCCGACGATAGAAAATCCATACATACGCCTTGTTCCGCTCAAGACCGGCGAGACCACGCTGCTGGGTAACAGACGCATCACCGCGCTTGCCCGCGCGCCACGCGGTGCCAGCGGTGGGTTACTGCCTGGATAGCGGCGCTGGAAGTTTCGTGTACTCCGGCGACACCACGGACTGCGAGGAATTCTGGGCGGCGTTGAACAGCATCGAGAATCTGCGTTATCTGATGATAGAGACCACGTTCCTGAATGCCAACGCCAGCGGTGCGGCGCGATCGGGGCATATGACCGCCGCGCTGCTGGCGCAGGGACTGGCGCGGTTGCAACGCACTGTTACGCTGCTGATCACCCATCTGGAACCCGGCAAGGAAGATATGATCATGGCGGAAGTCGTCGCGGCCTGCGGGAAGTATCGGCCGGTCAGGCTTGAACAGGGCCAGCAATTCGAGTTCTGATTCCAATTCCGAATAGAAACGATAACTGTGTTGGCTTCGTCTTCGGCTCCTGATGAAACAACTAGCCATTCGACTAAGCTATCAAAAGACGATAGCCAAGTCGCTGGTTACAGCCGCATTACATGTGCTGTCTTCACCCGCAAGGGGTAGGCCGTGGTTGTAAAGCCAATGAATTGGCAACAACCACGCACCGTCGCCTTATCCTTGCCGCCTTGTTCTCCTTTCTATTCGAAATTGGTATGCGATATTAATTACAATTTAAGGATGCCGCCCGGGCAGCATTGTGCCCGCTCCAGGCGCGCGATGCTGGGCATCAGATTGAGGCCGGTTGCCTTGTTAAGGTCCAGCGCCTTTTCTCTCAGGTCATACAAGGAGATTACCAAATGTTCGCCTTCAGCCGCAAACGCGATCGCGTTTCCGCTTTCGCCCGAAGGGAACGCCAGCACGCGATCGTCGAATGCTTCGCCTATACGCATGATGCTGCTTTCGAAGCGGCGGTTACTGGTGAGCAGGTTGACCGACAGTAACCCGTCGTCACTCAAACGCGTCCGGCATCCCTGATAGAACGGCAGGGTATCGAGCGCGCCGGAACTCGCATTTTCGTCATAGCCGTCCACCAGGATCAGGTCGAATTTCTTGTCGCTGTTCAGCACGTATTCCACACCGTCGCCGATGACCAGGTTGATGCGTCTTGTGTCTTCCGGGAGCTTGAAGAATTGCCGCGCGGTATCGACCACCGCGGGTTCGATCTCGACCACGGTCAGATGCGCGAGCGGATAGTGTCGATACAGGAATTTTGTCAGCGATGCCGCACCCAGGCCGATCAGCAGCACCTTGCGCGGCCAGTTGGAATCGTCGCGCAATAACATAGACGCCATCATCTCGCGGGTATATTCCAGCTCGAGATTCCATGGGCGTGCGATGCGCATCGCGCCCTGAATCCATTCCGAGCCGAAGTGCAGATAGCGCACCCCGGCTTCTTCAGATATGTCGATGGAAAAACTCATGTTCGAAGAAAGTCAAACCGTAACGAGCAGGTCAAGATGAAAGGCGCGGCGTAGCGAGTGACGAGACATACCTTGTGAAATAGGCGAGGAATCGAGTGAGTACGCAACACCGCAGTTTGACCGCACAGTAGGTTTAAAGCCACTTATTTAACAAATAGCGCGCCCACTCGGTAACATCCGTTGCAGTCATGCCGATAGAGATGCCTTGTTCGGCCAGCGCATCTCCTGCCGCGCCATGCAGATGCACGGCCAGCAGCATCGCGTTTTCCGCAGTCATTCCTTGCGCGATAAAAGCGGCGATCATGCCGGTGAGCACGTCTCCCATGCCCGGGCTGCTCATGCCGGGATTGCCGGTATGGTTCACGAACAATTTTCCTTCGCGGGTGGCACACAAGCTGTCAGCGCCTTTCAGCACAACGCTGCAAGCGTACTTTTGCGCCAAATCCCGTACTGCCGCAACGCGGTCTGCCTGTATTACTTTCGTGCCGCAGCCCAATAAACGCGCTGCTTCGCCGGGATGCGGCGTGAGCACGGTCGCGGCCTTTCTGTTGCGCAAGTCGTCCTGCAGGTCGGCGTGTTTGGCGAGCAGGTTCAGCGCATCGGCATCCAGCACCAGTGCTGTTTTGCGTTTGAGAGCCTCGTACAACAGCTTTTGCGCGTAAATCGAGGTGCCCAGGCCGCAGCCGACCGCGAACACATCCACATCGCGCAGCTGCAATACAGCTTTCGCATTGTGCAGCATCAGTTCCGGCTGTACCAGGTCTACGCCCGGCGCATTTTCCGCAAGCAGTCCGACATGCACACACCCCGCACCCAGTTTGAGCGCAGCGCGTGCCGCCAGCAGAGGCGCACCCAACATTCCGTTCGCGCCGCCGATCACCGCAACCGTGCCGAACAGTCCCTTGTGGCTGTCGCGTGGACGCTTCTGGAAGTTCGCCAAGACCTGCTTTTTGCCAAGTATGGAGACGTTTTTGTTCATTTTCACAAATCATTCATATGTGTAGTGCGTAGTATAATCGCGCCCGGGATTATTTTATGGTCATTAGCATGTTTCGAGTTTCCGTCGGTTCCGCTGCCTTGTCTGGCTTTCGTCTGGAAAAACTGCGCACCGTGCTGCAGGCGGTTGTTCCCAATGTGGTTATCGCTGACACGCGCCACTGTTACTTCATAGCGTTGCGCGTGGGCGGAAGCAAGGTTCCGGATCAACCAGCGACCCCCCCTTTGCAAGTGGCCCACGGCGCGAAGTTCGACACCGCGCAAGCACGGGTACTGGATAAGGTGCTGGGCCTGGGTGAAAATGCAGGCGAACCCGTGCAGGCTGACTCGATGCAGCGTGTGCTCGTGGTCCCGCGTCTCGGTACGATCTCGCCTTGGTCGACCAAGGCCACCGATATCGCGCAGCACTGTGGCCTGTCCGCTGTACAGCGCATCGAACGCGGCGTGGTGTATTACCTGCAAACCGGCAGCGGCAAGGCGTTGAGCAAGGATGAGGAAGCAGCGATCTTGCCGCTTTTGCATGATCGCATGACCGAATCGGTCCTTCACAGCATGGATGACGCGCCTGAAATGATCTTCAAACATGGCACACCGCAACCAATGGAAAGCGTGGATGTTCTGAATGGCGGCAAAACAGCGCTTGAAAAAGCCAATCTCGAGATGGGGCTGGCTCTTTCAGACGACGAGATCGGGTACCTGACCGAAAACTTCCAGAAGTTGAAGCGCAATCCCACCGATGTCGAGTTGATGATGTTCGCCCAGGCAAACTCCGAGCACTGCCGCCACAAGATATTCAATGCCGATTGGGTGATCGACGGCGAGACGCAGGATATCTCGCTATTCGGCATGATACGCAACACCCATAAAGTCAGCCCGCAAGGCACGCTGGTGGCTTATTCCGACAATGCTTCGGTCATCGAAGGCGCGCGCATTGAGCGTTTCTATCCGCGCGCCGATGGCGGCTACGCATTCAGCGATGAATTGACACATACACTGATGAAGGTCGAGACGCATAACCATCCCACCGCCATCGCCCCGTTCGCAGGTGCAGCGACGGGCTCCGGCGGCGAGATACGCGACGAAGGCGCGACCGGAAGCGGCTCCAAGCCCAAAGCCGGGCTGACCGGATTCTCGGTTTCGAATTTGAACATCCCGGGATTCGGACAGCCATGGGAAACGCCTTACGGAAAACCTTCCCGCATCGTTTCAGCATTGCAGATCATGCTAGATGGACCGATCGGCGCGGCTGCCTTCAACAACGAATTCGGCCGCCCGAACCTGGCGGGATATTTCCGCACCTTCGAAGAGAACGTCAGCGGCGAGATGCGCGGATATCACAAGCCCATCATGCTGGCCGGCGGTGTCGGCAACATCTCGGCAATACACATCCACAAACACGAGTTGCCGGTCGGGGCGCTGGTGTTGCACCTTGGCGGACCGGGAATGCTGATCGGTCTGGGCGGCGGCGCCGCATCCAGCATGGATACCGGCAACAATGCCGAAAAGCTGGACTTCGATTCGGTGCAACGCGGCAATCCAGAGATGCAGCGCCGCGCGCAGGAAGTGATCGACCGTTGCTGGCAGATGGGCGCGAACAATCCGATCCTGTCGATACACGATGTCGGCGCGGGAGGTATGTCGAACGCGCTGCCGGAGCTGATGCATGGCGGCGGACGAGGCGCGCGGTTCGAGCTGCGCAAGATCCCTCTGGACGAGTCCGGCATGTCGCCGAAACAGATCTGGTGCAACGAATCGCAGGAGCGTTATGTGCTGGCGATCAAGCCGGAACGGCTGGATGACTTCCGCGTGCTGTGCGAGCGCGAACGCTGTCCGTTCGCGGTGGTCGGCGTGGCCACACCGGAAGATCAGATCATCGTGCATGACCAGGAGTTTGGCGATTATCCGGTCGACATGCCGCTGCCGGTGCTGCTCGGCAAGCCGCCCAGGATGATACGCAATGTGACACGTGAGACGCCGCGGCTGGCCGCCTGCGAAATATCCCAGATAGACCTGCATGATGCGGTCGAGCGCGTGTTGCGCCTGCCGTCGGTCGCGAACAAGTCTTTCCTGATCAGCATCGGCGACCGTACCGTGGGCGGCATGACCGCGCGCGACCAGATGGTCGGTCCGTGGCAAGTGCCGGTGGCCGATGTTGCGGTCACACTGATGGGTTTCAGTACTAATCGTGCCGAGGCATTCGCGATCGGCGAGCGCACGCCGATGGCATTGGTGAATGCGCCGGCTTCAGGCCGCATGGCGGTGGGCGAGGCGATTACCAACATCGCGGCGGCGCGCATCGAAAAGATCGGCGACATCAAATTGTCTGCGAACTGGATGGCTGCTGCCGGACATCATGGCGAAGATGCTGCATTGTTCGATACAGTGCGCGCGGTCGGCATGGAACTGTGCCCTCAACTCGGCATCAGCATCCCGGTCGGGAAGGATTCGATGTCGATGAAGACGGTATGGCAGGACGGCGTGAACAACAAATCCGTCACTGCACCGTTATCGCTGGTCGTCACCGCCTTCGCGCCCAGTCCCGATGCGCGCGAGACCATCACGCCGCAAATCGCCCCATTTCTGGATACCACGCTGCTGCTGATCGATCTGGGGCAGGGGAAAAAGCGCATGGGCGGTTCCGCTTTGGCGCAGGTGTACAAGCAGGTCGGCGATGTCGCGCCGGATGTGGATGCAGAGGTGCTCAAATCATTCTTCGGGCTCATACAGCGGCTCAATGAAGAGGGCAAGCTGTTCAGTTATCACGACCGCTCCGATGGAGGCGTTTTCGTCACGCTTTGCGAAATGGCCTTCGCAGGCCACATCGGCTTGACGATCAATCTCGACGAATCCCATGGCGACACTTTGCGCACCCTGTTCAATGAAGAACTCGGCGCGGTGATACAGGTGCGCAACCGTGATGTGCAGCACGTGATGGAACTGGCGCATGATGCGAGGCTGAAGGGTGTGCACAAGATCGCCGCGCTGAACAAGACCGGCATGATCGAGATCGTGCGCGCCGGTGAAATGCTGTTCAGCGAAAGCGGCGTGATCCTGCAGCGCATCTGGTCGGAGACCAGCTATCAGATGCAGAAGCTGCGCGACAATCCGGAATCTGCGCAACAGGAATTCGATCGCCTGCTGGATGCCGCCGATCCCGGCCTGCACGTCAAATCGACCTATGCACTGAACGAAAATATCTCCCCGTTGCTGCTGCTCACCCGGCCGAAGATCGCCATCCTGCGCGAGCAGGGGGTGAACGGCCATGTCGAGATGGCTGCGGCGTTCGACCGCGCCGGTTTTGCCGCGGTGGACGTGCACATGAGCGATATCATCAGCGGCCGCGTTTCATTGAGCGACTTCAAGGGCATCGCGGCGTGCGGCGGGTTCTCGTACGGCGACGTGCTCGGCGCGGGGGAGGGTTGGGCGAAATCCATCCTGTTCAATGCGCGAGCGCGCGACGAGTTTGAGGCATTCTTCCAGCGCAGGGATACCTTTGCGCTGGGCGTGTGCAACGGCTGCCAGATGATGAGCAACCTGCACGGGATCATTCCGGGCGCGGAAAACTGGGCGCATTTTTCGCGCAACCGCTCGGAACAGTTCGAGGCGCGTTTCGTGATGGTCGAGGTTCAAGCCTCACCGTCGATCTTCTTCAACGGCATGGCGGGCAGCCGCATGCCCATCGCGGTGTCACACGGCGAAGGGTATGCCGATTTTAGTTCCGACATCACGCCAGCAAGCGGGCATGAGTCTTCACTGAAACTTCGTTTTGGCGACGACAAGAAGCTCAGGGAAGTTCAGAAACTGGTCACGCTGCGCTACGTGGATCATCGCGGAAACGCGACAGAAACCTACCCGCTCAACCCCAATGGTTCGCCGCAGGGCATCACCGGCCTGACGACACGGAATGGACGCTTTACCATCATGATGCCGCATCCAGAGCGGGTGTTCCGCGCCGTGCAAAACTCCTGGCATCCGTATGGATGGCAGGAAAACGGAGCGTGGATGAAGATGTTCCAGAATGCGCGGAAGTGGGTGGGGTAATCATGGCTGTGATGGAATGCAAAAAGGTAACCGCTTGCTTTAGTCATCCGGCTTGAGGGGTCGGGGAGTCAGATTTTTCAGATTGGGTGAATATATTGCGCGCTTAGAAAACCATGACGACCGGCCGCTTTTGGGTAACATAATTCATGTCTCGACATTCTGCTAAGTGCCATTAGCAGAAGTTCGTGGTTGCTATTCAACTCAACTCACGCCAAGATGCGCTAGTAAAGTTTCATTGTCTCCAGCTTCATTAAGTTGTAAGCCACTATGTATGATATTTAAGCCTGACTAATAGCTTGATGATTTCTCTTTTCGACTTAATTAGACCCATACAAAGAATGAATAAACCGACTAAACGAAGTATTGCGAAGGAATTGCTTATTTTTCTAGGCTGCTTCTTTTTGGGAATCATTATTATTCCCTTAATCATAACTTTTTTCGATACCGATACGACATACAAAGATATCTTAGATTCGTTTTTCGTAAACCCCCAAATGGGAGCCTGGGTTATAGCAGTATCCCCTTATATCTTTTATCTACTCATAAGATCGATTGTTTAGGCCATTAAAACAAGTCAGGCTGGCCATGATTAACATGGACAACCCCAATGAAGAGCAGCTAAAACTTATGGCAGATGGCATGGTAATTTTCGTTTGTGTGCTGGGCAATGTTGTAGCGTGGATTGGAGAGGAGAGGCATTAAAAAATTTCAACGACCGTCCGCTTTCAGGTGTGCTATTTCAAGGATTGAAGGGCAGCTTCGTGCCAATAGCGGTAATTGGTGAATGTCGTCGTTCCCGCTGTCACCGCGCTCGATGTCGTTCAATGCATCTGCTTGCTGACCTCGTTCTGGTTCGATCTCATCATCTTGACGCGGTTTATCGCCTCGCTGATCAATCTTATCGGCTTGGCAGTTTTTCTTTCGGATTGTTTGTAAAGATCCTCGGCCTTGTCGAGATCTCCATTTATTTCTGCACAAACGCCCAGGTTGTAGTACAGCGCAGGAGAATTGGCATCGCCGGCAAGCGCATCCTTGAATATATCGCAGGCGCGGTCTACACGCCTTTGCTTGATGTATTCCATCGCACCCTCAAGCTTGGCTTTGGTGGCGGAACTCATGGAATCATCCTCGTCCATGAACTCGATGCTGAGCGTGACCTGATAAGGCGCCACATCCTTGCGCAAATTATTCAAGATTTGCCCGACGGCCTCGTTTCGCAGATCGGTGTCGTCCTTGCCGCGCTTCTCCCCGCAATCGGTATTGCTGGCCTTGCCTGAGTAGGTCTGGGTAAAGATGATGCTACCCCGTCGTACGCTGACGGCCTTGAGGGTCAAATCAACGTTGGCGGCCTTTTCTACACATGATATGTAACGTGTTTCCTTCTGGGTGCACTTTTTGTCCAGGCAATAATCCTCCGCTTTCCTGTAACGGCGCGACGAAACGGGCGGTTGATTTACGCTACCCATGATCAGGGTGTCGGCTCCGGACAGTTTGCCCAGCTTGACCGCATCGTTTTCATTGAAATACCCGGAGCTGGTTACCATGTTCTGTTCTTGTATGATCTTGTCGAGCATTTCCCGTTCGAGTACTTCGAAATAGGGCGTGCCGCGCACATTGATGTTGCTCAAATAGGATTCCACCTGGGCAGTGATCGTGCCGTCGGTGTCGCCGTTGAAATAATATACAGCAAGCTTCCGGGAATCGACCATGCCCGATTGACGCGCCGGAACCTCTACGACCTGCGAGACCCTTGCGCTGGCACAGCCAACCAACAACACAATTGCTGCGGCCATGGCCGCAATTTCAAAATTTTTCCGGATCATTTATTCCCCCTTGATATCGCTTTCTTGATTGTGATTCATTCCGGGCATTCGCGTTTTAACCAATGCCTATTTCTGCGACACCAACTTGTAATTCTTGGGTACTGCAAATTCGCCGTCGTGTACCGGTTCGATCGCCAGCTTCTTTACCTCGACAGTAAACGACAATATCGGTTCACCTCCGGCCTGTTTCATCGTATCTTCGGTCTTCTTCTGCACGAACATTCCGGCAAGGCCGGAAACGAGGTCGCTCGGACTGTTGGGACCCGAGGATTTGTCTTCTTTTTTCTTTGATTCCTTGGGCTCACACGCGTTGCCTGCCAGGCCCCAGTCCAGATGGGTTGAAATGGGGCGTCCTTTGATCTTTTCCATCTGTTTGCCCGCATCGAGGAATGCCTTGAGATCACCCTGCTTCAGCATACTGGCCATATAAGTCGAGATCAGCTTGGCCGCATCGGTCGGAAGCATTTCCTGTTTGCTGGTCTCAGCGATGGCGCTGTTATAGCCACGGTTAAAGCTCTCTTCCATATCCAGAATGTCATGCATCTTGCCGGTCATCGGCGTCGTCCAGATGTCCATGTTCAGCGTGCTGGTTGTAACGCGTGCTTGCGGGTCGCGAAGTTTGACCACCCAGGCGACCTGATATTCGCTGGTATCAAATCCGTTGATGGATTTTTTCTGGCCGGTCGCCTTGACCTTGAAACTGGTGTGCGCAATGTGCATCGTGCAGCCGGGTTCATGCTTGGCCTCTGGTTGTTGTTGTGCAGGCTGCTCCTGTTTGGGCGACGCCTTCGCAGGTTTTACGCAACCCTTCAGCGGACATTCGGTGTACTCCGCCTTGTCCGCGTTCAGCGTCCATCTCACCTTGCGGTCAAGACGGATAATATCGGTGCTATGTCGCGTACCCACAATCACGCCGGAGAACGTTCCGGTTCCTTTGAGCGTGGCTTCGTCGCGGCGCATGTTGGAACGAAAATATTGGCGTTCATCGCTCTCGAAAGGGAACATCCCCATGATGCCGTTGTTGACGATATGGTGCTCGATCACTGCAGTGGGTTTGAGCGGTGTGTTGTCGGCCATATTGGCTTCCGGTTTTGTTGCGCACGCGGCGATGCCGGCCGAAATCAAAATAACTCCCAGAAGTTTGCGTTGCATACATACCCCCACGTTGATTGCCAGGCGAGTATTATAGATACAGTTGATGGGTCAAATTCGGTTTTGTTTCAAAAATTATCGAACCTGACCTCTTTCTCCCCCTAAACGCGGATGTTCGAGAATGTACTCCAAGGCAGACGTCCATTTGAAAACGAAAATGGATCAGTGGATTAAAAAGTTGTTGTTGGTTTGTGCATGCTTGTTAGCGTTGAATGTGCAGGTAAGGGCAGATTCGCTGTCTGATTCAGAGAGTGCGCTCGATGCGGAGAGGGCTCTTGATGCCGGCGATTTTGCAAAAGCTGCAAAGTTGCTCAGACCGCTGGCGGAGCAGGGTCTGTCCCAGGCACAACTCAATCTTGGGTTGCTGTATGCCCGTGGAAATGGCGTTCCCCAGGATTACAAGGAGGCGGTAAAGTGGCACCGACTGGCCGCAGAACAGGGAAATGTCAATGCACAATTCAATCTTGGCTTGATGTATTCACGGGGAACTGGTGTGGTTCAGGATTACACGGAGGCGGCAAGGTGGTATCGGCTGGCCGCAATACAAGGCCTGGATGAAGCACAAGATAACCTTGGGAATATGTATGCCGAAGGTAATGGTGTTCCCCAGGATTACAAGGAAGCGATGAAGTGGCACCGGCTGGCCGCAGAACAGGGTTTAGCCAATGCGCAATCAAACCTTGGAACGATGTATTACCTTGGGCAAGGCGTGGCTCAAGATTATCCAAAAGCAGTGAAGTGGTGGAAACAGGCAGCGGAACATGGCAATTCCAAGGCGCAGTTCAATCTTGGGTTGATGTATGCCATGGGAAATGGTGTTCCCCAGGATAACAAAGAGGCGATGAAGTGGTATCGGCTGGCCGCAGAACAGGGCCATGCCAAAGCACAATTGAATCTTGCTGTGATGTATGGCAATGGACAAGACGTCCCTAAAGATTATGCCCGGACATATATGTGGGCATACATAGCCGCTGCAAATGAACCAAACGGCGAAATACAAAATCTATCCGGGGAGATTCAAGCTTTCGTCGCGAAGCAAATGAATTCAGTCCAGATAACCGAAGCGCGGGAACTCGCAAGAAAATGCATCGCAAATAAATTCAAGGGTTGTTAGCTGATTTGAATGCACGTCATTCAAACTTTGAGCCCCCACTAACGGGGATCCGGATTATCTGCAAAGGTTAACCGGGTTCGGATTGCGTGGGCTGCTCGGATGCGCCCAAGCCAATGTGTATTGTCATGTTTTTGTTCCCATCCTAAGTCACATATACGGTTGATGACGGGGAAAACCAAGGCGCTGCGCTGACCGAGACTGCTACGCCCTGTTTAGAGACCTTTGAGTTTTTGTTGCACGAACGCCTGCAAATCCGGGCTGAGTGTCTGCGTATCGAGTGCGTGCTGGAATGCAACTTTGGCATCAGCATTGCGCTGCAAGGCCTGCAGGGAAATACCGTAGCCCATCAGCCAGATCCCATTGTTCGGGGCAATTTGCAACGCAATCTGATAATGCGCGATCGCTTCGTCGTTGCGATTCTGGCGTTGCAGCAATGCCGCCAGGAATGCCTGGTAATCGGCTTGCGAACCGGCATAGGGCAAGGCTTTTTCCAGTGTTGCGGTTGCCTCTGCAACCGCGCCGCGCTCCACCTGCAAGCGCGCCAGCATCATGGTGAAACCGGTATGATCGGGTTTGCTCTTCAGCCTGTCCTGCAACACTCGTTCGGCATCCGCGCCGCGTTTGCTTTCCAGCAGCAAGGCAACCAACGCCTGCCGTGCCGCATCATGGCCTGCATCCAGACGCAATGCCGCCTCATATCCCGCCATTGCATCGGCGATGCGTCCCTGCTGCATCAACGCAGTCGCCTTGCGAAATTCCGCATCGGCCTGTTGCGCGGGGCTGATTTGCTTCATCGGCAAGGTACCGTCCGGCGTTGGATCAGCGACTTCTGCATTTGATGTTTCTAGTGGGTTGTGTCTTGACGGTCTTCGGCTTGGTTTCTTTACGGCTTGTGCCGGCTGCGCTGCTGCGGAATGTCGGAAATGTGTTTTTCATCGCTCAAGGCATTGTGCCGAGCCATGTCTGACTCCGCTCGGACGGAAGCGGCATCGAGCTCAGCTCGAAGCTCAGTTCGCGATCTGCAGGCAAGGTAGCGACGACACACCGAACCGGCTGCATCAAGCTCTGCGCAGCTGAGGCTGGCAGATGTCGATTTCGCGAGTTCATAGCGCCGGGATACTGCCCGACGCTCAGGCGTGCGACAATCACCTGCGTGGCTGTATGCTGCGATACTCGCTCGCTGCGGCATCCGGCTTGCGTGTCTGCACCCATTGCCATGCGGCGATCCCGGCCACCAGTGCCAACCCGAACACCAGCAAAGGCATGGCTGAAGTTGCGTCTGGCCTGCGGCACGGCGCGCACCATGGTCTGCTCCGCGGCAGTATGCGCACCGCGCTGCTCGAGCTGGTTGAGCACCTGATTGATGACGCTCATTGCAGCCCCGTCCACCATGCCCACGCAATGCCCAGCGACACGATCACCGCCGCACCGGTCAACGCCACCGCCCACGGCAACCAGTCGCGGCGCACTTCGGGCGTGTCTGCTGCCGCATCGCGGATATGCCTGGCACAACACCTGCTGCCTGCCGTCGCTGAACGCCAGCATCAATGCCTTGTGCGCGACGATATTGACCAGCCTTGGTGTGCCGCCTGTAATGCGGTGCAACTTGGCCACCGCCCCGTTGCTGAACAATGTTTCACCGGCAAATCCGGCCACGGCCAGACGATGGCGCAAATAGCGCTCCAGCTCATTCCTGCGCAAGCCCTGCAGGTCGTATTGAAAGCTGATGCGCTGGCGCAATTGGCGTACCGAATGATGCTTCAGGCGTTCATTCAATTCCGGCTGGCCGAACAACACCACCTGCAGCAGTTTGCGCTTTTCGGTTTCCAGATTGGTCAGCAGGCGCAACACCTCCAGACTTTCCAGCGGCATCGCCTGCGCCTCGTCCAGGCACACCAGTGCGCGCTGGCCGTTGCGCGCGCATTCCAGCAGCGCGTGCGTCAGGCCTTTCAGCAACTGGTGCTGGTCGGTAGTCTTTTTCCAGCGGCACGCGAAATTCTTCCGCCAATGCCAGCAGCAGGCTGCGCGGTTCAAGATAGGGATTGGGGATATAGGCGGTGATGAAGCGCGGCGCAGGTCGGCGCGGCAACGGCCTGATCCTGGGTGCCGATCAGCGTGGTGGATTGCCGGCCCTGATTGAGCGTGGCGAGAAATTTGCGGCACAGCAGGGTCTTGCCGTTGCCCACCTCGCCGGTGATCTTGATGAAGCCCTCGCCGTTGCGCGCCGCCACCAGCAGGGTATTGAGCGCCTCCTGATAGCTCGAACAGGCGAAGAAAAAGCTGGTGTCCGGGGTCAGGCTGAAAGGCGATTCGCGCAGGCCGAAGTGTTGTAGATACATATCAGGGGCTTTGTTCCCTTCCCCATCATACCGTTGAACCGGTCGCGACTGTGCGTGATGTCATCCGACCAATCCTTGTCGCTGTCCACCACGGTCGGTTTCAGCAGAATGACCAGTTCGCGCTTTTCGCTGGTCTGGTTGGTCTGGCCAAACACCGACTTGGGCAGGCCCGGCAATCCGGAATTATCGTTGGTCGAGGCCTGGCGCATCAAACCGCCGATCGCCACGATCTGGCCATCGCGCGCGCGCACGATGCTGTCGGTTTCGGAAACGGAGCTGGAAGCCAGCGGCAAGCTGATCGAACCGCCTGTAGCCGCCCAGATCAACAGTCTTGGTGACCGTGCTGACCTGGCTGACCGAAGGATGCACATGCAAGATGATCTCGCCGTTCTCGTCGATGCTCGGCGTGACATCCAGCGCGATACCGGAAAAGAACGGCTGCAATGTGACGTTCGGGGTGGTGGTCGCGCCGATGCCTCCGGTCGTTGTCGTGGTCGAAACGTTGGTCACGAAGAAATCATCCGTGCCGACCTTGAGCACGGCCTTCTGGTTGTTCAGCGTGGCAATGCGCGGACTGGACAACACATGCACGTTGCCCTGCGACTCCAGGAAATTCAGCAGCGCGGCAAAGTTGCTGGTCTGGAACGCCAGGCCGAACAGCGAGCCCGCAGCGTCTGGCCCGTGGCCGTGGCTCGCCGCCAGGGCCAGATTGATCCCGGGGTGGCCGTTAGCAGTCCGTTGGTTAACGACCCGGTAGTGGCGAGCGTTGCTGCCGGGCGAGAGTACCCCGCCAGAAGTCAGGCTGTTCGGGTTGTTTCTGAACGCGGCCCAATTCACGCCGGACTGGAAGCTGTCGTTCAATTGCACGTCGACGATCTTGGCTTCCAGTATCACCTGGCGATCGACGGAAATCTGCGAGGCCTTGAGGTAGGCGGAGACATTCCTCAACTCATCCGGCATCGCGCGCACCACGATCACGCCGGACATCGGGCTGATCACCACACTGCGCCCCTTGTCGTTGCCGACGATCGCAGCCAGCGATCTCTGCAGTTCATCCCAGAAATCGGACTTGCTGGTCATGGTCACCTTGCTGCTTTCCGCCGAACGCTGCCGTCGAACCGCTGTGGTGGTGGTCGTGGTGCAGTGCCGGGCGTGCTGCCCGTCGGAGCGTCCGACACCGAACCGGAAGTAACCCGCAGCGACGATTCGCCGTCGCGTTGCCCGGTCAGGTAATTCACCTGAAAAATCCGCGTCTGCAGGGTCAGCGGCTGAATGTAAATGCGGTTGCCGTCTATCTTGTAATCGTAGCCATACATCTCGCGTATCGCTTCCAGCGCATCGAATACCGTCACATCCTTCAGGTTCAGCGAAATGTTGCCGCTGACATCGGGGTTCAGCAACATGCTGTAGCGCGTGCCCGCACACGATCGACATGAACACCTGGCTGGCCGGCGTGTTGTTCACCGTCAAATCGAATTTCGTGTCCAGCGATTTGCTGTCCACCTTGGGCATGCCCATTGCCAGCGGCGGCAGCAAGGCATTGTTCACCTCGTCCGGCTTTGCTTGGTTGCGCGCTGTCCTGCACGGCCTGATTCATTTCGTGCTGAATCGACATCCGCCACCTGATTGTTGCTGCGCGGAGTAGCACAGCCTGCCAACAGCAGCACCCCCAGCCATAACATTGATTCTCATTTTTCCTCCTTCGGGTGCACGGACATAAGCTTTTCGTCTGCCAGCCGGCTTCAGTTCATGTCTGTCGATCGCTGTTGTTGCCGGCGATGGCTGTTCAACTTGCATTTCATTATCCGATGATTCCATTTTCGCCGATTCTGTGTCAGGCATTTCTTTGCTGTGTGATTTTCACCCCGGGGAACAACGTCAACACCTGCCTGCTCTTGCCACGCTGCAACACGACACTGCCGTCATTGACTTCAACCAGCCTGGCATTGCCATGTTCTCCCCCAATTCGACGGTTTTTCCGTCGATGATCGCCGCGCGGCGGGTTTTGGAAATGATGATCGAATGCAAACCGGACGATGATTCTGCCACTGCCTCGCGCCGGCCCCGGCTCCGGCAGCAGGCGCAAAAATACCTGCCGGCGGGCGAGTCGGGTCGGGCAAATCTTCGGCGTGCAGCAGGGACAAGCAGCTGCAGATCAGCGAGCAGAAAACGCCAGCACCACGGCCGCCGCGACGCAGCAGCGCCGCCATCCGTTTCATGTTCCGTACGCTGATTCTGATCATCACACCGCCAACCATGTCTTATCCAGACTCAAAGTGTACAAGGTCAATGTAAACAATGAATCAGGATATTTTTCCACGCTCAAACTCGCTTCCCCCCAGAACATCTGCTCGGGCAACTTTTCCAGCGCGGTGACGTAGCGCATCAAATCCAGGTAGCCGCCGCGCACAGTGATTTGCACGCCGTGTTTGAATATTTGCTTTTGTGATCGCCGTTCTGGCCGTCCAGTGCGGATTCGCCGCAGCTCCCTGCGGTTTTTCAATCAGCAGGCTCACCGGCAGGGTTTTCAACTCGACCAGTTGCAGACTGCCATTGTTATTCAGCACCTGTCTCAACAGGTCGGCCATCTTGTCCGGTTCGATCAGACGATCCGTGCGGCTTTGCAAATAACTGTCCTGTTCTTGCAGTTGCTGCTTGAGCTGCGCCAGGCGATCGCGCAACGGCGAATGCTCGTCGTCGCGTTTTGCCTGCAGCATGATTCTGCATCTGCGCCTGCAACTCCTTCATTTTTTCCTGCCGCTGTTCCACCTGTGACGACAACAATTTCTGCTTGGCCAACAACGGATCAAGCAACATCACATTCATCAGCGAAATCACCACGAAGGCCGCCGCAACAAAAATCATCGTGCGCTCGCGCAAAGACATGTCATCTATCGCGGTGCGAGCCCGTTCCCAATATTGTTTCATTTATTGGCCTCGCTTGTCCGGGCTGGAATACAAGGTGAATTCAACATAGCGGCGTGCCGCGAGAAGCGGCCTTCTGACCGGCATCGCGCCTTCATCCGCCTTGGGTTGCTGCATCTTCAAGGTAGAGAAAGTCTTGCCCTTCATGATGCTCTCCCTGCCCAGGCGCTGGATATAAGCAGGCAGCAATTCCGGATTCACCACACCGCCGCTCAGGCTGATCTGCGCGGCATCCCCGGTCACCTTGAAACCGGTCAACCACAAGCCCTGCACCACCTGGCGCGAAAAGGCGCGCATGTATTCCGAATAGCCGGTGGTATTGCCCACCGCACCGGATTTCAGCGTCTCGATAATTTCGTTCTGTTCGGCGACCTGCTTTTCCAATCGCTGCACCTCATTCTGCAATAATTGATTGGATTGCTGCGGAGAAAACTCCGCCACAAAGCGCTGCCAGACGCACCTGCTCGGCAGTTGTAGCGTTTGGTGTTTTCTTCCGATTGCTGCTTAAGCTGACCAACCTGATAAATCGCATAGCCATAAAAAATCAACGAGCCTGCGATGATCATGCCCAACGCCTGCAGCATCGTCAGCAGCGAAAAATACTTGCGCTGCTTCATGAAAATCGGATTGAACAGATTGATCTGCTGGCTCATAGCACGCGGCTTTCCTGGCGCAGTGCCGCACCCAGCGTTGGCAATGTGTGCGCAACAAATTCACTGTCTGCGAGCGCGGGGACGGCGCTGATGTCCATCACCTGCGACAAATCCAGCTTCTGCACTTTTGCATCAAGTTCTGAAGCCAGAAATTCCACCAGACCCGTATTGTCCGGCACACAAACCAGCACCATGTCCACCGGCAGCTGATTATACTGGCGGTCAAAATAATCCAGCGAGCGCTGCAATTCCGTTTCGACACGATCGCGATATTGCCGGCGCAAATTCTCGTCGGCATCCAGCAACTGCCCGACACTGATTTCGATGCGGCGCGACAGATACAACTCGCCGCCTGCCGTAAACGTCATCAGACCGCCATAATCATCGAATGCCAGCAGCACCAAAGCCCGGTCATCCCGCTCAAACAGCGCGGCGATATTGCGCTGCGCCATTTCCGGAATATCGATCACATCCAGCCCGATTTTGGCTTCCTCGAATAACCTGATGCGTTCCTGGATAATGCCGTTTGCCGCTGCGATCGCATACAAGGATTGCGGACGTCCCGAACCATATTTGCTGGCGGGAATCCGCACCATGTCCACCGTGGCATCGTCGATGTGGTAATTCAACCCGTCCTTGATCTTCCAGCGTACCGCCGTCTTCATCTCATCGGTCGGAACATTGGGCGCTTCGACCAGCAACATCTGGTATTCGCCGGGTGCCAACACGCGTAGTGACATCATGATTGCCGATATCCGACTCGCGGCGCAGCTTTTCCAAAGCAGCGGCCGATACCGTGCCGGTCTCGTGATATTCGCAACGCACCACACACGGCATCGCCCCGGCAAACTTGATTTTTGCCAGATAAATACCATGCTCACCCAAACCGACTGCGAACCAGCCAGCATCGTGGCTTTTGGGTTTAAGTAATGCCGAGATCAGCGGTATTTTCATAATTGGCGCGAAGATAATTCAATAACTTACTGGTGTCAATGAATTTTTAATATAATACCGGGCTGACACAACGGCTTCCGCCAGCGTGAGCGCGCGAGTGATTTTAACTCTGGCATAACGCTCTTAATGTAAGGGCCTATGCTGAAATTATTACGACACACCATCCCGTTAGTGGATTTTAGCCCAAACTTAACGCGTTCCGGCATAACACGCCATGCGCGAGCCTTCACTGACAACCCGCTGCGAAGCAGCTAGTTGCGGCGCAGACTTGCCGCAGGTTAGTCGCAGCCAAATTACTAAAACGGGCGTAGTTTTAGTTCCGACATAACGCGCTGCGCGCGAGTCTTCACTGAAACTATTAAAGCGGCTACTGCCGCAGTTTTAGTTCCGGCATAACGTGCTGCGCACGCGAGCCTTCACTGAAATTACTAAAGCGGGCATAGTTTTAGTTCCGACATAACGCGCTGCGCATGAGTCTTCACTGAAACTATTAAAGCGGCTACTGCCGCTTTAATAGTTTTCACGCAGGTAGATAAACTCGTTAGCACCTTTGTAAACTCCGAAAGTTGCTCGCGCCGTCGTGTTGGTCAGCAAATAAGACGGCGCGTTAGCCACCATATCCACGCTGCCGGTTTTGCCTGAGCCCGGAGCAGCCAGTTTGAAGCTGGCCGCGCCATTGATGAACACTACCGAAGCTGTGGCAGGATCAACACTGGTTGCACCCGCTGTCCACGTTGAAGATACCGACTGCTTCTGCCAGTTGCTTGGCGTGAGGTTGGTCCAGTTGGCGGAAGTCACCATGGTTGCATTGAGAGTGGTTAAGTTGTCATTGGAGTTGGTCACGTAATTCGACCCATTCCAGTATTGTGCAGTGACCGGAATTGGCAGTTGCAAAAACTCCGAACCGTGCGCGTTGGATATCTTCATGCGGCCATAACGCACTTCAGTGTTTCCCACGTTGGTGTGATTACTCGCGCCTGCCACTACATTCACGGTATCCAGATCGTAGACCGTGGTCACTCCGTCGCTGTCTACGGGCGCAATGCCGATATTCAAAGCGGCATAAGGTCCAACGGCACTTGCGCCACGATAGACCGTCAGCGGCACTGTAACGCCTGTCGCCATCCCGCTTATGAAAGCGCTCCCGGCTGAGGCAGCAGAGGGGGTAAAGCACGGATCGGCAGGGGTCGCCGTACAGACAGCGAATGGCGTGCGTGTCGCGGCGCTATTCACGATACCAAAACCAAGCGGTCCGCTCGTGCCCGCTGTTACAGCAGCCAACGGATTCAGCTTCGCCAAGGTGCCTGTGTAATTTTTTGTGGTGGTATTCCCGGCAGATTGTGCGGTCAGCGTGAACGATGCATTCATCGGTTCACCCAAATAGGTGAATGCGGCAACATTGACGGGTACGTTAGTCACGGTGGTAGCGGCCGTAGCCGCCAGCGTCACCGTCAGGCCATCGACACTGACTGCTGCGGCAGTGGTTGAAAATGTTGCTCCGGCCGCACCCGCGCCCGCAATGCTGATCGCATCCCCGATCTTGACGCCGGCCGCCGATGAAAGTGTCAGTATGCCTGATCCCGCAGCAATCGAACCGGTTACCGCAAAATCAGCGCGGTTCACTATCAGGTTTGAAGTGACCGCAAAATGGTCCGGCACGAAACGCCCGAACACCACCGCATTCGGCAGCAAGCCAAAATTACAGCCGTATTTTCCGGAGGCATTCTTGGTGTTCGAGTAACTATCGGCGACACAGTCGCCCTTGGTGCTGATGCTGTCCACACCTGTCCAGGTGGCGGCTTTGAGTGCATCGCACTGTGCTGTAGTCAGGCCTGGTGCAGTGCACTCATCCGCCGTAGACACGCCGTCAAATACGCCGCGCCGCGACGTTGTATCCGTGGCCGGGTTGTATCCCGGCAGCGTAAAGCCGCCCACTTCGCTATAGGTGAATGTAGCGCCGGTTGCGGTTGACGATGGCGTAGCCGATGTCGCGGCCGGGAAGGAACCGGCAACCACCCCTGCCACGGTCGCGGGACTGGCCGGCTGCAAGGCCGTATTATTTATTTTCATCACGCCGGTATATCCGCTGGGGTTGCCGGCCACACCGGTCGTTGTCGCAGTCAGCGAAAAATTGTCGCCGCCCGCCTTGAAAATCGGTGTACCCGTAGTTGTGGTATTGGTGGCATTGCTCGAAGTGACCGAGGCGACGCTCAATGGGCGCACTGAAAACGAGTCCGCCGAGCAGGCCGGTGCGGTTGCGGTGAAGGCGGCGCAACTGGAAGTCGTGCATTCCTTCATCACGGCAACGAGATTCCTGTAGGAGGAATTGAGCGTAAACGACGGTGATGGCGACGCCACGCCTGTGGAACTGCCCGATGGAAAGAGGGCGATCTGGGTAGCGCCGGCTTCTACGGCTGTTTTGTTTGTGCAAGCGCTGTTACAGGTGCGGGCGGAATCCGGCCCGCAGGCATTGTCGGTATTGTCGACTATTTTCACTTGCACATACTTGTTGCTGGTAGCGGAATAGCCGGTCGAAATCGCGGTGCTGGTCAGGGCCGCCACCCAGAGTTTGAACGGCGTCCCGGTCAGCTTTGTGTATATATCGCCGGTCTGGAAATTCGAATAGGCCGGAACGGGCGACCCAGTATACGCTTCGTCGATCGCGGAAAAACCGCTCGCCGTCCCGCCGGAGGACGGCAGCACGGTTTGCGCACAAATGCGCAGGCTGCCGATCTCGTGGACATTGGTCGAACCGCCGGTGGAGCCGGTAAAGGAAATCTTCCAATAGTCCGGTACCAGTTGTGTGATCCAGCCCTGTGACAAAGCGTAATTGGCTTCGGTATACGCATTGAACGGGCCGAACACCGAAGAATAATTTGATCCGTCTTTGGTCGTTGCATCGCGGTTGACACTGACGTTGATGGTTCCTGTGCCGGAATTTCTGCGCATCGACAACTACCTGATACATATACCCGGTTGCCGGTGTGGAACTGGTGCTATTGGCGCTGATGTTATATCCGCCCGGACTGCTGGCCGAGCCGCCCATATAGCGATAGCCACTGGTGCCGCTGCCGGGACCGCGCACGCCCACCGACTGCGGCCTGGCTCCCGGACCACCGATGCGGCCCTCGGTCGGGTTCTGGAAGTTGCCATACTCATCCAGCGCGATGCCGACCCAGCCGCCGGCAAATCCAGGAGGATTCGGCGTGCTGTCGGTGCGCTGCGCATAGCCCAATGAGCCGCCGAATCCACCCGGTACGGCAGGGATGGTGTAATCGGAAAGCGTCACGGCAATTCCGTCGGCCCCTGTATTGCCGCCCTGGTAGGCATAGTTATTGAACTCCACCGAGATATAGTTTCCGGCCGCAGGGAAGATGCTCGGCACCGTGGCCGCCTTGGCGTTGTTATTGGTGTTTTCGGTCAGCCGCAACAAACCGGTGGTGGCGTTGATATACGGATTCGTGCCGGCGGCATCAGTAGTTCCGTGAGACAAGGTCCAGTTGCCGCCGAAGATCGTGGATGGATTCAGACTGGCGCGGCCGAACTGGTCGCAAACGCAACTCACCGTCACGCCCGCCGGGATGTTTGACGGGGGTGAACAGAATGGCGCAGGAACGGTATAGACCTGTCCGGTGAAATTGCCATTCCCCGCACCCGTTCCGCCCAGTTTCAATCCGCCGCCTACAATTGAGTCGTCATCCACCAGGTTCAGTCCCAGTGTGCCGGTTCCGGATCCGGTATTGGCATTGACCGTCCAGGTCGTGCCGCTTCCGGTTACCGATGTGATGGCGGCGCCTGTCACGCCTCCAGCCTGTACCAATACAAAATCTGTCATATCCACGCCGGTCACGCTGGTGCTGAACACCACCGTCCATGCAACTGCCGTGGCCGGCGCAGTCGGGTTGGTGCTGGCAGTGTTTATGGAAGTAACAGAGGGAGGCAGCACATAGCTGATGTTCACCTGTCCCTGCTGCACCGACTCCGCCGTTTCGATTGGTAGTGGTCTCCGCGCAAGCAGCGCCGCCGCCGCCGCCGGCAACGCTGCCCGCATTGCCAGTACCGCTGTTATTTCTCCCGGCGCCACCGGCGCCACCGCCGGTCGCCGTGCCCGTGCCTGCTGTATTTCCTGAAGCATCGCCGCCCGCACCGCCACTACCCGCACCGCCCCCGCCAGCGCCGCCGTTTTGGCAGCTTCCGGTCACTACACCTGACGATCCGCTACCTCCCGCATAAACAGTCATGCCTATACCGCCCGGTCGTGGTACCCGAACCTGCGGCGCCAGCACTGCCATTGGCTGCCGCCCCTGCCCCGCCGGCTCCGCCTTTCGCAACGACACTTGTGCCATTGAAAGTGGAATCGCCGCCGGCCGTCCCATTGCCCGTACAGCCCGTACCACCGGTTCCGACCACGACTGCGTATGAATTGCCCGGCACGACGGTTATAACTTTGCTGGCATACTGCCCGCCCGCGCCGCCGCCGCCTTTGGCCGGGATTACCCGTTGCACCGCCGCCCGCGCCGCCGCCGCCCCACGCTTCCACAGTAGCCGAAGTCACTCCCGCAGGAGCCGTCCATGTACCCGAAGTGGTATAGACATCGGTTGCTGCCTGCGCAGAAAAAGCGCTGAGCAGCAGCGCAATGAAAATGGGAACAACCCCTCCTGCATGAGGACGAGTAGGCGGGCGATTTCCGGCAAGCAATTTTTTCACGATCATGATCAACCCATTCCAACCAATCCGAGCAGCTATTGAAACCCGCCCGCCATTGATTGTTTCAACTATCACAGTCTATAAAAATAGATGCAAGCAACATGCCATATATCTTCATCCCAATAAAATCAACTTGTTACATTAATTCACCTGACATTCAGAATATCCTGTGACGACAAGCTGACTTAAAGTAACGAATTGCCGTCACCCGGCCGAATGTATTCAGTTCACTCCAGTTCAAGTCGCACTCGTTCAATCTGCATTTTCCCCTGCAAGAACGGGCCTCGTGCCGCATGAAAGGATCAATGTCACCCCGGCTTGACGTTGAACATCGCAAGCAAAACTATTTTGCGATCGTCATACTCATCTGCCGCTCGACATAATCAGGTGAGGGCGATGTGCCGCGCGATGCAGTCGAGTTCAATTTGTACATGGTGACCGTAGCGCCCACCTCTGAAGCAGCCGCGCTACCGCAATTGACTGTTACCGTAAAATTCTGCAAAGTATTCGCCATCGCAATCGGACCATTCGCCGCAGTAGCGGGCAAAGCTGCACAGTTAATCCCCGCAGGATTTTGAATCACCTGATACGCACCCCATTCTATCCCCGCTCGGGAAGCCTGATACGCGCGCGAGCCCAGCACGTCCAGCGCGGCGCTTTGATGCTGTGTGGTGGAAAGCGTGACTGCAAAGGTGCCCAGCGCGGCAATCACAACCAGCAGGAAGATCGCCGACACCAGGCTGAAGCCGCCCTGAACAGAAGCAAGAGGCAAGAGGCAAGGTTCAAGTGGCAAGTTACAAGGAAAACCCCCTGGGTCTTTTTCCTTGTAACTTGTATCTTGTATCTTGTATCTGTTTGTCTTCATGGCACGTTGCTCACATGAGTTGCGCTGTAAAGCGTGACCGTTTCATTATTCTCGGTGATGCCCAGATTCATCGTCACCAGACCGGAACGTTGCGCCACGACGAAAGCATCATAGGAAAAGTTGCAACTGCTGACCCTGTTCGCCAGCACTGCTCCGGGATTCACCGATGTCAAAGTGCCCAGCGCGGTCGGTTGCGCAGACTGAATAGGGTAGCCCCAGTAGCGAACCAGTGTTCCTGTTCCGTCAACACCAGTCGTAGCGGGCGCGCACACATAGGTTACCGGCGTGGAGATGACCTGGAAACGGTGTCCCGGCGAATCGAAGGGAAACAGCTTGGATGCGATTATCATCACTGCGCCGGCCGTCGAGCCGTAGGCCGCACGATTGCCACCCGCATATGCGTTAGGGTTGGCATCGAGCGGATTGGAAGTCATGTTATAAACCACCACAGAGTCGCCTGCTGCTGCAGACGGCATCGGCCCCAACACCTCGAAACAGGTGTCGGCGGTATCGAAAGACAACGAATCTCCACCCGAATTGCCGGCAACGGCAGCGCAAAGCGTCCCGGTACCGGGATCGACGCGGTAACGTCCGCCGTCCTTGGTCGGTAAAAACTCGATATAGCACGCCGCCGCCCCGCCGCACGCGCCCGTCACCCGCACGCTGTTCGGCAACGCCAGCCGCAAGTCGCGCCCGATGCGGCGCAGCGCGGTGTCGGCGATGTCGGTCATGTCGGCACGGCGTGCGACATCCATGTATTGTTGTATCGGTGCCTTGAGAAACACCGCCACCATGCCGCCGATGATGCCGGTGATGACGATCACCATGATCATCTCGACCAGCGTGAAACCAGATTCCCTTGAGGCTGCAGGGCGCAAGATGCAAGATGCAAGGTGAAGACCCTGAGTCCTTTTGTCTTGAACTCTTGAGCCTTGGATCCAGGTGTTCATCATGGCACACCCGTTGGCGAGTAGCGGGTGCGATAGCCTTCCAGCATCACCGGCAAATTGTCAGGTCCGGTCACTGTCACGGTGATCAGCAAGGTATCGGCACCCGCGATGGTACCCAACCTGGTCGCGTCAACTGCAACTGACGCTGTAGCCGGCCAGCCCGTAATAACTGTGCCGGCTATATCCTTGATTCCGCATTCCCGGCGTTCATGGTGAAACCTGCCGAATATGTCGTGCCGACATGTCATTGACGTTATCGAAATAGTCGGCCCATATCGCGTTTCGAGTTCGTGCTGGGTTCCAAAGCCGCTTCCGGCCCAGGTTCTCGATCCGGCACCGCGGCTGTACTGTCGTGGTAGACAACGCTGGCGGCCAGATCATCCGGGTCGCAATAGGTGAACGGCATCAGTTCCACTTCTTCGAGCAGCGATTCGGCGATCGCCAGCGCCTGTTTGTGGATCAGCGGATCGGCGCTGCCTTTGGTCGTGACGTTCATCACCAGCAGTATGCCCGCCAGCGCGACGCTGACGATCACGATGAACATGATCAGCTCGATCAGGCTGATGCCGTGCTGTCTATGGCGAGTGCACATAGCCGGTTTCAGCCTCAATGGTAATACTGTTTGTCGCACCGTTAATGGCTATCGTCTGCCCAAGACTCGGATGGGTTTACCCAGTGCGTCAAAATAGAAATCGGCCGGCGGGGCCGTAAAGGTGATGCTGGCAGGATTGGCGGTAACGTTGTACGTCGCACCACCGGACGGAGAAGCCAGAGGAGTCCCGAGGCAGCGTCGCACCGTATTAATGGTCAGAGAAATATTGTTGGTTCTAAAAGCCACGCAAACGAAGCGATGCTGCGCGATGGCCTCCTTTTGCGCGTAGCGCAACGAGGCTTGCACCTGATCGGCAAAGCCGCGCGACTGAAATATACTCGCGTCAAAAAATCGCGGCGCGACCGCCACAGCCAGAATACCGGCGATGATGATGACCATAATCAACTCGATCAGCGTGAAGCCGCGCTGAACATTGCCGTCGCTCGATCTGTGCAAACACAACCCGGCTTGTGCACCGAAGAAATGTTCGTTCTCCTGCCTGATCGCCTCTGTTTTGCCGGTATCCAATCTCATGTCCCACAGCCCTTCAGGAACGTCGTTACACAGCTGTGCAGTGTAACAAAAAGCGCAACCAACTGACGAAAAAACAGGAAGTGCGGGCTTGACGGGCAGCAGCCTGATACATGCTATGAGGATGTTTCTGTCGAGACTGCGGAAATATCGCTGCCGAGTTTCTTTCCCCGGCACCAAGCCTCCCACATACGGAGATAGAGCGCCTCCAGATCCCGTGCAAACCGCTCCGGCTGGCACAGCGGACTGGCCATCATACGGGGACGAATTTGCCGACGCAGTTCGCCCAGCCGCGCGCGATCAGTCGCCAACGCAACGGCTCCCTGAATATAGGCTGCCACATTCGGGAATGCGAGTTCATCTGCCAGCCCGATATTGGCAAGCGCCGAGACCGTCTGACGCGAGACCATGGTGTTGCCTGCGATCGTGACCACCGGCACGCCCATCCAGAGTGCTTCCAGCGTCGTCATGCCGCCGTTGAACGGGAAAGTATCCAGGGCGATATCGATATCCCCGTATTCCGCGAACATCTCGGCATGTGACGAATTTTCGCGCAACTCCAGGCGGCCTTGTTCGATGCCCAGTTTCGTGAATCGTGCCGTCAGGCGTTCTCGTACTGTAGTATCTGCGAGGGCGCCAGCCTTTACCACCAGGCGGCTCTCCGGCACGGCAAGAAGAATGCCTGCCCAGGCCATAACGACTTCGTCGGTGATTTTTGGCAAGCGGTTAAAGGAACCGAAAGTAATCGAACCGGATTTTTCGACAGGCGGCTGCATAACCTCAGGTGCGTACTCTGGCGGGCCGTAGCAGAAGCGTGTATGCGGCATGAACACCGGGGTTTCAGAGAAAAGTTGCCCTCCCCCGGGTGGCGTGGTGTGCGGATCGGTAATGAAATAGTCTATCGACTTCATTCCGGTCGAGTGGAAGTAGCCGATCCATTCAACCTGCACCGGTGCGGGCCGACGGGCAAAGGCCAACAGGCGGTTGAAGGCGGTATGACCCGAAAGGTCAACCAGGATGTCGATTTCTGACTTGCGGATGATTTCGACAACCTCTTCATCGCTCAAAAAGAAGATGTCTTCCCATACGTCTGCAGCCTCGCGCAATTCCGGCAAGACCTCATCCGCCCGGATGACCATGGAGAAACAATGAACTTCAAATCTTTGCTCGTTGTGATGACGCAAGATGTCGCACAACAAAAATCCCACCGGATGGCGCGTGAAATCGCCCGAGACATAACCAATACGCAACTTGCGTCCGGGTTCCCGGCCACGCGGTGAAAAACTGACGGGGGCCAGCAGCGGCGTTTCAAAATGCGCCGCCCATTCGCAATGGCGGCGGAAAACTTCTTCCCGTCCGAGCTGAGAGATGTTGTTGCATTCAAACAGGACGTTCGATCCCATGGATGCCTGACTGGCATCAAGCGCGACGACGCGTTCATAGAGCGGCAGCGCGGCGGCCGAATCGCCACCGTTACTCAGGCAGGAACCCAATGTCGCCAGCGCGGTGATGTTGTCAGGCTGCTTTTCGAAAATTCTCCGGCATAGTTCTTCTGCCTGGGTCAAATGCCCCATTGCCTGATGTGCTGCAGCGAGCAGACCCAGTAAATGGACAGTTTCGCCGCGTTCCTTTATCTGCCGCTCGAGATAGCCGATTGCATTGACCAGGTCTTCGCGCGAACCCAGCAAGGTGGCAAGATTGAAATGCGCCTCGGGATAGCCCGGGCGCAATTCCAGCGCCTTCCTGTACTGCTTGATGCCTTGCTTGGCCTTGCCGGTGTGGACCAGCACATTGCCGAGGTTGAGGTAAGGTTCGGGGCGATCCGGTTCATCGGCCACGAGTTTTTCTGCCGTTTCGCGCGCATCCTCATAGCGCGCCAATTCAAACAACGCGGCGACCTGGTTAAGCCTTGCTTCGAAAAAATCCGGGGCGCAGACCAGCGCCTTGTCAAACCACCGCAGCGCTTCCTCGGCACGGCCCTTGGCAATACACCATTCGCCCATGTTGCTCAATACTTGCAGGTAATCCGGCTTCAACACAAGGGCGCGTTCATAGGCGTGGCGAGCCGCTTCAAAGTCATCGCTGCGACGGTGGGCAGCACCCAGGGTACACCACAGGCTGGCATCATCAGGCTTGATTGCCGTAGCTTTTTCGAGCTGGGCGATTGCGGCCGCGGTCTCGCCTCTTTCCAATGCCCTGCGAGCGACGTCATGCATTGCAGCAACATCGCCAAAATGGGCAGCCCGGATATCGAACGTGTCGGCCACAGCACCCAACCCGCGCTTCTCCAGCCAACGCGCGGTCCAACGCATCACGTGCGCGATTAACATGTTTTGCTTAGCCGGTGGGCGGTAAATAATCGGCTGCCAGCGCAGCCATCTCTTCATTGCTGCGTGGCGATTTGCTGGCCATTACCCACAGATCAAAGCCGCCCTCTCGCCGATAGCCGTACATTTTGGCAAAGCCTGCCTCGCGCAATACCGCCACCAGAGAGGTCAGCGTAAAACCGCAATGATGGGACATCCATTCCGGATTGGCTTGAACGAAAGGGCGATAGCTGTAGACCATATCGAAAGGCGTGATCGCCCCGGCAGCTGAGATGTACGCCGTGTCGAACAGCCTGTCCTCGGCGATCATTTGCGCCGCTGCCTGCAAATCGGGGCAGGTAATAACCAGAAAACCGTCATCAGCCAGAACACGGCGGAATTCAGCCAATGCACGCGGCACATCGTGCCAGTAAAGGTGCTCGATGCCGTGGGAGGAATAAACGGCATCAACCGCCGCAGCGGGCACGGAGGGCATTTCCGTCATGGTGCCGACGATGTCCGGCGCGACACTCTCATCGGCATCCAGCCTGACTTCACGCCAGGCCGATTCCCGGAATCCGGTCGCCGCGATGTGATCGATGGTGGCTTGCCCGCAACCGACATGCAGCAGCAGTCGTTCGCTTGCAATGCGTGCCCAGAACGAGGATTCCCCTGCAGCCGCGGGCTGCGCCATGCTTGTCAATCCGTGGCGCAAACGGAAACGCTCCAGCCAGGCCTGCAGGGAGCGTGCTGCAAACTCGGGGATGAAACTCATTTTTTGCCGGAGAAAGAATTCAATACCAGAGAAAAAACCACCTTGCGTACTGTGTCCGCCTGGAACCCCGCTGCTATCAGCCGCTGCTGCAACAGATAGGCGGCTCTGGCGCGCGCAACAAAACCCAGCGAAAAGCGCCGGCGAATCTGGCCGGCCTCATCGTAAAATTTCTTGAGCGAATGCGCCCAATCCGCTTCGCTCAAACGCTTCTTTTTGTTTGCCGGCGCCGAACGCAGAAAAGCCTCCTCCAGCGCAACGGCGGCTTCCGCTGCTTTACCCAAAGTCATACTCCTAAATAAAAAGGCACCGCCGGTAACCGGACGGTGCCGCAGATAAAACCCGGTAAATCAGCCCGTGCAAATTATCGTGGCGAGTGCCGAGTTGGCGGTCGTTCCAAGGGCATGGCTGAGCTTGGCTGTGCCGCTGGCGCCTGCACTGGACCCACTGCAACTTAAATCGGTCTGAATCTTGAAATTCGCATCCCAGCTGGCCATGCTCCCCGTAAACAAAGCAGCAGCAGCAGTAGCGCCACTTAAATTTATGACACCGGCACCGCTGCTACTTCTTATCAGTGACGCCCCATAGTTCATCGTGGAATAGGAAGTCAAAGCCGCCGCCGCACCCTGGATCGCCGCATTTTTCGCATCACTCTGCAGGTCGACAAACTTCGGTAATGCTGTCGCAGCCAGAATACCCAGGATCACGATCACAACGATCAATTCGATCAGGGTAAAACCAGATTGTTGTTTCATTATTTATTCTCCTAAATTTTAACAGGCCGCAGCCCCGGTTACTGAAGCACTTGCAATTCGCCCGATAACCCCTTGCCGCAGCAAGATTTTGACCAGACAAAACGTACAGTAAGCGAAGTCTGAAATAAGTGCAACCCCCAGATGACTGGCGGTCGAATTACGCCAACAGGCGTGATAACACAAAAACAAATAGATGCTGGCCAGCAACATCAGCCAGCCGACTCTTTGCGCATGGCGCGCAACGAAATTGATCCACTTGATCACGCGGCACATCCAGCATTTTCGTGGCACGGCGCGATAGACACCCACAGGTTGGCCTCTTCCTCCATGCCGCGCAACATGCTGGGACGCAACCATAGAAACAACCCCGCGATCAGCGCGACCGCTCCACCGACCATTGAACCCAGCACCAATGCATCAAGCAGACCATCCAGCAGTCTGTGCCGGAAGCATTCCTGCTCAAGCGTTGCAGCGTGGATGCCTTGTCGAACAGGATGCCGAAGTAGATGAAAATATAAGCATGCCGCCCAGCACGATGACTAGCCCCAGCCGCGCGATGGTGCTGATAAAACCAGTGTTCGATGCTGACGCTGCGATCCAGCCAGCGGTTGATATGTCGCGTGGAAATCCAGCGGTTCGCCACAGCGATTCGAGCCGCTCCACGAACTGCGGCTTGAAGATAAGCAGCAATCCAAGCAATACGCCGAGCAAGGAGCCAAGGCAGAATACAGACAAGAATATCGCCAGGTCGCGCCACAGGAATATCTCGAGTGGATCAGCATGCATCAGATATGCTTCCCCATCTGTCCTGCGCAAGCGCGGACAATACCTGGAAAAATACTGAAGAAACCCGCTGCTTTCCCGTTTTCGCGGGCATGACGGGTGCTTCGATGCTGAAGTAACTTGAATGCCACGTCCGTCAAAACCACGAATACGGCTCGACCGGTTCGAACAGCAAGCCGGTCAATTCGCGGGGTGCGTTTTGCAATGAGGGCAGGCGCGACTTTTCATAGTTCACGGCAACGTGAAAACGTATCCATTTCTTGCCATCCCTGCCCGGCTTGAAGTAATTGGCATTGCGCATCACATAAATCAGATCGCGCGACTTGAGATCGAACATCCAGTTGCCGGACGCCACGGAAAGCGGGGTGGGATCATAGAACTCGCCGGAATAATTGCGCGGTTTTTTTTGCAGCCAGTTCATCGGATTGTCCTGGGCCAATGCCGCCACATCGGACGGCTTGCCGCGCGTCAGAATCTGTCCGTATTGCATGGTCAACGCGCTTTGTATCGCACCCGCCACCTCTTCCATGGCAGTCTTCTCGGCCTGTTCCTGATAGAACAGCACGCGATTGAGGAACATCCCCATCAGCACCACGATGATGGTGATAACCACGACCAGTTCGATGAGGGTGAAGCCTTTTGAGGATGCAAGGTGCAAGGTGTAAGATGCTTGGTCCTTGATCCTGTGAACCTTGATCCTTGAACCCTGTATCTGTGTTTTGTCCGCTCATCGATGCAGCGCCGCTTTGCCCAAGTCCCACATCGGCAGGAATACGCCGAGCGCCAGTATCAGCACCAGGATGCCGAGAGCCACGATCAGGATCGGTTCGATCTTTGAGCTGAGGCTTGCGACTTCGTATTTGACTTCGCGCTCGTACATGTCGGCGATCTCGAACATCAGCCCGTCCATGTCACCGCTTTCTTCGCCGACAGCGATCATTTGCAACACCACCGGATTGAACACACCGGCTGCAATGGCAGTGCGCAGGATGCTTTCGCCGCGCTCGACACCGTCGCGCATCTGCTCGATGCGGCTGCGCATGAATTCATTGTCCACCACCATGCTGACCACATTCATCCCCTGCAGGATCGGCATCCCGCTCTTGAAGGAAAGCGCCATGCTGCGCGCAGAATCGCGCCAGCGTGGCCTTGAGGATGATCTCCCCGACTATCGGCAATTTGAATTTGTACCTGTCCCACTTGTAGCGGCCATCCGGGTGTGCTGATGTAAAACCGAAACCCCAGCACCGTTCCAACCATGCCGCGAGCATCAGCAGCCAGTAATCCACCATGAAGCCGGAAAAACCGATCAGCATTTTGGTGAATAACGGAAGTTCGGCATGAAAACCCTCATACACCTTGGCGAAGGCGGGAATCACGAACAGGTTGATGATGACCATGGCGATCGCCATCGCCATGATCACGAAGCTGGGGTAGCGCATCGCTGCCTTGATGCGTTCGCGCATATCGCGCTCGAACTCCAGATGCTCAAACAGGCGTATGAAAGTCTCATCCAGCATGCCGGTCATCTCACCCACCTGCACCATGCTGACATAGAAAGGCGAGAAAACCTTGGGGTGGCGGCGCATCGCAGCAGCTGAGTTCGCGGCCGCTATCCAGGCTTTCGCGCAAGTCCTGAAGCAACGCCGCAAAAACCGGGTTTTGCGTGGATTCCTGCAAGTCCGGCCAGTGCGCGCATGATGGGGACACCGGCTTTAAGCAATGTGTACATCTGGCGGCTGAACAGACATCACATCCATCTGGCGTAACCGGTTTTTCGGTAAGCAGGCGTTTGAGCCAGCCCGGCTTGCCGGATGTGCCGCCAAGCATACCGCGAAACGGGTGATTTCGACGGGCGTGATACCGGTATTCATCAGCTGGTTGGCAATGACGCCGCTGTCATCGCCATCCAGCGTGCCTTCCACCAGATCGCCGCGGCCGTTGCGCCCTTTGTAGGCAAATACGCCCATGCTAATCCTCAACCTGATTGCTGATGCGCATCACTTCGCCTACCGTGGTGCGGCCCATGCTTCATTTGCTTCCAGCGCATGCTCCATAATTGTCCTGCCGTGCAGGTGTTCGTGCGCGACCTGCATGAAGTGAGTGGGACTGTCGCGTCCCGCCGCCTCGACCATCTCGTGGCCCATTTCCAGCATTTCGTACACACCCGTACGGCCGCGATAACCGGTGCCGTTGCAATGCGAGCAACCGCGCCCGTGCAACAGGCCGCCGCACTGATCCGGCGTTACACCTTCCACCTGCAACCACTCGGTTTCTTGTGGTGTGGGAGTATGCGGTTCGCTGCAACTATCGCACACGCGTCCTCAGCAATCGTTGCGCGATAACCGCCTGAACCGACGAAGCCACCATGTAGCGTGGCGTGCCCATATCCACCAGGCGGAACAATGTGCCGGCAGCATCGCGGGTGTGCAGCGTGGAAAATACCAAGTGGCCGGTCATCGCCGCGCGTAAACCGATTTGCGCGGTTTCAGCATCACGCATCTCGCCGATCAGGATCACATCCGGATCCTGCCGCAATGCGGAACGCAGCACACGCGAAAAAGTCAGCTCTATCTTTTCGTTGACCTGCACCTGATTGATGCCGGGCAAACGGTATTCCACCGGGTCTTCCACGGTGATGATCTTCTGGCTGATGGTGTTGATCTCGGCCAGCGCGGAATAAAGGGTCGTGGTCTTGCCGCTACCTGTCGGTCCTGTCACCAATATCATCCCGTTGCTGCGCCGGATGATTTCGCGAAAACGTTTCAGCATGTCCGGCGGTATCCCCAGCTTGTCCAAACCGATCATTCCTCCATCCTGGCGCAACAGGCGCATTACCACCGTTTCGCCGTTTTGCGTGGGGCAGGTGGCGATACGTACATCCACGCCCTGATCGCGCACCCGCACATTGAAACGTCCGTCTTGCGGCAAACGTTTTTCCGAGATATCCAGGCCGGACATCAGCTTGAGACGCAGCACCAGCGCAGGAGCTATCTTGATATCGGCCTCGGTCTGCAGATGCAGCACCCCGTCGATGCGGAAACGTATCATCACGCGGCCTTCCTGCGGCTCGATGTGTATGTCGGAAGCCCGGATGTTGGTGGCATCGTCGAACAGGGTCTGCAGCAGCTTGACTACCGGCGCTTCCTCAGCGCCGACGGTTTCGGTCAGCGCCCCGAAGTCCACATAGGTATCGCCGATATCCTCGCTGAGCTCACGCGCCAGCCCCGTGATTTCATCGGTGCGCCGGTAACCCCGGTCTATGCTTTCCAGCAACTGCCCTTCGGTGACGACTGCTATGTCGATATCACGATCGACAATGCGCGTGATTTCATCAAAGGCTGACAAGTCGGTCGGATCAGCCATGCCGACCAGCAACAGACCGTTGCGCTCTTCCAGCACGATCGCGCGGAAACGCCGCGCCTGACTTTCCGGCAACAGCCTTAACTTCTCGGTATTGATGTTGTAGTACTTGAGATTGATGAAAGGGATGTTGAGTTGCTTGCCGAGCGCCTCGGAAATATGCTCTTCGGTGACGAAAGCATTGTCCACCAGCACCCGCCCCAACTTGCGTCCGCTACGCTTTTGCTGATCCAGCGCGAAAGCGAGTTGGTCTTGTGAAATGAGTTTTTGCTGAACCAGCAATTCGCCTAAGCGAACTTTCCCCGGACGCGCCATAATTCTCTCCTGAATAGATTTTTCTGTGACGCAGCTTTCGTAGAGGCTGAAGTTAGCCGTTTTTCACGATACTGGCAAGGGTTTAACGGTTGTTTTTTTATGGTTTGCGTGATTCTCCACAATTCGTGATACCGCCGAGTCCCTGCAATATCATCCGCAAGTGTGTTAAATGAAACGCGGCCATTATTAGGGCCAAGATTATGAGAGAGGAATTATCCCTAATCCACCCCAAGAAGGGGAACTTGAAAATGAAAACAACAGGGAAGTTTTTCGAAGCAGAGCAGATAGTCAATCTCTTGCAGACCATGTTCAAGGAGGTCGTCCGGTGAAACATCAAGCCTTGCCGTTTGCCAGGGGTCAGCGATGTTACTAATGGAGTGATATCGCGCATCCGAGCGCAAACCTGCGCCTTGTCAGGATTGTCCAGAAAGGCCTATGCGGCCGGTACGAGATGATGGCACCGTTCCGTACCAAACATCCGGTTTGCTTGCACGGCGCGGCTACCGATTGATTCCCCCGGTCTGAAGAGTAACGCTGGTCAAACTACGTTTCACTGCAGCAACGAAGGAGACGATAGTGCCGGCAGGTGAAAGAGTCAGATTTCGGACATCGTCGAAATCACATAACTTGCGTTGTTATTATCGCAAGAAGAAGCGCTTGCAAAAAATCCGGGACAACATGTATTTGAGTTCATTTAGTGGTGTCCGTTATTTATTATGCCAGCAAGTGGTGCTTCCGCCATGGCTGAGTTGCTACTCGATCTTGGCTTTGCTGCGCAAGTCGGCAACATATTCCTGGATGGATTGCTGTTGCATGCGTTGCATAATTTGCGGCTTGAGTTCTTCAAGCGACGGCATCTTCAGGTCGCGCACATCGTCCAGCTTGATGATGTGCCAGCCGTATTGGGATTTCACCGGTTCCTTGGTATATGCGCCTTTTTTCAGGCCAACCAGTGCGTTGGCAAAAGGCGGAACGAAGTTGCTGGGCACCGCCCAGTCGAGTTCACCGCCGTGCGCTGCCGAGCCTGCATCCTTGGATTTCGCCGTTGCGATCTTGTCGAATTTGCCCTTCTTGCCAAGCTGCGCGATGATGGCTTTCGCCTCATCTTCCGTGTCAACCAGGATGTGGCGTGCTTTGTATTCCTTGCTGCCGAGATTGACCTTCAGCTTGTCATATTCCTGTTTGAGCTGATCATCGGTGATCGGGTGATTCTTGGCGTAGTCTTGCACGAATGCGCTGACCAGCACCGATTGGTCGGCCAGTTGAGTTTGTTGGATGACTTCCGGATCCTTGTCCAGTCCCTTTTTCTTTGCTTCCTGTGCCAGCACTTCCAGGTTGATCATGTCATCGAGGACGGCCTTGCGCAGCTCGGGGGAATCCACCTGTCCTTGTGAAGTGGCGATCTTGACGCGCATGTCCACACGGGATTGCGGAATGGAAACACCATTCACCATGGCGGCGGATTTGTCGTCGGCAAAAGCAGGGTTAACCACCAGTGCGCCTAATATTGCCAGTGCTGCTAATGTTCCAGTTTTCAACATGCTGATTCCTCTTCCATGGGTTATAAATTGACAATCAAGTTTCATCGGGTGCGCGCGCCTGTATGGTGAGAGCGTGGATTTCGCGCTTCATCAATTCGCCAAGTGCGGAATATATCATACGGTGACGCGCAACTGTATTGTTGCCGGAAAACTGTGCCGAGACGATGTTGAGCACAAAATGTCCGCCGCCATCACGTGCACCTGCATGACCGGCATGTTTATGACTCTCATCGATGATTTCCAGTACCGTCGGGTTTAGCGCGGCAAGCCGTGCGCGCATCTTTGACTGGATTTCATTCACTGCGGAAACGTTTTTCTGAACGGTTGCACATTAACTTCTGCATACACACCGGCGGTTGCGTATGGATCGGCCTTCGCCCAGTCCCTGGCTGCTGGCAGTGAAGGGAATTCGGCCACAATCAGGCTGCCGGTGAATCCCGCAACGCCGGGATCTACTGCATCCACAGCAGGGAAAGGGCCGGCCAGCAGCAGGCGCCCCTGGTTCTGCAGTTCTTGAAGGCGCGCAACATGTGCCGGCCGCGCCGCCATGCGCTTTTCCAGGCTGTTTGGCACATCCTGTCCGATAATTGCGTACCACATTTATGCAGCCTCCGTCAGTTGTGTTCCTTTTTCTCGTCCACATATTTCGCCAACCATGCGCCTTGTGCAAGGATAAACAACAGCATCAATCCGGTGAAGCCGAACAGTTTGAAATTCACCCAGGTATCCGTGGAGAAGTTAAACGCCACATACAAGTTTATAAAACCGAGCACTGCAAAAAACAGACTCCAGCTCAGATTGAGACGATTCCATGCATGCATGGGCAGGGCGATTTTCTGATGCAGCATCGCGCGCATCAGATTCTTGTGAAACAACAAATTCGAGAACAACAGGATGGAGGAGAATATCCAATACAGCACGGTAGGCTTTAACTTGATGTAATTTTCATCGTGCAGCCACAGTGTTGCTCCGCCGAACATCACGATGATGGCAAAGGTTACCCACAACATCATGTCGACTTTGCCGTGACGATATTTGGTCCAGAGGATCTGGATAAAAGTCGCGGCAATCGCCACCGTTGTGGCGATAAATATATCCCCGAATTTATAGGCGGTAAAAAACAGCAGGACAGGGAATAAATCGAACAGCAGTTTCATGATGTTATTTAAATGTAAGTGAGCAGGATGGGGTAAAGCATGGCGATACCCATCAACCTTTCTTGTCCAGAACGAGTGAGGCGGAATTGATGCAAAAGCGCAATCCTGTGGGTTTCGGGCCATCGGGGAACACATGTCCAAGGTGCGCGCCGCATCGTTTGCAGATCGCTTCTACGCGTTTCATGCCATGGCTGGTGTCAGTCCGCGACATGATGTTTTCGTCATTATAGGGTTGCCAGAAACTCGGCCATCCGCTGCTGGAATCGAATTTTGTTGCCGAATCAAACAAGGCATTGCCGCAACACACGCAGCGATATATCCCCGTATCATGGCAATCCCAGTATTTGCCCGTGAACGGCGGCTCGGTGCCGCATTTGCGACACACCTGATATTGTTCAGGAGTGAGTTCGTTGCGCCACTCGGCATCAGATCTTTCGACGGGTTTATCCATGAATTCCTACAATACTTCTCCGGCGTAATCAGCCAAACGTGACCTTTCACCGCGCAATAACGTGACATGACCCCCGTGTTTCCAGCCTTTGAAGCGATCCACCACATAGGTCAGGCCGGAGCTTCCTTCGGTGAGGTAAGGGGTATCGATCTGTGCGATGTTACCCATGCACACCACCTTGGTGCCGGGTCCCGCGCGCGTGACCAGTGTCTTCATCTGTTTGGGCGTCAGGTTTTGCGCTTCGTCAATGATGACATATTTGTTGAGGAAAGTGCGTCCGCGCATGAAATTGAGGGACTTGACCTTGACCCTTGAACGGATCAGGTCACGCGTGGCGGCACGGCCCCAGTCGCCGCCTTCCTCGTCGGATTTGTTCAGCACGTCGAGATTATCCTCTAATGCGCCCATCCATGGCGTCATCTTTTCTTCCTCGGTGCCGGGCAGGAATCCGATGTCTTCACCGACCGGAACTGTGACACGGGTGATGATGATTTCAGAATAAAGCTTGTTTTCCAGCGTCTGCAGCAAGCCGGAAGCGAGCGTCAACAAGGTCTTGCCGGTACCCGCCTGGCCCAGCAATGTGACGAAATCGATCTCTGGATTCATCAGCAGGTTGAGCACGAAATTCTGTTCGCGGTTGCGCGCCGTGATGCCCCACACATTGTTCTTGCTATGAGTGTAATCGGTCAGGGTGCACAACTGGGCCGTCACATCGCTCTGTTCCAGCACAATGGCATAGAATGGCGTAGATCCGTTTTCCTGATAGACGAACTGGTTGACGAAAAATGCCGCGCACAGCGGCCCATATATCTGGTAATAAGTGCGCCCATCCTTTTGCCACGACTTCATGTCCTTGCTGTGCCGATCCCAGAAATCCTCGGGCAGGGGCAACACCCCGGTATAAAGCAGGTCGCTGTCTTCCAGCACCTTGTCATTGAAATAATCCTGTGCTTCCAACCCCAACGCCCGCGCCTTGATGCGCATGTTGATGTCCTTGCTGACCAGGATCACCGACCGGTTCGGTTGTTGTTTTTGCAGTCCGATGACCACGCCGAGAATGGCGTTGTCCGCTTTGCCCAGTTCGAGGTTTTGCGGCAGCTCGTATTTGACGAAGCTGGTCTGCAGGAACAACCGCCCCGAGCAATTCTTGTTCGCGGGAGATTCGAGCGCGATACCTTCCTCTATCTTGTGCGGCGCATCGCTGACGATCTGATCGAGGAAGCGGCTGGCTTGGCGCGCATTTCTGGCGACCTCAGTCATGCCTTTTTTCTTGTTGTCCAGTTCTTCAAGCACGAACATCGGCAGGCAAATGTCATGTTCCTCAAAGCGGAACAGGCTGGTCGGGTCATGCAACAACACATTGGTATCCAGCACGAACAATTTGATGTCGGCATCCGATTCCGCGTTTGCCGATTTGGCGCGTGATGGTGGCATGGGGTTCCTTTAGTTGAGTGTCGTTACATAATCCAGCACTTGCTGCGCGTGCCCATCGGCTTTCAGGCCGCGCCATTCCTTGCGCAACACGCCGTGTTTGTCGAACATGAAGGTGCTGCGTTCGATGCCGCGCACCTGCTTGCCATACATGTTCTTCTGCTTGATCACGCCGAAAAGATTGCAAGCGGTTTCACCGGTATCCGATAACAGCTCGAACGGCAGGCTGAACTTGGCTTTGAAGTTCTCATGCGACTTGAGGCTGTCGCGCGAAACGCCCACCACCTCGCAGTTTGCCTTCTTGAATTTTGCATACAAATCGCGGTACTGCTGCGCCTCGGTTGTACAACCCGGCGTGTTGTCCTTGGGGTAAAAGTAAATGACCAGATGCTTGCCGCGCGCGCCGGATAGGATGAAGGTCTGATTGCCCGTGGAGGGCAGGGAAAAATCTGCAATCTTGTTTTCTGGCATGAGTGAACCTGCTATATATGACGACATTCTTGTCAAAAAACACATTAAAGGCAAGCATCTTCGCGCCCTCGTCAAATTGGCGCCGTTGTGCTACGGTTGCAGCCCTTTTTATCAGAGTTGCCTGTTTTGACGAATTTGAAAGTTATGACGGATGCGGATTACATGCGCCACGCGCTGGAACTGGCAAGCATGGCGCTGGACGCAGGCGAAGTGCCGGTGGGGGCAGTGGTGGTAAAGAACGGAGAAATCATCGGACGCGGCTTCAATGCCCCGATCTCGCGCCACGATCCTTCGGCCCATGCTGAAACGATGGCGTTGCGTGATGCGGCGCAACGGCTGGGTAATTATCGGCTGGTCGATTGCGAGTTGTTCGTCACGCTGGAACCCTGCCTGATGTGCGCCGGGGCGATCATGCACGCGCGCATTGCGCGGGCGGTGTACGGGGCGAGAGACCCCAAGACCGGAGCTTGCGGCAGCGTGATGAATGCGTTTGCCGAACCGCGACTTAACCATCATACAGATGTGGTGGGTGGCGTGCTGGCGGAGGAATGCGGCTTGATGCTCAGCAATTTTTTCGCCCTGCGCCGCGCTCAGCAGCAAAAATCGTCGTGAAAATCAAAATGCACATTTCCACGCAGCAGCTTGAATTGCTGGATGACACAGGCAAAGTGCTGCGCCGTTATGCGGTGTCCAGTTCCGAGAAAGGCGTGGGTGAGTTGTCCGGCAGTTTTTGCACCCCGCGTGGCAAACATATCATTCGTGCCAAGATAGGCGCCGGACAACCCGAAAATACCGTATTTGTGAGCCGCCGACCCACCGGTGAAATCTACACGCCGGAATTGGGGACCCGGTTTCCCGGCCGCGATTGGATGCTGACACGTATCCTTTGGTTATCCGGTCTCGAAGTGGGCTTCAACCGGCTGGGAGCGTGCGATACCATGCGCCGCTATATCTACATCCACGGCACGCCGGATTCAGTGCGGCTCGGCATACCCGGTTCGCATGGCTGTGTCCGGATGCATAATGCCGATTTGATCGAATTGTTTGATATAGTACCCGCGGGAACGGAAGTCGAAATCATCGAGTGATTTTCTGGAGGGGATACAAGCATGGCTAATCCTTTTACTGTTAGTCTGATTGGCTGGCATGATGGCGAACCCTTGCTGAAATCGATACGTGAGGCGGTGTTTATCCGCGAACAAGGCATTCCCGCCGAGCTGGAATGGGATGGACAGGATGAAGGTTGCCGGCATGCGCTCGCGCTCAGCCACCAAGGCGATGCCATCGGTTGCGGGCGGATGTCTGCCAGCGGCCATATCGGGCGTATCTCGGTGTTGCCGCAATGGCGCAAGCAAAAAGTCGGTACGGCGATCATGGAAGCGTTGCTGGATTATGCACGGTCGCACGATTACAAGCAGGTGAATGTGGATGCGCAAACACACGCATTGCCGTTCTACCGCAGCTTTGGCTTTGTCGAAGAGGGCAAAGAGTTTATGGATGCAGGGCTGCCGCATATCAAGATGTCCCTCAAGCTATAGCAATCGCGGTACCGTCTTTCGGGCGGGATCGATTCACCATTCTCAATCTGCTGTCGATATGATCAAGGGTTTGCTTTTGCCATTTTCAGATGGGTGGGTATTTGTGCTTTGCCAAAAATCATTATAGGTTATTGATATTCATACCAAATTCAAAATCCTTAAAAAATCCCCCAAGCCGTTACGGCAAGGGGGATTAAGGTCGTTCCGACATCGCGTCAGAACGCATGCTCATCGGGGAGGAGAGAGAGCATGGGCAAGAATTGCTTCATAGCCAGCCCGGATTTTCCTGTAACACGTTATCCGAGTGAAGTCATAATCGACGGACGGCAGTTGGCGGGCGATAACTGGAGTCCCGGCATGTTGCTCGACGAAGATTAACATGTGACCAACGCTCACAGAGCTAACTGCCCGGGCTTCTATCGAGTCAAGATATATTGTTCGTGTTGAAGCCGCAGTGCTCACATATTTGGCAGCGGATAGGGCAGAGGCATAAAATGCAGCTCAGCACCTTGTAACGACTTCCACAGCACCTTTTGTGTTATCCGGCTGGAGGTCTGTACCGATGCCAGCACGTCAAACCCTCCACCCGGTGCGGGCGCCGAGTTGACGATCATGCCGCTGGCCTGGCCTTCCATTTCTGCACTGAACAACTCGTCGCCCGGGTGCGGCGCGTCGTTGCCGTCCGGATGCCCCCGGTAATCAAGGTGTGCAAGGTACATGCGCCGCTTCAATTTGCCGAGATATTGCATACGCGCCACTATCTCTTGCCCGGGATAGCAGCCTTTATTGAAATTCACACCGCCGATGAGCTCAAGATTAACCATCTGCGCGACGAACTGTTCCTGGGTTGGCGGCAAGATGACCGGAATGCCGGAACGAATGTTGAGCCAGTCCCAGCATACACTGCCAACCGGCAGTACGTGCTGGCTGAGCGTCGTCCACAGCGCGACAGCGTGCGGTGCCGGCGTGTTGATCTGCCAGCGAGTGCCGCTGATCTGTATCACGCTGGCTTGTGCGGTGCTGATGCAGCCGAACGGGGTTTGAGGAAGATCGCCGAATTGAGTGAGCAAAATCTCACGCGCATTCGCACCGGACAGCCCCAACGAGATAATTTCGTCGCTGGAGTCGGTAATCTTGACCTTGGCGCGCAGTACATACATGGACAGTTTTTTTCTGATCGGCTCACACAATACGCGTGGCAGTTGCAGCAGATAGTCATCTCCTTCGCGCCAGATCAGCAGGGTTGCCAGTATCCGCCCTTTGGCGCTGTTAAAACTGCTGAGTTGGGAACGCGTGCCACTGACTTCGCGTATGTCGTTGCTCAACAGATTCTGCAGAAACGAAGGGGCCTCTTCGCCAGCCACGCGCAGCATTCCGAACTGGCTCAAATCAACCAGTACCGCATCTTGTGCTGTTGCGTTCAATTCGGCAGCAGTGTCGCCAAAGCGCTGTACCAAGCCTGACTCGATGGTTGCGCCGAATTGGGTGAGGAAATTGTGCCATTCTGGGTTCATGTTTGAGTCTGTGTATCAGGTTTGTGGATGCAGTGAAGAAGGGATGATATGCGAGCACAGTGTTGTTCAATCGGCAATCCGTGTCAACCTTGGCCATGGCAGCGCTATTCCGCTAAACTTAGCCAATGAGAGTCATCGTTGCCTGCTTGCTGGCCATATTGCTTTCCGCCTGTGAAGGCGGGCTGTGGAACAATCCTTATCCGGCGTCGGACGAGGGCAAGTCGATTTTTTATACCGCGTTCACAGATCGTCCCAAGCATTTGGATCCTGCCCAGGCTTACAGCGAAAACGAGTACGAGTTACTGGCGCAGATTTACGCACCGCCGCTGCAATACCACTACCTGAAACGCCCGTATCAACTGGTGCCGCTGGCGGCCAGTGCGATGCCGACGGTGCATTATCTGGACAGAAAGCGCCGCCCGCTGCCGGACAATGCACCTGCGGAAAGAATCGCGTTCAGTGTGTATGAAATACATATCAAGCCCGGTATGCGCTATCAGCCGCATCCGGCATTTGCGCGCGATGCGCTGGGCAAGCCGGAGTATGACCATCTGACGCCGGATGATCTGCGCGATATCCATGCGGTGAGCGACTTTCCGCACAGCGCTACACGTGCAGTCACTGCAGCGGACTACGTGTACCAGATCAAACGCCTGGCCCATCCGCAATTGCATCTGCCGATCTACGGCGTGATGAGCGAATACATCGTCGGCCTCAAGGAATATGCCGCGACGCTGCAGCAGGAGTTGAAAAAAAATCCTGATGCGTTCCTCGATCTCAGCAAATACCCGCTGCAAGGTGTGCAGGTGGTAGACGACCATACTTACCGCATCGAGATCATCGGCAAGTATCCCCAGTTCGCATACTGGCTGGCGATGCCGTTCTTCGCACCGATGCCGCCCGAGGCCGAACGGTTCTACGCTCAGGAGGGAATGCATGAACGCAACCTGATACTGGATTGGTGGCCGGTGGGCAGCGGGCCGTATTATCTTTCCGAGAACAATCCAAACCAGCGCATGGTGCTGGCGCGGAATCCGTATTACGACAGCGAGACCTATCCGACAGAAGGCGAAGCAGGGGATGTCGCAGCCGGCTTGTTGGCGGATGCGGGCAAGCCATTGCCGCTGATCGACAAGATCGTCTTCACTCGCGAAAAGGAAACCATTCCTTACTGGAACAAGTTTCTGCAAGGCTATTACGATGCTTCCGGCATCAGTTCAGACAGCTTTGACCAGGCAGTCCAGGTGAATGTCGGCGGTGAAGCAACCGTGACGGATGCGATGAAAGCGCAGGGTATCCAATTGTCCACTTCGGTGGCGACTTCAACCATGTATACCGGCTTCAACTGGCTTGATCCGGTGGTCGGCGGGAGTTGCGCAAACTCAACCAGTGTCCCCTCTCCCCAACCCTCTCCCGCAAGCGTGAGAGGGGGAAAACCAAATGATTCATCATGTGATCCTGAAAGGGCGCGCAAACTGCGGCAGGCGATTGCAATCGCGGTGGACTTCGAGGAGTTCATCTCGATCTTCGCCAACGGGCGCGGCATCGCGGCTCAATCGCCTATCCCGCCGGGCATCTTTGGCTACCGCGAGGGCGAGGCGGGTATCAATCATTACGTGTACGACTGGGTGGATGGCGCGCCGAAACGCAAGTCCATCGAGACAGCCAAGCAGCTGCTTGCCGAAGCCGGCTACCCGAACGGGGTGGATGCGCAAACCGGCCAGCCCCTAGTGATCAATCTGGATACTACCGCAAGCGGGGTAGGGGACAAATCACGAATCGACTGGCTGCGCAAGCAATTCGCCAAGATCAATGTGCAGCTGGTCGCGCGCAGCACCGACTACAACCGCTTTCAGGACAAGATCCGCAAAGGCGATACCCAGATGTTCTACTGGGGCTGGAATGCCGACTACCCCGATCCGGAAAACTTCCTGTTTCTGCTGAACAGCGCACAAGCCAAGGTGGGCAAGGGCGGGGAGAACGCCGCGAATTACAGCAACCCCGAGTATGACAAATTGTTCGAGCAGATGAAAAATATGGAAAACAGTCCGGCGCGCCAGGCAATCATCGATCGCATGCTGGAGATCCTGCGCCGTGATTCTCCCTGGCTGTGGGGCTATCATCCAAAAAATTATGTGTTGCAGCACAGCTGGCTGAGCAATGTCAAAGCCAATGTAATGGCAAACAACAAACTCAAGTATTGGCGAGTAGATGCAAAGTTGCGCGATAAGCTGCGCCGCGACTGGAATCAGCCCGTGCGCTGGCCGCTTTGGCTGGGCGCGGGAGCGATGCTTCTATTTGTTGTTTGGCTGCGGCAAAAACTGCGACAGCGCGAGGAGGCCAGATAAGTTCTATTCGCGGCTGAGTGGGGTTTATCTGTTGCGCAGGAAGTAGACGATCGTCCATGATCCAGAGGAGACCAGCCAGGAAATGACTTTGTAGACAGTCGCGTTGATTATCAGCATATCCAGCTGCAGCACCACTGCGAAGGCGGTAATGTTGAAAGCGATAATGGAAGAGATAATGAAAAAGGGATAAGGGATCAGCTTGTTCATGGATGCTAATTTTTCTTATGTAATCGCAAAAAGCAAGAAGGAGATTATGCCTGCAATCCTATACGGGATAGTCTGCAGTTTTGAATAATGCCATGCGCTTCATGCACCAGAACAAACGCCACTGTGTGGTGGCTTTCAATCACTTGGGACCGTGTTGGGTTGTTACTTGCTTTTGGATGTTGGTTCAGGCGAGTTCATCAGGTTGCCGGCGGCCAATCCTACCAGGACGATGCTTAAGAATACGCAAATCATACCGATTGCATGGTTAAATACAAATCCGCCCAACAACCACAAGATCACAGAAACCACTACCGATAATATAAGCGTGCGAACTTTTGAATCCATGATGAACCTTTCATATTAAACGTCTGCCAGAACCAGATTATTCCCGCGCTTGGCAATGATAGCTCAATGCTCCGGAAAATTGTCAACTGAAAGCAAAAAAATCTGAGGTAAATGCCATATCGCAACTCGAAAGCACCGTGAATTCCAGCATCACAGGCGCTAGTTCGGGAGACGTTCCATGCGGCAAATCCGAAGGTTGTCGCGCGGCTAATATCATGGTTGTCAGCGACGGCACCCGTTTTTTGGCTACTGCCCGGAAATATACTCCGCCAACGATCCAATCTCTGCGACAGTCAGAGATCTGGTAATCCCGTTCATAACGCCGTTAGGACTGTTGCTGCGATCGCCATCCTTGAAGTTGACGAGTTGCCTGCGAAGATAATCCATGTTCTGGCCGCCTATCACCGGAATCATCGAGGGATTAGGCTCCAGACCCTTGCCGTTGGTACCGTGGCAATTGACGCATGCGACTATTGATCTTGATATATCGCCTTGCAAGAACAGTTTTTCCCCGACCTTGTTATTTGAGCCTTCACCCTTCATCTTGGGCCTGCTGGCGAAATAGGCGGCTATATCGGCAAGTTCGTCATCGTTAACGGTCACAGCGAGATCGTTCATGATCGCGTGTTTGCGGCCGCCTGCCTGGAAATTGTGGACCTGCTTGGAAATGTACGCCGCATTTTGCCCGGCAAGTTTTGGGACGAGGGCGGTGAGGCTGTTGCCATCCTCGCCGTGACAGCCTTGGCACAACAGCGATTTGGCTTTGCCCGCCACCGGATCGCCGTTGCGCGGCGGATTTCCGTTGTCGTTTTCAGCGAATGCGGCTGCAATTGTGAAGAGAGCAGCCATCGCCATGACTGCACCAAAGTTGCGATTCATGCTAAACATGCCATTCTCCTCATATCATCTGGAATCTTACAAAATCGTGTATGCGCTTTGGCAACTGCTGATGCTCCGAAACGTCTCCAAAGTGGAACTGCATTTCCGGCCTCGGTGATCGGCTGAAAATGAATGGGCCCGGTGGCCTTCCTCTGCTACTGTGCTGAAATATAGTCCGCCAACGATTCGATTTCTGAGTCGGTCAGCGAGCTGGTAATCCGGTTCATGATGCCGTTAGGACTGTTGGTGCGATCGCCTTCCCTGAATAGCATAAGCTGCCGGCGAATGTATCCTTTTTGCTGGCCGCCGATCACCGGGAACATCGAGATCTTGGCCTCCAGTCCCTTGCCCCTAACCCCATGGCAATTCACACAGGCGAGCCTCATTTTGGACAAGTCACCGTGCAGAAATATTTCTTTTCCATCCGGGTCGCCTTCCGAGCCATTGCCCTCCATTTTCTTCTGGCTGGCAAAATAGGCGGCAATATCGGCCAAGTCCTGGTCGTTATCGATTGTCCCTGCCATGGCGTTCATGATCTGGTGTGAGCGGATGCCGGATTGGAAATTGCGGATTTCCTTTTCGAGGTAGTTTGCGTATTGTCCGGCGAGGCTGGGGATCAACGACTCCATGCTGATGCCATATTCCCCGTGGCAACCTTGGCAAAGTAGGGATTTTTCCCTGCCTGCGACCGGATCGCCGGTACCACTGCGCAGTTTGATTGTTGAGACATTCTCTACATCTGGCTCAATGATCCCCTTGAGCGGATTGGCAGTATCACCTTCGGCAAAAGCGGAAGTGGCCACGAGCAAAGCGGCCAGTGCCAGGCCGCTGGCAATGTTGCTGCTAATGTTGAACATGCCATTTACCTTTTGTAATGATGATGCTCATAAACAACCATATTGCCCTAATCGTTCTTGTGTAAACATTTGGTATCTCTGGCATAGGATAGCAAATTAATTGCCAGGTTTTATATCATTCCGAAGGTTAAACGGGCTTGGGGCAAACGGAATAGCTTTGGCAGACTTGTATGCGAAGAAACATACCGAAAGGGTGGGGGGAAGTTGATTGCTCCGCCAGAACGTTAAATGGACGAATCGACCTGTTTAAAAACCCGTTGCGAAGACGGTATATGTAAATCCGGATTCAGCGATGTATGCGAACCTGCGGGTAATCAGTTTCACTCGCTCGCATCGTTCATTGGTTCATTGCGGGGGTTACTGGCCTGAAACATAGTCAGCCAACCCTTCGATCTCGTCGTCAGTCAGTTTATGGGTGATTTTGTTCATAATCGCGTTCGGACTGTTGGTGCGTTCGTCCGCCCTGAAATTGATGAGCTGCCGGCGTATATAGTCCTTTTGCTGGCCACCGATCACCGGGAACATCGAGGTGTTCGGCGTTAGCCCCTTGCCGTTTACACCGTGGCAATTGATGCAGGCAACCACGGTTCTGGATAAATCACCATGCAAGAAGATCTTCTTTCCAACCTCGTTGTTCGACCCGGCCCCCTTCATCTTTGGCCGGCTGGCGAAATAGGCGGCGATATCGGCAAGGTCATCATCGCTGATGGTCCCAGCCATGGCGTTCATGATCTGGTGTGAACGCGTGCCGGACTGATAATTGCGCAGTTCTTTTGCGATATATTTGGCGTATTGACCAGCGAGTTTGGGAATCAGGCCCTCGAGGCTGATGCCTTGCTCACCGTGGCAGCCTTGGCACAACTCGGATTTTTGCTTGCCCGCGACCGGATCACCGCTGCCGCTGCGCATCTTGATAGACTCTGGGCTGTCGTCGTCGGGGGCGACACCGATTTGTCCGGTAAGCGGATTGGCGAATTCGTTCCGGGCAAATGCTGTCGTACCCGTGAGCATAACGAGTAGAGCCAAACAGATGGTTATGTTGTTTTTTGTGTGAAACATATTCTTCTCCCTCCGCTAGAACCAAAGATCGCAGCGGTTTGCTTAAGTTATCAAATGGCTAAAATGACACTACTCCGGTCTTTTTCAATGCCGGAACATTCAATTATTTTTTACTCATCCCTTCCGGCGACACCCTGGGAGCTGTGGACAGGAAGGCGGCTATGTTGGCGATATCGTCATCTGAAAGGAATTTCGCGATTCTCCTCATGATTCCGACGTTATCAACTGTTGGGTCATTTGCCCTGCTGTCGCTGCGCCAGTTATTCAACTGATTGACCAGATATACAAATTTTTGCTGGTTGATTGCCGGAAACCTGGGGGCGCGACCGTTGAATCCATGGCAGTCCTGACAAGGGGGAACTTTGCCTCTGATACCTTTCGTGACAATGATTTCACCCAACTCTGGTTTCCCGACTTTGTTGCCATTGCTGGCAAGCGCTTTCAGGTCGGACGGTTCAACCTGATAGTCCAAGGAGTAGAGGAAACCTGCAACGTCACGGCGGTCCTGTTCAGTCAACGCCTTGGCAAAACCGTTCATGGCAGAGCCGGCACCATCAGGGACACGTTTGTCCGCCGCAAAGTCCGTGAGTTGCTTGACGACATACGCCAAGCCGATATTTGCCAGGCGCGGGGCGCCCATATCGTCATTACCCAATGCCTTTTCTCCATGGCACCCTTGGCATGCGGCCGCATCGCCTTTGCCTTCGTTGAAGATGGTTTCTCCGTTGGCGACATTGATACCTGCCATTGATTCTGCGGCAACTGCTGTTCCTGATACCAGAATGCTGAAAGCCGCCAATATAAGCAATGACGATGATATGAATTTAGATTTGCTCATTATTCCCGCCCTTATTTCCTGAATTAATGTTGGAGCGGCCAAAAAAAATAATCTGTCCGCCTGCAAACAATCTTGCTTATTATTATGAATTTATTGAAACTTCTATATCACTCTCGTTCAAACAAACACACTGCCACAACTACATCTTGTTCCATCTTGCTATCGCCCAGAAACGTAATCCGCCAACGCGTCTAGTTCTTGGTCAGTCAATTTCTGTGCGATGATGTTCATCACGCCACCCGGACTGTTTCCGCGATCACCATCCCTGAAATTAAGCAGTTGCCCGCGCAGGTAGTCTTTATGCTGGCCTCCGATCACCGGGAACACCGGATTGCCAGGAGATTTCCCTTTGCCGTCCACTCCGTGGCAGTTGACGCATGCGACCATCATTCTCGACATGTCGCCATGCAAGAACAGCTTTTCCCCAAGCTCATTTTTATGCTCGTCACCTTTCATTTTGGTCTGACTGGCGAAATAAGCAGCGATATCGACAAGGTCGTCATCGTTAACGGTCTGAGCCACGGCGCTCATGATTTCGTGTATGCGAACGCCCGATTGGAAATCGTGGACTTGCTTTTCAATATATTTGGCATATTGCCCGGCGAGCTTGGGAGCCATGCCCTCAATGCTGACGCCTGCCTCACCATGGCAGCCCTGACATAGCTGCGATTTGTCTTTGCCCGCGACCGGATTTCCGGAACCGCTGCGCAACTTGATTGCTTCAGGACTGTTATCAGCCATTTCAACGCTTGCAGCGGCAACAGGGGCCGCGTCTTTGGAAGCAGCAGCAGGGGCCGCGTCTTTGGAAGAGGCTGGATGGGTCGTGGCGCATGCAACCGGCGCCATGAAAAGAACTGCCATGGCGATAGCAACGGCAATATTGTTATTGGTGTGAAGCATGTCTTCTCCTCCTGTCTTTTTTGGCATTGTATTATTCAAGTACATAAATTTGCAACTATTTTTCCTGATTGATGCGAACCTGATTTTTCTATATCGGTAAATCGTGATTCCGCTGCAACATCAAAATTCCGAATTGCGGAATGAATTCACCAAGGAAGGAGATTCAACTGATGCAGAAAAAAGTGCGGGATAATTCGACAAGCAAGTCTGGTGCGCTCACGCGTAGCTTGTGAAACAATGGTGTCGCACCCGCAAAACCACATACCCACTTGACTGAATGATAGCCTACCTGATCCGCCGCATATTGTATGCCCTGCCAATTCTGGTCGGGGTCAATCTGCTTACATTTGCACTGTTTTTTGTAGTGAATACACCCGATGATATGGCGAGAATGCAGTTGGGCATCAAACGCGTCACACCGGATGCGATCGAAAAATGGAAACAGCAGCGTGGTTATGACAAGCCATTGTTGGTGAACAACGCTGCCAGCGGCGCCGACAAAGTCACCGACACGATCTTCTGGCAGAAATCCGCCAGCATGTTTGCGCTTGATTTCGGTTATTCGGATGACGGGCGCAGCATCAGTCGCGAAATCGCAACACGCATGGGGCCGAGCCTTGCGATTGCGTTGCCGACCTTTATTATCGGGCTGGTGGTGTACGTCTGTTTCGCACTGCTGATGACGCTGTTTCGCGCCACCGCGCTGGACATCGCGGGTGTTGCGTTATGTGTGCTGCTGATGTCGGTGTCCGGCCTGTTCTACATCATCGGCGGGCAGTTTCTGGTGAGCAAACTGTGGCACCTGGTGCCGATTTCCGGGTATGACGGCGGCTTGGGTGCTTTCAAGTTTGTGGTGTTGCCCATCGTGATCGGCATGATAGGCGGCATCGGTTCCAGCAGCCGCTGGTATCGCACCATCTTTCTGGAGGAGATCGGCAAGGACTATGTGCGCACCGCGCGTGCCAAGGGGCTGTCGGAATTGGCGGTGCTGTTCCGCCATGTGTTGAAGAACGCGATGATCCCCATTCTCACCGGTGTGGTAGTCGTCATCCCGCTGTTGTTCATGGGCAGCCTTCTCACCGAGTCATTCTTCGGCATTCCCGGCTTGGGCAGCTACACCATCGACGCGATCAGTGCGCAGGATTTCAGCGTGGTGCGTGCGATGGTGTTTCTTGGCTCGCTGCTGTATATCGCCGGACTGATACTCACCGATATTTCCTACACGATCGTGGATCCGCGGGTGCGACTGTCATGAGCTTCATGCCGGTTATCTTGTGGAGCGATGCGCTGGTGTTCCTGTTGCTGGCGGCAGGCATTGCCTGTGCGTGGTATGTGCGGCAGCACAAGCATCTGTTGTTGCCGTGGCGGCGTGTGGCACAGAGCGCAACGGCTATGGTATCGCTGCTGATACTGACGTTGTTCCTGCTGGTCGGATTATTGGATACGCTGCATTACCAAGCAGTCTTGCCGGAGAGCAATGGTGGCGAGAGGGTATATTCGCCGGAAGTGCTGAGCTTGTTCGACAAACTGCTTACGCCATTGCGCACGCACACCGAGAAAACCTATTCCGCACCGCTGGCAGTGACGCTGTACGCAAAGGAAAGCATCAGTGATCAACATGGAAATGTGGTGCGCGATTATCCGCGCTTGCGCTATGGCGGCGCGCATCTGACGGACGTACAGCAACGCGATGGGGATGTACTTGTACGAGGATTGAATGGAGCGCTGGTTGGGCTGGTGGTGGGTTTGGTGCTTGCCTACGGCAGCAAGAGATGGCTGGTACAACGAGGCTGGCCGGCACGCGCAATGCTGATTACTACCCTCATTATCTCGGTCCTGATCGGCATGACAGTTGATCTTGCCACTGAGTATCACGTGCTTGGCACCGACAAGGTCGGTCAGGATGTGTTGTATCTTTCGCTGAAAAGCATCCGTACCGGGCTGATCATCGGCACTGTTACCACGCTGGTCACCTTGCCGCTGGCATTACTGCTGGGCATCGCGGCGGGATATTTGCGAGGTTGGGTGGATGATTTGATCCAGTACATCTATACCGTTCTGAGTTCCATTCCCAGTGTGCTGCTGATAGCGGCTGCAGTGCTGATGATGCAGGTTACCATCGATACGCATCCACAATGGTTCAATAACTCGGCTTCGCGTGCCGATCTGCGCCTGGTGTTCCTGTGTATGATCCTCGGGGTCACCAGTTGGACCGGGCTGTGCCGTTTGTTGCGCGGTGAGACGCTCAAGCTGCGCGAGTTGGAATACATCCAGGCTGCGCAGGCATTTGGCGTGTCAACAATGCGCATATTGTCCCGCCACATCTTGCCGAACGTGATGCACATCGTGCTGATCTCGCTGGTAATGGATTTCAGCGGTCTGGTGCTGGCCGAGGCAGTGCTGTCCTACGTCGGCGTTGGTGTCGATCCATCCATGATCAGCTTCGGAACCATGATCAACGCCGCGCGACTTGAGATGGGGCGCGACCCCATGGTGTGGTGGGCCCTGGCATCAGCTTTCGGCTTTATGCTGGTGCTGGTGCTGGCGGCTAACCTTTTTGCCGACGCGGTGCGCGATGCATTCGATCCGCGCATGAGCCATGCCGGGGTGACGGCATGAACACGGAGCGCGCAGCGTCGGTGCGGGCAATGCCGTCGGCCACCGATGAAATCGTCCAGTGTGGTGTTTCGAATCACGTGATTGAGGTGACGGCATGAACACGGAGCGCGCAGCGTCGGTGCGGGCAATGCCGTCGGCCACCGAAGAGATCGTCCAGTGTGGTGTTTCGAGTCACGAGATTGAGGTGGCGGTGTAATGGGTGACATACTCCATGTCACCGGACTGATCACGCAGCTGAGAAACGGCGCGCGCATCGTCGACGACATTTCTTTCAACATCAAAGCGGGGAAGACCTTCGCGCTGCTTGGCGAATCGGGCTGCGGCAAATCAATGACCGCTATGTCACTGTTGCGTCTGTTGCCGGATGGCGTGGTGCATGCAGGCGGCACGGCTCGGCTGGATGGTGTCGAGATTTTCAGTTTGCGCGAACGCGAGATGCGAGAAGTGCGCGGCGGTACGGCGGCGATGATCTTTCAGGAACCGGGACTGAGCCTGAATCCGGTGATGACGGTTGGCCAGCAGATCGCCGAAGTATTGGAGCTGCACCAAGGTTTGAGCGGAACAACCGCGCAACGGCGCTACGTCGAATTGCTTGATCAGGTCGGTATCCCGGATGCTTCGCGGCGTGTGGCGGAATTTCCGTTCCAGCTTTCCGGCGGGATGAAACAGCGTGTGATGATGGCGATGGCGCTGGCAGGGCAGCCGAAATTGCTGATTGCGGACGAGCCCACCACAGCGCTGGATGTCACGATACAGGCGCAAGTTTTGCAGTTATTGCGCGATACGCAACACAATACCGGCATGGCAATGTTGCTGATTACGCATGACCTCGGTGTGGTGGCGGAAATGGCGCATCAGGTCGGCGTGATGTATGCCGGACAAATCGTCGAACAGGCCAGCCGTGCGCAGTTGTTTGAGCGGCCGTTGCATCCCTATACTCAGAAACTGTTCGCAGCTTTGCCGCATGCTGCAAGGGGCAATCAGCAGCTGGCAGCCATTCCCGGCAGCGTTCCGCCGCTGGGCAGCATCTTTCAGGGTTGCCGTTTTACCGCACGCTGTGATAAATCCTGGTCGCTGTGCAGCGAGAAAACGCCGGGTTGGACAGAGCTTGGAGAGGGGCAGGGGGTTAGATGCCATCTGTATGAAGGGCAAGGGTCAAGCGACAAAATGGTTGAAGCAAAGGCGCCCGAGCATCAGGTAGATGCCAAACCCGATGTGCGTCCTGAATCTGGTGCCCTGCTCTTGCAGGTCCGCGATTTGCGAGTCCACTTCCCCATACGCAAAGGGGTGTTGCAACGCGCGATCGGCCTGGTGAAGGCAGTGGACGGCGTGTCGCTGGACATACCGCAGGGCCGCACGCTGGCACTGGTGGGTGAATCCGGCTGCGGCAAGACTACACTGGGCAAGGCACTGTTGCGGTTGATCCGGCCCACTGCGGGCAAAGTTAGATTTGACGGACTGGAGTTGATCGGAGCAAATATCCGTGACCAGCGAGCGGCGATGCAGATGGTGTTCCAGGATCCCTACGCTTCTCTGAATCCGAAAATGCGTGTCGCCGAAATCCTGGAAGAGGGCATGACCGCGCTGAATATCTATAGCAACAGTGCGGCACGACAGACACACATCGATACTTTACTGGATCAGGTAGGACTTGCGCGCAATTCCAAGTGGCGCTATCCCCACGAATTTTCCGGCGGGCAGCGCCAGCGTATCGCCATTGCGCGCGCGCTTGCTGTGTCGCCTCGACTGTTGATCTGCGATGAACCTACCAGTGCTCTGGATGTATCGGTGCAGGCGCAGATATTGAACCTTCTGAAATCTCTGCAGCGGGAATTGAATCTGAGCTTCTTGTTCATCACCCACAACCTCGCGGTGGTTGAGTATCTCGCGCATGAAGTATGTGTGATGTATCTCGGCCGCATCGTGGAGCGCGGCACAGCAGAAGAAGTGTTGCATACACCAAAACATCCTTACACTCAGGCCCTGCTGTCGGCGGTGCCGCGCATTGACGGGACTGGTCGGGAAAGGATCAGGCTGGAAGGCGACTTGCCTTCACCGGCAAATCCACCGCAAGGCTGCCATTTTGCCCCGCGTTGTTCACACGCCATGGAACAATGCCGAAGAGGCTATCCTACAGCGGCAAAAATCACGTCATCACATAGCGTGCACTGCTATTTATACGAGGATGGTTTGGGTTGACTAAAGGCGTATATAAGTTTAAAGTAATATTGTTTCTCCAGTAGTCCGTTATGGAGATGTGTGTGCAGTAATCATCAACATTTTATTTTTCTTTAAGGAGTTAATCGTGAGCACAAAATTAGCTGGAACTGAAGTCAGCAAAGAAAAACTCATGCAGGATTTTCGACTGGTAGTGTCCGATACCGAGGAATTGTTGCGTGCAACAGCCGGGGTTGCAGGAGATAAAGTATCTGCAGCACGTGAGCGCATCCAGGAAAATCTGGATTCCGCCAAGGCGCGCCTTGCCAAAGCCGAGGAGGAATTTGTCGCCAAGACCAAAGAGGCGGCGAAAGCTACCGATGAGTATGTGCATGACAATCCATGGAAGGCGGTTGGAATCGGAACGGCTGTCGGCGTGATAGTGGGAATGCTGATTGGACGTGGCCGTTAAGTCATGGCGGAACACGGTGCAGGGTTGATGGAGTCACTTAAACGATTGCTATCCACGCTGACATCAATTGTTTCGACGCGGCTGGAACTGCTGGCGAATGAGTTGCAAGAGGAGCGTCTGCGCCTGACGCAGATGCTGTTGTACTCTTTGTTCGCGATTTTTTGTTTGGGCATGAGTTCGGTATTGTTCACCGCATTTATTGTGGTGCTATTCTGGGACGATCACCGTCTCGCGGTGCTGGGCGGGCTGGGTATTGTGTTCTTTGTGCTGGCTATGCTGATCGCGATAGTATTGCGCGTCAAAGTTCTATACAAATCAAAATTGTTTTCCGCCAGTATTGCCGAGTTGGCCAAGGACAGGGAACAACTGGGTGCCGGCCATGAATGAGAAGATGTTTGAGCTGATGGAGCGCCGCGAAAGGTTATTGGCGAGAATCACCAATCAACGCGAGCAAATGACCGAGATCGGATCGAATTTGCGAACCCCTCTGTTGCTGGCTGACCGAGGGATAGCAATTGCACATTACTTGCGTAATCAACCTTTGCTGTTCGCCGTCGTAGCGACATTTTTCGTGTTTCGCAGACGCAGCGTGGCTGGTTTGATATGGGGAGGGTTGAGCGTATGGAAACTATACCGAGATTTCACTTCTCTTTCGGCAAAACGGTTGCCGTCAGACTAGATCCCTTGGGATGAATTGTTATTGTCTGTGCCGCTCTGTGCCACCTTGCGCGAGTGTTCCTTGGATTTGCTGCGCTGACTATTGGGTAGATTGGATCCGGCCTGAGAAATAATGATGGGTTGACCAATCCTGATGATTTTCAACTGTCCGTTCCATTGTTTCAGTTTGGCGATGCTGACATGATAACGGCGAGCCAAACCGCCAAGTGTGTCGCCCCTGCGCACGATGTGCCTGGTTCTTGTCAGGTTATCAGTGGGAGCGAGGTGCATATTGAAGGCCTCGAATTCGCTGTCTGTTTCCTCCCCGTTCACTGGCACAAGCAGGGTTTGTCCGGTGCTGATATTGCCGCGCCTTGACAGGCCGTTCACGGATTTGAGGTTTTCCACCGATAGACCGAAGCGCGGGGCCAGTTTGTCAAGGCGCTCGCCCTTCTTGGGCTTATAGGACTGCCAGCTAACCAGAGGTTTGTCATAATTTTCAAGGTTCTTCTTGAAGGTTTCAATTTTGTCGATGGGCAATAAAATATAATCATTGCTGTCCTGCAGGATCACCGGGCGGTTGTGTGCGGGATTGAGCGCGGCGAATTCATCTTCTGACACATCGGCCAACTGGGCGGCCAGTTTTACGTCGATGTGTTTGGTAGTGGCAACCGCTGCAAAATAGGGTTCGTTGGGAATATCTTGCAGTGCCAGCCCAAAGCTGGCGGGATCGGCAATAATGTGTTTTATAGCCAGCAGTTTTGGCACGTAATTACGGGTTTCTTTCAACAATTTAAGGCTGGAATAGTTGGTGGGCAAGCCGCGTCTGCGATTGTGTTCCTGCGCGCGCAGAACCGCGCCTTCGCCGCAATTGTACGCAGCCAGAGCCAACTGCCAATCGCCGAACATATTGTGGAGATTTTGCAGGTAGTCCAGAGCGCCATTGGTCGCACTGATCACGTCGCGGCGTCCGTCATACCACCAGTTTTGTTCCATGCCGAATTTTTTGCCAGTGGACGGGATGAATTGCCAGATGCCGGAAGCGCGGCTGGCGGAATATGCTCCTGGATTGAATGCGCTTTCTACCATAGGCAACAGCGCGATTTCGCTGGGCATACCGCGTCGTTCGACTTCCTCAGTGATGTAAAACAGGTATAGACGCGCACGTTCTGTCATGCGCTCGACATAATCAGGATGGCTTGCGTACCATTTTTCATGCCTGGCGACCAGCTTGGAATCGAGATCGCGCATCGCAAAACCGCTGCGTATACGTGACCAAAGGTCAATTGTTTTTGGGTCGGGTTGAGGGATGAGTTCGATTCGGATATCGCGGGCTGTTGGCAGCCATTCTGGCGCAGGGCCCTCTGTTGCGGGAGTTTGAAATGTTACAGGGCTGTTAAGTGCAATTGTTTCTTCTGCGTGAGCATATGCCGGTATGGCGGCTGCGCATATGAAGAGCAGTAAAGGAAATATCAATCGAATCAATAACACTTGAACCCTTCCTGAAGTAAACCCTGCGCGATAGTAGCTAACATCCGCACTTAGGTCAACTAAAACAGCAGGAAGATGACAAAAGGCAGGGGAAAGGGGACAAAAGGTCGGGAAAGGCGACGCGTGCGCACCGGCAAACCAGCGCGGGCGCTGCAAATTAGGCCATTTTTTGCAGGCGCAACAGGAGGTACAGGCATACCGATCCTGAAGGAGGGGTTGAAGTTGGCTGGAACTTCTATGTTATGGCGTTTTTGAGCTGTTCCAATATTGCCGGATTCTCCAGTGTCGAAACATCTTGCGTGATCTGCTCGCCTTGGGCAATAGCACGCAGCAAGCGGCGCATGATCTTGCCTGAGCGGGTCTTGGGCAAGTTATCGCCAAAACGAATCTCTTCAGGTTTGGCGATTGGGCCAATCTCCTTGCTGACCCAGTTGCGCAAAGATTCGACGATCTCCTTTGCCTTGGCTGGGTCGGTGGGGCGGGCGCCTTTCAGCACCACGAAAGCGACGATGGCCTCGCCCTTGATATCATGCGGACGCCCGACCACGGCAGCTTCTGCCACCAGCGGGCTTGCGACCAGAGCCGATTCGATTTCCATCGTGCCCAAGCGGTGGCCGGAGACTTTCAGCACGTCATCGTTGCGGCCCATGATCCAGATATATCCATCTTCGTCGCGATGGGCGGAATCACCGGCGAGATAGTAGCCGCGCATCTCTTCCGGGAAGTAGCCTTTCTGGTAGCGATCCGGGTCGCCCCAGATGGTGCGGATTTGCGACGGAAATGGTTTGGTAATGACCAGCGAGCCGCCGTGCTGCGCATCGACCGCATGTCCGGTCTCATCTACCACCGCGACCTGGATGCCCGGGATGGGCAGGGTGCAGGAACCGGGTTTGGTCGGCACGGCGCCAGGTAACGGTGCAATCATGTGGCAGCCGGTCTCGGTCTGCCACCAGGTGTCCACGATCGGACAGCGCGCCTGCCCGACGGTGTTGTAGTACCACATCCACGCTTCCGGATTGATCGGTTCGCCGACTGTTCCAAGCAGGCGCAGCGAGGAAAGATCATATTGTTTTGGCAGGTCGCTGCCAAGTTTGATCAGCGAGCGTATCGCAGTAGGCGCAGTGTAGAAAGTAGTGACCTTGTGATCCTGAACCATCTTCCAGAACCGTCCGGCATCGGGATAGGTCGGTATCCCTTCGTACATCACTTGTGTTGCGCCTACCGCCAGAGGGCCGTACACGCAATAGCTGTGGCCGGTGACCCAGCCCACATCGGCGGTGCACCAGAAGATGTCGGTCGGTTTGTAGTCGAACACCCATTGCATTGTCAGCATTGTTCCGAGCAGGTAGCCGCCGCTGGAATGCTGCACACCCTTGGGTTTGCCGGTAGAGCCTGAGGTGTAGAGGATGAACAGCGGATGTTCCGCGCCGACCCATTCAGGTTCGCATGTCGCACTTTGCTTGTCCGCCAGATCATGCCACCACACATCGCGTGCCGCGCTGAGCTGTATTTCGCTGCCGGCACGGCGATAGATGATCACGTTCTTGATCACTTCGCAACCTTCCATCGTGAGCGCTTCGTCCACGATGGATTTCAGCGGCATCACCTTGCCGCCGCGCAGTTGCGCATCGGCCGTGACTATTGCACAGGCTTGCGCATCGGTGATGCGCTCGTGCAGGCTCTTGGCCGAGAAGCCGCCGAACACCACCGAATGGATCGCACCAATGCGCGCGCAGGCCTGCATGGCGACCGCCACCTCGATGCTCATCGGCATGTAGATTACGACACGATCGCCTTTCTTGATGCTGCGCGACTTCAGGCCATTGGCGAATTGACACACTCGGGCATGCAGATCGCGATAATTGATCTTCGTTACTTTGCCATCGTCGGCTTCGAAAATGATCGCAGTCTTTTCTGGTTGGGTGGCGAGATGCTTGTCCAGACAATTGTAAGAGACGTTCAGCTCGCCATCTTCGAACCACTTGAAGAACGGCGCATTGCTTTCGTCCAGCATTTTGGTAAAGGGTTTCTTCCAGAGCAAAGTCTCACGCGCCAGCTTGGCCCAGAAGCCCGGGTAATCCTGCTCTGCAGCCTTGCATAGGGACTGATAACCCGCCATGCCGGACACATTGGCCTGCTTGACGAATTTGGCAGATGGCTCGAAGACACGTTTTTCATTCAATACTGATTCGATGTTGGACATGAATTCTCCCGTATGGCGATAGGTGGGTTGAGATTTTTGTTGGGCGTACGATCTTAGATTCTGAACAAGGGAATGTAATAATCTTATATGCAGGATGTCAATATGGTGATGGATGCCAATTACCTATATTTGCCAATCAGTGGATTCCCGTGGCATTTGGATTGACCATGATACGAATCAGCGTATCTGCAGCGCTGTCGGGATGCATATTCGAAAAGGTCAGTTGTCCCTCGCCTTTATAAAAGACCTCTGTGCGTTGCGTATCACCACCAAAGTAAAACGGTTGGTATTGTTTGCCGGTGATGCGGCTATCCGTACCGTTTGGCTGGCCAATCAGGCTTTCGACCTGTTTCAGCGTCATACCGATTTTCAGCTTGTCGAATTTGCTGCCGGGGGAGGGTGAGCCGACGATCTCGCCCTTGACCAATCCATCTGCAGAATTCACTAACCTTATGTCTGGATTCGCGGTTTCTGCTTTCTGCGGTAACGTGCAGCCAAACAAGAGAGGCAAGCAAACGGCAGAGAATATCCAGTTTCGAAGGTACATTATGTCTAGTCCCAATATAAAGCGAGATGCAAAGGCACCATAAGCTCGATCGAAGCTGCAGCAAGGATTATCGCTTCGTCCAACATTTGAAATAATTCCAAATTCTTGAACGAGCTATTGGTTATTCTACTCCGAAAGTTCAGACTGAAAAAATATTCATAAAATCGAATGCACGTCGGCATTAAAATCGGCAAAGATATTACAAGTCCGTTTATTAATTGTGAGATGTATAATGAAGTCCGGTCAATCTTACGTCACGCCAATGCCTCGCTTTGTTTGCCGCCTGTTCGTTGCGCTGTCAGTTTCGCTTGCGCCAAGTCTTCGACTCTATGCCGCAGGCCATTTAAATATGCGGATCATGCTTAGGTCTGCGGGGAATGCCAACCGCTGCGTGCTTCTCGTGTATTTCGTCATCTTTGTCTGCAAGCCGAAAAATTTCATCGCATCGTGAAGATTTCTGACTATATAAAAATTGATATCGGTTTCAAGCTCGGCTTTTTGCTTGCCGCATTTGGTATTCTTGCAACTAGCCTGACCGGCTATTATTTCTACACATCCAGTCGGAATATGCTGACCAGTGCGGCGGAACGCGACCTGTTGACGGCTACGCAGGTGGTTGGCCGGAATATGAAAATCATCATAGACGTGATTGCCGAGGATGCGCAGTTGCTGGCGGGCATGCCAGTGACCAGAAATGTATTTAACTCCCCAATCGATTTTATTGCCGAAAGTGATAAAAAGATTCTGGCAGATACTTTTACAGCCATGCTGTCGGCACATCCGGAATATTTTCAGATCCGGCTGATCAGCATAAGCAAGCATGGTCAGGAACTGGTCCGTGTAGATCGTAATGGCAAACAATTTACAAGGGTCATGGCCGGCGATTTGCAGGAGAAGGGGGATTACCCTTATGTTGTCGGCACATTGCGACTTGCACGGGGAGATATCTATTTGTCGGATATCACCATCAATCACGAGAAGGGGGCACATTCCGGCCTGAACAAGCCTACCGTGACAGTCTCAACCCCGGTTATCTCCCGTAATGGCAAGAGACTCGGCCTCATCGTGATCAACATCGATCTTAATGGACTGTCCAGTCTTTTAAAAGCCAATCTGCCGAACGCTTATCAGCTATACCTCAGCAACCAATCGGGTGACTTTCTGATACACCCGGACGATTCCCAAACTTTCGGCTTTGATCGTGGCAAGCGCATTCTCATTCAGGATTCCTTCAGGCCGGTCTTGTCCCTGATTCATGGAAAGGGAATGAATGTCGTGACATATGTCGATGAGGGTCGGCAGAAGAAGGATGGGCATGTTGCAGCGTTTGTCCGCCTCCCATTCGGTGACGTCATTGAAAAGCGATTCGTGATTCTCGGCTTGTCTGAGCCATTGGAAAATATCACGCGGGAAACCACCAGGCTGGGCTGGGAAACCACGCAGATCATTCTTGCTTTCAGCGGCCTTGCGCTGATTCTCTCGATGCTGGTTTCCCGCATCGTTACCGGCCCATTGAACTCCATAGTAAGCGCAATCAAACGATTTTCGAAAGAGCATGTCATCAGCACCATGCCGCTTAAGCGCGATGATGAACTCGGCCTGCTGTCGCGTAGTTTTCACGACATGCAAACGGAAATCATTGCGCATTTATCCGAGCTGAATGAAAACCGAAAGACACTTGATCATCTGGCCCGGCATGACACGTTGACCGGCCTGCCCAATCGCAGGATGTTCTTCGACAGGCTGGAGCACGCCATAGCCAGTTCGCGACGCAGCGGAAAGAATCTAGCGGTGCTGTTTGTTGACCTGGATCACTTCAAGGAGATCAATGATACTCTCGGCCATGCTGTAGGTGACAAGGTATTGATTAACGTTTCAACCCTGCTGAAATCCTCGGTGCGGGAAGTCGATACCGTGGCGCGGCTGGGCGGGGACGAATTCGTTATCTTGATAGATATGATCAATGATCCCCAGCATGTCAAGATTGTGGTCCGTAAGCTGCATGAACTTTTCCAGGACGCCATGCAGATTGACGGGCATGAATTGCACGTACACGCCAGCATCGGTGTCAGTATCTACCCTAGAGATGGCAAGGACGCTGACGAATTGATGCAGAAGGCCGATCAAGGCATGTACACCTCGAAGAAAGACGGGGGGAATACCTCCATATTCCCCGCCTTCGGGTCGGAAAAAAAGAATTGATTTGAACTCTGAAGGCTTTGCCATGATATAGCCTGGAAGCGGACTTGCTCCTTACAGGCTGAAAATGATTTCGCCCTGAAAGCAGTTTTGCAAGAGGAATCGATAATTGGCGGGTAAATAATGGTACGCAGGCAACCTGCCGGAAACTCTGGAATCGTAGGAATATGCAAACTGCCAAACACAACGATGTGCATCGTCAAAGCCCGGCTATGGATTTTGGAATTTCATTCAATGATCTGTATGCCCGGGATGGACTCATACGCCTGGATGCCGCGTTCCTCGATTTTCTTGGCGAAAGCGATGCAAAGTTGCGCGCCCAACTTGAAGCTGCACGCATTCCAACAAATACGCTTCCCGACAAGGAACAGTCAGCTCTCTTGATTTCACTGGCACCGCATCTCGAAGATTTTCTGGCCAGATTGTTCGGCATCGAAACGCAAGTACAGGCACTGGCGGCTCGCCATCACGAACTGGCGCCGCTGTACACTTGCAAGCGCATGTTTGTACAGCGCCGCGCTATGACAAAAGTGAAACCTGAAGAAGCGGCAAAGATCGACGGGCCGGCACTTGAGGCGCAATTGACGGAATACATAGGCGCCCCGTTCACCGAGCTATCTTTCGCTTGTGAAGTTACACGTTGGATGATGGACGAACCAGCCCACGCCGACGAACTGCAACTCGCCACCCGTTATGCGGCGTGGGCAGCACACACTGAAACCGGAAGAGCGCGCCACCGCGACGGAGTGCTGTTCAAGTCCCCGGCCAAGCTTGATTTTGAACACCTTGTTCCTTTGGCTACCGTCAACCTTGACGGCATCAGCGCCTATGGCCTCGGTGACGGACATTCGCTGCGTCGCCGCAAGGGTTTTGCATTGACCGATGCCGGGACCGATCTGACCGGAGCGCTGGATCAGGCCAATTACTGTATCTGGTGTCACGAACAGGCCAAGGATTCCTGCTCCAAAGGCCTCAAGGAAAAAACACCCGCTGAAGGCGGTGTGGCCGCGTTCAAGAATAACAGTTTCGGCGTGAAGCTGGCCGGTTGTCCGCTCGAGGAAAAGATTTCAGAATTCCACAAAGTCAAAACACAGGGCCACGCGCTGGGGGCGCTGGCCATCATAGCGGTCGATAATCCATTTGTGGCAGCGACCGGACATCGTATCTGCAACGACTGCATGAAATCCTGCATTTACCAGAAACAGCAACCCGTAGATATTCCCCAGGCGGAGACGCGCACGCTAAAAGACGTGCTTGAGCTTCCGTGGGGCTTCGAGATCTACAGCCTGTTGACGCGGTGGAATCCTCTGCACTTGCGACGGCCATATCCAAAAGCGCGCAGTGGCCGTCGTGTTCTGATTGCCGGAATGGGCCCCGCAGGGTTCATGCTTGCGCATCATCTTATCAATGACGGTCATACCGTGGTTGGCATCGATGGTTTGAAAATCGAACCATTGCCTCCACAAATCAGCGGTGTGGCAGCCAACGGTGATCGGGTCGCTTTTATCCCGATCAAAGATGCCGGCGAATTGTATGAATCACTCGATGACCGTGTTCTTGCAGGGTTCGGTGGTGTGGCTGAATATGGCATCACGGTGCGCTGGGACAAGAATTTTCTTAAATTGATTCGCCTGTTGCTTGAACGTCGCAGCCAATTTGCGCTGTTCGGTGGCGTGCGCTTCGGCGGCACGTTGACTGTGGAAACGGCATTCGCCGCCGGCTTCGATCATATCGCGCTGGCCAACGGTGCGGGTCGCCCGACTGTGCTCGATATTCCCAACGGCTTGGCGCGCGGAGTGCGTACCGCCTCGGATTTTTTGATGGCACTACAATTGACCGGCGCGGCGAATAAGAACTCCATCGCCAATCTGCAGATACGTTTGCCGGTGGTCGTGATCGGTGGCGGCCTCACCGCAATAGATACGGCCACAGAATCACTGGCATATTATCCGGTGCAGGTAGCCAAATTCATGCATCGCTACAAAGTCCTGGTTGCCGAGAGGGGCGAGGATGAAGTTCGCCGGCGTTGGACAACCGAGGAACGGCAGGTCGCCGATGAGTTTCTGAGCCATGCACTGGCAATCGACTCCGAACTCGGCAATGCCGCCGCGGCAAACCGCGAACCGCGCATCATCGAATTGCTGCAAAGCTGGGGCGGCGTCACGATTGCTTACCGCAAACGCTTGATCGACAGCCCCTCGTATACGCTGAATCATGAAGAAATCGAAAAGGCCCTCGAAGAGGGCATATATTTTGCGGAAACGCTCAACCCGACCCGCATCGAGGTCGATGAATTCGGTGCGGCATGTGCGATCGGCATGTCGCAACAGCATCGCAGCGATGAAGGCGTTTGGAGCGCAGGCGCAGAGACAGTGATAGCGGCGCGCACTGTGCTGATCGCTGCGGGCACTCAGCCTAATACCGTGCTTGCACGGGAAGACACGACCAATTTTGAACTTGACGGCCGCTATTTCCAGGCTTGCGACGAAGACGGCGCTCCGGTACGGCCCGAGCCCGCGAGTGCCAAGCCGAGGAAAGTGCAAGTGTTGCTGTCAAAATATGCCGATGGGCGTTTCATCAGTTTCTTCGGTGACGTGCATCCGTCATTCTTTGGCAATGTGGTCAAGGCGATGGGCGGTGCCAAGCAAGGTTATCCTTCGGTCAGCGCAGTGCTGGATCGCGTTCGCCCGGCATCTCGCTTGTCCGATGCCGAGTTTTTGGCAGAAATCAACCAGGCATTGCGCGCCACCGTTCACGAAGTGATACGGCTGACGCCGAATATCGTCGAGGTCATCATCAAGGCGCCGCTGGCCGCGCAGCGTTTTCGACCCGGACAGTTTTACCGGCTGCAAAATTACGAATCTTATGCGCTTGAAGCCGATGGAACCCGCCTGGCGATGGAAGGCCTTGCATTGACCGGCGCCTGGGTCGATCCGCAACGCGGACTGATTTCAACCATCGTGCTCGAAATGGGCGGATCAGCAGATCTGTGCGCAATGCTCAAACCCGGCGAGCAGGTGGTGTTGATGGGGCCGACCGGCACGCCTACCGAGATACCCGTCAAATGAGACCGTGATGCTGGTTGGCGGCGGGCTGGGCAATGCGGTATTGTTCTCCATCGGGCAGGCGTTGCGCGCGGCCGGATCGAAGGTGCTTTATTTTGCCGGCTACAAAAAAATGATCGACCGTTACAAGGTGGCCGAGATCGAGAAAGCTGCCGATGTGGTGATCTGGTGCTGCGACGAGCAGCCTGGCTTTGCGACTACGCGTTCTCATGATCGCAGCTTCGTCGGAAACATCGTACAGGCGATGGCAGCCTATGCGAGCGGCAGACTCGGGGCCCAGCCGATTCCATTCTCCGATACTGACCGCATCATCGCGATCGGCTCCGACAGCATGATGGCGGCAGTAGCAGCGGCACGCCATGCTCTGTTGCAGCCATATCTGAAGCCGCATCATTTTGCAATCGGTTCGATCAATTCACCGATGCAATGCATGATGAAAGAGATTTGCGCCCAATGTTTGCAAGTACAAGTAGATCCGGAGACGGGAAAAACAACTCATGTCTTTTCCTGTTTCAACCAGGATCAGCCGCTGGATCGTGTCGATTTCCCCGGATTGAAGCAGCGCCTGCAGCAAAATTCGGTGCAGGAAAAATTGACCGCGCAATGGATAGACCGGTGTCTGGTCCATCTTAATCTGCGGTATTCCGCAGCGGCATGATCACTACAATGCCTAATCGATATATTGCTCATTTCCACCGAGAGGAGAAGCAATGAACCTGAAAGAAACACGCCTGAATTCTGAACTGGTCTATGAGGGGAACTTTATGCGCGTGCATAAAGACAGCGTAATGCTGCCTGACGGTGCGGTGACTAGCCGTGAATACATCGCTCATCCAGGTGCGGTGGCGGTGCTGGCGATGCTGGATAACGGCAATCTGGTGATGGAACGGCAATACCGTTATGCTCCGCAGCGCGAGTTCATCGAGCTGCCCGCCGGAAAGATCGATCATGGTGAAGACATCCTGGTCTGTCGCCAAGCGCGAGTTGCTGGAAGAAACCGGCTACGCGGCGAAGGAGTGGATCCATCTCACGACTGCCTGGCCGTGTATAGGCTATGCCGACGAGCGTATGGAATATTTCCTGGCGCGCGGATTGACCCATCAGGGACGCCAACTGGATGATGGCGAGTTTCTGGAGGTGTTGGAGTTGCCGCTGTCCGAAGCGATAGAGTGGATACGGCTGGGCAAGATCAACGAAAGCAAAACCATCGTCGGCTTGTTCTGGCTGGAAAAATACCTTAACGGCTGGCAAGATTAATATTGCATCTTGATCTTGACGGGTGCCGGTAATTCATGAATCAAGTATAACTTGCGTACCGTATACAGTACGCGCACAAGGGGAGAAGTATGGAAAATCTGAAAATCAACAATGATACTTTGTTCATTTTGCTGGGCGCCATCATGGTGTTGGCGATGCATGCAGGCTTTGCCTTTCTGGAACTGGGCACGGTTCGCAAGAAGAACCAGGTGAATGCGCTGGTCAAGATCCTGACCGACTTCGCAATATCCACCCTGGCGTATTTTTTCATCGGATATGTGATTGCATACGGGGTGAATTTTTTCACCGGCGCGGAGCAGCTTGCGCAAAAGAGCGGCTATGAGCTGGTTAAATTCTTCTTTTTGCTGACTTTCGCTGCCGCGATTCCGGCGATAGTTTCCGGCGGTATCGCCGAGCGCGCCAAGTTCAATCCGCAAATGGCTGCGACCTTCATGCTGGTCGGATTCGTCTATCCGTTCTTTGAAGGAATCGCGTGGAATCACCATTTTGGCGTCCAGGATTGGTTGAACGCGACATTCGGCGCGGAATTCCATGATTTTGCCGGTTCGGTCGTGGTGCATGCCGTGGGCGGCTGGATCGGGCTGGCGGCGGTGCTGCTGCTCGGCGCGCGGCGCGGCCGCTATAACATTGAAGGGCGCATCTCGGCGCATCCTCCCTCCAGCATCCCGTTCCTCGCCCTCGGCGCATGGATACTGACAGTAGGATGGTTCGGCTTCAACGTGATGTCCGCCCAGACGATCAATAACATCAGCGGACTGGTCGCGGTGAATTCGGTGATGGCAATGGTGGGAGGGACGTTGACTGCTCTGTGGTTCGGCAAGAATGACCCGGGTTTCGTGCATAACGGACCATTGGCCGGATTGGTGGCGATCTGTGCCGGTTCCGATGTGGTGCATCCGGCAGGCGCGCTATTGGTCGGCGGCGTGGCGGGAGCCTTGTTCGTGCTGATGTTTACGCTGACGCAAAACCGCTGGAAGATCGACGACGTGCTCGGCGTGTGGCCGCTGCATGGCCTGTGCGGCGCGTGGGGAGGGATTGCAGCGGGCATCTTCGGAATGAAAACGCTGGGCGGGCTGGATGGTTCCGTCATAAATGGCGTCACAATCAAGATAAGCTTCATGTCGCAACTGTGCGGTACTTTGCTTGGAGTGGGTATCGCTTTTGCCGGAGGTTATCTTGTCTATGGCGTGTTGAAAAAACTTGTCGGGATACGCTTGAGTGCCGAAGAGGAATTCAACGGATCCGACTTGAGTATCCATAAAATCACGGCTACACCGGAGCGCGAATCAGGATGGTGAAATACCACGGAATTCGGCCTTGCAATCCTGCCAGGAGTTGAAACTTAACGAGGTTTACAAGGTGCGGACGGCAACATGCAATTGAAATCAACCCCCTGCAGTGCGCGAGCGCGTCATCTGGCACCCCTGGCGATCATGCTGTTAGGCGCGATGATAGCCGTTGCCGCATACCTTCAGGCGCTCAATTACCAATTTGTCGGTGATGACCATGTCTATCTCACCGGCAATACGAAACTGTTGGACCTGCACTTGCCCGAACTATGGCGTCTCTTTGTCGAACCGTACAACAAGTATGAACTGCTTCCGCTGCGTGATCTTTCCTATTGGTTCGATATTGCACTGTTCGGTCTGAATCCATCCGCGTTTCGGATCCATAACATCATCCTGTATCTCCTATGCCTTCCGCTGGTCTATGGCACGACATTGAGCTTGTGGCGCTATTTCCGCTCGCCGGATGCTGCAAACGCGCCATGGGCAGCGGCTTCTGTCACCGTTTTATTCGCACTGGCCCCCGCACACACCGAGGCGGTTGTGTATATATCCGGTCGCAAGGATGTCCTTTCCGGGATGTTTTCGCTGCTTGCGCTTTGGGCCGCCGTGCGCGCAAAACATGAGCAGGGACTTTCTTCGCCTTATGGCATCGCAACGCTGTTTGCGTTTCTGGCGGCCATGCTCTCGAAGGCGACTGCTGTCGCAGTGTCACCGCTGATTGCTTTGCTTTGGGTGCTCTTCTGGCTCGACGTTCCGGCGCCGAACCGGCGCCGTTCACAACTGCTGTGGCCTGTCAGCGTATTGTTGCTGGCAGCCGGTGTATTTATGATTTTTGTTGCAAACAGTCCGCCCACAGTCAAGGTCCCCGCTTATTTTGGCATTGAAACAATCACCCGGATGCTGGCCGTGTTGGGATGGCTGATGCGGCTTGCCATCAGTCCGGAAAGCCGGCATATCTTTTACCCGGTACTCGACGATCCAAATCTTTCCGTCATGGTTGCGCTTGGGGTGGCAGTTCTGGCAGCGTCTGTGTTCGGCGTGGTGCTGACCCTGCGCAAAAGGTCATTGGAGGGGTTTGCCTTGACCGCATTATTGCTGCTCTGCATACCCTATCTGCAATTGATTCCATTTGCGACGGGTTCGCTAGTCGCAGATCGTTGGCTGCTGCTAGCGGTATGGCCGGTTATATTGCTGATTGTCGCTTTGGCCTGGCGCTTGAACAGCGTGCCGCGGGCAGCAATCTTGCTCGTCATCCTGTTGCCATGGATCATCCAGACCATAGAACGGACACGCGACTGGCGCAGTTTTGCAGTTCTGGTGGATACCGATGCACGCGCCTATCCGGGATACTACCTGACTGCATTTTATAAAATATATTCCATCCAGTTGCCGCAAGGCTTGTATCGCGATGCGGTCGAGACAGCCAAAAACGTAGCAGTACCTGAGTTCCGGAGTAACATGATTGATCTGATCAGGGCCGACTATGCCGTACATGTCGATGCTGTAACGACGGGCAAACCCCAACAGGCGATGGCGCTGCTCTGGCAATCGGGTATTGATCTCAAGCAGGTTCCTGTTCAAGCCAGGTGGAATCCGGCCATGTACAACTTCTGGAGCAAGAGCCAGGATCTTCTTGTGGATGAATGGGAATCGCTGGTTAAGGTATTTCCCGGAGATGTGTTGTTGCGCTACATGGCCGGATCATCACAGCTTTACCTCGGCTACCTTGTCCGCGCAGCAGCCAATTTGAGTATCGCTACCGGGTCGCAACACCTTCCGGCAGCCGTGCGTGGAAAAGCATACAGAAACCTCGGTTATGCATTGTTAAACAGCGGCCATATCGCTGAAGCGGAAGTTTCGCTGCGCGCTGCTTTGGGTCAAACGCCACCCGACTTGCGGGCACATTGTCTGTTGTCCGAGATCTATAAGCAGACCGGGCGGACCGATGAAGCGTCGCGTGCCGAAACGGAATGCCTCAAGCTTGCGCCAGGTGACGTGAATGCACTTTAGGCCTATCAAGAAGCCGCTTCACCGATACATGAATGCGCTAAGCAAGGGGGCAAGGTAGATGTTCCAGAAGAAATATCCCGAATATGTGGCATTACTGTCGCTACTCATTACATTTTTCGGTTTCTTCGCGACCAAAGTGTGGGACATAGACTACTGGTCCCATATTGCATCGGGGCGATACATAGTCGAGAACGCTACGATCCCGAGCCAGGATCCCTTTGCCATCTATTCCCATGTTGACGCATGGGGGCAGCTTGTCTTGAAAAGCCAATGGCTAGGGCAGGTTTTATTGTACGAAATCCAGCATCACTTCGGCTTGGACGGGATCATCGCATGGCGCGCTGCCATGCTTACAGCTTGCCTGTGGCTTGTTTACCGGCGTAGCCGCATCGCAGGAACAAACCTGTTTGTTGCGTTGGCGATGACTGCGATAACGGGTTTGGTATTGCTCTCATTCACGGGCGAGCGGCCACAGATCTTTTCCTTCCTGTATCTAGCGGTAATGTTATTGTTGCTGGACGCCTATCAGCTGACAAAACATCGCTGGCTGCTGTTTGTGATCCCGCCGATATTTATTCTCTGGGCCAATACTCATGGCGCAGTGTTGTTTGGTTTGGCTGCTCTGGGGCTATACGGCAGTGGTTCGATATTGCAAACAAGATTCAGGAGCGGAAAATTTGACGTTGCCGAGATCAGGCTGATATTGGGCGTAGTTGTATTAAGCGCAATTGCGTCGTTTCTTGCGCCAAATGGCATCAACACACTCGTCACTACGCTCAGGACCATCATTTTTTCAGAGAATAGTATCCTTCGGGCACGCACATCGGAATATGCCACCCCTTGGGCAATGAGATCGCTGCTGACCTACTACTGGGTGTTCCTTGCTGTGGTAGCGGTATCCCTGTATGGCCTGTTGGGCAAGGCGCAAATAAAAAATTCTCTTTTTGTAGTTGTCATCACCGCTTTCAGCCTCACCGGTTCCCGGTACGTTCCATTATTTGCCTTGGCAGTTGCCCCCTATGTCGCATCCAGTTTGAGTCGTCTGTTCCAGTCGGTGCAACCGCCAAATCTTCCGGCCTGCCTGGCAACCGCGGTAATCTCCATGGGTTTTCTGGGGTATGGATTAAAACAAGGCATGGTATTTCAAAGCGGAATGCAGGAATCAAAGTATCCGGTGGAAGCCGTGAATATCATCAACGACAAGCATATGAGCGGAAAGCTGTTCAATACATTGAATTTTGGGGGATACCTGAACTGGAATTTAGCGGCGCCTTCGGTGCATGTATTCATTGACGGGCGACTTCTGGACATCAACAGGCTGGCGCCATACACAAATATTTTATGGATGACCCCCGCCGGGAAGGAATACTTTGAACGAATGTCGTTTGACCTGGTGCTGGTCTCTCCCGGAAACGCCTATACAGGAGAGTCCTATCCATTGGTCCCGTATCTGCTCAACAATCCCCTTTGGCGGCTTGTGCACAAGGACGGCAACAGCCTGTTTTTTGCCCGAATAGGTTCCGGCCCTTAACTGTTCCGCATCATGCATGCAAACTCGTCATATCCGTAGCCGAGTTCTCAAGAGAATTCATCAGCTGTCGGGTCGGCCCATCCGGAACTTTAGCGGCCCGCTGCCGACGGAGACTGGTATTCACTTTACCCGGCCCGAATAGAAAAGGCAGTCCTATGGGACTGCCTTTTCTCGGCGCTGATTACTTGAATCAGTTCTTGATCGCTTCGATTTCAAATTCCAGTTTAACGTCATCACCTATGTTCGGCAGTCCATATTTGACGCCGAAGTCGGAACGCTTGATTTGAGCGCTGGCTGCTGCGCCGCACTCTTCCTTTTTGTTCATCGGGTTCGTGCCGCAATTGAACGCATCTATCGTCAAAGTGACCGGTTTGGTGACGCCGGAGATGGTGAGATTGCCATCGACGCTGGCAGGCGTATCGCCTTTGTAATGCGTCGCAGTGGACTTGTAAGTGATTGCCGGAAATTCAGCTGCGTTGAAGAAATCTGGGGATTTTAAATGCTCGTCGCGCTTCACATATCCGGTGCTGATCGAGGCGGTCTCGATACTGATGTCTACAGAACCGGTTTTTGCCGTGCGATCCAGAATTACTGATCCGCTGGTCTTGTCAAATCTGCCTTGCAAAGTCGAGAAGCCCAAATGGTTGATTTTGAAATGTGGAAAAGTGTGGTTTGAGTCCACCGTGTAGCTGTCGCCAGCGAAAGCGGACAGTGGCAGCGCTACGGAGACAGCGAGGGCTGCGAATATTGATTTGTGCATGTTCATTCCTTGCGTGATTGCCAATCAAACAAGTGTTTGATTGGCAATCAGCATAGCAACCGTAAACGTATATGTAAAGAATGCTCGCATTTTTCCGCCGCATATTGATCCAGATCAGAAGATCGGCGTATTGCGGGAATGGCGGAGCAATAATGCAACAGTCATTTCGATTTTCTCCGGCCATGCAAAGGTGTAGCATGGCGGCTATCCGTTTTAGTGCATTCCATAGCAATGAATAAAAAACGTCCGAAGCACCTCGCATTGCATCAAATAAAATTGCCGCTTCCAGGTATCGTTTCCATTCTCCATCGCGTCAGCGGCTTGATGTTGTTTATTGCGCTGCCATTACTGTTGTTGATGTTGCAGTACAGCCTGACGTCGATCGAAACCTATACTCAGCTAATGGACGTGTTGGCTAATCCGCTGCTCAAATTGCTGTTGCTGGGCTTGTTGTGGGCATTCCTGCATCACTTTTGCGCCGGGCTTCGATATCTGGCAGTCGACCTGCACCTGGTGCGTGATCTTGCCCAGGCGCGCAACAGCAGCAAGTTGGTGATAGTGGTGAGTTTGGTATTGACCGCTATTTTGGGGGCGAAGTTATGGTGAATCGCGTGGTCGTCGGCGCGCATTACGGGATGCGCGATTGGTTGATACAGCGCATCACGGCGATGTTGATGGCAGTGTATTTCGTGTCAATGACCGTCTTTCTGCTGTTGCAAACCGATATCGATTATGACGTTTGGACTGCGCTGTTCTCCAGCCAGTTGGTACGCTCATTCACGTTGTTGTTCATGTTGAGCCTGTTCTATCACGCTTGGGTCGGCATACGCGATATCGTGATGGATTACGTCAACTCTGCCGCTGTGCGTTTGGTCATTCATGTGATGGTGATATTGGCTTTGCTGCTTTATGCGATCTGGTCGGTACAGATACTGTGGGGAATGTGATGAAAATTTGTTTGTCGGGCGAATCGCGGTGTCGCGTGCTCGCTCATTCCTCGCCTATCAAGCTTGATATGTCTTCGTCATTCGCTGATAGAACTACTAGCCATTCGACTAAGCCCGCAAGCGGGCAAGTCGCTGGTTATGCGCGGCTCCTTGCGGTGCCCGCGCGACACGGTGGGGCGCAGCCCTCCGGTGCGGGAGCGCGGAGCAGCAGGCCTGCCCGCCCCAAATGCCTCGCATCGCCGTGTCCAGCCTGCCATCCCGAAAAACAAATTTCGAAAGGTGCGATTAACGATGGCAATCGCTAAAAGAACATTTGATGTGGTGGTGGTCGGCGCCGGGGGATCCGGGATGCGCGCGGCGTTGCAACTGGCGCATGCCGGGCTGAAAGTCGCGGTGCTGTCCAAGGTTTTCCCGACCCGTTCTCATACTGTCGCGGCGCAGGGCGGCATCGCCGCATCGCTGGGCAATATCAAGGAGGATAACTGGCACTGGCACATGTACGACACGGTGAAAGGTTCTGACTACCTCGGCGATCAGGATGCCATCGAGTTCATGTGCCGCGCCGCGCCGGAAGTGGTGTACGAACTGGAGCATTTCGGCATGCCGTTCGACCGCACCGACAGCGGCAAGATCTATCAGCGCCCGTTCGGCGGCCACATGCAGGAGTATGGCAAGACGCCGGTAGATCGCGCTTGCGCGGCTGCCGACCGCACCGGTCACGCTCTGCTGCACACGCTGTATCAGCAGAACGTGAAAGCCAATACGCATTTCTTCACGGAGTGGATGGCGCTGGACCTGATCCGCGACGTAGACGGCGATGTGCTGGGCGTGACCGCCATGGAAATCGAAACCGGCGAGACGATGATCTTCCAGGCACGCGCTACGCTGTTCGCCACCGGCGGGGCAGGGCGTATCTTCCAGTCCAGCACCAATGCCTTTATCAATACCGGGGACGGTTTGGGCATGGCGGCGCGTGCCGGGATCCCGCTGGAGGACATGGAGTTCTTCCAGTTCCATCCCACTGGCGTATATGGCGCGGGCGTGCTGATCACCGAAGGCGTGCGCGGCGAGGGCGGTTATCTGGTCAACAAGGATGGAGAGCGGTTCATGCCCAAATACGCGCCGAATGCGAAAGACCTGGCCAGCCGCGACGTGGTTGCGCGCGCGATGACGATAGAGATCAACGAAGGGCGGGGCTGCGGGCCGCACGGCGATCACGTCTTGCTCAAACTGGACCATCTCGGCGATGACGTGATCCGGCAACGCTTGCCCGGCATCCGCGAGATTTCGCTGAAATTTGCGCACGTCGATCCGGCCAAGGCCCCGATACCGGTGGTGCCCACAGCCCACTACATGATGGGCGGCATCCCCACCAATTTCCACGGGCAGGTCGTCGCACCCTACAAGACCGGCCCTGACGAGGCGGTGCATGGCATGTATGCGGTCGGAGAATGCGCCTGCGTGTCTGTGCATGGGGCAAATCGCCTGGGCTGCAACTCCCTGCTCGATCTGATCGTGTTCGGACGGGAAGCTGGCAGGCAGATTATCGAGGACCTGAAGAACAACCCGCATCCCAAACTCTTGCCTGCTGATGCCGCCGAGCGTTCGCTGGCTCGCCTGGCGCGTTTGGAAAATCAGAAGAATGGCGAGCGGGTGGCCGAAGTGGGCGATGAAATGCGCAAAACCATGCAGAAACATTGCGGTGTGTTCCGCTTCCCGGGCTTGCTCGCCGAAGGTGTGGAGCAGATCAGAAAGATCGCCGAGCGTGTCGCTCACACCGAGATCCAGGACAAGAGCAGGGTGTTCAATACTGCGCGCGTCGAGGCGCTGGAACTGGATAACCTGATCGAAGTCGCTCAGGCGACGATGCATGCCGCGGCGGCACGCAAAGAGAGCCGCGGTGCCCATGCGCGCGATGACTTTCAACTGCGTGACGATGAGAACTGGCTCAAACACAGCCTGTATTTCCGTGAAGGGAACCGGCTGGATTACAAACCGGTGCGGCTCAAACCGCTAACCGTAGAGTCGTTCCCGCTCAAGGCGCGGGTTTACTGATATAACAACTGGCCATCCCTCACAGCAATCTAAAGACGGTTGCCAAGTGGGTGGTTATTAGGAGTCGTCCATGAAGTTTCGTATCTACCGCTATGACCCTGATAAAGACACTGCGCCGTATATGCAGGACTACGAACTGGACATCAGGCATGGTGACAGCACACAGGGGAAGATGTTGCTCGATGCGCTGCTGCTGATCAAGCAGCAGGATGACAGCCTGTCACTGCGCAAGTCTTGCCGCGAGGGAGTGTGCGGGTCGGATGCGATGAACATCAACGGACGCAACGGATTGGCATGCATCACGCCGCTGCATTCACTGAAGGAGCCGGTGGTATTGCGCCCGCTGCCCGGGTTGCCGGTGATCCGCGATCTCATCGTGGATATGACGCAGTTCTTCAAGCAATATCATTCCATCAAACCGTACCTGATCAACAACGATCCGCCACCGGAAACGGAGCGCTTGCAATCACCGCAGCAACGCGCGCATCTGAATGGATTGTATGAATGCATACTGTGCGGATGCTGCACCACAGCTTGCCCTTCGTTCTGGTGGAATCCGGACAAGTTCGTCGGCCCGGCGGGACTGTTGCAGGCATATCGCTTCATTGCCGATACCCGCGATCAGGCGACCAGCGAACGGCTCGATGATCTGGAAGACCCGTACCGCTTGTTCCGCTGTCACACCATCATGAATTGCGTGGATGTGTGCCCGAAGGAACTGAATCCGACCGAGGCCATCGGAAAAATCAAGGATATGATGGTCAAGAGGGCGGTGTAGGAGGAACAGTGGATAAGGTTTTGGAGAGAGTGCGCTGGCGTAGCCGACGCGGGCTGCTGGAACTGGACATCGTGCTGGGCCGCTTCATCGACAAACAATACGCTCAGCTCAACGAGGACGAACAACGAGCGTTCGAGGAATTACTGGATATGCCCGACAACTCACTCTGGGATATGATTACGGGGAGAGCGGAGCGGGGGGTACAGGAGGCGACGCACATTGAACAGCGCGCGTTGCTGGAGAAGATCAGGGCAGCTTGAATATCCGCATAACTTTTAGGAGTCTTCAATGGAAAAGAATCGAATCGCAACATTGACCCTGGATGACGGGCGCAGTATGGAATTCCCGATCCTGTCCGGCACGCTGGGGTCGGATGTGGTGGATATCCGGAATATCAGCAAGCTGGGGGTATTCACATATGATCCGGCATTTACCGCTACGGCCAGTTGTATTTCGGACATCACTTTCATCGACGGCGAAGCAGGGTTGCTTTATTACCGGGGTTATCCGATTGAACAGCTTGCCGAACATTCGGATTTTCTCGAGGTGTGTTATCTGTTGATGAACGGGGAGTTGCCGAATGCGCGACAGAAAGCGGCGTTCAGCCAGAAGGTCACGATGCACACGATGGTGCACGACCAGTTGGCGCGCTTTTTTTTCGGCTTCCGCCGCGATGCCCATCCGATGGCGGTGATGGTCGGCGTGGTCGGGGCATTGTCCGCGTTCTACCACGATTCGCTGGACATCAATGATCCCCGGCATCGCGAGATATCCGCGATGCGGCTGATCGCCAAGGTCCCGACCATCGCCGCGATGGCCTACAAATACAATACCGGTTATCCCTTCATGTTCCCGAAGAACAAGTTCAGCTATGTGGAGAACTTCATGTACATGATGTTCGCCACCCCGGCGGAGGATATTTATGTACCCAATCCGGTACTGGTGCGCGCGCTGGAGCGCATCTTCATTTTGCATGCGGACCATGAGCAGAATGCTTCCACAGCGACAGTGCGCCTGGCCGGCTCCAGCGGCGCGAATCCGTTTGCATGCGTGGCTTCCGGCATCGCCGCATTGTGGGGTCCGGCACACGGCGGCGCCAACGAAGCGGCGCTGAACATGCTGGAAGAGATAGGCGATGTTTCGCGCGTGAAGGAATACGTGCAGGGCGTAAAGGACAAGAAGTACCGCCTGATGGGTTTCGGCCACCGTGTCTACAAGAACATGGACCCGCGTGCCAGCGTGATGCGACAAACATGTTACGAAGTGCTCAAGGAACTCAAGCTCGAAAACGACAAGTTGTTCGAGTTGGCGATGGAGCTGGAGCGTGTTGCGCTGAAAGACCCTTATTTCATCGAGCGCAAACTGTATCCGAATGTGGATTTCTATTCAGGCATCGTGCTGCGCGCATTGGGCATCCCGACCAACATGTTCACGGTGATCTTCGCGCTGGCGCGCACGATAGGCTGGGTGTCGCAGTGGAACGAGATGGTAGGGGATGCGGAACAGAAGATCGGACGCCCGCGCCAGTTGTATCGCGGCGCCGTCAAACGTGATTTCGTGCCGGTGGAAAAACGTTGAACGAACCTGTCAATTTCATGCAGCTGATGCGGAACAGCTCGCTGCTGTTCGGCGCGAATGCGCCGTTTATCGAGGAGTTGTACGAGCAGTACCTGCTTGATCCGAATGCGGTGCCCAGGGAGTGGCGCGGTTATTTTGACGCACTGCCGCCGCCCGCGAATGGGGCGCGCGACGAATTGCACAGCCGCATCCAGCGCGCGTTTGCGGCGCTGCCCAAGCAGCAAGCCATAGTACCCGTCGAAGCGGCGCCCGATCGCAAACAAGTCGCCGTGTTGCAACTGATCAACGCATACCGCTTTCTTGGTGTGCGCAATGCCAGCCTCGATCCGCTTTCGCGCCATGCCAAACCGGAAGTGCCGGAGCTCGATCCGGCTTATTACGGCTTTTCCGAGGCGGACATGGACACAACTTTCGAGACGGGTTCGCTGGTGGCTGCTCAGCGCCTGACGCTGCGCGAGATACTCAGGCTGCTGCGCCAGACCTATTGCGGCAGCATAGGTACAGAATACATGTATATCGGCGACATCACGCAGAAGCGCTGGATACAGCAGCGTTTTGAGGGGGTGCGGGGCACGGCCAGCTACGATGCCGCGCAGCGACGCCACATCTTCGAACGGCTCACCGCTGCCGAAACGCTGGAGCGTTACCTGCATACCAAGTATGTCGGGCAGAAACGCTTTTCGCTGGAAGGCGGCGAGACCGTGATCCCGCTGCTCGACCACCTGCTGCAGCGCGCAGCCGGTGTGGGCGTGCAGGAAACCGTGATCGGCATGGCGCATCGCGGTCGGCTCAACGTGCTGGTAAACATTCTCGGCAAATTGCCCTCTATGCTGTTCGCGGAATTCGAGGGCATCCATGCCGAGCACCTGAGTTCAGGCGACGTGAAATACCACAATGGATTTTCTTCAGACATCGCCACACAGAATGGCTCGATGCACATTACGCTGGCATTCAACCCCTCGCATCTGGAGATCGTCAACCCTGTGGTCGAGGGTTCGGTGCGCGCGCGCCAGCATACGCGCGGCGATTTTACCGGCGACCAGGTGATGCCGGTGCTGCTGCACGGCGATGCCGCGTTCGCGGGTCAGGGCGTGGTGATGGAGACGCTCAACCTGTCGCAGACGCGCGGCTACCGCACTGGCGGCACGGTGCACATCATCGTCAACAACCAGATCGGCTTCACGACTTCGGATGCGCGCGACACGCGCTCCTCGCTGTATTGCAGCGACGTGGCGAAGATGATCGAGGCGCCGATCTTCCACGTCAACGCGGATGATCCCGAGGCAGTGCTGCTGGTGACGGAAATTGCATTTGACTACCGCATGGAATTCCACCGCGACGTGGTGATCGACCTGGTGTGCTTCCGCAAACTCGGTCACAACGAACAGGACGAACCGCTGGTGACACAGCCCTTCATGTACCGCTATATCAACAAGCATCCCGGCACGCGCGCGCTGTATGCGCAGCGGCTGGTCGAGGCTGGCGTGCTTAAGGCTGACGAGCCAGAGGCGATGATTGCCGACTACCGGCGCAAGATGGATGAAGGCATCAGCCCGGTGGAGACCGCGCCGCGCGATGCCCAACTTGACAACGCCGCCAAGCGCTGGGCGAAATACATTCCCGGCGAGCCGTGGGATGCGAAAGTAGAAACCGCAGTGCCGCGCGAACGCCTGCAATTTCTTTCCGAGCGCCTCACCGACATCCCCCCGGGTTTCAAATTGCATTCGCGTGTCGATAAGATCATTGCCGACCGGCGCGCGATGGGACGCGGCGAACTCGCGCTCGATTGGGGCATGGGGGAGAACCTGGCCTACGCGACGCTGCTCACCGAAGGTTATGCGGTGCGGATTTCCGGGCAGGATGTCGGGCGCGGCACGTTCTTCCACCGCCATGCCGAACTGCACGACCAGAACCGCGTGGACTGGCAGGCGGGCCTGCACGTGCCGCTGAGCAATCTGGAAAAGAATCAGGCCGATTTCGTCGTGATCAATTCCATCCTGTCTGAGGAAGCGGTGCTCGCCTACGAATACGGCTATGCGACCGCCGAGCCGGACACACTGACGATCTGGGAGGCGCAGTTCGGCGATTTCGCCAACGGCGCGCAGGTGGTGATCGACCAGTTCATCGCCTCGGGCGAAGCCAAGTGGGGACGTTTGTGCGGCCTGACGATGTTCCTGCCCCATGGTTACGAAGGGCAGGGCGCGGAGCATTCCTCCGGGCGCATCGAACGCTATCTGCAGTTGTGTGCCGACTACAACATCCAGGTGTGCGTTCCATCATCGCCCGCGCAGATGTTTCACCTGCTGCGCCGCCAGATGCTGCGCCAGATGCGCAAACCCCTGATCGTGTTCACGCCGAAGAGCCTGCTGCGCAGCAAAGATGCTGCTTCGCCGCTTGAAAGTTTTACGCATGGTAAATTCCAGCCGGTGATCGGCGAAGTCGATACACTGGATGCCGGCAAGGTCCGTCGCATCATTGCGTGCAGCGGCAAAATATATTACGAGCTGCTAGCTGCCCGACGAGACAAGGGTATCAAGGACATGGCGATCATGCGTCTCGAACAGCTTTACCCGTTCCCGCACGATGATTTTACCGCGCAGATTGACGCGTATCCGAACGCGACCGAAGTCGTGTGGTGCCAGGAAGCGCCGGGCAATCAGGGAGCCTGGCACCGTATCCAGCATTATCTGCTGCGCCATATGCGCAAAGGCATGCGCCTCGGATATGCGTTGCGTCCTTCATCAGCGGCACCTGCCGCGGGTTATCTGTCGGTGCATCTGGAACAACAAAAGGCGGTGATCGAAGCCGCCTTCCGTCCTGATCTGGACATTAAAAATAATCCCAGGAGCAAAAAAAATGACCATCATTGAAGTCAAGGTACCGCAATTGTCCGAATCCGTGTCCGAAGCAACTCTGCTGAATTGGCACAAACAGGTCGGCGATGCAGTCAGCGAGGGCGAGAACCTGATCGACGTCGAGACCGACAAGGTAGTGCTGGAACTGCCCGCTTCCAAGAGCGGCGTGCTAACCAAGATCATCAAGGGAGATGGCGAAAAAGTGACCAGCAATGAACTGATCGCGCAGATCGATACTGCCGGCGTGGCCGCCAAATCTCCTGCGCCTCATGCAGCGGCCGTTTCTGCCGTGTCGCCGTCAGTGCGCAAACTGGCGCGCGAAAATGACATCGATGCCGCGAGCCTGCAAGGCAGCGGCAGCAGCGGCCGTGTCACCAAAGAGGACGTGCTGAATGCGATGCAGCAGGTCAGCCCACAGCAGGCCGTTGCCGGTCTTGCACCTCCAGGCATCGCCCCGTCCGGCAACCGCCCCGAACAGCGCGTGGCGATGACGCGCATCCGCCAGCGCATCGCCGAGCGCCTGCTGCAATCGCAACAGAATGCCGCGATCCTGACCACCTTCAACGAAGTCAACATGCAGCCGGTGATCGAGCTGCGCAACAAATACAAGGACGCGTTCGAGAAGAAGCACGGCATCAAGCTCGGCTTCTCCTCGTTCTTCGTCAGGGCCGCGGTGCTGGCGTTGCAGAAATTCCCGATCGTCAATGCCTCGGTGGACGGCACCGACATCATCTATCACGGCTACTTCGACATCGGCATGGCGATCGGCAGCGAGCGCGGCCTGGTCGTGCCCATCATCCGCGATGCGGACAAGCTCTCCTTCGCCGACATCGAAAAACAGATCGCCGATTTCGGCGCGCGCGCCAAGGTCGGCAAGCTGACGATGGAAGAACTCACCGGCGGCACGTTCTCGATCACCAACGGCGGCGTGTTCGGCTCGATGCTCTCCACGCCCATCATCAACCCGCCGCAAGCCGCCATCCTCGGCATCCATGCGACCAAGGACAGGCCGGTCGCGGAGAACGGCACAGGTGGTGATCCGCCCGATGAACTACCTCGCGCTGTCCTACGACCACCGCATCATCGACGGGCGCGAAGCGGTGCTGTTCCTCGTTGCGATCAAGGAGGCGCTGGAATATCCGGGGAGGGTGTTGCTGGATTTGTAAAGTTGTTGTCATTCCCGCGAAGGCGGGAATCTAGTTTGTAGGAGCGGGCCATGCCCGCGAAACCAACTTCAAATTCAAGTCAAAACCGCCGGGGGTAGCCCGACAGCTAGTCACTTTCTTTTGCTTCGCCAAAGAAAAAGTAACCAAAGAAAAGGCGACCCCGGTTTGCCGCCCCTGCGGGGTACCCTCGATCAGCCGCAAGCAAGCGGGGCTGCGCAACTCGACCTGGCGGGGCGCACACCCCCGCGCCCCACTGCGGGACTCGAACAGTGCTCGCCTAAACCTCCGCTTCCTTGCGACTGATCGACGGCGGCGCTCAGGGGATGAAAAGCGAAAAGCAAAACCGAAAATCGGGTGGGCAACAAGTTGCCCACCATACTGAAGTAGGTAGGCAAAACAATTCGACTCCGGTACATTGGGTCCGATGTGCGAGTCCATACGATTCCCACTTTCTTTTGAAAAGAGCATCGAAAACGTTAAATTGGGATCAAAATCCAAACTGGACCAAGTCTGCTACTTCACCCAATGTTCGCGATATTGCACATCTCAAACTGTCGATGCATTTCACATATCGAGTGTTTAAGGTTCTGATAACCTCAGTAAGGGTCATAATCAGGTCTGGTAATATCGATGCAGTGTTTGATTTTCAGACCAATGTCGCCAGATTTTAGACGGTGGCATTCATGCGCTACGTAGGCTAAGTCTGGGTCAACTTTTAGGCTGAGTGATATTGAATGATGAATTGTCATGAAAGGCTCATTTATGATGCTTGTGTCAGATGGAAGCGAAAATGAGAATCAACGGCTAAGAGAATTAGCAATACTTCAAATTATTCGTGAAGCGAGGCGAGGCCATGCGTGACAAAGCATATGATTTGGCAAAAGAGGAAATAAAAAATGACGAATATGAAATGGCGGCCATCCAACAACTAATTCGTAACTACAAGGAGGGGTTAACGCTATCTGAAGCTCTTTCACGCCTTAAATAAGATGAGCCAAGACGATGCGTTTATAGGAGCATTGCTCTGATGTGGCTCGTAACGAAATGCATCAAAGATATTGAAACACAGCTTATAACGATGAGTTGCGTCCAGTAATTAGGCTGCAATTGAAAAATGATTTAACTGAAAGACTCTGAATTCATTGCGCAAGTCAAGGCAGAGCTCAAAAGGACAATCTTGGGCTTGTGAATCTTCGCATCATCATGGGTCAGAGGGGTTTGAATTCAGCTTGGGCGGGCACACTCGTTGCCCGCCCTACGCATTTACGGTTTTGGGTTTTCGCTTTTCATCCCCTGTGCGCCGCCTCGATCAGCCGCAAGCAGGCGGAGGTTTAGGCGAGCACTGTTCGAGTCCCGCAGTGGGGCGCGGGGTGTGCGCCCCGCCAGGTCGAGTTGCGCAGCCCCGCTTGCTTGCGGCTGATCGAGGGTACCGCGCAGCGGCGGCAAACCGGGGTCGCCTTCTTTTTGGTTACTTTTTCTTTGGCGAAGCAAGAAAAAGTGACTAGCTGTCGGGCTACCCCCGACGACTGTTGACTTTGGATATTCATATGAAAAAATTCTCCGCCTATCGCATCTTCGAAGAAAACGGCAAATCCGCCGGGCGTTTCGTCGAGCTGACGCTGGACGATCTCGATCCCGGCGAGGTCGTCATCCAGGCGCATTACTCCAGCGTGAATTACAAGGACGCGCTCGCCGCCACCGGCGCGGGCAAGGTGATACGCCGCTTTCCCTGCGTGGGCGGCATCGATGTCTCGGGTGTGGTGGCGAGTTCATCCGATGCGCGCTTCAAGGCCGGTGACAAGGTTCTGGTGACCGGCTATGACATGGGCGTGGCGCATGACGGCGGCTACGCCGAATATGTGCGCGTGCCGGCCGACTGGGTGGTGCCGCTGCCGCAAGGATTGACGCTGTTCGATGCGATGGCGCTGGGTACGGCGGGATTCACCGCGGCACTGTCCATTCATCGTCTCGAACAGAACGAATTGCGCCCCGAAAACGGCAAAGTGATCGTGACCGGCGCGACCGGCGGTGTGTCCAGCCTGGCGATTCAGATGCTCGCCCAATTGGGTTATCATGTCGTCGCGCTGACCGGAAAAGATGCCGAACACGATTATCTGAAATCGCTGGGCGCGAGCGAGATACTGTCGCGCAAGGATCTGGCGATGGGCACGCGGCCGTTGGAAAAAGCGCAATGGGCCGGTGCGCTGGATTCGGTGGGCGGCGAGACGCTGGCGTGGCTGACGCGCACGATGCAGCAGAACGGCGCGATCGCCAGTTTCGGCAACGCGGGCGGCATCGAATTGCACACCACGGTGTTGCCCTTCATCCTGCGCGGCGTGCGCCTGCTCGGTGTCGATTCCGCCGCAACCGCGATGCCGTTGCGCCGCCAGATCTGGCAGCGTCTGGCAACAGATCTATATCCAAAACTGCTGGAGAAAGTCGCGCATCGCGTTCCGTTGAAGGAAATGCCGCAAGTTTTCCCGTTGCTGTTGCAAGGAAAACAGCGCGGGCGTTCGGTGATCGAAATAAAACAGACGGGTTAATGATATAATCCGCCGCAAAGCTGGGATCGTAATAGTCCGGAAGAGGCAGCGCGAAAGTGGCGGAATTGGTAGACGCACTGGATTTAGGTTCCAGCGCCGCAAGGCGTGAGAGTTCGAGTCTCTCCTTTCGCACCATAACAAGCGGTTTTTCGCACCAGCCAAAGTTCAACTTACTCAAGGAAATACAGTATGGCCAGCGTAGAAACGGTAAGCGCGTTAGAACGACGTCTGAACGCATCCATTCCACAGCAAGTAATCAACAGTCAGGTATCTGCTCGTCTGAAGAATATCGGACGCAACGTCAAGATAGCCGGTTTCCGCCCCGGCAAGGTTCCTGCGAAGATCGTCGAGCAATACTATGGCGCACAAACCCGGCAGGAAATCCTGGGCGACGCCCTGCAGCGTTCGTTCGCCGAGGCTGCACAAAACAATAATCTGAAGGTTGCGGGATTCCCGAAATTTGAAGTAAAGACCAAGGACCCGAATGCCGAACAGATCGAATACAGTGCGACTTTTGAAGTGTATCCGGAAGTGGTCGTGGGCAACCTGTCGGGCGAAACGATAGAACGCCAGGTTTATGAATTGACCGAGGCGGATGTGGATAACACGATCGCAACTTTGCGCAAGCAGCGCGCCACTTTCGAAAAGGTCGATCGTGCGGCTCAGGTCGAGGATCGCGTGAACATTGATTTTACCGGCAAGTTGAACGGTGAAGTTTTTGCCGGGGGCGAGGCAAAGGATTACCAGCTGGTATTGGGCGCGGGTGGCATGCTGCCCGAATTCGAAACCGCTGCCGTTGGCATGAAGGAAGGCGAGACCAGGTCTTTTGATCTGACTTTTCCGCAGGATTACCACAGCAAGGATATGGCGGGAAAAAAGGTGAACTTTACGATCACCATGAATCGTGTGGAAGCGCCCAAGCTGCCCGAAGTGGATGCCGAGTTTGCCAGGTCCATTGGCATCCCCGGCGGTGATGTAAGCAATTTGCAGGATGAGATTCGCAGCAACCTGCTCGGCGAAGTGTCGCGCCGGTTGAAGGCGCGCAACAAGGATGCGGCGATGGCGGCATTGTTGAAAGTTGCAAATTTTGATGTGCCCAAGGTGCTGGTGGATGATGAAGTGCAAACCCTGATGCATCTGACCATGCAGGATATGGAAGCGCGCGGGATGAAGACCAAAGGGGGTTCTTTGCCTCCGGAATTGTTCAAAGATCGTGCCGAGAAACGCATCAAACTTGGCCTGATCCTCTCGTATCTGGTGCAGAAACACAATTTGACATCCCAACCCGAGCAGGTCAAAAGCTTTATCAAGGAATATGCGCAAAGTTTCGATAAACCCGAAGAAGTGATACGTTGGTATACATCCGATCCAACTCGCATGAAGGAAGCCGAGCATATCGTGCTGGAAGAGAATGTGATGAACTGGGCGATGGGTCAGGCCAAGACTGTCGACAGGCATGTCGAATTCAACGAACTGATGGAAAGTGCCTGATATGACACATTATTATGAAAAGCATACGACCCTGCAACGGGAAGAGCCGCAAAATATAGGTTTGATACCCATGGTCGTAGAGACCAGCGGGCGTGGCGAGCGGGCATACGACATCTATTCCCGATTGCTCAAAGAGCGGGTCGTGTTCCTGGTCGGCGAAGTCGATGACCACAGCGCGAATCTGATCGTGGCTCAAATGTTGTTTCTTGAGTCCGAAAATCCGGACAAGGATATACACTTCTATATCAATTCTCCGGGGGGTTCGGTGACCGCAGGAATGGCAATTTACGATACCATGCAATTCATCAAGCCGAATATCAGCACGCTGTGCATCGGCCAAGCAGCCAGCATGGGCGCTTTCCTGCTGGCTGCAGGCGAGAAAGGAAAACGTTTCTGCCTGCCCAATTCGCGCGTGATGATCCATCAGCCGATGGGCGGATTCCGCGGCCAGGCTTCGGATGTCGAAATCCATGCGCGGGAAATATTGTATCTTAAGCAAAGGCTCAACCAGTTGCTGGCCAACCACACCGGGCAATCGGTGGAAACGATTGAGCGCGATACCGATCGCGACAACTTCCTCAGCGCGGAAGATGCCGTCAAATACGGCTTGGTGGATAAATTGCTGGAAAAGCGTGTTTAATAATATGCTCGGTTTGCTGATAACTCGATGAAAGGTGGGTAGCGATGGCTGAAGATAAAAAATCAGGCGATAAATTGCTTTACTGCTCTTTTTGCGGCAAAAGTCAGCATGAGGTACGCAAGCTGATTGCGGGCCCGTCGGTGTTTGTGTGCGATGAATGCATTACGCTTTGCAACGACATCATGCGCGAGGAGATCCAGAACGATCACGCCAAGACGGGCACATCCGATTTGCCGGTTCCCAAGGACATCTGCGCGACACTGGACGAGTATGTGATCGGGCAGGAACAAGCCAAGAAGATTTTGTCGGTGGCGGTGTACAACCACTACAAACGTCTTCGGAGCAATGATAAGGACGGGGTGGAGTTGTCCAAAAGCAATATCCTGCTGATCGGGCCGACCGGCTCCGGCAAGACATTGCTCGCCCAGACCCTGGCGCGCCTGCTGGATGTGCCGTTCGTGATGGCCGACGCGACCACGCTGACCGAGGCTGGATATGTCGGCGAGGATGTCGAGAACATCATCCAGAAATTGCTTCAAACCTGCGACTACGAAGTGGAAAAAGCGCAGCGCGGAATCGTATATATCGATGAGATCGACAAGATTTCGCGCAAGTCGGACAATCCTTCGATTACCCGCGATGTGTCGGGCGAAGGCGTGCAACAGGCCTTGCTCAAGCTGATCGAAGGCACCAAGGCGTCGATTCCGCCACAGGGAGGGCGCAAGCATCCGAACACGGAGTTCCTGCAGGTGGATACGACCAATATCCTGTTCATTTGCGGCGGAGCTTTTGACGGACTGGAGAAAATCATACGCAATCGTTCTTCCAAGGCCGGCATCGGTTTTGGTGCTACCATCGCCAGCAAGGACCAGCGCAAAACCGGGGAAACATTGCGCGAGGTCGAGCCGGAAGACCTGATCAAGTTCGGATTGATTCCGGAGTTTGTCGGACGCTTGCCAGTGGTCGCCACTCTGGAAGAACTGGACGAAGCCGCTTTGGTGAAAATCCTGACAGAACCGAAGAACGCGCTGACCAAGCAATACCAAAAGCTGTTTGCGATGGAAAATGTCGACCTGGAATTCCGCGAAGGCGTATTGATTGCGATCGCCCGCAAGGCATTGGCTCGCAAAGCAGGCGCGCGGGGATTGCGCTCGATACTTGAACACGCTTTGCTGGACGTGATGTTCGAACTTCCCTCCATGGATAACGTCGACAAGGTGGTGTTGGATGAGACCACTGGGGAAATAAAACCCATCATCATTTATGCGGATACCCACAAGGCTGCTTGATTTGGCCTTCCGCCCGCTCTTTTATCTTGTCCCGATGGTGGCAGCTTGAATTATTTGCAGCTAACCCCATCTAACCTTCAATTCAAATGAAAGGTTCGCCATGTTAGAACAAGATATCCCTAGCACCATTCCAAGCAACTTGTACCCGCTGCTGCCACTGCGCGACGTCGTGGTGTTCCCGCATATGGTCATACCGCTGTTCGTCGGCCGCTCCAAGTCCATCAAGGCGCTTGAGACGGCGATGGAGGCGGGCAAGAGCATCGCGCTGGTAGCGCAAAGATCTGCGACCAAAGATGATCCGGGCACGGATGATCTCTATGCCATCGGCAGCATGGCCAATATCCTGCAAATGTTGAAATTGCCCGACGGTACGGTAAAAGTGCTGGTCGAAGGAACCCAGCGCGCCAATGTGCTGCGCGTATATGACGCCAAATCGCATTTTGATGCCGAGGTGCAGATCGTCCCCGCTGAAGATGGCACTGACAGCGAGTCCGAAGCGATGCGCCGCGTGCTGATCGCGCAGTTCGACCAGTATGTGAAACTCAATAAAAAGATCCCGCCGGAAATCCTTACCTCGCTGGCCGGCATCGATGATGCCGGACGCCTGGCCGATACGATTGCAGCGCATCTGCCGCTCAAGCTGGAGCAAAAACAGGAAGTGCTGGAAATCTTCGGCGTGCGCAAACGTCTGGAACATCTGCTGGGTTTGCTGGAGGGCGAGATCGACATCCTCCAGGTAGAGAAACGCATCCGCGGGCGTGTAAGGCGCCAGATGGAGAAGAGCCAGCGCGAGTATTACCTGAATGAGCAAGTCAAGGCGATTCAGAAAGAGCTGGGTGATGGCGAAGAAGGCACCGACTTTGACGAGCTGGAAAAGAAAATCAAGGCAGCGCATATGCCGAAAGAGGCACGCAACAAGGCTGAGTCAGAACTGAAGAAACTGAGATTGATGTCGCCCATGTCGGCAGAAGCCACGGTGGTGCGCAATTACATTGAAGTTCTGATGGGATTGCCGTGGAAAAAGAAGACCAAGATCAGTGCCGACCTGAAACAAGCCGAAATTGTGCTGGAACAGGACCATTACGGCCTGGAAAAGGTCAAGGAACGCATCCTGGAATATCTGGCGGTGCAGCAACGCATGGACAGGATGAAGGCTCCGATACTTTGTTTGGTCGGTCCGCCGGGCGTGGGCAAGACCTCGCTTGGCCAGTCGATAGCGCGCGCCACCAATCGCAAATTCGTGCGCATGTCGCTGGGTGGCGTGCGCGATGAATCCGAGATTCGCGGCCATCGCCGCACCTATATCGGCTCCATGCCGGGCAAGATCTTGCAGAACATGAGCAAGGTCGCTGTGAAGAACCCGCTGTTCCTGTTGGACGAAGTGGACAAGATGGGTATGGATATGCGCGGAGATCCCGCATCGGCATTGCTTGAAGTGCTTGATCCTGAGCAGAACAGCACGTTTGTCGACCATTATGTCGAGGTCGAATATGACCTGTCAGAAGTGATGTTCGTGGCAACGGCAAATACGCTGAATATTCCCGAAGCGCTGATGGATCGTATGGAGATCATTCATGTTTCCAGCTATATGGAAGAAGAAAAGATCAACATTGCGACACGCTATCTGGTGCCGAAGGTGGTCAAGAACAATGGATTAAAACCCGAAGAGATCAGCATCTCCGAAAGCGCATTGCGCGACATCGTGCGTTACTATGTGCGCGAGGCCGGGGTGCGCGGTTTGGAGCGGGAAATCTCAAAGATCTGCCGCAAGGTGGTCAAGGCGCTTTTGCTGAAGGATCGCAATACCAAAGTGGTAGTTAATTCGCGTAATCTCGACAAGTATCTTGGCGTACGCCGCTATTCGTATGGCGTTGCCGAAAAGAATAACCAAGTCGGACAAGTGACAGGTTTGGCGTGGACGGAGGTCGGTGGAGAATTGCTCACGATCGAAGCCGCAGTATTGCCGGGCAAAGGCAAGATTACTACCACCGGCAAGCTAGGCGATGTGATGCAGGAATCTATCCAGGCCGCTCTGAGTGTGGTGCGCAGTCGCGCCAAGCGACTGGGAATCGACGAAGAGTTCTACCAGAAGTCGGATCTGCATATCCACTTGCCGGAAGGCGCGATTCCCAAGGATGGGCCGAGCGCCGGCGTGGGTATGTGCACGGCGATGGTATCGGCATTGACGGGAATATCTGTGCGTGCCGATGTGGCCATGACCGGTGAAATCACCCTGCGCGGCGAAGTGTTGCCGATCGGTGGCCTGAAGGAAAAGTTGTTGGCGGCGCAACGTGGCGGCATCAAAGTCGTGCTGATTCCCGAAGAAAATACCAAGGATCTCGCCGAGATCCCGGACAACATCAAGAACAAATTGGATATCCATCCGGTCAAGTGGATAGACCAGGTGCTGGAAATGGCCCTTGAACGCAAACCGGAGCCCCTTGCGGAAGTCACTGAAAAGGTTGCTGTTGTTGCCATGGCAGCGGATGCGGGGCGCCCCGAATCATCAGCGATGACCAAGCATTAGCAGGTAAATTCCTAACAGTTAGATTATGTCAATGCAAGATAAAAAAAATTCTAGTAATTGCTTGACCAAAGTTCTGAAGCCTTGATATAAAGGCTTCGCAGGGATGAGCCTGTTTTTTTAACCACTCGCAAAGGGGACTTACGTGAATAAATCTGATTTGGTCGATGCAATTGCAAAATCCGCTGAAATCTCTAAAGCAGCTGCGGCTCGTGCGCTGGATTCGACTGTAGACTCCATCAAGAAGGCACTTAAGAAGGGTGATACAGTCAGCCTGGTTGGTTTTGGCACTTTCAAAGTAGGCAAACGCGCCGCTCGAAACGGTCGCAATCCACGCACTGGTGCGACGATCAGGATCAAGGCAGCACGTGTTCCGAAGTTCAGCGCTGGCAAAGGCCTGAAGGATGCAGTAAACTAATTAGCTTTTTAGGGTGCTTAGCTCAGTTGGTAGAGCGTCGCCCTTACAAGGCGAATGTCGGCGGTTCGACCCCGTCAGCACCCACCACACATTTTCTGGAGTGGTAGTTCAGTTGGTTAGAATACCGGCCTGTCACGCCGGGGGTCGCGGGTTCGAGTCCCGTCCACTCCGCCAAATTAGGGCGAACGTAAGTTCGCCTTTTTTCATACGCTTCAATTAAAACAAGAGTCGGATCGCATCGCTATGTTTGATTTCGTGCATCAAAACAAAAAGCTGGTACAGATCGTACTGGCACTCATTACTTTGCCGTTTGCATTATGGGGCGTGAGTTCATATGAAAAGGCTGGAAATTCAGCGGACGTGGCTGCTACTGTAAACGGGTCGAAAATCACCCGGCAGGAGCTTGAAAACTCGCTTCGCCAGCAACAAGACAAGATGCGCCAGCAGCTGGGGTCTAATTTCGATCCGGCGATGTTTGACAATCCCCAGGTGAAGCGTGCAGTGCTGGACAATCTGATTACCCAGCGTTTGCTCATCGAGAGTGCCAGTGCGGCAAGATTGATTGTTCCCGACGAACAAGTGGCGCAAGTGATTGCCGGAATCGATGCTTTTCAGGATCAGGGGAGGTTTGACAAGAAACGCTACGAAGCCGTGCTCGCAAATCAGGGCTTGTCGCCGATGTCGTTCGAAGCCCGCGTGCGTGACGAGTTGATCGGGCAACAACTGCAGCAGGCTTATGCGCAGAACGGATTTGCCGCTAACACTGTAGCAAACAATGTCATTCGTTTGAATGAGCAACAACGGGTGGTGAACGTTTCAACCATATCATTCCAGTCATTTATGCCGCAGGCAAAAGTGGATGATGCCGAGCTGAAAAAATATTACGAACAAAACCAAAATGAGTTTCAGGTTCCGGAACAAGCCAAAGTTGAATATGCGAAATTCTCGGCAGAGGATTTGCTACCCAAGGTCGAAGTGAGCAAGGAGGATGTGCGCAACTATTACGAAGGCCATCAAAATGATTTTGGCACGCCGGAGGAACGCCGTGCTTCGCACATCCTGATTACTGTGAGCGCAACCGCGTCACAAGCCGAGCAGGATGCGGCCAAGGCCAAGGCTGAGCAGTTACTGCAGCAAGCCAGGAAAAATCCGGGAAAATTTGCCGAACTGGCCTCGAAAAACTCTCAAGATCCGGGCTCCGCCGCGAAAGGCGGCGATCTCGGTTTTTTTGGCAGGGGCATGATGGTCAAGCCGTTCGATGATGCTGTTTTTGCGTTGAAAGTTGGTGAAATAAGCGGCCTGGTCAGGTCTGATTTCGGATATCACATCATCAAGTTGGTCGCAATCAAGCCGGCCAGGATTTTGTCGTTGGATGAGGCGCGTGAAGGTATCTTCAATAAGCTGCGCGAACAAAAGGCTGCCGACAAGTTCGCCGAAATGGCTGAGAAATTCAGTAACACTGTTTATGAACAAAGCGATTCGTTGAAGCCTGCGGCCGATCAGGTCGGCGCCAGGATCGAGCGAAGCGGGTGGTTGATCAAAGGCATGCCAGAGGGCGGGATCTGGACTGCAAAGATGTTGCAGGCGATCTTTAATGATGAAATCTTGAAGAATAAGCGCAACACGTCAGCGGTGGAGGTATCGCCGAACGTGCTGGTTGCAGCGCGCATACTCGAGTACAAACCGGCTTCTGTGCGTTCACTTGGCGAAGTGCAGGAAGTGATCCGTCAAAAATTATCGCGCCTGAAAGCAGTGGAACTGGCGGTAATGCAGGGCAAGGCCATGCTTGAGCAGCTGCAGGGAGGGGGCAAGCCGGCATTAAGCTGGGGTGCAGACCAGAACGTCACTCGTGCGAAACACGGCTCACTTGATATGGGATTGGTAAGGCAGATATTCCAGGCGAATACGGCCAAGTTACCGCAGTATGTCGGTATAGAACAGGCGCAAAACGGTTTCGTGCTGGTTCGTATCGTTGACGTAAAAGAAGGTGATCCTGTCATTGATGCCAAACTCGCGAGTTACGCGCAGCAATTGCGGCAACTGACCGGTGAGGAAATGTTCCGTGCCTATCTGGCTGATGCCAAGCAACAGGCGACGATCAAGGTGAACTTGACTGAAGCGGCGACAGCGCAGCCCTGATTTTTCATTGCCCAAGTTTTTTCGTTGCCCATGAAAAACGCCACTGAGAGTGGCGTTTTTTTACTTTGCAAAACGGATTATGCGTCGGTTGTACCCAATGCCGTGGTATTGAAGCCGCCATCCACATAAGTTATTTCGCCGGTGATGCCGCTGGCCAGGTCGCTGCACAGGAAAGCGGCAGCATTGCCCACTTCCTCGATGGTAACGTTGCGTTTGAGCGGTGCGTGCTTCGCGTTGTAACTCAGCAGTTTGCTGAAGTCGCCTATGCCCGATGCAGCCAGCGTCTTGATCGGTCCGGCGGAAATGCAATTGACGCGGATTCCCTGGCGGCCCAGTTGCATGGCCAGATACCGCACGCTTGATTCAAGGCTGGCCTTGGCCATGCCCATCACGTTGTAATGCGGCATGGTGCGTACTGCACCGAGGTAGCTTAAAGTCAAAAGAGATGCCTTGCGGCCCTCCATCATAGGCAGGGCAGCCTTGGCCATGGCCGGAAAGCTGTAGGCGCTGATGTCGTGGGCGATGCGAAATGCCTCGCGGCTGAAGCCATCCAGAAATTCTCCATCCAGCGCCTCGCGGGGAGCAAAGCCGATGGCATGCACAAAACCATCAAAGCCATCCCAGTGCTTGTTCAAATCCGTGAACAATTGGTTTATGTCATTCATCGCTTCCGACATCGCATTGGAAAACAAGTTTGCTGTCAAATTCCTTGACCAGATCGAGCACGCGATCACGTACCCGTTCCCCCTGGTAGGTAAAGGCCAGCTCCGCGCCCTCGCGGTGCATGGCCAGCGCGACACCATATGCAATCGAGCGGGTGCTGATCATGCCGGTAATCAAGAAGCGCTTGTTTGCCAAAAATCCCATATTGTTCCTCTGCAAATCGTTGGTCCAAGAAAGCGGGCATTATAACCGCAGTAACCAACCGGCGGATTCATTAAAAGATCTGCTGACAGGGTTTCCTGCAAAGTGTCGCTGATCGCCCGCATTGCGCGCCTGCACGGCCATCACGAAATGCCGGATAGATTGACACTCATAATCAAGGGGTTTTGGTGTTTCCGCGCCGGCTTTTTACATTGTCACTATGCGACGCATTCGTATATAATCCCACGCTGTCAAATTTTAGGTTCCCCCTTAATGCTGGAAGTCAGCAATCTTGCTTGTAGCCGAGGCGACCATCGTTTGTTTACCGGGTTGAATTTTCATCTGCATCTCGGGCAGATCATGCAAGTACAAGGCGCGAACGGCAGCGGCAAAACCAGTTTGTTGCGTTCCTTATGCGGCTTTTTGATGCCGGACGAGGGCGATATTGTCTGGCGCGGTGTAAGCATCCGCGAGCTGGATGAGGTTTACTATGCCGAGTTGTTGTACCTCGGGCATTTGAATGCGATCAAAGATGAATTGAGTGCGCTGGAGAATCTGCGTATTTCAGCCGGTCTTTCGGGAACGGAACTCGACGAAAAAGAGGCGCTGGCTGCTTTGCGGCGCATGGGTTTGAAAGGCCGCGAAATGCTGCCGACCAAAGTGCTCTCTCAGGGCCAGCGGCGTCGCGTCGCGCTTGCGCGATTGCTGGTCAGCGACGCCAAGTTGTGGATACTCGACGAACCTTTGACTGCGCTCGATGTCGGAGCCGTGGCGTTGATACAGGAATTGATCGCCGAACATCTGGCCCGGCAGGGAATGGTGATTTTTACCACGCACCAGCCTTTGCATGTCGCGGGGATGGAAATGCTCACGTTGTCCTTGTCATGAGGGACATCGTGTCATGAAGAAATCCACCATGCTCGGTTTGCTGGTACTGGTGATACGGCGCGATCTGGTGCTGGCGATGCGTCGCCGTGCAGACGTGCTTACCACGCTGATTTTTTTCGTGATGGTAGTCAGCCTGTTTCCATTGGGTGTCGGGCCGGAACTGGATATGCTGCGCAAGATGGCTCCGGGCGTGTTGTGGGTTGCGGCGTTACTGGCTTCGATGCTGTCACTGGGGCGATTGTTCTCGGCAGACTATCTGGACGGCACGCTGGAACAGATGATGCTGGCTCCCCAGTCCTTGTCAATGCTGGTACTGGGCAAGATGACGGCGCATTGGATGGTGTCGGGGCTGCCGCTGGTGCTGATGGCGCCGGTGCTGGGCCTGCAGTTCGACATGACGGCGCAGACGCTGGGTGTGCTTATTGTCGGCCTGATGCTGGGAACGCCGATACTCAGCATGCTGGGAGCGATCGGTGCTGCATTGACACTGGGATTGCGCGGAGGCGGCGTGCTGCTGTCGCTGCTGGTGTTGCCGTTGTGTATTCCGGTGCTGATATTTGGTACTGGCGCAGTCGAAGCCATATCAAACGGGTTAAGCATAGCGTCCCATTTATCCCTGTTGGGTGCTTTGCTGGTGTTGGCTCTGGTATTTACCCCGTGGGTGACCGCACAGGCACTGCGTATTTCGATGGAGTGATGATTTGGCGATTAACTGGTTCAAGTATTCTGCACCTACCACCTTTTACGGCCTGGCCGGAAAGATGATTCCGTGGTTCGCGATTTCCGCCGCGATCCTGTTCGCGATCGGCTTGTATATCGGCTTTTTTGTCGCACCCGAGGACGCAAAGCAAGGCGAGTTTTACCGCATCATGTTCATCCACGTTCCCGCCTCCATCCTGTCGATGTTCCTGTATCTGGTCATGGCAGGCTACGCGGCACTGGGACTGATCTTCAATACGCGGCTGTCGGCGATGATGGCCTCAGCCATTGCCCCCACAGGCGCGTTGTTCGCCTTCATTTCATTGTGGACCGGAGCGCTGTGGGGCAAGCCGATGTGGGGGGCTTGGTGGTTATGGGATGCGCGGCTGACATCGGAACTGATCCTTTTGTTCCTGTATTTCGGTTTTATCGCCCTGCATGCCTCGATTGACGATCCGCGGCGCGCTGATCGTGCCGCTGCGTTGCTGGCGATCGTGGGCTCAGTGAACGTGCCGATCATTTACTTTTCGGTAAAATGGTGGAACACCCTGCATCAGGGCGCGACTATCAAATTCAGCGGCACCACCATGCACATTTCAATGCAGCACGCCCTGTTTACCATGCTCGCAGCCTGCTGGCTGTATGCCATTGCGATCGTTTTGGCGCGCGTGCGCAGCATCATTCTCGAGCGTGAGCGAAATACAGCCTGGATAACTGAATTGCCGGAGGTGCGGTCATGAGACGGTGCGCGAATGCGACGGGTGCGGGAATGACCGCATCGCACCTCCTCCCGCAAATTGCCGGCTTCGCCGTAACCAGCGACTTGGCGCGCGTCTTCTGCGCGCCTAGTCGTATGGCTATAACCAATGACTTAGCCGGCGTTTTTTGCCGGGTTAGTCAGATGGCTAGTAGTCATCTCAGTTGTATCATCAGTAACGAGTCGGAGGTGCGGTCATGAGTTTGGATATCTGGATGAGGGAGAACCCGCTCACTTATGTTTGGATCGGTTCGTATGCCGTTGCGTTTGTTATTTTTGCGGTGGAGATCCTGATGGTCAGACACAAGAGAAAAATCACTTTGCAGCAGGTGCGCCTGTTGCGTAATGCAGGAGATGACGAATAAATGAAACCACGCCAGAAAAGATTCATATTCATCGCAGTTGGTATCGCCGGTGTGGCTGTAGCCGTGGGCTTGGTGCTGTATGCCCTGAGGGGAAACGTGAACCTGTATTTCACGCCGACCCAGGTATTCAACAATGAAGTCCCGAGCGGGCGCAGTTTCCGCATCGGCGGTTTGGTCGAAGAGGGCAGCGTAAAGCGCGAAAAGGACGGCTTGACAGTGAATTTTGTGATTACCGATACGCACAAAAGCATTCCAGTCGTGTATAAAGGCATCCTGCCGGATTTGTTCAAGGAAGGCAAAGGCGTGGTTGCACAGGGCAGAGTGGAGGCCAATGGTGTGATGCGTGCCGATGAAGTGCTTGCCAAGCATGATGAGAATTACATGCCGCCGGAAGCGGCCGATGCCTTGAAGAAAGCGCAAGCAAATAATGCGGCTGATACAGCCGCCATTCCAGCCAATGCGCCTGTAGCTGTTCCTGTTGCCAAATAATTAACTGAGGACCCTGACATGATTCCAGAACTTGGTCATTTTTCGTTAATCATCGCACTGTTTTTGGCGATGTCCCTGGGGGTGCTGCCGATACTCGGCGCCGCCCGCAACAACGCGGTATTCATGAGTCTTGCGCGTCCTTTGGCATTTGGACAATTCGTGTTTATCGTGCTGGCGTTTGCAACACTTGCCAATGCATTCCTGCATAATGATTTTTCCGTGCTGTATGTCGCGGAGCACTCCAATTCGCAATTGCCGCTGCATTACCGATTCGCCGCGATCTGGGGCGGGCACGAAGGTTCGCTGCTGTTGTGGGTAACCATGCTGTCGATCTGGACCGCTGCGGTCGCCACGTTCAGCAAACACCTGCCGGATGAAATGGTCGCGCGCGTGCTGGGGGTGATGGGGCTGATCTCGGTAGGTTTCATTTTATTCATGTTGCTGACTTCGAATCCGTTCGATCGTTTGTTGCCTGCTGCTAGCGAAGGGCAAGAGTTGACCCCGTTGTTACAGGACCCGGGCTTGGTTATCCATCCGCCGATGCTGTACATGGGCTATGTCGGGTTCTCGGTCGCGTTTGCGTTCGCCATAGCCGCACTGTTGGGCGGAAAACTTGATGCCACCTGGGCGCGCTGGTCGCGCCCCTGGACCACCGTGGCCTGGACATTCCTGACTTGCGGCGTGATGCTGGGCAGCTGGTGGGCCTACTATGAACTCGGCTGGGGCGGCTGGTGGTTCTGGGATCCGGTTGAAAACGCCTCGTTCATGCCCTGGTTGGTGGGCACGGCGCTCATCCATTCGCTGGCCGTCACGGAAAAACGCGGTGCGTTCAAGAGCTGGACGGTGTTGCTGGCGATTGCCGCATTTTCCCTCAGTCTGTTGGGAACATTCCTGGTGCGTTCCGGTGTGCTGACTTCGGTGCACTCGTTTGCTACCGACCCCAGGCGCGGTGTGTTTATTCTGGCCTTCCTGGCGATCGTGATCGGTTCCTCCTTGCTGTTGTTCGCCTGGCGCGCACCCAAGATCGGACTGGGCGGCAAGTTTGACATGGTCTCCCGCGAATCCTTGCTGTTGTCGAACAATGTGCTGCTGTCGGTTTCTGCCGCCGCAGTGTTCATCGGCACTTTGTATCCGCTGTTCATGGATGCGCTGGGCATGGGCAAGCTCTCGGTAGGCCCACCCTATTTCGATGCAGTGTTCGTTCCGTTGATGGCGCTGGCCGTATTTATGATGGGATTAGGAGCATTGGCACGCTGGAAACAGTCCAGTGTCTCCGAGTTGGTCAAGCGCTTGCGCTGGGGATTTGTTTCAGCACTGGTCCTGGCAGTGTTGTTGCCCTTCATCTTCCACCATTGGACGCCGATGATCTCGCTAGGTTTGCTGATGGCGTTCTGGATCATCGCCTCGCTGGTTGTTAGTTTGCAGCAACGCTGGAGCGGGCATGGTTCCTTCATACAGCGAGTGCGCAATCAAAGTTTGAGCTACTACGGAATGCAACTGGCACATCTCGGTGTGGCAGTGTTCATCATCGGTGTCACCGTGGTGAAGGGCTATGAAGCCGAGCGTGACGTGCGCATGAACGTGGGCGACACGGTCGATTCGGGAGGCTACACTTTCCGTTTTGATGGCGTGCGTTCCGTCTCTGGCCCGAACTATATGGCGACCGAGGGACGCTTCACGGTTACCAAGGATGGCAATCCGGTTGACGTGTTGTACCCGCAGAAGCGCATCTACAACGCGTCCAGAATGCCGATGACAAAAGCTGCGATCGACAAGAACCTGTTCCGCGATTTGTACGTCTCCATGGGCGAACCGATCGCCGAATCCGACGGGGCCTGGGCGGTCCGCGTCTATTACAAGCCGTTTGTGGTCTGGATTTGGGGCGGTTGTCTGTTGATGGCGTTGGGCGGTGCGCTGGCCGTCAGCGACCGGCGCTATCGTGTCCACAGCAAAAAAGCCAGCCAGATCAGTGAGAGCAGCTTGACTGCCGGCGGTGCAATGGCGTCAGGGGGCAAAGCATCATGATGCGATTCTGGCCGTTTCTGGCTTTCGTGATATTGGCGATTTTCCTGTATATCGGACTAGGATTGAACCCGCACGAAGTTCCATCGCCGCTGATAAACAAACCGGCGCCGGCATTCACCCTTCCCCAGTTGCACGACCCGTCCAAGAAGTTTTCATCGGAGGACATGAAGGGCCAGGTCTGGCTGCTCAACGTCTGGGCTTCCTGGTGTGTTTCATGCAGGGAAGAACACCCGGTGCTGATGGCGCTGTCACGCAAGAATGTCGTACCCATCTTGGGTCTGGATTACAAGGACAAGAACGAAGATGGAGAAGCGTGGTTACGCAATGGTGGTAACCCGTATACCCTGGTTTCCACCGATGCCGACGGTCGTGTCGGTATCGATTACGGCGTGTACGGCGTCCCCGAAACCTATGTCATCGACAAGCAGGGTGTGATCCGCTACAAACAGATCGGCGCGATCACTCATGAAAGCCTGCAGAACAAGATACTACCTTTGATAGCGGAGTTACAAGCCAAATGAAACATCTATTGATACTGCTGATATGTTTACTGCCGACTTTCTCTTATGCGGGTGAGGCAAAAGATCTGGCCGAAGATCCGGTGTTGGAAAAGCGCATGATCGGACTGGCGGAAAATTTGCGTTGCCTGGTATGCCAGAACGAGTCACTGGCCAGTTCGCGCGCCGATCTTGCAAAGGATCTGCGCCAGGAAGTGCGCGAAAAAATGAAGCAGGGCATGACCGACCAGGAAATCATTGACTTCCTGGTTTCAAAATATGGCGATTTTGTGCTGTTCGACCCGCCCATGAAAAGCTACACGATACTGCTCTGGTATGGTCCGTTTGCGTTGCTCCTGATAGGCCTGGTTGGGTTGGTTATACAACTGCGCAAACGTCAAAATGCCGCCCCCGAAACCCAATTGTCAGCGGAACAGGCGCAACGCGCCGCAGCCTTGCTTAACTCACCGAAAGACGCACAAACATGATTTTATTCTGGATACTCTGCGCGGCGTTATTGCTGGTCGCGGTACTTTTTGTCGCCTTGCCGCTGTGGCGTAAATCCTCATCCGCCAGTGATGTGCAGAGAGATGCTGCGAATCTGGGAATCCTGCGCGACCAGGCAACAGAGCTTGAAGAGGATTTGCGCGATGGTCTGTTGACCCAGGAAGCTTACGAGCAAGGCAAGAAGGAGCTGCAATCCCGCCTGATCGAAGAGGTCAAAATCAACGAATTGTCCGCGGTAAAACCGCCGCGCAATCCGGCCAGGGTGCTGGCCATGGTTTTGGCGGTAGTGATTCCGTTATTCAGCGTGCTGATCTATTTGGCGGTGGGCAATACCGATGCACTGTATCCGCAGGAAGTGATCGTGGCTGACGCGGATGGCGTCATCCATTCTGATGAGGTATTGCACAGACTGGAAAAGAAAGTGAAGCGCATTTCCAAGGATCCGAAGGACTGGTGGATGCTGGCGCGCACCTACACAGAACTGAAGCGATATTCTGATGCGGCTGCGGCATACGAACATCTGGTCAGCATAGTGCCGGATGAGCCCCAACTGTGGGCAAATTATGCCGATGTCTATGCGATGGCACATGGCCAAACGCTTCAAAACGATGAGGTCACCAGACTGGTAAACAAGGCATTGGAGCTGGATCCCTACAACATTACCGCACTCGCGCTGTCTGGCTCCGCGGCCATGGAACGCAAAGACTACGCCATGGCGATTACCCGCTGGCAAACGCTTGTCGACCAACTGCCGCCCGGTTCTCCTGAAATCGATGTTTACCGGGGCGGCCTTGAGAAGGCAGCCGTACTTCTCGTCCAGCAGCCGGGCGGCAAAGAGATACTCGCGAAACTGACGGCAGGCAGAGCCGCCGAAAAGGCGACAGCAAATTCTGCTGCGATTACCGGCAACGTTACCCTGAGTCCGGCATTGTCTGGCAAAGTTGCTCCGACCGATACCGTGTTCATCCTGGCACGTGCAGCACAGGGCCCGACGATGCCACTGGCGGTGTTGCGCAAGCAGGTGAAGGATTTGCCGTTTACATTTACGCTAGATGACAGCATGGCGATGCAGCCGCAATTGAAACTGTCCGGTTTCAAACAGGTCGTGGTTGTGGCCCGTGTTTCAAAATCCGGAACGCCAATGGCGCAATCCGGCGACCTGCAAGGATTGACGGGAACCATCAATCCCGGTGTCAAAGGTTTGCATGTGGTGATCGATACTGTCATGCCCTAGATGATTTTACCGCGGCATCTGACGTATCGATCAGATGCCGATTTTGTCTCTTTTCACCGAATACATATTCTCGTCTGCTTCATGCAGAACATCCTCAACGCTCTTCTCACTGCCTGTCGCAGTTACATGGCCTATCGATAAAGCGATCGACCAGCCTTTTTCCTTAAATATCTTCTCGGATGCGGACTTGATCCTTCTTACCAGGATCGCGCAGATAAATTGATCCGTCTCCGGAAACAACAATACGAACTCGTCACCGCCTATACGCGCAACTGTATCGATGTTTCTGGAATTGCCCATTAGCAAGTTGGACACGGCTTTAAGGGCCTCATCGCCGACATGGTGGCCGTGCAAGTCGTTCAGCATCTTGAATTGGTCTATATCGATATATAACACGGAGTAAGGGCTGCCGGACCGTTCGCTGCGCAATTGTTCGGTTTCAAATCTCTCGGTAAATTCCAGACGATTGGCCAGGTTTGTCAGCGTATCCTTGCGGGAATATTCTCTTTCCTTCCAAAGTTTGGTTACCACCCGGCCAAGAACTGTAAAAGTGACGCTGCGGGTAAAAATATTCAGCACAAAGGCGTTCAGTGGATAAGTCGGCCAGACAACTGCTGCTTCGGCCGCGCTCCAGGCAACAGCGGAGAGCACGCCCACCACGGTGGATGTCTGCGTGTCGGAGCGGCGCATGGAACGAATCGCGCCCAGACGGGCGGCCTGGATTACCGGCAGACAATACAATACATCCAGCGAATAATATGTCCCGGTAAACTCATAATCCGCATAGGTGATGAGTGCAACTTCCGCCGTAACCAGTAACAAACGCCAAATCATATTTCTATTTTTATTGACGAGAACATATCGCTTTGTAAATCTGTTGTTGGAACTGTGAATTGATCTGGGGTTATATGGCAAAAATACCCCGAAGTGCACTTGAGACCTGGTGATCTGGCTCCCCGACCTGGACTCGAACCAGGGACCTGCGGATTAACAGTCCGTCGCTCTACCGACTGAGCTATCAGGGAATGAAGAGGTGCGGCCACGACACGGTGCGGCTTAGCCGACGGGTGCGGGAGTGGACGCATCGCACCTTGTCCCGCAAACGGCCGACTTCCGTCGGTAACGTGTCGAAGGTGCGCATGATAGAGATTTTGACATGCTCGGTCAACCTTAATTAGCCATTCCGCATTGTATGGAGCCATGTTTGCCTGCTTTGCCAAACTGGAGTTACTGTTATACATCCGGCTGCACAGCAAGCTGAAACGGGCTGCTGGATACCGGGGGATAATCTTGGCAAGTGTGGAAAAATTATTAAAATAGCGAGATATTTTGCACAATACGCTCGGCTACCAGGATATTGAGCTAACGCCCGGACCGATTCCGGATGCCATCAACATTATTATTTACAATCGTATTTCCAACACGCTATCAGCTAGAATAGGGCATGGATAATAAAACGATTTTTGTCAAAACCAGCAAGGGTGAAGATGAGATGCACAGCAGGACTTCGCATCTTCCCGGCGACGACAAACGCGCCTTGCTAATGGTGGACGGAACATCCACTTTCGGCGAAATTATGAAGCGCGCCGCGCCCAGCATGCGAGCCGGTCTCGAGGAGACGTTCCAGGAACTGGAAAAGACCGGCTATATCCAGGATAAAGACATGATCGGCAAGATCCCAAAGATCGCCATGCCGCCAAAAATGTCCATACCCGTCAAAATGTCAGTCCCGCGCGGCAAGCTGGCCACCCCGCAAAAAAAGCAGCCAGTGGAAGAAGAAGGCGGTGAACTGGATTTTATGTCAGGCTTTACCCCGTCCGAGCCGGAAGCGCCGAAAGCCGGGGCAGACAAGGCCGAAAAGGTAAAGGCGGAAGCTGAAGCAAGAGCCGAGCAGCAATTCGAAGCGGAGAAGGTCAAGGCTCAGAGGGAAGCAAAAGCCATTCTTCTCCAGGCCGAACAAGAGGCCGCCAGGATCCGTGAAGAGACCATGCGTCGTGCCAATGAAGAGGCGGAAGCTACCCGGTTAAAAGCCGAGCAGGAAGCCAGGAAGTTGCGCGAAGGGCACGGAAACGCCAAGTTGAAAAACGATCAAGATGCCAAGCAGCGTCTTGAGGCCGCAATCAGGGAACAGCAGCAATCCGCCGAATCTTCGCGTTCATTGACGGACAAGCAAGCCAGGAAAGGACGCGAAGAGCCCGTCAAGTTGAGTGCCGAGCAAGAGGCCAGGCTGCGCCTTGAAGCCGCGATCAGGGAGCAAAAGCTGGCCGCCGATGCTTCGGGTTCGTTGACGGACAAGCAAGCCAGTATGGATCGCGACGCGCTCGAAGCTGCCAGGTTGAAAATCGAACTGGAGTCAAAGCTGCGTCTTGAGGCGGTGGCCAGAGAGCGGGAAAAAGCCGAGGCAGCGCGCATAAAAGCAGAACAAGAAGCCGCGCGGATACAGATCGAAATGGAAATGGCCAAGCTGAAGGTGGAGCAGGAAGCCAAGGCCAGGCTGGAGGCTGAAGCCAGGGCGCTAGCCCGTATCAGGGCGGAGGAAGAAGCGGCCAGAGCACGACAAGCCGCCGAGTTGATAGCCAGGCAAGAGCGGGAAGAAGCTGCGCGAGAAGCTGCAGCGAGAGCAGCCGAGGCGAGAGAAGCCGCCGCGCGGGCTGCAAAAGCTATCAAAGATTCCTCTGCTGCGGGAACGGACAATTTTGCCCTGGATGAATTTGCTGTCGATGATTTTCAATTCGACGAATTCAAACTTGAAGAACCCCAGGATCTGGGCGTACCGCGCAAAGAGCGCCAACCGGCGCAGAAATCCTCTCCAGAGCAACGTTCCGGCGCTGCTGCTGAAGAAGAACGGAAGCGCATCGCTGCGCAAGAAGAGCAGAACCGCATCGCTGCGGAGGAAGAGCGGAAGCGCATCGCCGCGGAAGCGCAAGCCAGGGAAATGGCCGAAGCACAAGCCAGGATCCTGGCGGAAGAGCAACGGGCGCTTGAACTTGCCAAGACCAAAGCAAAGCAGCCGGTTCATCATGCCGAACATGTAGAAAAACCGGTGCGCGTCGCAAGACTGAGACGCAAGCCTTTCGCATGGGGCAAGCTGGTGGGGTTTGTATTCAAGCTCGGGGTATTCTTGCTGGTGCTGCTGGTGGGTGCGTTGTTCATCATCCCCTATGTGTTACCGATGCGGGATTACATGCCAAAGATTCAACAACAACTCTCCGCAAGATTGCATCAGCCGGTGCACTTGGGTAATTTGTCCGGCCGTATTTTGCCGATGCCGCGTTTGGAATTGGGCGAGATTTATATCGGTGATGCTAAACAATTCCAGGCTGTGGACGCACAGATCAACTTTGATCTGATGGGTTTGTTCACCGATGCAAAGCCGATCAGCAGTGTCGAATTCCGTGGCGTGAAAGTCCGGGGTCCCTGGGTGAGGAATGTGGCTCAATGGTTGCAACAATTGGCCAGTGACAACCAATATCCGGTGAGTCGCATGGTGATCAACCAGGGCACGCTGGATGCTGAAGCATTCCAATTGACCGGAGTGGAAGGAGAGGTGGAATTCAATCCCGACGGTAAATTCTCCCAGGCCAATTTGCGCGCAAATTCCGGCAAATATTCGATGATTCTCAATCCCGCCCTGGGAAACAAACTGCAAACCTCTATCACGGTGCGCGGCTCTGCCTTGCCGCTGTTGCCGAACTGGCCGTTCGATGAGCTGTTAGCAAAAGGCGAGTTAGGCAAAGACGGGCTGCAGATCAGGAATTTCGATGCCAGGATACTGGGCGGCATCGTGAAAGGGGATGCAACCATCGACTGGAATTCGGGGTGGCATGCCCAGGGAAATCTGAGCGCAAAATCTATCGTCATGAAGAACCTGAGCAAGTTGCTGGATGGAAATGTCGAAGGGACGGCGCGATTCAACATGAATTCGATGAATCTGGCCGGCCTCACCGATTCCGCGGTGCTGGATGGCAGCTTCAAGGCCAGTGACGGCTTGATCAGCGGCGTGGACATTGTTGAAACTGCGCGTATGCACAGCAAGGAAAACCTGCCGGGCGGCAGGACCCATTTCGATCAGCTCGTAGGCGATTTTTCATATGCCAACGATGCCTATCACTACAAGCAGGTGAAATTGGATGCTGGGGTGATGGATGCAACGGCAACGTTCGATGTCATCAAGCAACAGTTGTCGGGAAAGATGAGTGTAAAACTGTCGATACAGGACAGGGTGGCGCCAGTTGCCCTGAAAATGGGCGGATCGACCGACAGCCCGACCCTGGTGTTTGCTCCCTGATTGTTTCGATTCACGCTAAAGAAGTATAGGCGCTGATGTGTGTGTTTGTTGTAGGAGCGGGCCACGCCCGCGATTGTTCGATTGTTCGCGGGCATGGCCGCTCCTACAGATCAAGCCTGCGCCTTGTGCATCCGCACCAAGGACAATCTCTGGCGAAACCTTACGATAGCGCTTTCTCCATCCGTTCCAGCGCCTTTTGCAGATTGCCCATCGAGGTGGCGAAGGACAAGCGCAGGTAGCCTTCGCTGCCGAAAGCCGAGCCGGGCACCACGGCCACGCCGGCTTCCACCAGCAGGTATTCGGACAACGCGAGGTCGTTGGCATCCTTGATGACGCCTTTCTTGTGCAACTTGGCGATGGCTGCGCTGGCATCCGGGAAGGCATAGAACGCGCCGCCCGCCATGATGCACTTCAGGCCCGGGATCTTGTTCAGCGTCATTCACCACGAACACATGCCGCTCGCGGAACGCCTTCAGCATCGGTGCGATGCAACCCTGGTCGCCGTTCAGCGCGGCCTCTGCGGCCACCTGCGAGATCGAAGTCGGGTTCGACGTGCTTTGCGACTGCACGTTCTCCATCGCGGTGATGATGTTCTCCGGTCCGCCCGCATAGCCGATGCGCCAACCGGTCATCGCGTAGGCTTTGGACACGCCGTTCAGCACCATGGTGCGCGGATACAGGTCGGGGCAGGCATTCAGGATGTTGACGAACTTCGCATCGGTCAGCGCGATGTGCTCGTACATGTCATCGGTGGCGATCAGGATATTCGGATGCTTGCGCAACACCGCTCCCAGCGCCTGCAATTCCGCCAGTGTGTAAACCGCGCCGGACGGATTGCTCGGGCTGTTGATCACGACCATCCTGGTCTTGGGCGTGATTGCCGCTTCCAGCTGCGCGGGCGTCATCTTGAAGCCCTGTTCTATGCCCGCCTGCACGATCACCGGCTTGCCTTCCGCAATCAGCACGATGTCCGGGTACGACACCCAGTAAGGCGCGGGAATGATCACCTCGTCGCCCGGATTGATCACCGCCAGTGCCAGATTGAAAAAACTCTGCTTGCCGCCACATGAAACCAGGATCTGTTTCGCGGTGTAATCAAGACCGTTATCGCGCTTGAACTTGGCGATCACCGCAGCTTTGAGCGATGGCGTGCCGCCCACCGCGGTGTACTTGGTGAAGCCCTTGTGAATCGCCGCGATCGCCGCATCCTTGATGTGCTGCGGCGTGTCGAAATCCGGTTCGCCCGCGCCCAATCCGATGATGTCCTTGCCTTCGGCTTTCAGCTTGGCCGCGCGTGCGGTGACAGCGAGAGTGGGTGAGGGTTTGATTGCCTGTACGCGTCTGGAGAGTTCCAAGATTTTTCCTTGCTGGTTGAAAGATGGCGCGCATTATACCCGTGCCGCGGAAAGAGTCGATATTGCCGCAAGAATACGGTGTTTACAGGGCGGAAATTCCCGGCGGACTTCAATCCTGGCTTCAGAGCGTCATTGCCAAAAAAATGGCAGTCATCGATTAGATTAAGTCAAATTTCGATGATTTTTCTATTTTTGAAAATTACAAAACCTGATTTTTGTTTGAAATTAACAAGTAGCAATATTGGCATAACTATTGCTTATAAATTATTGACGCATAACATTATTATGTCCGATTTATATCAGGAGCATAGTCATGGAAAGCAATCAACAAGGTTTCACAATGGTTGACCGATTGATCATGATCGCGGTTATCGGACTTGTGGTTCTCGAGTACTTTCTAAAATAACCGTTATCTAATTTATATATGGCGAATGAATTATTGAAGCTGGAAGCCAACGGAGTTTTACCTGGATACCGGGATTCCATGCGACCGAGCATATATTTTTTGATAATTGTGCAAAAAGGTGGAGCGATGACAAGAAATTTGCCGAGGCGCAGATGGCTCATTGCCGCGCTGCTTGCCGCTTTTTTTCTGCCGGTTCATTCTTCTTTTGCGGATACTGTTGAAGTAAAGCTCGACACTGGTGTCATCGCGACTGCCGACTTCCGCGCTGGCAAGCCATCACGCCCCGCCATTCTGCTGCTACACGGTTTTCTCCAGACTCGCAACGCGCTACCGATCAGTCCCCTGGCGAATACCCTGGCTGACACTGGCTATACTGTGCTGGTTCCCACCCTTTCTCTCGGCATCAACCAGCGCGCCCAAAGTTTAGACTGTGAGGTTCCTCATATCCATACGAAAGAAGGGGATGTCGCAGAAATCGGTTATTGGACTGACTGGCTGGCCCGTAAAGGGTATAAAAGCATCGTGCTTATCGGCCATAGCAGCGGGAGCCTGGAAATTCTTCAGTACGTATCACAGAATCCCAGCCCGTCGGTAAAAATAGCCATACTGACCAGCATCATCCCGCTACGCAGCATACCTAAAGAAGTTCAGAAAGCACTCGCCTCGGTAAAACAAACACAAACCAACGGGAAGGCACTTGAACGATATACGTTAGGCTATTGCAAAGGCAATTATGTCGCACCTTCTGCCGAGTATCTTACATATGCTGCTTCTGATGCTGACAACACATTGGATCAGTTCAGCAAATCCAAGGTTCCTGTTGAAGTGATTCTAGGTAAAGCCGATAAAGCCATAGAGTCGACCTGGCCTGAAAAAATCAGAGCACGCAACATATCCGTTACGGTGCTGGACAATGCAACCCATTTCTTTGACGGCTTGCAGGAATTCGATCTTTCGGACAAGGTCGAGTCCATCCTGGCAAAGTTGCCCGCAGGGCAAAATTAAAGTGAGCTTGAATTGTGATTAGGAACCTCTGGCCATTCACGATCAGGATCTACGCGATCATCTTCATCGGGTTGATGGCATTGATTTCAGGCGTCCTGGGCTGGGCCATAGAGCATAAGCTGGACACGATCAGCGCCGAAGCAAAGACGCTCAATACAAAGTCCGCGAATGAAGAAATAGCCTATGCCATATCCCGTATTCTTAACGAAGTAAAACAAAGAGCGGATAACCTCGCTTTTCAGGATGAGGCTCGTCAGCAATTCATCAACCCCTCATATTATGGATACTGGCGCGATAACCGGGCCCTTGGCAAGGGCGTTCTACCTGCCTATATGAAAGCGATCGAATTGTACACGCGACAAGGCGCTTCCCTGTCTGCAAATCCGATCGAACAAATGCCGACTCATATAATGTTGAAAGGTATCACCAGCTATCTCACTCGTCAGAGCGATCATTATTATCTCAACATTTTCTATCCGATTCCTGCCATCAATAACCTGCCGAATTCGGCTTTTCTGGGTTATCTGGGCTTCAAGATCGACTTCATGAATGCAATTACGGAAGGGCAGCGGTTCAGCTTCGTCAACCTTAACAGCGTCCACATCAATATTGACGAGCAAGAACAATTGCCCCTCTCGCAGCTAGATTCACGTTTGGAATACACACTGCTGCCCGACACAGAAAGCACGGAACTCGCGGCTATGATCAAACAGTTTCAACGGGAAGTCCTGATCGTGACGATTGTATTGTCCTTGCTCCTTTACATCGTGCTGACTTCTGTCTTGGCGGCCCCCTTGCATCGCCTTTCTCTGCATATTGATGCTCTGCGCAAAGGCCATAAAGGATTGCTGAAGGGAAATTCCACTCGCAGCTTGCCTGTAGCCGAATTGGAAAAAGTGCGTCATTCATTGAACGACTACCAGAACAAGCTGGAACAACTGCACCATAGTCTGAAAGAAAAGAATGACGAACTATGGCAGTTGGCGCACCACGACCCACTTACCGGCGTCTATAATCGGCGCGGTTTCGAAGATGACTGGCAACACGTACTGGCGGTGTCAGCCGGCCATCGTCTTCAAATTACCATGCTTTTGTTTGATTGTGATCATTTCAAGACAATCAACGATACCTATGGCCACCAAACCGGCGACAAGGTTATCCGGGCCATTAGCAACGCGCTGCAAAGTACACTGCGCTATGGCGACCGACTCTACCGTCTGGGCGGTGACGAATTCGCAACCGTGTTTATCGATGTCGATCCCAGTCTCGTCCTTCAGACTGCAGAGCGGTGTATCGAAGCGGTCAGTCAGTGTGATTTTTCCAGCCTGGGCATCAAGGAACCGGTGCGCATCAGCGCCGGTATGTCTACTGCTTCAGGCACCAACATCGAAATCCTGTCCAGCCTGCCGAAGCGCGCGGATATTGCGATGTACCATGCCAAACGTCCAGGCAAGCAAAAGATTGCCGTTTATGATGACAGCATGACCACCTACGTCGGTGCCCTTTTCTCGACCGGTATTACCAATGCTGTTTTCGAGGCCGTCACGACAGGCAAATTGCTTGAGATGCACTACCAACCAGTAGTCAATCTGGCCAATGGCAAAGTGGATTACTACGAGGCACTGATGCGCATCCGCGTGGACGATGATCTGATCCTGCCTTCGTCGATCTTTCCCATCATCCAGGAACGCCGTCTTGAGGTGGAACTCGACCTTGCAATCATCGGGCGCATCGAAAAAGACCTCGAACTAGGCCTTATTCCGGCCCATACCGGCGTTTCGCTCAACGTATCCGGCCCAAGCATGAATAATTCGAAAGTGATCAGAAAGATCCAGGACCTTGGCCGTTTCCTTGATCGCTACATCATGATCATAGAAATCACCGAAACCGCCCTGATCACCCAAATACATCAAGCCTCCGCAAACCTCAATGAACTGCGGGACATCGGTTTCAAGATTGCACTTGACGACTTCGGCAGCGGCTATTCATCACTCGGCTATCTGGCCAACATGCCGGTCGACATCATCAAGTTCGACATTTCGATGATTCGCCATCTCGATACCAGCGGTAAACAAGGCGTCATCGTTGAGAATCTGGCCAACATGGTCATCAATGCTGGCTACAAGCTGGTCGCCGAGGGTCTCGAAACTGAAAATTCCTTGAAGAAAATCGTCACCAGCGGATTTTCTTATGGGCAGGGCTATCTGTTCGGCCTTCCGGAAATTTCCTGCCGGGAGACCGCCAAATTTTCATTCTTCAATGAAATAGCCGGGTAATGCAGAGATGGCTGAACTACGCAAACAAGTCACCCTTGCCGCAGCGCCAGGTTTGAGGACGTCCCGGAGGGTGTTCGTTCTGTAAGTTCAAACACAGTCGTCTTCTGAGTCACATTGACCAGCTACCGCCCGCAGTACAGCAGGCTTGGAAGCAAGAAGGAAATTGGCCTGTATCTTCAGTGGACCAGCTGGATAAGAAACAGACAGCTGGAAGATGATGGTCCATACGCAAGGAGGAGGGCAAATGCCTTTCCCTAAAGAAGCCATGAGCCAAATGAGCCCGGAAGAACGCGCGGCCATCATCGCAAAGCTCGAGGCCGGGGCCAGCCAGCCTCGCACCATGGTATACAACTCCTGTGTCACCAAGGAGGACGCTGCAAATGTCATGAAAGGCGTAAACGACTTGCTATCGGACGAGACATCCAAATTGAAGTGCGAGGGCAAAATCTCGAAGCAAACCAGCAAAGTGGTCACAGGCACCCGCCAGTGCACGGAATCCGGAGTGCAGGAGACCGACAATTTTAGTTTCCAGCTTGCTGATAATCAGCACGTCAAGGGGGAGATCGACCGCAAGATCAACGGCGGTCCAAAGACCATGTCGCTGAAGCATAGCTTTGCGGGCAAATGGATCAGCGCGTCGTGTGGTGACGCAAGGTGAACGGAAGTTATTGAAGTAGTCGCTGGATACGCGCTGTCGGCAATCGCTTACCCCATGGAACAGCAGTAGTTTGTTGTCTGTTTGACTATATAAAGCCCACTGCACAGTCATTTGCGCGCGATGGCAAGCGGATGCCGGGAAGAGTTGTAAGATTCATAGGAACCGGACAGACCAATCTCACCGATGATGCCGACCGAGCCGATTCGACCTGGTGGTCTCGATGAATCCGATGTATTCATGAAGTTTGCTTCCACCAGTCTGCAATGATGCTTCCCACTGCGGGATTGACCAGGTAACCATAGGAACGATGACTATTGAGTCCTTCGTTATTGCGGAAGAAGTTGTAGATGCCGTGGCTGTGATCCTTTATCGATTCGACCAATCCCTGTTCCAGCATCGGATGGAAACTTTCGTTGAAATTCCGGTTAAGCGCAGCAACGTCGCCCTCGGCTGACAAATTTATCCAGCGGCGGATCAGACGCGGATAACTTTTCTTTCCCTGACCGTTCATGCCCAGCAATCGACGTTGGACGTAATGCATGCCCAGAGGGCTGCCAAGCGTCAGAAAATCCACTTTGCCATTCACGCCTTCCTGGCGTGAAAGCTCCCACAAAGTATCGTAGGCAATGACGGAACCGAGACTATGTCCGATCAGCAGCACATCGTCCTGATGCTCAAGCATGGGAAGCAGTTCCTGTTTCAGCATTCCGCGGATTTTGCTTGCGACACCATCGCTATTGTGAAAATAGCGGTCAATTTCATTGGCGGTACTGCGCACTTCCTTGGGCAGCAATCGTATCAACAATGGAACGTGATCCCCTATGGTCAACAGCAAGCGGGTCAGCCATACATTCCAGGAATTGGCATCCTCTATGTCCTGCGCGGTGGGGCCATGTTTGTGGATCAGGGCATCGATCCAGGGGATATCGATGGTGGCATCCTTGTATCGTTGGTAATAAGTGTAGTTCCAGCTGACAAGATGGAATTGCGCATGACTGGACCGCAGCGTATCGGCAGCAGCCCTATCGGTGCGGCGCACCCCTTCCACCAGGGTGCGCCAGAGCAATTCACGATGCTGCGCCGGCTCCGGCTTGGGATTTTTCCCCGGTACATAAACGATTTGTTTTCTCGACATGGTTTGCTAGCCAGAGTTCGGTTCTATTTCAAGCTTGGATTCAACAGCACGATCTGTATATCCATCACGTTGGTGCCGGTCGGTCCGGTCTTGAGGTGGCTGTGCGTGTCCGACACGGAATCCAGTTGCTGAAAGAATGCGTAAGAATCATTGTTGCGCAGATAGTGCAGCGGGTCTATGCCATGCTTCTTCGCCTGCGCTATCGTGTTGCCATCGACCATTGCGCCTGCGGCATCGGTCGGGCCGTCGGTGCCGTCGGTCCCTGCGGAGAGCATGGACACACCGCGCAAGCCTTCGATTTCCAAAGCAAACACCAGCGCGAATTCCTGGTTCCTGCCGCCCTTGCCGTTGCCAAGCACCGTGACGGTGGTCTCGCCGCCGCACAACAGGCAGCGCCGCTCGTTTGGTTGCATCGTTGCCAGTTCGTCGCGCGCGGCTTGTGCCAGAAATCGCGCCGCGTCGCTTGCCTCGCCTTGAAGTGTATCGGAAATCGTCCGCGTAGAGAACCCGAGCTGCGCAGATCTTTCTTGTGCCGCATCCAGCGCCTGGCGGATGCTCGCGACGATCACGTTGCGCGTCCCGGTCAGGCAGGCATCGTTTTCCTTCACGGTCTCGGGCACTTGTCCGGCGATGCCGCGCTGCAGATATTCGGCGACGCGCAGCGGAAGTTTTTCCTGCAAGCCGAATTTCTCGATCGCCGCCCATGCCTCGGCGAAAGTCGAATTGTCCGCAGACGTCGGCCCGGAGCCTATCACGTCGAGCGGATCGCCGATCACGTCCGAAACGATCAGCGTCAGCAGTTGCGCCGGCCACGCCGCCTGCGCCAGCCTGCCGCCCTTCGCCGCAGAGAGATGTTTGCGCACCGCGTTCAGTTCGAATATGTCTGCTCCGGCATTCAGCAGCAGCCGGGTCGCATCCTGCTTGTCCTGCAACGTCACGCCTTCTACCGGAGAAATCAGCAGCGCGGAAGCGCCGCCCGACATCAGGCAGATGACCAGCGTTTTTTCGTCGGCAGCGCGCGCCATTTGAAGGATGCGCTGCGTGCCCGCGATCCCGGCCGCGTTGGGCACCGGGTGCGATGCCTCGACCTGCTCGATGATCTTCAGCGGCGCGGTGTGTCCGTCCTTGACGACGATCAATCCCGCGGTGATCCTTTTGCCGAGCAATGATTCGACCGCCAATGCCATGCGTGCCGTGGCCTTGCCTGCGCCGATCACGATGATGCGCTCGAATCCTGAGAGGTCATATTTCGCGCCGTCGACCTGCAACTGATCGCGTTCGACGCAGGCCGCGTTGAGCACCGCGTTGTAAGGATCGGCCGCCGCCAGCGCGGCGTTGAAAATATCCAGCAGCGTTCCATCCATATCGGTGAAGTTGACGGTTTTATTCATATCCATTTTCAAGACTGACAGGGGCATTCAGGAATTGGTGCCATCATAACGCAACATCTCCCGGGGATTCGTGGGCGATATCCGGGGCTACCGTGAAATCGGCAGTGGGGTCAAAGAGACCGGTCTGGTTCGAAATCGGAGGAGGGGATCGAGTACGAGATCATCAGACACTGAGTCGTACCCGCTTAATATTCGGTGAATTCTTCCTTATTGCCGGAAGCGGCACCCTGCAAGGCAGCTGCTATCCTGATCGGTTGGCTGGCAGGCCGCTTGCTGCCGAATGCGTGCGGTTTGTGGGCCGCAGCGGTGTCTTGCATGCCGCTGGAACGGGTATTCAACTTGAAGAACCCCATCGTATCCTTCAATTGTTCTGCCTGGGCATTCATTTCCTCTGCAGTCGCTGCGAGTTCTTCCGATGCCGCCGCATTTTGCTGCGCGATCTGGTTCAGTTGCGCCATGGCTTCGTTGATCTGGCCGACGCCTGAGGATTGCTCTTCGGAAGCGTCGGTGATCTCCCGCACCCGGGTGGAGGTCATTTTGATGGAGGGCACGATTTCTTCCAACAGCTTGCCGGCCTTTTCCGCCTGTACCACGCTGCCGGTAGCCAATTCGCCGATTTCCTGCGCCGCCACCTGGCTGCGTTCCGCAAGCTTTCTCACTTCCGCAGCCACCACGGCAAAGCCCTTGCCGTGTTCACCGGCACGGGCGGCCTCGATGGCGGCGTTCAACGCCAGCAGGTTGGTCTGGTAGGCGATGTCGTCGATGATGCTGATCTTTTTGGCGATCTCCTTCATGGCCATTTCGGTCCTGCGCACCGATTCGCTGCCTTCGGCGGCTTGTTTGGCGGCCTTGGCGGCCATGCTGTCGGTGAGCTTTGCGTTATCGGTGTTCTGGTCGATGGAGGCCGTCATCTGTTCCATCGAGGCGCTGGTTTCTTCCACAGAAGACGCCTGTTCGCTGGAGGTCTGGCTCATCGACTGCGCCGTGGCGCTCACTTCCTGCGATGCGTAGGAGAGATTGTTGGCTGAGCCGCGCACATCGTTGATGATGTCGGTCAGGCTTTCGCTCATGCGCTTCATCGCAAACAGCAGACTCGACTGGTCGCCTTGCTTGGTTTTGATTGCCATCGTAAGGTCGCCTTCGGAGATCTTTCCAGCGATTTCTGCCGCGAGTTCAGGCTCGCCTCCTATCTGTTTGATCAGAGAGCGAATGATCAGGAATGCAACCATCGCCACGATAAACAGGCTGATGCCAAAAATTGACATCCCGAGCAACTCCAGCTGCTTTCCGCTTGCTTTGCTTTTATCGTAGGTTTGCTTTACCGCGAGTTGCTGTTGCTTAAGAAGCACGGAGATCGGCTTGATCAAGCCGCTATGAAATGCGGGCCATTCGTCCTCCAGCATCGGTACAACCAGGGATTTCTGATCCGCGGCGTAAGCATTGTCCAGTTTGTCCAGGAACGCCGGCAGCAAAGCGATCTGTTTGTCTATCGTGGCGATCTGCGCCTTGCTTTCCTCGTTATACTCGTTGCCGACCGTGGCTTTTTTGAAATTCTCCCAATCCTCAAAGATCTTTCCACGAACCTCGCTGAGCTGGTTGCGCGAGCCCGCTGTCGGCATCTGGTCGAGCAGCACGCCCGCCATCCTGAAACGGATTTCCTTGATCGCACTATCCATTTCCTGCAGTGCGGTAGTCGGTTGCACCCGGTTCTCATAAACGTAGGCCAGCGCATCGTTGCCCTTGTTAACGCTATAGACATCAACATATGTCAGCAGCAGAGAAGGGATGATCGCGAGCAAAAAACCCAGGACCAGTTTAGTTTTGAATGTGATGAGGTTCATGAATATGCTTGAATGATTGAAGTCGTTGATGAAGCGCCATAGCCCGGGATCACCCTGATCCCTTATTCTGTCGGATAACCTTTGGCTTTCCACTCTGGAATACCAAGACGGAACCAATAGACCTTTTTGTGGCCGGCTTTGACCGCGGCCGTAGAGGCCTTGTAGCTTTTCCAGCATTCTGGGCCGTTGCAATAGATAACCATGGGTGTATTTTTATCCGCGGGAAGTTTGCTCAGGTCTATGCTGTCCTGGCTCGCATCGAAACTCCACAGACTTGGCACTCTTTTCCTTGTAGGGAATGCTTATCGCGCCCTTGATATGGCTTTCGGCATATTCGTTGGCTACGCGCGCGTCGACCGCCAGCACGCCGGAATCGATCAGCGATTTGGCTTTGGCCGCATCGACCACAGTAGTGCCCTTCAGGCTATCGGGAACATCGCCTGCAAATGCAGCACTTCCATGAATCATAAAGGCGGCTGCCATTAATGAAACACATGCACTTTTAAAGATATTGAATATATTCGAGTTCATGATTGTTTTCCTTGTAGACGTTAAGATAATCCAGCGATGAGTTCATGGCTGATACTCTATCACTTTGTCCGGTTCCCGAGAGCTTGATGCAGAGATCACCCCCGGAAGATGAATATATGCATGACATCGTGTTCAATATTGTATCCATCAATGTTCTGCTTCAGGCAGGAACAGTGCTCAGCCTATTCTTTCTCAGGAAAAATTCAAGTCGGGAGCGCATACTAACGTCGGCAAGATTCGATCTTGTTTCTTGGCCTTTTGCCGCCGCATTCCCCGTTACGCATTATCGTTTAGCAATTCGATCTTTCCCCGTACAATACGCGGTTCACCATGAACATCATCACCTTCCCCAACAGCCCCTACATCCTGCACCAGCCGTTCGAGCCGGCGGGCGACCAGCCCGCGGCCATCGCGCAGCTGGTCGAGGGCATCCGCGACGGCCTGTCGTTCCAGACGCTGCTCGGCGTGACCGGCTCGGGCAAGACCTTCACGATGGCCAACGTCATCGCGCAGCTCGGCCGTCCGGCGATGGTGATGGCGCCGAACAAGACGCTGGCGGCGCAGCTGTATTCCGAGTTGCGCGATTTCCTGCCCGAGAACGCGGTCGAGTATTTCGTCTCCTATTACGACTACTACCAGCCCGAGGCCTACGTGCCGTCGCGCGACGTGTATATCGAGAAGGATTCCAGCATCAACGAGCAGATCGAGCAGATGCGCCTGTCCGCGACCAAGGCGCTGCTGGAGCGCGAGGACTGCGTGATCGTCGCGACCGTCTCGGCGATCTACGGCATCGGCGACCCGGTGGATTACCACGGCATGATCCTGCATCTGCGCCACAACGAGAAGATGCACCAGCGCGACGTGATCAAGCGCCTGATCGAGATGCAGTACGAGCGCAACGAGATCGATTTCTCGCGCGGCACGTTCCGCGTGCGCGGCGACGTGATCGACATCTTCCCGGCGGAAAGCAGCGAGAATGCGTTGCGCGTGACGCTGTTCGACGACGAAGTGGAAACGCTGTCGCTGTTCGATCCGCTCACCGGCCACATCCTGCAGAAGGTGCCGCGCTACACCGTCTATCCGTCCAGCCATTACGTCACGCCGCGCAGCACCGTGCTGGACGCGATCGAGACCATCAAGGTCGAGCTGGCCGAGCGCATCGCGTTCTATCCAGCGCGAAAACAAACTGGTCGAGGCGCAGCGCATCGAGCAGCGCACCCGCCACGACCTGGAGATGCTCAACGAGATCGGCTTCTGCAAGGGCATCGAGAACTATTCGCGCCACCTGTCCGGGCGCAAGGCCGGGCGAGCCGCCGCCGACGCTGATCGATTACCTGCCGCCCAACGCGCTGATGTTCATCGACGAAAGCCACGTCACCATCCCGCAGATCGGCGGCATGTACAAGGGCGACCGCGCGCGCAAGGAGAACCTGGTCAACTACGGCTTCCGCCTGCCGTCCGCGCTGGACAACCGCCCGCTGCGCTTCGACGAATTCGAAAAGGTGATGCGCCAGACCGTGTTCATCTCCGCCACGCCGTCGGTGTACGAAGCCGAGCATGCCGGGCAGGTGGTCGAGCAGGTGGTGCGCCCCACCGGGCTGATCGATCCGCAGATCGAAGTGCGCCCCGCGATCCACCAGGTGGACGACCTGATGTCCGAGGTCAACCTGCGCGTCAAGGCGGGCGAGCGCGTGCTGGTCACCACGCTGACCAAGCGCATGGCCGAAGAGCTCACCGAATATTTTTCCGAGCACGGCATCAAGGTGCGCTACCTGCACTCCGACATCGAGACCGTCGAGCGCGTCGAGATCATCCGCGACCTGCGCCTCGGCATGTTCGACGTGCTGGTCGGCATCAACCTGCTGCGCGAAGGGCTGGACATCCCCGAAGTGTCGCTGGTCGCGATACTCGATGCCGACAAGGAAGGCTTCCTGCGCTCCGAGCGCTCGCTGATCCAGACCATAGGCCGCGCCGCGCGCCACATCAACGGCAAGGCCATCCTGTATGCGGACCGGATCACCGACTCGATGAAGCGCGCGATCGACGAGACCGAGCGCCGCCGCACCAAACAGGTCGCGTACAACTTCGCGCACAACATCACGCCGATCGGCGTGCAGAAGCGCATCAAGGACATCATCGAAGGCATGTACGAACCGGAAGCCGCGCGCGAGCAGCTCAAGGCCGCGCAGGAACAGGCGAAATACCTGGCGATGAGCGAGAAGGAAGTCGTCGAAGGAGATCACGCGGCTGGAAAAGGAAATGCTGCAAGCCGCGAAGAACCTGGAGTTCGAGCGCGCCACCGAGCTGCGCGACGAGTTGAAGAAGCTGCGCGAGAGCGTGCTGATCTCGCCGCTGTGAGATTTGATATGAACGCTAACATATCTGGTTTTGTAGGAGCGGGCCATGCCCGCGATCAAAAATTGGTTCGCGGGCATGGCCCGCTCCTACACGGTATCTTCGGAGCCAGGGTGGTAGGTCACACCCCCGCTCCTGCACTTCAACTGCGCTTTACGTCCGGCCTCTTGGCTGATCCATTGCTGCCTTGCACGAAGAGGACAATTCGCCCTCATGCTGTTTCAGGCATTGCACGATCCTTCCGCCACCCGGTTTTACGTCCTTGCAGAAATTTTTTGCATCGCCTTCGCAAGCTTCCTTGAAATCCTTGACTTTCTCTTTCGCCTTCGCAATGTTGCTCTTGCAAGCAGGGGATAATTCGCTTGAATGTTCCTTGAGGCATCGCGCGATATTTCCGCCGCCCGGTTTTACATCTTTGCACAGCTTGTTCGCATCAGCTACGCAGGGCCTGTCCACTTCTTCTGCCGCAGCGCCCGTCGCGATGGCCAGACAGAACACCCCCGCAAGCACAGCAAACCATTTCATTTGAACGCCGGATGGCGCAGTCAGGTTATTCATATGCATTACTCCTTCTCAGTGGTTAAAAGATACGGCGGAACATCCCTCAAATCATCCTGCCCGCCATCAACGCGGCAAGCAGCCGAATAGATGACAATATTACATCCGCATGAATGACAAGAAACATATTCGCATTTGTAGGAGCGGGCCATGCCCGCGAACCAATTTTTGATCGCGGGCATGGCCCGGTGACAATTCTGCATCTGCTTCAGCAGATAGCAGATTGCCTACTTTTAGTGCTCCTACATAACAACGACCATCACACCGCCGATCCTTGAAAGCGTTAAACTTATCACAAGCCTGCGGGTCTACCTGGATAACGATTTGAGGTAGCATGACAATACGTACTGGGCAGAGAGTCCATCTCTTACCGTATCAATCAAGAAAGGTTAACCAACGATGACTCCCGCTGTACAAACTCTCCTGATCGTCAACATCGTCTGCTTCATGCTGCAAAGCGTCGCCGGCGGGGAATTGATCTCCAGTCTCGCGCTGTGGCCGCTGAATGGCCCATTCATGCCGTGGCAGCTGGTGACCTATGGATTCCTGCACGGCAGCATCATGCACATCGCCTTCAACATGTACGGTCTCTGGATGTTCGGCCGCGAGCTGGAAGCCCTGCTGGGACGCAAGGTGTTCTATCAACTCTATTTCGCCAGCGTCGTGTCAGCCGGGATCATGCAGGTGCTGGTCACCACGATGACCGGCGGCATGTATCCCACCGTGGGCGCGTCCGGCGGCGTGTTCGGGCTGTTGCTCGCGTATGCGATGTTCTTTCCGAACCGGGTCATCCTGCTGTTGTTCCCGCCGGTCGCCTTGCCGGCAAAAATATTTGTATTCCTCTACGCAGGCATCGAACTGTTGCTCGGCGTGACGGGCACGCAAGCGGGCGTGGCGCATTTTGCACATCTCGGCGGCATGATAGGCGCGTATATGGTCATGCGCTACCGGAGCCGGGGTCGTTGGCGTTAACCATAACCAATCACTTGGCAGCAAGCTGCCTTAGTGAGATGGCTAGTTGTTTCATCAATGACTTAGCCACCGTAGTTTGGTGGCTTAGTCAGATGGCTATGCAAAGCCGCTTGCCGGCTTTGCTGAATGGATCATTAAAATATTCGGTGTTGTAGGAGCGGGCCATGCCCGCGATTTTTTTTGTTCGCGGGCATGGCCCGGTGAGCAATTCTGCATCTGCTTCAGCAGATAGCAGATTGCCTACTTTTAGTGCTCCTACATGGTGTTTTCCCTCTCCCGCAAGCGGGAGAGGGTTAGGGAGAGGGTTGGAGATCCATCGCCCCTATGCATCCCCGCCCAACCTGACCCGCTGCGAATGATGCAGCTGCTTCAGATAATGCAGCGTCTGCATCTCAGTCAGCCGGCTGGCGGTGCGCGAAGCATCGCCGAACGACATCTCATCGGCGAACACATCCTCCAGCGGCACCGTTGAGGTAGCCACCAGCCGGACATGGTTGTCGTAAAACACATCGATCAGCCAGGTAAATCGCCGCGCCTCATCGGCGAGGTCGGTGGTCAGTTGCGGGAAGTGCGACACGAACACCGTTGGGAAGCGGTGGGCGATCTCCAGGTAATCCGGCTGCGAGTGCGCGCCGCCGCACAGCTCCTTGAAATCGAACCACACCACATTGTGAGCGATCCTTTTCACCGGGATCAGGCGGCCCAGCACGCTGACATGCAGCTCGTCGCGCCGCGTCTCCCCGGCGATCTTGTCGAACAACGCCGCCATGCGCGTTTCGTTCGCGGCATCGCCCTCGGCATCGTTCGCCACCAGGAACAGCGGCTCGCGGGTCATCGCGCGCAGGCGGTAGTCGCTGCCGCTTTCGATGTGCATCACCTTCAACTCGCGCTTGAGCAGCTCGATCACCGGCAGGAAGTTCTGCCGCTGCAAACCATGCAGGTACAGGCTATCGGGCGGAATGTTCGAAGTGGTCATAAGCACCACGCCGCGCTCGAACAGCGCCGCGATCAGCCGCCCCAATATCATCGCATCGGCGATATCATCGACGTGAAACTCATCCAGGCACAACAGACGGGTGGATTTGGCGATGTTGTCGGCCAGCGCGATCAGCGGGTCATCCTCCGCGGCCAGCGTCTTCATCTCGCGATGAACCTCGGCCATGAAATTGTGAAAGTGGATGCGGCGTTTGCGGCGATACGGCAGGCACGCATAAAACGCATCCATCAGGAATGTCTTGCCGCGCCCGACACCGCCCCACAGATACAAACCCCTGGGCACCTCCGGGCTGAGCAGGCTGCGTCCCAGGAACTGGTTGCGCCTGGATTTGAAATCCACCAGCTGATGCCACAGCACATCCAGTTCGTCGATTGCCGCGGCCTGCGCGGCATCATGAACAAAGTCCGGCAACGCGCTGGCCGCCTGATACCAGGCCTTGGGACTCATGTTGCCGTCAGTGGGCGCAAGTTTTGTGTATAGAGGCATATTGCCCATTATCCGTTGTCTTCTTGTCCCTTGCGTCTTGCCCCTTGCACCTTGTACCTTGTACCTTGTCTCTTGTTACTTGGCCAGCTCTGCCCTTGCAACGATGATGCGGTAGAGCTTCAGGTCCGCCTGTTTGTAAACCTGCAAACCCTCCAGTTGGAGCTTGGCGAATTGCTTGGGCGCCAGACTTGCCGCGACCAGCAGGGGATCGCTTTGTCCGTTTGGCTGCCCATTGGTTGGATTGAAGTGCACCACAACAACGTAGACATTGTTAATGGTCACGTCGGAGGGGTTGTATACCACAGCATACAGATATCCCATGCTGTCGGGCTTGACTGCGGCACGTATGATTTTGATGGGATCGTTCCCCCAATCCTTCCCGACCGCAGCATCCTTCGATTCGGGAGCAGGCGATTCGGGCGCACGCTGTGCCTCACTTTTCTCCGTCACCGTATCGGCGCCGTAAGCAGTCAATGAAAATATCACCGCAATCGCGGCAAGCGAGTAAGCGCCAAGTTTCAACATTATTCGTTCCTTATGATTTATAGGCAGTACGGCGAACCATTTTAGCAGAAGCAGTACCCCAGCTTTGTCCCTTGTCCCTTGCACCTGCGAGGCCGTCTGAAATCGTTGGCGGAAAAGAGTGGGAGTCGAACCCACCAAGAACCGACTGACGGCCCTTGCCAGATTTGAAGTCTGGCCGCCCCACCGGGGAACGAATCTCTTCCAATGTGTTAAGATCCTGATTTCATCCCAACTGCGTAGGCGTTGCCGGAAAAACATGTTCTTGCTTACGCCGGATATCATCCATATGCGGCGCTGCGAAACTTTTTTCGAACGCCTTGCAGTCTTGCCGATGACAACTCTAATTTTAAAAGGCTCCCTTAAATCAAAACAATCGAGCGACAGCGTACAAATACTACCTCAAACTCCTCAACGCAGGTGATGCGCGTCGCCCGCACGCCGGGTGATGGCGCCGGCATCGAAAAACTCCAGTATCTGGATGGCCAGCTTGCGTCCGGTGCCGATCCGGTCGCGGAACAGCGCCGCCGTGATCTTGCCATCCGGTTGACCGGCTGCGATATCGCGGACAATGGCGGCAAGCTGCTCCACCGATTGCGGCATGAAATAATGGTCGTGAGCCACCCGGTAAACTTCTCCCATCGCTGCCAGTTGCTGCAACAGCAGCCGCATGCGCGTTTCACTCACTTTCAATGTATTGGCCAGATCGCGCACCCTGGGCGGCTGGAACGGCTGATCCAGCAGCAGCGGTACCACCTTGTGCCAGACGATCTGATCGCCGGGAGAAAGCGTGATGCGATGCTCCGGCAAATGCAGCCAGGGCCCGCTTTGCATGATGCGCCCTTCGTCCCGCAATGTCGCTAGCAGGCTGGCAAAGATAGCGCGTGCCAGACGCGGTGCCGCCATCTGGCGCAACCGGTTTGCATCCGGCCCGAGCATATCGGGTGTTTGCTTGTGCGTCTCGGCCAGCCGCTCCAGCACAGCCTGCCGCAAAGATTCCCATACCTGTGTCGGGAAGGCAGTGCCGTCAACCGCGACCATAGCCACATCCCGGCACAGCGCTTCGAATTCAACCGGGCTGAGGTTGCAGGACAACGCAAAACGATCCAGATCGATCCCGGTGGGCGTGGCCTCCAGCATGCCCTGCAACACTGCGTTTACAGTGGGACGCTCGAGTGCGGCAAGCACGGCCAGGCGTTCCGGTGTGCGGCGTTTGCGTTCCGGCGGGAAAGGATCGAGCACTCTGCCGCCACCGACTGTGCGGCTGGCAGATTGATCGCGAATGATGAAGCGGTCGCCGCGCAGCGCGCCGATGGTCCGGTCGAGCACGATCTGCGCCAGGCCGTTTGCTCCCGGTTCGAGCTTGTCATGTTCCAGCAGCGCCACACGCGCCATGACATCGACCGCACCAAGATGAAAATGCACCGGCGACCAGTGGCGCAAAGGTTTGTCTGCGCCGGCCAGCAAGTGCAGCCGCACATCCAGTCGCTGCGTCGGCCCATGCGCGGGTTCAGCCAGAACCCAGTCGCCGCGCCGCACATCCTGCTTGTCGAAATCCGTTCCCGCCAGGTTGAGCGCGCAGCGCTGACCCGTCAGTGCCGATCTCGGACTGGCGATTTTGTGCGTGGATGCCGCGCACCCGTACTGCAATGCCGGCAGGCGACAGCAGCAGTTGATCGCCCACCCGCACCGTGCCGGAGAACACCGTGCCGGTCACCACCGTGCCGGTCCCGGCCAGCGTGAAACAACGATCCACGGCCAGCCGGAAATTTCCCGCTTCGGGGCGACGGACGTAGTCAAAGACGGACGCGGCTTGCTCCAGATAATGGCGCAGTGCTTCCACGCCTGCGCCGCTCACGGCGGAGAGCGGAAATATCGGACTGCCCTCCAGCGCTGTTCCCTGCAGCAGCGACTCAACCTCCGCCTGTGCTTGCGCCACTCTCTCCTCCGGCACACAGTCGATCTTGGTCAAAGCGACAGCGCCGCGCGACAGTCCAAGCAGATTAAGGATCGCGAGATGCTCGCGGGTCTGCGGCATAGGGCCGTCGTCGGCGGCCACCACCAGCAACACAAAATCGATGCCGGTCGCGCCTGCCAGCATGTTGTGCACCAGCTTCTCGTGCCCCGGCACATCGATGAATCCCAGCACCTCGCCGTCAGGCAGCGGCGTGTATGCGTAACCCAGGTCGAGGGTGATGCCGCGCGCCTTCTCCTCCTTGAGGCGGTCGGCATCCACGCCGGTGAGCGCCTTCACCAGGGAAGTCTTGCCGTGGTCGATGTGTCCTGCGGTGCCGACGATCACGGCGCGATGTTCAATGATACAAGTTGACGGATGAAACCCGGCCTCATCTTCCAGGCAGCGCAGGTCCAGCACCAGCGCGCCTTCCTCGATGCGTGCGATCACCGGCACTGGCAAAGCGCGCAACGCGGCGGCGAGTTTCTCCAGAGCCGTTCCCTCGCCGCGTCCTTTTTTAACGGGACGGATGGCGATGCCGTGGCTGGCCAGACGTTCCACCGGCAGCGAGCCGCTGCCGATCTGGCTTGCGCAGTCGCACAGTGTAACGCTGTAGTGATCCGCAAGCTTGTCCTGCAGCGGTTGCAACACGCGTGCAGCAACCGCCTTGATGTCATCTGCCGCTCGTGTCAGCAGACGGAGTGTGGGCAGGCGCTCGGCCAGGCGATCGGGATCGCGATAAAGCCGCAGGATGGCTTCGAGCGCAGCGATCGTCATCTTGTCCAGACGCAGGGCGCGCTTCAGCGGATTCTTTTTGATCTTCGCGATCAGCTCGCGCCGCCCGACGATGATGCCCGCCTGCGGACCGCCGAGGAGCTTGTCGCCGCTGAACGTGACGAGATCGACGCCTGCAGCCAGGGCTTGCTGGGGCGTCGGCTCGGCAGGCAAGCCCCACTTGGTCAGGTCTACCAGCGTGCCGCTGCCCAGATCCATCATGAACGGCAGGCCATGCTGATGGGCAAGCTGCGCCAGCTCCGCTTCCGCCACGGCTGCGGTGAAACCGACGATGGCATAGTTGCTGGCGTGCACCTTGAGCAGCAGGGCGGTCTTGGGCGTAATGGCCGCCTCGAAATCGCGCAGGTGGGTGCGGTTGGTCGTGCCCACCTCGATCAGGCGGCAACCGGCGCGAGCCATGATGTCGGGCACGCGGAATGCACCGCCGATCTCGACCAGCTCGCCGCGCGAAACGATCACTTCCTTGCGCGCGGCAAGCGCATTGAGCGACAGAAAAACTGCCGCCGCATTGTTGTTGACCACGGTAGCGGCTTCGGCGCCGGTGAGCTGGCACAGCAAATCTTCCACGTGTGTATCGCGGTCGCCGCGCTGACCGCTGTCGAGATCGAATTCCAGGTTGCAGGGACGCGTCAGCACATCCATCACCGCCTGCACAGCCTCCGCGGGGAACAAGGCGCGGCCCAGGTTGGTGTGCAGCACCGTGCCGGTGAGATTGAATACCGGCCGCAACGAGGGCTGCTCGCCGGACTCCAGAAGATCGGTGCAACGCGCTACCGCATCTTCCTCGCTCAGCAAAGCCTCCGATGCGCCATTGCGCCAAACCGCACGCGCCTCATCCAGCACGGTGCGCACCGTTTCGACTGTGCGGGTCCGGCCGAAGCGGGCGATCACCGGCTGCATCGCAGACAAGTTGAGAACGCGATCCACGGAAGGAAAAGGAGATTGGTTGCTCAAGACGGGGCCCGGTTAGAAACGGAGTCGGGCTTAATTATGAATGCTGGGCAGAATCCCGGCAACAGATGCGAATTCCCTGCTGCGTGACCACCATTTCTTATTCAAACTGACCAAGTGTTCTCACGCATCAACCATACATCCACAATTACCACTTTCGGGTGATTCCAATTGCCCAATCACAGAATTATTTCATTGCTCGAAACCTGCAATTCACAAAGTTCCGCTCTCGACACATAGCGGAACTTGGTGACCTCCTACCAACTGAACTCAAAAATAATATCGGGCATAAAACTCAATCCTTCGCGAATTGGCTTTTTCGCCGAAATCGGAGGAAGCGCCGCCTTGGAGCATGAAAATTCTCAGGCGCAACTCGGTGTTGTTTATCCCCGTATACTGCAGCTCGGGGGCGACCTGGTAGCTGCGGTCCTGCCAGTTCATGATCGCGAAGATCGCGGGCTGGAAATAGACGATGCCTAGCGCGTCCTTCTGCTGCGCACGGAAGTAAACATAGTCCTGCCCCGAGTTGGGACGTCCGTAACTGTTCTGGAGCGAGAGTGCTTTCTGCACCAGCGTGCTGTTGCCTGTCGCGAGCGCCGTATCGACCAACTGATAGAACTGGTCGGCTTCGGCGGCCGAGTAACCGGTGCCGTTGCGGTAATACTCAGCGATGTAAGTGGTGTCGCTCGCCGTGAGATAGCGCAGGCCCGCCAAGTAGCTGGTCGCGTTCGCGGTTACGTTGGTGACTTGGCCGGTCGCGTCGGTCACGGGTTTAGTGAACTGCAGGATGCGTGCCCATTCGCCGTGGATCTCGAAGTTCGACACCATGTTCAGCGAGAAATCCATCCCGAAACGCGCCGGACGGCTTCCCTTACCCTGCCATGCGAAATCAATGTCGGTGTCGCGGTACAGCAAATAAAGCTTCGCTGCGGGATTCAAGTAGCCGCTCGCGCCGAAATCACTGTTGATGTCGCCACGGACCGGCAGCAGCACCGGCGTGAAGGCGATTGTCTGCAATGCTCCGCCCGAACTGTAGATCCAGTCGGCGTCGACCATACCGTAGCCTTCGCGTGCCAACTCGGGATCATCCGGATTCTTGGGGCGCTCGACGAATCCAATCGGGTTCCATGCATAACCTTTGCCCCAGCGCATCGCCCTCTTACCCGCTTCCATGGTGAGGCCCGGATCGGGCCGCACCGAGTAAGCTGCCTCGAACACTGTGTTGTCGTGATCATGAGCGAGCTCGTCGCGCCACACGTCGGAATTGGTGCGAAAGTCGAAAGTGCTAATCCCTAGTCGCAGCTTTCCGGCGAACTGCATGGTTCCTGTAGTGACGTTAAGGTCGTTCCGTTGTGGCTGGTTGTAATAGTTGAGCTTGTAGAACGCTCCGGCGGGATTGAGCGCGAAATTATCTTCCTTCAGTTGGACGTAGCCGTTCAGCTCGAACGGTTTTTTCTCAAACGTGGATGCATCGAAACTGTATTCTTCCGCCGCCTGTGCGCCCGCTGTTGAAGCAAGGAGAAAGAGCGGCCAGAGCAGCCACGGCCTCCATGCGAACTTCATTTCCGCAACTCTTGTATCCGTGGGAGGTAATTGAGCGTGAAAATCTCATCGGGAAAGTCGCGCTTCTTCAGGCCCGACCACAGCATCACCGATTTGTAACCCTTGAAGAGCGGGCTGTCGGTCTCCAGTGTCGCGGGTCGTTTGATGCCGCCGCCGAAATCCTTGATGTCCTTGAAGCGCAGCGTCTTGAGCAGCATGCCGCTGGCGGCGTAGCACTCGATGGTGACTGGCAGCAGCTTCTGCTTGTCGACCCACATCTTGAGCCGATCATAGGCGACTTCACCCGTCTTTGCCTTGAGCGAAAGCAGCAAGGCGTCCTTCTGCTCTTCAACTGCCTCCACGTTGTACTCCGCGCTGTAGTCGATGCGCAGGATGTCGGCGTTGTTGAAGACACTGCCTGTCACTGATTGCAGGCTGGTAATCCGAATCGGCCGTCCCACATCGGGGATATATAGCCACATGTTATCGCCCAGGCGCAATGTCACTCGGCCCTTGTCGCTGGGAGGAGCGAGAAACAGCGCCACAACCTTGTCGCGGCCCTTTTTCAGCGTATAGAGCACAGACTCTTTGCGGCTGCCATCTGGCTGGATATCTATCAGCTTGCGATAAGCCTCATAGGATTCCGGTTCCAGATTGCGATCCACCTTCTGCAGAATCTGTGCTCCGTCAATCGCCGCCGCTGCCGGCAGCGCAAGCAGACATAGCATGAGCCACGGAAGTTTCTTCATGGTTTGTCCCGTCAGCTTAAACATGGCCCAGTGCGGTGATCGGATCCATGCGAGAGGCCTTCCACGCGGGCTGAAGGCTTGCCAGCAGTGCCATGATCACCACCATGGCGGCAATCGTCACGACATCCGTTGCGGAGACTGCAGGGGAAAGCTTTATCGCTGCTTCCTGCATGCCGAAGTGGATGCTGACCTTCCAGACGTTCAATGCGTAGATCACCGCAAGACTGATCGCCGTTCCGAGCGCAGTTCCCCCCAGGCCAAGCAACAACCCTTCGGTAAGGAACAAGCCCAGGATTCTTCCCGGTGGCGTTCCTATGGCCGAGATGGTTCCGATCTCGCGGATGCGTTCGTAAACCGCCATCACCATGACGTTCATGACGCTGATCAGGACGATGGACACCATCATGATCTTGATGAACACCGCAAGCAGATCGATCATCCGCACTATGCTGGCAAAGGGAGACAAGTCCGCCCAAGTGTGAACTTCAAGTGCAGATCCCCCACCTTTTCCTGCCATGCCGGGTTGCCCGGTCTTGCCTGCGATGCCTGACAATTCTTGCGACAGCTCTGCGTCAACCTGGTCGAGTTTGGCGGGATTTTTTAAACGAATCGCGATCTCGCTGACTTCCGGTTCCTTCAACCTCAACAAATCCCGCGCGTCGTTCAGAGTGATATAACCATCCTTGCCGCTCGGACCAGATATGCTTTCCAGTATGCCTCTAACGACGAAGGTCTTGCCGTTGACTGAACCGTCGCGATTGGTGGCGACCAGCACGATGGTATCCCCCACTTTGACCTTCATGCCCCGTGCCAGGACTGTAGGAATCAATATCTCGCCGGGCTTCAAGAGAGTGCCATTCTTGTCACCCTCGATAATCCGGCCAGGCAACAGCGGCGTCGTCGCGGCCTCCTTCACGGGATCTACGCCGTTGATGCGGATGCTCGTAGTTTCGGTGAAATTGCTGAACATGGCGCCGAGCTTGATGCGCTCTGAGTATGCCTCGACCGCATCCATTTTATTTAGAACATTCTCGACCTTCTCGACCATAGTGGGCTGCATGTTGAGGTTCAGCGGAAGACTATCGATCGAGGCAACATAGCCCTTATGGTGCACTTCGAGGTGTCCCAGCATGGCATCGGTGAATTGACCGATCATGATAGCCTTGAAGGAACCGGTGACGGCAATGAACAGCAACACGCCGACAATGCCCAGGGTGATGAGCGAGGAAGTCAGAAGAGTGCGCCTGCCAAAGCGGGTAAGATTTCTGACAGCAATTTTGATCAGGTTAAGCATGGCCTGCCTCCACCTTTGCCGATGATTGTTGCATGCGGCCATCTTCAAGGGTGAAAACGACTTCTGCCTCGCCCATGATCTTGGGATCGTGCGTGGAGAACACGAAGGTCGTGCCCAATTCGTCGCGCATGGTTTTCATCAGCCCGATGATGCGGTACGCCGTGTCGTGGTCGAGGTTGGCGGTCGGTTCGTCGGCCAACACCAATTTGGCATCGGTCGCCAGCGCCCGGGCAACTGCAACGCGCTGCTTTTGCCCTCCGGAGATTTGGTCAGGGCGCTTGTTCTCCTGACCAGACATGCCGACCGCCTCCAGCAGCCGCGTTACCTGTTTGCGCCGTTTCGCTTCCGGCCAGTCCTGAACCATGATAAGCGGATATTCAACGTTTTCGTAAACGGTAAGCACCGGTATCAGGTTGAAGTCCTGGAAAACGAAGCCGATGTGCTTGCCCCTGAACTCTGCGGCTGCACGCCGATCCAGGGTGGCGACGTCGGTATCGATAACGGTGAGCTTTCCGCCGGTCGGATGATCGAGGCAGCCGATCATGTTGAGCAAGGTACTCTTGCCGCTGCCTGAAGGTCCGACGAAAGCGACGAACGACTTTGCTTCAATCGCGAAGTCGACGCCTTTGACAGCAAGCACGTCCACTTCACCTGAACGGTAGGTCTTCTGCAGGTTCTGCGCGAATACCAAACTCATTGCATCGTCCTTCCCGGTTAAAGTCCAAGAGCGAAACCTATGGCTATGGTCGAGCTACATAAAACGATTCGGACTTGATTTAATCGGATAATTGAACAGCTATCTGAACATTCTACTACTAATAATCAACAAGTTTGTCACGCACTGCAATGGCTGCTAATGGCACAAAAGGCTAAGCCTCAAGGCTCACTGGCGGTAGGTTGAATGACATTCCACACAGTACTGCATCGTTGTGTTCAATGCGCGTAATGACTTATTAACATCCTTGGTTTTTAATGCATCACCGAGATCGTCACCACTCTTATGGAAAGCCAAGCCCAGAGTTTTAAATTTCTCATTGTCGAACATGCTGCACATTTCTTTCATTTCAGGAGTTAAACCCATTTTGGCGTGCGCTATTGCGGATGCCTTGTCAAAATCGTTCTCTGCAATCAATCCAACAATCGCACGAATCGCTTCTACGTGTGACCTCATGTTTGATAGTTGATGCAGCTTCATTTCCGGGGACAGATTGAGAGAAATCCGGTCATTCATGATGTGCTGGTGATGCATGGCTTGATGATCCATGGGCATCCCCTCGTCTGCGATTGACGGGCTGATGGTAATGTAGCTGCAAAACAATACTGCAAACAACGCGGAAACTTTTTTCATTTCGTTACTTCTCCAGGAATTTTGAACAGACATCCCGCAAATGAATGGGAGATCAAATTATAGGTTTTCATCCGGGGGACTGATATGATTTGAATCATATCAACCTCGCTGATTGAATCGCATGGACTGGCAAACACTTATCGAATCCCAACCGTTTCTGGCACAAGTTCCGCCTGGGCTGCGCAAAGTGACAGAATGCAGGAAGATGGTAGCCGGAGAAGTGTTGTTCAGGATTGGCGCTAAGGTGCGTAGCCTGTTTTGCGTCGTTACCGGAGAAGTGCAAATGGTTCGTCACGGCTTGCGCGGCACGAAAGTCATTTTGCAAAGATCGCGGGGCGGATTTCTTGCCGAGGCAAGTCTGGGCAGCAAGGCTTACCACTGTGATGCGGTGGTGAACGAAACAGGGATGCTACTGTGTTTCCCGCTTGCGGCATTCCGTACCGCACTCGAAGAAGATGCGCCATTTCGCAATGTCTGGATGGGGCTTCTTTCCAGAGAGGTGCGAAAACTGCGTGCCCAGTGTGAGCGGCTGAGTCTGAATGGTGCAGCGGAGCGGATCATCCATTACATCGAATCGGAGGGCACCAACAATGCCGTAACCCTGAATCAACCGCGCAAGGCATGGGCTTCTGAGCTGGGGCTTAGCCATGAAACACTCTATCGCACCTTGAAGCGACTTGGCGACCAAGGCCTGCTCCGTATCGACGGCAGCAGAATTTCACTTGTCCGGTAGGAATTCGTCATGTGGCGGAAGTAGCTGGACAAACATGCCTATGCCGATCTGGTCATAACAGTCTTACCGAATCTGCAAAAACATCCTCACAGGCTCATCGTGCCGTGTTCATATTGAATAGAAACCTTGGGTATCCGCTCCTGGCACATAGCGGTTATACGCATATTCTAACTGCCTGCCGAAAAGCGGACATCGCTACCAGCTAATGGCACTGCCGTTGTGTTGACAAGCCTGCGGGATCTTACGGGTTAAAAACGATCATCGCGATGAGCCCGGCGAGAATACCTGAAAGCACGACGCCGGCCGCGATCACGAGACGGGTTCGCATGCTGAACACACGGCCGAGCATGGCCAGTGAAGGGAGGCTGGCAGCAGGCAGCGTCATGATCAGCGCTCCCGCAGGTCCCGCGCCCATGCCCAATGCAAACATCGCCTGCACGATGGGCACTTCGCCTGCAGTGGGTATCACAAACAGCGTGCCGGCGAGTGCCATCGCGACGATCCAGACTATCCCATCATGCGCGCCAAGCACCGGAAAAAGCCACGCGCGTGTAGCGCCCAGCAGAAGAACCAGAATGAAATATTCGGGCACGAGTTTGATCGAGAGAGTCGCGAATTCACGCCACCAACGCACCAGAAAGCTACCCTGCGCAGGCTCAGGCACAGGAGTCAAATCTTGTTCGGGTGAAACAACTGCTTCCCTGCCGCCATAACGTTCGGCCAGACAAGCAACCCCTAGCACCATTGCAATGCCCAGCACGACCCTGAACAGGGACCAGCCCCAGCCCAGCACGAAGCCCATGAACACCAGCGTCGCGGGATTCAGCACCGGGTTCGACATCCACCACGACACCACACTGCCGACCGATGCGCGGCTTTGCCGCATGCCGACAGCCACGGGTGCGGCACAACAGGTGCACATCATGCAGGGTATCGCGAACAGTCCGCCCAGTGCGACGCTCCTGAAACCCAGCCGGCCCAGCGCCGCGCTCAGCCACTGCGACGGCAACAGCACCTTGATGCCGGAACCCAGCACGAGACCCAGCACGAGCGCCTGCCAGATCGCCTTGCTGTAGGCCACGGCGTAGTCCGCCGCCGCGCTCCATGAAACCGGTGGCGCAGCAACCGCCTTGCCCGAAAGAATCGAATCGCCTATCGCGTGATGGCTCTGCGCGATGAATGCCTTGTTGTAATAGGGCATCCATTTGACATAGGCGAATCCGATTATGGCCACGATGATAAAAATCATCGCACCGGCAAATGGAGTCAGAAGTTTTACGTTCGCACGGGTTTGCATGATTCATTCCTCCCTTAAAGGACGCGGCGAGCATTATGAACCCGACTTTGAAATTTTTCTATCGGCTGGACGCCAGGGAAGGGCGAGTTGAAGCGATAACACCACAATCCCATCATGGGATATCGATCGGGGAGTTTGATAAACGCTGCCGGCAGGTAACGACTAACCCCCGCGCAATCGGGAATCAAATTCAAAGGGTCGTATGACTTTCATTGCCACTTTTGAAAATTTGGCGTGGTTTGGATTGATGATGATGTTACTGGCTTCAGGCATTATTGCTGACGGAACGATCATTCCAAGATGTGTGCCTGCATGAATGAATGCATTGCCGTACTCCACTGCTGCCGCAGATCCGGGAAGATCGTCCCATCCAGAAGGTAGATCGGCTACCCGGCAACGATGATAGAGACTTTCTTCCCCGGGCAAATCCAGTCTTACCAGGACCAGATCGGCCGGAAGCATGTCACCGGCATGTACTAACGTTTCCATGGCCGCTATCTCCGGTGTCATGCCCGCATAGATGACTGCCACACCCGGTGAATTCCATCTCCCGCCATATGTGCGTGCCCCAACGCCCGTTCTATCAAGTGCGTACTGCTTTTTGGCAATGCGCCAGGCAAGCACTACACAACCCCGCCATAGGCGATCGCTCCCAGTACCTTCCTGACTTCACTTGCACCCGTTTCGGTGTCCAGCATAGCCAGGGGTGTATCGCCCAGAGCAAGATTCTTTTGCGTCAACCAGTTTTTGGCTTTTCCCGCATCACCAAAGACTTTCTCTGCCTGGTTTTCGATGATGGCCAGGCGTTCAAGACGTTCGGATTCGATCGGGCCGAGCAAACTGCGACTCTTTATCTTGCGTTCAGCAGTCGCAGGCGACATTCCCATGATCTTTACGAATTGCGCACGCGGCATACCGAAATACTCGCTCGCAAATACCAGTACATCTGCCTGTACTCCGGTGCGAATAAGCTTGATTCTTGTACCCGCATTTGATTGGGCAACCGAAGTGCGCCATTTGCGGAACTTGGTAACATTTGTCGCGGCTGAAGTCATGATCGCCTCTCGTTATAATCATTTGAGAGTCAATTTTATATCATTTGATATAAAAAGCAATAAATAATCAAGATGCAATAATCGCGAATCCTGACGCATCGGCATGCTCAATACGAACTAAGGTGTTGTGCGTTGCGTTCTACCCGGCGTGCCACCGCTGACAGTAATTTCTCATGTCATCCAGCCATTCATTGAAATCGCCGGTAAATCCAGCTGCGTCAGCAAGGAACTCCTGTTCACCATTTGCCAGTGGATTGGGTTGCCGGGCACGGCGCGACATCCGTGCCAATACATCGGCGATGCCTTCGATTTGGGCGTAGCTCGTCAGCCAATCCTCCTTCGCCATCAGCTTCAATCCGGGATGCGAAGTGACGGGAAGATCGTTAAGCCTGTCATTGATCGATCGATAGACGGCATCACAAAACTCATCCAGGGGTCGATCATGTATCGCGGGCCAGTTGCGCGCCAGCAGATGATCGTAGAACACATCCACGAGCACGCCGGCATAACGTCGCCTATCTCCCGAGACCCGCGAACGGCTGCGCCGAAAGGCCGGCTGCGATTCCGCAAAGGTATCGATGGCGCGATGCAGCGCAACGCCCCTGGCCAGATCGTCCGGCAATACTCCGGGCAAGGGGCCTTTGATCCAGTCGCCGATGACCCCGCCCACGATCAAGGCGGGAGTGTCTCCTGCAAGCAATGCATGAGCCAGAAAGTTCAAGGTTGTCTCTGCCGGGAACGACGACTTACTCGGTGTGTTTTTGATTCAGACACTGCCGGGATGGAAAGAACAGATTCGGGCCGCTGCGCGCCTTGCCCGTCTCGTCCATCAATACATCCAGCGCCAGGCTGGCCAGGTCGTCGGCGACAGGTTCCACCTGGTGGTCCTTTTCCATGTAGAACAACTTCAGGTACGAGTTGCACTCGTCGCAACTCTCCGCCTTGATCGCGCCGTTCGATCCTTCCAGCACGTAATAGCTGATGCCGCGCGTGGATTCGCAACTGCTGCACTTGATGCGCACCATGTGCCATTCCGTGGCGCACAGCGAGCAGGAAAGATAGCGCAGCCCCTGCTGTGCGCCGCCGATGCGCACGATGCCGGCGACCGGATGCGAGCCGCACACCGGACACAGCCCGCCCTGTTCCAGCTTGCCGATGGATTGTTCGCCCAATGCCCGGGCCATGTGTGTCCAGTAGACCTGCAACGCGGCGGCGACGAATGGCATGTCCTGCGCGCCGACTGTGGACAGGTCGCCCGCGAGCAACTTGTTCGCGATCTCCTCCAGCTCGGCGTCGCTGATCTTCATCAGGCGGTCGACGGCCGCGGCTGCGGGAGCGGGCAGGGGGGCGGCCATCATGTGATGCAGGATCGCCTTCAGTCCATCCCGCCACGCGGCGTCCCTGTGCCACGCCTGCGCGCCGAGCACCGGCATGCCGTGTTCGCGGCACAATGCCTGCTGTTCGGGCGAGGGCAGCGGCACCGGCCGGGAAGTTTTTCAGCACCTCATGCTGTGCCTGCGCCAGCGTCGCGAGGAAGCTCAGGTAAGGACCGATTGAATGCTGTGGGGAAAGTTGCCGTAGCCGCTCTGCGCGCTGCTTGAAGACATCCGGTTCGGCCAGGCGCAAAAAAGGGATATGTCCGGCCGGGGCCTCGATCTGCCCCGGCTCGATGATGCGTGTGGAACTCATTTACCTCCGCCGGTCATCTGCCTGAACCACGCCGGATGGTGTTGTTTCGCCCAGGCGCGGCTGACCGTGCCGTACAGCATCGCGCGTATCGTGCCCCGGGTCCAGATCGCCGCGTAGACATGCACGATGATCAGTCCGATCATCAGCGCCGCCACGGCAGCATGCGCGACCGATGACAAGCGGATCAAACCGATCGGGAACAATGCAGAAAAGTAAG
>CAVSAB010000004.1:0-135549 GCA_963725835.1 uncultured beta proteobacterium | reverse complement strand
GCGGCAACACCGCCACCAGCATGAACAACAACAGCAGGCGCGTGAAAATATTCATGGCGTACCTGCCATCTCGTTCAATTCAACACGCGAAATGAAGAACGGAAACGGCGCAGGCGCCATGCTGCGTCCCGATTGCCAGACTATATTGAACTGACCATCGCCTCGTGCACGACCGATACGCACCGGCTTCCACAGATGTTGAGTTGCGGCATCCACCGCCACAATGCCTTCGGGGGCGGCCAGCGTCTGTTGCCCAAGGAGCGTCTTCACGACTGAAACATCCTGCGTGCCCGCACTGCGCCGCGCATTCACCCAAAGTTGAACACCGATATAGGCCGCTTCCATAGGATCATCCAGCACCCGTTCCCTGCCGAAACGCCGGTGAAAGCGTTCAATGAAGCCCCGGTTGTCATCGCTGTCCACACTCTGAAAATAATTCCACGCAGCATAATGCCCCGCAACCAGCTCAGGCCCTATCGCGCCCAGCTCCGCCTCGGCGATGCTGGTTGAAAATACCGGGATAGTTTCGGCGCGACGCCCGCCTGTTTCAGCGCGCGGAAAAAATACAGGTTGCTGTCGCCGTTGAGCGTGTTAAGCACGAAATCCGGACGCAGCGCTGCAATTTCACGCACGATTTCATCCAGGTTCTGTCCGCCCAAAGGCGTATAGCGCTCCGCGCACAAGCTCCCCGCCTTGCGCCTGCAATAATTTTTTGGCGATCTTATTCGCGGTGTGCGGGAAAACATAATCCGAACCGACCAGATAGACGCGACGCCCCTTATCTGCAACGCCCAGGCCACCATCGGAATCACCTGCTGATTGGGAGCCGCCCCCGTGTAGATGATATCGGGAGAATGTTCCAGACCTTCGTATTGCACAGGATAAACAACAGGTGATGGTGCTTTTCGACCACAGGTTTGACCGCCTTGCGGCAACTGGAGGTCCAGCAGCCGAACAGGGCCTGCACCTTGTCCTGCACGATCAACTTTTCGGCTTGCCCGGCACAGTACACATCATCGGAACGGCAATCGGCAACGATCATCTCGATCTTCGCACCGTTGATTCCGCCCGACCGATCGGCCTCCTCCACCGCCAGACGCACGGCATCCACCAGCGGCGTCTCGCTTTGTGCCATGGTGCCGGTAAGCGAGTGCAACACACCGATCCTGATGACAGGTACATCAGCCCCCCGGTACTGCCAGACAAAAAATCCCGACAACGCAAGCACGAGTAAAACCAGCAGTTTTCTATCCCGGGACAGTTTTAACATGACGTAGTACGGTGGCGAGCCTGATATATATGACGGGAGTTTAGCTTAATTTTCGATTATCGGCGTCTGCATCGTTTCAACCGCAAGACAAAGATCCTGCCATGCCTTCGCTTTTTCCATCGGACTGCGCAACAAGTAGGCAGGGTGAAAGGTTGCGATCAGCGGGATGCCTTTATAATTGTGCACAGTACCGCGCAACGAGCCTATCGTCGCATCGGTCTCCAGCAGGGCCGACGCCGCAGTTTTTCCCAACGCGACGATGACCTTAGGCTGAACAAGATCGATCTGGCGTTTAAGGTAGGGAAGACAATCTGCGATCTCGCCCACATGAGGGTGACGATCCTCCGGTGGCCTGCATTTGATGACGTTGGCGATATAAACCTCCGCTCGTTTGAGCCCGATTGCCAACAACATGTTGTCGAGCAAACGCCCCGCATGCCCCACGAACGGCTCACCTGTCGCATCTTCATCGACGCCTGGCGCTTCGCCGATAAACATCCAGTCTGCCTGTTCATTCCCGCAGCCTGCCACGGTTTGCGTACAGCCTGCACGCAGCTTGCAAAGTTCGCAGTCGCGAATTTTCTGTTTGAGTTCGGACCAGTTGAGGCGACCCAGCGCACCACCCTGATTTTGCAACTGGAACTCGCGCAAGGAATCTTCAGTCGCAACAGCCGGGACTGGCGGGCGGCGGGCGGGCGGGCCAGCCTCAAACAGGTCTGCGGCAGGCGTGATCGCAGCAGAACTCTGAATACCATCAGACACACTAACCTGTTCATTTACACTATGAAATCCGACAGGATCGGCAACGGGCGCAGACTCATCGAGCACAGGAGCAGTCAACGCATTGACGTTCTCCTCCTGCTGACAGGTTTCAGAAATAACGTCCTGCGCCACGGGTTCGCGCCGCACCCACATCGGGTAGAGGTTCAACTCGCGCAGCATCGCCTCGTGCCTATCCATATTCCCTCTCTCCCAACCTATCTCCCGCCTGCGGGAGAGAGGAATCATTTATACCCGCTACACTTTCACTTCCCTCTCCCACTTGTGGGAGATAACCTGCGACTTGCACGCTAGCGGGCTTAGTCGACTGGCTAGTAGTTCCATCAGGGACTAAGGGAGAGGGCACACAACAGGCCATCACCAGCGCATCTTCGCTGGCATTTGATTTTTTGTAATAACCGCGCCGCAGCCCCACCTCGGAAAACCCGGCACGACGATACAACGCAATCGCTGCCAAATTTGAGGCCCGCACTTCCAGTAATACGCGAAACAATCGCCTTTGAGCCGCCTCATCCAGCATCGCCGCCACCATCTCCCGCCCTAAGCCCTTGCGCTGATGACCCGCCGCCACGCCGATATTGAGCAATTCCGCTTCGTCCACGCCCGGCATCAGCACTGCAAAACCCCGCAGCTCGCCCGGGGTCTCATCGACGTAAGCCAAATAACCGCTATTCAACGCATCTATAAAATTGCCGCGCGTCCAGGGATAGGCTTGCACCGACTGCTCAATCGCCAGCACGTCATCCAGATCCGACAGCGTCATCAACCTCATTCCGGTTTACCATTTACCGTTTGCAGTTTGCCGTTTAACAGCGATTTTTCTATTGCGATCTGTTCGCGCTCAGCGGTCTTGAGTGCAACCTTGTCGCGCAGATAAAAAGGCTGGGCGAGGGCTGCATCGTCCCCCACCCCCCGGGCGAACCGGGTCGCAGCCAAGACTGCAATCGCAGCCGCTTTTGGCACGGAGGCCGCATCCACCCCGGTCAGTTGACCGGCATAACGCGCCTGCAATGCCTCGTTAAAGGTCGCAAAACCGCTGCCCGAGCCGAACCAGTCACATCCCGCCAGCGCCGGCGCATCTTCCGGTTTGCACAGACAGGGTTCATAGACAGCAACCCAGCCATCCTGCTGTTTTTCATAAGCGGCACAGTAAATCTCGCCCATGCGCGCATCCAGCGCCGCGATCACCCGCGTTTTGCCGGCGTCTTCAGCCAGAGCCTGCAAGGTGCAGATGCCGGAAACAGGCAATCCCGCCCCTAACGCCAGTCCCTGCACGGCACCGCAGGCGATGCGCACGCCGGTGAAGGAGCCGGGGCCTGAACCGTATGCGATGCCATCCATATCCTGAATCCCGCATCCTGCATCCTGCAGCACATCGTCGACCATCCCGATCAGCAGCTCGGAATGCTTTTGCCCCACCAGTTCGCAATGCTGTGTAATTACGCCATCCTGCCAGAGCGCGACAGAACAGTATTCGGTAGAGGTTTCCAGTGCCAGTATTTTCATTTAAACGATAGGGTTAAATTGATAAAAGCAATCTCACGCGGAGGCGCGGAGAACGCAGAGAAAATCCAGAAATCAAGACTCGTCACCTGACCGCATAAAAAACGGAATTTTTGCTAAAAACAACGAACCCGAACGAAAGGCACAACACACTGAAACATGTAAATTGCCTGTTTTCATAATTATATTGTATTTCTCTCTGCGCCTCCGCGTCTCCGCGTGAGTAAGTATTTGAATTACCTTACTTATCGGCAATCAGCAATACGACAGCCTGCGCCGCAATGCCTTCGCCGCGGCCCGTATAGCCCAATTTCTCGGTGGTAGTCGCTTTCACATTGACAGCGCTTTTCCCGATGCGCAAGTCGGACGCGATATGTTCGACCATCTGCGCAATATGCGGCGCCATTTTGGGCGCCTGGGCGATGATGGTCGCATCCACATTGGCAACGCGATATCCCTGCTCGCGCACCAGATGCAGCACTTCGCGCAGCAGGATGCGGCTGTCGATGTTGTACTGCGCATCGGTGTCGGAAAAATGTCGCCCTATATCGCCCAGCGCCGCAGCTCCCAACAGCGCGTCGCTGATCGCATGCAACAGCACGTCCGCATCGGAATGCCCGAGCAGCCCCTTTTCATAGGGAATATCCACACCGCCGATGATCAACCGGCGGCCTTCCACCAGCTGATGTACGTCAAACCCCTGACCTATACGCATCACAATCCTTCTACCGTAGGGTGGGCAACTTTGCCCACCGTTAAACGTTTCCGCGTGGGCACGGAGTGCCCACCCTACTTCTCTTTCAACAACAACCCGGCAAGGCGCAAATCCTGCGGGTAAGTCACCTTGAAATTACTCGAATCTCCCGCAACCAGTTTAGGGCACAACCCCAACGCCTCTATCGCAGATGCTTCGTCTGTGACGGCCTTGCATTGCTGCAAGGCTTGAGCCAAGAGACCTGCACGAAACATCTGCGGCGTCTGTGCCTGCCAAAGCAGTTCGCGATTTTCCGTTTTCAGTATGCGCAGCTTATCATCGGCACGCTTCAAGGTATCGGCTACCGGCACAGCCAGAATGCCGCCGACAGCATCGTCCTGTAATTCGTCTATCAGTTTCGCCAGATGAGCCCCGGTCAGACAGGGACGCGCCGCATCACAGTCATGAGAACGCAATTATCGTTCTCTCGGCCGTCCTGTTGCTGCTGTTTTTTCTTTTGCTTGACCTGGCAGGACGCTACCTCGGCAATGATTCAGAAGAGGCGTCAAAATCCATAATCAGCAGAAATATGCCGATTTTCATATCCCTGGTTTTCATAATGACAATCACCATCTGGAATGGAGACAACATCACACGAAAAGCGGCGATCCAAGCACAAAATGCCATAAAGGGTCAGTTTATTTTTCCGTCTGAAGTACCGAAGCAGTCTGTTCTGAATGTGGTTTCTGAGATCAAATCGGTAACCGGAGATAATCCCAAAGTCTATTTTGTTGGGGACTATGACTTTTTATTTTATTATTTTGGTAAATACGCCCAGGTCGGCTATTTCAACCCGGTGTATTCTTGGATATCAAGAACTGATTTCAACAAGTTTTTGCAGGGATTGGTTGACCAGGGATTTTATCTGGTTGTGGATAATGGCCTCGTAGATGTGTTGTCAACCATCAAGTTCTCCAATTCCAGAAGCATTGAAGGACGTTGGGTGATATGGAAATAGCAAATTGAAGTAAACCGAGAGCCTTTCCCGATTACCAATACATTTTTAACATCCAGGCGAGCCAGATTGTTAATTGAAATAATATTGATTCGATCAAACAGCCAGATCCCAGCGTAGGTCGCAAATAGTCTATTGATAATTCTATTGCCGTCTGATTCAATCACCTTACTGCGGCTTGGAACACGCAGACCGACCGCGGGCCAGGATAAGCGCGCATAAACACACCATGTGGCAGACTTTGACTGATTGGTCTAAGCCAATTGGTATTTATTCATATTTGGTTTTGCGAATTGTAGTATTAATCCTTTAGTCGGCATGCTTGCCTGGAAAGTTTAAGTATCAATCCACTGGCGGATATTGGTTTCGGATGCTTTGCGCTTTCCCGTTTCCAATTTACTATTATAAACTTACGGCATGATTGATCTTAGCCAAGACAATCACCGTTTTGTAGAACGATAATATACAAGCAATAACCAAAATTTTGGCAATGCTTTCCTGTTTTCAACAGACTCAATTTGTATTCCCCCGGAAATTATTATTAATTACTTCCATGTCCAAAAAATGAGATGTTTATCGGCACATCCCCGCATAAGGCAGCTTATGCCCATGATGATCGTGCTGGTCAGCGCATTTGTTGCTGTTGCTGCCTACCTGCAGGCGTTCAACGTCCCGTATTTTTCAGATGACATATCCTATCTCCCCGAGAATGCCAAGCTGATCGGGCTGAGAGTGGACGATCTGTGGCGTCTCTTGATCGAACCATATAACTGTTGTTTTGAATTTCTTCCACTCAGGGATTTTACCTACTGGCTGGATATCAAATTATTTGGTCTCGGACCATTTGCATCCAGGGGTCAAAACATTCTTTTATATCTGTTGTGCTTGCCGCTGGTATATGCAACAACAGCTGCGATTTGGAGATATTTTCATCCGGCTGATACCGCCAACGCACCATGGGCGGCTGCCGCCGTAACAGCATTGTTTGCGTTGCATCCCGCTCTGGTCGAATCGGTAATATGGATAAGCGGGCGCAAGTACGTTCTCCCCAATCTGTTCTCTATGCTTGCGCTATGGCTTGCTGTCACGGCCAGGCGTGAGCAGGGGCTTTCGGTATTCCGTGCTGCTGCAACCCTTATTGCCTTTGTAGCGGTGATGCTTTCCAAGACATCGTATGTCGGCGTTGCTCCGCTGATCGCCTTGCTCTGGGTGCTTTTCTGGCTCGATATCCCGGTGCAGCACAGGCGCCGTTCCCTGTTGCTGTGGCCACTCGCAATAATGATTCTGGCAGGACTCATGACCCTGAATTTCGTGGTTAAAAATCAGGGTTTTGACAGTATGCCATTTTATTTCGGGATTGAGGCGGTTACCCGGACATTCGCCGTAATGGGGTGGTTGGTTTTTCTCGCCTTCAGCTTTGGAAATCGCCACTTCTTGTACCCGGTCCTGGAGGATACTAACCTTACCTTTATGATTGCGCTCGGTGTGGTCGTTCTGGCAGCTGCTGCAGTTAGCGGTTTATTGATTCTGCGCAAACGGTCACTGGAGGGATTTGCCCTGGCGGCCTTTCTGCTGATCTGCATACCATACATACAACTGATACCAAATCATCCGCCTTCGCTCGTTTCCGACCGTTATTTGGCGCTTGCGGTGTGGCCGGCCATACTATTTGCTGTTGCTATTCTGTGGCACCTGAAACTTGTGATGCGCACAGTTATACTGCTGGTCATTGCATTGCTATGGGGATACCAGACTGTCGAGAGGCCGCGCGATTGGCGCAGTACGGAGGCATTGTATAACGCTGATTTACAGGCTTACCCGGGATACTATCTGCCCGCCATGTATGAAATAAATAATGTACAGTTGCCACAAGGCTTGTATTCCGACGCAAATATTCTGGCCAACAGCATAGCCGCTCCCGAACTCCGTGAGGCCATGATCAAGGTAGTCAAGGTTGACCATGCTGTACATGATGCAGTTTCTACAGGCAAGCCCGAAGATGCCGTGTCCTTGCTCTGGAACCTCGGCATCGAATATAAGCAATGGCCTGCTCAGGCCAAATGGAACTCATCGATATTGTTCTTTTATCGGAAGAACCTGGAAAAGCTTGTAAATGAATGGGAGATTCTGGCCAAGCGTTTTCCAGATGATCCGTCATTGCGTTACAACGCCGGGTTATGGATGATGGGTGTCCATAAAGCCAAGCATGCCATAGCGCATTTGCGCGCTGCAACCGAGTCATCACTCCTTCCGGAATCTTTGCGTGGAACAGCCTTCAAGAATCTTGGCCTTGCTCTTATCAATTCAGGGAATGTCGAAGAAGCCGAAGCCCCGCTACGCGCCGCATTGGAGCAGTCCCCTCCCGATTTCCGGGCATATTGTCTGCTATCAATTGTGTACAAGCGAACCGGGCGGATCGAGGAATCTGAACATGCGGCAACAGAATGCCGTAGTCGGGTGCCGAATGAACAAGCCACGCAGTGAATCATAGTCCGGCTTTGCTAGAATCGTTTAACCAGACATTTAGAGGTAGCGGATGCAGAAATACCTGATTTCCTCGCTGAGAAATAATCTTAGCCTGGTCGTGTTGCTCGCGGCCTCGTTTGTTGTTTATGCACCCAGCCTGAGCGGGGATTTTATCATTGATGATATTCCGCAAGTCAGGGACAACCCATACATTCGGGATTTCAGCTCCATCCCGCGATATTTCACCAAAGGACTCTGGGAGAATTCCGCGCTGGAAATCACGACCGAGAAACGTTACCTTCCCATGACGTTGGTGCCGATGCTGATCAATCATGAATTGTGGGGCAGCAATCCGTTTGGTTACCACTTGTTTTTGCTCCTGCTGCACTTGGCAAATGCCGGTCTCGTTTACGCTCTCATACGAAAAATTGTCGCTGGGTCAGCAATGGCAGCCACGCTTGGCGCTGCCATATTCGCGTTGCATCCAACCAAAGTCGGCTCGGTGGCCTGGATAATCGGAGGGGTTGAACCGCTGGTGACATTTTTTCTGCTGGGAGCGATGTTTGCCCACCTGATTTATGCCGATAACCTGAACAATAACAAAAGATGGCGATACCTCGTGCTGTCGCTGTTTTGTTTCCAGCTGGCACTGTGGAGCAAGGAGGTGGCCATTGCCTTCCCGGTGATCATCGTGGCATATGATCTGATTTTCAGGAAGAAGATCGATTGGCAGACAGCATTTCTGCACATGCTGATAGTTGCCGGTTATATGGTTGCACGCCGCCTTGTTCTGGGCGAGGGGGGGGTAGCGGAAGGTATCGATATTTCGCAACTCTCAAGGGCGCTTGATTTTGCATTGGGTTACAGCGAAATGCTGGTGTTCCCGACCCATGTCCCTTTTTACATTCTGTCGCCCGAACACCCGGTTTCGTCAGTGCTTGGATGGATTGGAGCAATTGTGATTTTATTGCTGGCCGGTTTTTGCTGGCGAGGCTGCGATACACACAGAAGGAAGGTATTCGCATTTTCGCTTGTCTGGGCGATAGTTTTATTTTGGCCTGCAATCTTGCTGTCTTTCTACACGGAGGGCTTCTATTCACCGCGCTATCTGTATGTTCCATCGGTAGGGATGGCGATTCTTGCGGCTGTTTTCTTCGACCACATCAAGGAAGCTTATCCCCGTTTGAATATTCCCATCATGGTTTCAAGTGCCTTGATCGTTGCTTCGTATGGATTTCTCACCTGGAAAGAGATTCCCGTGTGGCATGATAACGGAAAAATTTACAAAAAAGTTACTGAAGACGCCCCGGAGGATGCCGTGGGCTTTCTCGGGCTGGGGCAGTATTACTTGAACCGTGACGAGTACGCCGAAGCGGAAAGGAATTATATGCTTGCCCTGCAGAAAGCCAAGACAGCACAAATGCGTGCGGGATGCCTGGTGGCACTTGGAACAATCAACGGAATAAACAACAATCTGGCCCAAAGCGAAACTTACTTGCAGGAAGCAGTGAAAATCGACCCCGGCAATACGAATGGCTGGTCAGGCCTTGGAAATCTGGCGTGGATACGGGGGCAACCCTATCAGGCGATTTCATTTTATGAAAAGGCATTGTCGATAAGTCCCGCCAATTACGAGGCTGCAATGAATTTGGCGAACGCTTACGAGAAGACCGGCCAGTCACAGCGTGCAGTTTCGATCAGGAGACAGGCATCATCAATCCGCCGGTAATACAATCTGATCTTTTGGACCTGCAATAATATTCTGCGTTCCAGTTTCACAAATTCGGGTCAGTGCAGCAGTGTGCAGATTTTTCAGAAATTTTAGGAGTAAACATGGATTTGAAAGAAACGCGCGTCGAGAGTGTCCTGGTCTATGAGGGCAATTTTTTAAGCGTGCACAAAGACAGTGTGCTCTTGCCCGATGGTGCGGTGAGCAGCCGTGAATATATCACTCATCCGGGTGCGGTGGCAGTGCTGGCATTGCTGGATAACGGCAATCTGGTGATGGAGAGGCAATACCGCTATCCGTTACAACGCGAGTTCGTTGAGTTGCCCGCGGGAAAGATCGATCATGGCGAAGACATTATGGTTTGCGCCAAACGCGAGTTGCTGGAAGAAACCGGCTATGAGGCCAAGGAATGGATTCATCTTACTACTGCCTGGCCTTGCATCGGCTATGCCGACGAGCGCATGGAATATTTCCTGGCACGCGGCCTGGTCCATCAGGGGAACAATCTTGATGATGGGGAGTTTCTGGAGGTGTTTGAATTGTCGCTGTCTGAAGCGATTAATTGGATAAAGATGGGTAAGATCAACGATAGCAAAACCATCGTAGGCTTGTTCTGGCTGGAAAAATTCCTTAACGGCTGGCAAGATTAGAATTCCCATTCGGGGATAAAGTACAGAATTATAATTTGCGTACCGCATGGAGTACGCACAAAAGGGGAGTAGCGTGGAAAATCTGAAAATCAATAATGATACTTTGTTCATTCTGCTTGGCGCCATCATGGTTTTGGCGATGCATGCAGGCTTTGCCTTTTTGGAGCTGGGCACGGTCCGCAAGAAGAACCAGGTGAATGCGCTGGTCAAGATATTGACCGATTTCGCGATGTCCACCCTGGCGTATTTTTTCATCGGCTATGTGATCGCTTACGGAACGAATTTTTTCACCGGCGCAGAGCAGCTTGCACAGAAAAGCGGTTATGAATTGGTGAAATTTTTCTTCCTGCTGACTTTTGCCGCGGCGATCCCGGCGATCGTTTCCGGCGGGATCGCAGAACGCGCCAGGTTCAATCCGCAAATGGCAGCGACATTCATGCTGGTCGGATTCGTCTATCCGTTCTATGAGGGGATCGCGTGGAACCATCATTACGGTATTCAGGATTGGTTGAAGTCGGTTTTCGGCGCGGAGTTCCATGATTTTGCCGGCTCGGTGGTGGTACATGCGGTGGGCGGATGGATCGGGCTGGCAGCGGTGTTGCTGCTCGGTGCGCGGCGCGGACGTTATAGCAAGGAAGGGCGCATCTCGGCGCATCCACCCTCAAGCATACCGTTCCTGGCATTGGGCGCATGGATACTCACGGTGGGCTGGTTCGGCTTCAACGTGATGTCGGCGCAAACGATCAATAACATCAGCGGACTGGTCGCGGTGAATTCGTTGATGGCGATGGTGGGTGGCACGCTGGCTGCGCTGTGGATGGGAAAGAACGACCCGGGTTTCGTGCATAACGGGCCGTTAGCGGGGTTGGTGGCGATATGCGCGGGTTCCGATGTAATGCACCCGATCGGCGCGTTGTTCGTGGGTGCCGCGGCTGGGGCCTTGTTCGTGGCGATGTTCACGCTGACGCAAAACCGCTGGAAGATCGACGATGTGCTCGGTGTGTGGCCGTTGCATGGATTGTGCGGCGCCTGGGGCGGGATAGCCGCAGGGATATTCGGTCTCAAGGCATTTGGCGGGATCGGCGGTGTGAGCTTCATGTCGCAACTGTGCGGCACGCTGCTCGGCGTGACGATCGCTTTTGCCGGCGGCATGCTGGTCTATGGTATTTTGAAAACTTCGGTTGGCATACGCCTGAGTGCCGAAGAGGAATTCAACGGGACGGATCTAAGCGTCCATCAGATCACCGCGACACCGGAGCGCGAGTCGGGTTGGTGATTAATCAAACTTTGATATGCGATTAGACAGTAGCGAACTGTCTTGAATCCAAGACATCTATGGATAAAAAAAGGCAACCCATACGGATTGCCTTTTTGCTGTTTGATTTCTGGTCAATCCTTGATGGCTTCGATCTCCAGTATCAGCTTGACGTCATCGCCTATATTGGGCACTCCGTATTTGACTCCAAAATCAGAGCGCTTGATGTCCGCGCTCGCATCTGCGCCGCATTCATCTTTTTTATTCATCGGATTCGTGCCGCAATTGAACGCATCGATTGTAAATGTCACCGGCCTTGTGACACCGGAAATGGTCAGGTTGCCTTCAACGCTGGAAGGAGTGTCTCCCTTGAATCGGATCGCGGTGGACTTGTAGGTGATGGTCGGATATTCCGCGGCGTTGAAAAAATCCGGCGATTTCAGATGATCATCGCGTTTGATAAAACCGGTGCTGACTGATGCGGTCTCGATCGCGAGTTCCACCGAGCCGGTTTTTGCCGCGCGATCCAGGGTAACCCTGCCGGCGGTTTTGTCAAAACGTCCTTGCATGGTGGAAAACCCAAGGTGGTTGATCCCGAAACGCGGGAAAGTGTGAAGCGGGTCTATCGTGTAGCTGTCGGCAGCGAAGGCTGACAAAGGCAGCGCAACAGAGACAACAAGGATGGTGAATACTGACTTGTGCATGTTCATTCCTTATGTGATTGTTGGAAATCAAACAGGCGTTTGACGGATGACCAGAATAACAAGCGGTATTGCATCTGTAAAGCACGAAAGCGAATCAATAGATATTCACAGCAACTCGCGTAACATCCCGGGAGGATGTTTGGCGTAGGGAATCAAATCGGCACGCCGCCCGCCGCCTGCCAGGTCACAAAGATTGCGGCACCCACCAGGGAGAATGTCAGCAGCGACAACAGCAGGCTGCGCACCCGGACAGACCGGTTGGGTAACGGCGCGAACCGTGCCAGAACAGGGATGGCCGCCAGAATCAGCAGAACGTACCACGGGAGATCCGCGCTCAGCACGGCAAGGCAGCCGGTCAGTCCGGCGATCACCGCAAGCGGCAGGGTGAATGTGCGTCCGGTCGGAAGCGGTTTGTTGCTGATCATCTGAATCAACAAGTGTGCGGCTGCGGCAGATCCGAGAGCCAATCCGAATTGGCCAAGCAATGCGGAGGCGCCCACCAGGGCCGCCCCACCTGTGCCGATACCCAGCGCGGTCGCTGCACCGGCGGCACGCAGAGGTTCCTGGTCCGACAGCGTGTCCATCGCCCAAACCAGAATCGCAACGTAAGCCGCGCAACCCGCCCCCCACAGCAGTACAACCTGGGGAACCTGATGCTGGAGTATCCGCTGTACCGTCCAGATCGCGGCTGCGCTTCCGAGCACAGGGAGAAACCATGCAAACCGGCGCGATTGAAACAATGTGAGCAGCAGGGCGAGCAAAGCGCTGATCGATCCCAATAGAACGATTTTTCGCGCGGCGGTGAGCGGCACCATGTTGAAGTCGCTGGCCAGGTAGACGGTGACGGCAAATCCGGCGATGATGGCAAGGCCGCTCAATCTGATGCGCCGGAATAATTCAACAGTGATCAGCGCGACCAGAAAAGGGGCCACACCGGCTTGTACGGCAGGATTATTGAGCAGTTCTTGCAACTTAACCTCCGTTTGAATATCGAACCGGAGCGAGTTTACCACCGGCGACGAGACTCTTGAAAAATCAACCCTTGAAATCTGGTGTTGCACGCCCAACGTTCAAGGCGCGAAGCGCCCGCAATGGTAGACTATTCGGCATGGTTCGATTTTGGAGATAATGAATATATGAAACGGATTTTCCTGTTTATCCTGACCAATCTGGCGGTCGTGTTCGTGATCAACATCACACTGCGTCTGCTCGGCGTGGATCGCTGGCTGGAACAATCCGGAGGCATCGACTTCAGCGCATTGCTGGTGTTATCCGCGGTGATCGGCTTCGCCGGATCGCTTATTTCGCTGGCCATGTCCAAATGGTCGGCAAAGCGCATGGTCGGAGCGCATGTCATCGAAAACCCGACTGATCCGGCCGAGCTCTGGCTGGTTGACACGGTGCACCGGCATGCCCAGGCTGCCGGAATCGGCATGCCGGAAGTGGCGATTTATGATGCGCCGGATGTGAATGCTTTTGCCACCGGATGGAATCGCAACGATGCGCTGGTAGCGGTGAGCACCGGTCTGTTGCGCAACATGAGCAAAGACGAGATCGAAGCCGTGTTGGGCCATGAGATCAGCCACGTGGCCAATGGAGATATGGTGACCCTGGCCCTGATCCAGGGCGTGGTGAATACCTTCGTGATATTTTTTGCCAAGCTGTTCGGATTCTTCGTGGATCGCGTGTTGCTCAGGAATGACGAACGGAATGGACCCGGCATCGGCGCGTTCGTTGCGGAAATTGCGGCGCAACTGGTGCTGGGAGTGCTGGCCAGCATCATCGTGATGTGGTTCTCGCGCCAGCGCGAGTTTCGCGCCGATGCGGGCGGCGCAAGACTGGCCGGGAAGGGAAAAATGATCGCGGCGCTCGAACGTCTGAAAATCAATCACGAGCAGGCCGCCCTGCCGGAAAAGATCGCGGCTTTCGGCATCTCTGGTGGCCGGGGATTCATGAAATTGCTGATGACACATCCCCCGCTGGAAGAGCGTATCGCCGCGTTGCACAACAGTCCGGGATAGTTGAGATTGATGCATATTGGCTGTCGGTATTGTTGGCATTTTCATCAACGGCAATGGTGTATGGAGAAACAAGGAAAATTTATTGAAATTTGGTTTTTTGCGTTTCCATTGTGACTATAATACCCCAGCAGCCAAGTAGCGACTTCACCGGCATTTTTGCCCACGAAAGCGCCTATACGGGTTGGCGTTGGGTGTCATGCTTGGGTAAGGCAAATTTGTTGATTTTCTTGGAGGTGTTATGACAACGAAAAAAAATGTATTTATGCTGGCGGTGACCGTTTTGGCTGCACTGATGCTGGTGTCATGTTCCACCGAAGTCAAGCGTGTCGGGGTAGAAGACGTAATTGATCTTTCCGGCGCCTGGAACGACACCGATTCACGTCTGGTTTCTGAAGAGATGATACGGGACTCTCTTTCGGCAGGCTGGATCGATCGTTATAGTTTGTCTTTGAAAAAGCGGCCGGTGGTCATCATCGGAAATATCCGCAATCTTTCACAGGAACACATCAATACCAATACTTTTGTAAATGATCTGGAGCGCGCCTTCGTCAATTCCGGCCGCGTCGATGTGGTCGCATCGAAGAGCGAGCGCGGCGACATACGCGAGGAGCGCGCCGATATGGACCTGAACGCCACGGAAGCCTCGCGCAAAGCGATGGGCAAGGAAACCGGCGCGGATTACATACTGTTAGGCACGATCAATACCATCATTGATGCGCAGGACAGCGAACAGGTCCGATTCTATCAGGTGGACCTCACATTGGTGAGCCTTGCCGACAACAGCAAAGTCTGGATCGGCCAGAAAAAACTGAAGAAAGATATCAAAAATGCCAAGTTCCGCTAGCAAGGATGTCGATAGCGCCATGCCACGCCCCGGGTTGTGATTGGCTGAGCCGGCAGCTCTCCGGGCTGCTGGTTTTGTTGGCGGTTTTTGTTTTGCCTGGTTGCGCTACGTATAGCGTTGGTATAGCCAAGGTCGAGCAGGAAACCAGCAACCGCAATCTGGACGGCGCCCTCAAGTCGCTTGACAAGCTGAAGCTGACCGGGGCCGATCAGATGCTGTATTACCTCAACAAGGGCACCTTGCTCCACTATCAGGGGGACTATGCCGCATCCAACCAGCAGTTCGAATCAGCCAAGGGTTTGATGGAGAAACTCAGCGCGATCAGCCTGAAAGAACAGACCGGTTCGGTCGTGGTGAATGACACCGTGAAGGCTTACGAAGGCGTTCCCTATGAACAGCTGTTGGTCTATGCTTTCGAGGAACTCAACTATCTGCAGTCCGGTAATGTCGATGAGGCTGCAGTTGAGGCCAGGCAATTCGATATCAAACAGCGCCTGGTTGCCGGTGACAATCCGTCTGCGACATATCTGTCCGGTGCCTTCGTGCGTTATCTGAATGGCATGACATACGAAGAAGTTGGGGAGAGAGACTCGGCGCGCATAGATTACCGCAAGGCGGTTGACGGCTACAAGGCGCAGAGCAGTATTACCGGGTTTGGCGCACCGGCGGCACTCAAGGCCGACCTTGAAAGGCTGGAGAACCCGCAGGCAAGGAACCGGGTGTCCATTGCAAGGAAATCTTCCGGTGTTGAAGTGCAATCCCCGGACACGTCCAATTATGGCGAAGTGGTGTTCATCCTTAACGATGGTCTCGGGCCGACACTTGCCGAAAACATCATTCATATTGCCAATCCCGATCCGCAGCATGGCGCAGCGATCATGAGCGTGGCTGTTCCAAAGTTTGTTCAGCGCCCGGTGCCGGTGGCCCGTTTCGAACTGAGCGGGGATTCCGAGTCGGCGACTTCGGAATTGGTAGAGGATGTCAACGCCATCGCCAGGAAGAATCTGGAAGACCGTCTGCCGGCCATTACCGCGCGTGCTGTGGCGAGAATGGTGGTGAAGAACGCCATTGCAAGGAATGCAAAAAATCAGAACAGGGATTCCGGAACCGGACTGATAATAAGCATAGTGACCGATGTGGGCGCCATCGTCACGGAGCGTGCCGATACCCGAAGCTGGTCATTGCTACCGGGGAATATTCTGATGGCGCGTTTGGATTTGCCGCCGGGAACGCATGATCTCAAGGTCGCGTACTACGACAATTCCGGAAACATCCTGACTACGCGCGAATTTAATTCGGTCAAAGTGACTGCTGGGCGCAAGGCCTTCATATCAGATTATTACCTTTGGCCAAACATGCCATCCCATCAATAGCAGATACGAGAGCCAGAACCGGATGCGCCAGTGGTGGCATCGTCATTGGCTGTTGACCATGCCGATTATCGTCGTCCGCAACTCCTGCTTAAGGATCTCATCTGTTTGGTTCAATGCGCGCTTGGCTGCGGTTTCCTTGTCCGGAGCGCTGCTCTTCACGGTCCAGCGCTTGGTGCCGCGCACACGGCCAGTGGCTGCCTCCGACAAGTTGACTTCCAGAACCCCGCGCTGCCAATCCCATCCATTCTGGATGCCCAGGTCATCCAACACCAAGCGCGCCTGCAACACAAAATCCGGATTCTGTCCGGTCTCGATCATGAAGCCGGCATTGGCCAGTGCGCCGGCCACCACTTCCGCCAGGCCGGGAGTCGAGTCGGCCGACACTCGAGGTGCTATCCGCACCCGTTTCAGCAATTCGTCGAGATCGCTTTGGAGCTTTGCGCTATTCCATTTCGATTCTGTACCGCGTCCGGTGGGGTCGACAATTTGCAGCGATCTCTGCAAAGATTCATGTTCCCGCTCGGTCTCCACGGCCAAACTGGCTGTGGCAATCTTCTGGAACAGATCGCCGGCTTTGCGCGATTGTTCGATATAGTTGGCAGTGGCGTCATCCAGCTGGCTGATTTGCTGGCGCAGGCTGGCCGCGGCCTGCAGGCGCGGCAGGACTGCCAGGGCATGAAAATCTTTGGTGGCAGGGTCTTGCCAAATCTCCGCGATCTGGATGCCGCGTATGATCTGGTCGGTGCGTGTGCTGATGCTGCGAGAAGCTTGTTGCTCGTATTGTGATGCGCCGGTGGAATCGGATTTGGAACGCTGCACGTCTTCGCTATCTACGACCACCGCCACCTGGAACACCTTGGCAACATCGGCACGAGCGCGATCCTTGGCTTCTTCCTGAGTGGCTGCCTGCCCGCGTCCGATCAGGTACTGCGCGCTATTGTACTGGGCGCTGTTGCCGGCGACCCAGTCGGGTGTGGTCGGTTTGCTGGCGCAGCCCGGCAGGAGCGAGAGCATGATTGCAAATGCGGCAAATACCGAGAGTTTCATTTTCATCTCCTTGTAGCGTGAGGCGTGGAGTTCCGGTTAAGTCAGAGTGTGCGCAGTTTGCGAGTCAACAATACGGAGTGCCATGGGCGGCAATGCGATCGCCAAGGTTGTCGATACAGACAAGATGCACTGGTAACTGCGCATCATTTCTTGTCTTTTGCGACCCGATCAAAGATGTTATCGGCACTGGATTCAATGTAACGCTTCAAGTCATCGTTCATGTCCTGCGTTCCTGCCAGTGTGCTTTTGACCTGATTCATGTCCAGCTCGACAATGGAATAAATGATGTTGGTTTTCGGGTCGCGCCAGCTGCCGATGACTTTGGCGCCGGCCAGGTTGACTTTGGTAAGGGCCTTGATCTCGCGCGAGACAGCTTCTTCGTTGGTATTGGCGCCGCTAGCCTTGGCTGAAGCCATATAGTCGTTGGAAACCACGTCCATGTAGGACGACAAGACCCGCGCCACTTCGGCGCGTGCCCGGTCATCGGCAACGGATTTTTGCAGCGCCATATCCCCCATCGGAGAAGCAGAACCGACGCCGTGGAACAGGCGGCCGCCCTTCTCGTTGAGGATGTTGGTTCCTTCGTTCACCCAATCCGGCGCGCCCTTGATACCCAGATCGCTTTCAACCTTGGTCGTGCTGGAACAGGCCGAGATGACAAGCACAAACAGCGCCATGGATAATATATTTCTTACGAGACGGGAATTTGCCATGATTTTCTCCTGATGGTTGGGGAAAACAATTAGAAAGCTATTGGTGTGTTAAGTTGCAGTTGAACGACGCGACCATCATAAGTGAAATGACAGGCCGCTGCAATGCACGGAATCGTGTGATCTATTGCGGTGCAGCATCTGATGGATGCTCCTTGCTCGTCGATGAGGGTGTAATTGGCGCATGGGGAGCCTGCGGAGGGTCGGTATCATCGCTCTCGTCGTCATCGTATTTTCTGCGTGGAGGATTGCCGTCATACAACAGACTTTGCCGGTGCAACAGGTATATGTCCCGGATGAATTGATAACGGTCTATCATCGCCTCGTCCATAACTTTTTCCTGGTCCAGCAGATCTGCCCGACGGGAGATCTTTTGTACCAAATATGCCAGGTTGCGGGTGCTCATGTCATTTATATAGTACATCGGGTCCACATACAGGTCGGCATAGAACCCGAGTCCGTCGCGCACCGTGCTTGGTCCTATGATCGGCAAAACGAGGTAGGCACCATTGCCAACGCCCCATTTGCCCAGGGTCTGGCCAAAATCTTCATCATGTTTCTTTAACCCGCCGGCCGACGCAACATCGATAAACCCGAAAACGCCTATCGTGGAATTCACAACGAAGCGCATGCCGTCGGAAAACCCCTGTACCAGCTTGAATTGCAGCAGGTCGTTGGCGGTGACCATGATATCGTCCAGGTTGGAAAAGAAATTGGATACCATGTTTTTTCCTGCCGACGGCATTACTGCGCTGTACCCTTTTGCAGCAGGTTTGAGAAGGGCTTTGTCCAAGGCATCGTTGAAGCGATATACGCCGCGATTGAGCGGCTCGAGGGGGTCATCCGGGTTGTGCGCGCCTGCACAGCCGGCAACAAGCATGGAGGAAATCAGCAGGGAGTAGCGAACAAATTGCATTGGTTATGGATGGGTAAAATCAATGGGCCGAATTATAGGCGTGAAGATGCAGGGTGCAAACTTCGATCAATAATGCTGATAACGGCTCTACTCGACGAAATTGTGCTGTTCAATGACTCATGATGCCGATTGGGTGTCAATAAACTTCCCGTATTTCGCGTTCTGCCGCAATCGCTCGCCACCTTGTTAAACACCCTGTCAACCTTTGCGCTCCGGTGGAGCCAGTTCGCCGATGTGGAAGCTGAATTTGCCGCTTTGACGCTCGGAAAAGTAATGCTCAAGGCTGAAACGCACCGGGCGAAACGCAATTTCATGCCACGGTATTTCTGCTTCGCCGAACAGTCTGACTTCGAGGCTCTCCAGTCCAGGACGAAAATCAAGATCGAGCAGTCTGGCGCGGAACAGCAGATGCACCTGATTGATATACGGCAGGCTGTACATCGAATACAAATCACCGATGGCGATACGCGCATTGGCTTCTTCCAGTGTTTCGCGTGTTGCTGCTTGAGCGGTAGTTTCGCCGTTTTCCATGAAGCCGGCGGGAAGTGTCCAGAGTCCGTGGCGAGGCTCGATGGCGCGCCGGCACAACAGGATTTTTCCTTCCCATTCGGGTATCGCACCGATGATCAGTTTGGGATTCTGGTAATGCACCTCGCCGCAGACGGTGCAAACGTGCCGCTTGCGGTTGTCATCCGGCGGTATCCGCAACTCGACCGGACCTCCGCACAGGCTGCAGTATTTCATGGAAAGTCCATCTCTAAGGATTGGTGTGCAAATATCTTTCTTCGTGCTCTATTGCGTTATTCTGCTCTGCGTGTTTGTCAAAGAGCCTGATTCGGGAAAATTCATGTCCAGCACACGTTGCGCATCGTCGCGGAGTTTTGTCATGCCCAACGCATCATAACCTTGCACCATTACCAATAGTGCATCGTGTATCGACGGCGTATTCGGGAATTGTATCAACACTTCTTTGGCGCGGTTCACCGCGGCGATGTTCGCGCCGCGGCGCAGGTAGTATCTGGCGACATGGATGTCGTACTTGGCCAGCGCATCAAGAAGGTAATCCATGCGCAATCTGGAGTCGGGTGCGTAGCGACTGGAGGGAAAGCGCGTAACCAGATCCTTGAATGCGGCAAATGAATCTTGTGCCGCTTTCGGGTCGCGTTCGGTTGGATCTTCCCCGAAAGTCATGCCGAACAATCCGATGTCAGCATTGAAATTGGCGAGGCCCTTTACGTAGTAGGCATAGTCGACATGAGGATTGTTGGGGTACTGCTTGATGAAGCTGTCGGCTGCGGTGATTGCAGAATCAGGCTCATTCTGGCGGTAATAGGCATAGGCGATCTCGAGCTGTGCCTGCTGTGCATAACGCCCGTAAGGATAGTGCGATTGCAGGGATTCAAATTGTTTGACGGCATCGTCGTAACCGCCGTCATTGAGTTTCTTCTTGGCATCGTTATACATCACTTGGGCGGAAGCGGTTGTTGCAGTGCTGTCGACATCAGATTTTGAACCGAACAGACTGCAGGCTGTTAACGTAAACAACAGGAATACGGCTAAACTATCACGTATGAAAGAACCAAAAAACGGGCGCATGACGGGTCCAGAAAATAATTTGCATCATTATAACGTAAACGCTTCGGCCCCTATCGTGCTGCATTTGGTCGTACCCGGCGATTATGCCGGGCTGCGTCTCGATCAGGCATTGGTCAGATTGTTCCCCGAGTATTCCCGCAGCCGTTTGCAGGAATGGATCACCCGTCTGCAGGTCAGGGTGGATGGCGAATTTGCCACGACCAAGCAAAAAGTCTGGGGCGGGGAAAAACTCGAAGTATTGCCGCAACCCGATCCGGCCGCACAGCCCTATCTGGCCGAGGACATTGCGCTCGATATCCTGTACGAAGACGATGCGCTGCTGGTGATCAACAAGCCGGCCGGGCTGGTGGTGCATCCGGGCAGCGGCAACTGGGAAGGCACATTGCTCAATGCACTGCTTCATCATGCGTCGCAGCTGGGAGCGGTGCCGCGTGCCGGCATCGTTCACAGGCTGGACAAAGATACCAGCGGTTTGCTGGTGGTGGCCAAGACACTGACCGCGCAAACCGCATTGGTGCGCCAGCTTGCAGCGCGCAGTGTGCAGCGAGAATACCTGGCCTTGGTGCACGGCGAATTGATGCGGGCCGGCAAAGTGGATGCGCCGATAGGGCGGCACCCGAGCCAGCGTGTCAAGATGGCGGTGGTGGAAAGCGGCAAAGCCGCGGTCACCTACTACCAGATCGAAGAGAGATTTCCGAGTTGCACACTGCTGCGCTGCCGTCTGGAAACCGGACGCACACACCAGATACGCGTACATATGGCGCGCATCGGCCATCCGCTGGTGGGCGACAGGGTGTATCTCAAAGGCCCGCAAAAATGTGTCCCGCAATTGCGCGCATTGTTGAGCGGGTTTCCCCGTCAGGCATTGCATGCCACACGGCTGGTGCTGGAACATCCGGTCAGCGGCGAGAGGATGGAATGGCATGCGCCGCTGCCGCACGATATGCAGCAGCTTCTGCAACAGATAAAGGCCATTGTGAATGAACCCTGAACATTTGATCATCCCTGACTGGCCCGCCCCTGCAAATGTCAAAGCTTTGCAGACCACACGGGCAGGCGGCATCAGCAGCACGCCCTATGACAGTTTCAATCTCGGCGATCATGTCGGCGACTCACCGCTGGCGGCTGAACGCAACCGCATGCTGCTCAACACCTTGCTGCCGAGCGAACCGGTGTGGCTGGAGCAAGCGCATGGAACCATCGTTGTTAACGCTGACAATGCGAACTGCCGGCCGCAGGCCGATGCCTGCATCGCGCGGCACCGCTCGGCGGTGTGCGTGGTGATGACTGCTGATTGCCTGCCGGTGTTGCTTTGTGATACTGGAGGCAGTGTGGTGGGTGCCGTGCATGCCGGGTGGAAAGGCCTGGCGGCCGGGGTGATCGAAGCCGCCGTGCAGGAAATGGAAGTTGCACCGCAACACCTGATGGCATGGTTGGGCCCCGCAATCAGCCAGGATGCATTCGAGGTCGGTGAAGAAGTACGCGCCGCCTTCGTCACCAAACAGCCGCAATCTGCATCGGCCTTCGTTCCCGGACTGAAAGGGAAGTGGTTTGCCGACATCTATGCTCTGGCGCGCTTGCGTCTGAACGCATTGGGGATCACTTCCATCCATGGCGGCAGTTTCTGCACTTACATGGAGCCCGAAAGGTTCTTTTCCTATCGTCGCGACGGCATGACCGGGCGCATGGGCACGTTCATCTGGCTGGAATAATGTTATTTCTTGAATCAGCAAAATAAAGTTAGAATCTTGCAGATTGTGTGGGGGTTCATCGGGTTGTGAAACTATTAGTTGCTTATGAAGGAGATAGCGTGAAAAAGGGGATTTGCTGTGTTGCGGTTTTGTTAGGTGCTTTTGCAGTCGCAGCCGATGTGGCTGCCGCGTCCGAAAGTAATGCTAACCAGGCCTCTTCAGACAAAAAAGAAATACCGGAGGTTTCTTATAAGGCACCATATCCATTTACGGCGGACGAGTTTTGGGAAAGATTACTGAAAGTTGCGGAAAAGCCGGAGGGATACGTAACGAAGGAGCAGGTCGACGCGATCTTTGGAGTGACGATGCAGCCGAATGAGGAATTCCTGAAGCAGTATCACGAGAGGATTTACTCGCTCGAACGCGGGAAAAATTGGTATTTCAATATGAGCGTTGGCGATAACAAGCCTGCTCACTCTCTCTTCTTCTTCAGCTGGGGTGACATACCGGGTCAGCGTTCCACCGAGTTTCCTCCTCCATCACCTGCGGGCATGTGCATAAATACATACAAGATCAGGCCAAACCTCCAGAGACTGGGATGGGCACTGAGGCGGGAAGTCAGAAGTACCAGTCAGCTTCCCTACAGCGACTCGTACCGCAAAGGAAGGATAGGCGTTCTGACGATTGAATTCTATCCGTCGGACAATTGTTTGCGCACGATCAGAATTTCCGCGTCCTACTCCGAATCCCAGGAACTCCCGATAGAATGATTCGATGTTGTTCGCGGGTTATCCCGGATAGCGGCAATTATCTTGCAAGGAATATGTGTGGTGAGCGGGTGATATAATCCGCGCCCCTGGTTTTCTGAATATTTCCCATGACTGTTTTGCCGTGGATCATCGTCGCCAGTATCTGTGGCGGTGCATTGAGCGTGGTGTGTGCCGCAGTGTTTGCGCTCAATCCCCGTGTGCAGCGCTATCTCAATGCAATGGTGAGCTTTGCCATCGGGGCACTGCTCGGCGCGGTGTTTCTCGACATCCTGCCCGAGGCGATCAAGCTCACGCACAATGTGGCCTCCCTGAGCGGCACAGTGTTGCTGGGCATCCTGCTGTTCTTCATCCTGGAAAAGCTGGTGCTATGGCGGCACTGCCATATAGAACATTGCGAGGCTCACGAATTGCTCGAGTCCGAACATGGCCACGACCATGGTCGCAGCGGCATGATGATCATGGTGGGCGATACCTTTCACAATTTCGTGGATGGCGTCATCATCGCGGCGGCCTTTCTCACCGACTTGCATCTCGGCATTGTCACCGGACTGGCCATCATCGCGCACGAGATCCCGCAGGAAGTCGGCGATTTCGCCATCCTGCTGCATTCCGGCTATAGCAAGACCAGGGCTTTCCAACTGAATCTTGTTTCCAGTTTCGCCTCAGTGGCGGGAGGCGTGCTGGGCTTCTACACCTTGCAGACCATGCAGTCGTGGATTCCTTCGTTGCTGGGACTGGCGGCCGCGAGCATGATCTATGTCGCTGTGGCCGACCTGATACCCGGATTGCACAAGCGCGCGCAGCTGCGCGACACGCTGGAGCAGGTCGGGCTGATCGTGCTGGGCGTGGCCGCGGTGGGCGGACTGCTGGAGATGCTGATATCGTCATGACGATCAAGAAACAAGTTATTGGAAATGAAAGCATGAGCATGAAACACACCCCGCCGCGCGTCGGTTTCGTCTCCCTCGGTTGCCCGAAGGCGACCGTGGATTCGGAACACATCCTCACCCGTCTGCGCGCCGAGGGTTACCTCATCTCCGGCAGTTATCAGGATGCCGATCTCGTGGTGGTCAACACCTGCGGTTTCATTGACAGCGCGGTGGAAGAATCGCTGGATGCGATCGGCGAAGCGCTGGCGAAAAACGGAAAGGTCATCGTCACCGGCTGTCTGGGCGCGAAGGGCGATGTGGTGAAGCAGGCGCATCCCAGCGTGCTTGCGGTCACCGGCCCGCATGCCACCGATGAGGTGATGGAAGCCGTGCATGCGCACTTGCCAAAACTGCACGACCCCTATACCGACCTGGTGCCGCCGCAAGGGATACGCCTCACACCGAAGCATTACGCGTATGTAAAGATTTCCGAGGGCTGCAATCATCGCTGCACCTTCTGCATCATCCCCGGCATGCGCGGCGACCTGGTGAGCCGCCCGGTCGGCGACGTGATGGAAGAGGCACAGAAGCTGGTCCACGCGGGCGTGAAGGAATTGCTGGTGATCTCGCAGGACACCTGCTGCCTACGGCGTGGACGTGAAATATCGCACCGGCTTCTGGGGCGGCAGGCCGCTCAAGACCAGGATGACCGAACTGGCGGCGGCGATGGGTGAACTCGGAGTCTGGGTGCGCCTGCATTATGTCTATCCGTACCCGCACGTGGACGAAGTGATCCCGTTGATGGCTCAGGGCAAGATCCTGCCGTATCTGGATATACCGTTCCAGCACGCCAACCAGCGCATACTGAAACTGATGAAGCGCCCGGCCAGCAGCGAGAACGTATTGGCGCGCATCAGGCAATGGCGCGAGATCTGCCCCGACATCACGCTGCGCAGCACCTTCATCGTCGGCTTTCCCGGCGAGACCGAAGAAGAATTCGAAGAGCTGCTTGATTTCCTCGAAGAGGCGCAGCTGGATCGCGTCGGCGCATTCGCCTATTCGCCGGTGGAAGGCGCGAAGGCCAATGAACTGCCCGACCACATCCCGCCGGAAGTGCAGCAGGAGCGCCTTGCGCGGCTGATGCTGTTGCAGGAAGAGATCAGCGAAGAACGTCTCAAACGCAAGATCGGCAAGACCATCACCGTGCTGGTGGACGAGGTGGATGAGGAGGGCGCGATCGCGCGCAGCTCCGCCGATGCGCCGGAGATCGATGGATTGGTATATATCGAAAATGGCCAGCAGCTAAGCGTGGGCGATTTCGCCGAGGTGAAGATCACCGATTCCGATGAGCATGATCTGTGGGCGGAGATCGCCTAGCAATTTTCCCAACGCATGTGCGGCTTGGGTTTGGCTCTACTTGGGTGTGCGATCGGCTTTGACTGTGCTGTCGTCGGGGTAATTGCTATCCGGCGCGGGGTCGCCAACCTGTTTGCCAAAGTCGCGATCGAATTGCTTTCTCTCTTCCGGCGACATATTCTTGAAATTGTCGCGCATTTCCTGGCGGCGCGCTTCGCGTTCTTGCGGCGACATGTTGTTCCAGTGGTCTTTCATCTTGTTACGGACTTGCTCGCGCTCTTCGGGAGACATCTTCTCCCAGTATTCGTGCATTTCCTTGCGAGTGTCCGGCTGGTTCTTTGTGCCCGTCCCGGCCGTGGGTAGTGTGTCCGGCTGGGAAGCGGTGCCGGCAGCGATGGCGTTCAGGCTGAACAACATGGCAAATCCAGCGGCAATAGACGCTTTTGAAATGATGTGCATTGTTCTCCCTGTAATCATTCATGCCTTGCCGGTCATCGAGCGCATGGTATGCCGGCCAACAAACGCATAGTATGATTGGAATGTAAGCAAAGTATTTTTGCCAATACCCAAGATGTAAATATTTGTTTCAGCCTTTTGTGTCCTTACATCCCCATGTATGTTCTGTGTATCATTCCACAATGACCAATCCCTACCGCATTCTGATCGTTGACGATGATGCTCGTTTGCGAGAACTGTTGTTGCGCTATTTGTCCGAGCAGGGTTTTGAGGCCAAGGCGGTCGGTGACGGCAAGATGCTGGACAAGGCGCTGTCGCTGAAGCGCTATCACTTGCTGGTGCTGGACCTGATGCTGCCCAATGAGGACGGGTTGACGATCCTGCGCCGGTTGCGCAATGCCGACGAGAATGTCCCGGTGATCCTGCTCACCGCCAAAGGGGATGAAATCGACCGTATCGTCGGACTGGAAATGGGCGCGGATGACTATCTGCCCAAGCCGTTCAATCCGCGCGAACTGGTGGCACGGATCAATGCGGTACTGCGGCGCAAGGGGTTGCAACCCGTCGGCGCGCCTGATTCCGAGGAAAAGCGTGTCATTTTCGGCGATTGTGAACTGAACCTTGCCACGCGCGTGCTGGCAAGATCCGGTGCGCAGATCTCGCTGACTACCGGTGAGTTCGCGCTGCTCAAGGCACTGGTGACGCATCCGCGCGAGCCGCTTTCGCGCAACAAGCTGATGGACCTTGCGCGCGGGCGCGACCATGATCCGTTTGATCGCGCCATAGATGTGCAGGTCTCGCGGTTGCGCAAACTGGTCGAACCCGACCATGCCAATCCGCGCTTCATCCAGACGGTATGGGGATACGGCTATGTGTTCGTGCCAGATGGAGCAAGGACTTGATGGATCATCTCAAAATCCGCATTTCATCCCAACTGATGGAACTACTAGCCATTCGACTAAGCTGTCATAAGACGACAGCCAAGTCGCTGGTTATGCTGTGTTGCGAAAAAAATTTAGTTACGGCTAACCTAAAGGATACCCTTCACTGAAACTATGGTTTTCTTGCTTGCATATAAAACATATGCGGCGCGGCGAAATTTTTTTCGGGCAGCCGTAATGCGGCTTGCCTGCTTGCCCCTCTTCCACGCCTTGCATTTGGGCGAACTCTGAATTTTTGGAGGCTCCGTTGATCAACCAGCCAAGATCCCTTCTGGCCCGTTCATTTTTGCTGATCGTCGTATTGATCGTGCTGTCACTCGCGGCATCCGTGGTGATTTTCCGCCAGGTACAACAGGAGCCCCACGCGAAGCAGATGGCGCAGCTTGTCGTGTCGGTGGTCAATCTTACCCGGGCTGCCGTGTTGTCAGCCGCGCCCAAATGGCGTTCCGCGTTGCTGGCTGAACTGGCCGAATCAGAAGGGTTGCGTGTGCAGATGGCGGAAGCCAGCGATGTGCTAACGCCTTTGCCCGATCAACCGACAGAAATGCGGTTGATGGCGGAAAAGGTCCGCGAAAGCCTCGGCAGCAACACGCGTTTCGCGACGGAGCTCAACGGTGAAGAAGCCCTGTGGGTGAGCTTTTTCATCGGAAACGAAGAGTTCTGGATCGCGCTTCCCAAGGAACGTGTCGAGTATTCGTTCTACCATATATTGTTGCCGTGGGGCGTGATGGTTTTTGTGCTTGCCTTGCCGGGCGCATATTTCATTGCGCGCCAGGTTGCGCGACCGCTGAAGCAACTTGCCCATGCCGCCGTGCAAGTCGGGCAGGGAACGTGGCCGCAACCCCTGCCTGAAAAAGGTGCGCAGGAAATCGTCACGGTAACTCGGGCATTCAACCAGATGTCCGCCGATCTCTCGGCCAACGAACGTGAACGCGCACTGGTGCTGGCGGGCATCTCGCATGACTTGCGCACTCCGCTGGCACGGGTGCGTATCGCCGCCGAATTGAGCGCGGATGAATCGTTGCGCGATGGACTGGCTGCCGATGTGGAACAGATGGATGCCGTGATACAGCAATTTCTGGATTATGCCCGCCTGGACGAAACGGAAGGAGTGCAGTCGACCGATCTGAAATCGCTGGTGCAGGAAGTAGCGCAGCAATTTTCGGGGCAAGCCCGATCACTGTCGCTCGAACTGCATGATGTGCGTGATCATCCTGTCAGGCAATTGCTGATGAAGCGCGCGCTCAGCAACCTGCTGGATAACGCCGTCAAATACGGCGGAGGAGAAATCACTGTGCATCTCGATCGTGAGGAAGACAAGATCGTTCTCGCGGTGGAAGATCGCGGCACAGGCATTCCTGCCGCGCAACGCGCAGCTGTGAAACGCCCATTTGTTCGTCTTGAATCCGCCCGCAGCGGCTCGACCGGTTCAGGGCTGGGTCTGGCAATCGTCGAGCGTGCAGCGCGATTGCACGAAGGTGAGTTCATCCTGGCAGAAAATGCGGCGGGCGGTCTGGTGGCCAAACTGGTGCTGCCTATGCATCACAAATCGACGCTTCGATAACAGGTTTCAATCGATAATTTTGACACGGCATGGTTTCACTGCCTTGTCCGTTCTCGATCGCCGATAGCTGAAGCCGAAAAATTCCGCTTCTCATGGCGGGCAAATTGCATTCCGTGCGCTCAGCGCAGGTCGCCAGCCAGAGAAGAACGCACCCGCGGCGGCAATTCCACTTCCTCCCGGTAATTCGGGTGGTCGATGCCGGCCCGAACGGGTGCGCCGCGCTTGATCGCCGCAACCATGTCCGGCGTGAATTCGAAGCGCATGAAATGCACCGCAGCGGTCTTTTCATCCGTCTCGCGATCCAGGTCCTCGTTGCAGATGGCATACACCTTGCCGCATCCTTCGGCCTGCACCCATACGGTCTTTTCGACCCCGATGAGGCGGGCCAGCGCAGCGCGGCGCTCATCAACATCCTCATACTCCACCATGAAGGTCGCTTTCCAGTTGTTGCCGTCTGGTATCAGCGGATTGTAGACGTCCAGTTCCTGCTGGATACCTTCCGCTTCGAAGATGCGCTCGAGGCGCAGCATTTCCTGCACCTGGTATTGCATCGTGAGGCTGTCCTCGAAATAAAGCGTGGCATGCTTGCCGACGGCCAGCCTGCGTTTCGCTTTGTGTTCCATGACCCTGGCGCGGAACTCGCTGCGGACGGCCGCATATTTTTCCAGGGAGTAAAGATCGTCGCGGGTCAGCTTGCCCATGGGTGAATCTCCGTGTCTGAAATCATTCATGTGCGATCTTCCTGTCGGTGAAGAGATAGTCGCGCAACTCATGGTCAAAGCGCGGATCGCGGCGCCTGATCCATTCCAGCACCATCGCCGCATGTTCCTTTTCCTCGTCGCGGTTATGGGCGAGGATCGCTTTCAAATCGGGATCGCTGCATGCATCAACGCGCTGGTTGTACCAGTCCACCGCTTCCAGCTCTTCCATCAGCGAGATGATGGCACGATGCATGTCGCGGGTTTCCGCGCTGAGTTGTTCGATGGGTTCGTGATAGCCTTCGTGTGACATTTTATTCCTCCTGGTGAGTCAGCATTTATATCGCGTAGGCTTTGCGCAGCAAGGTGATCGGGTGTTCGGGCGTGCGGCCATCCTTGAGTCCGTTCTCGATATGATGTCCGGCCATCGCACAGTCGCTGCCGTAATGCTGTGCCTCTGCTTTCCTGACGCGGTCCACCACCGGCATTACGATCTTCATCGCCGACTCATGGAATTCCTTTTTGACGGCATAAGTGCCGTCGTGGCCGGAACAGCGCTCGATGATCTCCACCGTTGTGTCCGGCACCAGCGACAAGGTTTCACGCGTCTTCTGGCCGATGTTCTGCACGCGCTGGTGACAGGCGGCGTGATAGGCAACCTTGCCCAGCGGTTGCTTGAAGTCCGACTTGAGCTTGCCTTCCCTGTGGCGCAGCATCAGGTATTCAAATGGGTCATAGAAAGCATCCTTCACCTTCTGCACGTCGGGATCGTCCGGGAACATCAGCGGCAGTTCCTGTTTGAACATCAACACGCAGGAAGGAACCAGCGCGGTCAGGTCCCAGCCCTCGTCGACGAGCTTGGCGAGCACCGGGATGTTGAACTCCCTGGCCTTCGCAACCGATTCCAGGTCGCCCAGTTCAAGTTTGGGCATGCCGCAGCAGCGCTCCTGTTCCGCAAGCCTGACAGGGATGCCGTTGTGCTCGAACACCGCAACGAAGTCCTCGCCCGGCCCGGGTTCGTTGCGGTTCATGTAGCAGGTGGCGAACAGCGCGATCTTCCCTGTGGTGATTCCGGCCGGTACTGCCTGCGCGGAACTGGTATGTCCGGAAAGGCGGCTGCGCAGCGGGTTGCTGTGGAATTCCGGCAGCCATGCATCGGCATGTATACCAGCGACAGCTTCCAGCCCTTTGCGCGCAATGCCGATCTTGTTGACCGTATTCACCACCTGGGCCACCACCGGGATGCCGGCCAGTCTGCCGACGGTATCGGTGCTGGTCAATATCCGGTCGCGCAATTTCACATCGCCATTTTTGTACTTCACCGCCTTGGCTCTGAGCATCAGATGCGGGAAATCCACGTTCCATTCGTGCGGGGGCACATAGGGACACTTGGTCATGTAGCAAAGGTCGCACAGGTAGCAGTGGTCCACGACCTTGACGTAATCCGCCTTGGCGACGCCATCCACTTCCAGCGTGGGGGATTCGTCCACCAGGTCGAACAGCGTCGGAAACGACTGGCACAGGCTGACGCAGCGACGGCAACCGTGGCAGATTTCGAAGACCCTCTCCATCTCTTTCAACAACGATCCCTCGTTGTAAAAATCCGCGTTCTTCCAGTCCAGCGGATGCCGGGTTGGAGCTTCAAGGTTACCTTCACGGGTGGCCATGACTTCGTCCTGTGCAATTATAAAATCGGGAAAGAAACCGGCCGTGGTTAACACGGCCGGACCATAGTTACGAGGCAGAACTTATGCCTTGAACTCGGCGAGTGCTTTCTGGTAACGGTTGGCGTGGGAACGTTCCGCCTTGGCCAGCGTTTCAAACCAGTCGGCGACTTCGTTGAAGCCTTCATCCCGTGCGGTCTTGGCCATGCCCGGGTACATGTCGGTGTACTCGTGGGTCTCTCCAGCTACCGAGCTTTTCAGATTATCCTGCGTGCCGCCGAATGGCAGGCCGGTTGCGGGATCGCCGCATTGTTCCAGATATTCCAGATGACCGTGCGCATGACCTGTCTCTCCCTCGGCAGTGGAGCGGAACAGCGCGGATACATCGTTGTAACCTTCGATATCGGCCTTGCCTGCGAAATAGAGATAGCGGCGGTTAGCCATGGATTCACCGGCGAAGGCGTCTTTCAGGCATTGTTCGGTCTTGCTTCCTTTCAGTTTCATGATATTCACCTCATAGTTGGTTGAAAAAATAAATTTGACTATCGATCAAGTGATCTTGAATCACAATTAACAGCATACTATTTTGTCTGTGTTATAAAAAGTGAATTGTTTAGATGGTTTTAATTGACACACTAGATAGTGATGTATAAACCATAAAAAAGTTTCCTTTATTTATTTACTTCCAAAGTCCCCGGCGGCAACTTGTCTTTCAGGAACTTCGCCAAGGCTTCCATCGTGGGAGCGATGGGGGAGCGCCGCCGCCAAACCAGCCCGATGATGCGTGATGCGCCCGGTGACGCGAGCGGACGCAGTGTGACGCGGGTGCCGATGTCGTGAGATTGCATGCCCGCCAGTGCCGGGATCAACGTGACTCCCAGCCCCATGCTGACCATCTGTCGCAGTGTTTCCAGACTGGTCGCGCGTATCTCTTCATTATCGAGTCCCTCCAGTTGGCAAGCCTCCAGCGCCTGATTGCGCAGGCAGTGCCCTTCCTCCAGCAAAAAAAGTCCGGCATGAACCAGTTCATCGATATGTATCAATTTTTTGGCTGCCAAAGGATGGTCGGAGGGCACCGCCGCGAGAAACGGTTCACTGAATAGCGGGAAGGTTTCCATCATCGGATCTTCTACCGGTAAGGGCAGGGCCAGCAGGCCTGCATCCAGCTTCCCTTCGGTCAAGTGGGCAAGCACATGCGGCGTCATTTCTTCGCGCAGCAGCAGTCGTAATTTGGGGAAGCGCTCATGCACCAGGGGCAGCACATGGGGCAGGTAATAAGGGCCCAACGTCGGAATTACGCCAAGATGTATGGCGCGAACCATAGGATCTTTGGTTTGTTTGGACAATTCGCAAATACGGTTGGCTTCTTCGATGATGCGACGCGCTGAGTCGACGATCTCCTGACCGGTTTGGGTGAGCGTCACTGCTTTCAGGCTGCGATCGAACAGGGAGATGCCGAGATAATCTTCCAGCTTCTTGATTTGGGTGGAAAGCGTGGATTGGCTGACGAAGCAAGCTTCGGCTGCACGGCCGAAATGTCCGGCATCTGCCAGTGCCACTACATATCGCAATTCTTGCAGAGTCATGGTTTGCCTTAGATAAAATGGATTTGACGATTCCATATGATTCATTCGATGCATCAAACGAATAGGTTTTCGAGCTGCATTATCTACATTAACGATAGCAAACCTGAAATCGATTTATAAAAAAGATAGACCATTCTAGCTAAAGGGAACAGTTGCGCAAAATTGATTTTCTCAATCACTCCGATTCACTAAATCTAAAGACACGTCTTCAGTACTGCCAATTCGTTGTGTGGCGCCGTTCCCGATGCATGATTGATTCCATCAATACTCCCGATTCAAACAATTCGTTAGATTAGATAAAGCAATTGAACTTTAATCGCCTCTGCTCATGTGATGGCAAAAATTATGATTTCAAGTCATCGGCAATAACATGCGCATCGGCAATAAATAAATACTGTAATACAGTTTAGGCAAGTGAGTTGTTTTGGTGCCCGCTAGTGCAGATAAGGGGGCTTATTTCACGAAAGAGGAGAAAAGTTATGACTGACTTAGACAAGATGAGCAGGAGAGATTTTTTTACGATCAGCGGCAAGGCCGGCTTGGCCACCTTGATGGCGAGTGCGGTCGGTACCAATCTGGGAATGGTGCAGGTTGCCGAAGCGGCAGTCGGCAAGGGCAAAGTCAGCCCGTTCCGGTTTGCGATACTGACTGACGCGCACCTTTACAGCGCAGACAACCACAGGTTTGACGGCACGATGGCGGATGCGGTCGACAAGGTCATGAAAATGAATCCGCTTCCGGATTTTGTCGTTTATTGCGGCGATATTGCCCAGAGTGGTGAGGATGCACAGTTGAAGAAGGGGATGAAGATCCTTTCCAAACTGACGATGCCTGTCCATTACATTCCCGGCGAGCACGACTGGTATCTGGACATGGGGGCTGCATGGCGCGGTCATTTCGGCAGTCCGACCTGGTCTTTTGACCACAAGGGCGTGCATTTCATCGGTATGAACTCCATCCTGGTGCGGGATTTCTGGACCAAGGCCGGAATGTCTGCCGAAGAAAGGATGAGCACGATGATGATGCTCGAAAGCCCGATCGCCGGACCGTGGGGTGTGCGGGAAGAGCAGCTCGATTGGCTGAAGAAGGATGTGAAGAAACTCTCCTCGGATACCCCCGTTGTAGTCTTCACTCATTCACCGCTGTGGGACTATTATCCCCGCTGGAATTTCCAGACCGAGGACGCTCCCGAGATTCGCAGTATCCTGAAGAAATTCGAGCGCGTGATGTCGTTCCACGGGCATGTACACCAAACGGTCTACAACAAGATCGGCAATATGTCCTCTGTCGGGACGCTGTCCACTTCCTGGCCATGGCCTTATCCTGATACCAAGATGGCATATCCCTGGTCGCAAATGCTCCGCTCTGATCCGGCCAACTTTACCGACGGTGAAGGCACGCAGCGTATCGACCTGGAGGCCGGCTTCAAAGGTGTGATGCAGTACGAGCCATTCGGGGATATGTTGACTCCGACCATGAAAAACGGCTTCAAAATCTAAGGAGGGATGAGAGATGAAATTGAATACAAAAAATGTGGTAATGGGGTTGATCACTCCGGTTGCTTTGCTCGGGATGCTTGCATCCAATCCCGCGCTGGCCAGAGAGCCGTACGACAAAGCCGAACTGGCCGATATGCAGAAGCAGTTGCTTGAGGCGGTGAATCAGGGTTATGAACTTTGGCATGGCAGCAAAGCGACGATGTCCACCAACGGCCTGGCTTGCGGCAATTGTCATCCCGATGCGGCTGCGACGAATCCGCAAACTTTCCCCAAGTTCCAGGCGGACCTGGGTAAGGTCGCACCTATGCGGGACATGATCAATTGGTGCATCACGGTCGTTCAAGGCGGGCAAGCGCTTGATGTCGAAGGTCCGGAAATGGTCGCAATGGAAGCCTATGCTTTCAACACGCACCGCGGTCAGAAAATCGATCCCGGTTTGCAGACCCGGCAGCTTCCGCCTGACGTGGTGAAAGGCGGTCGCGGTTATCCATGGAAGGGCTCCGGTGCCGGTTACGACAAGGGTTCCAACGAATATCCTGTCCCCGGCCCAACCCAAAAATAGTTAAGTACAGGCGATAGGTAATTCCGATTTGATCCGTTCATGGTGATTTTTGAACCATGAGCGGATCAAATCTTCAACAAACCATCTCCGGAGCAGGCTTGCTCCAAGCTAAAGCCGACTGTCTGTTAAATAGTGTTTACGTGCACTAATATCTATCAAACTGAAAAACCATTGCAAGCGGGTCAGCCCGCTTGTTTTTTTAAAGCCAAGAAATCGGGAGTGCGGCAATGAAGGCGAAACAATTTTCAATTGTGCTGTTGATCTGCAGTTCATCGGCTTGTTCGATTGCCTGGGCCGGACAGACTTGCGACAAGTCGTTTCCGATGTCGGCTCCGGCTGAACGCTTCACGGACAACGGCGATGGCACGCTGTACGATATCGAACCGGATCTGACCTGGATGCGCTGCTCGCTGGGCCAGGTCTGGACCGGCACAACCTGTACCGGCACACCGGCTGTCTATACCTGGCAATCCGCACAGGACGCCGCAAGCAAACTCAACCGTGAGGGGGGTTATGCAAATCGTCGAGATTGGCGCGTGCCAAAAATCGCGGAATTGGCATCGATCGCCGAGCGCCAATGCTCCAACCCGCGCATCAATCTTGCGCTGTTTCCTGCCACCCCCCCTGTTTACTTCTGGACAGCAACCATGAGACCCGGAACGGTTCCGGACGATCCCTTTGCCTATGCGATCAGCTTCGGTGCGGAAGGACCCAAGCACGCGGGCAAGGAAGAGAAATTCAACGTTCGTCTGGTAAGCGGCGGTACGCCCAGGCAATAGCTTGATGGGGTTAAACGGTCTTGAAGAATGCCACGGCTTCCTCCTCGACCCTGGTTCGCTTCATCGGCGGCAGGCTTTGCCAGATGCGTTTGCCGTAAGGTTTGCTGATCAGGCGCGGGTCGCAGATCATCAGCACGCCGCGGTCGGATTCATCCCGGATCAATCTTCCCGCACCTTGCTTAAGCATGATGATCGCGCGCGGCAACTGGTATTCCATGAACGCGTTGTGCCCCTGTTTGTTGAGTTGCGCGATGCGCGCCGCCAGAACAGGATCGTCAGGCGGCGCGAACGGGAGTTTGTCGATGATCACCAATGACAATGCTTCGCCGCGCACATCCACACCTTCCCAGAATGACTGGCTGCCAAGCAGTACCGCGTTGCCGAGCGAGCGGAACAACGTCAACAACTCGCTGCGCGATCCCTCTCCCTGCAACAATAACGGGTAATCCCAGCCGCGCCGGTCGAATTCCGCCTGCAGGATCTCATGTGCGCGCTGCATCGCGCGCAGGCTGGTGAACAGCAGGAAGGCGCGACCCCGGCTGGCTCCGATCAGCGGCAGCGCAGCCCGTACCACCGCATCGGTGTGATCACTGTTGTTCGGGTCCGGCAGATTTGGCGGCACATACAGCAGCGCCTGTTCGGCAAAATTGAACGGGCTGTCCCAGCACGCGGTTTTTGCCTTGAGCAAACCCATCTCGCCCTGATAGTGTGAAAAATCCTGTTTCACCGCGAGCGTTGCCGAAGTGAATATCCATGCACGTGCGCTGCCGCCGATCTGCTTCTCGAAGATCTCCGCGATCGACAGCGGCGTGGTGTTGAGTTGCAGCGAATGATGGAACACCTCCAGCCACCTGACCACAGCAGGAACACTCGTATAACCTGCTGCGCGGACGGATTGCGGTGTTGCGAGGTGCTCACTTCCTCGCCTGTCTTCGTGATATGTCTCGGTCGTTGCGCTCCTTGCGTCTTGCACTCCATCCGCTCGCGACGGTTTTTCGAGGTTCGCATCGTTCCCTGTTATAAAATCCTGCCACTCTTTCAATTGATGCGCCAACGCCTGCGCGCGCTGCCAGCAATTCTCCAGCCCCTCGCTGCGTTCCGCCTGCTTCTCCAGCATGCCGCTTAATTGCGCGAGTTTTTCGCCGAGTATCTTGAGCGCATCCGGCCATTCCTTGATCCCTTCCGTTGCGATGGCAGGCATGCGGCCTTCCTTCTTGAACACCAGCCGCAGATCGCGCGCGGCCTTGTCCAGTTCGTCGCAGGCCTTGGGCAGCGGCGCGAAATCCTTTGCCGCAGCAGCTGTTTCGATGCGCGTGTCGCGCGCCAGATCGAGCAGCAATGTGGTGGATAGACTCTCGCCGAAGAACAGGCTGGCAGTCTCGGGCAGTTGATGCGCCTCGTCGAAGATCACCGTGTTGCAGGCAGGCAGCAGTTCCGCCACGCCTTCGTCGCGCAACATCACGTCGGCAAAGAACAAATGATGATTCACCACCACGATGTCCGCCTTCATCGCATCCGAGCGCGCCTTGAGCACGAAACATTCCTTGTGGTTGGGGCATTCCTGGCCGAGGCAATTGTCGCGTGTCGAGGTGACCTGCATCCAGATCGGTGCGTTCTCCGGCACGTCGGCCAAGCCGCCCTTGTCGCCGGAGTCGCTGACCTTGGCGTATTGCTTGATTTTGCCAAGATGCTTTATATCTTCGCGCGTCTTGAACAATCCATCCGAGCTGGTCCGTTCCAGATGATAGTGGCACACATAGTTTGCGCGCCCCTTGAGCAAGGCCACCGACACCGGCGCGTTCAGCGCATCGCGCACCATCGGCAAGTCCTTCTGAAACAACTGGTCCTGCAGGTTTTTCGTGCCGGTCGAGATGATCACTTTGCCTCCACCGAGCAGCGCCGGCACCAGATAGGCAAAGGTCTTGCCGGTGCCGGTTCCCGCTTCGACCACCAGAATGGCGTTGTCGCGTATGGCTTCGGCAACGGCCAATGCCATTTCGCGCTGCTGCGCGCGCGGACGGAAAGACGCCACCTTGGCGGCAAGCGGGCTCTGCTCGGAAAAGAATCGTTCGACCTCGAGGGACACTGAGTTGGAAATAATCTGGGCTGAAATAGATATGGTTATTTGCCTGGGTCGGCGTATAGTAAGGCAGCGATTTTACGCGAGGGCGCGCGGGAAGGGTGGAAATTCGGGTATCGGAGATTGTTGAATAGAACGGACATACCCGGCCGCCTTGCTTGAACAGGATTTTTCAAGGCTGGTCTCTCGATCGATAGGCTAATACTGTTTAACTGGGGGCACCATGAAAATTTCTTCACGTATTGCGGTTGTGATGTTTTCGATGCTATTGCTTAGCGCATGCGGTTCCGTAAAGGTGGGGCGGGATTTTGATGTGGGGGTATTTGCTGCCAAGCTTGAACAGGGTGTAACCACACAAGAACAGATCCGCTCCTGGTTGGGTGAGCCCACCAGCGTGGGCGTCAGCCTTGCAACCGACGGTGAGCGATTCGACGAGTGGGACTATTACTACGCCGAAGGTGAACTGGCCGACATGAGCACTGCAAAGGTGAAGATCCTGCAAATCAAGTTCGACAAGCAGGGCAAGGTGCGCAGCTATAACTGGTCGGCATCCAAGCAGTAGTTATTGCAGTTGAGCAGGATTGCCTGCTCAACCCTTTGCGTTAATCGCGCGGATGATCACGGGCGCGTGTGTAGTTTGCGGCGTCGGCCTATTCCAAGGTACGGAAGGTTCCCGGTGTTTTGCTAAGGGCGAATGTATGCATAGCCTTCTTTTTGCTTTTTAATGAGCTCGACCACTCCTGAAGGGACATAGCTGGTATTGGGCAGCATGTCATCTGCCGTCAATTTCATGTTCTTCATCGTGTTCTGGCAAGCTACGATCTCGATCCCTGACTTTTTGGATTCATCTATCCGGTTTGCAATCGAAGAATCCAGCTTGAGCATGCCTATCCCGGGGCCGTATGTTACTATTTCGATATCAACTTTGTCCGCCCCGTAGGCTTGCTGTACGTTTTTTGCATTGTTGAGCGCCAGATTCCATTTGCCGGGATCTGCATCGCTTACCTGTATAACCAGTCTTTCCTTGGCTCCCGGCGCTTCAGCGGCCGAGGCACTGAACGATGAGAGAGACAATGAAAGAGCAAGTGCAAAAGCAATGGCAAATATATTGATATATTTCATTTCCAATTCCCCTAGTGAGTTATAAAAATTGAACCTTTGAACAGCTGACTCTATAGTCTGATCGGGTTGGCGGAGCGAAGAAAATTATCCCGGGAATTTTGCAGTTCATGCTCCGAGGACGGGATGATTCTACGCATGGTACCCTTAACATTCAATCGCCAATACCTTGGCAGTAAAGTGCCGGGAAGGGAAATACAGAGTAATCAAGCGAACATTTAAGCTGCGTGCTTTTCGTGGGGCACCATCAATTTTCCAACATCATCATCATGATCACAGCATCAGGAAACGCGTAATGCAGATTTGGGTGGACGCCGATGCGTGTCCGAAGGTTATCAAGGATATCTTGTTTCGTGCTGCGGAAAGACTGCAGATTCAATTGACTCTGGTTGCCAACAAGCTGCTGTATTGTCCGCCATCACGGGTAATTCGGGCGATGCAGGTGCCGGCTGGTTTCGATATGGCCGATAACAAGATCGCTCAGCTGGTCGAACCTGGCGACCTGGTGGTTACCGCCGATATCCCTCTTGCCGCCAACGTGATCGCGCGGGGAGGCCATGCTTTGGATCCGCGCGGGGAGTTGTATACCAAAGACACTATCCAGGAGAGGCTAACAATGCGCAATTTCATGGATGGCTTGCGCGTCAGCGGGGTGGAGACAGGCGGCCCACCCACATTAAGCCAGAGAGACCGTCAGGTGTTTGCGAATCAACTGGACAAGTTGCTGGCCAAACTGGATGCAAATCCAGGCTGAGCCGCATTATTATTTTTATAGTACATTCCTGTATCTGACACGCGGCGGATGAGCCCCGGTTTTCTTGCGACGAATTCGTCGGTCAGGTGGTTTGGCGTGGTGAACTAGCGTATGCTTTGCTTGTCAATTCTAACCGAAGGAGACAAGAAAAATGATAAGCATTTTCCGCAATCCATTGGTTTATTTGATAACCGTAGCCTCGCTGTTCACGGCATGTGCCACAACTGAACTTAACTCGGTCTGGAAGGACCCGGCCTACCAGGCGCGGCCAGCCAAAATCTTTGTCATCGGTGTGGCAAGGAATCCGCTCAACAGGAGAATATTCGAAGACGAGTTCGTCTCTCAGATCAAGGCTCGCGGGACGGACGCGATAGCCAGCTATACCGTTCTGCCCGACAATCAGCAGGATGACCGCGAAGCTATCGCAGCCAAGGTGAGGGAACTGGGTGCGGATACGATACTCATCACGAGGCTGGTGAGCAAAAGGATCGTGCAGACCTACGTGCCCGGGACTGCCTATTATCCTCCGCCGTATTACGGATCCTGGCCGAACTATTACGGATACGGTTACCGCTACATGTACACACCGGGCTATATTGCCGAGGACGAATACGCAGTGATCGAGACCAATTTGTATGAAGCCAAGAGCGACAAGCTGGTCTGGGCGGCATCGTCTGAAACAGGGATCAGCGGTTCGAATCAGGGCGTCATCCAGAACTACATCGGTGTCATGGTGAAGAACATGATCGGTCTGGGGTTGCTGGGCAAATAAACTATACATAGCCGCAAATGGAAACAGCCTCGAATCTCGCCAATACGTCGATAATCATCCCTGCATACTTTGTGAGCGCGGGGATAGCGTTATTCACCGGGATTCTTTTTGTGGTGATGAGATTGGTAGTGCGTCAGCCATCGCTTTATCTGGCGTTTGCCGTGATGTGTCTTTGCGCGGCGGGGTTCCAATTCACCGCGGCAGAATATTATATGGCCGATATGATAACCGAGGCTTCCACCGCGCAGCTCTGGCAAATCACCTCCCTGACCATTTTCTTCCCCGCATTTTTCATCTTCGTCGCACGTTATACCGGACAGCAGCAACTCAAGCCCTGGCTTGGACTGATCATTCTGCTTTATGGCGGCATGCTGGTTTACAACTGGACGACTCCATACGGCCTGCGCTTCAGTACACTGGAGATGATCGAACCATTGCATCTGCCCTGGGGCGAGACCCTGGCCCGTTATTCCGGCACGGCAGGTCTGGGCAATGTATTGTTCCGGGCGGTCACCCTCGGTGTCATTGTTTGGGTGCTGTGGCGTAGCGTGGTGCAATACCGCCGCGGAGAACACCGCATGGCACTATTTCTCGCGACTTGCCAGGTTCTCCTGATCGTGGCAAGCGTATGGGGGGCATTGATCGATCACGGGATGATCCACTCAATCTATGTTGCGGGATTCGCTTTTCTGGGGCTGGTGTTGCTGATGAGCGTCAGCTTGGCGCTGGAATTGCGCGATCGTTCCAACAGGCTGGAAGCCAGCACTTCCGAATTGCGCATTGCCGCCAAGGCATTCGAGACCCAGGAAGCCATTGTGGTCACCAATTCAAACAAGGAGATCCTGCGCGTCAACCCGGCATTCAGCAGAATCACCGGTTACAGCCCCGAGGAAGTCAAAGGGCAGAAACCGATCATGTTCAAATCCGAGCGGCATAACAACAAGTTCTACCACGACATGTGGGCGGCGGTCGCCCGCGACAAATACTGGCAGGGCGAAGTGTGGAACCGGCGCAAGAATGGCGAAGCCTATCCGGAATGGTGCACCATCACTGCCGTCACCGATACCGAGGGGCAAGTCACCAACTATATCGGCACATTTTCCGACATTTCCCAGAACAAGCGCGACGCAATAGAGATCCATAATCTTGCGTTTTATGATCCTTTGACCAAGCTGCCCAATCGCCGCTTGATGCTCGAGCGCTTGTCTTACATGCTCAATAATTCCATGCGCCAGAATCATCATGGCGCCATTCTTTTCATTGACCTGGATAACTTCAAGGCTTTGAACAACACCAAAGGGCACGATTTGGGCGATTTGATGCTGGTCGAGGTTGCGAAACGCCTGAAGAGCTGTGTGCGTATCGACGACACGATCGCGCGGCTCGGCGGAGACGAATTCATCGCGATATTGGAAGGGCTGGGTGCCGAACATGCGCAGGCCGTGGCGCAAGTGGAAACCGTGGTCAAGAAAATCCTGATCGCTTTGAACCAACCCTATATCCTGCGGGACCATGAATATCATTCATCCGCCAGCATCGGTATCAACCTTTTTTGCGACCAGAAGTTCTCCCTGGAGGAACTGCTCAAGCATGCCGATACGGCCATGCACCAGGCCAAGGCTCACGGCCGCAACAGTTTTTGTTTCTTCGATCCCGGAATGCAGGCGATCATGGAAGCCCGTGCCACCCTTGAAAACGAATTGAGGCATGCATTGCCGCGACAGCAGCTCAAACTGTACTACCAGATGCAGGTTGATCGCGACGGCCATCTTGTCGGTGCGGAAGTGTTGCTTCGCTGGCAACACCCCGTAAGAGGGTTGGTCTCGCCGGCGCAGTTCGTCCCGATCGCCGAGGAAACCGGGATGATCTTGTCGATCGGGGCATGGGTGATCGAAACGGCATGTGCCCAGATCAAGGCATGGGAGAACGATACCAGGACAAACAGGTTGTGTCTCTCGATCAATGTCAGCGTACGGCAATTCTATCAGCCGGATTTTGTCGAGCGGGTGCGCAAAACGATACTGGAGAGCGCAATCAATCCCGCCAGGCTCAAGTTCGAATTGACCGAAAGCCTGGTGCTCAACAACATCGGCGACAGTATCATCAAGATGAAAGCACTCGAGCAGATCGGCGTCCATTTTTCCATGGATGACTTCGGCACCGGCTATTCTTCGCTGGCTTACCTGACGCAACTCCCGCTGAGCCAGGTCAAGATCGACCAGTCATTCGTGCAAAACATCTTCAAAAAATCATCCGATGCAGTGATCGTGCAGGCCATCATCGGCATGGCCGGCAACCTGGGTATGGAAGTGGTTGCCGAGGGGGTCGAGACTGAAGCACAGTATGACTTCCTCAAGCAGCACGGATGTGCCGTCTTCCAGGGCAACCTGTTCGGCAAACCATTAGCGGCCGAAGAGTTCGAGGAGAAAGCCGAAGAATTTGCATGAAGTGTCTATAAACCCATGCTCGTTTTGCCGGGCGGACATGTATCGGGAAATCAAGACATTGTCGATGCTGAGCAAGAATTTATTTCTTCTGGAGTGCTGAAATGTCGTATGCTTCAATCTTGGTACGAACATAACAGGAGGCTAGGAATCATGCGTAATTTGATCAAAACATTCGGTGTGTCGCTGGCCGGTGCGATTCTGGTCACAGCATGTGCCACAACAGAACTTACCTCGGTCTGGAAGGACCCTGCGTACCAGGCGCGCCCTGCCAAGGTTATGGTGATCGGGGTGGCCAAGAGTCCGCAAATCCGCAGACTTTTCGAGGATGAGTTCGTGAATCAACTCAAGGCTCACGGCACCGATGCGATCGCCAGTTATACGGTCCTCCCCGACTTGCAGCCGAATGACCAGGGCGCGATCGCGGCCAAAGTGAAAGAGATGGGGGCCGATTCCGTGCTGATTACCAGGCTGGTCAGCAAAAAAACCGTGCAGGTCTATGTGCCGGGAACAACGTATGCGCCGCCTCCCTATTACGGAACCTGGTCCGGATATTATGGATATGGCTACAGCAACATGTATTCTCCGGGCTATGTCGCCGAGGACGAATACGCGGTGATTGAGACCAACCTGTATGAAACCGGCAATGACAAACTGGTTTGGACGGCCTTGTCTGAAACCGTGATGGGCGACTCGGACCAGAACCTGATCGCTTCCTACATCGATGTCATGGTGAAAGCCATGGACTACAATAAATTGCTGGGCAAATGATCCGCCGGTCCTCCATGCCATAGGTAATGTGAATTACCTGTTTGAGTTGTCCGAATACTAAGGTTTGCATGGCAAAAACAAAAACGATCTACTCCTGCACCGAATGCGGCGGGCAAGTAACCAAGTGGCAAGGGCAATGCCCGCACTGCGACGCGTGGAACACATTGGTCGAGAGCGTCGCTGAGGTTGCGGCGGGCGGCAAGAACCGTTTCAGCGCGCTGGCATCAACCGGCAAGGTACAGATGCTCGCCGAAGTGGAGGCGGCTGAAGTGCCGCGCACGCCCACCGGCATCGTCGAGTTCGACCGCGTGCTGGGCGGCGGGCTGGTGCAGGGCGCGGTGGTGCTGATCGGCGGCGATCCCGGTATCGGCAAATCAACCTTGCTGTTGCAGACGCTGGCGCATCTCTCGTCGCACAAAAAAGTGCTGTATGTCAGCGGCGAGGAATCCACACAGCAGATCGCGTTGCGCGCCAAGCGCCTGGTGCTGGATGCCAGAGCGATGCATCTGCTGGCGGAGATCCAGCTGGAAAAGATCCAGTCTGTCATCGCGCAGGAAAAACCGGATGTGGTGGTGATCGATTCGATCCAGACCGTGTATTCCGAGCAACTGACCTCCGCGCCCGGCTCGGTGTCGCAGGTGCGCGAATGCGCGGCGCAGCTCACCCGTGTCGCCAAGAGCAGCAACATCACGATGATCCTGGTCGGGCACGTCACCAAGGAAGGCGCGCTGGCCGGGCCGCGCGTGCTGGAGCACATCGTCGACACGGTGCTGTATTTCGAGGGCGACACCCATTCCAGTTTCCGCCTGGTGCGCGCGTTCAAGAACCGCTTCGGCGCGGTGAACGAACTCGGCGTGTTCGCGATGACCGAGAAGGGCCTGCGCGAAGTCAGCAATCCATCCGCGCTGTTCCTGTCGCAGCACGGTGCGCAGGTGGCGGGCTCGTGCGTGATGGTGACCCAGGAGGGCACGCGCCCGTTGCTGGTCGAGATACAGGCGCTGCTCGACGAGGCACACTCGCCCAGCCCGCGCCGTCTTGTCACTGGGCCTGGAGCAGAACCGGCTGGCGATGCTGCTGGCCGTGCTGCACCGCCATGCGGGCATCGCCTGTTTCGATCAGGACGTGTTCATCAACGCGGTGGGCGGCGTGAAGATCACCGAGCCGGGTGCCGACCTCGCGGTGCTGCTCGCGATCGTGTCATCGCTCAAGAACAAACCGCTGCCGGAAAAACTGGTGGTGTTCGGCGAAGTGGGTCTGGCCGGCGAGGTGCGTCCGGTGCAGCGCGGCCAGGAACGCCTGAAAGAAGCAGCCAAGCTGGGATTCACGCACGCGATCATTCCCAAGGCCAATATGCCGAAGCAAAAGATCGCGGGCATGGAGATCATCGCGGTGGAGCGGGTCGAAGAGGCGGTCAGCCGGACGCGTTAGGTCCGCAACGAAAGGGAAACGATGGGCAAGACTCGTTTGGAGGCGTTCAGTGACGGCGTGATCGCGGTCATCATCACCATCATGGTGCTGGAAATGAAAGTGCCGCACGGTTCGGATTGGGAAGCGTTGCAGCCGCTGCTGCCGGTCTTCCTGAGTTACGTGCTCAGTTTCATCTACATCGGCATCTACTGGAATAACCATCATCACATGCTGCACACGGTGCAGCGAGTCAACGGCGGGATCCTGTGGGCGAATCTGCACTTGCTGTTCTGGTTGTCGCTCGTCCCGTTCGTAACCGGCTGGATGGGAGAGAACCATTTCGCCGCGCTGCCGACAGCGCTATATGGCGTGGTGTTGTTGATGGCGGCGATCGCCTACTGGATATTGCAGGGCCGCATCATCGATGCGAGCGGGGGCAAGGAGTCGCTGCTGGCCAAAGCAGTCGGCAATGATCGCAAAGGCAGAATTTCGCCGTTGATATATGCCATCGCGATCCCTGCGGCATTCTGGAATCAGTGGTTGGCAGACGCGCTATACGTATTGGTTGCCATCATCTGGCTGGTACCCGACCGGCGTATCGAGCGGATCTTCGCAGAATGAATTCGCCCTGATTTGCAATCATGCGAACGCGGTTGAAACTTTTACAACATGGATAGATCGCTCGTTATTGTGCTGATGGTGGTATCGCGTTAAAGTGCCGAGGCTCTGAATAATAAATCTGGGGAAGCAAAGATTATGGCATTGACTCTTCTGGCGGCACTGGCGATATTCATCATGCTGGCGTTTTTCCGTGCTTCGATCACCAGCTGGGTGTTGGCCATCATGGTGATCGTGCCGGTCGTGGCCATCATGGGGCGCTTCTCGGACGAAGTGTTGATGGTCGATCGGAGCCGCGCTGTTCCTGTTCATCGTGTTCTTCGGTATCCCGTACATGCGCCGCAATGTGGTAAGCGCCACCGTGTTCAGGATATTCCGCAAAATCCTGCCGCAAATCTCCCCCACCGAACAGGAAGCGATCGATGCCGGCACGGTGTGGTGGGATGGCGAGTTGTTCAGCGGCAACCCGGATTGGGACAAACTGCTGGCCTTCCCGAAGTGCGGGGTGAGCGAGCGCGAGCAGGCGTTTCTGGACAACGAAGTCGAGCAGCTGTGCGCGATGCTGGACGATTGGGACATCACGCACAATCGCGCCGACCTGCCACCGGATGTCTGGCAATTCATCAAGGACAAGGGCTTCTTCGGCATGATCATCCCGAAGCGCTACGGCGGGCTGGAATTTTCCGCGCAGGCGCATTCGGCGGTGGTGAGCAAAGTGGCCTCGCGCAGCGGCACGGCGGCCGTGACGGTGATGGTGCCGAATTCGCTGGGGCCGGCCGAACTGTTGTTGCACTACGGCACGGAAGAACAAAAGGAAAAATACCTGCACCGCCTGGCGAAGGGCCAGGAAGTGCCCTGCTTTGCGCTGACCGGACCGTTCGCCGGATCGGATGCCGGCGCGATCCCCGATTACGGCATCGTGTGCCACGGCGAATTTGCCGGGCAGCAGAACGTGCTGGGCATCCGCCTGACCTGGGAGAAACGCTATATCACGCTGGCTCCGGCAGCCACACTGCTCGGCCTGGCGTTCAAGCTGTATGACCCGGAACGCCTGCTCGGCGGCGAAACCAGCCGCGGCATCACCCTTGCGCTGATTCCCACCGATACGCCGGGCGTGCAGATCGGCCGCCGCCATTTCCCGCTGAATTCGGCTTTCCTGAACGGCCCGACGCAGGGCAAGGACGTGTTCATCCCGATGGATTACATCATCGGCGGCACGTCGCGCGTGGGACAGGGCTGGCGCATGCTGATGGAATGCCTGGCGGCGGGCCGCTCGATCTCGCTGCCGGCCAGCAGCATCGGCGGCATGAAACTGGTCGCGCGCGCCAGCGGCGCATACAGCCGCGTGCGCAAACAATTCAAGGTGCCGATCGGCAAATTCGAGGGCGTGGAAGAGCCGCTGGCGCGCATCGGCGCGCACACCTACATGGTCGAGGCGGCGCGCCGCTTCACCGCGCTGGCGGTGGATCTGGGCGAAAAGCCGTCGGTGATCTCGGCGATCATCAAATATCACTCCACCGAGCGCTGCCGCGTCGTCATCAACGACGCGATGGACGTGCACGGCGGCAAGGGCATCAGCCTCGGGCCGGACAATTATCTGGGGCGCTTCTACCAGCAGATGCCGGTCGCCATCACCGTGGAAGGCGCGAACATCCTGACCCGCACGCTGATGATCTTCGGACAGGGCGCGATACGCTCGCATCCTTATGTGCTGAAGGAGATCGCCGCGGTCAACGATCATGACCCGCAAGCGCGCGCTGCACCAGTTCGACGAGGCGCTGTTCGGGCACGTCACCTTTGCACTGAGCAACGCCGCGCGCAGCCTGGTGTTCGGCCTGACCGGCGGTCGCGGCATCGAAACGCCGCGAGGGCGACGATACCCATCGCTACTATCAGCAACTGACGCGTTTTTCGGCGGCCTTCGCGCTGAGCGCGGATATGGCCATGGCCGTGCTGGGTGGTGCGCTGAAGCGGCGCGAGAAGATCTCCGCCCGTCTGGGCGATGTGTTGAGCCAGCTGTATCTGTGTTCGGCGACGCTGAAGCGCTTCGAGGACGAAGGCACGTCCTGCCGAGGATCTGCCGTTGCTGCATTGGGCGATGCAGGATGCGCTGTACAAGATCCAGCAGGCGTTCGACGGCGTGATCACAGAATTTCCCGAACGCATTCGTGCGCCAACTGATGAGCGTGCTGGTGTTTCCGCTGGGACAGCGTTTCCTACCGCCATCCGATCACCTCGGCCATCAGATCGCCACGCTGCTGATGCAGCCCGGCGCGGCGCGCGATCGTCTGACGGCGGGAATCTATATTCCCGATGACGAGCAGGATGCGGTGGGTGCGCTGGAAGCGGCCCTGGCCAGCACGCTGGCCTGCGAACCGCTGCAGATCAAGCTCGAAGAAGCCGCGCAAAGACGGCAAGCTGAAGGCGCTGGAAGAATTGCAGCGCATCGCCGAAGCGCGCGAACAGGGGTTCATCACCGCGGAACAGGCGCTGCAACTGGAGCGCGACTACGCGCTGCGCCGCAAGGTCATCATGGTGGATGATTTCGCACCGGAACAGTTGCGGGCGGCGGAAGCATCAGGATGATGTTCTGAAAGGCATGGGAGGATTATTGGGTACGAATCACAATTTCAGTGTCGTTGCGGCAGTGGTGCTTGTCGGCATCGTAATTCAATACGCCGATAGCGCGTATGGAGCCACCAACGACAAGCTGGATGTCAATCTAAACGTTCTTTACATCGGAACAAAAACGCAGAAGGATTCCAACCCGCTGAGCGAGATCATCATCCAATTCCCGTTCCCGTTATCGGATAAGGCACAGAATACAGGGCAGGGACCATTCGGCGGGTTAACCTATTACGACAACAAGACCATCGTGAGCGTTAATCCCCAGCGTATAGCTGATAACCCCCAACTCGTCACCGAAACCGGACTGGGCAGGATCTATTATTCCACCTCTGTCCCGGGGGACACCGCATATACCTTCGTCCCGTTCGTGACATTTGCCCGCCAGTTCACATATGGCTACCTGAATCAATTGGGGGTTTATGCTGAAGTCAGCGGCAACTCATATATGCTGCCGGGGTTCATGTATGCATACCGCTTCAATGAGCAATACGCATTTCATTTTGATGCGGAACTCTACAGCTATGCCCACAAAAGCAACAATCGCTCGAGGATAGGCTTCACATACACACCGGCATGGCCGTGGATATTCAGCGCGAGCCATGAACGCATCGGATGGGATATCGACAGCACCAACATCGATGTGGCCGGCGATTCCAGAGAGTATAATTTCAAACTGATATTTCGCGATCCGCCCCAGGGAAATTTTGCATTGACGATCGGATACGGCCATCAGGTCCGCAGCGCCGTCGGCTCGGCATTGCTGGTGCCCAGCTCGTCCAACAGTACGGGGACATATTTCGGGATCGAGGCATCCGGCGGCGTTCTGGCATGGTGAGGTGTGCATTCGGCCGATCCCGATCCCGGGCGTCCGGCTCATCTGGTTGATGATTGTTGATGCGGCATCTTTGGTGTTTGTTTGGGGCTGTTCTCCCAACCCCGCGGCGAAACCCAGGCTGGAGTCCTGTCAATGAATGACTTGCGCGGCAAAACGATTTTCATCACCGGTTCCAGCCGCGGCATCGGCCGCGAGATCGCGTTGCGTTGCGCGCGCGACGGCGCGCAACTGGTGATCACCGGCAAGACGGCAGCAGCCGCATGCCAAATTGCCCGGCACGATACACACCGTCGCCGATGAGGTCGTGCAGGCGGGCGGCAAGGCGCTGGCGATCCAGCTGGATGTGCGCGACGAACAGGCGATCCAGGCCGCCGTGGAGCAGGCAGCGGAGAAGTTCGGCGGCATCGACGTGCTGGTGAACAACGCCAGCGCGATCAGCCTGACCTCCACGCTGGAGACGCCCGCCGAAGCGGCTCGACCTGATGTGGGACGTGAACATGCGCGCGACCTTTCTGGCGTCCCAGGCCTGCATCCCCTATCTCAAGCGGGCGGACAATCCGCATATCCTGACGCTGTCGCCGCCGCTCAACCTGGATGCCAAATGGTTCGCGCCGCACCTGGCGTACACCATCTCCAAATACGGCATGAGCCTGTGCACGCTGGGCATGGCGCGCGAATTCGCCGCCGGCGAAAGAATGCGACAAGGGTATAGCGGTGAATTGCCTGTGGCCGCGCACCACCATCGCCACCGCCGCGATCGAGTTCAACTTTCCCGAGGCGGTGCTGCGCGCTTCGCGCAAACCCGCCATCATGGCGGATGCGGCGTATTCGATTTTGACGCGCGACAGCAGCGCCTGCAGCGGGAATTTCTTCATCGACGAAGAGGTGTTGCGCGCAGCGGGCGTGAGCGATTTCGAGCAATATGCGGTGTCGCCGGGCACGCCGCTGTTCGGCGACCTGTTTCTTGGCTGAGGGGGCAGATATGCCGGGCAATACCGATCACTACATCAAGCCGGAACAAGCGGTCACGCTGCATGGCCTGTTCCTCGAGCGGGTGAAGCGCACACCGGACACCATCGCCTACCGCTATTTCGATATCCGCCGGGATGTCTGGCTGTCGCTGACCTGGGCGCAGATGCTCGACGCAGGTGGCGCGCTGGCAGGCGGCGCTGCTGCGCGAAAACCTTGCCGCCGGCGACCGCGTCGCATTGATGTTGCGCAACTGCCCGCAGTGGGTGATGTTCGAGCAGGCGGCGATGTCGCTGGGCCTGGTGGTGGTGCCGCTGTATACCGTGGACAGGCCGGACAATGTGGCCTATATCATCAACAATGCGCAGGCAAAGGTGCTGCTGTTCGAGACCGACGAACAATGGCAGGAGTTGCGCACCGTGCGCGACCAGCTCGGCTGCGTGCAGCGCATGGTCAGCCTGGACAGGATCGCGGCGCGCGATGAACCGCGCTTGCAATGCGCGGATGACTGGCTGCCGCCGAAGGCGGAATTGGCGCCGGAGCGCGCGCGCAAGCCGCGATGAACTGGCGACCATCATCTACACCTCGGGCACCACCGGCAAGCCCAAGGGCGTGATGCTGTCGCACCACAACATCCTGTACAACGCCTACGCATCGCTGATGACGTTCGACGAAGGCCTGGACAGCCGCGACATCTTCCTGTCCTTCCTGCCGCTGTCGCATACCTTCGAGCGCACCGCAGGCTATTACATGGCGATGATGGCCGGCGCGGCGGTGGGCTATGCGCGTTCCATCCCGCTGCTGGCCGACGACCTGAAGATCATCCGCCCCACCGTGCTGGCATCCGTGCCGCGCATCTACGAGCGCATCTACAACGCGATCCACGCCAAGCTGGAAGAAGGCCCGCCGCTGCGGCACAAGCTGTTCACGCTCACCGTCGAGGTCGGCTGGGACCGTTTCGAACACCAGCAGGGGCGCGGCGCATGGACGCCGAAATTGCTGCTGTGGCCGCTGCTCAAGCATCTGGTGGCGGACAAGGTGATGGACAGGCTGGGCGGGCGGATGCGCCTCTCCGTCAGCGGCGGCGCGGCGCTGCCGCCCAAGGTGTCGCGCTTGTTCATCGCGCTGGGATTGCCGCTGGTGCAGGGTTACGGCATGACCGAGACCAGCCCGGTGGTGTGCGTCAATCACGTCGAGGACAATCGTCCCTCCACCGTCGGTCCGCCGCTCGAAGGCATACAGGTGCGCATCGGCGAACAGAATGCGCTGCTGGTGAAGGGACCGTGCAACATGCTGGGCTACTGGAACAACCCCGAGGCCACTGCCGCGATGATAGACCAGGACGGCTGGCTGAATACCGGCGACACCGCAAGCATAGGCACTAGCGGTCACGTCACGATCACCGGCCGCCTGAAGGAGATCATCGTGATGTCCAACGGCGAGAAGATGCCGCCCGCCGACATGGAGGAGGCCATACTTGCGCGACAACCTGTTCGACCAGGTGATGGTGTATGGCGAGGGCCATCCCACGCTGCTGGTGCTGGCCGTGGTGAATCCCGACAAGTGGAAGGAACTCGCGCAACAGGTGGGGGTGCGCGCCGACATGCCGGAAGCGCTGCATGACACGCGCATCGAGCAGCCGGTGCTGCAGCGCATCGCCGAGCAGATCAGGGAATTCCCCGGTTATGCCAAGGTGCGACCGCGTGCTGTTGCAGCATGAACCGTGGAGCATCGAGAACGGGCTGCTCACGCCGACGCTGAAACTCAAGCGCGCACGAAGTCGCGAAGCGCTTCGCGGCCGAAATCAAACAACTCTATGAAGGACCATGATCGTGGATGACCATCAGCACACAACTTTGCCGCAGCGCGAGCCGACCATCCGGGTTGCGGCGATGCCCTCCGATGCCAATTACACCGGCGACATCTTCGGCGGCTGGCTGATGGGACAGGTGGACGTCGCCGGCAGCATCCCGGCATTGCATCGCGCCAAGGGCCGCGTCGCGACGGTCGCGGTGAATTCCTTCGTGTTCAAGCAGCCGATCTTCGTCGGCGATCTGGTGAGTTTCTACACGCGCATCGTCAAGGTGGGGACGACCTCGATCACCGTCGAGGTCGAGGTGTTTGCGCAGCGCGACCCGGCCAAGCCGTATTGCGTCAAGGTGACCGAAGCCACGCTGACCTATGTCGCGGTGGGCGAGGACCGCAAGCCGCGGCCGGTGCCGCCGGAAGATTAGAAGGATGATTCCCTCCCCCTTGCAGGGGGAGGGCTGAGGGAGGGGGTAGAATCTTAGTATGCGCCGAGTACCAAGCGACATTTCTACCCCTATCCCTAGCCTTCCCCCTGCAAGGGGGAAGGGTGAAGTAAGTTAAGGCGAGCGCAGCCCGAGTATCAAACTGGAGAAATCAGATGAACAATAATTTCCATATCCGCAAAGTCGCGGTGCTCGGCGCGGGCGTGATGGGCGCGCAGATCGCCGCGCACCTGGTCAACGCCAATGTCGAGACGCTGCTGTTCGAACTTCCCGCCAAAGAAGGCGACAAGAACGGCAACGTGAACAAGGCGCTCGACGGCCTGAAGAAACTCGACCCCGCGCCCGCTGCCAGCCCCGCGAAGATCTCGTTCATCCAGCCCGCCAACTACGAACAGCACCTCGACAAGCTGCGCGAGTGCGACCTGATCATCGAGGCGATCGCCGAACGCATCGACTGGAAGTCCGACCTGTACAAAAAAGTCGCGCCCTATGTCGGCGCGCAAACGATCTTTGCGACCAACACCTCGGGCCTGTCGATCAACACGCTCGCCGAAGCCTTCCCGGAACAATCTGCGCCACCGTTTCTGCGGCATCCACTTCTTCAACCCGCCGCGCTACATGCACCTGGTCGAGCTGATCCCGTGCCGCACGGCACCGAAGCATCGCTGCTCGACCACCTCGAGGAATTCCTCGTCTCGACGCTTGGGCAAGGGCGTGGTGCGCGCCAAGGACACGCCCAACTTCATCGCCAACCGCATCGGCGTGTTCTCGATGCTCGCCACCAAGCACCACGCGCAGGAATACGGCCTCGGCTTCGATCTCGTGGATGCGCTGACCGGGCGCTACCTCGGCCGCCCCAAGAGCGCGACGTTCCGCACGCTGGACATCGTCGGCCTCGACGTGTTCGCGCACGTGGTCGAGACGATGCGCGTCAACCTGACCGAAGACCCGTGGCACAAGCATTACGAATTGCCGGACTGGTTCAAGTACCTGGTCGACCAGGGCTCGCTCGGGCAGAAGACCAAGAAGGGCGTGTACCAGAAGATCGGCAAGGACATCCACGTGCTCGACCTCAAGACGAAAGAGTACAAGATTTCCGACGCCAAGGTCGACGACGAGGTGAAGGAGATCCTGCGCGAGCGCGACTGGGCGAAGAAGCTCGCCGGCCTGCGCCGCAACCAGCATCCGCAGGCGCAGTTCCTGTGGGCGACGTTCCGCGACGTGTTCCATTACTGCGCGGTCAACCTGCAGACCATCGCCGACAACGCGCGCGACCTCGACCTCGCGGTGCGCTGGGGCTTCGGCTGGGACACCGGCCCGTTCGAGATCTGGCAGGCCGCGGGCTGGAAAGAAGTTGCGGAATGGATCGCCTACGACATCCAGACCGGCAAGACCATGTCCGACATGCCGCTGCCGGAATGGGTCACCGACCCGATCGCGCACCGGCGTGCATACGCCGCAGGGTTCTTTCTCACCCTCTCCCCCAGCCCCTCTCCCGCAAGCGGGAGAGGGGGGAGCGCAGCGGAGGGAGAGGGGTGGCTATCAACCCCGCTCCACGCTCCCCGTCTACCAACGCCAGCTCTTCCCCGACCGGCTGCTCGGCGAGCCCGTGCAATACGGCGAGACCGTGTTCGAGAACGACGACATCCGCATGTGGCACATGGATGACGGCATCGCGATCCTGAGCTTCCGCAGCAAGATGCACACGCTGGGCAACGAAGTGCTGGACGGCATCCTGCGCGCGGTCGACGAGGCCGAGGCCAACTTCAAGGCGCTGGTCATCTGGCAGACCGAGCCGCCGTTCTCCGCCGGCGCGAACCTGGTGCAGGCGATGCAGGGCGTGCAGGAACCGGCGCCGGACAGCGGGCTGATGGGCAGGCTCAAGGGCGCGACGCAGCGCGTGAAATACACCATCGCGGGCGGCGGCGGACTGGGCGACATCGTCAACGCCGCCACCGGCAACGTGCCGCACGTCGCGGACGTGGTGAAGAAATTCCAGGTCATCTCGCAGCGCCTGAAATATGCGCAGGTGCCCACCATCGCCGCGGTGGATGGCCTGGCGCTCGGCGGCGGCTGCGAATTCGCGATCCATTGCACGCGTCTCGTCGCGACGCTGGAAAGTTACATCGGCCTGGTCGAGGTCGGCGTCGGCCTGCTGCCCGCGGGCGGCGGCTGCAAGGAGATGGCCTCGCGCGCCGCGCATGATGCGACGCGCTTCGCCAGCGACAACCGCGTCGACGTGTTCCCCTACCTGCGCAAATATTTCCAGCAGATCGCGATGGGCGAGGTCGCCAAGAGCGCCGAGCTGGCGCGCGAGATGGGCTACCTCAAGGCATCAGACCGCATCGTGCTGAACCGCTTCGAGCTGCTGCATGTCGCCAAGGAAGAAGCGAAGGCGCTCACCGCCACCGCCTACCGCCCGCCGCTGCACCCGCGCCAGATACCCGTCGCCGGGCGCACCGGCATCGCGACGCTGAAGGCCGCGATGGTCAACATGCTCGAGGGCGGCTTCATCTCGGAATACGACTACAACATCGGCAGCCGCATCGCGGAGATCATGTGCGGCGGCGACGTGGAAGCGGGCAGCATGGTGGACGAGGATTGGCTGCTCGACCTCGAACGCAAGCACTTCCTCGAACTGGTCGCGAGCGAGAAGACGCAGGAGAGAGTCGAGTATATGTTGAAGCATGGGAAGCCGCTGCGGAACTGATGAAAAACTGCTGCGCTTGACATAACTTTGTTGCTCAAGGACTCGGAATGCTCATTGACTCATATGCAAACTCCGCTTCCTCATCCTTTCGCGCCTTGTTCTGTCATCGCTCGCGACGTTTTTCAATACTTCGTTGTTGGTGCTACATGAAGTATCATATTGGAGAATGAGAAGCTCTCGCAGAAAACTAATTATGAGCTGCTAAATGCTGAAATTTTTGAACAAGAGTTACTTGCTCACCCACAGTTTGTAATGCAGCAATATCCTGTTCATTTCAATATGACGCACATACATTCGTTATTGGACTGCAAAGGCTGCAATATTTGGGGACGTATTCAATATGGGCAGTGAAACGCGAAATTCAACAAGAAGAACTTGAATGGTACTGCAAGCATACTTTCTGAATGCGATCAATTCAACTCTTATATCGACGCGGTTATTTCTCATCTGGACTATATAGTACGTTCCGGGAATCTTGCTGAGACAAGCGTTAGAGTCATTAGCTTTTGCTGTTTTATTGGCCTTTCCAAACACAGGTACCTATTGATGAATGGATAGAAAGGCATGCTTCGGAACATAAGGCATTAGGTCGATTAGCTAGACATGCCAAGCATTGTGGTAGTGGATGCGGACAATACGAGGGAAGCTAGATAGGCAGGCCAAATGGTTTGACCAATATAGCCACCCAAGTCGGCTGGCACTAACAAGCAATTTGGATGCCGAGTTGCCAAGAATATCCACAGGGGGCTTGGTATGTTGGTGCGTTATTTGTTGAGCAGAATTTGGAACAATATCGTAAGGAAATGGTAAATCGAGTTTCGTCTAGCCAAGGTTGTTGACCAATACGATTGCTGGAACTCATGCAGAACTTATAAGAGTTGGGATGATAGCAGTAGAAACCACATAGTATCTAAATATTCGGATCATAAACGAGATTAAACATGTTTAAGCAAATACAAAACGATGAGGTGCAAGAAAAATGGTAATGCAGCCATACAAGGGCAGTTGCCACTGCGGCGCGATCCGGTTCTCGTTCGAGGCCGAGCCGTTCACCCATGGGGTGCGCTGCAACTGCTCGTTCTGTTCCAAGCGGGGAGTGATGGTGCATCCCGTGCCGGGGAGAAATTCCAGATCGACGCGCAGGAAGGCGCGCTGAATTTTTACCAGTTCGACAAAAAGCGGGCGAAGCACTATTTCTGCAAGACCTGCGGCATCCACACCTTCACCGAGACGACCCGGCGTCCGGGGCAATATATCGTGAACCTCGGTTGCGTGGACGGTGTAGACACCTTTGCGCTGGAGACGACAGTGTTCGACGGCAAGAATCTGTTGTGAGCGAATGCGCCAACCCTCTCCCGGCCTTGCGGCCACCCTCTCCCGCGTGCGGGAGAGGGGCTGGGGGAGAGGGCGAGAGCTTGGTAGGGGTGGTTATTAACAAGAAGGAATTGCAGTGAGCTATTCGTTTGACGCAAGCCAGGCCGATTTCGAGGAGCAGGTGGTTGCGGCATCGTTCAAGCAGCCGGTGGTGATCGATTTCTGGGCGCCGTGGTGCGCGCCGTGCAAGGTGCTCAAGCCCATCCTGGAAAAGCTGGCCGACGGAGTACGGCGGGAAGTTCAAGCTCGCCAAGGTGAATTCGGACGAGAACCCGGAGATCTCGGCGCGCTATGCGGTGCGCGGCATCCCCTCGGTGAAGGCGATGGTGGACGGCAAGATCGTCAACGAATTCACCGGCGCGCTGCCGGAGAGCGCGGTGCGCGACTGGCTGGACAAGATCATCCCGAGCCCGGCGGAGGAGTTGCGCCGCGAGGCGCAGCAGCTGGCGGCCACGGGAGACCGTGGAAGGTGCGCTGCAGCTCCTTGCGGAAGCCACCGAGCTCGACCCGAACGACGAGTGGGTGCGTGTGGATGCTGCGGAACTGCTGCTTGCCCAACGCGATGCGGAAGATGCGCAGCGGCTGCTCGATACGCTGAAGGACCCGGACATCCTGAAGGATGCGCGCGTGCTGCAACTCAAGGCGCAGGTGCGGCTCGCGGAGATGAAGGAGGAAGGCGAGAGCGAAGCGTCGCTCGCCGCCGCGATCAAGGCGAACGAGAACGATCTCGAGGCGCGGCTCAAGCTCGCCAATGTGCTGATCGCCGTCGAACCGTGCTGCCGAGGGCATGGACCAGTTGCTGGAGATCGTGCGGCGCGACCGCAAGTTCAAGGACGACATCGGGCGCAAGACGCTGCTCGACGTGTTCAACCTGCTGGGCGGGCAGGGCGAACTGGTTGCCGACCTACCGGCGCAAGCTGGCGGCGCTGCTTAACTGAGCGGCAGAACGGGCTGCATGAAATATCTCAAAGCCGAATTCCCGATCGCCATTGCGCTGGCGGTGCTGGCGCTGGGCTTTTTCCTCGAGCATGCTGCCGTGGAGCAGGGCGGGATGTCGTTGTGGGGCTTGCTGCTGGTGATACTCGCGGCCATCATCGCCGTGGCGTTCCGCATCAGCCATCATGCCGAGGTGCTGGCGATACGTCTGGGCGAGCCGTACGGGACGCTGATCCTCACGCTCGCGGCGGTCTCGGTGGAGGTGGTGATCCTGGTGGTGCTGCTGGCCGGCGAGCCGAATCCGACGCTGGCGCGCGATACGGTGTTCTCGGCGGTGATGTTCGACATCAACGGCATCCTCGGCCTTGCGGCCATCGTCGGCGGCCTGAAACACGGCCAGACCAAATACAACATCTCTTCGGCCAACTCGTATATCGCGATGCTGATCGTTTCCATCGGCATCGGCATGTTCATTCCCGATTTCGTGCCGGACGAGAAATGGAAGATCTACTCGGCTTTTTCCATCATCGTGATGGCCATCATGTACCTGGCCTTCCTGCGCTTGCAGACGGTGGAGCATCGCAGGTTCTTCGAGTATTCGGCCGACATGGAAGAGGAGTCGCATGACGAGGCGCATAGCCCGAATGCGCTGCATGTCGCGGTGATGATAGGCGCGATCGTGCTGGTCGGGCTGCTTTCGGAAGTGATGTCGGTGCTGCTGGATGCCGGGCTGGCAGTCAGCAGCCTGCCCAAGACGATCCCCGCCGTGCTGGTGGCGCTGATCTCCGCCAGCCCGGAGATTCTCACCGCGCTCAGGGCTGCGCAGCAGAATCGCATGCAGACCACGGTCAACATCGCGCTGGGCGCATCGCTTGCCACCGTGCTGCTCACGCTGCCGGTGATCGAGGGCATTGCGCTGTTCAGCGGGGAGCGTATCGTGATGGCGCTGACGCCGGTCCAGGCGGGTATGCTGCTGCTGACCTTCGTCGCGGTGATGAACAACCTGCACGACGGCGAAACCAATGCCATCGAGGGCATCAGCCATTTCGCGCTGTTTGCCGCGTTCATCGCGCTGGTGATGTTGGGGATGGCCTGATGAGGAATTGGTATGCTTGAGCTCAGACCCACCTGTGAGCACTGCAACAAGGCATTGCCCCCGGATTCGCTGGAGGCGCGCATCTGTTCATACGAATGCACATTTTGCGCGACGTGTGTCGACAACGATATTGGGCAACGTGTGTCCGAACTGCGGAGGCGGGTTTCGTTCCCAGACCGATCCGGCCTGCGAACAACTGGAAAGGCGATAATTATCTCGGCAAGGACCCCGCCAGTACCAGGGTCAAGCACCGGCCGGTTGATCTCGCGGCCCATGCGCAGTTCGCAGCCAGGATAAAATCGATACCGCCGGAAAAACGGTAGCATCATGAAACGAAACAGGAGATAGACATGAGCAAACCCATTCACCGGAGGTGTATATGAGCAAACAAGTCCAGGAAGCCTACATCGTCGCCGCGACGCGCACGCCGGTCGGCAAGGCGCCGCGCGGCATGTTCCGCAACACGCGCCCCGACGACCTGCTGGCGCATGTGCTGAAGAGCGTGCTGGCGCAGGCGCCGTCGCTCGACCCGGCGCAGATCGCCGACGTGATCGTCGGCTGCGCGATGCCGGAAGCGGAGCAGGGCATGAACGTCGCGCGCATCGGGCTGCTGCTGGCGGGCTTGCCGGTCGGCGTGCCGGGCGTGACGGTGAACCGTTTCTGTTCTTCCGGCGTGCAGGCGGTCGCGATGGCGGCGGACCGCATCCGCTTGGGCGAGGCCGACGTGATGATAGGCGCGGGCACCGAGAGCATGAGCATGGTGCCGATGATGGGCAACAAGATCGCGTTCAACCCGGAGATCTTCGCGCATGACGAGAATCTTGGCATCGCATTCGGCATGGGCATCACCGCCGAGAAGGTCGCCGAGCGCTGGAAGGTGTCGCGCGAGGCGCAGGATGCGTTCGCGATGCAGAGCCACGAGCGCGCCATATCAGCCATAAGGAATGGCGAGTTCAAGGACGAGATCACGCCGTACACGCTGGACGAGCATGTGCCGGACATGGCATCGCGCGAGGTGAAGACGAAGTCGCGCGAACTGGCGCAGGACGAGGGGCCGCGCGCCGATACGTCGATCGAGGCGCTGGCGAAACTCAGGCCGGTGTTCGCGCAGAAAGGCTCGGTCACGGCGGGCAACAGCTCGCAGATGTCGGATGGCGCGGGCGCGGTGCTGCTGTGCAGCGAAACCGCATTGAAGCGCTACAACCTGACACCCATCGGCAAATTTCTTGGCTACAGTGTCGCGGGCGTACCGCCGGAGATCATGGGCATCGGTCCCAAGGAAGCGATCCCGCGCGTGCTGAAGCTAACGGGCTTGAAGCTGGACGACATCGGCTGGATCGAATTGAACGAGGCGTTCGCCGCGCAGTCGCTGGCGGTGATCAACGATGTCGGCCTCGACCCGAAGCTCGTCAACCCGCTCGGCGGCGCGATCGCGCTCGGCCATCCGCTCGGCGCGACCGGCGCGATCCGCGTAGCGACCCTGATGCACGGCCTGCGCCGCCGCAAGGAGAAGTATGGCATGGTGACGATGTGTATAGGGACCGGAATGGGGGCCGCAGGCATCTTTGAATCCTTGTAAAGCTAATGCGCGCTGCCATGACTGTGTTGCCCGGCCGCTCGGAATCCTCGTGTACTGCACCTCCGACACGTTACTGGCGAAGCCAGCCGATTGCGGGAGGAGGTGCAAGGCGGCCATTCCCGCACCGGAGGGCTTCGCCCCACCGTGTCATGGCCGCCATGTACATACCGGTTCCTCCGCTCCGGCCTTGCCCGCCTGACAGCCGCTCGCTGATTTTTGAATCAGCTTTTGCACTACTTTGTACTGCCATGGCGATGCGGCGATTTTCATTCGGATAAAAACGTGACTGACAATAATTTGAAAATCCCGCGCGGTGTCTGGGTGCTCGGCTTTGTCAGCCTGCTGATGGATGTCTCGTCCGAGATGATCCACAGCCTGTTGCCGATGTTCATGGTGACGACGCTGGGCATCAGCGTGCTGTCGGTCGGCGTGATCGAGGGGCTGGCCGAATCGACCGCGCTGATCGTGAAGGTGTTCTCCGGCGCGTTGAGCGATTATCTCGGCAAGCGCAAAATCCTGGCGCTGCTCGGCTACGGCCTGGGCGCGATCACCAAGCCGGTGTTCGCGCTGGCACAGGGCATGGGCATGGTCCTCGCCGCGCGCTTGAGCGACCGCATCGGCAAGGGTATACGCGGCGCGCCGCGCGATGCGCTGCTCACCGACATCACGCCGCCGGAGATACGCGGCGCGGCGTTCGGGCTGCGCCAGTCGCTGGACACGGTCGGCGCCTTCCTCGGGCCGCTGCTGGCGGTCGGGCTGATGCTGCTGTGGGCGGACGATTTCCGCGCGGTGTTCTGGGTGGCGGTGATTCCCGGGCATGCTGGCAGTGGCGTTGTTGATGTTCGGTATCCGCGAACCGGAACGTCACGAGGAACACAAACCGTCCAACCCGGTCAGCCGCGCGAACCTGCAGCGGCTCGGCCCCGCGTACTGGGGGGTGGTGATCTTCGGAGCGGTGTTCACGCTGGCGCGCTTCAGCGAGGCCTTCCTGGTATTGCGCGCGCAGCAGAGCGGAATTCCGGTCGCGCTCGTTCCGCTGGTGATGGTGGCGATGAATCTGATCTATTCCGCGAGCGCGTATCCGTTCGGCAAACTGTCCGACAGCATGAGCCACACCAAGATGCTGGTGTGGGGGCTGGCGGTGCTGATCGCCGCGGACCTCACGCTGGCCTGGAACGGGCACTGGTGGTTCGTGCTGTTCGGCGTGATGCTGTGGGGCATCCACCTCGGCATCACGCAGGGATTGCTGTCGCGCATGGTGGCCGACACCGCGCCCGCGGACCTGCGCGGCACGGCGTTCGGTTTCTTCAACCTGATGAGCGGCATCGCGATGCTGCTGGCGAGCGTGCTGGCCGGTTTGATGTGGGACGAGTTTGGCGCGGCAAGCACTTTTTACAGCGGCGCGGTGATCTGTGTGCTGGCGCTGGGCGTGCTGGGCTGGCGCAACGTTGTTAAACTGCGAACATGAAGAATCCCGGGTGCAGGATTTTGGACAGGAGCTGACATGAAACGGATCGTATTGACAACATTGCTGCTGATGGCGGGTGCGACGGCGCATGCGCTCGATTTGGCGGGCATCCACCTGGCCGAGAGCATGAAGGTGGGCGATGTGCCGGTGCAATTGAACGGCGGCGGCATCCGCACCAAATGGTTCTTCAAGATCTATGTCGCCGCGCTGTACCTGCCGCAGAAACAAACATCGGCCGAGGCGATCATCTCGGACGGGCACGAGCACCGCGTAGTGCTGTATATGCTCCACGGCCTCGGCAGCAAGCGGCTGTATGGCGCGTTCCATGAAGGGATCGAGAATAACCATACGGCCGCCGAGATGAAGGCGCTGGAGCCGCAGCTCAACCAGATGAAACAGATATTCGACGCGGTGGATGAAGTTAAGACTGGCGACATCATCATGCTCGACTATCTGCCGGCCGGCGGCACCAGGATCACGGTGAACGGCACAGAGCGCGGGACCATCGCAGGGGCGGAGTTCAACCGCGCGCTGCTCAAGATATGGCTGGGCACGAACCCGGTGCAGGACGATCTGAAAAAGGGTTTGCTGGGTGGCTGATGACTTTTCACCCAGCGCCGCGGAACTGAACGCGGACGCGCGATCTGCCCGGCTTGACCGCAAGGCGCTGGCAGCCGCGATCAGTGCGCAGGGACCGGCGTTTCAGGAATCGGTATCCGCCGGTCATGACTGCCTGTTCGCCGATGCGCCGGTGTTCATTTCCATCGTCCAGCTGCGCAAGATGTACGAAGTGATCGCGTCGGTGGAACGGGTGGTGCAACTGCCCGGATGGCTTGCTGCACCAGAACCTGCCCTCTCCCCAACCCTCTCCCGCGAGCGTGAGAGGAGCAGAGCCGCGCCAAAGGCGTGTTCTTCGGTTACGACTTTCATCTCAACGAGCAGGGCGTGCACCTGATCGAGATCAATACCAATGCGGGCGGCGCGTTCCTGAATGAGCTGCTGATCGACAGCCAGCGCGATGCGGACCTGCCCGGAAAGGCGGTTGCCATCGAGAATCTCGACCAGTCCTTTCAGGAGATGTTCCGCAACGAATGGCGACTGGAGCGCGGCGATGCGCCGTTGAAGACCATCGCCATCGTGGACGAACAGCCGGAAGCACAATATCTTTACCCCGAATTCCTGCTGGCGAAGAAGCTGTTCGAGCGCGCCGGGATCTTGGAGTGCAGATCGTCGATCCTTCGATGTTGCTGGCGCGCGAGGACGGCCTGTATTTCGGCCATGAACAAGATCGATCTGGTCTACAACCGGCTGACGGATTTTTCCTTGCAGCACCATCCGGTATTGCTCAATGCATGCCGCAGAGGGCAAGTCGTGTTGACGCCTTCACCCGCGCACTATGCCCGTTATGCGGACAAGCGCAATCTGGCGCGGCTGACCGATGCGGATGGCCTGCGGTCGCTCGGCGCGAGCGAAGCCGACATCGCCGACGCTGCAAGCAGGCGTGCCGCATACTTTCCTCGTGCAAGCGGACATGGAAGAGACGACTGTGGCACGGAACGCAAGCAATTGTTCTTCAAGCCGAACACCGGATATGGCAGCCAAGGGCGCATATCGCGGCGGGAATGTTGACCAAGCGCGTGTTCGCCGAGATCATGCAGGGTGATTATGTCGCGCAAAAAATGGCGCCGCCGGGCGAGCGCGCGATATGCGTTGAAGATGCCGAGCCGGCTTTGCTCAAGTATGATGTGCGCTGTTATGTGTATGACGGAAAGATACAGCTTGTCGCCGCGCGGCTGTATCAGGGGCAGACCACCAACTTCCGCACGCCGGGAGGAGGATTCGCGCCGGTGCATGTTGTAGAATGACGCGCTCGCGATCCATGAAGTTGTCATTCTATCGGGGTCTTTCACGGGGCAGGGGTGATGCTTTACGCTTTTATCGCAATAGGAATCGGCGCGGCATTCGGCGCATGGCTGCGCTGGGGTCTGGGGCTCTGGTTCAATCCGGTGTTGCCGGAACTGCCGCTCGGCACGCTGTCCGCCAATCTGATCGGCGGTTATCTGATCGGTCTCGCGGTGGCGTTCTTTACGCACTATCCGGGATTGTCGCCGGAATGGCGGCTGCTGATCATCACCGGCTTTCTCGGCGGACTGACCACATTCTCCACTTTCTCCGCAGAGACCGTCACACTGCTGTTGCGCGGACAGTACGCGTGGGGAACTGCGATCATCGCCAGCCACCTCGGCGGTTCGCTGCTGATGACGGTGCTGGGTATACAGACGTTTAAATGGCTACACAATTAACAAGAGTGTCGCGTAGCGATACGTTTGCTCTTTCTCCCGCTTGCGCAGGGGGAGAGCGTAGCGAGGGGGATTTGGATAGGGGGAAATCATGAACCTGCTTTCGTTTTACACCAGTGAAAAACAACATCATGCCGATATGCCTCTGTATGAATGGCTGCTCGAGGAGGCCAGGTCGTTGGGTATTCATGGCGGTTCGGCATTCCGCGCGATCGCGGGGTTTGGCCGGCATGGACATATGCATGAGGATACCTTTTTCGAATTGGCAGGGGAGCTGGCGGTCAAGGTCGAATTCATACTCGACGAAGCACAGGCTGAACAGTTGCTTGAACAGGTACGCAGTAAAAATCTGGATATTTTTTACGTGACGCAGAGGGTGCAGTCAGGGGTGTGCTAGGGACCTGAGGCAGTTATCTTGTAGCGTTACAGGAGGCGATCATGAAAAGCATATTATTGTTGTTGTCCTTATGCTGTTTGGGCGGCACGGCACAGGCGGCGGTACAGGGCGAAGACGTGGACTATGAAGCGGATGGCGTGACTTTAAAGGGCTATCTCGCCTATGACGATTCCATCAAGGGAAAGCGGCCGGGCGTGCTGGTGGTGCACGAGTGGTGGGGGCAGAACGAGTACGCCCGCAGGCGCGCGCGCATGCTGGCGGCATTGGGCTATACCGCGCTGGCAGTCGACATGTACGGCAACGGCAAGGTGGTCGACAATCCGGATGATGCAGGCAAGCTTGCCGGCGAGATATACAAGAATATGCCGATGGCCAAGGCGCGATTCGAAGCGGCCATGCAGTTGCTGGGCAAACAGCCTACCGTGGAAGCCGGCAAATTGGCGGCATTCGGCTACTGCTTCGGGGGCGGCGTGGCCCTGAACATGGCGCGCATGGGCGAGGATCTGAAAGGCGTGGCGAGTTTCCACGGCGGGTTGGGCACGAGCAGTCCGGCCCAGCCCGGCATGATCAAGGCGCGCATCATTTCGTTCAGCGGCGATGCCGATCCGTCGATAGGGCCCGACAAGGTTGCCGCGTTCAGGAAAGAAATGGATGCCGCGGGCGCGAACTACCGGGTTGTGATCTATCCCGGAGCAAAACATGCCTTCACGAATCCGGATGCGGATGTGTTGGGCAAAAAATTCAACCTGCCGATCGCCTACGATGCCAAGGCCGACAAGGATTCATGGGAGCAGGCGACGGTATTTTTGCGCGAGGTTTTTGCAGGGAAATGACCATGGTGGCGGGACATGGCCATTTCTTCGGCATGCCCTATCCATAGGGACGAGCAGCAGGTCGGCCGGCCACTGAACCCTGTTCATCGTGCGGCATGCAGTATTGCGGGAACTGCGGCGATTCTTTTTCTGAACATGCGCTGGATACCACTCATCCGCCGGATCGTGAACGTCAACCGGCGAAAAAATCCTTGACCTTGTTCATCCAGGACTTTGCGCGCGGATTGTGGCGCTCGCTGTCCCTTTCGTTGATGGACTCGAATTCGCGCAGCAGTTCCTTTTGACGTTCGGTCAGGTTTACCGGTGTTTCCACCGCAACGTGGCAGTGCAGATCGCCGTGACTGGTGCTGCGCACACCCTTGATGCCTTTGCCGCGCAGGCGGAAGATCTTCCCGCTCTGGGTCTCGGCGGGTATCTTGATCGTGGCCACGCCATCCAGCGTCGGAATCTCGATCGAGCCGCCGAGCGCGGCGGTGGTGAAACTGATCGGCATTTCGCAATGCAGGTCGTTGTGGTCGCGCTGGAACACCGCGTGCGGTTTGGTTTGTATCACCACGTACAGATCGCCGGGCGGCCCGCCATTCACACCGTGTTCGCCTTCGCCGGACAGCCGGATGCGGTCTTCGTTGTCCACGCCCGGCGGGATCTTCACCGACAGCGTCTTGTGCTGCTTGACGCGTCCGTTGCCGTTGCAGGTGCTGCACGGCGAGGAGATCATTTTGCCGGTGCCGTGGCAGCGCGGGCAGGTTTGCTGGATCGAGAAGAAGCCCTGTTGCATGCGCACCTGGCCTTGACCGCCGCAGGTCGTGCAGGTGGTCGGGCTGGTGCCGGGTTTCGCGCCCGAACCATGGCATGTTTCGCATTCCTCCATCGTCGGTATGCGGATCTTGGTCTCGGTGCCGCGTGCGGCTTGTTCGAGCGTGATCTCGAGGTTGTAGCGCAGGTCGGCGCCGCGCTGCACGCTGTTGCGCGCGCTTCCGCGTCCGCCGCCGAAGATGTCGCCGAAGATGTCGGAAAAATCGAAGCCCTGCGCACCCGCGCCGAACGGACTGCCGCCCATGCCGCCCTCGAATGCGGCGTGGCCATGCTGGTCATAAGCGGCACGCTTCTGCGCATCGCTTAATGTCTCGTAAGCTTCCTTGGCTTCCTTGAAATGTTCTTCTGCCTTCGGGTTGTCCGGATTGCGGTCGGGATGGTGCTTCATCGCCAGCTTGCGATAAGCCTTTTTCAAATCTTCGTCCGAAGCATCGCGATTGACTCCGAGAACTTCGTAGTAGTCTTTTTTTGCCATATACCGGGGGCTGAATGCCTGGAGTTAAGTTGTGGCATGAAAAACTGCAGGCCGGGAATATCCTTTCCCAAGCCCGCAGCTTCATTGAAGTTTACCTCTTTTCGTCCTTTACTTCAGTGAATTCCGCATCCACCACGTCACCTTCATCCTGCTTGGGTTCCGCACCGGGTGCGGTACCTGCCTGACCTGCCTGCGCCTTGGCTTGCTCGGCGGCATACATTTTCTCTCCGAGTTTTTGCGCTGCGGTCGCCAGTGCCTCGGACTTGGCTGTGATGGCATCCTTGTCGTCGCCCTTGACCACGGCTTCCGCATCCTTCAATGCGGTCTCGACCGCAGTCTTTTCGTCGGCGCTCGAGTTGGCCGCCGTATTCCTTCAGCGACTTGTGCGTCGAATGGATCAGCGAGTCGAGCTGGTTGCGCGCGGTCACCAGTTCCAGCGCCTTGCGGTCATCCTCGGCATGGGCTTCGGCATCCTGCACCATCTGCTTGATCTCCGCTTCGCTCAAGCCCGAGCTGGCCTGGATCTTGATCTTGTTTTCCTTGCCGGTCGCCTTGTCCTTCGCCGATACGTGCAGGATGCCGTTCGCGTCGATGTCGAAAGTCACTTCGATCTGCGGCATGCCGCGCGGCGCGGGAGGGATGTCGGACAGGTTGAACTGGCCCAGGCTCTTGTTGCCGGAGACCACTTCGCGCTCGCCCTGCAGCACGTGGATGGTGACCGCGCTCTGGTTGTCCTCCGCGGTGGAGAATACCTGCGATGCCTTGGTCGGGATCGTGGTGTTCTTCTTGATCAGCTTGGTCATCACGCCGCCCATGGTTTCGATGCCCAGCGACAGCGGGGTCACGTCCAGCAGCAGCACGTCCTTCACCTCGCCCTGCAGCACGCCGCCCTGGATCGCGGCACCGACGGCCACGGCCTCATCGGGGTTCACGTCCTTGCGCGCTTCCTTGCCGAAGAATTCCTTGACCTTCTCCTGAACCATGGGCATGCGAGTCTGGCCGCCGACCAGGATCACATCGGAGATGTCCGATGTGGAAACTCCGGCGTCCTTCATCGCGATCTTGCACGGCTCGATGGTGCGTGCGATCAGGTCTTCGACCAGGCTTTCCAGCTTGGCGCGGGTGATCTTCACCGCGAGGTGTTTCGGCCCGCTGGCGTCGGCGGTGATGTAGGGCAGGTTCACTTCGGTCTGCTGCGCACTGGACAGTTCGATCTTGGCTTTCTCGGCAGAATCTTTCAGGCGTTGCAGCGCAAGCACGTCCTTGCGCAGGTCGATGCCGCTTTCCTTCTTGAATTCGTCGACCAGATAGTCGATCACGCGCATGTCGAAATCCTCGCCGCCCAGGAAGGTGTCGCCGTTGGTGGACATCACCTCGAACTGGTGCTCGCCTTCGATCTCGGCGATGTCGATGATGGAGATGTCGAACGTGCCGCCGCCCAGGTCATATACCGCGATCTTGCGGTCGCCTTCCTGCTTGTCCAGGCCGAAAGCCAGCGCGGCCGCGGTCGGCTCGTTGATGATGCGCTTCACATCCAGGCCCGCGATACGGCCGGCATCCTTGGTGGCCTGGCGCTGCGAGTCGTTGAAGTAGGCAGGCACGGTGATGACCGCCTCGGAAACGGGTTCGCCGAGATAGTCTTCGGCAGTCTTCTTCATTTTCATCAGCACTTGCGCGGAGATCTCCGGTGCGGAATATTCCTTGTCGCGCACTTTCACCCAGGCATCGCCGTTCTTGGCCTTGACGATCTTGAATGGCACCATGGAGATGTCTTTTTGCACCATCTTTTCGTCGAAGCGACGGCCGATCAGGCGCTTCACGCCATACAGCGTGTTGGTCGGGTTGGTGACGGCCTGGCGTTTGGCGGGCGCGCCCACCAGCATCTCGCCGTCTTCCATATAGGCGACGATGGACGGGGTGGTGCGGGCGCCTTCAGCGTTCTCGATCACCTTGGTCTTGCCGTTTTCCATGATGGCCACGCAGGAGTTGGTCGTGCCCAGGTCGATTCCGATGATTTTTCCCATGATGCTTTCCTTTCAGTTGAATTGGTTGAATCTAAAATCCTTTGTTGCTTGAAAATGGGGCAAGTTACCCTGATTTCAAGTGCTTGGCCCGTATAAACGTTGCCAGCCCAGCGCGGCATTCCGGACGCACAGCCGGTTATTCCTTTGTCTTTGCCACCATCACCAGCGCCGGGCGCAGCACGCGGTCATTCAGCGCATAACCCTTTTGCATCACGCTGACCACGGTGTTGGCGGGCTGGTCGCTGTCCAGCATGCCGATGGCCTGATGCTTGTGTGCATCGAATTTTTCGCCGACCGGGTTGATCTCGCTGATGTTGAATTTCTCGAATACACCGGACAGTTGCTTCAGTGTCAGTTCCATTCCGCTCTTGAAGCTTTCCACCGTTGCGTTTTCCACCGCCAGCCCGGCTTCCAGACTGTCCTTCACCGCCAGCATCTCATTGGAGAAACGCTCCACGGCGAATTTATGCGCCTTGCTCACATCCTCGAGCGCGCGGCGGCGGATGTTCTCGCCTTCGGCCTTGGCGTACATCCATGCATCATAGTGTTCCTGCGCCTTGCGCTCGGCCTCCTTCAGCATCACTTCCAGGCTGGGCATGACTTCCGCGGCGTTCGCCGTGGCCGTCTGGGCTGCCTGGGGTTCGATCTGGGGGTTGATTTGCGGGTTGGCTTCGTTGTTGGTTTCGTTCTGTTCCATGCCGTTCTCCAAAATTCGATTGGGAGGGTATGGGGATTAAGTTCCCCATTTCAAGAGCAGGCACAAAATTATAGTTGCTGCATGAGATAATGCGCGCCGTTTGGGTGCTGCACCGTTATGTCTAACCACAAGAACTACTACTGGCGCATCGCCGGATTCTATTTTTTCTACTACGCCTTCGTGGGGCTGTTCGCACCCTACTGGAGCCTGTACCTGAAGTCCATCCGCTTCGACGCCATCGAGATCGCCATCCTGGTTGCGGTGCAGCCGGTGATGCGCATGATGGCGCCGACCCTGTGGGGCTGGCTGGCCGACCGCACAGGTCAAAGATTGCTGGTGGTGCAGATCGCCGCGACGCTAAGCGCGCTGTGCTACCTTGGCGTATTCGTGACCACCAGTTTCTGGGGTATGTTCCTGGTGCTGGCGCTGATGGGTTTTTTCTGGAGCGCCTCGATGCCGCTGGTGGAGGCGACCACGCTCACCTATCTCGGCAAGCACAGCGCGCGCTACGGGCGCATCCGCTCGTGGGGGTCGGTCGGCTTCATCACTTCGGTGGTCGGGCTGGGCTATGCGTTCGACTATATCGCCATCGACTGGCTGCTGTGGGCGGGCGTGGTGTGCGAGCTCGGCATCCTGATGTTTGCCCGGCAGATCCCGCCTGTCGAAGTGCTGGCGCATCACACCGACCACCAGCCGGTCAAACAGATCGTGTTGCAGCCGCGCGTGCTGGCCTTGTTCGGCGCGTGCTTCCTGATGTCCCTCGCACACGGCCCGTATTACACCTTCTACTCGATCTACCTGGTCGAACACGGCTACGCGAAAAGCGCGGTGGGCGGCTTGTGGGCGCTCGGCGTGATCTGCGAGATCGGCGTATTTTTCCTGATGCCGTGGCTGGTGCGCCGCTTTGGTTTCACCCGCATCCTGCTGGTCAGTTTCAGTTCGGCAGTGCTGCGTTTCGTGCTGATCGGCTGGGGCGTGGATTTCCTGTCGTTACTGCTGATCGCGCAAATGCTGCATGCCGCCACCTTCGGCGCGTATCACGCCGCTTCGATGGGGCTGGTACACGAATTCTTTCAGGGTCGGCACCAGTCCAAAGGCCAGGCCCTGTTCGGCAGTCTTACCTACGGCGCAGGCGGCATGCTGGGCGGCCTGGCGAGCGGCCCGATCTGGCAGCACTACGGCGCAAGCGTGCTGTATTCGTGCAGCGCAGGTGCGGCATTGCTGGGGCTGCTGCTGACGTGGTGGAAACTGGGTGTTAAACAATCCGCCAAGGCGGAGTTTTGATAGCAGCAAATCACCGGTATTTTATTTTCACCGTCATTCAGGATTCAACTGGATGTGGATATGGAGGAAACAGGCTGTTTTCTTCCGGCCTGCAGACATGCTCTGGCTGTTAGAGTCTTGCAACTCCCGTTGATGCTTGTCGATGTATAGTAAACTTATGCGAACTTTTGCTCGATTACCGTAAAAGTAAAAGCCATTGCATTGCGCACGACGGGCTGTCCATCGGCAAAATTACAACCCGATTCATTCAGTAATCCGGATTTCAGCTATGACTATCAGGCAGAAAATATGGAACATTACGTTTCTGTTCTTCGCTATCGGAATGATTGTGGTGTTTATAATAACGTCGGATGCCTACACACTGCTTCAGCGCACAGAATATGTTAACTATCCCTATTTGAGCAAAATTGAAGCATTGTCCAACAGGCTGATCGGCATCCAGAGCGGCTTGCTGGATGCCCTTGATTCCCATTCGGAGAGGTCGATCATCCGCGCGCGCAAAAATGCCGAGTCCTTTCGCGAGATCACCCTCGATATGGCAGCGATAGTCGGAAAAAAGGAGATTTCCAAAGAAATTCTTGTGCAATTCAATGATTACTTTGTTGCAGCAGAGAGTGCCGCTTCCATCATCATCGGAATAAAAAAGGGGGATGTGAGGTCTGAGATGGGGCATATGACCGTTTCGCTGAACAAATTGACAAGTACCTTGCAGAGCGAGCAATTCAAAGCCACGCAGACATTTGAACAAAGCCTGGTTGAAAGCAGAAAACATGTACAAGAGATGCTTGTGATCAGTCTGCTGAGTGCATTGACGGTTTTTCTGGCTTGGTCTTTGCTTCCTGCCGCCTCGTTCTTTCCATTTTACAAACCTGGAACATCCGAGGACAGGCGCAAAAAGGATCTCTCGGCTTGATTTCGAAGCGCATATCGGAACGCGGAAGAGACGAATATTGTTGGTGCGGAGCATAGACAGTGCCCGGCAAGCGGCATGTTTCGGGTTTTGCTCAATGATGGATCCTCTCGCATCGACTGCCGCGTCATTCAATTCTTTTTCGAGGGATCCTTCCTTCTATCCTCTTTGTTCTTCCTTCTTTCCAGCAGGTCCGGATAACGCGTCGCCGCATTTTTCCTTCTGTCACCGATCATTTTTCGCCTGTCTTCCACATGCTGTTCCCTGATTTCGGTTTCGGGGGAGGGTTGATCGGAACCGGGGGTCTTGGGCGGGGTGCGTTGCAACATGCCGATATCGGCGCCATGTTCAATCATGTATTCCGCAAACTGGATATTTTTTTCAACCTCATCAAGGTAGAGGTTTTGACCTTTGAAATGTTTCTCTACATAACGATAGGCTCCTTGCAGGGTTTCTTCCATGCGCCTTTTCGCAGTTTTGTAAAATCCCGGAGTCTTTATCACCAGGTCCTGCGGGGAAGAAAAGAGTACTTGTTCATTGCCCTGAGCGTCATGTTTTTTTGCGATGCCTGCCAGGACGAACTCGGTGTAAAGCCGGTCGTAGCATTTTTCGAGATAACAACGATCCGACATTTGCGCCAGTATGTCCGCCGACGCCACCAGATTGCCGATGGCACGGAAAGCGGGCGGCACCTGGATGCGTTCCACCGGCACTTCATAACCGGTGAAGTGCACGACTTGCGCAGCGATGTCAGCCAGTTTGCCCATGCCGACTTCCTGCATGTAATTCTTCAGCAATTCCGCACTGCGCGAAACGTGAACCAGGGTGAATTCCGCGCCCTTCCGGTCCTCTTCGCTGCCCCGTTTGCGCAGATAACCGCTGTCATGAAACAGTGCCAGCAGAATGCCAAAGATAAACAGTTCCTCCCCCAGCCCGGCGCCTGATTTTTGCGAGCGCTCATAGCCATCCATCAGGCGTGCGCTGGCCAGGGTCACGTCCATAATGTGCTGCAGATCGTGATAGCCGGTATCGCACGGCGCATAGGCAGGATGCTCGCCGCGATACAGCTGCGAAACATGGTTCACCGCGGTTCGCAGCGTGCCGGTTCTTGCATCGGGAAACAGATCGAGAAAGATGGCCTCAAGCGCCTCAGCAACCGAAACAGGGTCGGTCACATTGACGGTGTTGGCCACGTCAAAGTTATTACGGCGGAATTTCGGATCCTTGTTCTGCATGCCATTATGCTATCACGAAGCCGGATTCACGTTGCGCTGAAGTATCTTGTGATTCCAATGAAAAACTCCCGCACTTTCCGTGAACGATCTTTCCGTTTTTTGCCCGGTTGTCCATTTCGGAAATGGCGCAGCCAGGCGGGGGGACATATGCCAAGCTACGGCTGTTGTGGCATAATCGCGCGTTCAAACAAGCGGGTATGGCAAGTGGAACAACATGAAAGCGCAAACTCTTTACGACAAACTCTGGAATGCCCACGTGGTGCGGCAGGAAGCCGACGGCACCGCGTTGATCTATATCGACCGCCATCTGGTGCATGAAGTGACCAGCCCGCAGGCCTTCGAGGGACTGAAGCTGGCCGGGCGCAAGCTGTGGCGCACCGCATCGATCCTGGCCGTGGCCGATCACAACGTGCCGACCACCGGGCGCGCGCAGGGCATCGCCGATCCGGTCTCGCGTTTGCAGGTGGAGACGCTGGACAACAATTGCGCCGAGTTCGGCGTGAACGAATTCAAGATGTCCGATGTGCGCCAGGGCATCGTGCATGTGATCGGGCCGGAGCAGGGCGCGACCCTTGCCGGGCATGACGGTGGTGTGCGGCGATTCGCACACCAGCACGCACGGTGCGTTCGCCGCGCTGGCGTTCGGCATCGGCACCTCCGAGGTCGAGCACGTGATGGCGACGCAATGTCTGCTGATGAAAAAATCCAAAGCCATGCAGGTGCTGGTGGAAGGCGCGTTGGGCCGGGGTGTCACCGCCAAGGACATCGCGCTGGCGGTGATCGGCAAGATCGGCACGGCGGGCGGCACCGGCTATGCGATCGAGTTTGCCGGCAGCACGATACGCGGCCTTTCGATGGAAGGGCGCATGACCTTGTGCAACATGGCGATCGAAGCCGGCGCGCGCGCGGGCATGATCGCGGCGGACGACACCACCATCAACTATCTCAAGGGTCGCCCGTTCGCGCCGCAGGGCGAGTTGTGGGACAAGGCAGTGGCCTACTGGCACACTCTGCACAGCGATGAAGGCGCGCAGTTCGATCAGGTGGTCGAATCTGGACGCCGCGCAGATCAAGCCGCAAGTGACCTGGGGCACGTCGCCGGAAATGGTGGTGGCGGTGGACGGGCGCGTGCCCGATCCGGCGACCATGAGCGATGCGGTCAAGCGTGATGCTGCCGAGCGCGCGCTGCAGTACATGGGCCTGGCGGCGAACACGCCGATCGCGGAAATCAGCATCGACAAGGTGTTCATCGGTTCCTGCACCAACTCGCGCATCGAGGATCTGCGCGCGGCAGCGGCTGATCGCGCGCGGCAAACATGTGGCGGCGAATGTGAAGCTGGCGATGGTGGTGCCCGGTTCCGGTCTGGTGAAGCGGCAGGCCGAGCAGGAAGGCCTGGACAAGATATTCATCGCGGCGGGTTTTGAATGGCGCGAGCCGGGCTGCTCGATGTGTCTGGCGATGAATGACGACAAGCTCTCGCCGGGCGAGCGCTGTGCTTCGACTTCCAACCGCAACTTCGAGGGGCGGCAGGGGCAGGGCGGGCGCACCCATCTGGTCAGTCCGGAAATGGCTGCGGCTGCAGCGATCGCCGGGCATTTTGTTGATGTAAGTGAGGTAATTAAAAGGAGCTGTTGATGAAAGCGGCGTATTGATCTGGCGGTATTGATTCTGGCGGGTTGCAATACCATGGAAGGGTTGGGCAAGGATATTCAAAAAGGCGGCACTGCTTGGAAAAGGCAGACTGAAAAGAAGGCAAAAATGAAAAAATTTACCGTGCTGACGGGTTGGTCGCGCCGCTGGATCGAGCCAATGTGGATACCGATGCGATCATTCCCAAACAGTTCCTGAAATCGATCAAGCGTTCCGGTTTCGGCCCGAATCTGTTCGACGAATGGCGTTATCTGGATCACGGCGAACCGGGCATGGACAATTCCAAGCGTCCGTTGAATCCGGATTTCGTGCTGAACCAGCCGCGCTATAAAGGCGCGCAGATTTTGCTGGCGCGCGAGAATTTCGGCTGCGGCTCCTCGCGCGAACATGCGCCCTGGGCGCTGGAAGACTACGGTTTCCGCGCCATCATCGCGACCAGCTTTGCCGACATCTTTTTCAACAACTGTTTCAAGAACGGCTTGCTGCCGATCCGTCTGGCAGCAGAACAGGTGGATGCATTGTTCAAGGCGGTGGCTGCGAATGCGGGCTACAAGCTGGCGATCGATCTGGAGCAGCAAACCATCAGCGCCCCGGACGGCAAGGTGTACAAGTTTGAAGTCGAGGCATTTCGCAAGCATTGCCTGTTGAACGGTCTGGACGACATCGGTCTGACGTTGCAGCATGTGGATGAGATCAAGGCGTACGAAGAGAAACACCGCGCGGCACAGCCGTGGCTGTTTGCATGATTGGGTCGAAAATTCTGACTGGAAAAATTAATGAAAATCGCAGTATTGCCGGGTGACGGCATCGGGCCGGAGATCGTCGCACAGGCGGCGAAAGTGCTGGAGGCGTTGCGCAGCGACGGCTTGAAGATCGAACTGGAGTATGCGCATATCGGCGGCGCGGGCTACGATGCGGCGGGCGATCCGTTTCCGGACGCGACGGAAAAGCTGGCGAAGGCATCCGATGCGGTGCTGCTCGGTGCGGTGGGCGGCTATCAGTACGATACGCTGCCGCGGCCGATGCGCCCGGAGCAAGGCCTGTTGCGCATCCGCAAGGGACTGGGTTTGTTCGCCAACCTGCGTCCGGCGATGGTGTATCCCGAACTGGTCAATGCTTCCAGCCTGAAGCCGGAACTGGTATCGGGGCTGGATATCATGATCTTGCGCGAACTGACCGGCGACATCTATTTCGGCCAGCCGCGCGGCATACGCACGCTGGACAACGGCGAACGCCAGGGCTTCGACACCATGCGCTACAGCGAGTCGGAGATCCGCCGCGTGGCGCATGTCGGTTTCCGGATCGCGATGAAACGCGCAGAAAAAGGCAGGATGTGTTCGGTGGACAAGGCCAACGTGCTGGACACCAGCATGTTCTGGCGCGAGATCGTGACCGATGTGGCAAAGGAATATCCCGCAGGTGGAGTTGTCGCACATGTACGTGGACAACGCGGCGATGCAACTGGTGCGCGCACCCAAGCAGTTCGATGTGATCCTGACCGGCAATATATTCGGCGATATCCTGTCCGATGAAGCGTCGATGCTGACCGGCTCGATCGGCATGCTGCCGTCCGCTTCGCTGGATGCGAACAACAAGGGTCTGTACGAGCCGTGCCATGGTTCGGCACCGGATATCGCGGGCAAGGACATCGCCAATCCGCTGGCGACGATTTTGTCGGTGGCGATGATGATGCGCTACACCTTTGCGCGCGAAGACATCGCGCAGCGCATCGAGACGGCGGTGCGCAAGACGTTGCAGCAGGGTCTGCGCACCGGCGACATCGCCGAAGCGGGCAAGCAGAAGATCGGCACGGCGGCGATGGGCGATGCGGTCGTTGCGGTACTTTAAGAATTAATTTTTGAGAGAAGAAGCATGAGCAAGCAATACGACGTATGTATATTGGGCGCGACCGGCGCGGTGGGCGAGGCGATGCTGTCGATACTGGAGCAGCGCAAGTTTCCGGTGCGCAATCTCTATCCGCTGGCATCCAGCCGTTCGGCGGGTTCGACCGTGAGCTTCAAGGGCGAAGAACTTACCGTCATCGATGTGGAAGATTTCGATTTTTCCAAGACGCAGATCGGTTTGTTCTCGGCAGGCGGCAGCGTGTCGGAAAAATATGCGCCGATCGCGGCGGCGGCCGGTTGCGTGGTGATCGACAATACCGCGCACTTCCGCTACGACCGCGATATTCCGCTGGTGGTGCCGGAAGTGAATCCGCACGCCATCGCGCAATACAAGAATCGCGGCATCATCGCCAATCCGAATTGCTCGACCATCCAGATGCTGGTGGCGCTCAAGCCGATCAAGGACGCGGTCGGCATCGCGCGCATCAATGTGGCGACTTATCAGGCGGTGTCCGGCACCGGCAAGGAGGCGATCGACGAACTGGCCGCGCAGACCCGCGCGCTGTTCAACCACCAGGATGCTGAAGTTGAGGTGTACCCGAAGCGCATCGCCTTCAACGTGCTGCCGCAGATCGATGTGTTCATGGAGAACGGCTACACCAAGGAAGAGATGAAGATGGTCTGGGAAACCCGGAAGATCATGGAAGACGACTCCATCCTGGTCAATCCGACTGCAGTGCGCGTGCCGGTGTTCTACGGGCACTCCGAAGCGGTGCATATCGAGACCCGCAAGAAGATCACGGCCGACGAGGCGCGCGCCTTGCTGGAAAAGGCGCCGGGCGTGATCGTGATGGACAAGCGCGAGCCGGGCGGTTACCCGACACCGATCGAGGCGGCGGGAAACGACGCGACTTATGTCGGGCGTATCCGCGAAGATATTTCGCATCCGATGGGCTTGAATCTGTGGGTGGTGAGCGACAATGTGCGCAAGGGCGCGGCGTTGAATAGCGTGCAAATCGCGGAAATTCTGATTGCGAAATATCTCAATTGAGACATAATGCGAAGGATATTATGAGCTTGTGCTTATAACTCTTTGATGTTATTTTGTATTGTCCTAATAAAAAAGGTGAGGGTGATCGCGTGCGAAAATCACTGGTGAAACCACTAGCCATTCCACCAGATCGGCAGGCAACGCCGACCAAGTGGCTGGTTATACTAAAACTGCTCGGCATTGTTGTCGCTTTGATGTTGTCTACAACTGTTTCCGCCGTAGGGATGGGCGGGATCAATGTGGCTTCTGCTCTGGGGCAACCGCTTAAGGCCGACATAGAATTGGTGTCATCAGCAAGACCGAAAAAGACAGTCTGGTCGCGCGTCTTGCCTCACCAGATGCCTATAAGAGTTCCGGCCTGGAATATCCCTACGGCAACAAATTCAAGTTCGAGATCAAGAGTCGCGCGGATGGTGAACCTTATATCAAGTGCCAGCAGTGCTCAACCGGTCAATGATCCTTTTGTCAGCCTGCTGGTCGAGTTGACCTGGTCTTCCGGAAAACTGTCCCGCGAATATACATTCCTGCTGGATCCTCCCGGATATGCTGCCGGTGCAACCCGCCCAAAGCTCAAGTGCAGGCCGTTGCTCCGCCAAGTACAGGCTGCCCGCACCGCGGCTGCTCAGTCGGCTGTACCTGCTGCTCCTGGAGGATCTGCTGTCACGTCCGCAGTACAACCTGCTCCGGTAGCTGCAGTCACGCCGGCAGAACAAGCCCCCGCGAAACCGCTGCCAAGCCGGAGGAACAAAACGCGCCAATGGAAGTCGCCGCCAAGCCCGAGGAACAGGCTGCCGGTGGAAAGCGGAACAGAGCAGGCCCCTGCGCCTGTTGCAGCCGAACCTAAAGAGTGGATCGAGGTTCAACGCGGCGACACGATGTACAAGATCGCAGCCCGGTACAAGCTGGCCGACATGAACCTGGATCGCATGCTGGTCGCACTGTATCGCGCCAATGCCAACAAGTTTGACGGCAAAAACATGAACCGCATCAGGGCCGGGAAGATTCTGCAATTGCCCACCGAACAAGAAGTGGCGAGCGTGTCGCATGCCTGAAGCGATAAAGGAGATCCATGCCCAGGCAGCCGATTGGAATGCATACCGGCAAAAGCTCGCCAGTGCAGCCTCGATCAGTACCCAGCCGCAGGATGCGCAGCAGGTTGCGACCGGCAAGATCAGCAGTTCGATAGCCGATATGGCTCCGGTGGCCAAAGAATCTGCCAAGGAAGTGTTGAAACTTTCCAAAGGCGAAGCTCCCGGAGATCAGGTTGGGGGGGCGGGTGGCAAGTCCATGTCCGAACAGGACAAGAAAAAATGCCGCCCAGGAAGATGCGATTGCCAAGAGCAAGGCATTGAAGGAAGCAACAAGATCGCGCCGCACTGCTGGAAAAGAACATGCAGGACATGCAACGTCTGGCGCAATTGAAAGCCGAGGCTGCTGCTATGGCGCAAGCTAATCAGCCTCCGGTTGCACCAGCCAAATCTGCCGTCAGCGTGGCAACGACAGTAAAGCCGAAGCCTCCGGTTGTCCAGCCAAAACAGGTCAAGCCGGAACCTTCCTTAGTGGATCAGATTCTGGAGGAACCCCTTTATCTGGCGGGAGGCGCGGCTGGATTGCTGGTATTGGGCGGTCTTGGCTTCATGTTGCATCGGCGAAAAAAAAACTTCTGGATTGAGGACTCAGGCCAATCATCCGGGGATGTCGGCGAAATAACCGGCCGTATGGCCGCGCCAGTCTTTCCATCGCCCGATACCGGGGATTTTACCGGTACGGCTTCTGCACAGGGGTCGCCCGGCATCCGATAACGTCGATCCGATCAGCGAGGCAGATCTGTTCCTCAACTTTGGCCGTGATGTCCAGGCTGAAGAAATACTCAAAGAAGCACTGCAAAACACCCCGAACAATCACCAGATTCATCTCAAACTGCTGGGAATTTATGCCAGCCGAAAGGATGCCAATGCTTTCTCGACTATAGCGCGGCAGTTGCAGGATTCAGGTGATGATGACGCATGGCAACAGGCGGTTGCCATGGGCCGCAAGCTGGAGCCGGATAATCCGATGTACGGCGGCGGTTTCCGGTCCATGGAAGATACCGGCAGTGCGACCGTGCAAAGGCCCGCGTTCAATCCTGCGACAGCCGAAAATATTCCGAAGGCGCAGCCATCCGCGCTCGATTTTGATTTTGATGTGAGCGCATCAGCCGCACCGGAGGCTCCCTCGCCAGAGCAGGATTTTTTGAATGCTACGCAAAGAACCTCGATCATGTCGGCTGATGGCAGCCTGGTTGCGCAAGGTGCGGAAATGGACTTTGATATCACGTCTTCAAGTCCTTCAGTGCCTGCTGACGGAACAGGAATCCAGCAATCCGGCGGACGATGGAGGCATGGAGTTCACCCTGGATTTCCCGGTCGAAAAGGCGACCGAGAAACCTGCGCCTGCGGCAATCCCTGACATCGGTTTGGCCGGCATCAATTTGAACTTTGATGATTTGGCGGCTCCGGGCGAATCCGCTCCCGAGGGATCGGCAACAGGAAACAAGGACGATCACTGGCAGGAGGTCGCAACCAAACTCGATTTGGCCAAGGCCTATCATGAAATGGGTGATGCCAGCGGCGCACGAGAAATCCTTGAGGAAGTTCTGCGCGAAGGTGATACCGAGCAACGCGACGCCGCGCAAAACCTCATCGTACTGCTCGGATAATCATGTCCTGTTTCATGACGGCAGCTCAGGATAGAGCTGCCGTTTTCATTTGGAATGAGGTTTTTGAATGAAGTTTCATCCTGCCGCGCTGATATTGACCTGGTGCCTGCTGGTCGCAATCATGCAATTCCTGTCGCATGAAATGTTGCTGGTCTCGGCCGGATTTGTTTTTTTGTTTGCACTGTTGCTATCTTCCCGCAAGCTATTGCAATTGTTGCGCCGCACCCGCTGGATCATGCTGTCCCTGTTGCTGATCTATGCGTACACCACACCCGGAATGCCGCTAATGGATGCGCTTGGGATGTTCAGTCCCAGCCGTGAAGGATTGGACGATGGTGTGCTGCAACTCACGCGTTTGCTGGCCGCATTGGCCGACTTTGGCGATATTGCTGGACCGGTTGCACAGGCAACAGTTGATTGCAGGCCTGTACACTTTGCTCGCTCCGCTGCAGTTGATCGGGGTATCGCGTGAACGAGTCGCGGTGCGTCTGGCTTTGACGCTGCATTATGCCGAGGCCGCGATGCTGCGCGAGACACACACATGGCAGGACGATTTGCGCAGTCTGTTTGACCGGCATGTTGAAACCGGAAAACAACTGGAACTATCGCTGTATCGATTTGGAATTGGCGACGGGTTGCTGGTGGGTATTGCGCTGCTGCTGTTATTCGAGACGCTGCGATGAGGGTAGCACTGGGTGTGGAGTATGACGGCTCGCCGTTTTGCGGCTGGCAGAGCCAGGCAGAAGGGTTTACTGTTCAGGACACGCTGCAGCACGCCTTGAACCAGATTGCAGGCGATTCCGCGGAGCCGATTTCTGTTGTCGCCGCGGGACGCACTGACACCGGTGTGCACGCGCTCGAACAGGTGGTTCATTTTGATACATCGATCGAACGACCTTTGACTGCCTGGGTGCGCGGGGTGAATGCGTTGCTTCCGGACAGTATAGCCGTGCTGTGGGCCCATGCCGTGCCGGATGAATTCCATGCACGGTTCTCGGCGCACGGACGCTGCTATCGCTATCTGCTGATCAATCGGTCTGTGCGCCCTGCCATTCACACCGGCAAGGCGGGATGGTTTCATTCCCCGCTGGATGCGACGCTGATGCAGGCCGCTGCGCAGCACCTGGTGGGCGTACACGATTTCAGCGCGTTCCGTGCAGCGGAATGCCAGGCAAAATCGCCGGTCAAGCAACTGCAGCAACTGGATATACGCAGGCACGGCGACATGATCGTCTTTGATTTCAGCGCCGATGCCTTTTTGCATCATATGGTGCGCAACATCGTCGGCTGTCTGGTGTACGTCGGCAAGGGAAAATATCCGCCGGACTGGCTGGCCGATGTCCTGGCCGGCCGCGAACGCAGTCTGGCCGCACCGACGTTTGCGCCCGATGGCTTATACTTGCGCAGCATCAGATACGAAGCGAAGTGGGGGCTGCCGCAGATGAAGAACGAAACGTTGTTGGGAGAGTTGCTGTGACGCGCATCAAGATTTGCGGTATCACTCGAGTTGAGGATGCGCTTGCCGCCGCGCGCAGCGGCGCGGATGCCATCGGGCTGGTATTCTATGAACGCAGTCCGCGTCTTGTCAGCATCGAGCAAGCCGGACAACTGGCTGGCGCATTGCCGCCGTTTGTGTCCGTGGCCGGCCTGTTCGTCGATGCCGAAGCTGCATTCGTGCGCGAAGTGCTGTCTAGGGTGCCGCTGGATATTTTGCAATTCCACGGTGGAGAATCGCCACAATATTGCGCTCAATTCAACAAGCCATTTCTAAAAGCGATCCGCATCAATGCCGGGGTGGATTTGCTACAATGCGCTTCCGATTTTCGCAGTGCCAGAGGATTGTTGCTGGATGCACATGTGGAAGGTATTCCGGGCGGCACCGGTACAACATTCGACTGGACATTGATCCCGAAACACATGCCGTTGCCGGTGATCTTGTCCGGCGGACTGGATGCGAAAAATGTGGCGGCAGCGATCAGACAAGTGCGGCCCTATGCGGTGGATGTGTCCAGCGGTGTAGAGGCGAGCAAAGGTATCAAGGATGCGGCGAAGATCGCTGCATTCATCAACGAGGTTAAACACATTGACTTACAACTATCCCGATAGCACCGGCCACTTCGGTCCCTATGGCGGCATCTATGTCGCGGAAACCCTGATGGGTGCGCTGGAAGAGCTGAACCAGGCTTACGAAAAATATCGCCAAGATCCCGAATTCATCGCCGAACTGAATGATGACCTCAAGCATTATGTGGGCCGTCCCAGCCCGATCTATCACGCCAGACATCTGTCTGAACATCTTGGCGGCGCGCAGATATATTTGAAACGCGAAGACCTCAACCACACCGGCGCGCACAAGGTGAACAACACCATCGGCCAGGCACTACTGGCCAAACGCATGGGCAAGAAGCGCGTGATCGCCGAAACCGGCGCAGGACAGCACGGCGTGGCGACCGCGACCGTCGCGGCGCGCTATGGCATGGAGTGCGTGGTATACATGGGCTCGGAGGACATGAAGCGACAATCGCCCAATGTGTTCCGCATGAAGCTGCTCGGTGCGACCGTGGTGCCGGTGGAGAGCGGCTCCAAGACGCTCAAGGATGCGCTCAACGAGGCGATGCGTGACTGGGTGACCAACATCGAAAACACCTTTTACATCATCGGCACGGTGGCCGGGCCGCATCCCTATCCGATGCTGGTGCGCGATTTCAATGCTGTCGTCGGCAAGGAAGCCGTCATACAGATGCCGGAACTGGCGGGCCGCCAGCCGGACGCGGTGATCGCCTGCGTCGGCGGCGGTTCGAATGCGATGGGTGTGTTCTATTCCTACATCGACATGCCAGGCGTGAAATTGATCGGCGTGGAAGCGGGCGGTCACGGCATTGCCAGCGGGCAGCATGCCGCGCCGTTGACCACCAACAGTCCGGTCGGCGTGCTGCACGGCAACAAGACCTACCTGATGCAGGACGAGAACGGCCAGATCATCGAGACGCATTCGATCTCGGCCGGGCTGGATTATCCCGGCGTCGGACCCGAGCATGCCTGGCTGAAGGACAGCGGGCGTGCAGAATATGTCGCGATCAATGACGACGAGGCGTTGCGCGCATTCCACGACCTGTGCCATCTGGAAGGCATCATTCCCGCGCTGGAATCCAGCCACGCGCTGGCTCATGCGATGAAGATCGCGCCGGCGCTGGGCAAGGACAAGGTGTTGCTGGTCAATCTGTCCGGACGCGGCGACAAGGACATCAATACCGTCGCTCGCCTTTCAGGCATAACTTTGTGAGTTGACATGTCAAGAATACAAACCACATTCGACAAGCTCAGGCAACACCAGCGCAAGGCACTGATCCCGTTCTTCACGGCGGGCGACCCGGATCCGAAGCTTACCGTGCCGTTGCTGCACGCGCTGGCGGAGGCCGGCGCGGACGTGATCGAACTGGGTGTGCCGTTCTCCGATCCGATGGCGGACGGCCCGACCATACAGCGCGCCTCCGAGCGCGCGCTCAAGCATGGAGTCTCGTTGCATGACGTGCTCGACATGGTGGCGGTATTTCGCAAAAAGGACGCGAGCACCCCGGTCGTGCTGATGGGCTATGGCAATCCGATCGAGGCGATGGGCTGGGAGACATTTGCAAAGCGCTGTGCCGAGGTCGGCGTGGACGGCGTATTGACCGTGGACTTCCCGCCGGAAGAAAGCCATGAAGCGTTTGCGCATCTGGACAAACATGGCATCGATCCGATCTTCCTGCTCGCGCCGACCAGCAGCGATGCGCGTGTGGAGCGCGTCGCCAAACAGGCGCGCGGTTATGTGTATTATGTGTCGCTCAAGGGCGTGACCGGAGCCGGGCATCTGGATCTGTCCGCCATCGCGTATAAGATCCCGCAGTTGCGCCAGCGCATCAAACTGCCCATCGGGGTGGGTTTTGGTATCCGTGATGCAACGACGGCTCTGGCTGTGGCGAAATTGTGCGACGGCGTGGTGGTGGGCAGCCGCATCGTGCAGGAGATCGAGAACTCGACCGAGCAGAACGTCATCGCCAACGTGACCAAACTGGTCAAGGAATTAAGGCAGGCTGTTGATAAGGCATAAGGAGAAAATATCATGAGCTGGTTCCAGAAATTATTGCCACCCAAGATCAAGCGCCGCGAAGGCGACACCAAGAAGAACGTGCCGGAAGGCTTGTGGACTAAATGTCCTTCCTGCCAGGCGGTGCTGTATCACTCGGATCTCGAAAAGAATCTGAGCGTCTGTCCTAAATGCGGCCATCACCACCGTATCTCTGCGCGCCTCCGCCTGGACTTGCTGCTGGATGGCGAGGGCCGCTTCGAGATCGGAGCGGAAGTGCTGCCGATAGACACGCTCAAGTTCCAGGACCAGAAAAAATACTCGGAGCGTCTGGTTGCAGCCAAGAAAAGCACGGATGAGGATGATGCGCTGGTCGTGATGCAGGGCAGCATCCACGCGGTGCCGGTGGTCGCGGCGGCGTTCGAGTTCAATTTCATGGGCGGCTCGATGGGCTCGGTGGTCGGCGAGCGCTTCGTGCGCGGGGTACAGGTCGCGCTGGAGCAGAAATGCCCGTTCATCTGTTTTGCCGCCAGCGGCGGCGCGCGCATGCAGGAAGGCCTGCTGTCACTGATGCAGATGGCCAAGACCTGCGCCGCGCTGACGCAACTCAGCCAGGAAAGACTGCCGTTCATCTCGGTACTGACCGACCCGACCATGGGCGGCGTGTCCGCCAGCTTTGCCTTCATGGGCGACGTGGTGATCGCCGAACCCGGTGCATTGATCGGCTTCGCCGGCGCGCGCGTGATCCAGCAGACCGTGCGCGAGACTTTGCCGGAAGGCTTCCAGCGCGCGGAATTCCTGCTCGAGCACGGTGCGATAGACATGATCATCGACCGGCGCGAGATGAAGAATCAGCTGGCAACCATGATTACTTTGCTGACCAAGCAGTCTGCGGTGACAGAGATAGAAGCTGCCTGATTTCTGAAATAAATTTCAATTCCTGTCGGAACCAACAATTTCCCAGTCCCGATTTAGGAAAGAAACAAAATGCGCAACCTGTTCATCATCGCCATCTTTTGCTTGGCTGCTGTAACGACAGCTCATGCCGAAACAGGACAGCCTGCGCAACGATCCCCGGACAAGGAGGTCGCGCAACACCCGGTGATGGTGCCGGCATTGGTGCCCGTTCCGGGCAAGAACTACGAGATCGGCAAATACGAGCTAACCCAGGCAGAATGGCGCTCGGTGATGAGCAGCAATCCGAGCAAATTTGCCAATTGTGGCGACAACTGTCCGGTAGAGAAAGTGAGCTGGGATGATGCCCAGCGCTATATTCAAAAGCTCAACGCATTGACCGGCAGGCAATATCGCTTGCCGACCGAAGCCGAATGGGAATACGCCTGCTATGGCGGAATCCGGAGCGAATACTGCGGCGGCGACGATGTTGATGCGGTTGCGTGGACAGACAGCAAGGGCAACCAACAAACCCATCCGGTGGGTCAAAAACAGGCCAACGGCTATGGCTTGTATGATATGAGCGGCAATGTGATGGAATGGACGGAAGGCTGCTGGGAAGGGAACTGTGCGCAGCGCGTGTTTCGCGGGGGTTCCTGGCTGAACGACCCGCAGGAAGCGCGGGTGTCGTACCGCATCTGGTTCGTTACATCGATCAGGAACGGCAGCGGCGGGTTGCGTCTGGCCAGGACGATCCCGTAGCCCTAACCCGTTTTTGTCCTGTTCGACTCGGGAGAAAAGACGCTCTGCATTTTTTCAAGCTTCACACACGACAACATGCCCGACACACTAGCCGGCTGGCTCTCCTACCTCGAAACCCTGCATCCCAAAACCATCGCGCTCGGACTGGAGCGGGTTGCGCAAGTCAAACAACGGCTGAATCTTCAGCCCGGTTTCCCCGTCATTGCGGTCGGCGGCACCAACGGCAAGGGATCGGTGTGCGCGATGCTTGAAAGCATGTTGCACGCCGCAGGATACCGTGTCGGCTGCTATACCTCGCCGCATCTGTTGCGCTACAACGAGCGCGTGCGTATCGCAACAATACCGTTGAGTGATGCGGAGCTGTGCGCATCGTTTGAGAAGATCGAGCAAGCGCGCGGAGAAATCTCTCTAACCTACTTTGAATTCGGGACATTGGCGGCAATGCAGTGTTTCATCGGACACAAAGTGGATGTCGCGATACTGGAAGTGGGGCTGGGTGGCAGGCTGGATGCGGTGAACGTATTCGATAACGATTGCGCGGTGATCGCAAGCGTGGATATCGACCACACCGAATATCTGGGCGAGACGCGCGAGCAGATCGCGTTCGAGAAGGCGGGCATATTTCGAAGCGGCAAGGTGGCGATTTGTGCGGACGCCGTCCTACCTCAAGCGGTTGCGGACCATGCCCGGAATATCGGGGCCGAACTGTGGAGGATAGGGCATGAGTTCGGTTATGCCGCGCACCGGGAACAGTGGGACTACCGCAGTGCCGTCGGCTCGCGCATGGCTTTGCCATATCCTGCATTGCGCGGCTCCTACCAGCTTGATAACGCCAGCGCGGCGCTGGCGGCGCTGGATGCACTCAAGGATAAATTACCGGTCAGCATGGAAGCGGTACGGCGCGGGCTGGTCGAGGTCAGTTTGCCGGGACGTTTTCAACTTGTGCCGGGCAAGCCGACGCTGATCCTGGACGTCGCGCACAACCCCCATGCGGCGCGTTCGCTGGCAGAGAATCTCGCCGGTCTGCCGCCGTGTCCGCACACATGGGCGGTGTTCGCCATGTTGAAAGACAAGGACATGGCGGGCGTGGTATCGGCGCTCGAGCCGCACATCGACACATGGCTGGTGGCGGGCTTGTCTACGCCGCGGGGCGCGACCGCAGAAAAGCTTGAGCAGGTGCTGGAACAGTGCCGGGTACACGGCGAGATCAGGATCTGCGGGAGCATCCCCGATGCGCTGCGTAATGCCTGTGATGCGGCGGGCGAAAATGATAGAATCATCGCCTTTGGATCGTTCTACACAGTGGCGGAAGCGATGGCCGCCAAAGGGCTGTCCGTTATCCGCTAAGAAATCAAGGCTCCGATAAAGCGAGAACAAAGCATGGCAAAACAGCAGACAGAAGACGAACTGAATCTCCGACGCAAAGCCCGGCGCCGTTTGATCGGCGCTGCCGTGCTGACGCTGGCAGTGGTAGTCATTTTGCCGATGGTGCTGGACAGTGAACCGAAGATTTCCGGGAAAGACATTGATTTGAACATTCCCGACCCCAATAATGCAGGGAAGTTCTTGCCGCGTGTCAAGGTTCCCGATGTCGCATTGCCATCGGCCGGCTCCGCCGTGCCGGACACATCCGATATTGCGCCTGAACATGAATCCGATGCAACGAAGTCGAAAGCATTGCCGGACAAGGAAAAGCCCGCTTCGCAGAACGCAAAGGAAACCGGGAACATGTCCAAGCCTGCCGGTACGGATGGATTTGTAGCGCAGGTCGGGGCATACTCGAATCAGGAAACCGCGAAACAGGAACTCAAGAAACTGAAGCAATGGGGCTTCAAGGCTTATACCGAACAGACAGGCGACAAGATGCGGGTGCGCGTTGGACCCTATCCGGATCGTGACAAGGCTGAAAAAGCAGGTCATCAGCTGGAGAAACATGGATACCATCCGGTGATACTCAGCGCTAAATGAACGGACTAGATTTTGCGGTGATAGGGATATTGTTGCTGTCCATGTTGCTGGGATTGTGGCGCGGTCTTATCAGCGAGGTGCTGTCGCTGGCGGGTTGGCCGATTGCAATCGTCCTCAGCAAGTTGTCTGCCGGCAGCATAGCGTCGCTGCTGCCGATCGAGCAGGAGGAGATGCGTATTGCAGCAGCATATGCGCTGGTGTTCGTCACCGCATTGATCGCATGCGGGGTGCTGGCCAGATTGATCGCCAGAATGCTGAAAGCGATAGGTTCAGACTGGACGGACAGGGCGATGGGCGGGGTGTTTGGCATATTGCGCGGCGGGATGGTGGTGCTGGTACTGGTCTGGCTTGCCGGATTGACGCATGTGCCGGAGCGGGCATTTTGGCGCAGTTCCCTGACAGGCAAGACTTTGGAAGATATCGCCTTGTTGACCAAGTCGTGGTTGCCGGACAATATCGGGCAGCGTATCCATTATCGAATAGACGGTTAATTTTGGGATAGAAAATCATGTGCGGCATACTCGGATTGATCTCGCAATCGCCAGCCAACCAGCTGTTGTATGACGGCTTGCAGGTGTTGCAGCATCGCGGGCAGGACGCCGCCGGCATCGCGACGCTGGAAGGGCAGACCTTCCATATGCACAAGGACAACGGGCTGGTGAGAGATGTGTTTCGCACGCGTCATATGCGCTCGTTGCTGGGTAACGCGGGGATCGCGCATGTGCGTTATCCGACCGCCGGTTCCGCGGTGGATCACAACGAGGCGCAACCGTTCTATGTCAATTCTCCGTTCGGGATCATGCTCGGACACAACGGCAATCTGACCAATGCCGAAGAGCTGAAGAAACAGTTGTTCGTGGGGGATTTGCGTCACGTCAACACCAATTCGGATTCCGAGGTGCTGTTGAACGTGCTGGCACATGAGTTGCAGGTCAAATCCAAGCAGTATCAACTGGATGTGCAAACAATCTTTGCGGCTGTATCCGGCGTGCATCAGCGTTGTCGCGGCGCGTATGCGGTGGTGGCAATGATCGCGGGTTACGGTCTGCTTGCATTCCGCGATATCTACGGTATCCGCCCGCTGGTGATCGGAATAAACGAAACGGCACTCGGCCCGGAATATCTTGTCGCATCGGAAAGCGTGGCGCTGGATACCCTGGGTTTCAGATTTTTGCGCGATATCGCGCCGGGCGAGGCGGTATTCGTTGATTTTGACGGCAATCTGTACAGCCGGCAATGCAGCACCAAAACCAGCCTGACCCCGTGCATTTTCGAATACGTATATCTGGCCCGCCCCGACTCGGTTATCAACGGCATTTCGGTGTACGAGACGCGCTTGTACATGGGCGAATATCTGGCCGATAAACTCAAGCGCAATTGGAGCAAAGCCGACATCGATGACATCGATGTGGTGATACCGATCCCGGATTCAAGCCGCCCCAGCGCTTTGCAATTGGCGAATCGCCTCAACATTCCGTTCCGCGAGGGTTTTGTGAAGAATCGTTATATCGGGCGTACCTTCATCATGCCGGGGCAGGCGATGCGCAAGAAGTCGGTGCGCCAGAAGCTGAATGCCATCGGCGTCGAATTCAAGGGCAAGAACGTGCTGCTGGTGGACGACTCCATCGTGCGCGGCACCACCAGCCGCGAGATCGTGCAGATGGCGCGCGATGCCGGCGCGCTCAAAGTGTATTTTGCTTCCGCTGCGCCGCCGGTGCGCTTCCCGAATGTATACGGGATCGACATGCCCAGCACGCAGGAACTGATCGCAACCGGACGCAGCGACGATGAGATCTGCCGCGAGATCGGAGCGGATCGCATCATTTATCAGGACCTCGATGATCTCAAGGCGGCGGTGCGCAAGGCCAATCCGAAGATCAGCAATTTTGATGCATCATGCTTTGACGGTAACTACATCACCGGAGATATCAGTGCCGACTATCTGAACAGGGTTGAAGCGTTGCGCGGCGGCGGTAAGGGCGAAATCCCGCTCGACGAAGACCAGTTGGAGTTGAATCTTGAGGTGAGTGCCACTTCGATGTGACGCTATATCGAAGTTGACATCATGGGTGACGGATGTTAATTTTCACCTGCGCCGATTTGAGGATCAGCTTGCGGGCGCAATATAAATACTGCTAAAGCGTGGGAAACCCGGTTTAGCGCTAAGCTTTCCGGGTTTTGTACTTTAAGGGGCCATCATGTCTGAATCATCCTATCAGCCGGAAACCCTGGCAGTGCACGCCGGCACGGTGCGCAGCCAGTTCGGCGAACACAGCGAGGCATTGTTCCTGACTTCCAGCTTCGTGTTCGAGAATGCCGCGCAGGCCGCCGCGCGCTTCATCGGCGAACAGCCGGGCAACATCTATTCGCGTTTCACCAACCCGACCGTCACGATGTTCGAGGAGCGCCTCGCCGCGATGGAAGGCGCCGAGCAATGCGTTGCCACCGCTTCGGGCATGTCTGCGATCCTTGCCTGTTGCATGGGGTTGCTGAAAGCGGGAGACCACGTCGTTGCGTCGCGCAGCCTGTTCGGTGCGACGGTGAACCTGTTCAACAACATCATCAAGAAATTCGGGGTCGAGACGACTTATGTCTCCGCAACCGATGTCGCGGAATGGCAGGCGGCGGTGCGCCCGAACACCAGGCTGTTCTTTCTGGAGACGCCGTCCAATCCGCTCACCGAGATATCCGACATCGCGGCGATCGCTGCGGTCGCGAAAAAATGCGGCGCGCTGCTGGCGGTGGACAACTGCTTCTGCACGCCTATCCTGCAACGCCCGCTGCAATTGGGCGCGGATATCGTGATCCATTCCGCGACCAAGTACATCGACGGGCAGGGGCGCGCGCTGGGCGGTGCGGTGCTGGGCAGCAAGAAGAACATGGAAGCAGTATACGGATTTTTGCGCACTGCCGGCCCGACGATGAGTCCGTTCAATGCCTGGGTGTTCCTGAAAGGCATCGAGACGCTGAAGATACGCATGGAGGCGCACAGTGCCAATGCTCTGGAACTGGCGCGCTGGCTGGAAGCACAGCCGAATGTGGCTAGGGTGTTGTATCCGGGACTGCCATCGCATCCGCAACACGCGCTGGCGATGAGACAGCAAAAGACCGGCGGCGGCATCGTGTCGTTCGAGGTGAAGGGCGGCAAGGATGCCGCATGGCGAGTGATAGACAACACCAAGCTGCTGTCCATCACCGCCAATCTGGGCGACACCAAGACCACCATCACCCATCCGGCCAGCACCACGCATGCGCGCATCACGCCGGAGGCGCGCGCGGCGGCAGGTATCACCGATGGACTGATCCGTATCGCGGTGGGGCTGGAAGCGGTGGTCGACATACAGAATGATCTGGCGCGCGGATTAAAATAGGAGTGACGATTGGGTTTAGTAGTGTTGAAACCTCAGTATGAAACCTCAGGGTTGTCCCCTATTGTCTAAAGAACAACTAAAGGAGAAGTTATCATGGCGCGTACTACCCATCGGATAGCTATTCTGGTTGCGACCCGTAAGGGTGCCTGGCTGTTTCACGGCGATGCCAAGCGCGAAACCTGGCGCACCGATGGCCCGCATTTTCTCGGCCACATCATCAACCATCTGGTGCTCGATCCGCGCGACGGACGCACGCTACTGGCTGCTGCAAAAACCGGGCATCTCGGACCCACCATTTTTCGTTCCACCGATTTGGGTCAGACCTGGAAGGAAGCCACCCAGCCGCCCGCGTTTGCCAAGGTGCAGGAGGGCCCGGATACAAAAAAGCCGGGCCGCAGCGTCGACCACACGTTTTGGCTTGCGCCCGCGCACGCGAACGAACCCGACGTATGGTATGCGGGTACCTCGCCGCAGGGCTTATTCCGCAGCGCCGACGGCGGCGTCACCTGGCAACCTTTTTCTATTATCAACGACGACCCGCAATATCGTGCGTGGATGGGCAGCGTGCAGGACGGTACACCAGACGGCCCCAAGCTGCACTCGATCATCGTCGACCCGCGCGATCCCGCGCATTTGTACTTCAGCATGTCGGGCGGCGGCGTACACGAATCGGTGAACGGGGGCCGCAGCTTTACACCGTTGGTGCAAGGCATGGAGGTGGTCGGAGATTTCGACCCGGCTAACATCAGCTTTCACGATCCGCATTGTGTGCGCATGTGTCCGAGCAACCCGGACCGGTTGTACCAGCAAAATCACTGCGGCATCTACCGCATCGACCGGCCGTCGAACGAGTGGACGCGCATCGGCAGGAATATGCCCGAGCACGTCGGCGACATCGGCTTTCCGCTGGTCGTACATCCGCGCGATGACAACACCGTGTGGGTTTTTCCTATGGACGGCCAGAGCGTGTGGCCGCGCACCAGCCCGGAAGGCAAGCCGGCCGCTTATGTGACGCGCGATGGCGGCAAACACTGGCAACGCCTCGATGCCGGTTTTCCCGAAAGCCAAGGGTGGTGGACAGTAAAGCGCCAGTCCATGACAGCAGACGCGCAGGATGCCGTAGGCCTGTATTTCGGCACCACCAGCGGCGAGCTGTGGATGAGCCGCGACGAAGGCCGGCGCTGGACCTGCATCGCGCGCCATCTGCCTGAAATTTACTCGGTGGAAATCGCACAGATGTGAGGTTGGTCCATGAAAGTTCTGATCCCCAGTTCGCTACTCTCGTACACCAATGCGCCGGAGGTTGACGCTTCCGGCGCGACGCTGGCCGAGCTGCTCGCCGACCTGGATAAAAAATATCCCGGCCTGCGTTTCCGCGTGATCGACGAACAAGACCGCATGCGCGAAAAGATGCGTTTTTTCGTGAATGGGGAACAAGTGTTCGATTTAAAACATGCGCTGCATCCCAGCGATGCGGTGTATCTGGTGCAAGCATTGAGCGGCGGCTGAGCAATACCATCGAAATGGCGACGTAGGGCGGGTTACATCCGCCGATGCAAGCCCGCAAACGGCGGGTGGAATCCGCCCTTGGATGGTTGGAACACGCAGGGTGGGAGTGACGATTGGGTTTATAGGAGGATGTGTTATGGAGGTGCTCGCCGCACAAGTCGGAGAACTGCTCAGATCGCATGGGTTGATGCTGGCGACTGCGGAGTCCTGCACCGGCGGCGGTGTCGCGCAGGCAATCACCGAGGTCGCGGGCAGTTCGGTGTGGTTCGAACGCGGTTTCATCACTTATTCCAATCTTTCCAAACAGCAGATGCTGGGCGTGCGCAAGGCTACACTCAAGCAGCACGGCGCGGTATCCGAAATGACGGTGCGTGAGATGGTGGAGGGCGCGCTGCAGCACAGCGCCGCGCAAGTGGCGTTGGCGGTCAGCGGCATTGCCGGACCGGATGGCGGCACAGTTGAAAAGCCTGTTGGAACAGTGTGGTTCGCCTGGGGCATTAAGGATGGTGAGACTCGCGCGCAACGGTATCAGCTCGGCGGCGACCGTGCCGAAGTGCGCGCCCAGTCGGTGTGTATCGCCTTGCAGGGAGTGATTAACTTATTGAACCAATTGACTGAAACGGCCTGAGAATAGGAAGAGAACGAACGTTCTGTACAAAATCGAAATGATGTGCCACAATCCTGCATCACTATTGAAAGGGGATACAAATGGAAGAGAATAAAACCAAGGCACTGGAAGCCGCGCTGAGCCAGATCGAAAAACAGTTCGGCAAGGGTTCGATCATGCGCTTGGGCGAACATGACGTGGCGCGTGACATACAGGTGGTTTCCACCGGGTCGCTGGGTCTGGATATCGCATTGGGTGTGGGCGGTTTGCCGCGCGGCCGGGTGGTGGAGATCTACGGGCCGGAATCGTCCGGAAAGACGACACTGACTTTGCAAGTCATCGCCGAAATGCAAAAGCTGGGCGGCACTGCGGCATTCATCGATGCGGAACATGCGCTCGATCCACAGTACGCGCAGAAGCTTGGCGTGAAAGTCGAAGAGCTGCTCATCTCGCAACCGGACAACGGCGAGCAGGCGCTGGAGATCGCAGACATGCTGGTGCGTTCGGCTTCCGTGGACGTGGTGGTGATCGACTCGGTCGCCGCGCTGACACCCAAGGCCGAGATCGAGGGCGATATGGGCGACCCGCAGATGGGGCTGCATGCGCGGCTGATGTCGCAAGCCCTGCGCAAACTTACCGCCAACATCAAACGTTCCAACACGCTGGTGATCTTCATCAACCAGATCCGCATGAAGATCGGCGTGATGTTCGGCAATCCGGAAACCACCACCGGCGGCAATGCGCTCAAGTTCTACGCTTCGGTGCGTCTGGATATCCGCCGCATCGGCGCGATCAAGAAGGGCGACGAAGTGATCGGCAATGAGACCCGCGTCAAGGTGGTGAAGAACAAGGTTGCCCCGCCGTTCCGCGAGGCGATGTTCGACATCCTGTATGGCGAAGGCATCTCGCGCGAAGGGGAGATCATCGATCTGGGAGTGCTGCACAAACTGGTCGAAAAATCCGGCGCCTGGTACGCCTACAAGGGCGAGAAGATCGGCCAGGGCAAGGACAATGCGCGCGAATACCTGCGCGAGCATCCGGAAGTCGCGCGGGAGATCGAGAACAAGGTGCGCGCGGCGGTCGGGGTAGCGCTGCTGGAGGTTGCGGAAAAACCGGCTGCGAAGGCAAGCGAAAAAACCAGTGAAAAGGGCGGGGCAAAAGCGAGCGCAAAAGCCGTTGAGGAAAAAGCCTGAAATAACCCTGCGAGTCCGCGCGATGCGATATCTGGCGCGGCGCGAACATACCCGCGCAGAGTTGCGTGCAAAACTGCTGCCGCATGTTCAGGAAGGCGATGATGTCGAAGCCGTGCTGGACGAACTGGAAAAGCGCAACTGGCTTGTCTGATGAGCGTGCGGCCACGCAAATCGTACACGCCAAACGCAGCCGTTTCGGCGCGCAACGCATCACCCACGAGTTGCGCCAGAAAGGCATTGCTGAAGAATTGATCAGCGTTGCATTGCCGGCGTTGAAAGAAACCGAACTGGCTGCGGCACGCGAAGTGTGGCAAAGGAAATTCGGCACGCTCCGCAGGACGAAAAAGAAAAGGCGAAGCAAGTCCGCTTCCTGCAATCGCGCGGGTTTTCGCTGGATGCGATTTTCAAGGTGCTGCGGCATGAAGATTAGAATGATCGGTTTTCGGTAGCATTACTTTTCAAGCACTATGACGACCAAGTATTGTTAGTCATAAACTGGAGGAGGGAGAATGGATGCTGATAAGTCACTGGAAATCATTCGCGCTTTGGCTAATGGAGTTGATCCGCACACTGGTGAAGAATATGCTGTTGACAGCCCGTATCAGCATCCCCAGACAATACGAGCGCTGTTTATGGCAATACAGGCTCTGGAGCGAACAAAAAAAGCTGACGACCGACAGCGGCGACTCCCGGGCAACGCAGGAAAAGCTTGGTCAGATGAAGAGGATCGCCGGTTAGTTGCCGCTTTCGACTCTGGAAAAACGACCAAACAACTCGCTGAAGAACACCAAAGAACAGAGAGTTCCATCCGCTCACGGTTGGTTAAGCATGGCAAAATTCAATTATAGCTGGGCAATGCGAGTGCCTTGAAGTCACGTCTTCCCTATCCTTGATTAGGGTCTGCATAGGGTGCAATACCTGTTGCCCTTCGATAAACCCAGGACAGGGTTATTGCACCCTGCGCGGACTACCTTCCTTCTCATCCTCAAGGCCATTGGGGTCAGGTTCAATAGCTCTATTGTCTCTATCCCGATTTGGGACTAAAATACGCCCATGCGTGTGATCGCCTTATCCACCCTTAAAGTCTTCTGGGAAAATAATCCGGACTACAAGGATGCACGTGAGCCTTGCCTCGCGTGGTATCGGCAGGTGCTGGCGGCTGATTGGGTTTCACCTGCCGGAGTGAAAGCGGATTTTGGCAATGCCAGTATCCTGAAAGATGGGCGGGTGGTGTTCAACATCGCGGGCAATAAATACCGGCTGGTGGTGTGGGTCAACTATGTTTACCGCGTGGTGTATATCCGCTTCATCGGCACGCACAAGCAGTATGACGCGATAGACGCGCAAACGATATGAGGTGTAAACATGAACATTAAACCGATCAAGACCAAGGCGGATTACCGTGCGGCTCTCAAGGAGATTGAGGGATTGATGACGGCGCGCGCCAACACACCGGAAGGCGAGCGGCTGGATGTGCTGGCAACGCTGGTGGAAGCTTACGAACGCAAGCACTATCCGATGGAAATGCCCGATCCGATCGAAGCGATCAAGTTCCGCATGGAAGGCTTGGGGCTGAAACCGAAAGACCTGCAGCCGATGATCGGCGGGTTGAACCGCGTATATGAAGTGCTGAATTACACGCGCCCGCTGACGCTTTCGATGATCCGCCGTTTGCACGAAGGACTGGGCATTCCGGCTGAGTGTTTGATCAAACCTTCCGCGCATCAGCGGCAGGCGGCTTGAGCAAAATAAGATTTGCATTTGGAAAGTTGATGAAATGAAAAGCAGTGAGATCCGCCAGAAGTTTCTGGATTACTTCGCGTCAAAGGGCCACACCATCGTTCCGTCCAGTTCGCTGGTGCCGCACGAAGATCCGACGTTGTTGTTCACCAATGCGGGGATGAACCAGTTCAAGGATGTGTTCCTCGGTTTCGACAAACGGCCCTATACCCGCGCGGCTTCCTCGCAGAAATGCGTGCGCGCCGGCGGCAAGCACAACGATCTGGAGAACGTCGGCTACACCGCGCGCCACCACACCTTCTTCGAGATGCTGGGCAACTTCAGCTTCGGCGATTACTTCAAGCGCGACGCGATCAAGTATGCGTGGGAATTGTTGACGGTGTATACAAGCTGCCCGAGGACAAGCTGTGGGTGACGGTGTATGCCGAGGACGACGAGGCATACAACATCTGGACCAAAGAGATCGGCTTGCCTGCCGGGCGCGTGATACGCATCGGCGACAACAAGGGCGCACGCTATGCCTCGGACAACTTCTGGATGATGGGCGATACCGGTCCGTGCGGGCCGTGCACCGAGATCTTTTACGATCACGGTCCCGGCATCTGGGGTGGCCCGCCCGGTTCACCCGATGAAGACGGCGACCGCTACATCGAAATCTGGAACAACGTGTTCATGCAATTCAACCGCGACGAGCACGGCGTGATGCATCCGCTGCCCAAACCTTCGGTGGACACCGGCATGGGGCTGGAGCGCATCTCTGCGGTGTTGCAGCATGTGCATTCCAACTACGAGATCGACCTGTTCCAGAATCTGATCTGCGCAGCAGCGCGCGAAACGAAAACCAACGATCTCACCAGCAACTCGCTCAAGGTTCTGGCGGATCATATACGCGCATGTTCCTTCCTGATCGCGGACGGTGTGATTCCCGGCAACGAAGGCCGTGGTTACGTGCTGCGCCGCATCATCCGCCGCGCGATACGCCACGGCTACAAACTCGGTTCGCGTGCGGCATTCTTCCACAGGATGGTGCCGGATCTGGTTGCCGAGATGGGCGCAGCTTTTCCGGAACTTGCTGCAGAACAGGTTCGCGTGATGGAAATCCTCAGGCAGGAAGAAGAGCGTTTCTTTGCGACCATCGAACATGGCATGGCGATACTCGAAGCCGACCTGGCCGAAATGGCGAAGCACCGCAACAAGGTATTCAACGGCGAGACTGCTTTCAAGCTGCATGACACTTTCGGTTTTCCACTCGACCTGACTCAGGACTTGTGCCGCGAACACGGCATTGTGGTTGACACTGCGACTTTCGATGCCGCGATGGCACAGCAGAAAGAACAGGCGCGCGCGGCCGGCAAATTCAAGATGGCATCCAATCTCGAATATGCCGGTCCGGCAACGGCATTCCACGGTTATGAGATGCTGGAAAGCAAGGCCAACGTGCTGGCGTTATACAAGGACGGCGTGCCGGTCAAAGAACTGAACGAAGGGGAGATCGGAGTCGCGGTGCTGGACGATACCCCGTTCTACGCCGAGTCCGGCGGCCAGGTCGGCGACCGCGGCGAGCTGCGTTCCGCGCACGGTATCTTCGCGGTGGAAGACACGCAGAAGATACAGGCCAGCGTGTTCGGCCACCACGGCGTGGTAAAGACCGGCAAGCTGAGCGTGGGCAATAATGTCACCGCGCGGGTGGACATGCAGGCGCGCGTGCGCACCGAGCGCAATCATTCGGTCACGCACCTGATGCACAAGGCGTTGCGCGAGGTACTGGGCAGCCATGTGCAGCAGAAAGGTTCTCTGGTGGACCCGGACAAGACACGCTTCGACTTCGCGCACTCCAGGCCGATGACCAATGCCGAGATCATGAAAGTGGAAGCCATCGTGAATGCCGAGATTTTTGCCAATGCGGCGACCCTGGCGCGCGTGATGGGCATCGAGGATGCGCAGAAGACCGGCGCGATGATGCTGTTCGGCGAAAAATACGGCGATGAGGTGCGCGTGCTGGACATCGGCACCTCGCGCGAATTATGCGGCGGTACGCACGTCAAGCGAACCGGCGACATCGGCCTGTTCAAGATCGTGGCCGAGAGCGGTGTGGCGGCCGGTGTGCGGCGCGTGGAAGCGGTGACCGGAGAGGGCGCGCTGGCATATGTGCAACAGCAGGAGCGGCAATTGCAGCAGGTGGCGGACGCGGTAAAGGCACAACCGCAGGAAGCTGCCGCGCGCATCTTGCAAATTATCGATAACGCAAAGACAATGGAAAAAGAGCTGGCCAGGCTGAAATCCATACTGGCCAGTACGCAAGGCGATGACCTCGTCAGCCAGGCGGTGGATTGCAACGGGATCAAGGTGCTGGCTTCGCGAATGGAAGGCGCGGATGCGGCGGCGTTGCGGGAAACGCTGGACAAGCTCAAGGATAAACTCAAATCCGCCGCCATTGTCTTGGCAGCGGTAGCCGACGGCAAGGTCAGTTTGATTGCCGGTGTGACACCCGATCTGATCAAGAACATCAAGGCGGGCGAGTTGGTGAACATGGTAGCACAGCAGGTTGGCGGCAAAGGCGGGGGGAGGCCGGACATGGCGATGGCGGGCGGCACGCAACCCGAGCATCTGGCTAAGGCATTGTCTTCCGTTCCAACCTGGATAAAGGCAAAGTTATAATTTGGTGTGTCCGGCCTTGCTTGCTGATCCCGCACCAGAGCGACTTCGTCGCCACCGCTGCCAAAGGTAGGCAATCTGCTACTTCGCTGCGCTCGCTGCAGAATTGACACTGTCGCAGCAGCGCCGGACATGGCGATGGCGGGCGGCACGCAACCGGAGCATCTGGCTGCGGCGTTGGCTTCTGTTACTGGTTGGATCAAGGCTCGCACATAAGGAGCAGTGCAATTGGACAACGGTCGTTATAACGTGTTGCTGGTTGATGACGTTCTGGTTCAGTTTGATTTGGCGCGCCTTGCCGCAGCCGAAACCTGCCCCGAGATCGATCTGACTGCAGTGGCCGGCTATGCCGTACTGGATTGGTTCAGCACTATCCTTCGTGAAAAGCAACCGATGCCGCATATCATCCTGCTGGATCTGGAATTGCCCAAGCTGGATGGACTGGCGGTACTGCGCAAACTGCGCAGCAATGCCGCAACCAGCGAAATTCCCATCGTGGTGTTTTCCGCTGTCTATACACAGGATGAAGTATTGATGAGCTACAAGGCCGGTGCGAACAGTTTCGTGGCAAAACCGGCTGACGTTGCGGGCTATGCCGAAATCTTCCGAGAGCGTTTGGCGTACTGGATGCATCCGCAACAGCGCAAGCCGATTACCTCCGCGCAGGATGGGGCGGCAGAGCGGATGTGATCGCGCAGCGTTAAAACGGCAATTTCAGGTGTGGCGCGGCCTGCAGGAATATCCTGCGGAAATCGTTCTGGATGCGTTGCAGTGCGGCCTCGCTGTCTGCTTCAAAACGCAGCACGATCACCGGCGTGGTGTTGCTCGGGCGTGCCAGGCCAAAGCCGTCGGCGTATTCCACGCGCAGGCCGTCCAGCGTGATGATCTCCCTTGCATCGGTGAACTTTGCGGACTTTTGCAGTTGCGCAAGCAGCGCATGGTTCTCGCCTTCATCAGTATGCATGTGCAATTCGGGTGTGCAGACCGCGTCCGGCAAGGCATTCAGCACGGCGCTCGGGTCTTGCACTCTGCTCAGGATTTCCAGCAGTCGCGCCCCGGTATACAAACCGTCGTCGAAACCGTACCAGCGTTCCTTGAAGAACACATGTCCGCTCATCTCTCCGGCCAGCAGTGCGCCGGTTTCGCGCATCTTCGCCTTGACCAGGGAGTGACCGGTTTTCCATAACGTCGGCCTGCCGCCATGCTTGCGTATCCAGTCGAACAGGTTGCGCGTGGATTTGATATCGAAAATGATCTCTGCGCCGGGATTGCGGCTCAACACGTCGGCGGCGAACAGCATCAATTGGCGATCCGGATAGATGATCCTGCCGTCCCTGGTCACCACACCGAGGCGGTCGCCATCGCCGTCGAATGCCATTCCCAGTTCACTATCGTTATTGCGCAGTGCACTGATCAGATCGGCGAGATTTTCAGGCTGGGAGGGATCCGGATGATGATTGGGGAAATGCCCGTCTACTTCGCAATACATCTCCTGCACGGTACAGCCGAGCTGGCGATACAGCCTGGCGACGTAGGCGCCGGCCACGCCATTGCCGCAATCTACGGTGACTTTCATCGGACGGGCCAGCCTGATGTCGGAGACGATGCGTGCGATATATTCCGCGCTGATATCGCGTTGTGCATAACTGCCGTTGCCATGGGTCAGGTCGCCTTGTTCGATACGCATGCGCAATTTCTGGATGGATTCTCCCGACAGGGTTTCATCCGCGAGCACCATTTTCAGCCCGTTGTAATCGGGAGGATTGTGGCTGCCGGTGAGCATCACGGCACAGCCGGTGTGCAGTTGGTAAGCGGCGAAATACACCATCGGCGTGGGCACGCAGCCGACGTCGATCACGTCGATGCCGCTTTTCTGGATTCCGCGCGCCAGCGCAGCGATCAGTTCCGGGCCGGACAGCCTGCCATCGCGCCCGATCGCGATGGTGTTCTTACCGCGTGCATTTGCTTCCGAACCGATGGCATGACCGATGGCTTCAACGATTTCCGGGGTCAGCGACTTGCCGACTATGCCGCGTATGTCGTAGGCCTTGAAGATTTCGGGAGGAGGAGATTTGCGTAGCAATTCGTTCGCTCCCTCTCCCGTTTGCGGGATGAGGAGTTGGGCGAGAGGGGTGGGGAGAGGGGTGGGGATATTGTTCATCACATTTTCTCGATCTTTTGCCAGACCAGGTCCGGGGTGAGTTTCATCATGCAGTTGAAATGCCCCAACGGGCATTCGCGCTTGAAGCACGGGCTGCATTTCATATCGAGTTTGAGGACCTCGGCTTTGGGCGAAAGCGGCGGTGTGAACTGCGGACTGCTGGAACCGAACAGCGCCAGCATCGGCCGATCCAGCGCGGCAGCCAGATGCATCAGACCGGAATCATTGCTGATGACGAGTTCCGCACAGGACAGCAGCGCTATGACATCGTCCAGGTCCGTGTTGCCGCAAAGGTTGCGGCATGCGCGATTGCCCATGGCGACGATCTTGTCGGCAATATCCCTGTCCTTTGCGGAGCCGACCAGCCAGATTGCAAAGCCGTGTTTCTGGAGGCGCTGTGCGATCTCGGCGAAATAGGGTACCGGCCAGCGCTTGGCCGGACCGTATTCGGCACCGGGACAAAATATCGCGACGGGCTTATCCATGCTCAGGCCCAGTTTATTTAGCGCGGCATCGCGTTGATCAGCAGAGACTTCCAGCCTGGGGTTGGCAAGGGGACGCGGGATTTCACCCTGGGCACCCTCGGCGAGTTGCGCGAAGCGTTCAACCATCAGCGGCAAGGTTGCTTTGCTGAGTTTGCGAGCATCATTGAGCAGGCCGTAGCGCATTTCCCCGACAAATCCGGTGCGCAGCGGGATCCGCGCAAAATAGGGCACGAGCGCCGACTTCAGCGAGTTGGGCAGCACGATGGCTTGATCGTATTGCTCCACGCGCAGCTTTTTTCCGAACAGATAGCGTGCGAATAGCTGCAATGCGCCGTGAGGGAACGGATTGATGATGACCTCGTGAACCTCAGGTATGGCACGCAACAGTGAGGATACCCACGCCGGAGCGAGCACATCGATGCGGCTTTCTGGATGGCGTTGCCTGAGGCGCAACAGCATCGGCTGCATCAGCATGGTGTCGCCCACCCAACTGGGGCCGATGACCAATATCTTTTTCATTTCGCCTGGTGACCTTTGATTAGAAGAGTGCCCGACCGTAGCGGGCATTTCGGCCGCTGACAAGTGCGTCGTGCCGGGCTGTCATATATTGCGGCACGATTCGATCAGTGTTGCGACTTGGGCAATTCCCCCTTGAAACGGTATAACGTGCCGCAATACGGACAGCGCGCTTCGCCGCCATGATCCAGCGGAATCATCACTTTCGGATGTGCGTTCCAGATATTCATGTTCGGCATCGGGCACGCAAGCGGCAAATCTTTTGCCGTGATATCGATATAACGCTGGGTGATGTCCTGTTTGCTCAAGATATTTCTCCGGATGGTTCATTAAACATAGCTCAGCCAGTCGGTATGCTTGCGGATGTTTGCCCGCCACACAATCAAAGAATGCCTGTTGCAGCTTGGCGGTGACAGGTCCGCGCGAACCGCCGCCGATGGTGCGGCGGTCGAGTTCGCGGATCGGTGTCACTTCCGCGGCCGTCCCGGTAAAGAAAGCTTCGTCCGCGCAATAGACCTCGTCGCGGGTGATGCGCTTTTCGACGATCTCGATGCCCGCTTCCCTGGCCAGCGTGAAGATGGAATCGCGCGTGATGCCTTCAAGGCAGGCGGTCAGATCGGGCGTGTACAATTTCCCCTTTTTTACGATGAAGATGTTCTCGCCGGCGCCTTCCGCAACGTAGCCGTCCACGTCCAGCAGCAGGGCCTCGTCGTAGTTGTCGTTGTCGGCTTCCTGATGCGCCAGTATCGAATTGGTATAAGTCGTCACCGACTTGGCGCGGCACATGTTCACGTTGACGTGATGGCGGGTGAAGCTGGAAGTTTTGACGCGTATGCCTTTTTTCATGCCATCATCGCCGAGATAGGCCCCCCACGGCCATGCGGCGATCGCAACATGGGTGGAAAGCGTCTTTGCGGAGATGCCCATCGCTTCGGAACCGTAGAACGCGATCGGGCGGATATAGCAGGATTCCAGCTTGTTGGCGCGAACGACCTCCAGTTGAGCCGCCATGAGGGTGGCCTTGTCATAGGGCATCTTCATCTGGAAGATGTGCGCGGAATTGAACAAGCCGGTCGGTGTGTTCCTGCAGGCGAAAGATCGCTGTGCCCTTGGCGGCCTGGTATGCGCGCAGGCCCTCGAAAACGCCCATGCCGTAATGCAGCGTGTGGGTCAGCACATGGGTGGTCGCATCGCGCCACGGTACAAGCTTGCCGTCATACCAGATAAAACCGTCGCGGTCGGACATCGACATAATGGGAATCCTTCTAATTGGTCAGTAGTGAAGCGTTGATTTTAGCCTTTTCCGCATAACTTATGAAGAAGCACGGATAAATAATCCGGCGGATTTGACCTGTTACATGCGGTGATAATTCAGGTATGATAAGCACATATGCTAATCAGGACCATGAACGCATAACACCCAACAGCACTTGGTGAACATCTTTCAAATGCAAAAGTTCCCTGAAGCCACAGAGTCAAGACCCCTTTCTCAAGAAGACAAGCTGCACAAGGATCTGTTGATCTTTGCCTGTGCCTTCATGAATCTGGCGGTGGTGTTGTGGCTGGCGATTTATTGGGTAATGGGTTTGCACTACTCAACCACTGTCCCGTTGTTTTACCAGGTGATTTCGATCGCCTCTCTTGCGCACTACTTGAAGACCAGGAATTTCGAATTATTCCGTTTTATTCAACTGAGTTTGTTCCTGTTTGTCCCGTTCATCATGCAATGGAGCATCGGCAGCTCTGTCACCGCCAGCGGTGTGATGTTGTGGGCTCTGCTCGCTCCGATCGGTGCGCTGGTCGTTTCGGGCCTGCGCGATTCTATTCCCTGGTTCTTCGCCTATATGGTGATGACGGTGATATCAGGGGGCTTTGATTACTATCTGGGTTCCGGGTCCAGTGGCGGGATAGAGATGAAAACCATCGGGTTCTTTTTCGCGCTCAACTTCGCCGCCATGTCTTCCATCATATATTTTCTGGTGCGCTACTTCGTCGTGGAGATGGATAAGATCAATATTCAACTTGATCAGCAGCATCAATTGCTGGCCGAAGAACAGAAGAAATCCGAACGCGTGTTGCTGAACGTGCTGCCAAGCAACATCGCACAACGACTGAAGGATCATCACGGGCTGATCGCGGATGGGCATGCGGATGTGACGGTCATGTTTGCCGATCTGGTGAATTTCACCCAGCTGACCGAGTCGCTCTCCCCCGAGCAAATGGTTGCGTTGCTGAATACCATATTCTCCGGTTTCGATCAGTTGTGCGAAAAATACAGCGTAGAAAAGATCAAGACGATCGGTGACGCCTATATGGCTGTCGGCGGGTTGAATCGCGACAATACGAATTACACCAGCGACATTGCCAACCTGGCTCTGGAGATGCGTGAATTTGTGACAAAACATCCTGATCTGGCGAGATTCAAGCTGGATATACACTGCGGCATAGCCACCGGTCCTGTGGTTGCGGGGGTGATAGGCACCAAGCGTTTCATCTATGATTTGTGGGGGGATACGGTGAACGTCGCCAGCCGGCTGACCGATGAAGCCATTGAAGGGGTGATCCAGGTGGACAAGGTCACATACAATCGCATTCGCCACCACTATGCATTCGAGCCACCCGCGACCATAACCCTCAAGGGCAAGGGCGAGATGGTCATGTACCGCCTCACCTCACGATTGAACAGCGACGTCATGAGCCGGCTCAGCCCGTCAGGAAGGTTCAGCGCGGTTCTTCCCCTGGATATCCCCGAACAGCGTACCCCATAATTCCCTGCATGGGGCAGTGTCGATCAAGCCCTGTTCTATCCGGCATGGCGACACGTTGTTAAGTCTCATTTTGTGTTGTGTCTGGCGCAAGGCGCGATAAAGCGTTCGGGTTTGCTCGGCAATATCGGCAGGGATGAGGCCCAATTCGCCAGCCAGTTTCAGCAGCGCCAGGTTGCCGATGTTGGCGGTCAATTGCGGATATTGATGGGCATAGGCCAGCACGATGTATTGCACCATGAATTCGATATCCACCATGCCGCCATTGTCATGCTTGATGTCGAAAAGATTGCTGTCATTGGGGTGGCCATCGTGCATCTTATTGCGCATGGCCAGAATCTCAACGCGCAGCTCCGCCAGCCCGCGCGGCTGGCACAGCACTTGCCGTCGGATCTTTTCGAAAGCTGCGCCGACCTGTGCATCACCCGCGCTGTAGCGGGCGCGCGTCAAAGCCTGATGTTCCCATACCCATGCCTGTTTCTGCTGGTATTCGGCAAACGCCTCGATCGAGCTCACCAGCAATCCGCTCGCGCCATTCGGGCGCAGCCGCAGGTCGGTTTCATACAAGCGCCCCGAAGAGGTATAACTGCCGAGCATGGTATTGATGCGCTGGGCCAGCCGTGCATAATTTTCCGGAGCATCCGGATGATCATCGTCGTAAAGAAAGATGAGATCCAGATCGGAAGCGTAACCGAGCTCTTTGCCGCCCAGTTTGCCATACGCGATGATGGCGAATTTCGGCTCTACGCAGTGCCGCTTGCGCGCGGTTGCCCAACTCAACCTCAGCACATGGCGCAGCATCAGATCGGCCAGGTCACTCAAATGATCGCTGAGTTTTTCCAGCGGCAACTGATCCTGCAGATCCATCGCCAGCAGATGAAATGTTTGTTCCTGTTGAGCATGCCTCAGCACATCGAGTTGCCGCTCGGCATCATCAGCGCAATCGTTCAGGCGGGTTTGCAGCTCGCGGTCAATCTGTTGCCAGTCAGGGGGCTGATACATCTCGCGCGCATCCAGCAATTCGTCGAGCAATGCCGGGTGCAGCGTGAGGTATTCGCTCGCCCAGATGCTTGCGGAGACCAGACGGGTCAATCGTTGCATCGCCTGGGGATATTCGGCCAGAAAGGCGAGGTAGGCGGCGCGCCGGCTGACGGCTTCCAGCAAGTTCAGCAATCTCGATAGTGTCGCGTCGGGGTCCCCATATTGCACGCACAAGGTGATGAATTGCGGAACCAGTTTGTCCAGCCGCTGTCTGCTCATTTCGGGCAGTTGCAGGTAGCGGTTGCTGGCGCGCAATTGCAGCAGGTATTGGGCGGTGTCCTGCGGGTTGTGATAACCCAGTTTCCCCAGATGGTTGTTCAATTCTTCGGCGGTGATTCCCTCGTGCCACAGTTGCAGGTCATTTAATCCCGCCTGCTGTGACCCGAAGATCTGCTCGAACTGACGGCTGACCAGCGCGCGATGACGATCCAGTTCATTTTGCAGGGCGGAAAAATCCGCTTGACCCATCGCATTGGCGATGATTTCCCGGTCTTCGGAACGATCCGGCAATTCCTGGGTTTGATTGTCATCCAGATATTGCAAGCGGTGTTCCAGATTGCGCAAAAACACGTAAGCTTCGTCCAGGGCGGCAACCACCAGCGCGGGCAGTTGGGCCATTTCGCCAAGTTGCCTCAGGACGGCCCGCGTGGGACGGATGCGCAGCCTGGCATCGCCGCCGCCGCGTATCAGTTGGAATACCTGTGCAATGAATTCGATCTCGCGTATGCCGCCCGGGCCGAGTTTGATGTTATTGAACCGGTCGCGGCGTTGAACTTCCTGGCGGATCTGCGCATGCAATTTGCGCATCGAATCGATTGCGCCAAAATCAAGATATTTGCGGTATACGAACGGCTGCACCAGCTGCATCAGTTCGGCGGTATACGGACTGTCCACGGGTGCTATGACACGCGCCTTGATCCAGGCGTAACGCTCCCATTCTCGGCCCTGGCTGATCAGGTATTCTTCCAGGGCGGCGAAGCTCGTCACCAGCGGCCCGCTTTCGCCGTAGGGACGCAGCCGCATGTCCACGCGGAATACATAACCATCAGCGGTGAGTTCGTCGAGGATACCGATCAGGCGGCGACCGAGCCGGGTAAAGTACTCGTGGTTGCCCAGTTTTTGCGGACCATCGGTTTCGCCATCCTCGGGATAAACAAAAATCAAATCGATATCGGACGAGACATTCAGCTCGCTACCACCCAGTTTACCCATGGCGATGACGAGCAATTCCTGTATTTTCGCGCTAGATTCGCCCCGCGGGCTGCCGAATTGAGCGTGCAAGGCCGGCATCAAACAGGCTTGAGCACGTTGCATGCACACTTCCGCCAAAGCGGACATGGTCAGCATGACCTCGCTCAAGTCGGCCAGGCCGTTCAGATCGCGCAGAATAAGCTTGATCATCACTTGTTTGCGCAACTTGCGCACGGCTTGCGCCAATCCGGTTTCATCTTCCGGATTCAACCCGGATTCCGGCAATAAAGACTCAATTTCCTCGCGCCGGCAGGCCGAGGAATAGTTTTCCTGCAACCAATTCAGGATGTTGCGGTCTGTCTCCAACACCCGTTTGGCATACCGGCTGCAGCGCAAAGTTGTTTGCAGCATGTCGTCAAAGGTTGCATGAGGCGAGATTGCGGTATTCATATACTCCTTAAGTTAGAATACGCATTGTGTTCCAATTATAAATTTTAGGCACTAATTCCACCGAGTTCGCGTCTTGAGGTATCCAGTTTCTTAATGTTGAACTCTATCCCTGTCCGAATGTTCTGGCACAGTATGAATTGGCTTGCGCGATTCGCCATCGTTGTCTCGGCTGTTGCGGCCATGCTGTTTGCTGCTGCCGTCGTTTCGTTGCGTTATTGGCTGTTGCCGGATATCGAGCAATATCATGACAGGATAACATCCACATTTTCAGCCGCGATAGGCAATCCGGTTACGATCGGCGGGATAGAAGGGGATTGGCAGGGTTTTTTGCCGCGCCTGAATTTTACCGATGTGCGCATACTGGATGAACAGCGGCAACCCGCATTGGTACTGCAGCACATTGATGGCAGCTTATCGTGGCTGTCGCTGTTTATCGCCCAACTTCGGTTGGCCAGCCTGGAAATCGTCAAGCCTGAGCTGCGGATACGCAGAGACTCGCAGGGAAAAATATATATCGGCAATCTGTTGCTTTCCAAACCGGGCCGCAAAAACGATTTTGCCGATTGGATGTTGAGTCAGTCGAATGTGGTGGTGCGCAATGCAGATATCGTGTGGGTCGATGAGTTGCGCAATGCACCGCCGCTGGAGTTGCAAAATGTCAATCTGCGCGTTGATAAATTATTCAGCCAGCACAGGTTCGCCCTTCGTGCGATACCGCCAAGCGGTCTGGCGACCCCGCTTGATGTGCGCGGCGAGTTCTACGGGGAAAGCGTTGATAAAGTGGGAACATGGTACGGCCAGTTATATACACAGCTGGATTATACCGATGTGAATGCATGGCGGCCTTGGCTCGACCTGCCAAGTCAATTCAGCAGGGGACGGGGTGCGTTTCGCGTCTGGCTTGGCGTCAAAGACGGGAAGGTGACAAAGATCACCGCTGATATGGACTTGAGGGACGTTGTCACCAGACTCGCCGGAGATTTGCCTGAATTGTCGATGCTGGAAGTAAACGGTCGCGCCACATGGCAAGAAATATCCGGCGGATTTGAAGTTTCCACCAAGCGCCTGGAATTGCGCTTGAAAAGCGGGCTCGTATTTCAACCTACGGATCTTTATGTTCGCTTAGAAAATTCAAACGAAGGACAACAGCCTGCCGCCGGTGAAATACGAGCCAATTTCCTGCAACTGGAGAATCTTGCAAGCCTTGCAAAATTCTTGCCGATGCAACCAGCTCTGCGCGCACAATTGGATGCGTATGAACCGAGGGGGAAGGTGTCCAATCTGGTTGCGCAATGGCAAGGGCCTCCCCAAAAACCCGACAACTACGTACTCAAGGGGCATTTTGCCAACATTGCGATCAATCAGGTCGGCAAAATGCCAGGCTTTTCCGGTTTGACAATGGATATGGAAGGCAACAATGTGAGAGGCAAGTTCAGCATCAACTCTCGCGGGTTGGCTGTGGATGCGCCTGGCGAGACAAGAGAACCTTTGTCATTCACTACCTTGATCGGTCAGGGCGGCTGGCGGCACGAAGACCGGGAACTGTCGATATATGTCGATAACATTGCGTTAACCAATGACGATCTGGCCGGCAATTTGTTCGGCAATTACCGGACTCAGGCTGGCACATTGGGCGTGCTGGATATGACCGGCAAATTGACGCGCGGCGATATCAGGCATGCCGCGCGTTATACGCCGCTCATCGCGCTAGCCAGGGAAGGCAATGATTGGCTGGCCGGTGCGCTGCTGACGGGAAGCACCAAGGATTTTCGCATCCGTATCAAGGGTAATTTGAGCGATTTCCCTCTTGACGGAACCAAGGACGTGCTGTTTGAAATCGGCGGCCATGCGCAGGATGCGGTGCTGGAATTCGACAAGAATTGGCCGCGTATCGAAAACATCACCGGAGAATTCCTGATACGCGGCAACAGACTGGAAGTGGACTCTTCTTCCGCCACCATCCTTGGCACGCGGTTGCGCAACGTCACGGTGGCTTTGCCGGACATGATGAGCAAGGACTTGGCGCTGGAGATCAAGGGCGAAGCGGCAGGTGCGAGCAGTTCATTTCTGGAGTTCATTCAAAAGAGTCCAGTGCGCGGTTACATCAACGGCTTTACCGACGACGTCAGCGCCAGCGGCAACGGGCATCTGGATCTGTTTGCGCGCATTCCGCTAAAGGGCGACAAACCTGTGCAAGTGTCTGGAACGTTCAAGGTCCAGGACAACAATATTTCACTGGGCGAAGGCATGCCGTTATTGCGCAACACTCGCGGAGTTTTGTCATTCACTGAATCCGGTATGCATGCCAGCGACATATCGGCAGAAATTCTGGGCGGGGCGGCCAGCATCAATATGCAAACCATCGAGGGGGGTGCCGTGCACGCCACAGTCAAAGGGCATAGCGACGCCGACATTTTGCGCAAGATCGAGCCGCATCCGCTGCTGAATTATTTGCATGGCAGTACAGCCTGGGATGCGGACATCCGGGCGGAAAAGAAATCCGCACAGATCGTCATCAATTCCAATCTGCAGGGGATGAGTTCAAGTTTGCCTGAACCGTTCTCCAAACGCGCCGACGAAGTGATGGCATTGCGCGTGGAAAAGAATCCGGTCCTGATTTTGCCAAAGCGGCGTGATCGGAGCAAAGAAAGCACTTTCGCCGAGGGGCAGGATGTGATTTCCGCCAAACTGGGCACTCTGCTCAGCGCTCGGCTGGTGCGCCGCCACGAAAGAGGTGCGATGGTCATCAAGAATGGTGTAATCAGTTTCGGTGTCCTGGAAGAATCTCCAGAATTCAAGAAGGCGCAGAGACTATCTCGAATCAAGCAAGGCATATGGTTGGCCGGCAACTTGCCAGTGTTGTCGCTGCAAGGCTGGGAGGGTTTGGCGGATCGCCAGAACGAATCCGGGCAAGTCGCCGGCAATGATGCGGTATTTCCGATCGCGGGAGCAGACCTGCATATCGGAAAATTGACCGGTTATGGCCAGAGTATCGCTGCGTTGCATATCGCTGCCACCAGGCGCGGCGACGGGTTGACCGCGCAACTGTCCAGCAGTGATCTGAACGGCGAAGTGGAATGGGAACCGCACGGGTATGAAAGGGGTAGCCTGTTCCGCGCCAGCATAGGCAATCTGCAAGCGATGAATGAAGAACAACCCTTGCAGACCATCGAACCAGACAAGCAGGCGTTGCCGGACATGAACGAGAACGTTGTGAATGCCCCTCTGCCGCAAATAATCCCCGGGAATCTGCCTGCAGTGGACATCTCGATCGAGAACCTGCAACTAAAAGGCAAACAGATCGGTCACTTTGAACTGGTCGGACATCCGGCTGGCACGGATTGGCAGATGCGTCGTCTGAACATCACCAACCCGGATGGAACTCTGGTGGGGGATGGGGTTTGGAGTACTGAGGATGGGCAGCAGAAATCGCAGTTCAATCTGGTACTGAACATCAGCGATGCCGGAAAGATCCTGGCGCGCTCGGGCTACCCCAATACCGTCAAGGGAGGCAGTGGCAGGTTGGAGGCTGGTTTGTCATGGGCAGGATCGCCGGATGAATTCAGTTATCAAACATTAAACGGCACACTCAAGCTGGATACCGGCAAGGGGCAGTTCCTGAAAATGAATCCGGGTGCCGGCAAACTGCTCAGTGTGTTAAGCCTTCAGGATTTGCCCAAACATGTCGCCTTGGGTTTTACCGACGTATTCAGCGAGGGGTTCCAGTTCGACAATATCAACGGCAATGCCACAATCAAGGAAGGCGTGATCGAGAGCCAGGATTTCCGCATCTATGGATCATCTGCCAAGGTGACCATGAAAGGCAGCGTCGATCTCAACAATGAAACACAGAATTTGAGTGTGCGGATATTGCCTACGCTGGGAGATACCGTTTCGCTGATCGGCGCGTTTGCCATCAGTCCGGCGGTGGGTATCGGATCGCTCATCGTCAACAAGGTATTGGGCGAACCACTCGATAAGATGGCGTCATTTGAATACAATGTCAGCGGAACATGGAGCGACCCCAACGTGGTCAAGGTACCCAAGATCGCGGCGCAGCCAAAACAGAATAACCTCGAATAGGAAGAAATTTATGTCAGTAGGTGATTCCACCCAGAAACGCATTGCCGCGCAAGCCAACGCATTCAAGGTGGCCGCCATTCAGATGGCGTCCGGTCCGAATGTCGCGGGAAATCTGAGCGAGGCGCGGCGTCTCATCGCCAAAGCGGCCGAACAAGGCGCGCGACTGGTGGTATTGCCGGAATTCTTCGCGATCATGGGCATGACCGATCAGGACAAGGTCAAAGTGCGCGAGCAGCCCGGGCAAGGGCAGATCCAATCCTTCCTCAGCGAAGCCGCCCGCAAATACAAAGTCTGGCTGGTGGGAGGCTCGATACCGCTGGCGGCCAGTTCTCCGGACAAGGTCATGAATACCTGTCTGGTGTTCGATGAACGAGGCGAACAGGTGGCACGCTACGACAAGATCCATCTGTTCAACCTGGAACTGGGAAACGAAAATTTTCACGAAGCGAAAACCATAGAACCGGGCGATCAAGTGGTGGTGATAGACAGCCCGTTCGGGCGCATCGGCCTGGCGATTTGCTACGACTTGCGTTTCCCCGAGCTGTTTCGCTCGATGAAGGATGTGGACATCATCGTGCTGCCTTCCGCATTCACCGAAACCACCGGCAAGATGCACTGGGAAGTGCTGGTGCGAGCGCGCGCCATCGAGAATCTGGCTTATGTGATCGCCGCTGCCCAGGGCGGCTACCATGTCAACGGGCGAGAGACGCACGGTAACAGCATGATCGTCGATCCCTGGGGGCGCGTACTGGATCGCTTGCCGCGCGGTTCGGGCGTGGTGGCCGCGGATGTCAACCCGTCCTACCAGGCCAGCCTGCGCAGCAGCCTGCCGGCATTGACTCACCGCATCTTGTTCAACTGCGGCTGATAAGGAATATTTGTGATGAATCTCCTGCAGCAAAATCCGACCCTCGATACGCTGTTCACTAATGCGCAGAAAGCACTGCTTGATCCTTATTCCATCGGTGCCGGACAAATCGAGCGAGTTTTCGCCAGCATGTTGGCACACCGCCTCGATTATGCCGATCTGTATTTCCAGTACAGCCGCGCCGAAAGCTGGTCGCTGGAAGAGGGCATCGTCAAATCCGGCAGCTTCAACATCGACCAGGGTGTCGGGGTGCGAGCGGTCAGCGGCGAGAAAACGGCTTTCGCCTATTCCGACGACATCAGTCTGAACGCGCTGGACAGTGCGGCTCAAGCCACGCGCGCGATCGCGCGTCAGGGCGGCACTCAGTCGGTGCCGATGCTGCGTCAAGGCTCGCGGCGCGAGATCTTTCTGCCGCTTGATCCTATCGCCAGCCTCAAGGATGCCGAAAAGGTCGCGTTGCTGGAACGCCTCGAACGCTATGCGCGCTCGCTCGATCCGCGCGTGGTGCAGGTGATGGCCGGACTGGCCGGAGAATATGAAGCGGTCATGGTCGCGCGCAGCGACGGCCTGATGAATGCCGACTTGCGCCCGCTGGTAAGATTGTCCGTGCAGGTCATCGTCGAGAGCAACGGCAAGCGTGAGCAGGGCTCGGCGGGCGGCGGAGGGCGTTTCGACTACGATTATTTCGACGATGCGATGCTGCGCAAATATGCCGCGCAGGCGGTGCATCAGGCGGTGACCAATCTTGATGCCGCTCCCGCACCGGCGGGCAATATGACCGTGGTGCTGGGCAACGGCTGGCCGGGAATATTGTTGCACGAAGCGATAGGCCATGGCCTGGAAGGGGATTTCAACCGCAAGGGCAGTTCGGCATTTTCCGGCCGGGTCGGCGAGCGTGTCGCCGCGGAAGGCGTGACCGTGGTGGATGACGGCACCTTGGCCAGACGGCGCGGATCGTTGCAGATCGATGATGAGGGCAATCCCACCCAATGCACCACACTGATCGAAAACGGCATACTCAGAGGTTATTTGCAGGACTCGCTCAACGCGCGGCTGATGGGCGTTCCGGTAACAGGCAATGCGCGCCGCGAATCCTACGCGCACCTGCCGATGCCGCGCATGACCAATACTTACATGTTGAACGGCGACAAAGACCCGCAGGAGATCATCGCCTCGGTGAAGCATGGCCTGTACGCGGTGAACTTCGGCGGCGGTCAGGTGGACATCACCAGCGGCAAATTCGTGTTCTCGACTGCCGAAGCCTACATGATAGAAGACGGCAAGATCACCCATCCGGTGAAGGGCGCGACGCTGATCGGCAACGGCCCGGACGTGCTGAAACGCATCTCGATGATAGGCAACGACATGGCGCTCGATCCCGGCGTCGGCACCTGCGGCAAGGAAGGTCAGAGCGTGCCGGTCGGAGTGGGTCAGCCCACAGTCCGCATCGACGGACTGACAGTGGGCGGGACATCCTAGCAGGATAATGAAACTATACTGGCGAACGATGCAACGCCGCCGCCCGATACGCAGTTCAATTCCCGGTAGTGAAATGTGCTGAAGGATTGATTAACGCGAGGAATGTGAAGGCGTAACTTTTTCGCCCTACGGTATAATCCGCGACTATGCTGATTCTACGCGGACTTGATTCCCCTGATACCCAGCCTGTTGCGGTCACCATCGGTAATTTCGACGGGGTGCACCTTGGCCATCAGGCGTTGCTGAACGAGTTGCGTGCAGCGGCACAGGAGCGAGGCTTGCAGACTGCGGTGGTGATCTTCGAACCGCATCCGCGCGAATTTTTCACCCCGCTGCAAGCCCCGGTGCGCCTGACCAGCCTGCGCGAAAAGCTCGAGCTTCTTGCCGCGCTGGATATGGACCGCGTGCAGATATGTCGTTTCAATGCGGGTTTTGCGGCGATAAGCGCGGTGGAATTCATCAATGCGCTTCATCGGAAGTTGTACGCGCAGTTCGTGCTGATCGGTGATGATTTCCGCTTTGGCAGCGGACGCAGCGGTGATTTCACGTTGATGGAAGGAATCGGAATGAAGCTGGGATTCCCGGTCAAAGCGGTTCGCAGCGTGACACAGGACGGGGTCAGGATTTCCAGCACGGCAATACGTGCAGCATTGCTGGCGGGACAAATGCGCGAGGCGCAGCGATTTCTGGGGCGTCACTACAGCATCAGCGGACGGGTGGTGCACGGGGACGGGATGGGGGAGAAGATCGGCTTCCCGACCGCGAATATCCAGCTGAAGCACAATCGTCCTCCGTTATCCGGCATCTTTGTCGTGCAGGCGCATGTAGAAGGCCTTGGGATTCTGCAAGGTGTAGCCAGCCTTGGCGTGCGTCCGACAGTGAAACATGACGACAAACCGGTTTTGGAAGTGCATCTGTTCGAGTTTTCGCAGCGGATCTATGGCAAACATCTGCGCGTCGAGTTCTTGCAAAAACTGCGCGACGAAGAAAAATATCCCGATGTGGCGACACTGATCAAGCACATAACACTGGATGTGGAACAGGCAAAGAAATGGTTCGAACAACATGACTGACTATATAAATCCTGCAACGTCGCAATACTGTCTTGCTGAAACCAGCCATTTGGTCACCGTTGTTTGGCGGCTTAGAGGAATGGCCAGTTGTTTCACCAGAACTTTGAATCTATAAAAATACCCGTATGACTGACTATAAAAGCACTTTAAATCTTCCCGATACCCCGTTCCCGATGCGCGGCGATCTCGCCAAGCGCGAGCCGCAGATGGTGGCTCGCTGGCAGGCGCAGCAGCGCTACCAAAAGATACGCGCCGCCAAAAAAGGCAAACCTGTGTTCATACTGCACGACGGCCCGCCCTATGCGAATGGCGATATCCATATCGGCCACGCGGTGAACAAGATACTCAAGGACATCATCGTCAAGAGCAAGACGCTGGCCGGATTCGATGCGCCGTATGTGCCGGGCTGGGATTGCCACGGCCTGCCGATCGAATTGCAGGTGGAAAAGAAACACGGCAAGGCGATACCGCCCGAGCAGTTCCGCGCGCTGTGCCGCGCATACGCCACCGAACAGATCGAGCGGCAGAAGAAGGATTTCATCCGTCTTGGCGTGCTGGGCGATTGGGAGCATCCCTACCTGACCATGGATTTCAGGACCGAGGCCGACATCATGCGGGCGCTGGGGCAAATCTATCGGCGCGGTTATCTGTACCAGGGCTACAAGCCGGTGAACTGGTGCCTTGATTGCCAGTCGGCGCTGGCCGAAGCGGAAGTCGAGTACGAGGACAAGACCTCGCCCGCGATCGACGTGGGCTTTGAGGTGAAGGACAAGGCCGAGCTGGGCAAGGCCTTCGGTGTGTCGCTGCCGGCCAATGCCAAAGTGTATGCGGTGATCTGGACCACCACGCCGTGGACATTGCCGGCGAATCAGGCGGTGTGCGTGCACCCGGATCTGCAATACGACCTGATCAAAACCAGCAAGGGGTATTTGATCCTTGCATTCGATCTGGCAGCGCAATGCCTGGCTCGCTATCAGTTGGGTGGCAGCAACGACAGGGGTGATGGCATGGCGGCCACCTGCAAGGGATCGGCTCTGGAAGGACTGTTGTTGCAGCACCCGTTCTATGAACGCGGCGTGCCGATCATCTGCGGAGACCATGTCACGCTGGAAGCGGGCACCGGCCTGGTGCATACCGCACCGGCGCATGGCCTGGACGACTATTTCATCGGCCAGAAATACAATCTGCCGACCGACAATCCGGTCGGCGATGACGGAAAATTTGCTGCGAACATGCCGCTGGTTGGCGGACTTTTTGTTTGGAAAGCCAACGATGTGGTGATCACTGCGCTGCAAAGCAGCGGGCATCTGTTGCATATCGAAAAGATGCTGCACAGCTATCCGCATTGCTGGCGGCACAAGACGCCGATCATCTTTCGTTCCACGCCGCAATGGTTCATCGGGATGGACAACAGAGGACAGATCACAGAGGACAGAGGACAGAATCAGTCATTGGCTATAAATGATCTGGTGCAAGAGAGGCGTGAGCATGGCATGGCAAGGTCGCGGCATGATGTACCAAGTTTACGTGAGCTTGCCAATCAAGCCGTAGAAGCAACACAGTTCTTTCCTTCATGGGGACGCGCCCGCCTGGAGGCGATGATCAGGAACCGCCCCGACTGGTGCGTGTCGCGCCAGCGCAGCTGGGGTGTGCCGATGCCGTTCTTCGTGCACAGGGAGACCGGCCAATTGCACCCGCGCACGATGGAATTGCTGGAGCAGGTCGCAATGCTGGTCGAGCGCGATGGCATCGAGGCCTGGTTCAGCCTGAATTCGGTGGACTTGCTGGGTGCGGAAGCAGAGCACTACAGGAAACTCGGCGATACGCTGGATGTATGGTTCGATTCCGGTGTCACGCACGCTTCTGTTTTGCAGCACCGCGATGAATTGCGTGTGCCTGCCGATCTGTATCTGGAAGGCTCCGACCAGCACCGCGGCTGGTTCCAGTCCAGCCTGCTGACAGGTTGCGCCATCAACGGCCGGGCGCCATACAACGCCTTGCTGACGCATGGATTTGTGGTGGACGGCAGCGGGCACAAGATGTCGAAATCCAGGGGTAACGTGATCGCGCCGCAAAAGATCTTCGACACGCTCGGTGCCGACATCCTGCGGTTGTGGGTGGCAGCCACCGATTATTCAGGCGAACTGTCGATCTCGGACGAGATACTCAAGCGCGTCGTCGAGAGCTACCGGCGCATCCGCAACACGCTGCGCTTCCTGCTCGCGAACATCGCCGACTTCGACCCTGCGCAACATGTGCTGCCGGCGGAGCAGTGGCTGGAGATCGACCGTTACGCGTTGGCGACTGTGAATGCCTTGCAGGTCGAAGTCCAACAGGATTATGCGCGATATGAGTTTCATCAAGTCGTTCAAAGACTGCAGACTTACTGTTCCGAGGATCTGGGCGGTTTCTATCTGGATATTCTGAAAGACCGTCTTTATACCGCAGGGGCTGATTCGAATTCTCGCCGTTCCGCCCAGAATGCGCTGTATCAGATCGTTCACAGTCTGGCACGAATGATTGCGCCGATCCTGAGTTTTACCGCCGAAGAGGTTTGGGAGGTATTGTGCGGCAACCGGGAGAGCAGTGTTTTTCTGGGGGAGTGGCACCAGCTGCCCGACTCACGGATGGATGGGGAAGCCATTGCCGCCTGGCTGAAGATCGGTGCATGGCGCGGCAAGGTGAACAAGCAACTCGAGGAAGCGCGTGAACTGGGTCTGATCGGATCGGCACTCGCGGCCGAAGTGGACGTTTATGTCGCAGGTGAAGACTTCGAAATTTTGTCGCGGCTCGGCGAAGATCTGCGCCTGGTGTTCATCACCTCTCGCGCCACCGTGCATCGCGTCGCGGCTGAAGCGGATGCGCATATCGATGTCTCAGCAAGCCTGCACGACAAGTGCGAGCGGTGTTGGCATTACCGCGAGGATGTCGGTGCGGAGAAGCAGCACCCTACATTGTGCGCGCGTTGTGTCAGCAATCTGTACGGCAGCGGCGAGTTGAGGAAATATGCTTAATCGCTGGCTATCCTTGAGCGCACTGGTGATCGTGCTCGACCAATTGAGCAAGGCCTGGATCGTCGAAACACTTTGCCTTTGGCGAGACCCTGCGTGTGCTCAGCGTATTCGATCTGGTGCTGACGCATAACACCGGCGCAGCGTTCAGCTTCCTGAACGATGCCGGCGGGATACAGCGCTGGCTGTTCAGCATCATCGCGATCGTCGCGTCTGCATGGATAGTCTGGTTGCTGCGCAAGCACAGTACGCAATTGCTGTTCGCTTTTGCGTTGAGCATGATACTCGGCGGCGCATTGGGCAATCTGATCGACAGGCTTGCATACGGCTATGTGGTGGATTTCCTGTCGTTCCATTGGGATCAGCATTATTTCCCGGCGTTCAACCTTGCCGATTCTTCCATCACCTGCGGCGCATTTCTGTTGATCATTGACAGCTTCAAGGAGAAAAAACATGGAACTGTTGCTGGCTAATCCGCGCGGATTTTGCGCCGGGGTCGACCGCGCCATCGAGATCGTCGAGCGCGCGCTGGAACTGCACGGTGCGCCGATCTATGTGCGCCATGAAGTGGTGCACAACAAATTTGTGGTGGACGGTTTGCGCAAGAAAGGCGCGATCTTCATCGAGGATCTGGCGGATGTGCCGAGCGGCAGCATCCTGATCTTCAGCGCGCACGGTGTGTCTCAAGCGGTGCGCCATGAGGCCGAAGCGCGCGGACTGACCGTGTTCGATGCGACCTGCCCGCTGGTGACCAAGGTGCATATCGAAGTGTCGCGGATGCGCGAACAGGGCAAGGAGATCGTGATGATCGGCCATGCCGGGCACCCCGAAGTCGAAGGCACGATGGGCCAATGTGAAGACGGGCGCAATGGAGGAATGTATCTGGTGGAATCGCCGGAGCAGGTCGCGGGTCTCAAGGTGCGTGATGAGCAGAATCTTTCCTATGTCACGCAAACCACACTGTCCGTGGACGATGCCAGCGCGATCATCGCCGCGCTGAAGACGCGCTTTCCGTTCATCACCGGCCCGAAGAAGGATGATATCTGCTATGCCACGCAAAACCGCCAGGATGCGGTAAAGCTGCTGGTCAAACAATGCGACGCGGTGGTCGTGGTGGGCTCGCCGAACAGTTCGAACTCAAACCGCTTGCGCGAAGTCGCCGCAAATGTCGGGATTCCCGCCTATCTGGTAAACGATGCCGAAGAACTGCAACCGGAGTGGTTCGCCGGCAAATCACGGGTGGGCATCACCGCTGGCGCATCCGCACCCGAGGTATTGGTACAGGGTGTGGTTGCACGCATGCAGGAATTCGGCGGCGAAAAAGTCATCGAATTGCAGGGGATCGTCGAGAACGTGGTGTTCCCATTGCCCAAGAAATTGATCCCGATCGTCGCGCAACCCTGAGCCTGCAACCCTGATCTACTTTACCCCATGCAAACGGATTTCCTGATAGTCGGCGCCGGCGTGGTCGGTCTGACCAGCGCACGGGTTCTGCTGCAATCGGGTTATCGCGTCACGCTGATCGAGCGCGGCAAGGTAGGGCAGGAAGCATCCTGGGCGGGCGGCGGCATCCTCTCGCCATTGTGTCCCTGGGATTATCGCGAGGCTGTAACGCGGCTCGCGCTGCGCGGCATGGCTATGTTCGGCGAGGCTGCTGCAGAGCTGCATGCTATTACCGGCATCGACCCCGAATACCAGCGCAGCGGCATGCTGCTGTTGCCGCCGTTCCAAGCCGAGCTTGCCCAACAGTGGTGCGCGCAACATCAGATTGGATTGCGATCAGTCAAACTGGATGAATATTTGCCGGCACAACAGGGAGCAGGGCTACTGTTGCCGGACGTTGCACAGGTGCGCAATCCGCGCTTGTTGCATGCGCTGCGAAAAAGTGTGGAAATGCTCGACGGAATCATCCTCGAACAGCATGAAGCGCAGGATTTCGAGATTTCAGGTGAACGTATCGTCGCGCTGCAAACTACACAAGGCAAATTCAGCGCGGATGCCTACATCGTCGCGGCAGGCGCATGGAGCAAAACGTTATTGGGCGAACATGCGCTCGATATGGATATCCGCCCGATACGCGGACAGATCCTGTTGTTCAAGTTCGATGCGCCGCCGTTCCAGCAGATCCTGCTCAGGGAAAATCTGTATTTCATCCCGCGCCGCGATGGCCATGTGCTGGTCGGCAGCACGCTGGAAGATGTCGGTTTTGACAAATCCACCACTGTCGAGGCGCGCGACAACCTGTTGCGGCGCGTACGCGAAATATTCCCGGACTGGCGCGACATGCCGGTGCAACAATGGGCCGGATTTCGTCCCGGTTCGCCGGACAACATCCCCACCATCGGACGGCATCCGCGCCTTGCCAACCTGTATGCAAACAGCGGACATTTTCGCTACGGCGTGACCATGTCCTTTGCCAGCGCGGACTTGCTGCTCAACGAGATCGAAAACAAGCTACAACCGATCCCGATGGAAGCATATCGCTGGAGGTAGGCGCCGCGCATCATTTATAATTCGCCGCCAGAGGTTTTCCCGTATTGCCGGAGTAGCTCAGTTGGTAGAGCAACGCACTCGTAACGCGTAGGTCGGAAGTTCGATTCTTCTCTCCGGCACCAGATTCGTGCCTAGCTGCCCAGATGCGTGCGTATGTGTTCAACGACCTTCTGTTTGTCGAGTATGGGCAGCTGGCTGTTGATGCCGTTCCTGACGAACACGATGTTCCGCCCGTCGTAATATCCGATTCCCCACCCGGAATCGTAGAGCAGGCCGCCAACCAGTCTGGAGGGTTTGCCGGTCTGGTTTTCGTGGACGGGATACAGGACGACGCCTATTTTGTATTTATCGAACACGCCGGGATAATCGCCGCGCCAGGCATCCGAATATTCCTCGTAGACATCCCAGGACAGACCCCGCTGGTCGATGAAGATCTTTTGCGGGTAGAGCCGCCAGCCCAGATAGCCGCCGTACTCATAGAAGTTGTACAGATTTCCTGGCGGTTTGTACCGTTCGAGATAATCGACAGCCGCCGCCGGAAACACCCCGGCTTCCAGAGGCGAGCCTGCCAGCGCAGTGCGGTTCAGTGCAATATCAGCCATCAATCCTGTCGTGGCGCACCACAGGATCAGCAGCGGGATGCCTTTTCTTGCGAGGAAGCGGCGATTCAGGTCGCGTGCGAAATAAGAGCAGGCGATCACGATGCAGACCGCCACCATCAGCAGGCTGAAGCGGAACGACATGATGCCTGCGACCAGAAATGCCGGCACCATCAGCATATGGGCGAGACGAAGTTCGCGCCATTTGAGCGGCAGCGAAAACACGGGGATGAATGCCGCCACCAGGACGATATAGCCCATATAGCCGAAGCCGTGGAACTGAAAATATTTCAATGTGCCGAAATATTCGTCGATCACTTTTGCGAAAGGGCCTGAAACGACCGCAAAGCTTGCCCAGAGCGCGGTGATGCCGCCGGGATTGAGCAATGTGGCTCCGATCGAGAGCAGGAATACGGCCAGCAAGCGCCGGTATGATTCATCGGATAATCTGTCCCTGCCCTTGGCGCGGGCCTTCCATTCGGCGAAGAGGTGGATCAGCAACAGACCTATCCCGATGATAAAGCCGCCATGCAGGTTCGCCCAGAGCAGCATCGCGAACGGAAGCAGCAGCATTACATAAACTTTTAGCGGGTCGCCGCGCCTTTCACGGGCGATGATGTATTCGATGAACTGAAACACCAGCAGCGTGAAAATGAAGGTGAACATCTGCGGGCGCAGGTCGTCGAAACGGAAGAACGGGATGGGTAACAACGCAACGATGCACAGGGCCAGCACGGGATGCAGGCCGTTGCTCCTGAGCTGGTTCCACAGCGAACCGTAGAGCAGGGTCATCAGCAGGCCTTTCAGCACCAGCAAGGCATATATGCCGCCCAGCGTGTAGCTGGCCAAGAACAGCAGTTGCGCCAGGGGATAGCCTCGCAGGATCTGGAGTGCCTGGTCGTTCGGCGGCGCTACCGAGGTGAACAGGAACGGATCATTGTTGGGGACTGTGCCGTGTTCCCATATCCAGCGTCCCGTGCTGAGGTGCCACCAGAAATCGCTCAGGCCCAGCGCATAAGTGTGGAAAACGAAGATGAATGCGAACGTGATGAGGCATAACGTCCACCGGATGACCGGCCGGTCAACAAAAAATACGGGTGCGACAGTTTTCGAAATACTTGTTGCGGGGCTTGCCATGGCTGCTGATATCCTGAAATGAGATGCGGCTAACAAAAAGATCGTTATCCGGCCTGCTATGCTGAAGGTCGAAGTTTAACTTTTATTGGCGCATCGCGGGATGAATAAGAGGTGCCGGCGGTGGCAGCAGGCGGTGTAAAATACCGGGCAGTTTCAACCACATTTGAACAGCATTCCTTCATGACTCAATCCATAGCCATTGCCGACCTGAAACATTCCCACCGCTTTGACGAAGGCAACCCGCTCGCCGAGAAAAGCACGCTGCGCGTAGCCGTTCTTACCGCGGTGATGATGGTGATCGAGATCGCCGGCGGCTGGTATTACAACTCGATGGCTTTGCTGGCCGATGGCTGGCACATGAGTTCTCATACGGTCGCTCTGGGACTGTCGGTCCTTGCCTATGTCTACGCCAGAAAATACGCCCACGATCCGCGATTCTCATTCGGCACCTGGAAGATCGAAGTATTGGGCGGCTATACCAGCGCGATCTTCCTGGTGATGGTGGCCGGGTTGATGATATACCAATCGGTCGAAAGGCTGATCGCGCCCAGCCCGATACACTATAACCAAGCAATTGCGATCGCGATCGTCGGTCTGCTGGTCAACCTTGTCTCAGCCTGGCTGCTCAAGGATGGTCATCACCATGACCACGGGCATCACGAGCATGCGCACGGGCATGGTGAACATGATCACCATGGCCATCATGACTTGAACTTGCGTTCGGCGTATATGCACGTGCTGGCCGATGCGGCGACGTCCGTGCTGGCCATCATCGCGCTGTTCGGCGGCAAGTTGTGGGGCGCAAGCTGGCTGGACCCGGTGATGGGGCTGGTCGGCGCGACATTGGTTTCCGTGTGGGCCTATGGCTTGCTGCGCGATACCGGCCGTGTGCTGCTGGATGCCGAGATGAATGCTCCGGTGGTGGCCGAGATACGCGAGGTCATCGATGCTTCGCCGGTCAAGGCCATACTCAGCGACTTGCATGTATGGCGCGTGGGGAAAGGCAAGTACGCTTGCATTCTGAGTCTTGCGACGGATAATGAAGTATCGCCGGAATATTTCAAGCGACAGTTAAGCATCCACGAAGAGCTGGTGCATATCAGTATCGAGATCAACCAGATCGGCGCATAGGCAATTTTCAAGGGATTTGTATGAGTGATGTTTCGCGCGACAAGCGCAATGCCTTTTTGCGCTACCTGCCATGGCTGGCGGGGTTGGTATTGCTGGCGTTTGCGGTCTGGTACTTTACGCGCCCCGCACCGCTACGCGTGCAGTTGGCCAAGGTCGAGCGCGGGTTGGTGGAAGCGACGGTCAGCAACACGCGCGCGGGAACGGTCAAGGCGTGCCGCCGCGCCAAGCTGGCTCCGCCGACGGGAGGCCAGATCGCGCATCTGCTGGTGAAAAAAGGACAGCGCGTCAGGGCCAACCAGGTTTTGCTGGAGTTGTGGAACAACGACTTGGAAGCACAGCAGCGTCTGGCGCAGGAACAACTCGCCACTGCGCTGACCCAGGAACAGCAGGCATGTGTGCAGGCAGATCTGGCTGAAAAGGAAGCCGAGCGTGCGCAGCAACTCAAGGAGAAGGGATTCATTTCCACCGAAGGGCTGGATCAAAAGGTATCCGCCGCCAAGGTGAGCCGTGCCGGTTGCGAGGTCGCGCGCAGCCAGATCGACCAGAGCCGATCCCGGATTGCCGTGGCGAATGCCAGCCTGCAGCGCATGGTGCTGCGCGCCCCGTTCAGCGGCATCGTTGCCGACATCAGCGGCGAACTGGGTGAGTATGCCACGCCTTCTCCGCCCGGGATCCCGACGCTGCCGGCGATCGACCTGATCGACGATAGCTGCATGTTCGTCAGCGCGCCGATCGACGAAGTGGATGCGGCCAATATCAAGATCGGGCAGGAAGCGCGCATCACGCTGGACGCGATCAAGGGCAAGACCTTTGCGGGCAAGGTCAAGCGCATCGCCCCCTACGTGCTGGAACTGGAGAAACAGGCGCGCACCGTGGAGGTGGAGGTTGAATTCATCGAACCGCCCAAGGAGGAGAACCTGCTGGTCGGTTACAGCGCCGATGTCGAGATCGTGTATGACTCGCACGCAAAGGTATTGCGCATCCCCACGCAAGCGCTGCTCGAAGGCAAGCATGTGCTGTTCTATCGCGCTGATGGCACCCTCGAAGAACGCACCGTGACCACGGGCCTGGCCAACTGGGATCGCACCGAGATCACCTCCGGTTTGAACGAAGGCGACCAGATCGTGATGACGCTTGACCAGGCCGGGGTGAAGGCCGGCGCGCGCGTACTGCCGGAAGTGTCCAAGCCTGTGAAATGATCCAGTTAGAAAATGTCAGCCGCAGCTTCACGGTGGGCGATCAGCAGGTAGCTGCGTTGCGCGGCATCGACCTGAACATCGCGGCGGGCGATTATGTCTCGATCATGGGGCCGTCCGGTTCCGGCAAATCCACCTTGCTCAATCTGATCGGCCTGCTGGACCGCCCGAGCTCCGGAACATACCTTTTGGATGGCGGCGACGTCACCGCACTGGATGATGTGCAGCAGGCCAGGGTGCGCAGCGAAAAGATCGGCTTCGTGTTCCAGTCCTTCCATCTGGTGCCGCGCCTGACTGCGGCGATGAACATCGAGTTGCCGTTGATCCTGGCGGGCATCGATCCCGCCGAGCGCAAGTCGCGTGTCACGGAATTGCTGAAGAACTATGGGTTGACGGATAGAGCCGACCACAGGCCCGACCAGCTGTCCGGCGGGCAGCGCCAGCGCGTGGCGATCGCGCGCGCCACCAGCATGCATCCCGCCGTTTTGCTGGCCGACGAGCCGACCGGTAATCTCGACCAGACCACCGGCAAGGAAGTGATGAGCCTGCTCGAACAACTGGTCAAGCAGAAGGTCGCGCTGATACTGGTGACCCACGATCCGCTGCTGGGCGGTCGCGCTGCGCGGCAGATACACATGGTGGATGGGCAGATCATCAGCGATAACGGAAGAAGCGCATGAGGCTGATCGACATCGCGCAATTCGCCACCGGCAGCCTGCGCGGCAGCCCGACGCGCACGCTGTTGATGATGCTGGCGATGTCCATCGGCGTGGCGGCGGTGGTGGTGCTCACCGCGCTGGGCGAGGGCGCGCGCCGCTATGTGGTCGATCAATTCTCCTCGCTGGGCACCAACCTGGTGATCGTGCTGCCGGGGCGCACCGAGACGGCGGGCATCAGTCCCGGCATGCTGCTCGGACAGATCCCGCGCGAGATCACGCTGGACGATGCTGAAGCCCTCTCGCGCAGCAGCGCCGTGAAGCGCATCGCGCCGCTGACCGTCGGTTCCGCGATGCTGTCGCACGATGCGCTGAACCGCGAAGTGGTGGTGGCCGGCTCGACTTCCGATCTGCTCGAAGTGCGCCACATGAGCCTGGGCCTCGGTAAATTCCTGCCGGAAGGTGACATTCACGAGAGCGCGTCGGTGTGCGTGCTGGGCAACCAGATGAAGCGCGAATTGTTCGGCAACGAGCAGGCCGTGGGGCAGTGGGTGCGGCTCGGCGACCGGCGTTTCCGCGTCATCGGCGTGCTGGCGCCACAAGGGGAATCGATGGGGATGCGCACCGACGAACTGGTCATCATCCCGGTCGCTTCCGCGCATCAGTTGTTCAACACCTCCGGATTGTTCCGCGTGCTGATCGAGGCGAAGAACCGCGATGTCATCGAACAGGTCAAGCACGATGCCGAGCAGATCATGTTCCAGCGCCACAGCGGCGAGAAAGACGTGACGGTGATCACGCAGGATGCGGTGCTCGCCACCTTCGACCGCATACTCACCGCGCTGACGATGGCCGTCGGCGGCATCGCCGCGATCAGCCTGGCCGTGGCCGGCGTGCTGATCATGAACGTGATGCTGATCGCCGTGGCGCAGCGCGTCAAGGAGATCGGCCTGCTCAAGGCGCTGGGCGCACCGGGCCGGCAGATACGCGCGCTGTTCTTTGCCGAAGCGGCATTGCTGTCCGGTATCGGCAGTGTGGCGGGGCTGGTGCTGGGCTATGCGGGCAGCATCATCATCGGGCAGGTCTATCCCAGCCTGCCGGTGTCGCCGCCGTGGTGGGCGGTGCTCGCGGCCTACTGCCACCGCGCTGGGCACCGGCATCCTGTTCAGCGTGTGGCCCGCGCGGCGCGCGGCGCGGCTCGATCCGGTCGCTGCGCTGGCGGGAAGGTGATATGGAAAAACAATTCGTCCACGAAAAACACGAAAGACACGAAACGAACTGGCTCCCATTTTTCGTGCTTTTCGTGGATAAATTCAGGTTTTCAGAATAGTAATCATGCTTCTTCCTGACCTCATCAAACTCACCACCTCCAGCTTCCTCACCTACCGGATGCGCAGCTTCCTGACCGGGCTGGGCATCGCCATCGGCATCATGGCGGTGATCCTGCTGACCTCCATCGGCGAAGGCTTGCATCAGTTCGTGCTCGCGGAGTTCTCGCAGTTCGGCACCAACATCATCACCGTCCAGCCGGGCAAGACCCAGACCCATGGCGGCAATGTCGGCGTGCTCGGCTCGGTCAGGCAGCTTTCGCTGGACGATGCGGATGCGTTGCGCCACCTGCCCTATGTCGAGAACGTCAACCCGAGCGTGATGGGCAATGCCGAAGTGCGCGCCAACGGCAAGACGCGGCGCATCACGGTATTCGGCGAAGGGCGCGATTTTGCCAAGGCGTTCACGATGAAGGTGCAGAGCGGCACTTTCTGGCCCGACGAGGACAACGAGCAGGCGCGCGCGCTGGTCGTGCTCGGCGAGAAGGTGAGCAAGGAACTGTATGCGGGGCAGAACCCGCTCGGCAGCTATCTGCGCGTCGGCGGGCAGCGCTATCGCGTGATCGGCGTGATGGAACCGAAAGGGCAGGTGCTGGGACTCGACCTGGACGACACCGTGTTCATCCCGGCGGCGCGCGCGATGGAACTGCTCAACCGTCCCGGGCTGATGGAAATCCAGGTGAGCTATCGCGCCAGCGCCGATGTGGATACGGTGATACGCTCCATCAGGGAGCGCCTGACAGAACGGCACGGGCGCGAGGATTTCACCATCATCTCGCAGGAGCAGTCGCTCGAGGTGCTGAGCTCGGTGCTGGATGTGCTCACCTTTGCGGTCGGTGCGCTGGGCGGCATCTCGCTGCTGGTCGGCGCGGTCGGCATCCTCACCATCATGACCATGGCGGTGACCGAGCGCACCGCCGAGATCGGCCTGCTGCGCGCCCTGGGGGCGCAGGAACGGCAGGTGCTGACCTTGTTCCTGGGCGAGGCGATGCTGCTGTCCGCGCTGGGCGGCCTGGCCGGACTGGCGATAGGCGTCGGCATCGCGCAGGGTTTGCACCTGATCTTTCCGGCGCTGCCGGTCCACACACCTTGGCTGTTCGCCATCGTCGCGGAACTGACAGCGGTCAGCATCGGCCTGGTGGCCGGCGTCACTCCGGCGATGCGCGCGGCGCGGCTGGACCCGGTGGAAGCGCTGCATGCCGAGTAGGCCTGAATTGATGACCATCGCTATGCCAACCCGTTGCGACATCTTCTGCAATGTCATCGACAACTTCGGCGACATCGGCGTGTGCTGGCGGCTGGCGCGGCAACTGGCGAACGAACATGGCATTGCGGTGAGATTGTGGGTGGATGACTTGAACAGCTTTGCGAAGCTGTGCCCGGAAGCGGATGCCGCATCGGAATTGCAAAAGTGTCGCGGCGTGGAAGTGTGTCTGTGGCGCAAAGAATTTCCTGACGTGCAGCCTGCCGAACTGGTGATCGAGGCATTTGCGTGCAAGTTGCCGCAAAGCTACATCGCAACGATGGCGGCGCAAATAATAAAGCCTGTGTGGTTGAATCTGGAGTATCTGTCTGCCGAAAGCTGGGTCGAGAGTCATCACAAGCTGCCTTCGCCGCATCCGACTTTGCCGCTGACCAAGTATTTCTTCTTCCCCGGTTTCACCAGCCAGACCGGCGGTTTGCTGCTGGAGAGCGATCTGTTGGCGCGGCGCGATGCATTCCAGAGTGATGCAGCCCGACAGCGTGCTTTCTGGCAGTCCATCGGTCTGGATATGCCGTCAGCTGAGACGCAGAAGATATCGCTGTTCGGATATGAAAATGCAGCGCTGCCCGGTTTGTTCGATACGTGGGCGGCCGGTTTGCAGCCCATACTGTGTCTGGTGCCGGAAGGACGCATCCTGCCGCAGGTCGGGCAATACTTCGGCGATGCCTCGCCATGTGCGGGCAAGGATTATGCGCGCGGCAATCTGCAGGTGCGCGTGCTGCCGTTCGTCGAACAGGAACGTTACGATGAACTTCTATGGGCATGCGATGTCAATTTTGTCCGCGGCGAGGATTCCTTTGTGCGGGCGCAGTGGGCGGGCAAGCCATTCATCTGGCATATCTACCCGCAGCATGACGCAGTGCACTTGAAAAAGCTGCAAGCCTTCCTCATCTTGTACGGCAGTCAACTCAGCCGGCCTGCAAGCCTGGCAATGCAGGGGCTTTGGCAGGCTTGGAACATGGAAAGCGGGGCAGGCCAAGCGTGGCCTGCATTTATAACTGCGCGTGGCGAGCTTGAACGCCATACGCAACATTGGGCGCGGCATTTGGCCGAAAATAATCTGGCGTTGAATCTACTGGATTTTTATCAAAAAATCGGTAGAATGCGCGCCTTCAAAATTGAAGGGCAGTAATCATGAAAACAGCACAAGAACTTCGCTCCGGTAACGTCATCATGGTCGGCAGCGATCCGATGGTGATACTCAAGGCGGAATACAGCCGCTCCGGCCGTAACGGCTCGGTGGTCAAGATGAAGATGAAGAATCTGCTCACCGAATCCGCCAAGGAGACCGTGTACAGCGCCGACGACAAATTCGACCAGATCATCCTGGATCGCAAGGAAGTAACCTATTCCTATTTCTCCGACCCGATGTATGTGTTCATGGACGGCGAATACAACCAGTACGAGATCGAGGCCGAAAGCATGGGCGATGCGATCAACTACATCGAGGACGGCATGCCATGCGAAGTGGTGTTCTACAACGACAAGGCCATCTCGGTCGAGCTGCCCAACACCATCGTGCGCGAAGTCGTCTATACCGAACCCGCAGTGCGCGGCGATACCTCCGGCAAGGTGATGAAACCCGCCAAGATCAACACCGGATTTGAATTGCCCGTCGCGGCCTTCATCGAGATCGGCGACAAGATCGAGATCGATACCCGTACCAACGAGTTCAGGAAGCGCGCTTAATACCGCAAAATACCGCTCCAAACATGGGCCAGCCGCTAGGCTGGCCTTTTTGTTTGCGGCTTTTGCATACATCGATTATTTAGTTTTGTCGATAGGGGGCTTGAGCATATACTTCGGGTTATGATTCACTGTCCCGGTTCTATGCACGGGACGTGAAGCAGGATTTGTTCAATGGCATTAAGTCGCGGATAGCTTGGCGATTTAAGGAGATGGAATGGAGCGCGTCCCGACAAGGCTATTCACGATGGACTTCAAGATCGAAGCCGTGAAGCTGATCACCGCACTGCGCCTGACTTATACCGAGGCGGGTTATCGTCTCGATATTTCACCGGATTCCATCATGCTTTGGCACCAACAGTTCCTAGCCGGCACACTCAGAGGAGACCCGGGCAGCGTCGAGCTTAGCCCCGAACTGCAGCGCATCCGCCAGCTGGAGCGTGAACTGTCGATCATGAAGCTGGAACGCGACACCTTGAAGAATACCGTGGTGCACTACTTTACCGGGCAGAACGTGGATGCTGACGGCAAACGGATACTGTCGGGTCTGGGCGTGGACATCGTCGAATATCAGCGGCTGCAGCGCGAAACAGAAGCCCTGTTGCGGCGCAATCAGGGTTTGATGAAAACTGCGATCGACGGGATCCACATATTGGATATGCAAGGGCAATCTGGTGGAGTTCAATGACGCCTTCTGCCAAATGCTGGGTTACACGCCGGAAGAAGCGGCCAATCTGAACCTTGCCGATTGGGATGCGTATTATTCAGCCGAGGAGCTGCACAATCGCCTCACGGATTTTATTACCCATAACAGAAGCGACACGTTCGAAACCATACACCGGCGCAAGGACGGCTCGCTGATCAATATCGAAGTCAGCTGCAGCGCCATGGAGGCGGACGGAAAACATTATTTGCTCGCTCTAAGCCGTGACATCACCAAACGCAAACAGGCAGAGTCGGAGATCCACTCGCTGGCTTTCTATGACGCGCTGACCCGCTTGCCCAACCGCCGCCTGCTGATGGATCGCCTGCATCAGGCCATGGCATCGAGCGCCCGCAACGGTCAGCACGGCGCCATCCTGTTCCTTGATCTCGATAATTTCAAGACACTCAACGATACGCGGGGGCATGACATCGGCGACATGTTGCTGGTCGAGGTTGCGCGGCGCCTGCAGGATTGCGTGCGCGAGGGCGATACGGTTGCCCGGTTCGGCGGTGACGAGTTCGTGCTGGTCCTCGAAGGGCTGAGCGCAAAACAGGATGAGGCCGCCGCACACGCCGAAGCGGTCGCGGAAAAGGTCCGCGACCTGCTTAACCAATCCTACAAGCTCAACGGGTTGGAGCATCACAGTTCGACCAGCATCGGCATCAACCTGTTCTTCGACCATGTCGGCAGGGTAGACGAATTGTTCAAACAGGCCGATATGGCCATGTATCAGGCCAAGCAGGCCGGCCGCAACGCGATACGATTCTTCGATCCGGCCATGCAGGCCGCGCTCGAAGCGCGCGGCAAGATGGAAGAGGCGCTGCGCGTGGCATTATCCAAACAGCAGTTCCGCCTGCATTACCAGATACAGGTCGATGCGGCTTTGCAGCCGATCGGCGCAGAAGCCCTGTTGCGCTGGGAACATCCGGAACTGGGCATGATCGCGCCCATGCAATTCATCGAACTGGCCGAGGATACCGGCCTGATCCTGCCGATCGGTAAGTGGGTGCTGGAAACCGCCTGCGCACAGATCAGGCTATGGCAAGACAACCCGCTGTTCAGCGAACTGAATATTTCCGTGAATGTCAGTGCACGCCAGTTCCTCCATGAGGACTTTGTCACGCAGGTTGAAACCGCGCTGGGTAACAGCGGCATCAACCCGAACCGGCTGAAACTGGAACTGACCGAGAGCCTGATCCTGAACAATGTCGAAAACAGTATCAGCAAAATGGATCAGTTGAAGTCTATCGGTGTGGAATTTTCAATGGACGATTTCGGCACCGGCTACTCCTCGCTCTCTTACCTGAAACGGTTGCCGCTGGATCAGATCAAGATCGACCAGTCCTTCGTGCGCGACATCAATACCGACTCCAGCGATGCGGCCATCGTGCAGACCATCATTGCGATGGCCGGAACCCTGGGACTGATGGTGATCGCCGAAGGCGTTGAAACCGAAGCACAGCGGGAATTCCTTGAGATGCGCGGCTGTCCTGCATTTCAGGGCCACTTGTTCGGCGCAGCGGTACCGGTGAAAGATTTTGAGGCCTTGCTGGATGCATGGGAGGAAGTGAAGGCGGTGCTCTCGTGATGTTTCGTGCCGGCAAAATGCAGCCAGATTGCCAAACGTGAATTAATGATCCTCGTTTGATAGACTGGGATCGACACCAGCCCGATAAGAATGAATCAAACCACGCTGCGCAACCTGATTGGCCTCATCATCGCCATCCTTTGTCTGACGGGGGCGCCAGCCCCATCCCATGCAGCGGTGAAGCACAAGGCATCCAAAGCCGCACCGGCAACCAAGCCAGGAAAAATCTTCCGTGACTGTAAAAGTTGTCCGGAGATGGCGGTCATCGATTCCGGGAGATTCGACATGGGCTCGCCCGATACCGAGGAAGGGCGGGGTGACGACGAAGGACCTGTGCATGGCGTCAAAGTCGCTGCCTTTGCGCTGGGAAAGACCGAGATCACGCGGGGCCAGTTTGCTGAATTCGTGAAACTATCCGGCTATATCACCGGAGACAAATGCTGGACACTTGAAGATGGAAAATATGATGAGCGCAAGGGCAACTGGCGCGAACCAGGCTTTCCGCAAAACGACAGGCATCCTGTCACCTGCATCAACTGGAATGATGCCGATGCGTATGCAAAGTGGCTGTCGAACAAGACGGGGAAGATATATCGTCTGCCGACAGAGGCCGAATGGGAATATGCCGCCCGCGGCAACACCAAAACTTCGCGTTACTGGGGCGACAAGCCTGATAAAGCCTGCCGGTATGCGAACGGGGCAGACAAGACCGCGCAGAAAAAGATAGAAGGCGCAGCATCCTGGTCGATACAACATTGCACGGATGGTTATGCCTATACCGCTCCGGCAGGCAGATTCAAGCCCAATGCATTCGGACTTTATGACATGCTGGGGAACGTGTGGGAATGGACCGAGGATTATTATCACGATAGTTATAGCGGCGCCCCGGCTGAAAGCAGTGCCTGGCTTGGAGGAAGCACGAAACGCGTGCTGCGCGGTGGGTCGTGGAACAATCATCCAATGGATATACGCGCTGCAGTACGTTACGGAAACAAGCCGGATATCCGGTTCAGCAGCTTCGGGTTTCGCGTGGCCAGATCGCTAAAGTAATTTACGATGGCGGCAGGCGGATCACGGCATATATCCATGCAGAGGTTTTGCCGTTGGATCGTTGGCCATGCATTTGCAGCCCGTACAGGAAGATACTGATCCGGCTGAAGATTGGGAGAAAAATGGAAAATATAAACCGGCCATTCATTGATGCGATGCGGATCCTGATTCTGGCCCTTCTGCCTTCTTTTGCTGCCGGCGAGGTTTTCAAGTGTGTCAATGACGGAAAGGTAAGTTATTCATCCGAGCCATGCAAATCCGGCGCTGTTCCATACGATGCCAGGCGTGCAACGGTCAATGACCAATCGGCCGATTCCGTTACGGTGGTCCGCGATGCACATGGGATATATTCTTTGCCCGGCTCGATCAATGGAAGAAGCGTAAATTTCATCGTCGATACCGGCGCATCATTTACGACCATATCAGGCGACTTCGCCAGGACATTGGGGATCAACAATTGCGTCCAGGTCGGTGTGACTCATACGGCAAACGGAGACGCGCCCATGTGCCGCGTGAAAGTCACTTCTTTGTCGTTCGGCGGATTCAATTATTCGGACATCAGTATCAGTCTGAATCCCACCATGCAGGGCGTTGCATTGCTTGGCAATGATCTGTTGTCGGGGTTCAAGGTGAATCAGCAGGCGGGGGTGATGGTGCTGTCGAAGTAGAGGGGATGATATCCATGAATGGATATTGCTTCTCGAGTCAATGTTCAGCACCCGGACAGCGCAATGTCGCTGCACTGCGTGGAGTAAGGCCGATTTAATTGCGATTTGCCGATCAGCTTATCGAACGCTGCAATAATTGAACGCTACGCGTTTAATATTGATTCAACCAAATATATCTACGATATATGGAGAGAGGGATGCTACCAAAACGGACAATGTAGCAAACCAGCCCAGTTCGTTGGAGAACAATATTTCATCGTGATGGAGTTTGTTTCCTGAATTTAGGGACATGATAGTTGCCTCCTAAAGATAATACTTGAAGCGATAAATGACGCTGTAGAGTGTCGCCGCATTTTGCTTTGATGCCGCAAAATGTAGTGGTATATAAGCATATCCGAGTATATAAGCGAAGAGGATCGTGATGCGCTAAGGTTGTATTGGTATGGAGATCATAGCGAGAGACAAAAGTGCGGTATCACGTTCTATGCGGTAATTCCAATCTGTTAGTATATCCCTCAAATCTTCAATGCTTAAGGACTAAAGTCATGAGGCTAGTATCAATCAAATATTCGGAATACCCCGGCACTCCATCAGAGTGGTCAATCACAGATTTTTCTCTTACAAATATTAACCTATTAGTTGGGATGAACGCGGCAGGAAAAACACGTACTTTGAGGGTGATAAATGGGCTGGCGGCACTTATTGCAGGAAAATTGCAGCCAACTTTATTGTCTTCATACTACCTTGCCGAGTTCGTGGATGAATCGAATAAATCGAAATTAGTTTATGAGCTTTCGGTTGAAAATAGAAAGGTAACAAAAGAACGCTTGATAATTAACGATGATGTAAAAATCAATATCACAAGTGGTTCGGCTAAGCAAAGCTCTGCAAGTATGTTTTTTGAAAAAGAAGATAGGCCAGTAGAAGTTCAAATCCCCGAAACCACCCTTGCGGTCACGGTCAGGCGTGACAGTATTCAACATGGGTACATTGAACCATTACATAAATGGGCTCAGTCAGTTCAACACTATACATTTGCTGAATATAACGGAGGACAGCTTAGTGCTGGTTCTGATGAATCCATGGGAAATGTAGACCCATTGCTGTTGCCTAGTGATTTTGTTCTACTCGTGAAATATGCTCTAAGGCACATTAGTATGCCTTATAAAAAAGCAGTCATTGAAGATATGAAAGCAATAGGCTACGACATTTCTGACTTCGGTGTCACCTTGGTTCCGGCAAACTTATCAGTAAATTTGGCGATCCCTAAGCTTCCGGAAATTATTTATATAAAAGAAAAGGGGGTTGCTAAACCGATTAATCAAAATGATATTTCTCATGGGATGCTATGCGCGTTTGTAATTATTTCTCAATTTCGGTTTAATCTGCTAACAAAAAAAATGCCATGCATTTTGGTGGATGATGTAGGTGAAGGGTTGGATTACGACAGATCTACAAAATTAATTTCGATTCTAATTCAAATTGCAGAAGAGGGGTCTTTCCAGCTTGTAATGACTACCAATGACCGATTTGTCATGAACAAGGTTCCTCTGAAGTACTGGTGCGTGATTCAAAGAGAGCGCGGCATAATTACCACATATAATTGGCAAAATTCACCTGAAGCATTTGCGGAGTTCGAAGAGTACGGTTCGAATAATTTTGACTTCTTCACAAAAAAATATTTCTTAAAGAAAGCCTCAAAAAATAAATAATGAAAAAATCGGTATTTGTTGTTGAAGGCCAGACAGAAAGAATATTTGTTGAGAAGTTTATTGAAGTTGTCGCGGGAACGTTGGCTTACAGCGTCACATCAAATGAGCATCATGGTGACTCTCTCGTCCAAGTTTTTAGTCGTAGTAATGCTCCTGTAGGTCGGGCGGATTATGTGATTAATATTATCGATGTTGGTAACGACGAAAGAGTTCGGTCTTACGTTGATGATGAAAACATAGAAGTATTCATCAATAAAGGTTTTCAAGGTGTATATGGATTAAGGGATTACTACACGGGAAATAATAGCCAAGTTAATCTTAGTTACAACAGTAAAAAAGACAATGAATTGAGGGATAAGTGGGGTCTGAATGTTGAGGTAGTTGTAGCTGTACAAGAGGTTGAAGCATGGTTTTTGTCGGTGCCAGAATTCTTTGCGGCTTATGACAACAGCCTGTTAGTTGAGAAGATAAACGCCATTCTTGGATATGACATTTCTACCATACAAATAGAGATGATCGATCATCCCGCGCAAGAGATAAACAGAGTATTAAATACTGTTGGAAAGAAATACAAAAAGAAAGAAAGAGATGTTCACAAAATTACTCACAATCTAGATTATCAAGCTCTATTTTTAGAAAAGTCACATGTTATTCCCGCATTGGGAAGATTCTGTGCATTGCTAGATTCCTCGTTAAGTTCGCCTTAATTCCCGCATCCATCCTAAAGAAGGGGGGTCAAAGAAGTGGGTCAGCTTCGTATTTCTTTTTGCAGTTAACCAATTGTAATGAAACCTAATTGTTTTGGCGAGCTGCGCTCGCGTCAAAGTGGGAATTGGCCTTGCAGGCCGCGCATTCGCCTGCATGCGAATGCCGTTCCGGGCTACAAACAGCACGCAGGTGCTGTTTGTTTAACGCCCTCCGCCCCGCGTCCGTACCGGACGCGGATTCAATTCCAGAAGCGTCGCAACCAAAACAAAAGCCCACCCGCAAGGGTGGGCTTTAAGGAGGTGGGAATTGGCCATCCTGGCCAGCCAACGCGCCTGCATGCGCGTTGTCGTTCGCAGGCTCGCAGCAGTGCTGTTCGAATTCCCTGCTCACCCCGCGCCCGTACCGGCCGCGGATTGAATTCCAACGACGCCACGAGGATGTCGAAGTGGCGGGAATAGGCCTTGCAGGCCGCACATTCGCCTGCATGCGAATGCCGTTCCGGGCTACAAACAGCACGCAGGTGCTGTTTGTTTAACGCCCTCCACCCCGCGTCCGTACCGGACGCGGATTCAATTCCCGCACAATCTCTACCGACAAATGAAAATGGCCACCGCACGGGTGACCATTTTCATTTGTTGGTGGGACGGCGGGAATTGAACCCGCGTCCGCAAAGTCCTCTACAGGCAGTTCTACATACTTAGCAT
>CAVSAB010000003.1:0-37887 GCA_963725835.1 uncultured beta proteobacterium | reverse complement strand
CGGAAGGTTTTCGCGGTTCAGAAACAGGAATTCGCTGCGAAACAGACCAATTCCGGTCGCACCATTTTCCTTGACCTCGGCGATATCTTCCGGCTTTTCGATGTTGGCATACAGCTCGATGAGCGTGCCATCCAGGGTGTTGGCGCGTGCGGTACGCAGACGCTTGAGTTTTTTGCGCTCCAGTTCCCATGCATTTTGGCGCAGCTTGTATTCGGCCAGTATGAGCTTGTCGGGATTGACTATAAGCACGCCCTGCTCGCCGTCCAGAATCAGCAAATCGTCCTCACGGATCAATTGGCGCGGTAATGCAGGCCCGCCACGCACGGCGTGTTCAACCCGCGCGCCACGATCGCGGTGTGAGAAGTCGCGCCGCCCACATCGGTAATGAACGCCGCATATTGATGGGGTTTGAACTGGATCAGGTTCTGCAGGGCTCAAATCATGGGCAACCAGTATCGTCTCCACATCCTTGCGCGCCGGAGATAGCTGGTGTCCGGGCTGTCCGAAGCATTTGCTTGAGCAGGCGTTCTGCGACCTGGGTCACATCGGTCTGCCGCTCGCGCAAATAGCTATCTTCGAATTCGTCGAATTGCGCAACCAAGGTTTCAGTCTGCGTTTTAAGCGCCCACTCGGCATTGCAATATTCATTGGCAATCATCTCGCGCGGCGCGATACTCAGCAGGGGATCATCCAGTATCATCTGGTGCAACTCGATGAACGCATCGAATTCGGCAGCGGCATGGGTGGGTGGATTACTGCGCAGGCTGGCGAATTCATTGCGAGTTGCCAGCAATGCAGCATCGAAGCGAGCGATCTCCTCGTCAAGAAATTTCTTTGGCAGCAAATAATGCGCCACTTCAAACGAGGTGTGCGAAATCAAGTGCGCATGACCGATGGCGATGCCGCTGGAGACCGCTATGCCGTGCAGCGTAAAACTCATCGACTATTCACCTTCTCCGAAGTAATCATTTATCAGTTTCAACAACGCCTGCATCGCTTCTTTCTCATCAATGCCGTTTGTCTCGATGTTTATCGTCATGCCTTTTGCAGCAGCAACTCATCATCATCCATGATACTTTTTGCGTTCACCCGGCGGTTATTGCGCGACATCGTCACTTCGCATTTGAAGCTTGTAGCGAGCTGCGTGAGTTTGGCCGAGGCGCGCGCATGCAGGCCGAGTTTATTGATGATAATCACGTCTTGTTGTAACACTTAGCCCGCCATCTGCAACGATACATTCACGCCCGCCCTCGATGGCGATCTTCGCCAATTCCGGCAAAGTCTTGTCGGGACTGCACATCACGCGCAACAGCATCGGCAGATTCAAGCCCGCCACACCTATCACGTGCTCGGCATGGCAAAGTTGCCGTCCGATGTTACTGGGCGTTGCACCAAACACATCTGCCAGAATCAATACCCCACCGCCTGTGTCGAGTTGTTTGATGATCGACTGTCCTTCGGCCAATTTCAGTCGCAGATCGTCACCTGCAAACACCGATAACACTTTAAGATCGGGTGGGTACTTCACCCAGCACGTGTTTGACGCAATCAACAAAGCTGTCGCCCAATCCGTTGTGCGTCACCAATAATATTCCGGCCACAAATCACCTCTTTTATATCAAGCCCATGGCATATGCCACCAGTAATGCGACGCCCGGCAGAACAATCCATCCATATCGGGCAAACCAGCGCAACATTTTGGCTTTTTCGTTATCTGTTTGCTGATCCATAGCGAAGATCAAGCCAATCTTGCGCAACGCATTGATACCCACGGCGAACCTTTTGTTTCACTATTTCCTGCTCAGAGTCATTCATGGTTCGGCCTCTCTGCGCGCATGCTCTTGTCGGTGAATTCTATCCGCTTCTGCATCTCGGCTGTGATATGGATTTTGCCCCGCCCATCCACCAGCATCGCTTCGGATACACCCATCTGCGAGGCCGCAGCACGCCAGCCTCCTGCCCCGGAGATGAACAATGGTTTGGAATCCGCATCAGACAACACTCCGGCGCGCGCGCCACGGGTCAGAACGGTAACTGCTTGCACACCCTGCATTGGATATCCGCTGCGCGGGTCGATCAGGTGACAGTAGCGCTCGTTACCAATCATGAAATAGCGCTGATAATCTCCGGAAGTCCCGATGGCCTCGCCGTCATTCAGGTCCAACGTCGCCAATGCGCCGGGCTTGCGCGGATGCTGGATGCCGACGCGCCACGGGCGACCGCCGTGCCGACCCATGGCAAGGACATTGCCTCCGATATTGATCAGTGCGTTGTGGATGCCCTGATGGCGCAGCAGTTCTGCGGCGCGATCCAGTGCATAGCCTTTGGCATAACCGCCCAAATCCACCTGAACGAATCTGTTTTGCTCTCTACCCTGCTGCGCACTATCGATATGTCGCTCATTTGCGGATTGGCCGCAACCCAATGTGCGATCAGCTTTTCATCTGGTTTAACGGGTTTGAATTCATCTGCGTGGAATCCCCACAACCGCACCAAACCACCGATAGCCGGATTGAACAGGCCTTGAGACTGCCGTGAAATCTGCGTGGCATCTAGCAGGATGGCGGCAAGCTCTGCAGTAATGGCATGGCTTTCCCCTTTTGCGAATGCCTTGTTCATATCGCTGAGCTCGCTTGGCTGCCACGCATGCAGACTGTCCGCAAGCGCTGAAATTCCTGCATCACTTCACTCACCGCCTGCTTGGCGCGCGCCTCGGGTTCGCCATATACACTCACTTCCACCAGCGTGCCAAACACGTAGCCCTGTTCCTGATACAGCGGTTCCTTGCCTTCACATGAGGACAGCAGAAGAATCGCAATGATCGCACAGAGACGGATCACCATAACCTGTTATGGATTTTCAGCAGCCTCGATTTCCAGCGCAGCGGCCAGCAATGCCAAACGCGCCACCACACCGTAGGCATAGAAAAATGTTGTGTAGGTATCGTCCGGCGCACGATCCGGATTGGGCAAAGTGCAGTGGGCTTCGAATGCCAGCGGCATAAAATGCATTCCCGGAGCATTGAAGGTGTTCGTCCACACCCCTGATGACGGTACCGCGGCAAAATCCGCCGACCACGTAGTGATCGATCATGTACACCACGGGCTCGGCTACTGCCTCGTTGATTTGCTCAAATGTATAAACCCCTTCCTGTATCAGCACATCCGAGACTGGCACACCTCCCTTCACCACCGCCATCTTGTTGCGCTGCTTGCGGTTCAGGCCGACGATTTCGCTGGCATCCTTCACTGTCATGATACCCATGCCGTAAGTTCCGGCATCGGCTTTGACGATGACGAAAGGATCATTTTTCACGCCATACTCTGCATATTTGGCTCGCATCCTTTGCAACACTACGTCCACCTGCGCGGCAAGACATTCTTCCCCGACCCGTTCCTGAAAATTGACCTGATCGCAAGTGGCAAAATACGGATTGATCAGCCACGGATCGATGCCGATCAACCCGGAAAACTCGTTTGCCACGCCGTCATACGCGGCGAAATGCTGCGACTTGCGCCGCATGTACCAGCCTACCGAAAGCGGCGGGAAAACCGACTGCTCAAGATTTTTCAGTATATCGGGCGCACCTGCTGATAAATCATTGTTGAGCAACACCACGCATGGATCGAAATCCGCCAGGCCCAGCCGGTTGCCAGTCCGCACCAAAGGTTCCAGCGTCAAAGAACCGCCATCGGGCAAATGTATCTCCGTGGCTGCGGTGATCTCCGGCAGCAGACTGCCGATGCGCACGCGCATACCTGCCTGTTTGAGGATCAGCACGATCTGCGCCACGTTCTGCAGATAAAATATATTGCGTGTGTGGTTCTCCGGTATCAACAGGACACCGCGCGCTTCCGGCAGATTTTCTCCACCGCGCTCTGCATGGCCAGCACACACAGCGGCAGAAAATCCGGGTTGAGATTGTTGAAGCCGCCGGGAAACAGATTGGTGTCCACCGGAGCCAGCTTGAAACCGCTGTTGCGCAAATCCACCGAAGCATAAAACGGCACGGCATGTTCCAGCCACTTTGAGCGCAGCCAATGCTCGATGGTCGGCATGGCCGTCAGAAAACGCCGCTCCAATTCATGCAGCGGACCGGTCATTGCGGTGGTGAGATGGGGAACCATAATGCCCTGCGTATAATTGACTCGGCACATTCTAGCCGATAGCCGCTGACTCCGGACAAATCCGCGACTCATTTTCCATGCAGCGGATCCAGGCTGCGTGAAGATTATCATCGGAACGTGCGGAATTGAACAACGCCCGGTTATTGCATGAAATTCACTACGTCCCTTCCTTCCATTCCACTCGGGGAATAGATGGTGGCTTCGAATCCCGTGATGGAAAATTCAGGACGAAAAAAAGCCGGCTCGCGCCGGCCTTCGCGTGGACCGCTTACCGCCTACTTGTCCAGGGCCAGTATAAATTGAACCAATTGCTTTATGTCATCCTGCTTCTTCCCGGACGGATCGAGAGCCGGCATGGCCATTTTGCCCCACACGCCGCTGCCTCCCTTGGATACTTTAGCGATCAGCTTTGCTTCGGCTCCGGCATCGCCCTTGTATTTTTTGGCAACGTCCATCCACGCCGGGCCCATGATCTTCTTGTCAATCGAATGACAAGCGACGCAGCCGTTCTTTTTGGCCAGTGCCGGCATGTCAGTTGCCATTGCACTGCCTGCGATCATCAATCCTGCCGCTGCCATGCTTAATATAATAGATTTCATGATTTCTCCCTATGTTACGAATTACAAAACCAGCCAATGTTAAGGATAAACTCAAGGTCGACTTACCCCGCCGCTTGGGATTCTATACCCCTAATATTGTGATAACAATGACCCGAAAGTGTGTAGCCGGAAGTTGAACGCAAAGCGGCCTATTGCAAGGCAACCTGTCATCGGCAATTGTGGTTGATGCGACATTGATGCATTCGACCAGGTTCGTGTCTGTTGAATAACCCTGATTTTATTCAGGCCGCTTGCCGCTGAATTTGCGCATGAAATCCTTGGCTTCTTGCGGAGAAAGTTCGCGTTCCTTGACCCGGTTAAACAACAGCCACAGTATCGAGCCGTTGAACAACACGAAAATCACCTCCAGATAGAGTATCGGCGTAACAATGGTGAGCATGGGTCCCGCCAGGAAAATGAAATAGAATCCCTCGAAATTGGGCAACAACGCGCTGGTGACAGCATAGGAAAGCTGGAATGGCGGAAACAGTATGATTACTGTCAGGTTGGCCGCCATCACCAATAATATGGCGTTCTGGTAATTGAATCGCTCCTTGATCCCGGTGGAATTTTTATCATCGCGCAACAACAGCCAGGCAATCCCGACATTCACCAGCAATACGACGAATTCGAGAAACAACACATCCCCGTTAACCACTTCATTGACTGCGCGCGCAAACCTGAAATGAAACCCTGCAAAAATGAGCGTCCTGGTATCGGTGAACGAAAAGGAATCATATGGCGGAAACAGCCATAATAGAGCGAGATTGGCTGCTCCCAGACTCAATGCAATTTTCTGTTTCAGATTCAAGGCGCCCCCGGTTACAACTTATGGAAAATGCCCGCCGCCAGCCTATCCGAGATTAATTAGTACTCAAGCAAGTTGTTTGTCCGTTGAGCGCCTACCCATAGCTTTTCTGCGATCGGTAAGAATGAGCCCGCCCATTTTGCCCGTTGTCAGCCATGGCCGATCCGTTCCGAACGGATTTGTTTTGCGGCGATCATTCCCGGTTCTCATGTCCATATCTTTTTGCCTTGCGACAAAATCACTTATTTGCGTTGTCACGTATTGGCTTCCTTTGGTGCAATGTGCAGTTTTCCGCAAAACCCCATGCGCAGATCAGGCTTAACTTCAGCTAAATATTCCTTCCCGACCTGCGCATCCCCGATTCGTACCGCAGTTTCCGTTCTCTTGCTGTGTGTGTCAATTTACTTTATGGCCTGCATGTCCAGCAGATAGCAAAGGCAATGATGCTACTCGGTGTTAAAATCGCGCTCCAAAATTTTCAGGGCCAGTATTTTCATGCTTTCCACCGCAAATATCACCATGCAGTTCGGGGCCAAGCCCTTGTTTGAAAACGTTTCCGTCAAATTCGGCGACGGCAATCGCTACGGGCTGATCGGTGCTAACGGATGCGGCAAATCCACCTTTATGAAAATCCTCGGCGGCGACCTGGAACCCAGCTCTGGCAGCGTGGCGTTGGACAAGAACGAACGTCTAGGCAAATTGCGCCAGGATCAATTCGCCTTTGAAGAGATGCGCGTGCTGAATGTCGTGATGATGGGACATACCGAGATGTGGGCTGCAATGACGGAGCGCGACGCGATCTACGCCAATCCCGATGCCAGCGAAGAAGACTACATGCGCGCCGCCGACCTGGAAGCTCAGTTTGCAGAATACGACGGCTATACAGCCGAACCTCGCGCCGGCGAATTGCTGCTCGGCGTAGGCATCCCGATCGAGTTGCACCAGGGTCCGATGAGTGAGGTAGCGCCCGGCTTCAAGTTGCGCGTGCTGTTGGCGCAGGCGTTGTTCTCCAACCCGGACATCCTGCTGCTTGACGAGCCTACCAACAACCTCGACATCAATACAATACGCTGGCTGGAAAGCATCCTCAATGCGCGCAACTGCACTATGGTCATCATTTCACATGATCGTCACTTTCTAAATAGCGTTTGCACTCACATGTCGGACCTTGATTACGGCAAGATCACCACCTATCCCGGCAATTATGACGAATACATGCTGGCTTCCACGCAGGCGCGCGAACAGCAGTCAGCGGACAACGCCAAGGCCAAGGAAAAGGTGGCCGAATTAAAGGCCTTCGTGGCGCGCTTCTCGGCGAATGCATCCAAGGCCAAACAGGCCACTTCGCGCGCGCGCCAGATCGACAAGATCAAGATCGAGGACATCAAGCCGTCCAGCCGCCAGTACCCGTTCATCCGCTTCGAATACGACGAGCGCGAGAAACTGCACCGCACCGCGGTGGAAGTGCAGAAGATGGCCAAGGGTTTCGACAAGGTGCTGTTCTCCAACGTGAACTTCCGCATCGATGCAGGCGAGAAGGTCGCGATCATCGGGCCTAACGGTATCGGCAAGACCACGCTGCTGCGCTGCCTGGCGGGTGACCTGCAACCCGACACCGGCACCATCAAGTGGACGGACAAAGCCAAGCTCGGCTACTACGCGCAGGACCACACCGCCGACTTTGCCGAAGACAAAAGCATGACCGACTGGATGACTTATTGGCGCGGCCCGAACGATGACGATCAGACCGTGCGCGCCACGCTGGGACGTTTGCTGTTCTCCGGCGACGAAGCCAAGAAACGGGTGAAGGTGCTGTCCGGCGGCGAAAAGGGGCGCATGCTGTTCGGCAAGCTGATGCTGCAAAGGAACAACGTGCTGCTGATGGACGAGCCGACCAACCACATGGACATGGAATCCATCGAGTCGCTCAACACCGCGTTGCTTGAATACAAGGGCACGCTGCTGTTCGTCAGCCATGACCGCGAGTTCGTCTCCTCGCTCGCGACGCGCATCATCGAGATTTCATCCAAGGGCGTCACCGATTACCATGGCACTTATGAGGAGTATCTGCGTGACCAGGGGATGGCGCTGTAAACCCTGTCATGCGGCTTGCGCCACCACGCGGAAGACTACGTGCTGGGGTGTGGCAGCAAGACCATCGTGTTCAGATAGGAGTTGCACTATTCATGTCGGCAGGTTTGTTGGAGCAGATACATGATGCGCCAGCAAACGACGCACCTCCGGCACGCATGAACCGCATCCCGTGCCTGCTTTCAAGCAGACTCCAACTGCTTCCACACTATCCAGTCCCTGCTCCCGAATTGCGTTGGCGATGGTTTTTTCGCCGACGCTGAAACACGCGCACACGTTACGTCCGGTATTGGCCGCCGCGCCGTTGGGCGGACGCGCAGCCAGCAGTCCGGCCAGGTCGGCCGGATCGATCACGTCCTGGTTAAACAGGCTGGCGAGCCATTCACGTTCCGGCAAACGCTGGTCGGGCGCGATGAAGAACACCGCTTCAAGCCGGCCATCTTGTATGCATGCAGCGCGATAACGGCCCATCGCGGCATCGCGGTATTCAATCAGATCGCCTGAACATCTCAGTGCTGCTTGCAGCCAGTCCCGCCAATTCTCCGGCACCACATCACCGGCGATCTCATGCCGCCAATATCCGGCGCCCAGCGCGCAGGCGCAATAGCTGGCTTCCGGCAAGGCAAGGCGGTCGCGGCTCAGCACAAAGCCCTGCCAAGCCGGTCGATAGGGCTCCACATGCACCGGTGTATGTTTGAATTCTGGCTGGCCCGAGATCGGGTCGGTGATAGCCGCGGCCAGTGCATCCACGCGGGCCGATCTTGCATAGGCATCGTTCCAGTGCATCGGCACGAACACCGAACCGATGCGCTGCTCGTCGCTGACCTGCACGCGCGCCAGCATGTTGCCGTGGCGGCTGCTCAGGCGCGCCAGTCCGCCGTCCTGCAACTGGAATCGTTGCGCATCGCGCGCATGCATCTGCACGTAAGGCTCATACGAATGCGCGTTCAGGCGCGGCACCTTGCCGGTGCGCGTCATCGTGTGCCACTGGTCGCGCATGCGTCCGGTGTTCAGCACCAGCGGAAATTCGACATCCGTTGCCACGGCGGGCAGCTGCGCCGTAACGGCGATCATGCGCGCCTTGCCGCTGGGCGTATAAAATTTTCCGTCGGCGAACAGACGCTGCGTGCCTTGCGGCGTTTGGTTGTTGACCGGCCATTGCACCGGTTGCAATGCGTCGTATTGCGCATCGTCGATATCGGACAATGCGCTGATGTCGAACGCGCGTTTGACATTATTTTCAGCATCGGCATTTTCAAATCCCGACAGCCGCGCATGTTCACGAAATATCTGCGCGGCTTGCGTGTAGGGAAACGCCTCGGCAAAACCCATGCGCTGCGCCACCTGCGTGATGATCCACCAGTCCGGTTTGGCCTCGCCCGCCGCCGGCAGGAACGCGCGCTGCCGCGAGATGCGCCGCTCGGAATTGGTCACCGTGCCGTCCTTCTCGCCCCAGCCCGCAGCGGGCAACAGGATGTCGGCGCAGGCCGTGGTGTCGGTGTGCTGCACGCAGTCGGACACCACCACCAGTTCGCAAGCCAGCAACGCGTCGCGCACCTTGTCCGCATCCGGCATGCTCACCACCGGATTGGTGCCCATGATCCACACGGCCTTGATCTTTCCCGTCGGCGATGGCCTGGAACATGTCCACGGCTTTCAGTCCCGGTGCTCTGTGCGATGTTTTGTGCATTCCAGAAACGCTTCACCCGATCAATGCTCGCCGCATCGGAAAAATCCATGTGCGCCGCCAGCTGGTTGGCCAGCCCGCCGACCTCGCGCCCGCCCATCGCGTTCGGCTGTCCGGTCACCGAGAACGGCCCCATGCCCGGCCTGCCGATTCGGCCGGTAGCCAGATGCACGTTGATGATCGCGTTGCCCTTGTCCACGCCGCTGGAAGACTGGTTGATGCCCTGCGAGAACACCGTCACGGTGCGCTCGGTTTTGGCGAACAGGCGGAAGAATTCGCTGACATCTGATTCTGCCACGCCGCACACCTGCGCCACCTTGGGAATCGAACTGACCGCGCGCGCCGCCTCGAAGGCACCGGCAAATCCTTCCACATGCGCTTCGACATAAGCGAGATCGAGCGCGTCCTCGCGGCGCAGATGATGCAGCAGGCCGTTGAACAGAAATGCATCCGCTCCGGGCGCGATCGCCAGATGCAGATCGGCGATGTCGCAAGTCGCGGTGCGCCGCGGGTCGATCACCACCACCTGCATCTCGGGGCGCGCCTTCTTCGCCGCCGCGAGGCGCTGGTACAACACCGGATGCGCCCAGGCATAGTTGGAACCGACCAGCACGACGAGGTCGGCCATCTCGACATCCTCGTAACAGACCGGCACCGCATCCGCGCCGAACGCGCGCTTGTGCGCGGCCACCGCCGAGGACATGCACAGCCGCGAATTGGTATCGATGTTCGCGCTGCCGATGAAACCTTTCATCAGCTTGTTGGCGACGTAATAATCCTCGGTCAGCAGTTGCCCCGAGACATAGAACGCCACCGCATCCGGCCCGTGCTGTGCGATGATGTTGTTGAAACCTTCGGCGACACGATCCAGCGCCTCATCCCATGATAGCGCGCTGGCCATCGACGATGGGATAAAGCAAGCGGCCTTCGTTATCCAGCGTCTGGGCCAGCGCCGTTCCCTTGGAACACAGCCGACCGAAATTGGCCGGATGCTGTCTATCGCCTGACACAGTCACGACTCCGTCCGCGACCTTCACCTCCACGCCGCAGCCGACTCCGCAATACGGGCAGGTAGTGCGAACTAGCTTCCGGCATGGCTATGCTGCCTTGCATGGCTATGCCGCTTTGACTGCCGGGGCCTTCACCTCGAGAAACACCACGCCATGCGCAACGCGCACCTCGTGGCGATGTGCGCAGCCTACATCGGGGGCGACTGCATGGCCGGATTCCAGGTCGATCACCCAGTTGTGCAGCGGACAGGTGACGCGCCTGCCGTGCACGATGCCCTGCGACAACGGTCCGCCCTTGTGCGGGCACTTGTTATTCAGCGCGAACACATTGTCGTCCACGCTGCGGAACAGCGCGATCTCGCCCGATGATGTCTGCACCACCCGCGAACCCTGTCGCGGGATGTCTTCCAGATTGCCGATTTGTAGCCAGTTCATTATTGCCACCTCGTTATCGTTTGCTAATGCGAGTATTGCCGTAAAGCAACACACCCTGTAGGAGCGGGCCATGCCCGCGATTGTTTTTTGTTCGCGGGCATGGCCCGCTCCTACAAATTCCAATTTACATTTCACCGCGTGGGCACAACAACGTGCCCACCCTACGCAACTCATTCACAAAGGGCGTATTGCCATACGCCCCTACGCAACCGTCGCCAGCGATTGATACTCATGCGCATCCTTGCCTTCCGCGCGTTCTTTCCACGGATCATCCTGCGAATAACGTTGCGATTCCAGAAAGCGTGCATACAGCTCGGCGCGTTCCGCCGCATTCTCGACGACATGCTGCTTCACGTAGGCCAGCCCGACGCGCTCGATCCACGGCGCGGTGCGTTCCATGTAGTGCGCCTCCTCGCGATACAGCTGCATGAATGCGCCGCAGTATTCCAGCACCTCTTCCTCGGTCGCGACCTTGCACAGGAAATCGGTGACGCGCACCTTGATGCCGCCGTTGCCGCCGACGTGGATCTCGTAGCCCGAGTCCACGCACACCACGCCGAAATCCTTGATCGTCGCCTCGGCGCAATTGCGCGGGCAGCCGGACACCGCGATCTTGAACTTGTGCGGCGTCCACGAACCCCAGGTCATCTTCTCGACCTTGATGCCCATGCCCGGTGGAATCCTGCGTGCCGAAGCGGCACCACTCCGAGCCGACGCAGGTCTTCACGGTGCGCAACGCCTTGCCGTAGGCATGGCCGGAGACGAATCCCGCCTCGACCAGCTCGCCCCACATCTTCGGCAGTTGTTCCTTGGTGATGCCGTACAAGCCGATGCGCTGCCCGCCGGTGATGTGCACGGTGCGCACTTCGTGGCGCTCGGCGATCTCGGCGATCGCGCGCAACTCGGATGGCGAGGTCACGCCGCCCCAGATGCGCGGGATCACCGAATAGGTGCCGTCCTTCTGGATGTTGGCATGCACGCGTTCGTTGATGAAGCGCGAGCGGCTGTCGTCCTGGTATACACCCGGCCATGCGGCCAGCAGGTAGTAGTTCAGCGCGGGGCGGCACACATGGCAGCCGTCCGCCGTCTTCCAGTTCAGGGCCTGCATCAGCTCGGGGATGGTTTTCAGCTTGAGTTCGGCGATCGCCTGCTGCACGTCATGGTGCGCGTGCTCGGTGCAGGCGCACAGCGCCTTCTTGCTCGGCTTGGCCGAATAATCGCCCAGCGTGTTCGCCAGCAACGCCTCGCACAGCCCGGTGCACGAACCGCACGAGCTGGAAGCCTTGGTATGCGCGCGCACCTCTTCCAGCGTGAACAGTTTCTTGTCGAGGATGGTCTTGACGATGGTGCCCTTGCTCACGCCGTTGCAGCCGCAGATCTCCGCCGAGTCCGGCATGGCCGCGACGTTCGAAGCGCCGCCGCGCCCCGAGTCGCCGATATGCATCTGGCCGAACAGGATGTGCTCGCGCATCTCCGACACATCGGTCTCGTCGCGCATCATCTGGAAATACCACGGGCCGTCCAGCGTGTCGCCGTACATCACCGCGCCGCGCAACTTGTTGTCGCGCAGCACCAGCTTCTTGTACACGCCGCGCGCCGAATCCTGCAGCAGCAGCTCCTCGTCGCCCGGCTTCAGGTTGAAATCGCCCGCCGAGAACAGATCGATGCCGGTCACCTTGAGCTTGGTGGAAACCGCCGAGCCCTCGTAGCGCATCCGCCCGTATTCGGCCAGATGATTCGCCGCCACCTTGGCCTGCTCGAACAGCGGCGCGACCAGCCCGTAACACTGGCCGCGATGCTGCACGCATTCGCCCACCGCATAGATCTTCGGGTCGTAGGTCTGCATCGTGTCGTTCACCACGATGCCGCGCTCGCAATGATCCTGGCGGACTTGGCCAACGCGATGTTGGGCCGTATGCCCGCCGCCATGATCACCAGGTCGGCAGGAATCTCTTCGCCGCCCTTGAAGCGCAGGCCGGTCACCTTGTCGTCTCCAAGTATCGCCTCGGTCTGGCGCGACAGATAAAACTTCAGCCCGCGCTTTTCCAGCTCGTTCTTCAGCAGGCCGCCGCCCACCTGGTCGAGCTGGCGCTCCATCGGCCAGTCGCACAGATGCACCACCGACACTTCCATGCCCTGCAACGACAAACCGTTCGCCGCTTCCAGCCCGAGCAAGCCGCCGCCGATCACCACCGCGCGCTTGCAGGTTTTGGTTTTATCCTGCGCGGCAACCAGCATCTTCTCGACATCGTCTATGCTGCGATACGCCAGCACGCCGGGCAGATCGATGCCGGGTATCGGCAGCATGATCGGGTTGGAGCCGGTCGCGATCAGCAGCCGGTCATAGGGAATCGCCAGGCCGTCATCGGTATGCACCACGCAATTCTTCCGGTCGATCTTCGTGACCAGCTTGCCGGCATGCAGCGTGATGTTGTGTTCCTCGTACCAGCTCCAGTCGTTGAGCACCGTGTCCTGAAACTTCATCTCGCCGGACAGCACCGGCGACAGCAGGATGCGGTTGTAGTTGGGCTGCGGCTCCGCGCCGAACACCGTGATCTCGAATTCGTCCGGCGACATCTTGAGCAATTCCTCGATGGTGCGCATCCCGGCCATGCCGTTGCCGATCACGACCAGCCTGGTTTTTTTGTTTGTCTTCATATCATCCTCGCAATAAAAAAAGCGTCGTCCAGCACCACCTCATCTCAACCTGCTCCCCCGTGGGGGAGTTTCGATTGCCTCCTCTCCCGCGTGCGGGAGAGGATTGAAGAGAGGGTGCCGGAGCGACGCCTTTGTCGGTATTTATGTTTACTCTTCCACCCGCCGTTGGGTCAGAAGAGTTTCTCAGTGTTACTTTGCAAGTCCTGTGCCACTACGTGTTTACTGGGTTTCCGCGTGGCACGGGCCCATCAATCGCATCTATTTGGTGCGCAACGGGGTGCTGTGGTATTAACTTTGGTGCGTGACTGAAGGTTACAAACCGTCGAAAGCGGACGCGGAGAACGATAACCGCCACGACAAACATGCGGCCTGCCCAGATTGCTGTGTGGATGATTTCGTTGTTCATCATTTCCGGGTTCACGCCTCGAAAATCGATTTTCTCGAGGAGATGCAAATCTCGGCACCCGGTTTGATCGTGTCGAACAACTTCGCATCCCGCCCATTCACCGTGCACATCAAGTCGCTGTCATCAAGCTCATCCACCCAGCGGTCGCCGCGCTTGTACAAGCTGCACAGCAACTGCCCGAGCGTATAACGCCCGGTCGGGATAACCATGCGCTCGGACGTCATCATCAAAGATTCACTGGTGCGGCCAAAGTACATGATCGCAACTTCATGCCTGCTCACGAGCGAAGCAGTCGGGGACAGGAAAAATGTTTTGTTCATCCGGCCAAGCAGACCGGTAAAATTTAGAAGGCCGTTCGCCTGGAGCTTGTCGAAAGGTGTACGCACAAAGAAACTCAAGCGCTGTGCAATACCGCGCACACCGGTGATGAGCGCATCATTGGTTTCGACAAAGCCGGGGTAGCGGCCTGAACTGAATTCTTGCATGGGTCACCTCACGTTTATGTTGCGTACGTAAGGTTTAGCAATAGCTATGCCATGCGCGCGGCTACGTAGAATCAGCTAGTTATGTTGCGTCATAGACAAAGCAGGGAGCATTTGTGGTGCATGAATCGATGTCTGGCGCATGGTGTGGTGCAGCTAATTGGCGACATGGATAATCTGGCGCGCCCGAAGCAATAAATCTAACGGACACTGGCAAATAGTCTACTCCGTGTCCTGTTTTCAGTGATATGACCGCAAGAAAGGCAAAGGGCGGTTGCCCGCCCTTTGTTTCATTGCTTATTACTTGCTTACCGCGTTCCAGCAACAACATCCACACTGTTTCCTAAAGACTGGCACCAATGCTGCCCATCGTTATGCTGGCTATCGTCACTGACAATATGCTGATCCAGCCGAGATTACTGATAAATGCGCCATCTTCCACCAATAGCTTTTCATCGCTCTTGAATTTGGAATCTATCCTTTCCAACTCAGCGTGTAATTCTTTCAATCTTTCTTGTTGCACGGCTTTTAGTTTTTTGGCATCTGAAATTCGTTCCATGATAGTAATCTCCCCTCGATATGTTCAATAGCGGAATGTGAAGATCACCCTGGCCAACACATTCCGTTCCGGCTTGAATTTGCGTTACATTATTTTGGCGGTTATTTCCAAAGGTCACTGCCGTTACTCCAGCGCTATGATTTTCGTCGCCACGTTATGAATTGGAACCCCATTTTGTGAGAGGATGCTTTTCTGCAAATCGATAAATGCCTTATTTGCACGCGAGTATTCCCTGGAAGCCATTTCAACCGCTATGTAGTCCTGCGAACTTGGATAGTGCTTCACAACAGCAGATTTCAAGTCGTACCATTTTTTATAGGCATTGGCAGCTTCATACCTCCTTGCTGTCAACTCATCCTCCCTGCTCGCAGCAAGAGAAACAATTTGTGCGTACTTGTATCCGTCTGCCGCAAGTTGCTTTCCAACATTCAATTGGATCTTTTCCTCCAGGGCAGCAGGTGTTGATGTATCCGCGATTGCGGAAAATGACAAAAGCGATAACAAAACCGTGTTAGCTACTGCAAAAATAGCGACATTTCCATTTTTCATTTTGAATCTCCTTAAGGTAAACAACAATTATTCGAATGTGAAGCCAATATGTGGATGTTTCAAATGCATGCAACTCTTCTGTTCTAAAAAACCATCAGGGAAGATACGCCCAGGCGGTAGCTATCGACAAAACCAATGTAGCAATCCAAGCTATGTTTAATGCGGTTATCCAGGCAAACCTGATTCCAAATGAGCTATCAAATCTATCTACCTTCTTTTCTGAATTGCCTGATTTTTTGGGAATTGCTGATGAATTCAGATTTTCAAACCCTGAAGACATTTCGATCACCATTCTTGACTAGATATATTTCGTCAGGCGCCCAACAACCTGATTGTGATGCCCTGCTTTGGAAGCGACCGGAACCTTAAAGCTTGCGGAAAAGGTAAAAAAATATGCAACGGTTGCAAATATCAAACCTACTATCAAAACCGAGACAATTGGCAGTTCCTTCATGATGCTCCCCTTAGTGTTAGCTGAATTAGTATCGATGCGATGTGGATATATGGTGCCAGCCCTGCATAAAGCGTTACTATTTGCCTGTCCGATAGCGGGACGTGGCATCCGACTCAAGGAACGGCATTGACGTTGTCATCATGCGAACTCCCCCTGGTTTTCGATTGAACGGTTTTGTGCAAAACTGTCACAAAATAAATAATAGTTCCGCTTCCTTACGCCAACCTGAATGAATCACGAATATGCGCGTTCTTATCGTTGAAGATGATCCCCTGCTGGCTGATGTCTTATTTCATGCGTTTCGCAAGCCGGGATATACAGTCACACACGAAAACAATGGCAAACGAGCCGACAATTTGCTGGCCGCACATGAATTTGATGTGGTTATTCTGGATATGGGTCTGCCGGATATGGATGGGGCCGAGATCCTTCGCCGTTTGCGCCATCGCAAAAATAATGTGCCAGTGTTGATCCTGACCGCCCGCGATGATGTGCAGGATCGAGTGCGTGGACTGGATATGGGTGCGGACGATTACCTGACTAAACCGTTTGATATACATGAACTGGAAGCGCGGGTAAGGTCCCTGATTCGGCGCGGGCATTCGGGCAGTGGAGCACAATTGCAAGTCGGTTCGCTTTGCCTGGATACGGTTGGTCACCTTGCTACCTTGGATGGAAAAACCCTGGAATTGTCGGCGCGTGAGCTGAAAGTGCTGGAAATATTAGTGCTTCGTGCCGGCCGGGTAGTAAGCAAGGAGCAATTGTGTGAGCAGGTTTCCGGCCTTGGGGAATTGGTGAGCGATAATGCCATTGAGGTATACGTGTATCGCTTGCGTAAACACCTTAAATCAGGGGGCATCAATATTCGTACCCTGCGCGGCTTGGGCTATATGCTGGAAAAACAGTGAATCTTGTTGATGCTTAGCCAGATTCCGGCCAGCCAAGAGCCTGGCCTGCGAAGTCGATGGTAGGGCTTCAAAAATGCCAACCACTGAACCTGCGTATCCCTTCGGGTCTTTGCCCTCCCGCACTTTGCCATCCATCAATGTTGAACTGCGCATAGCATCAGCGGGCACGGCCGCGTTGATCTGCGATGCGGCCTGTTGATACAACTCGATGCGGTTGATCAATTTGGCGGTGGCCGGCATCTTTAAGCAGCCGCCTTAGCCTGCTTCTGATACAGGAATTCCAGAACCTCCCCACGCAGCGTGTGGTAACGCGCATCGTTCGCCAGTGCCAGCCGGTTGCGCGGGTTATCCAGGTCGACTTCGAGTATTTCACCCATGGTTGCCGCCGGCCCGTTGGCCAACATCACGATGCGGTCGGACGTCATCAACAAAACAGGAGTAGTTAGTGGTGCATGCATCCTGCTCGGCGCACTAAAAAGATACAAAATCATCCGCATCCGGTTTTGAAAATCCGGCTGCAGAAAATAAAAAACAAAATTAACAGCAGCTTAGAAAATCGCTGCGCTTTCTGGCATGACTACTGCGATGACAACGGACATATACGGGAACGTATAGCAACGGTTCAACGCAGAGCCGCTCATATCAACTCAGACTTAAGGGGGAATTAATATGTCTTATCTAGCTCCGGCAGAATTTGTCACCAAGATGGTGGATGCGGGCGAATCCAAGATATTCATGTCGACCAAGCGATACGCTGATCAGGGCTTACATGGCTGGCGCGATCCTCGCACTGGCCGCCGTGTTTGCAATCACCATCTCAGTGCAGACCGGCTCTCCGCTGGTCGGCGCGATCCTGTTCCCGGTCGGCTTTTGCATGCTGTACCTGATGGGCTTCGACCTGCTGACCGGCGTGTTTGTGCTGACACCGCTTGCGTTGATCGACAAGCGCCCGGGCGTCACGCTTAACGGCGTGCTGAGGAACTGGGGACTGGTGTTCGTCGGCAATTTCGCGGGCGCGCTGACCGTCGCCTTCATGATGGCGATCATCTTTACCTATGGTTTCTCCACCGAGCCCAACGAGGTCGGCAAGAAGATCGCGGGCATCGGCGTGGCGCGCACGCTGGGTTATGAGAAATATGGCGCGGCCGGCATGCTGACGCTGTTCATCCGGGGCATGCTGTGCAACTGGATGGTATCGATGGGCGTGGTCGGCGCGATGATCTCGACCTCGGTGCCCGGCAAGGTGATCGCGATGTGGATGCCGATCATGCTGTTCTTTGCGATGGTGTTCGAGCATTCCGTCGTGAACATGTTCCTGTTCCCCTCGGCGCTGATGATGGGCGGTGAATTCTCGATCTCGGATTACTTCATCTGGAACGAGATCCCGACCGCGCTGGGCAACCTGGTTGGCGGACTCGCCTTCACCGGGCTGACCCTGTACGCCACACACATCAAGACCGCACCGAAGCGCGCTGCCGTGGTCAAGGCCGCATTCAATACTCGTTAATTCAACCGGGACCCGGCGCCATTGAGTGCCGGGGTTCCCAGAAAATTTGCTTTAACCGTTCTAGATTCCATCAAGGAGTTCGCCATGACACGCAACGAAGTCACCGAATTGATCGTCGCGCAGAAGCTGCGCAAGAATCTGACCTGGCCCAAGCTGGCGGAAGCCACCGGCATGAGCAAGGAATGGACGACCGCCGCGTTGCTGGGACAGATGACGCTGACCGCCGCGCAGGCCGCCAAGGTCGGCGCGATGCTGGACTTGCCCGCCGAGGCGATCGAACAACTGCAGGTCGTCCCGTACAAGGGTTCGCTGCCCACCGCGATACCGACCGACCCGCTGATCTACCGCTTCTACGAACTGGTCAACGTCTACGGCACCACCTTCAAGGCGCTGATCCACGAAGAGTTCGGCGACGGTATCATGAGCGCCATCGATTTCAGCATGGACCTGCAGCGCGAGCCCGATCCCAAGGGCGACCGCGTCAAGATCGTGATGAGCGGCAAGTTCCTGCCCTACAAGAGTTACTGAGCCGAGAACCCTTGAACGATTCAGTCCATGCGCGACTGGCGCCCGCAAGAGAACAGAACATGCCCGGTCAATTAAGCATCTCCATAGGACAACATTCCGACAAAGGCCGCAAGGAAACCAACCAGGATTTTCACGGTATCTGGATACCGAATGAACCGCTGCTGACTTCAAAGGGGATCGCGATCGTGCTGGCCGACGGCATCAGCAGCAGCGAGGTCAGCCATGTCGCCAGCGAAACCGCCGTCAAGAGTTTCCTGGGGGATTACTACTGCACCTCCGAAGCATGGTCGGTCAGGAAGTCGGCCGAGCAGGTGTTGAACGCAACCAACTCCTGGCTGCACGCGCAGACGCGGCACAGCCAGCACCGTTATGATCCGGACAAGGGCTATGTCTGCACCCTGAGCGCCGTCGTGCTCAAGTCGATGACAGCGCATATCCTGCATGTGGGCGATGCGCGGGTCTACCTGTTGCGCGGCAAGGTCATGGAGCAATTGACCAAGGATCACCGGCATTGGGTATCGCATGAACAAAGCCACCTGAGCCGGGCATTGGGCATAGGCCCGGAACTTGAGGTCGACTATCTCGCGCTGACGATCGAGAAGGGCGATATCTTCCTGCTGGTGACCGATGGCATCCATGAATATGTCGAGCCCAATCTGCTGATCGACCTTATCCATGAATATGAACATGACCTGGACAAGGCGGCGCACGCGATCGCCTACATGGCTTACGCGAAAGGCAGCACCGACAACCTCACCGCCCAACTGGTGCGGGTCGACGAATTGCCCTGCCGGGACAGCAATGCGATCTACCAGCAGATGACCGAGCTGCCGTTCCCGCCGCTGCTGGAAGCGCGGATGATGTTCGACGGCTATCAAGTGATCCGGGAGCTGCATGCCAGCAGCCGCAGCCACGTTTACCTGGCGGTGGATAGCGAGACCAACACCCAGGTCGTCATCAAGACGCCCTCGATCGACCTGCGCGGCGACCCGGCCTACCTCGAACGGTTCCTGATGGAAGAGTGGATCGCGCGGCGCATCAACTAGCGCGCATGTGCTCAAGCCGTGCCAGCTGACACGCCAGCGCAACTACCTCTATGTCGCCACCGAATACATCGACGGCCAGACCCTGACGCAATGGATGATAGACAACCCGAAACCGGACCTGGAAACGGTGCGCGGCATCGTCGAACAGATCGCGAGGGGATTGCTCGCGTTCCACCGCAAGGAGATGCTGCACCAGGACCTGCGGCCGGAAAACATCATGATCGACAGCAACGGCACGGTGAAGATCATCGATTTCGGCTCGACCCGCGTGGCCGGCATCATGGAGATCGACCACGCCCATCGCGCGCACCGACCTGCTGGGCACGGCGCAATACACCGCGCCGGAATATTTCCTCGGCGAAAGCGGCACGCCCTACTCGGACATGTTCTCGCTGGGCGTGATCACCTACCAGATGCTGACCGGCAAGCTGCCCTACGGCGCGCAAGTCGCAAGGACCAGGACCAAGGCCGCGCAGAACAAATTGAAGTATCAATCCCTGCTGGATGACGAGCGCGAGATCCCCGTCTGGATCGATGAAGTCATCCGGAAGGCCGTGCATCCGAATCCATACAAGCGCTACGAAGAACTATCCGAGTTCCTGTACGACCTGCGTCATCCGAACAAGGCTTTCCTCAACAAGACCCGCCCGCCGCTGATGGAACGCAATCCGGTGCTGTTCTGGAAAAGCGTTTCTCTTATCCTCGCAGTTATTATTGCGTTATTATTGAGCAGATGAAGTGTCTGCTGCTGCATTTGCCAGTTGTATTGCGATGCTGACTTCCTGAATTTGGAGGGTGGCTTGCAATCGGGATCGGCACTCCCATATCCAGGGACTAAACGAATGGCCGCCCATTCAGCAGCTTTTGAGGCATGCAAGACACTTTGTAATCAACTGAGCAAATTAAGGGGGAGCAATGCGTAAATTTATTTTGATCTTGCCGGTGGTTCTGATTGCCTTATCTGCGTGCGGGCGCGGCGAAGGCGGAAGCGGTGTTGCGGGGGACTCACACGCGGCTACCTCGGCAATATCCTCTTACTTGAGCAAAGAGTACTCCACTGAACAAGTATCATTCCGTGCTAATTTGCAAGCCCTGGAGAATGATGAAGCGTCAAAAGACATAGAATGTACGGAACACGAACTTACTGCAGTTGCGAACCTGAAAAAAACACAAGTACAAACCTTTCTGAATGCAGCCATCGCATTTATTCAAGCTGAAAAATCAAATAACCAAATAGATAAAGCTGCAATCGCGCCACTGTTTGCCGACTACCAGACTAAAGATGTGGGGTGGCTTGCCTCCTCGGATTTGATACCTGCATGCGAGTTCACACCAGAAATGGTATCCGCAACTGGATATGCCGCCGCAATAGAGTCCTATTACGCATCAGCGATCAGTCAACTTAATGCGATGTAGACATCATCCAATTTTGAAATTAAAGTGCTCAGCATCAGATTGTTTTTTGTAAGTCGATGCTGACCACTTTAGCGTTCTTCGAACCGCATCATCCGAACAAGGCTTTCTTGAACAAAAGCCAGCCCACCGCTGATGGAACGCAATCCGGTGCTGTTCTGGATAAGCGTATCTTTTATCCTGGCAGTGATCAATCGCAATATTATTGAGCAGGTGATGTGTTTGCCGGTAACGGTTGCCGGTGGTATTGCGACGCTGACCCCTTTAATTCCGCTGTAGCCTGTAGTTGCCAGTGCAAATTGTCGGAAGCAGTACGACAAGCTGCCGGCCAACTGCAGATAGCAAGGCTATGACAATCTACACATGGTTATGAGGAGTCATATTGAGCAATTTTTAAACATTGCCGGACACGACGTTGAAACTGTGGTGGATGTTCGCGAATTACCTCTTCCGAAGCCAGGTTTTTCAAAGAAAGTGTCTTTCAACCGCACTGAATCTGAGTGGATCGGAATATACACATCTTGCGCAATCGATGTGTCCGAAACCATATGCAGTGAATGCCGTTCCAGTTCTGCGGCCGTCAAGACGATTTTCCAAATACCTTAACGCAATGTATCGAACGTTGCCGCAATGTTAGCGGCATCCAACTGCGCACTGCTGTGCTTTGAAGTGACTTCAATTTCTCCATCGCAATTATGCGTACAACATAGTGGATGCCGTAACTCACATTCTCAATGAGCGTGTTGGAACACGCGCATCGATGATTGCATTCTTCTAGCGAGTAACGCTCTAGCTATTTGTACGATCGACACGAGCAACATGTTGTAACACTATTAATTTCAAAAGACTGCGCAAACTTGGTTCACGCATTTTTTCAACTGCTCACCGGAACACTGCAACGTGGCGACCTGCCGAACGTCTTGTTCAATAAGTTGCCATTGTTTGTTTCAACTATCGACCGATGCATCGAGCACTATCTCTTTCGTAGCCTGAAAATCTCCTATAACCTACCGCAACGAAACGGTTACCTTACAACTCCTGCAGGAGCCTCAAATCTTATCCACGCCAGCATGGTGTGCTCGGTGCTTTACGTCATTTCAGGAAGCTTGGCAAGTCGCTCAATTGCTTGCTGACGGCTCTCCTCAGCGCACCGCTTAACCTTGACACTTGCACACGACTGTAGGTTTTCCAGATAACATTCCTACCTGATGCTCTTAGCGCTCCAACCTCGTCAACTATCTGCGATACCGATCTTCCTTGCGCATGCAGTAATCTTATTCGCTTAACCTGTCAGACGATAGAGTCTTTTCTTTTGCCTCGCTTACCTTAAGCTAGAAGTCTCGATTTTCCACTACATTGGTCCAACTAAGGCGGATCAGGTTCGCAATAATCCTGGCTACAACATCGCCCAGTTAAACCGCTAATGCCCGCCGCAATCCCGAATGCCTTGGCGATTTTCTCGCGTGTGGATTTTCTGACGAGTTCCTGCTTCTTGCTGTAGCGTTGCGAAATGCCAGGCGGCGCAGACTTCGGTCTGGGATATAAGGCCGAGTGTTCGCTCCGGCGCGACCGTGTCATGTCTTTGTTGATGACTTTGTTGACCACCGCGTTGGGTATCGTTTCGGTGACGCTGTTTAAATTAAACGGGTCAGCATCAAAATACTTTTCCAGCTTATACCGCAGCGTGTTGGTCCGGTTCTACCGATAGTTTCATTCCCACTGCTTTCAATACGGCAAGCAGCGTTTTCAGGGTCGGGTTGCCATTGGCTGAGAGTGTGCGATAAAGCGATTCGCGGCTGATCCCGGCTTCTGCCGCAACTGCACCAAGTCCGCCATACGCTTCCGCAATGGTGCGCAATGCAAGCAGTCCAGCAGCACGATCTTCCGGGTCGTCGAGCGATTCCATGGCGGCTTTCAGATATTCGACAGCCAGCTCGCGATCCGCGCGCAGTTCGGCCACTTCGCGTTCATGGTGTGGTACTGCTGCTTTAATTTTCTTGCTCATTGAATGGGATGTCCGGATCAAGTTTTGCAATCACGCATGCGCCAGCAAATGCACATTGTTGAGCAGCTTGCCCAGGCTGGCCTCTGCCGTCTTCAAATCATATGCCGCTTGCAGGTTAAGCCAGTATTGCGGCGACTGGTCGAAGGCTTTCCCGAACAGCAGCGCCAGTTCTGCCGTTACCGGGCGCGATCCTTTGATGACATGTGAAACTCGCATGGGCGAGATACCGATTGCGCGGGCGAATTCGGCCTGAGAGATGTTCAACTCGCCCAAGGTCTCGCTCAGATATTCTCCCGGATGGATTGCGGGCAGTCCTTTTTTTGCCATGATGGTTCTCCTTAATGGTAATCGGCGATCTCAACGTCGTATGCATCACCGTTTCAACGAAAGCACACGCGCCATTGCTCATTGATGTTGCGTAATTGTCATGGGGCTCCCATTGAATTCTTCGGCGTACACCTCGGTCATGGCCGCATAGCCCAACCTGTTTGATGTGACGGAGCCCCAGTCTTCGATACGTGTGGCGGCGTCCAGTTGCGTTACGGCGCATCGTCGCTCCGTTTGAGATCTCCGTCGGAAATCGCCGTAGTTTGGCGATTCTTTGGTACGCCGAGGCAACAAATTGCATCCGTTTCCGCGCTCGCGAAATTGCGTATGTTGTATGGGAAGTGTGGAAGGACTTTCATTGCGTATGCTGCCCCGGACAATGCTGGGCTATAAGCGGAAACTCCGCGAGGTCGGCAACCGCTTTGTGCACTTCTACAACAAATGCCAATCCAACACCGGGCGCTTCACTCTCGTAATAACGGGCCGCCTCCCTGAATTCTTCGTCGGCCTCTGGTTGAAACTCGGTGTTCAAGACAATTCGGAAATGACGCGACGGAACACGTCTTCAGCGGGTATACCTTGTACCTTACCAGTACGAAAATCTTCGAGACGTCGCTCTGCTTCATCGAGCCACAACCGTTCAAGTTCAGTGGATGACGGTTCATCAAGACTAAGAAGGAGTTTCCCGGCAAGCTTGGCACGATCTTCCAGGTCGAGTTTCATGGTGGCTGCTGAAATTTCATCAAGGTTCTTTAACATGGTTACCCTCCATTTCGTAGCGAAAACACGGTGAGAAATGGTAGCACTCATTGGACATCCTACCAATAGCTGTCAGTCGTGGAAGCTTTAAAGGGTCGGGTTCACAATAATTTCTGGCTGCCAACACCAACCTCTTAGTCGCAAAAAAACACTTGCATAACAATACACCTTATGGTGTAATGTTGCTCATGGATCAACTGACAGACATTTTGAGCGCCATTTCTCACCCGACCCGGCGCGCGATCATTGGAAAACTGGCAAACGGGCCTGCCCGATTCCTGGATATCGCAGAACCGTTCGATGTGGCGCTTAACGCTGTTACGAAGCATCTCAAATTGCTTGAGCGTGCCGGGTTGATCGAACGTGAGAAACAAGGCCGGGAAGTTTTCATTTCACTGCGCCCGGAACCACTGCGCCTGGTGGCAGGATGGGTGCATGAGTATGAGCGGTTCTGGAACATACAGCTCGATCAGTTTGAGCAGCATTTCAAGGAGAAAAAGAGGAAGGAGAAGAAGAAATGAATGAATCAAAGAAGACCATTGAATTCAAGTTTGAGCGAACCATTCCCGCTCCTCCGGATGAAGTGTTCGACGGGTGGCTCGATCCAAAGATCCCCGGCAATCCCTGGAATGCAGCCGAAAAGTTTATCCTGGATCCGAAAGTGGACGGGCTCTTTTACTGGGCCCTCAAGGGGACGTCCCATTACGGCCGATTCACGGAGATCGAGCGGCCGGGTCGAATTCAGCATACCTGGATGTCACCCAACACCTTGGGACAGGAGTCGATGGTTACCCTGACCTTCAAGGAACAGGGAGAAGACACGCTGATGACCCTCGTGCATTCCGGCCTGCCGGATCATGAGCTGGCAAGGGGACATGAGAAAGGCTGGAACTACTTTTTGGGAGTCTATCTTGAGCAATTTGGCGCTGGCTCGCGCAAGGAATTCCGCTGGGAAGAAGCTCATTCGTGCGAGAAGAAATAATGGCCATCGCAGGATTGTAATAACAAGTTAGGCGTTGCGGAGCAAATCGCGTGAAGGGCACAGCTAGGAGCAAGCACATGAAAATCGGAATTATCGGCGCCGGGAACATCGGCTCTACCCTTGCACGAAAACTCGCCAAGGCGGGACATACCGTTCTCATTGCTAACTCCAGAGGACCGGAAACTTTGAAGCACCTCGCCGACGAGACGGGGGCGAAGGCGGTATCGGCGCTGGACGCCACGCAAGACGTGAACGTCGTTATCCTTTCGATTCCCCTTGCCAAGCTGCCGCGCCTGAGGGAACTAATTGCCCTATTGCCGGATGACGTGGTCGTGGCCGATACCTCGAACTACTTTCCGGTTCGCGACGGACAGATTCCCGCCATTGACGGCGGTCAGGTCGAGAGCTTGTGGGTGTCCGAGGAAATCGGTCGTCCTGTGATAAAGGCTTGGAACAACGTCCTCGCCGCAGTCTTGGCCGGTAAAGGGCTACCCGCAGGGGCCGAAGGACGTATCGCGCTCTCGGTGGCAGGTGACAACCCGGCGGCCAAGAAGGCTGTCATGTCGCTCGTCGATGACACTGGGTTTGATGTCATTGACGGCGGCCCTCTCGCCGAGTCCTGGCGACAGCAACCCATTACTAGGGCCTACTGCTCAGAACTCACGGCCGATGAGTTGCGTGCCGCACTGGTGACGGCCGACCGAGCCCGCGCGCCACAACTGCGCGAGGAGATGGTCAAGGAGTTCATGGCGCTGGGCGACAAGATCACGACCGAAGACATCGTGCGCTTGCACCAGGCCGCGAGCGCCAAGGCATGAAGCGTACCAACGCCTAATAACAAGGAAAGGAGACAAGAGATGAAAAAACAACAAGACTTCAGCCTGAGTTTGACTGTAAAAGCCCCGGCAAAAGAAACCATGAAAAAGATCAGCCAGGTTGATTTATGGTGGGCAAAAAACTTCAAAGGCCAGGCCAGCAAATTGAATGATAAATTCTCCGTGTATTTTGGAGACACCTATGTGGATTTCAGAATTTCCGAAGTGATACCGGACAAGAAGATCATCTGGCAGGTGACCGACTGCAACCTACACTGGATAAAAGACAAGAAGGAGTGGAAAAACACGGAAGTCATCTGGTCTCTTGCCGAGAAGGACGGCAAGACCCGGATCGATTTTGTCCATAAGGGGCTGACCCCGGAGAGCGAATGTTATGAGAGCTGCGAACCCGGATGGACGCACCACATCAAGGACAGCCTCGTGAAGCTGATTGAAAAGGGCAAAGGGTTTCCGGAATAATCGATTCCTGAATATCGTTAGGACAAATCCAATGCTTTGCATCCTTCAGATATTTCAAATCCGGCCGCATACCCCTTGGCATCTTTGCCATCCCACACCGTGCCATCCATCAATGTTGAACTGCGCATCGCATCGGCGGGCACGGCCACGTTGAGCTGCGCTGCGGCCTGACTGATACAGATCGATGCGGTTGATCTGTTTGGCGACGGCGAGATAGTCCGGGTCTTCCTTGAGCAGCCCCCAGCGCCTGAACTGGGTGAGGAACCACATGCCGTCCGAGAGATAGGGGAACGGCACTTTGCCGTCGTTGAAGAACTTCATGTGGTTAGGGTCATGCCAGGTCTTGCCCAGGCCGTCTTCATAGTTGCCCATGAATCGCCCCGCGATGACTTCGACGGGCGCATCGACGTAATCCGGGCTGGCGATGAGTTCCGCGACCCTGGCGCGGTTGGCCTGCGTGTCGATGAACTTCGCCGCATCGAGCATGGCCATCACGAGTGCGCGCGCGGTGTTGGGATGTTGCTCGACGAATTCGGCGGTGGCGCCCAATACTTTTTCGGGATGGTCGGGCCAGATGTCCTGCGACGAGGCCACCGAGAAGCTGACCTTGTCGTAGATGCCGCGCGCATTCCACGGCTCGCCCACGCAAAAACCATCCATGCTGCCGAGCCGCGCATTCATCACCATCTGCGCGGGCGGCACGGTGATGGTCTTGATGTCGGCGATCGGGTCGATGCCGTAACTGGCCAGCCAGTAATACAGCCACATCGCATGGGTGCCGGTCGGGAAGGTATGCGCGAAGGTGTAGTCCCTGTCCCGCGATCTTGATCAGCTTGGCCAGCGACGGGCCGTCGGTGACGCCCTTGTCCCTGAGCTGGCCGGCGAGCGAGATGCCCTGGCCGTTGTTGTTGATGGTCATCAGCACGGCCATGTCCTTCTTCAGCCCGCCGATGCCGAGGTGCACGCCGTACACCAGGCCATAAAGCGCCTGCGCGGCATGCAGTTCGCCGCTGACGACCTTGTCGCGCACCGCCGCCCATGAGGGCTGCTTGCAGGGAATGATCCTGATGCCGTATTTCTCGTCGAACTTCATCAGCGAGGCGATCACCACCGATGCGCAATCGGTCAGCGGGATGAAGCCGACCCTTACTTCCTTGAGTTCAGGGACCTCTTTGAGTTCCGGCGCATCGCTGCCGTTTGTGTAGGCGCTATTGATTTCAGGCATGGTCGCACTCCGCGAGGAAGGTGAGCAGTTGTTCGCGCAGCGTGTAGTAGTCGGGATGCTCGAGCAGCATCTTGCGCGTGCGCGGACGCGGCAGGTCGATCTCGAGTATCTTGCCGACCTTGGCATTCGGCCCGTTGGTCATCATCACCACGCGGTCGGCGAGCAGGATCGCTTCGTCCACATCATGGGTGACTACCATCGCGGTGACCTTGGTGCGCGTCCACACTTCCATCAGCACTTCCTGCAGGTCCCAGCGCGTCAGCGAATCCAGCATGCCGAACGGCTCGTCGAGCAGCAGCATCTTGGGCGAGAGCGCAAACGCGCGCGCGATGCCGACGCGCTGCTTCATGCCGTTGGAAAGTTCGGCGGCTTTCTTGTGCCGCACATCGGCAAGGCCGACGCGGGCGAGATAATTTTCGATGATGTCGTTGCGGTCGTATTTGGTCGCGTGCGGGTAGACCTGCTCGACGCCCAGCGCGACATTGTCGTACGCGGAGAGCCAGGGCACGAGGCTGGGCGCCTGGAACACGATGCCGCGATCCGGCCCGGCGGTGGCGATCTCGCGGCCGTCCAGCACGATGACGCCCTCGCTGATGCTGTTGAGGCCGGCCATCATCGACAGCACGGTTGACTTGCCGCAGCCGGAATGGCCGATGATGGAGATGAATTCGCCCTTGCGTATCTTGAGGTCGAAGCCGTCGACGACCTTGATCGGCCCCTTGCGCGACGGATAGATCTTCGATACCTGTGAAAAGTCGACGTAGCGTTCCACGTTCGGCGCAAAGACATCGCTCGACTTTTTGTTCGCGGCCTCTTGATGTTCGCGCGAGGTGTTGGGCAGCACCGAGGGCAGGCTGACGATCTTGCCGTCTGCGGCGGCATGCTTTGCAAAGCCGACCTGCATCAGGTATTGCGTCACGTCGCGGCGGATGCGCTTGAACTCGGGCGAGTGGTTGATCGCCGCGCGGTCGCGCGGGCGCGGCAGCGTGACCGGGAACTCCGGCCCCAGCGTCGCATTCGGCCCGGGGTTCAGCGGGATGATGCGGTCGGCCATGATGATGCCCTCGTCCACATCGTTGGTGATCAGCACGACGGTCTTCTTCTCCTGGCTCCAGATGCGGATGATCTCGTCCTGCAGCTTGGAACGGGTCAGCGCATCCAGCGCGCTCAGCGGTTCGTCCAACAACAGGATGTCCGGCGAGGCCGCCAGTGCGCGCGCCACCGACACCCGCTGGCGCATGCCGCCGGATAGTTCGGCAGGGCGCTTTTCGATCGCGGGAGTGAGGTTCACCATGGCTATGTATTTCTCGACGCGCGCCATGCGCTCCGCCCTGGAGGCGTCCCTGAAAACCTGGTCGACCGACAAGCGCAACGTTCTGGCGCACCGTCATCCACGGCATCAGCGAATAATTCTGGAACACCACACCGCGATCCGGCCCCGGTCCGTCGATCGTCTTGCCATTGATCAGCACTTCACCTGCATCGGCCTGCTGCAGACCCGCGATCAGCGAGATCAGCGTGGACTTGCCGCTGCCGGAGAAACCGACGATCGCGACGAACTCGCCTTCGTCGATGCGCAGGTTGATGTCGTTGAGCACGACGCTGCGCTGCGCGCCGGTGCCGTAGGATTTGGAGACGCCTTTAAATTCCAGGCTGACCACACCGGATGATGCCGGCGTAGGCGTGACCACTTCGACATGGTCTTCGATCTTCAGTTGTGCATTGGACATCAAAAGCATTCCCATCATTATCAATCCGAGCGCTGGCCGAAGCTGGCCATCTGCTGTAGCGTGTGCATCATCCGGTCGAGCAGGAAGCCGACGAAGCCGATCGTGAACACCGCGACCATGATGCGTTCCAGCGATTGCGAGCTGCCGTTCTGGAATTCATCCCAGACGAATTTGCCGAGGCCCGGATTCTGCGCCAGCATCTCGGCGGCGATCAGCACCATCCAAGCGACGCCGAGCGACAGGCGCATGCCGGTGAAGATCAGCTTGAGCGAAGAAGGTATGACGATCTTCAGCACCTTGGTGCTGGTGGACAGGCGCAATACTTTGGAGACGTTGAGCAGGTCCTTGTCTATGGTGGCGACGCCCAGCGCGGTGTTGACCAGCGTCGGCCACATCGAGCACAGCGTCACGGTGATCGCCGAGATCAGGAACGATTTAGCGAACATCGGGTCGGCGCTGACATAGAGCGCACTGACCACCAGCGTGACGATGGGCAGCCAGGCGAGCGGCGATACCGGACGGAACACCTGGATCAGCGGATTGAGCGCGGCCTGTATCGTCTTGTTCAGTCCGCACAGGATGCCGAGCGGTACCGCGATGACCGTGCCGAGAAAGAACCCGACGAACACCGTGTAGAGGCTGGTGAAGATCTGGTCGAGATAGGTCGGCTGGCCGGTGTACTTGATCTCGTCGAATTTCTGTCCCGGATTCTCGGCGAGGAATCTTTCCTTGCGTTCCTTCTGGCGTTCAACGAACGCGGCCTTGCGCTCCTGTTCGCTCTGGTATTCCTGGTACAGGTTGCCGGCCTGCTTCATCACCGCAACCGGGCCCGGCAGCGCGCCCAGCGAGGTGTGGACATGGCTGGCGCCGATATCCCATAGCACCAGGAACACGAAGATGCCGAGCAGGGGCGGCGCGAAGCTGCGGAATATCACCCGCGCCAACGACTCGCCGCCGGCACCGGGTTGTGCCAGTGCGGACAGGCGCTGCCAGATTGAAGATGTTAGTTGTGCTGTGCTCATGATTACTCTCTCTTCATCATTAACAAAATAAGTTCCGTTCATGGTGAGCCTGTCGAACCACGTGCCCCTTCGACAAGCTCAGGGTGAACGGAAATTTATTTACGGCTGCTCGTTGCCCTTCAGCCCGATCTTGAACTTGCTGATGTACGCGTTCGGCTTGCGCCCGTCGTAGACGATGCCGTCGATGAACCCTTCCTGCGGTCCCTTGAAACCGGTCTCCTTGGCGAAATCCGGGAAGTCGGACGCCTTCATCTTGCCCTCGGCGATCAGCTCCTTGGCCGCGATCGCGTAGATGTCCGGACGATAGATTTCCTTCGCCATCTTGATGTACCAGCTGTCCGGCTTTTCTTCGGCGATCTGGCCCCAGCGGCGCATCTGCGTCAGGTACCAGACCGCGTCGCTGTAGTACGGATAGGTCGCGTTGTAGCGGAAGAACACGTTGAAGTCCGGCGCCGGACGCTTGTCGCCCTTTTCATATTCGAAGGTGCCGGTCATGCTGTTGGCGATGACCTTCTCGTCCGCGCCGACATAGTTGGGCTGGGAGATGATCTTGACTGCCTCCATGCGGTTCTTGTTGTTCTCCTCGTCCAGCCAGTAACCGGCGCGGATCAGTGCCTTCACGATATGGACGAGCGTATTGGGATTCGTGTCCGCCCATTTCTTGGAAACACCGAACACTTTTTCCGGGTTGTTCTTCTGCACGTCGTAATCGGTCGCGACCGGCACGCCGATGCCCTTGAACACCGCCTGCTGGTTCCACGGCTCGCCGACGCAATAACCGTCGATGGTGCCCGCTTCCATCGTCGCCGGCATCTGCGGCGGCGGCGTCACGGACAGCGGCACATCCGCCTTGATCGTGCCGCTGGTGTCGCCCTTGGCCGGCGCGTAGAAGCCGGGATTCAGGCCGCCGGCCGCGAGCCAGTAGCGCAGCTCGTAATTATGCGTGGACACCGGGAACACCATGCCCATCTTGAAGGTCTTGCCCTCCTTCTTGTAATCGTCGACGACTTCCTTGAGATACTTCGGGTCGATCGGGTGCACCGGCTTGCCGTCCTTCATCGGCAACTTTTTCTTGAGCGCGGCCCACACCGCGTTGGAAACGGTGATGCCGTTGCCGTTCATGTCCATGCTGAACGGCGTGATGATGTCGGCCTTGGTGCCGAAGCCGATGGTCGCACCGATCGGCTGGCCGGCGAGCATGTGCGCGCCGTCCAGTTCGCCCGAGATCACGCGGTCGAGCAGCACCTTCCAGTTCGCCTGCGCCTCCAGCGTGACCGACAGTCCTTCGTCCTCGAAGTAGCCTTTCTCGTAGGCGATCGCCAGCGGCACCATGTCGGTCAGCTTGATGAAGCCGAACTTCAGCGAGGTCTGCTCGGGCTTGCCGACTGCGGCCTGCGCATTCGTCATGCCGAACGGCACGATCGCGCCCAGCGTGTAGATGCAGGCCGCGATGGCCATGCTCCTGAATAATCTGCGCCTGGCGGTACTGAATCCAACGGGTCCCTGGGTGTTTGCGCACTTCATGTTGCACTCTCCTTAAAATGAAACATCTGGCCTGATATAAAACTTCTCAATAAAAAAATCTGACCGGCAAATAAAAAGGCGTCCGGCTGCGCGTGTACGCAGCGGGACGCCTTTGTCCTTTCAAACTTGTGCCGGATCGCCATTGATCCGGTTACTGCAAACTACATCGCAAGTCCTGTGCCAACATTCCGACGACGGCTGAAATGTCCGGACAGACTAGGGTTTTGGCGATTATTGCGGTTTGTGAATCCGGGAGATCAGGCGCGTTGCCTGCAACGCTTTGGTGCATTTCCTGATGCCGCACCCAAAAGCAATTCGGATCAGCAGAAATTAAATCGCAGTCTGTAGGAGCGGGCCTGCCGCACGTCCGGAAATAGCGCAACAGTTCAGGCACTCAACTCCTTGGCCATGATGATGGCCTCGGCGATCTCCGCCAGCCGCTTGCCCTTGCTCATCGCCATACTGCGCATGCGCTTGTAGGCATCCGGCTCGCTATAGCCGTGATCCGCCATCAAGATACTTTTGGCGCGATCCACCAGCTTGCGCTCTACAAGTTGGCTCTTCGCTTCCTTCAATTCGTCGCGCAGCTTCTTGTGCTCGGCAAAACGGGCGGCGGCCACATGGATGATGCCGCTCAGATCTTCGCCCTGAATCGTATGCGCCACATAGGCGCTGACACCGGCGCGCATCGCCTCTTCGATACTGCGCTGATCTTTCTGCGCGCCCAGAACCACTACCGGTTTTTCCAGCGTGGTGGACATCAGGCTGATCTGCTCCAGCGTGTCGCGCCCCGGCGCATTGGCATCCACGATGATCACATCGGCCGATGCCGCCTGGATCGAATGTTCGTCCACCTGTTCCCAGGCCAGCAATCCGACGACATCGAACCCGGCCAGCTCGAGGCTGGCCTTCAACCATGCAGCGCGATCCCTTACATCATCAATGATCAGTATCCGTTTCAATCCACGCTCCGCCTATTTCCAAAAGTACTCAGCAATAAGCGAGCCAAGCTCGTATTTCGGCTGAACAGAAATCTTTCACTTGTTTTTGGCAAATTTGTCGCAGATAGATTTTGCGATCTTCAATACTGGCGTGTTTTTCCTGAATGTGGGATGTGTCGTATAAGCCTGAGCACCGGAATCAAGTTTAATAAGCCTTTCGCAACCAGCATGACCAGCGCACATAGACAGGGCGCTACGCATGATTTTGGTGCGCCTGAATCTGCGCAACGTTGCCAAATTCGCAATCAGATCAAGCCTGACGGCGGTAGTCGTACGCGGCCATGGGCCGCCAACATGCTGATTATCAGCCACAGGATTCCGCAGCGGACGGGGCAGTAATATGAGTTGCAATCATCAGAGAACAAGCGAAACTTGATTGGGCATGGAATTTGCTGAACTGCTGTGTAGTACACGAAGACGAGTGAAACATGATTTGATCTGCGCCTTCATACGGCAAAAAATTGTTGATAGCCCCAATGGAAATGAATTTGACCGACACGCAAAACGGCAACCGTCCCTCGTCCATGCACATGATGGGCGATTTGATGATTCCCGATGAACGGATCCTGAAAGCGCTGTACAACAGCGGACTGGTGGAAAATTTACTCGAATTCGAAATCAACATATTGGCGGGACTCATCACCGTTCAATACTTTGAGGCCAAGGAGTTTCTCGACGAACTGCACGATCATCAATTGAAGGAGGCCCTGATGATCCTGGTCGAAGGTGAGATCGAAGTAAGCGCAATGGTAAACAATGAACCGGTTTTATTGAATCTTGAAACCCCGGGAGATCTGGCCAGAATCATCAGTTTTGTGGGCGGCAATCTGATGAACGTCAGTGCCAGGATAAAGGTAAAAAGGAACAGTGCCATTCTATTGTTACAACGCACCAGGCTGGAATCTTTGCTGAAGTCACATCCTTCAATCGTGTATTGCGTGATGCGCAACCTGGTCAGGCATGTGCACGGCGTGGCACGGCGCAAGAACGCCGAGAAGGAGCAACTGACTAATTATTTTTTTCGCATGAACGGACGTTACTGACAATCACTCATAACCGCAAATATTTGCTTTGGCTGTAATGGCGTGTGCAACTTATCCAGTTTGAAGTCGTGAGATTTAATAGCCAGCCAATAAAAGCAAAACTCTTTACCAGACATTTCACCACTTCACTCTTGAAAATCTAAAACCCGGAAATTCAACTTTAACGCCGCAAGGCGGTCACTTACTTGAGGTTATACATGAACAGAAAAGAACTTATCACCGCATTGGCCGCCAAGACAGGCAGCACCAAAGCGGATGCGGATCGCAACGTTTTGGCGCTGATTGAGATCATCAGCAATACCCTGGAAGAGGGCGGCAAGATCAATTTGAACGGTTTTGGCATCTTCGAGGTGCGCGAGCGTGCTGCGCGCATCGGCCGCAATCCCAGAACCGGGGATACACTCAAAATCAAAGCGGCCAAGGTTCCTGCTTTCAAGGCTGGCACCACATTGAAAGCCGCACTGAACAGCAACAGGAAGTAAATTATTCCCTTCGCCAGCCTTGTGCACAGCTGCTGGCCGGTTTTCCAAAATCATCCCCCGAAGTTTTGCGCGTTATGTTATTGCCTGGTACCGGGTCAACATCGCGTTCAAGGCCGGCCCCCAAAGTGATACAAAGTGCCCGTACGACAGCCTTAGATGTATGAATGTAATACCATGAACGATCGTGTCACAGGGTTCTCATCACCAAGGCTTGTTTCGTTTGTGAATTACTTTGAAAGCATGTGATTCATTGTTCAAGCTGCCTCCTTAAGTTAACCGCGTCGGTCACTTGCGATTGAATATGCAATGACCGGATTCATTGCAAAAAAGAGGGCACCTTGCGGTGCCCTGAATGAAGCGTTGCGCTTCGAGGAGATTAATCTTAAAGGTTGTAGGCGTTTTCGCCGTGATCAGCCAGGTCGAGACCTTCTTCCTGTGCTTCGTCGCTGGCGCGGATACCGATCGTGTGTTTAAGGATGAACAGGATCACGAAGGCCACGAATGCAGACCACGCCAGCGTGATGCCGATATCCCACAGTTGAGCGACGATCTGTGCCATCGCGTCGAAATCACCGACTTTGCCTGCAACGTAATCCCAGACGCCAGTGCCGCCGAGCGCCGGATTGACGAATATGCCGGTGCCGAGAGAACCGATGATGCCGCCGACACAGTGCACGCCGAATGTATCCAGCGAGTCGTCATATTTCAGCCATGCCTTCAGCACAGTTACCGCGAAGAAGCAAATCACCGCAGCCGCTGCGCAGACGATCATCGCACCGCCCACACCGACGAAACCTGCTGCCGGGGTGATCGCCACCAGGCCTGCAACGATGCCGGAACAGATACCCAGCAGGCTGGGCTTGCCTTTGACTACCCACTCGACGACCGTCCAGGTCACTCCGGCAACAGCGACACCAAACAGGGTGTTGAAGAATGCCAGGCCGGCTGCACCGGAGGCTTCCAGCGCAGAACCTGCATTGAAACCGAACCAGCCCATCCACAGCATGCCGGTACCGATTGCGGTCATCATCAGGCTGTGCGGCGGCATCGCCACTTTGCCGTAGCCCTTGCGTGGTCCCAGCATCAGAGCTGCAACCAGTGCCGCGATACCGGAGTTGATATGCACCACGGTGCCACCGGCAAAGTCGAGTGCGCCTTTGGCAAAGATGAAACCAGCATGGCTGTTGGCTACGTCAGCCGCCTTGGCTGAAGAGTAAGCATCCGGACCATCCCAGTACCAGACCATGTGCGCGATCGGCAGGTAGGCGAAGGTGAACCACAGGATGCTGAAGATGATCATCGCCGAAAACTTGAAACGTTCCGCAAAGCCGCCGGAGATCAGCGCGACCGTGATCGCAGCAAATGTCAGCTGAAACATGGCATATACAAAGTCCGGCAAGTACTGGCCTTTGCTGAACGTGGCCGCCACCGCGGTAGTCGGATCATCGCCGGACATGAACAGCTTGCTAAGCGAACCGATGAACGGCGCTAGCGCACTGCCCTCGGTACCTGCCGTGAATGCCATGCTGTAACCGTAGATGACCCAGAGCACGGCGACTACGCAGAAGATCGCGAAGCTCTGCATGACGGTAGACAGCGCATTCTTCCTGCGAACCATGCCTGCATAGAACAACGCCAGGCCAGGCACGGTCATGAACAGCACGAATGCGGTCGAGGTCATCATCCAGGCAACGTCGCCTTTGTTGCAGTCAAAACCCTTGTCGCCGCATTTCGGTGCGGCGGCTGGCGCATCCGCAGCCGGTGCAGGTGCCGCCGCAGGTTCAGCTGCGGCTGCAGCAGCGGGAGCTGCAGTTGCGGCAGCGGCTGGAGCGGCATCATCGGCATAAGACGCTGCAGACAAGCCACTCAGCATCGCCATCAAGGCAAAGAGTGCTAATAATTTTTTCATGTGTTTCTCCTTACAACGCCTCCGCGCCGGATTCACCGGTGCGGATGCGTATGACTTGTTCGAGGTCGGAGACGAATATCTTGCCGTCGCCGATCTTGCCGGTATTGGCCGCCTTTTCGATCGCCTCGACTACACGATCAAGCATTTCGCTTTTGATAGCAGCTTCCAGTTTTACCTTGGGCAGAAAATCCACCACATATTCCGCACCGCGATACAGCTCGGTGTGGCCCTTTTGCCGGCCAAAGCCCTTGACCTCGGTGACCGTGATGCCTTGCACGCCTATGGCGGAAAGGGCTTCGCGCACCTCGTCGAGCTTGAACGGCTTGATGATAGCGACGACCATCTTCATAGCATTCTCCTGGTTGGGGGCGGGACGATTCCCGCCCGGTAATTGATTACATCGAGTGGGTCACAGACAATACGACGGTGCTCTTGCCCAGATCGGTGGTTGATCCATCTGCTTGAGTGAGCGTGTAGAACCCACCTTCTTTTGCATTTGTATCGCTGTATGTCAGTCCCACACATAGCCACTGAAATCTTTGGAGACGCTCAGCTTGTAGTCAGAATAGGTTGGATCAAAGCCAATTGCTGCTGCCGTATCGGCCGTGGTCCCTTTATATTTCTGTTCGCCATAATGCGCGCCCAACGTGATGCCCGACCCTTCCAGCGTGTAGCTCGCGCTCAGATCGATATAACTGGTGCCGCTGGCGTCAGACACGCCAAATGTATCGCCCAAACTGTAGGAGTATTTAAGAGTTACCCATTTCCAGCCGATCAAGCCGTAGATCTCGTTGGTATCAGCCTTGGTCGAAGAAGCGTAGTAACCAGGATAGTTGTAGCGCAGGAAACCGACGTCATAGCTGAAGTCTGTGGCGAAACTGTTCTTGAAGCCAAAGTAGGTGTCCAGTTCCAGGCTTGCACCACTGGCAACGGTTGCACCACCCGCAGCTGCAGCTACAGCGCCAGTAAAAGCTGTAGCTGAAGGATCACTGATCCAACTGATATTGGAACCCCATACGCCGGCATAAAAGCCGCTAGAGTGCAGCATAATCGAAACCGCCCTGTATAGCCGGCTTGCCGGCGGTTTGGGAAATACCGCGATACAGATAATTGGTGGTCAGGCTGACGTTTCCTGTTACGGGCGGAGCATCCGCCGCCATCGCCACGCCGGGGACTGCCACTGCTGCCAGGATCAACGAGTTCAACAGTTTGCTTTTCATCATGATGATTTCCTTTATGGTTAAGTTAAAAAGCGGGGATGAATATTTCCGCACGCAACTAACAGCAGAATGCGTGCCAAAGATATTTATCGTTAT
>CAVSAB010000002.1:0-142210 GCA_963725835.1 uncultured beta proteobacterium | reverse complement strand
CTCATATCGGCACCATCGATGTGACGTCGGAACCACAACACGCCGTCCAGTGGCTTGCTGTGGCTCACACTAGGTTACGCGGATGAATTGTTTTGACAAAGCAATGAGCATTTCCGATAATCCCCGCCACTTTTGATGTTTGCAAAAGTACGGGTCGTTAGCTCAGTTGGTAGAGCAGTGGACTCTTAATCCATTGGTCGAAGGTTCGAATCCTTCACGGCCCACCAGTTAATCGTGACATGGAACTAGCCTGAGTCCTGTTTGGTTTTCAGTTGGACGGCACGCCAAAACAAGACGTGATTTCCGGGTTTGCAGGGTCGAAATGAAAAACGGACGGTGAAAGTGTTATCATCGGGATTCGGATTTAACGCCATATTTCGTTGATGCACGATATCACCGCAGTCACTTCAGGTTAGGCTCGTCATGACTGTCATTCGCCAACAGGATTTCATTGATAGTATTGCAGAGGCACTGCAATTCATCTCTTATTACCATCCAACCGACTATATTCAATCGTTGGCAGATGCATATCGCGCCGAGCAATCACCTGCTGCCAAGGATGCGATGGCGCAGATTCTGACCAATTCGCTGATGTGCGCGCAGGGTCATCGGCCGGTATGTCAGGATACGGGGATCGTCGTGGCCTTCGTGCGTATCGGCATGGACGTGCGCTGGGAAGGCGCGACGATGGATATCACCGGAATGGTGAACGAGGGTGTGCGCAAAGCCTATCTATTGCCTGAAAATGTGCTGCGCGCCTCCATCGTGGCTGATCCGGCGGGTAGGCGAAAGAATACCGGCGACAACACGCCCGCGGTGGTGCATTTCGAGATCGTACCGGGTGACAAGGTGGACGTGCGCATCGCGGCCAAGGGCGGCGGTTCTGAGAACAAGGCGCGCTTCGCGATGCTCAACCCGGGTGACGATGTGGTTGAGTGGGTGGTGGGTCAACTGCCGGGCATGGGCGCGGGCTGGTGTCCTCCGGGAATGCTGGGCATAGGTATCGGCGGTACGGCGGAAAAGGCGATGCTGCTGGCAAAGGAAGCGCTTATGCAACCCATCGACATGGCCAAGCTCAAGGTGCGGGGTGCGCAGAACCGGATCGAGGAATTGCGCATCGAGATCTGCGACAAGGTGAATGCACTGGGTATCGGTGCGCAAGGTTTGGGCGGGTTGACCACGGTGCTGGATGTCAAAATACTGGACTACCCGACACACGCGGCTTCCAAGCCGATTGCGATAATCCCCAATTGTGCGGCCACGCGGCATATCCATTTTGAATTGAATGGCAGCGGAGCGGCGAAGTTCACCCCGCCCAAGCTGGAAGATTACCCCGATGTGCACTGGCATCCGGCCGAAGATGCGCGGCGCGTGAATTTGGAAACAGTTACGCGCAAGGAAATAGCAAATTGGCAACCCGGCGAAACGCTGCTGCTGTCAGGAAAGTTGTTGACCGGACGCGATGCTGCTCACAAGCGCATTGTCGAGTTATTGGCGCGCGGCGAACCATTGCCGTCCGGCGTGGATTTTCACAACCGCTTCATTTATTATGTCGGACCGGTCGATCCGGTGCGCGACGAAGTCGTCGGGCCCGCCGGGCCAACCACTGCGACACGAATGGACAAATTCACTGAAACCATGCTGGCGAAGACGGGACTGATAGGCATGATCGGCAAGGCGGAACGTGGCAAGGCCGGCATCGAAGCGATAAAAAATCATGGCGCAGTGTATTTGATCGCCATAGGCGGTGCGGCCTATCTGGTGTCCAAAGCGATACGAAACGCGAAAGTGATTGCCTTTGCCGACTTGGGCATGGAAGCGATTTATGAATTTGAAGTCGAGAATATGCCGGTAACGGTGGCAGTGGACACCAAAGGGCGATCAGTCCACGAAATCGGCCCCGCAGAATGGCGCAAACGTATCGGCATGATTCCGGTACACCCGGTTTGAGAATAACTAAATCGGCTCAAAAAACACAGTGGATTTTTGGGCCGCCAAGCGTGAGTTGATTGCGTCGCAAGCTATGACAGAGCAGGGCTAGAAAGGATAAATGACCGGGATGTGCGATTTGTGCATGAAGTTGTCGAGTCCTGGAGCACATTGTGATAATTGCGCAATTGTTTTCAACAAACTGTTAAACGAATTGGCGGGTCTCCCCGCATTGCGGTGTAGTGAATCTGGTCAGGTCCGGAAGGAAGCAGCCACAGCTAATTACTGCAAGTGCCGGGGGTAAGGCTCGCCTCCTATTTTCGAAATGGAGCAACCATGAGAAGCATTGTAATTGACACCTGTTTATTGGTTGTATCAACAATCAGGCTTTACGGTTCAGGTCCGATAGAGTCCAATTTATCCAACATTTGTATCGTGGTGTAACTTGTCAGCCACAACTGTACTCGCGCGAAAATGGCGTCCCAAGACTTTCGCACAACTGGTGGGGCAGGAGCATGTCGTTCGCGCCTTGAGCAATGCGCTTACACAGAATCGTCTTCATCATGCTTACCTGTTCACCGGCACGCGCGGCGTCGGCAAAACCACGATTGCACGGATTTTTGCCAAATCACTGAATTGCGAGACCGGCATCACTGCCACGCCGTGCGGTGTATGCAGCGCCTGCAAGGAGATCGATAGCGGGCGTTTTATCGACCTGATCGAACTCGACGCTGCTTCCAATACCGGTATAGACAATATGCGCGAGGTGCTGGATAACGCCCAATACATGCCTACCAGCGCCCGATTCAAGGTATATATCATCGATGAAGTGCATATGCTATCGAAGCAGGCCTTCAACTCGATGTTGAAAACCTTGGAGGAACCGCCTGTACATGTGAAATTCATCCTGGCCACCACCGACCCGCAGAAGATACCCGTGACCGTGTTGTCGCGTTGTTTGCAGTTCAACCTGAAGCAGCTGCCGCGTGCATTGATTGCCGAACATTTAAAGTACGTGCTGGAACAGGAGCAAATGGCATTTGATGCTTCCGCGATCGGCATGATAGCCCGGGCTGCCCAGGGCAGTATGCGCGATGCATTGAGCTTGTTGGACCAGGCGATTGCCTTTTCCGCCGGCAGTGTGGGCGAGGAATTGGTACACACCATGCTGGGCGCGATCGACCAGGGTTATTTGTTCGACTTGCTGGCGGCGCTGCATGAGCAGAATGGCGCCCGGCTGCTTGAAATCGCCGATAACATGTCTGCCCGCAGTATGGATTTTGATGCTGCGTTGCAAGAGCTCGCGACATTGCTGCATCGCATCGCGTTGTCACAAACCACGCCGCAGGCGATTGCGGAAGACGAAACGGAGCGGGCGCGCTTGCTGGAACTGGCCGGCGTTTTCACAGCGGAAGAAGTCCAATTGAATTATCAGATCGCTATCCATGGCCGTGATGAAATCGATCTGGCTCCCGATGAATATGCCGGGTTCACGATGACATTGTTGCGCATGTTGGCTTTTGCTCCAGCCAAGGGCATGGTGCAGCCGGTATTGGACACACCTGCCGCAAAAGCGCAGCCGGGCGCAAGACCTGAAGTTGCAAAAAGAAACGCAGAACCGGTCAAACCTGAAGAAGTCCTGATGGAAACCACCTCAAACATCCAATCTTCAAGCGGAAAGCCCGTGTCAGGCGAACAGCCAGACTGGGCAGTGCTGCTGACAAAGTTGAGTGTGCAAGGCATGGCTCAGCAACTGGCAAAACATTGCGTTCTGGAGGATTTTACGGATCGGAAAATCACGCTGCGATTGTCGCAAGCGCACAAGCATTTGCAAACCAACAAGTCGGCAATCGAGAAATTGCAGGCCGCACTGACTGCTTATTTTGTCAAACCGATCAAACTGGAAATCGTGCTGGGCGAATCCGGATCAGCAACACCCGCGGCGATTGAACAGCATACAAAAAATCTTAAACAGCAACTGGCGGCTGATTCGATTGCGCAGGATAGTTTCGTGCGCGAGGCCCAGATTGAGTTGGATGCCGATCTGTTGCTGGAATCGATTAAGCCAATACAGTAATCTTGGAGGATGAGAAAATGATGAAAGGTGGCTTGGGCGGAATGATGAAGCAAGCTCAGCAAATGCAGCAGAACATGCAAAAAGCCCAGGCGGAATTGGCTGGGGTGGAAGTCGAGGGTCAGGCGGCGTCGGGCAAGGTGAAAGTGAACATGACCTGCGGCCATGAGGCGCTTCGGGTGTCGCTGGATGACAGTCTGTTGGCCGAGGACAAAGAGATGCTGGAGGATTTGATCGTGCTGGCAATCAACGATGCGCTGAAAAAGGTGGAGTTGACCACCCAGCAGCGCATGAGCGGATTCGCTTCCGGAATGGGCTTGCCCCCGGGGATGAAGTTCCCATTCTGATGTCTTCCCTTCCGGTGATGCCATCGCATCTTGAAGAATTGGTTGCCGCATTGCGTTGCTTGCCGGGGGTGGGTCCAAAATCCGCGCAGCGCATGGCCTATCATTTGTTGCAGCGTGATCGTGCCGGGGCGTTGAATCTGGCACAGAAGCTCGGTATGGCTGTTAGCAACATCCGGCATTGCAGCAAATGCAATAATTTTTCCGAACACGAGGTTTGCGGATTGTGCGCATCGCCAAAGCGCGATACCGGATTGCTGTGTGTGGTCGAAATGCCCGCCGATTTGCTGATGCTGGAACAAACGCAGTGTTATCGGGGGTTGTATTTCGTACTGATGGGCAGACTCTCGCCGCTGGATGGAATAGGCGCTAAAGAATTGCATCTTGATCGTCTTGTCAAGCGCGTGCGGGAACATCCATGTGAGGTCATTCTGGCGACCAACTTTACCGTGGAAGGCGATGCCACCGCGCATTACCTCGCAACATTGCTGCAGTCACAGGATGTCAAAGTGACCCGCATCGCGCGCGGACTGCCTGTCGGGGGTGAGCTGGAACAGGTTGATAGCGGCACTTTGGCGCAAGCCATGCTGGAGCGGCGCGAGTTAGCGGCATGAAGAAAGATGCCAATTGTGGCGAGTCATCGGTCCAAGCTTCCCAAGCCGGTTCGAAATTGACCGAAGAAAAATCGCATGGCGAGAAATTGCAGAAAGTGCTGGCACAGGCAGGGTTTGGTTCGCGCCGCATGATGGAAGCATGGATATCGTCAGGGCGTGTCAGTGTAAACGGCAAGCCCGCAACATTGGGAATGCGAGTGGCGGAGGGCGATTTGATCAATGCCGAGCGCCGCACCATAAGAGTTGGCGAGGGAAATCAGGCCGCACGTGTGATTTTGTACCATAAGCCGGAAGGTGAGATCGTCAGTCGCGATGATCCTGAAAAGCGTTCCAGTGTGTTCGACAGGCTGCCAAAGTTGCGCGGCCAGAAATGGATTGCGATCGGGCGGTTGGACTTCAATACCAGCGGCCTGTTGATATTTACCACCTCCGGCGAATTGGCGAATCGGCTGATGCATCCGCGTTTTCAAGTGGAACGGGAATATGCGGTGCGTCTGCAAGGAACCATGACGGAAGAGCAGATGAATCTGGCGCTCAGAAAGGGCGTGGAATTGGAAGATGGTTTGGTTAAATTTGACAAGCTGGAGGACCAGGGCGGGGAAGGTTTCAACCACTGGTATCGCGTGATGCTCAAGGAAGGCCGCAACCGTATAGTGCGCCGCACTTTTGACGCGCTAGGGTTGCCGGTGAGCCGGTTGATACGCATACGCTTCGGTATAATCAACCTGCCTCCGCGCTTGAAGCGAGGCATGACAGCCGAATTGGGTAAAAGCGAGGTCGCAAAATTGCTGGATTGGACAGGTATCGAACCTGAGACGCAACAGGACAGCCAGGACTCCCGTAAATCTGAACAAACGCGATCCGAAAAGAAAAGGCGTCACGATCCGCCTGCGAACAGCGCTGCCGGGCGGGTCGGGCAAGCCCGCGGGAAAAAAGTAAATCTGGTGTAAATCACTGACTGCCACTAGAATCTGCAAGGGTGCATCAGGCTGAAGGTACCGCCGAATCTTCATGATTACGGCAGATTCAGAAATACAGGAAATGTGAATGGAAGAACGCGGTAACAAGACGATCATGTGCAGCGTGCTGTTCTTGGATATTGTGGAATATTCCAAGAAGTCCGTGGCCGGACAGATTTCGCTGAAGGATAGGTTCAACAGCTATCTTTCGTCGGCAATCCGCGACGTGCCCATGACCGACCGGATCATACTGGATACCGGCGATGGCGCTGCCATCAATTTCCTCGGGGATGTTGAGGACGCTTTAAAAGCGGCGCTGAGCCTGCGTGAAAGTCTCCTCAATGAGGAACCCGATGTGGACCACCCTCTGCTGGTCCGAATGGGAATAAATCTCGGGCCGGTGCGACTGGTCAGAGATCTTAACGGCCAGCCCAACATCGTGGGAGATGGGATCAATGTTGCGCAGCGCGTGATGGGGTTTGCAGATGCCGCCCAGATACTCGTGTCGCGATCATATTACGATGCTGTCTCGCGTCTTTCGCCGCAATATGCCGGGATGTTTCACTATCAAGGTTCGCGAACCGACAAGCATGTGCGCGAGCACGAGGTCTATGCGATCGGTTATCCGGGTGACAAAACGACTCATCGGAGAATAACCGCGCCGACAGACAACGAACAGGCTGAATACACATTGGCCGCTGTGACGCAACACGCCAAAGCGGTTTGGCATTCGGCCACTACAAGAATGGATGCCCTGATCGAACTGGTGATTATCCGCTTTCGGCAAGCAGGACCCCAGCAGCGGACGATTTACGCTGCTTTCGTCGCCATTCCGGTGCTGATTCTAATCGTGTTACTTACAAATATTCCGCGGCATGGTGCGGTCCAGGCAACCAAGATTGCTGAGCAGGCGGCGAGCGGCACCAAGCCAGGCTTGGCAGCGGCACCAGAGGCATCGGTTCCGTCAGCGTCGGATGTAACTACCAAGGAAGCAATCCAGGCTCATCCGCAAACCGTTCCGAAAGCAACGAAAAAGAAAAAAAGTGAGAGCAAAATTGAAAAGGCAATCCCCAAAACCAAGTCCGCAGAAAAGCCAAAATCCCAGCATTCGGATAGTCAGGCAAAAATAACCGGCAATAACGGTACCGAGCATAATTCGACCATTACGACATCAGGCGGCGGAAAAAAAGCCTATATCTCGGTCACTTGTGTGGAAGGGACCGACGTGTTCGTGGACGGCATCATGAAAGGGAGGATCGGATCTTCGCCACTAACCGTTACGGTTCCGCCAGGCAATCATACTGTGATAGTGAGTCATACAAGCAGGGGTGTTTTTACTCAGAGTGTCGAACTCAGTTTGGGCAAGACGGTACATATCAAGCCTAACCTGTGTAATTAGAGTAATTGCACGATTAGAGATTTGCAATGATGTATACGGCAATTAAGGGATTCACTCGGGTGAAGAATTATGATTAGCCAGCTTGGGCGTTATGAAGTGCTTGGCGAACTTGGCCAAGGCGCAATGGGCGTGGTCTACAAGGCCAGGGATCCGTTGATTGATCGCGTGGTTGCGATCAAGACGATCAATCTCGGACTTGCAATGGATGAAAAGGAAGAATACGAGGGGCGCTTCTACCAGGAAGCCAAAGCGGCCGGACGTCTCAATCATCCGAATATCGTTACCATTTACGATGTGGGCAAGAGCGGCGATGTTGCTTATATTGCGATGGAGTTTCTGGAAGGCCGCGAGTTACGGGATGTTCTGAAAGAAGGGACATTATTGCCGGTCGATCAGGTGTTGAACATCGTGGCTCAGGTGGCGCTCGGCCTGGCTTATGCCCATGAGCACGACATCATACATCGCGACGTCAAGCCTTCGAATATCATGGTGATTCGTGACGGTCATGTGAAAATCACCGACTTCGGCATTGCGCGCATGGGCTCCTCTTCTGTTCGCACACAAACGGGCATGGTGCTGGGTTCGCCAAAATACATGTCTCCAGAGCAAGTGATGGGAAAGGCCATAGACCGTCGTTCGGATATTTTTTCACTGGGCGTGATGCTTTACGAGATGCTTACCGGTCAAGCGCCTTTTGATGGCGAGAACGTCAATGCCATCATGTACCAGACCCTGAACGCGATAACTGCGCCGCCCAGCACGATCAATCCTGCGGTACCCGAAATGGTCAACTTCATCGTGGCCAAGGCATTGGCCAAGAAAGTGGAGGATCGTTATCAGAATGCCAAGGATCTTGCCGATGATTTGCGCACTTGTTGCGACACGATGCCGCGCGGCGGCCAACCGGTTGATATATCAAAAGCGCCGGCCGGCGGCGAAAAAAAATTGTCTGACACCATCGAAATTTCCGGGCGGTTGGATGCCGGCGAGGAAGAGGGCAGGTCGGCGTCATATGCGGGGTTATCCAAGGCATTCGACTCATCGGTTGCGACAATGAGGCTTGCCGCCCTGACCGCCACCAGTGAAGATGTGGATGAGTTGTCGAAAACGTTCAATATGGGCCGCCCAAGTCCGGAATCCATCAATCAGATGGGACGGCCGGCATGGATTGACGAACCCGTGGTGCCTGTACAACCGCTTCATGGCGATATTCCGGACTTTTCGGAACCCCCGGCTCGACTCCTCAGGAAGTTGCTGATGACTATCGTAGTGCTGTTGGTATTGTCGGGAATCATCTTGTATTTTGGCGCCTGACTCAGTTCTTCTTTGCAAATTCCCGGCTTCCGAAATATGCCAGGCTCGGTAGTTTTGCAACTCCCGATCAAGCCGTCCTTGCGCTTTGCTGTCACATTGCTGCTGTTGCATGCGATGGCCGCAGCGGCGGTGTATGCGACTGCCGTAACATGGATGGTCAAACTGGCGATGTTCGCGTTGATTCTACTGAGCCTGTTTTATTATCTGGGGCGTGACGTTCTGCTGCTGTTCCGGGATTCATGGCGCGAAATTTCGCTTGATCCGGGGGAAGTTTCAGTTGTCACGCGCGACGGAGCCGCATTCATGGGCCATATCACGAACAGGACTTTCGTCAGTCCTTATTTCATCGTGTTGTGCATAAAGACGGAAGGACATCGCTTGCCGGTTTCCAGGGTGATATTTCCGGATGGAATAAGTGCGGGGACATTTCGAGAGTTTTGTGTCCTTCTCAGGTTCGCCTAGGAAAACAAGATCATCCCGGCTTGATTTTTCTATGCCTTGCCAAAAGGATTGGGGTCGGAGTTCGGGGAGAGAATGGTAGGTTGGGGATTTGCGAGTGGCACCGGATAGTCCTTGCTGAAATGCAGCCCGCGGCTTTCGTGGCGCGACAGGGCGCTTTGCACGATCAAAGCCGCGTTCAATACCAGGTTGCGCAGTTCCAGCAGATCAGAGCTGATATGAAAGTTGGCGTAATACTCGCTGATCTCATCCTGCAACAATTGAATTCGGTGTTGTGCACGCTGCAGTCGTTTGTTGGTGCGCACGATACCTACGTAGTCCCACATGAAGTGGCGTAACTCGGCCCAGTTGTGCGAGATGACGATTTGCTCGTCCGCATCCGTCACGCGGCTTTCGTCCCATGCCGGCAGGCTGGGGGAGGTATGTCGGGGTTTGCCCAAGATGTCGCGAACTGCCGCATCGGCAAATACCAGGCACTCGAGCAGAGAATTGCTGGCCAGCCGGTTGGCGCCGTGCAATCCGCTGTAGGCTGTTTCGCCCACCGCATAAAGATTTTCCACATCGGTACGCGCGTGCAGATCGGTGACGATACCGCCGCAGGTATAATGCGCCGCGGGAACCACCGGTATCGGCTCTTTGCTGATGTTGATGCCAAGAGACAGGCAACGCGCATAGATGGTCGGGAAATGATCCTGCAGAAACTCGACCGCTTGATGCGAGATATCGAGATAGACGCAATCCAGGCCGCGTTTTTTCATTTCGAAATCTATCGCCCTGGCTACCACATCGCGCGGAGCGAGCTCCGCGCGCTCGTCATAACCGGGCATGAATCTGGTTCCATCGGGCAGTTTCAGGATGCCGCCCTCGCCGCGCACCGCCTCGCTGATCAGGAATGATTTCGCATGTGGATGGTACAAACAAGTCGGGTGGAACTGGATGAACTCCATGTTGGCGACCCGGCATCCGGCACGCCAGGCCATCGCAATCCCGTCGCCTGTCGCAGTGTCCGGATTGGTCGTGTAGAGATAGACTTTTCCTGCACCGCCTGTCGCCAGAATGGTGTTTTGCGCGGAGATGGTGACGACTTCATCGTTGAGGCTGTTGAGCGCATAAGCACCATAGCAGCGATTATCCCGCCGATCCAGTTTCCTGCCGGTGATCAGATCGACCGACATGAAATTTTCCAGGACTGTGATGTTAGGATGGTGCAGCACCCGCGTGGAGAGGGTATTCTGCACCACATGGCCTGTCGCGTCGGCCGCATGAATGATGCGTCTTTGGCTGTGCCCCCCTTCGCGGGTGAGGTGATATCCCATATCGTTGGTTATGTCCCTGGTAAAGGGCACACCCTGGGCTATCAGCCATTCGATGGCGGATTTGCCATGCTCGACCACATAGCGGGTTGCGGCTTCATCGCACAGGCCTGCGCCGGCGGCCAGGGTATCCCGGATGTGCGCATCGAATGAATCTTCCGAAGACAATACAGCGGCAATACCTCCTTGTGCCCAGTCGCTTGCGCTATCCAGCAGGGATTTTTTGGTGATCAGCCCGACTTTTTGGCTTTCGGCCAGCTTGATGGCCAGTGTCAGCCCGGCCAGGCCGCTGCCGATGATCAGCGTGTCAAATTGCATCAATTCGGGTCCCCGTGCATGGATCTGGATTGGGACTATAGCAGACTGATGTGGTAAACACTGCCCACGGGACTCGCCTCTGATAGCTGACGGGGATAGTGCTGAGCGGTTATACTTGCGCAGCAGAGAAAGTCGTGCAGTTACAATAATAATTGGAACAGTCAGGGATGACAGACCGGGATGTCGATCAGCAGTTGGTAGAGCGCGTTCAGCGCGGTGACAAGCACGCCTTTGATTTGCTGGTATCCAAGTACCAACGCAAGCTCGGACGGCTCATTTCCCGCTTTGTACGGGATCCGGCGGAGGCGGAGGATGTCACACAGGATGCGTTTATAAAGGCTTACCGCGCTTTGCCCGGCTTCCGTGGCGAGAGCGCGTTTTATACCTGGCTATACCGCATCGGGATCAATACGGCAAAAAATCACCTGTTGGCGAACAAACGCCGCGCGCCGACCAGCACGCCGTTTGATGCGGATGAGTCGGAATCGTTCGAGGAAGCCAGCCTCCTGCGCGAAGTTAACACGCCGGAAAATGAACTTATGAGCAAACAGGTTGTCGGTGTGGTGCAGGCTTCTTTGCAGCAACTTCCGGAAGATTTGCGCAGCGCGCTGACCCTGCGCGAAATAGAGGGTTTAAGTTACGAGGAAATCGCCACTGTGATGAATTGCCCGATAGGCACAGTGCGGTCAAGGATTTTCAGGGCACGTGAAGCGGTGGCGGAAAATCTGCGCCCGCTGTTGGAAACCAGCAAAGGCAAGAGGTGGTAGGCATGAGAAAGAAAATTTCTGAACTGATGGACGGTGAATTGTTCGAGGATGAGGCGGAAAGTCTGCTCGCCCATATCAAAAAGGGTTCTGATGTTCATCGGGACTGGGAAATATATCATTTGATCGGGGATGTGCTGCGCCAGCCTGAATACATACCTGGCGGCTTAAGCGCGAAAGTGAGGGATCGTTTGCAGGATGAACCCGTCGTGCTGGCTCCGCGGCTACTGGCAACGAAACATAAAATGCTTACCTTTGCCTTGTCGGCGGCGGCCTCGCTGGCTGCAGTAGGCGTGGTGGCCTGGATGTCGCTGCAGATCAGTCCCGAGATGGTTCCGCAGTTGGCGATGCAACAAAAGGCCTTGCGCACGGTCAACGTGCAAATCCAGCCTGACTCCAATGATTACCTGATTGCCCACCAGGAATTTTCTCCCAGTGTGGATATTAACGGCGGAACATCCTATATCCGGACGGTTTCTTATGGTCGCGATGACGCTCCCGATATCAACAACCAAATCCCGAATAACCCGAAATGAACAATAGAGGGAACATATAGCGATGCGGCCGCACCTAGCATTTTGCGGTCTTTTGCTGACCGTCGCTGCCAATGTCCATGCAGACCAGACACCGGCAGATTGGCTGGAGATCGCTGCTTTTGCCGGACATCAGACCGATTACAACGGTGTATTCGTTTATCAATATGATAATCACGTCGAGACGTCAAACATCATTCATGTCACCGAAGCCAACGGCGAATACGAGAAGCTGGAAAGGCTGGACGGCCCCCCGCGCGAAATCATCCGCCATGACGGGCAATTTTGGAGCTACAAAAACCACAAAATGGTGCAGGTTGGCAGCCAGCACGAGCGTAACGGCTTCCCTACCTTGTTGCCTGAGCAGCTATCCGCATTGAGTTCGAACTATCAGGCCAGGCTACTGGGTATGGAGCGGGTGGCGGGCTACAATGCCCAGGTCATCCTGTTTCAGCCCAAAGACAATTTGCGCTATTCGCATAAAATTTGGGTGCACACCGATTCAGGATTGATGTTGAAGGCTGCCGTGTTGGGCGACAGAAACAAAATGGTAGAGCAATACGCCTTTACCCAGCTGCAAATCGGCGGGAAAATCGACCGATCCTGGGTTAAAGAATGTGACTCCGTGGGGGGGCACGGCAAAGTGACGCTAAAGGAACCAGGCAACGACATCACTCCGACAAATAGCGGTTGGGTGGCGGATACGTTGCCATCAGGATTTACGAAGTCGATGGAGATTCTGCGCCGCATGCATGGCAAACATGCTCCCGTGACACAAATAGTATATTCCGACGGGTTAAGCGCGATTTCCGTGTTCATCGAGCCGAATGACGAGGATGAAGATGATGTGGATGGATTGTCCAGTCGCGGCGCGGTGAATCTTTACCACAAGGTGATGGACAAGAACCTGATTACCGTGGTCGGGGAAGTTCCGCCTCGCACGGTGATGCAGGTGCTTGACTCGGTACGTTACAACGGCAAGTGAACATGCTGGAGACTCGCGCCATTATTGTGCAGGTCGCAGGACGACATGCTGTTGTTCAGGCCAGCCAGGTTGACGGTTGTGATCAATGCAATGGCAAGGGTTGCGGGACGGGCAAGCTGTCCCGGCTGTTTTGCAGCAAACCCCGCCGATTCCAGGTAGACAATCCAACCGATGCCGGTGTGGGCGACGAGGTCATCATATCGGTCGCCGAAGGCGCGATATTGCGCGGGATAGGTATAGTTTATCTGTTGCCGTTGCTGATGTTGGTCATGGGCGGGCTGCTGGGTAGCGCGTGGGACGGGCAGCCACAGGGACTGCATGATGGATATGCCGCTGCGGGCGCCTTGTCGGGATTGGTTGCCGGCTTCATTGTCGTAAAATGGATTTCGTTCGGTCAGGCCGGAAATCATTTCCGGCCCTATATCGCGCGCCCATGGCAAGAACAGCGGGCAATCGGCATGCAAGGTGCGGAACACAAGGATCATCGCCAGCCTTGAGCCGTTTAAATTTTCGCGTCCGGAACATCAATAAGTTGTCATGAGGGGGAGAAATACATGCTGAAACAATTCGCAAGCCTGCTGGTCCTGCTAATCGGCGTGGTTTGCAGCACGTCTGCTCAGACCAGGGAATTGCCGGATTTCACCGATCTGGTGGAAAAGCAGGGTCCGGCAGTCGTCAATATCAGCACGACGCAGATCATTCAAAACATGCAGGGGATCCCGAATATACCCGAGGACGATCCGTTCTACGAATTCTTCAAGCGTTTTGCGCCGCAAATCCCGCGCGAACAGGAATCACAATCTCTCGGTTCGGGTTTTGTCATCAGCTCGGACGGCTACATCATGACCAATGCGCATGTGGTGGATCATGCAGACAAGATCACCGTGCGCCTGACAGACAAGCGCGAATTTCGCGCCAAGGTCATCGGTGCGGACAAACGTACCGATGTGGCCTTGCTGAAAATCGACGCGACGGGCTTGCCGAAAATAACCGTGGGCGACCCGAACAAACTCAAGGTGGGTGAATGGGTGGTCGCGATCGGGTCGCCTTTCGGCTTTGACAACAGCGTCACCGCCGGTATCGTCAGCGCCAAGGGGCGTTCCTTGCCGCAGGACAACTTCGTGCCGTTCATCCAGACCGACGTGGCGATCAATCCCGGCAACTCCGGCGGTCCGCTATTCAACATGGACGAAGAGGTGGTCGGCATAAACTCGCAGATCTATACCCGCTCCGGCGGCTCGATGGGCCTTTCTTTTGCGATACCGATCGATGTGGCGATGCAAGTGGCAGACCAGTTGCGCACCACCGGCAAAGTGACGCGCGGCCGCATCGGCGTGACGATACAGGAAATGACCCGCGAGCTGGCCGAATCGTTCGGCTTGAGCAAGCCCAGCGGGGCGCTGGTCAGCAATATTGAAAAGAACGCACCTGCCGACAAGGCCGGCATCCAGGTCAGCGATGTGATCCTCAAGTTTGACGGCAAGCCGGTGAACAGTTCCAGCGATTTGCCGCGCATGGTGGCGGCGGTCAAACCCGGCACCAAGGTGGTGGTCGAGTTGTGGCGCAAGGGGAAATCCAAGCAAGTGACTGTCGAGGTCGCCGAGATGCCTGAAGATAACATGCTTGCGCGCTCGTCCAGGCAGCCTTCCGAAACGGGGGAGAGATGATTCAGCGCCTGGGTATCGCCGTCAGCGAATTGACCGCCGATCAGCGCGAGGAACTGCAAGTCAGCGGCGGCTTGCTGGTGGAAGATGTCAAGGGCTCATCCGCGCGATCGGCCGGATTGCGCCCGGGCGATGTGCTGCTGTCCATCGGCAACGTGCCGCTGCGTTCGCTGGCGCAATTGAACGACATGCTCAAGCAGGTTCCCAACGGGCGCAATGTCGCATTGCTGGTGCGCAGGGGCGATAACGCCACCTATATCGCGATCAAGCTGGACGAAAAGTAATCTCGGCCTGCGTGTCCCGTCCAAATCGGCTAGAATTCGCCCTTTGCGAAAACGCCTGTTTCGGCGGGATTTTCATCTTGGACTCTATGCAGCGTATCCGCAATTTTTCCATCATTGCACACATCGACCACGGCAAATCCACATTGGCTGACCGCATCATACAACTGTGCGGCGGCTTGTCCGACCGCGAAATGGAAGAGCAGGTGCTCGATTCGATGGATCTGGAGCGCGAGCGCGGCATCACCATCAAGGCGCAAACCGCCGCATTGAACTACAAGGCGCTGGATGGCCAGATGTATAACCTCAATCTCATCGACACGCCCGGACATGTGGATTTTTCCTATGAGGTTTCGCGCTCGCTGTCCGCTTGCGAGGGCGCGCTGCTGGTGGTGGATGTCTCGCAGGGAGTGGAAGCGCAGACCGTGGCGAACTGCTATACCGCGCTCGATCTGGGAGTCGAAGTGGTGCCGGTCCTGAACAAGATCGACCTGCCCTCGGCCGATCCGGAAAACGCCATCGAGGAGATCGAGGAAGTGATCGGCATCGCTGCGCACGATGCGGTACGCTGTTCTGCCAAGACCGGAGAAGGCGTCCAGGATGTGCTGGAGGCGTTGATTGCCAGGGTGCCGGCCCCAAAAGGCGATACGAATGCGCCGTTGCAGGCGTTGATCATCGATTCGTGGTTCGACAACTATGTCGGCGTGGTGATGCTGGTGCGGGTGATGAATGGCACGATCAAGCCCAAGGAAAAGATCCTGTTCATGGCCACCGGCGCGCAGCATCTGACCGAAAACATCGGTGTTTTCACGCCCAAGTCGCAACCGCGGGAAAGCTTGAGCGCGGGCCAGGTGGGATTCATCATCGCCGGCGTCAAGGAACTGAAGGCGGCCAAGGTCGGCGACACGATCACCCATCTGGGCAAGCCGGCGCAGCAGGCGCTGCCGGGTTTCAAGGTGGTCCAGCCGCAGGTGTTCGCCGGATTGTTCCCGGTGGAGTCCAACCAGTATGAGGCGTTGCGCGACTCGCTGGAAAAACTCAAACTGAACGATGCTGCTCTGCAGTATGAGCCGGAAGTATCGCAGGCGCTGGGCTTCGGTTTCCGCTGCGGATTCCTCGGCCTGTTGCACATGGATATCGTGCAGGAGCGCCTGGAACGCGAGTTTGACATGGACCTGATCACCACCGCGCCGACGGTCATATACGAGGTGCTGCTGCGTGACGGCAAGGTGCTGATGGTGGACAACCCGTCCAAGATGCCGGACCCGTCCAGGATCGAGGAGATACGCGAGCCGATCGTGACAGTCAACCTGTACATGCCTCAGGAATACGTGGGTTCGGTCATCACGCTGTGCACGCAGAAACGCGGCACGCAGATCAACATCAGCTATCACGGCAAGCAGGTGATGCTGCAGTATGAAATGCCGATGGCGGAGATCGTGCTGGATTTCTTCGACAAGCTCAAGTCGATCTCGCGCGGCTATGCGTCGATGGATTACGAGTTCAAGGAATACCGGGCCGCAGACGTGGTCAAGGTGGACATGCTGATCAACGGCGAGAAAGTCGATGCGCTGTCGGTGATCGTGCATCGCGCCAACAGCCAGCACCGCGGCCGCGAGGTGGCGTCCAAGATGCGCGAACTCATCCCGCGCCAGATGTATGATGTGGCGATACAGGCCACCATCGGGTCGAATATCATCGCCAGGGAGAACGTCAAGGCCATGCGCAAGAATGTGTTGGCCAAGTGTTATGGTGGCGACATCACGCGCAAGAAGAAGCTGCTGGAGAAACAAAAGGCGGGCAAGAAACGCATGAAGCAGGTGGGCAGTGTGGAGATACCGCAGGAGGCTTTTTTGGCGATCCTGCGAGTGGATGATTAAGGAGAAGCGATGGATTTTGCACTGATAATGTTCGTGCTGCTGGTGGTCACCGGCGGTATCTGGTTGCTGGACATATTCGCTTTGGCGGCCAGGCGCGGCAGCGACGTCACCGAGCCGTGGTGGGTGGAGTATGCCAAGAGCTTCTTTCCCGTCATCCTGGTGGTGTTCTTCATCCGCTCTTTTTTGATCGAACCGTTCAAGATCCCGTCCGGCTCGATGATACCCACCCTGCAAGTCGGTGACTTCATTCTGGTGAACAAGTTCTCATACGGTGTGAGACTGCCGGTCCTTAACCGGAAGATCATCCCGCTGCACAATCCGCAGCGCGGCGATGTGATGGTGTTCCGTTATCCGGAAGATCCGTCGCTGGATTACATCAAGCGCGTGGTCGGGCTTCCCGGCGATATCGTCGAATATCGCAACAAGCGCTTGACGATCAATGGAGTCGCACAACCACAGGAAGCCGATGGGGAATATAATTACGTCGAAACCGGGCTGAGCTTCGTGCATACCGAGAAGCGTATCGAAACTTTGGGAGAGCACAAGCACGCTGTGCTGATCAATCCCGAGAAACCGACTGTGCATCTTGGCGCGGTGGCCGAATTCCCCGGGCGCGAGAATTGCAGCTATGACATCGAACTGGTGCGCTGCAAAGTGCCGGATGGACAATACTTCATGATGGGCGATAATCGCGATAACAGCCGTGACAGCCGCTATTGGGGGTTTGTGCCGGACGACCAGATCGTCGGCAAGGCATTTTTTATCTGGATGAATTTCTCGGAATTGAAGCGCGTAGGCATGTCGATCAACTAAACGGGGAGCAGCGATGAATACAGCAATGCCGGTACATCAGCGGGGGTTGACTTTAAGCGGGTTCATCATTGGGGCTGTTGCATTTGTGATCGTCTCCATTACCCTGTTGAAGCTCGTCCCCGCTTACATCCAGGACGCTCGGATCAACAGTATCTTCAGAGAGATCGCGCATGATCCGGATATGCAAAAGGCTGCGCCGAGCGCCATAAAGATATCCTTCGAGAAACGTGCCACGATCGATGACATCACTGCGATCAAATCCAGCGATATCGATATTTCCAGCGAGGGAGACATGCCGGTTTTGAGCGCCTACTATTTCGTCAAGATCCCGCTGGTGGCAAATATCAGTCTATATATCGAATTCAATCCGAGCAGTGCGGGCAATTAATACAGACAACCCCAAGACACAAGAGTCTTTGCGCAGCAGTGACCTGTGCGGGAAACTCGGGCATGTGTTCAAACAGCCTCAGCTGCTGCAACGGGCGCTTACCCACCGCAGCTACGCGGCGGAGCACAATGAGCGTCTGGAGTTCCTGGGAGACGCCGTCCTCGGCTGTGTCATCGCCAAACACCTGTACAGCAACTACCCGCAGTTGAGCGAGGGTGAACTGTCCCGCCTGCGCTCCAATCTGGTCAGGGAAGAAACGCTGGCGACACTGGCCCGGCAGCTCGACCTCGGCAGTCATTTGAAGCTGGGCGAGGGCGAGCTGAAGAGCGGCGGCTTCCGTCGCCCGTCGATATTGGCGGATGCTCTGGAAGCCTTGTTTGGCGCGGTTTTGCTTGATGCGGATTTTGCGGCAGCGGAACAGGTCGTGCTGAGTCTTTATGTTCCCTATCTTGAAGAGATGGATGTGCAGAATCTGGGCAAGGACGCCAAGACCCTGTTGCAGGAATTCCTTCAGGGCAAACATGTGCCATTGCCTGACTACAACGTGATCGCCACACAAGGCGAGGCCCATGCGCAAACATTCGAGGTGGAATGTGCCATCCCGTCGTTAAAGATCTCCGCGCGCGGCAGCGGGACCAGCCGGCGCAACGCAGAACAACAGGCGGCGCAGGCAGCCTATCGGCAACTGACCGCGGCAAAATGACGGAACTGCAACAACAGGCTGGGCTGCGCAGCGGCTACATTGCCATTGTCGGCCGTCCCAACGTCGGCAAATCCACGCTGCTCAACCACCTGATCGGGCAGAAGATCAGCATCACCTCGCGCAAGGCACAGACCACGCGGCATCGCATCCACGGTATCTACACCGACGAGCACACGCAATTCGTGTTCGTCGATACACCGGGGTTCCAGACCAAACACCTCAACGCGCTGAACCGCGGCATGAACCGCGTGGTGACCAGCAGCCTGCGCGACGTGCAGGTGGTGATGTATGTGCTGGAAGCTTTGCGCTTTGACGAGCGCGACCGGGAAGTGCTAAAGCTGCTGCCGGATGATCGCCCGGTAGTGCTGGTGATCAACAAGATCGACGAGGTGGTGGACAAGGGCCGATTGTTCGCGTTTGCAGAGCAAATCGCGCAGGATTTCAAGTTCGCGGACATCGTGCCGGTCAGCGCCAAGCTGGGCACCAAGCTGGACGAGTTGCGCGGGGCATTGCGCCGCCATCTTCCCGAAGGCGGATTGATCTATGACAAGGACGACATCACCGACCGCAGTGAGCGCTTTCTGGCGGCGGAAATATTGCGCGAAAAGATATTCCGCTACACCGGAGACGAATTGCCGTATTCGACCAGCGTGGTGATCGAGCAATTCAAATTGGAGGGCAAGCTGCGCCGCATCCACGCCGCGATCCTGGTCGACCGTGAAGCGCACAAGGCGATGCTGATCGGCAAAAAGGGCGAAAAGCTCAAGGAGATCGCCACCCGGGCGCGGATGGATATGGAAAAGCTGTTCGACGGAAAAGTGTTTCTTGAGGTGTTCGTCAAATTGCGCAGCGGCTGGGCTGACGATGAACGCGTGCTGCGCAGCCTGGGTTACGAATGACCACGGGTTACGTATGACTGCGGCGAACCGGAACAGACACCAGGACGAACCGGCATTCGTGCTGCACAGTTATCCGTTTCGCGAAACCAGCCTGATACTCGATGTGTTCAGCCGGTCACATGGAAGGTTGGCGATGGTGGCGCGCGGGGCGCGGCGTCCCAAATCAGGCTTGCGCGGCGTGCTGATGAATTTCCAGCCGCTGACGCTGAGCTGGTTCGGCAAGGGCGAGGTGCGCACCTTGCACAGTGCCGAGTGGCAGGGCGGACAGCCTTATCTGCAGGGCACGGCGCTGATGTGCGGGTTCTATCTGAACGAGCTGTTGCTCAACCTGCTGGCACGCGACGATCCGCACGAACAGCTGTTCGATTACTATCGCGTGACCCTGCACCGGCTGGCGCACGAGACCGGCCATGCCGCCACGTTGCGCTGTTTTGAAAAACACCTGCTGCAGGAACTGGGTTATGCGCTGGTGCTGGATCGTGAAGCCGGCAGCGGCAAGGCGATACAGGCGGAACTCTGCTATCGTTACGCCGTGGAGCGCGGAGCGATCCCCGATGACGGCGATGACCGGACGGGGTTGCCGGTGCTGGGCAAGACCATGCTGGATATGGCGGCGGACGATTATTCCGATTCCTTCACCGCGCAGCAAAGCAAGCAACTGATGCGGGTGTTGCTGAACCATCATCTCGGCGGCAAGATATTGCATACCCGCGAACTGATTAAGGACCTGCAAAAATTATGACAATATCTCCCTCACCCTTGCAGGGGGGAGGGTCGGGGAGAGGGTAGAAGCGCTGTAACCTTCGGCCATCTTGCAAAGTTAAGGATGTAATAATGATTAAACTCGGACTGAACATCGACCACGTCGCCACGCTGCGACAGGCGCGCGGCGCGCCCTATCCCAACGTGGTGCGCGCCGCATTGATGGCGGAATCGGCCGGGGCCGATGCGATCACCCTGCACCTGCGCGAAGACCGCCGCCACATCCAGGACCGCGATGTGGAGGTGCTGCGCGACATGCTGCAAACGCGCATGAACCTTGAAAGCGCCGTCACCGACGAGATGATCGGCATCGCGCTGCGCATCAAGCCTCATGACCTGTGCCTGGTGCCGGAGCGCCGCGAAGAGCTGACCACCGAAGGCGGTCTGGACGTGGTGCGCTATTTCGACACCATCCAGGCGGCCTGCGCCCGTTGTGCCGATGCGGGTATCCGCGTGTCATTGTTCATCGACCCGGACGCAAAGCAGATCGATGCCGCGCGCCGCACCGGCGCGCCGGTGGTGGAATTGCACACCGGAAAATATGCCGATGCGGACAGCGTGCCGGAATTCGAGCGCGAACTCGAGCGCATCCGCAGTGCGGCCCAGCATGCGCATGCGCAAGGTCTGCAGGTGAACGCCGGGCATGGCCTGAACTACCACAACGTCCAGGAGATCGTCGCGATCCCCAACATCGTCGAACTCAACATCGGCCACGCCATCATCGCCGAGTCGTTGTTCATCGGGCTGGAAGCGGCAGTCAGGAATATGAAAGCGTTGCTGGCGGGCCAGCAGTGATACACGGCATTGGTACGGACATCGTCGAGGTAACGCGCTTCGAGAGCATGCTCGCGCGCCATGGGGTGCGCCTTGCCGAACGCATGCTGAGCGAGCACGAATTGCCTGAATTCCGTTCACAAACCAACCCGGCGCGCTTCATCGCCAAACGCTTTGCCGCCAAGGAAGCCTTCGCCAAGGCCATCGGCAGCGGGCTGCGCGATCCGGTCAGCCTGCGCCGCATCAGCATTATCCATGACGGCCTCGGCAAACCGGCGCTGATGTTCGACGAAGCGCTGCGCGCGCATCTGGCGCAACTGGGCATTGCAGGCCACCATCTTTCGATCAGCGACGAACAAAATCTCATTGTCGCGTTCGTGGTGCTGGAAGCCGGTTAGCAAATCGGTGTTGAATCCGCGGGCAAGCACGGAATCCTCACGATGTTGCGGAGGTGCGGTTTCGTATACCGTAGCCTGATATTTCTGCAACGGACCTTGATTTCACAGGGTTCGAGTCGCCGGCTATTCTACCCTGGCGCCTTTCTCGACAAGAAGAGCCTTGAGCACTGAACGATGGCAGCGAGTTTCGTTTTCGCAGTAGCAACCCACGGAGAAATTGGCTCGATGCGAAAGCGCGGCGAGCAGTTCGATGGCATGGCGATTTTCCGGCGTTGCCATCTCCGCGCGGTACTTCCTGGCGAAGACGGCCCACTGCGCGGGTGTTTTGGCCGATTGCGCCAGCTTCAGCGTTTCGACGCCGGGCGACAGGTTGGGGAACCAGACGTCGTACCAGTTCTGCGAAGCGAACCTGCTTTTCGGTACTCCGCGCGGCGGCCTGCGCACGGTTCCGATACGCAGGCCTTCGTTTTCCGCCCGCTCGCTTCCCAGCCTTACAACGCGAACGACCATTGCACGCTCCTGGCCATAATGACTAACGATCTTCCATCCAATATCAATCGCCGCGCTCCGGGAAGAGCGCAGGCCAAGACTCCATCGAGCCTGCCAACAGGCTCAGTCCGTCCCGCGCCGGACGTGCGCACGGGTCTGCGTCTACCGCCTTGGCGACAACAGCCGCGGCTGGAGAAAAATAGGCCTTGATCTCGCAATGCAGGCGACCTTCTGATTCGTGGCGCATGAACACCGCCATATCCGCGGGGCTGCCGGCCCTGGCATATTCCGGTGAAAACAATCCCTCGATGCGATCCAGCGGATCGGAGGCCAACATCGCATCACCGAGATTTTTTGAGAACCAGCCGCACATCATTTGTCCGATCGCCCCCAGTTGCATCGCCATCCGTATCTCTCAGACGAAGAGATATGCCGGGGCATCCTGCTATTTTGCATGTGCCTTGAAAAACGCCCATATGATATCTGTCCCGTTCAGCGCGGTGCCGGGTTTGTCTCCCATGCGGCTGCCTCGCTGTCCGCCGGGCCAGGCATGGCCGTTGTCCTTGATCAGGTATATTGCAACCGCTCTGCCGCCAGGGCAACGATACCGGGTCAGAACAAACGCTCCCTTGTCTTCCTGGTCGGGCGTATTCATGCAGCCGTCCGCGCGGGCCCAGAATGCCGCCTGCTCCAGTGCGGGTTTCGTCGGCGTGCCGTCCCACGCATCGGTAAAGCGCCCGCCGGGAGGCCCGCCCTGAAAGGGAACGTGCTGGTCCAGCATACCGTTGATCATCAGTGCGGATACCGGATGCGGCGGTTCGGGTTCATCGCCGAACAGCGCAGCGACCACCGGTGCGATCGCGGTGAATCTGTTCGAGAGCTCGATGCCGAGCCGGTGCGTCATCATGCCCCCGTTGGACATGCCGGTCGCGTAGATGCGCCTGGGATCGACCGGGTAATCCTTGATGAGCTTGTCGATCAGCGCGCCGATGAAGCCCACGTCGTCCGCCTTGGTCTTCATCGCATAGCCGCAGCAATGTCCCGCATTCCAGGTCAGCAGTTTGCCGTTGAGCCGGCCGGTGCCCTCGGGATAGACCACGATGAATCCTTCCTTCTCCGCCTCGTCGGTGAAGCCCGTCATCCTTTCGGCATTCTCGGCATTACCGCCGCCGCCATGCAGCACCAGAACCAGCGGCACCGGCACATTGCGCTGTGCCACACCGCGCGGAACGCGCACCTCGTAACCTCGCTCGATCCCGTCATGCATCAGGGTTTGCCGTTGTCCGACAGGGGTGTCTTCTTGTTCCGCGGCAAATGCAGTCAAAGGCGATCCCGACAGCAACCCGGTCACCGTCGCGATAAAGGCGATTATTATCAAGATCCGCAACTGCATCATGGCCTCTGCATCCACTTTGAATTTGCCTGAAAATCCGGAAGGACGATCACTGCGTAACGTACAACTGAGGGGCTGCGCGCCATAGCGCAGTCACGCTTGGGAGCCGGGACGGCTAACACGTCAAGGTGATGGCGGTGATTTCTGGATCGCATCTGACGCTTCTTGAAGTCTTTGCTCGGCCTCTTCCCGTTCAAGCTCGATCTCGAGTCTGTGGTGGTACTCGTCCCGCATTTTCCTGTATGACCTGAGAACACCCTCCAATGTCGTGCAGAGTTCGAGGGTAGCACTCGCATCGTTCCCCGACTTCAGGATCTCCGCTCTTGCATTGCGACATTGGACAAAAAGCAGATCAAGAACTTTGTCATCCAGTATTGCTACAGGTTTGTTGTCGCCAGTGAAATACGCCAGCGTGACCGGGCCATCATGACCAAAAACCTGAAGAAGCGGCGAATCGGAAATCGTTGTCAATTGTATCCTCCTTGAATATCTTGTGCTTAACGCTGAAGTCAGGCTGCGTACTTTTGCAGTTCCGCTTGAGCGCGGGGTTATGGATGTTATTGTCGTTACGCACCGCCAACGCAGCTTGGATAGGGAGCGGACTCACCAGGAACGATGGGACACAATTTAATAGGTGCAAGCCTCTTGAAACGATCCATCCATTTCGCCTCGTCGTACTTAATCGGAGTCATGGATGCCTCGCTCCTTTCAGCCCATTGAATGGTGTAGTAGTCACTCTCACCTTTTACGACAATCAGGAGCGTGGATTCGCTATGCAGTTCGCCAGTGGGGTTTGCGACTCCACAACTGATAACAGCAGCGAATGCATCAAAGTTGCCAATCTTGAATGCCCCTAAACCGGTTCCATTAAATGAGGTGGGACAGGCCTTTTTGAAGCCACTAGCCATTCCGTTCGCAAAAACCTGCGGAGTTACATTGGGATTCGACGCAAGGCCTTTGGCTCCCGCAATCGTGACCATTTGTGACCACTTCTCTGTGCTTTCCCCGGTGAGAACCGATTCTCGAATGTATTGAGTACCTTTTGTGTTTTCAAAAACCGTCGTGAAGCCCTTAGGAAGTGAGAACGACACGAGTTGACCAAAAATCGGAGAAATCGTCTTAACCGAATATCCTTGTTCCCTCAATGCCTCGATCTCATTCTTTCTTGGTGCGCTGGCATCCGCACTGGCGAATGGGCACATGGCAAACAACGCAACTAATGACAGCAATCTGCGGAACATAGTTCTCCCCTATCGTTTGAGTTACGCGGCAGGCCCGTCAGGGGCCTCTCCGCTTGGACGCATTGTTGGGCGCCGCAGTGCTTTTCATTTTGGCTCCCAGGATTTCCTCGTGGCTTGCCAATGAACGCTAAACGCCGTATGGGAGCTTGGAGGCCATCATCTTCCTCCGGTCAATCTTGCGCCCGTCGACAATGAACGTTCCGTCGCCAACAGCGTGAACCGTGCGCTTCTCCTTGCGTGCGGTATCGATGTATGCGGCAACCGCCTCTAACACGACGATGTTGTGCTTCTTGACGATGTCGATGACCTTGCACTCTATGTTGGCGAGGCACTCCTTGATCAAGGGCGACGTGACGAATTTGCCCTGCACAGGCGTGAGCTTGAACTTGGCAAACTTGTCTGTGTCAGCCCCGGAGCACGTCCCTATACCGACGACCTTATCCAGCATGTCAACCGTGGGAATGGCAATGACGCACTCCCTATTCTTTCGCAACGCCGCGAAAGAGTGATTCCATTCACCCGTGGTGATGGCAAATACCGGAGTGAAATCCATCACCATGGTCCAGGAGATAGTCATGATGTTGTCTTTCTGCCCATCATGGGTCGTCACGAGGACAACAGGTCCTGATTCCATCAGGGTAAAGGCCTTGCTCAGTTTCAACTTACGCATGAGAGCTCCTCGTGATATTCCTTTGTCCGATGGTCAGGCCAAGCTGGCACGCTCGATGAAATTAAGGCACCCCGCTTATCGAACAGAGCTAACCGGCCGCGAGCGGTTAGGGCGCACAATTTGCCCGCACCGAGAAACTGCTAAAGATGGCCCCGCTTTGCAGCCAGTGCGAATTACTTTACGCCGTTCGATCGCGTGGCCCGAGGAAAAACCAGAGGATCAAGCCCAGCAATGGCAGTAGCACAACGACAAGTATCCAAAGCAGTTTCTTCTCGTTCGAAGCGGAGCTTTGGAAAATATTTATGATCGCCCAGATATCCCCGGCGAGTATGAGTAGACCCAAAATGCCGCTGTATCCGAAATTCATCATTGTTGTTCCTTTCCTGTTTCGTAGAAGCTGCCTATCTCTGATGTCTCATACGGGTGCGCCCTGACGTTGTGGCTAATCGGCTCGCGAAAGGAGGCGAAGCCGACTGAAGGGCGTCCGGTTGAGCCGCGTGTTATGCCCGACCGTGTCAGATGTCGAGACTCAGCTTACTGTTGCCTGACTATATCGACCGAGAACTCCACTGCCGGAATCTTTCCTCTGTTCTCAAGCCAGTGTGTGGTGTTCCTATCCTCGGGCCAGCCCACTCCCGGTCCATAGTCCGTAGCGACTCCATTTCGATGGTCAGTGATCGTTCCTTGCAGTATGTAGACGGTGCATGGTCTGCCTTTATGGTCGTGAATCGGGCCGAAGACGCCTCAAGGCTCGATGTTCACCATACGCATTAGAAGTTGGCGCCCTGCCATGCCATCGATCTCAGGGCCAAGGTCAACCGTTGCAAGTAACTTCACCGTAACACCTTTCGTCTCAGGTGCCACCTGTTTGTTGCTCATCGTGCTCTCCTCTCTGTACTTCCAGGGACTAAAGCCAGCGGTCAGGTACGACTGGGACGCGCAGCGTGCCAGTCGTCACCTGCAACGCTTTGTTGGGCGGAAAATACACCCGGTTTCTCAAGTAGCCATATGTACCCAGGCATTGCCCAGTAAACCCAATCAACGATCAATCGGGCTAACCGTGCCTTAATTGTGCCAGGAGGAACCATGTAGGTTGTGCCAAACTGATCCGGATTTTCAATGACCTTGCGCGTATAGTCAATTGTCTTGAAGGTGTTTACCAGATTTTTGAGGCCCCAATAGGAGAAATGAAGTTCGTGATAAAAATCAGCTTTTCCAGCCATTCGAATGTACCAGTGAGCAATAGGTCTCGGAACCACAGACAAAAGAGGTAGATCGTAATGTGGTTCGTTCCACATAAGGCGATTCGACGCTGCAAAATAACAGATACCACCCGGCCTGAGAACTCGATAAATTTCGTCAATCATTTTCTTGGCGTCCGGGCGCGCTCGTAAACCTGTGAGCAAATTACGACATCAAAGGTTTCTCCGGAAACCGCCAATTGCATCGCATCCCCAGGGTGAAAATTTAGATTCTCTCTATCAAACGTCCCGGTTGCAAATTCAACTGCCTTTGCATCGATATCTATTCCTACAACTGAACCAAAGTAGTTGGAAAGATAGTCATCTATGATTCCGGTGGAGCCTCCAACGTCGAGAGCGCGCAAACTCCGTAAAGGAACATCAAAGTAGTCGCTAAGCACGGCAACCATTGTTGCTGCTTTTCTCCTTCTTCCATCGAAATCATGCATTGCAGGGCTCGAGTCTGAGAAGTTATGTTGATAGATACGCTCTGGTTTCATGGCAAATCTCTAGTCGCCCAACGTAAAAGTGAGGGGCTGCGCGCTTTTGCGCAGTCCCGCTTGAGCACTGGGTTAGACCTGCTCACTAGAGCAACTCCACGCCGAAGCGGCGAACCGCGAGAGCGAACAAGCCGAAGCAAACAACGGTGATGATGACGCAAGCAAACAAAGATGGCCAGAAACCGATGCGAGGAAGGAGCACCGGAAATGCGAGGAACATTGGCAACGTCGGGACAACATACCAAAACGTGTACCACGCATGATTTGCGATTTTTTCTTGGGGTTGGTTCTCAACGTACAGCCAGATGAGCGCGAGAACCGTTACGAGGGGCAGCGCGGCAACAAAGCCGCCGAGCTTATCGCTGCGCTTCGCAAGTTCGGATACGAGCACGACGACTGCGGCAGTCAGGAAATATTTTGTGATGATCCAAGCCACGACTTCTCCAAAGGTCTAACGTAAAAGTGAGGGGCTGCGCGCTTTTGCGCAGTCCCGCTTGAGCGCTGGGTTGGGCAGCGTTGTGCTGTCATACAAGTTTATTGGCAAGCTGGACAAGCTATTTATCGTACTCGTCATGACGACGTACCCAGAACGGCCCGCGACCGGCTTCATCACGACCCTTGGGCACCAGATCAAGGTACTGGTAATCCACGCTCAGCATGTCGATACCGCGCGCGTAAGTTGAATAAGTATGAAACACGCTACTCGTTGAGTCTTTGTAGAAGACGCTGACTCCCTCCCGTTCTGAACTGTGTGGATCTTGCATTGTAAAGTTGTAGAACGCTTCTTTCCTCGCCACCTCCTCTGGCGTAAAGGACACGTGGTAGTCGAAATTGAAATCGGTCTCAAACGACGAGACCCACTTGAAGTTCCAGCCCATCCGTTTCTTGTATGCCGCCAATTTGCCGTAAGGTGCCCGAGATACGGCGATCATAGTCACATCGCGCTGATTCAGGTGCACTATACCGCCGTTGAAGCTGTCGGCCCACTGGGAACAATGGGGGCATCCTGCCTCCCAATCAGGCCCAAACATAAAGTGATAGACGACCAATTGGCTTCTACCATCAAAGAGTTCCGACAGGGTTTGTTTCCCATTTGGCCCGTCGAAAACATACTCTTTACTGACAGCCTCCCACGGCAGATCGCGTCGTTGTTGGCTGAGTTTGTCTCGCAAGCGTGTGAATTCTTTTTCTTTCACCAGAAGCAGCTTGCGCTCCTCGCCCCATTCGTCTCTGGAAACTATTTTATGTGTGACCATGATGTGACCTCCTTTGCGATGCCCAACGCTCCGGTTCAGCGGCGGGACGCGCAGCGGACCGTCCGCTGCAACCGGTTGTTAGGCCGCCTCTATTCACGTACATAGCGCAAGTGCGTAGCAGCCGGGCTATCAAGCACCTTGTCAATGCGGAACTGCGACACTGACTCGTGCAGGTTCTCGAAGAGACGCCTTCCACCGCTGAACAGGACTGGCGCCAGAGCGATTTCCAGCTCGTCGATGACACCCATGTTCAAGTACTGTTGAATCACGTCCGCACCGCCTGCGATGCGAATATCGCGACCACCCGCAGACTCGCGAGCCTGCGTGAGGGCACTTTCTGCTCCGTCGTTGACGAAGTAGAAGGTCGTACCGCCCGGGCGGACCCAAGGTTCACGCTTCTCGTGGGTTAGAACGTACACCGGTGTGTGGAACGGCGCCTCCTCTGGCCAAGCGCGCTCGCCCTGTTCGAACATTCGCTTGCCCATGATGTTGGCGCCGATGCGCTCCGTGGTTTTCCGAAGCATGTCATTTACAGGGCCGGTCTCTCCCCCGGGACCCAGCTTGAGGTTCTCACGGAAGAACTGCTGGTTAAATATCCAGCGCATCAGCGCACCCCACTTCGCGCCCCAGTTCTTGTACTCGGGCCTATCCCAATTCTCCAGAGTCATCCCTTCCGGTGCCATGTAGCCGTCAAGGCTAAGTCCGATGTTCACGAAGACCTTGGTCATGATTCATCTCTCCCGATTCTGTATGTCGGCCTAACGTCAAATTGAGGGGCAGCCCGCTTCTGGGCTGTCCCTCTCGAATGATGGGTTATGCGGCATATAACCTCGGCTGATTGTTTACTCTGGCGCCGTCAGCCATTCCCATAAGTCCCATGTGATAACTACTTGACCTTTTTAAATCCATAAATTGCCCATTGCACGTTTGCGTAATATTGGGTTTTATATGTTGCTTCTATTACCGGCGCTTGTTCTGAAATCTTAATTCCATTTTGTGCGTAGAAAATCTGCACAGACTTCAGTGGGCCGCACAACGCCTTTAGCTCTCCTGGTAAGGCATAATTGTGGTAGTACCTAGCCTTTAGAGATTCCTCGCTACACTTATGGACGTCTACTGTAAAAAGTGGCCGCCCATCCATTGAATAGCTCAACGAATAACCGTCATCCTTTTTTGTAATCTCAATAACGTATTTACCGAACTGATCTGCTCCAAAATTCTCTCGGGTTTCAGATGCAAACGTACCTACGAATAATTCGTCAAATGGAGTATTTGCTGCCACTATCGTTTCGACTGCGATGCCAGCCTGAGAACAGGCGTATTTGAGAGCTGCCTCGGCGGAAGACCCTGGGACAAAACTGGCGCTCCATTGAGAAGGGGAACTAGAACTAGATTTAATATAATGTGCTGTCCCTGTAGCCATTTGGCCACTAAATCCGACTGCTTCTATTGGCCTGCCTCTTACCGCTTGGCAGTCGTATTCCATATGATTACGATAAGACATGAACGAGGTATTCTTAAATGGGGACAATCGGTCAATCAATACTCTTGCCTTAACCGTAGCCCCATCCTTTAGAATGGACTGGGTGTCGACATAGGTGGTGGTTCCATCGAACTTGCTAACCTCCTGCCACTCAGCCATTGCCGGTGAAACCATAAGAAACATCAGCATCGCAAGTATTAGACGCATAATGGCTCCCCTAAAAAGTTTGAGACAAAAACGATGAGATAACTACCCCATTCATTTCTATGGGGCTGAGCAACATTTGCGTATTAGCCGCATAACGTGGAGCTAAGGGGCGCGCTTTAGCGCGTCCCGCTTGAGCGCAGGGTTAGAGCTGGTAAGCCATGCAGGCCAGACGCATGCCGAGAGTAACCATGCGGTTGCAAGAAGTAACGCCAAACACAAAGCGATGACTTCAATGGAACCAGTGACGAAAAGTAGGTACACCGCGACCGCGCAGGGAACCGACATGAGGAAAGCAATGAGCAGGCGAAAATGTGCGGATGCGGAAGCTAGCCGCAATGGAGCAAACACCACCCCCAGGTAGCCAAGAGCTGAGGCGAAACCAACGAGTACAAAGGGGGCTACCCACGAAACTTGAACTGGGCGCGATGGTTCAACGCTGGCTACAAACAGGGCAACAATAACCGGCCCAGCTATAACCGCAAGGCTGAGAAATAACGCGACGGTGCGAACGAGTGCGGACATAAGCTCTAACGTAGAAGTAAGGGGCTGCGCGCTTTTGCGCCGTCCCGCTTGACCGCCGGGTTAGGCCACTCATGGTCCATCGTATTTGATATCATTGATCTTCCGAAGTGGCAGACTTTTCGCAGCTCATGTAGACGTTTCTTTGTATTGCGCTCCAGCCTGTAAGTTCAATATTTGATTGGCTTCCACCAGAAGTCTGACTTAGATAAAACTCACAGTTATCTTGTGCAAATCTGCCCATTGCGTTTCTGTAGGAATTGGCCCACGATCGAATTTCTGCTCACGTCATCTAATCGCCTAACGTCGTGTTCGATAGCGATTTATAGGTATTAAATGCGTCGTACAACTCTCACCGATTCAGGCATACAGTATTTCCGTCGGAACATGCAGCTAAGCCTAACGCGTACTGCAATCAAGCAACTAACGAAGCTAGTGCTGATAACTTGTCATTTCTTCTGGCCTAACGTAAAAGTGAGGGGCTGCGCGCTTTTGCGCAGTCCCTCTCGACTGCCGGGTTGGGCTGCTCGTTGTTCATTCAGTCAATCATTGCATGCCACTTAATTGAGATAGCCTTATCGTCTTTATCAAAGAAGTAGGTTACCTCTGACAGGCCATCACCATAATTCCATTCATGAAGGGAGCTCAACTGTCCATACTTTTCCCCAATGTTTCTTCAATTTTCATTCGTGTCGTCACCAACTATCAAACCATATTTCACTGGCCAATTCGGGCTTGTGATAACAACGTCTTCAACCATGACTTTTTCCTCGCTCACCCATACGGGCCACATAAACCGAAACTGTCATTCCATCGTACTGGTAATTGTGTAACTCATCATTTGCTGATGGGTTGCCTTCACGCTTAATCAATCGAATGCTTTCTTTTTTCACTTTCCCGACTCGATGGAAGAACCCTTTGACATCGTGAGTAGCCCAATAGCCATGAAGTTTTCTCACCACCCCATCCTTCCGTCATGAATTCATACGCCCGCACCTTCAGGGCCGCCTCGTCGGGCGTTAGTTCACCTGAATAAAGTTGCGCAGATAAGACGATTAAGCAGAAAAAAGTAATGACATATTTCATTAAACTGCCCCCGTCGTGTTGTGCGTCCTCACCGAAAAGTTATCCACGCCCTGTGCAAGCAGCAACGATCAGTTCGGCTCCGGGTGGAAAACTATCCATATGGAGGTACGAGGATGCGCTCATGGCCCGAAGGTGCTTGTCAGCACGATCTTGATCGCCCAACGTAAAATAGAAAATAAAATCATAGTGTGGCTATGCTGCCTATTCACAATTGTGGTGTCAAGCAAAAACGTGATCTGCTTGTTGCTCATTATGTTATCTCCAATCTTTCGCTGGACTTTCATTTTAGGGCGACCTAAAATTTAGCGGATGGAAGCTAAAGCGATTTCTCAGGATTCACCCAAGTTGCTTGATCGGATGCGCGCGGAGATTCGCGTGCGCCATTACAGCATCCGTACCGAAGAGGCGTATGTGGATTGGGCACGCCGATTCATCCTGTTCCACAACAAGCGCCATCCAAAAGAGATGGGGGCAGAGGCGGTGCGGGATTTTTTGAGTCATCTTGCGGTGGAGCGCAATGTCTCTGCTTCTACGCAAAACCAGGCGAAATCGGCGCTGCTGTTTATGTACCGCGATGTGCTGCATATCGAGTTGCCCTGGCTGGACGAAGTGATTGCGGCCAGGACGGCGAAGCGCCTGCCGGTGGTATTGACGCCGACAGAGGTGCGCCGCCTGTTGAACGCGATGTCAGGCACCATGGGGCTGGTGGCCAGTTTGCTGTATGGCACGGGGATGCGCTTGCTGGAAGGCTTGCGGCTGCGCGTGAAGGATATAGAGTTCGAGCGGCGCGAGATCGTGGTGCGCGAAGGCAAGGGCAACAAGGACAGGGTGACTGTGTTGCCGGAGAATTTGATCATGCCGTTGAAGGCGCATCTGGAAAAGGTGAAGGTACTGCACGAGCGTGACCTGGATGCGGGCTTTGGCGAGGTATATCTGCCGGATGCGTTGGCGAAAAAATATCCGAAAGCGGGCAAGGCATGGGGATGGCAGTTTGTATTTCCATCGGTGGTGCGCTCGACCGACCCGCGCAGCGGCATCGAGCGGAGGCATCACCTGTATGAAGCGAGCGTGCAGCGCGCCGTGCGCGAAGCGGCAAAGCTTGCGGAGATCATCAAACCGGTCACGCCGCACACCTTGCGCCATTCCTTTGCGACGCATCTGCTGCAAAGCGGTTACGACATCCGCACCGTGCAGGAATTGCTCGGCCATTCTGATGTGGCCACGACGATGATCTACACGCACGTGCTGAACAAGGGCGGCAAGGGCGTGGTGAGTCCGCTGGACCGGTAAGGGACTGGCGTATTGCGCATTTGATGCAAGCTGGGATTATTTTTATTGGGTTGATCGGAGACTGTATATGGGTTTGGGTCCGGTGATGCTGGATGTGCTGGGCAAGACGCTGACGCCGGAAGACGAGGCGCGGCTGCGCCATCCGCTTACCGGCGGGGTGATCCTGTTCGCGCGCAACTACCAATCGCCCGGCCAGCTGGCCGAGCTCACCGCCGCGATCCATGCGCTGCGCGCGCCGCCGCTGCTGATCGGGGTGGATCACGAGGGCGGGCAGGGTGCAGCGCTTCCGCGAAGGCTTCACGAAGATCCCCGCGATGCGCGAGCTGGGCAGGATCTGGGATGCGCATCCGCACCGCGCGCGCCATCTGGCGCAGCAGGCCGGCTATGTGCTGGCCGCTGAGCTGCGCGCCTGCGGCGTGGACTTCAGTTTCACGCCGGTGCTGGACGTCGATTACGGGCAGAGCAGCGTGATCGGCGACCGCGCGTTCCACAGCGATCCGCAGGCGATCGCCGAGCTGGCGCACAACCTGTTGCTCGGCCTCAGGCAGGGCGGCATGCCGACGGTCGGCAAGCATTTCCCCGGTCACGGTTATGTGCAGGCCGATTCGCATCTGGATATCCCGGTGGACGAGCGCGAGTTCGTCGATATCGAGATGTGCGACCTGGTCCCGTTCCGGCGCATGGTGGATTACGGCCTGACCGCGGTGATGCCGGCCCATGTGATCTATCCGAAAGTGGACAGCCGTCCGGCCGGATATTCGCCGATATGGCTGAAAAATATCCTGCGCGGGCAACTGGGTTTCGAAGGCTGCATCTTCAGCGACGACCTGAGCATGGAAGGCGCGACCGTCGCGGGCGGCATCGTGCAGCGCGCCGAGGCCGCGCTGAATGCGGGCTGCGACATGGTGCTGGTGTGCAACAAGCCGGAATCGGCGGATGAATTGCTGCAGGGGTTGCATTGGGAGATGCCCGCCACAAGCCGTGCACGGCTCGCCCAGATGCGCGGCAAGCCTCACCCGGAATCGCTGGCGCAGTTGCATGAGCAACATCAATTTCTCAAGGCGTTGGACGAAGTCGCGGCGATCGGCTTGAGCAACACGGAATTGCCGCTGGCCTGACAGGCCGGCAGATGGCGAAAATTATGTCGGCCCGATTATGTCTGTCCTCCGGGGCATGAGATAATCCGCGCCATGTTCCGGATATTTGTTATGGTTTCCCTATGAGTGAATTACAGAAATCCCTGCTGATGATCGGACTCGGCGTGATCATCGCGGTGTATGTCTATGGCTGGTGGCAGCAAAGGAGTTACCGGCGCAAATTCGGCACGGCATTCAAGGCAGCCACGCCGACGCGCTGTATCAGCAGGATGGCGAAGCAAGGTTACAGCAATCAGCTTCTGCGATAATGGTTGATGAAGCGGTGGTCGAGGCTATCATCACCGAAGTCGAGATCACCGGAGCAACTGACGCCGAACCGTCCGCGACCAATCTGCTGGATGACTCCTGCGCACTGCTGAATGCGCGCAGCGATTTCATCATCGAATTGCGCCTGGCAGAACCCAGTCATGCCGCCGTGCTGGATGGTTTCTGGCAGCGCAAGTTCGATTTTCGCAAGCCGGTGCAGGTATGCGGGTTGCCACTGGTTGCAAAAAAATGGGAGCGTGCGATCGCCGAGAGCCAGGTGCTGTATGAGCGCTTCCGTGTCGCGCTGCAACTGGTGGACAGGAGCGGCGCGATCAGCGAGGCCAAGCTGGCGGATTTCCGCGACCTGGTGCTGGGTGTCGCCAAGCAGATCAAGGCCGATGCCACCGTTCCGGACATACACGAAACCTATCGTCATGCGGTTGAACTGGACGCATTTTGCGCGGAGGTGGACCAGATGGTCGGGGTCAACCTGATACCGCCCAAAGGGCGCCTGTTGCTGGGCGGGAGGATCGCCCAAGCGGCGGCCCCGATCGGCATGACGCTGGAGGCGGATGGCGCGTTTCACCTGATGGATGCGCAGGGGCGCAGCCTGTTCAGCCTGATCAACCAGGATAATCAGCCGTTCCAGCACCTCGCGCTGGAAACTTCCACCTCGGCTGGCCTGACCCTGTTGCTGGACGTGCCGCGCGCGGAAGATCCCGCCAGCCAGTTCGACCGGATGATCCAGGCCGGGCGTTTGCTGGCCGGGGAATTGCAGCTCAGCCTGGTGGACGACCACCGTGTGGTGCTCAGTGACAAGGGGCTGGCATTGATCCGCGAAAGGATCAACGATGTCGAACTGAAAATGTGCGCCAAGGGCATCACGCCGGGCAGTACGCAGGCACGCAGACTGTTTTCCTGATGAATCTAGCGGAAGCCAGCAAACGCGCAGCCCGGTTGCGAAACGAAATCGCAAGACACGATTATCAGTACTATGTGCTGGACCGGCCGCTGATCCCCGATGCGGAATACGACAGGCTGTTCCGTGAACTTCAAGCATTGGAAGAGCAGTACCCCGAACTCGCCACACCCGATTCTCCAACGCAACGCGTCGGCGGCAAGGTGCTGGATGGATTTGCACCGGTGCGCCATGTGGTGCCCATGCTGTCGATCCGCACCGAGACCGATATCAGCGATCAGGGCGCAATTGCGTTTGATACACGTGTCCGCAAGGAACTGGGCCTGAACAAATCCGATGATGCGCCGGTCGAGTATGCCTGCGAACTGAAATTCGACGGCCTGGCGATCAATCTGCGTTATGAACACGGCGTATTGGTGCAGGCCGCGACGCGCGGCGACGGCGAAACCGGCGAGGACGTGACGCAGAACGTGCGTACCATCCATTGCATCCCATTGCATTTGCGCGGCTGCGACGTCGACGTACTGGAAGTGCGCGGCGAGGCCTATATGAGCCGCAATGATTTTGAGCACTACAATGAAACACAGAGGGAGCACGGCTTGCCCACGCTGGTGAACCCGCGCAACGGCGCGGCGGGCAGCATACGCCAGCTTGATCCGGCTCTTGCCGCGCGCCGTCCCCTGTCGTTCTTCGCCTATGGACTGGGCGAGGTGCGCGGCTGGAAATCGCCCGCAACGCACAGTGCAGTGCTGGATGCGTTGGACAAAATGAGCGTGCCGGTGAACGGTGAGCGCGCGGTGGTACTCGGCGCGCAGGGACTGGTGGAATTCCATCGCCGCATCGCGGCAAAACGCGACAGCCTGCCGTTCGACATCGACGGCGTGGTGTACAAGGTCAACAGCCTCGCGTTGCAGGAACAGCTCGGTTTCGTGACGCGCGAGCCGCGCTGGGCCTGCGCGCACAAATTCCCGGCGGAAGAACAGATGACCGTGGTGCACGACATCGATATCCAGGTAGGGCGCACCGGCAAATTGACGCCGGTCGCAAAACTGGAACCGGTGTTCGTCGGCGGCACCACGGTTTCCAACGCCACGCTGCACAACGAGGACGAGACACGGCGCAAGGACGTGCGCATCGGCGACACGGTGATCGTGCGCCGTGCCGGCGACGTGATCCCCGAGGTGGTGGGCGTGGTGCTCGACCGGCGACCGGCCAAAGCTGGCAAGCCGTTCGATCTGTTCCGCCTGCTGCACGGAAAATGCCCGGTGTGCGGCAGTGCGATCGTGCGCGAAGAGGGCGAGGCGGAATGGCGCTGCACCGGCGGGCTGTTCTGTCCCGCGCAGCGCAAACAAGCCCTGCTGCACTTTGCCAGCCGCCGCGCGATGGATATCGAAGGGCTCGGCGACAAGCTGGTCGATCAGCTTGTGGACGCGCATATCGTCGGCAACCCGGCAGACTTGTATAAACTGGGATTGCTGTCGATCGTCAACCTGGAACGCATGGCCGAGAAATCGGCATCCAATCTGCTGGCTGCGATCGAACACAGCAAGCACACCACGCTGGCGCGCTTTATTTACGCGCTGGGTATCCGCAATGTCGGCGAAGCCACTGCAAAAGACTTGGCGCAACACTTCGGCTCGTTGGATAATCTGCTTGTCCTGGCTGCGGCAGGAGATGTGGAGAGTCTGCAGCAGGTGCCAGATGTCGGGCCGGTGGTGGCCCGGAGCATCGTAGATTTTCTGGCGGAAGCGCATAACCGCGAAGTGATCGAACAACTGCGCGCCTGCGGGGTGCATTGGGAAGAGCACAAGCCGCGGCCTGCGGCAAGCCTGCCCTTGAGCGGCAAGACCTTCGTGCTGACCGGCACGCTGGATGTGATGTCGCGCGAACAGGCGAAAGAGAAACTGGAGGCGCTGGGCGCGAAAGTAGCGGGCAGCGTGTCGAAGAAAACCGATTACGTGGTGGCCGGCGCCGAAGCGGGCAGCAAGCTGGACAAGGCGCGGGAACTGGGTGTGGCGGTGCTGGATGAACGGCAATTTTTGAAAATATTGGAATCGAAATGAAAAAAATCACGAAGGCAGTGTTTCCGGTCGCCGGCATGGGCAGCCGCTTCTTGCCGGCCACCAAGGTCAGCCCGAAGGAGATGATGCCGATCGTGGACAAGCCGCTGATCCAGTACGCGGTGGAAGAGGCCGTGGCGGCCGGCATCACCGACATGGTGTTCATCACCGGGCGCAACAAGCGTGCGATCGAGGATCATTTCGACAAGGCCTATGAGCTGGAGGCCGAGCTGGCGATGCGCGGCAAGGAAGAATTGCTGCGCATCGTGCGCGAAGTGACGCCCTCGCACATAAACTGCATCTATATCCGCCAGGTCGAGCCGCTGGGCCTGGGGCACGCGGTGCTGTGCGCAAGACCGGTGGTGCAGGACGAACCGTTCGCGGTGCTGCTGGCGGACGACCTGATCGACGGCGAGCCGCCCATCATCAGGCAGATGGTGGAGGTATTCCGGCAGCATCAGTGTTCCATCCTCGGCGTGCAGGATGTGCCGCGCGAGCAGACCCGCCAGTACGGCATCGTCAGCAGTACGGCACTATCGGACAAACTCGAACAGGTAAACGGCATCGTGGAAAAACCAAAACCCGAGGATGCGCCGTCCACCCTCGGTGTGGTGGGTCGCTACATCCTGACACCGCGCATCTTTGATCATCTGGAAAAAGTTCAGGCCGGAACAGGCGGTGAGATCCAGTTGACCGATGGCATCGCCGCCTTGATGCAGGAGGAAAAGATGCTCGCCTATCGCTTCAGCGGGACTCGCTACGACTGCGGCTCCAAGCTGGGCTATCTCAAGGCGATGGTGGCGCTGGGACTCAAGCATCCGGAAGTGAGTGCGGGATTTGCAGCGTATCTTGAAAGTTTGAAGCATTAACCGGTAAGCGTGAAATATTCGAATGTGCAGCCCGAATGACCCATGACGATATCCGTTCATCGCGCACGCGAGATATTGCAACAGGCCGAAATGCTCTATACCTCCGAGCAAGTGCAGGCGGCACTGCACAATATCGCGCATCAGATCAATGCCGCGCTTGCGGATGATCACCCGCTGGTGCTGTCGGTGATGGGCGGGGCGGTGGTGTTCAGCGGCCAGCTGCTGCCGCTGCTGGATTTCCCGCTGGATTTCGATTATGTGCATGTGTCGCGCTATGGCGACGCGCAAAACGGCGGGGCAATGCACTGGAAGGTCGAGCCGCGCGAGAATGTGCGCGGCCGCGTGGTACTGTTGCTGGATGACATACTTGATGAAGGGCACACGCTTGCGGCGCTGCGCGAGCGCGTAATGGCGCTCGGCGCGGGAAAATGTTACACCGCGGTTTTCGCCGACAAGCGGCGTGACTGCAAAAAACCGATCCGCGCGGATTTTGTCGGGATGGAATTGCCGAACCGTTTCGTGTTCGGCTACGGCATGGATATCGAAGGGGCGTGGCGCAATCTGCCCGCCATATATGCAGTCAAGGAGTAAAGAATATGTTGGCAATCATAGGCGGCCGCGGCCTGACCCAGTTGGCGAATCTCGAGATCACCCATCAGCAGGTGATGCGCACGCCTTACGGCGAGCCGTCCGGCGCGTTCCTGTTCGGCACTTTGAACCAGCATGAGGTGATCTTTTTGGCGCGCCACGGCTACGGACACACCATCCCGCCGCATCTGGTGAACTATCGCGCCAACCTGTGGGTGTTGCGCGAACAAGGGGCCAGAAAAATCATCTCGGTGGCGACCGTGGGCGGTATACGCGCCGATCTGAAACCCGGCGTGATCGTCGTGCCTGACCAGATCATCGATTACACCCATGGGCGCGATGCAACCTTTTTCGAGGCACGCGACAAGCCGTTCAACAATACCGATTTCACCTTTCCGTATAGCGCCTCGTTGCGCAGCCAGATTTTGCGCAGCGCGCAAACCGCGCATCAATCCTGCCTGGATGGCGGCGTCTATGCGGCCACGCAAGGACCGCGCCTGGACAGCATCGCCGAGATCAACCGCTATGAACGTGATGGTGCCGATATGGTAGGCATGACCGGTATGCCTGAGACCGCGCTGGCCAAGGAGCTGGAGCTTGAATATGCGACTATCGCAGTGGTGGCGAATTATGCGGCGGGGCGCGGCGACAGTGCTGCAGGAATCAATATCGAAACCGTCAATGCCACTGCAAATGCCGCAATGGCGCGGGTGCGCAGTATTCTCGAATGCGTGGTGAACGATGACGATTAGAACCGTGTTGCGCATGGGCGATGCGCGTCTGCTGCAGCGTGCCGAGCCGGTGGTCAAATTCGACACGCCGGAACTGCACGTGCTGCTGGACGACATGCGCGACACGATGCAGGCCCTGAACGGGGCGGGTCTGGCCGCGCCGCAAATCGGGGTGGGGCTGCGCGTGGTGATCTTCGGCGTTCAGCACAACCCGCGCTATCCCGATGCCGAAGAAGTGCCGCAGACGGTGCTGATCAATCCGCTCATCACGCCGCTGGGCGACGCGATGGAAGAAGGCTGGGAAGGTTGTTTGAGCGTGCCCGGACTGCGCGGGCTGGTGCCGCGTCATGCGCAGATCCGCTATCAGGGCCGGGACGAATTCGGCAAGCCGATGGACCGCACCGTGAGCGGTTTCCATGCCCGCGTGGTGCAGCACGAATGCGATCATCTCGACGGCATCCTGTATCCGATGCGCATCCGCGACTTGACCAAGTTCGGTTTCACCGAAGAACTGTTTCCGGGGCAGGAGTTGCAGGACGAATAGTTGAGGTCTTGCAAGGAAGGATTTGAGTACCGTGTTTTTTTGTGATCATCTTTGCATTGAGCCGATTGCCTCGTTTATCCGAATGTGCAAGGGACTGAGCGGTATCCCATATGCGCAACCAACCCGACGCAACACTATCCGCGGCGGAATGGTGATGCCTTCGGGGGATGCGTTTGAACGATTTCCCGGGGGGACATTCAATTACCGCCGGGTTTCCTGTCAACGTTCTCCGGCTCGGCCGCAAGGCGCGTGCTGCCGAACACATGATCCCAAAACTCGGTGGTCACGCCGTAGCAACCGGGCTGTTCGATGCGGTGGTGGTGAATTGCGTGCCAGCGTTTGCGCCGCTTTAGCCAGGGGTTGCCGGAGTGGCTATGGTGGACGGCATGGTGGGTGATCGTGTACGCCAAATATCCTGTCAGCATACCCAGCGTCAACGCGCAGGCGCGCAATATGCCCCATGCGAGCAGTACCGGAATGAAGATCAGTACGAACTGCCATGTCAAACTCAGTATCGTGGGCGTGAATATGATCGCCTTTGGGCGCTGATGATGCTGCTCATGCCAACTCATGAAAGGCTGCAAACCATGCAACAAGAAGCGGTGCATTGCGTACTCGATGGCAGTCCAGCTCGCCAAACCGGCCAGCACTAAAACCACCATCTCCGGTCGCAGAGCGCGCGGGGCGCCTTCCATCAGATAACCTGCCAAGACCGCAATCGTGATGCAATACAGCGCGATGTCCGCACGAAAGGCCGTCTTGCCGTGTTCCAGCGTGAATATATGCATACTATTCCCCTTGTTGATCTTGTGTCCGAAACAACGGACCCTTTTCCTGACAGTCACAATCCTGCCCGCTCCAGCCGGATGATTATGCCATCGAATCCGGATGGCCTGGCCGAATGGCAGGCGGTTCATCGACGAACTTCGTTTTGACCAGGCTTAGTCAACGAAATTCCGGATACAGTTCAAATTCTGAACGCTGCAGCAGCCTCCCTCCGCTATTCCCTGTTTTTTTCCACGATACGGTTACCGTCTATGGGGAAGTGAAATTGCCGGTTCATGCATCTGAACGAGGCCGTCATCGGTTGGCGGTTCGTTTCACCCGGCAGCAAGGGCCATGATTTTGATGCCGCGATGCCAGGCAGCCGGGCGTTGAATCTGGCAGGTATGACTAGCCGGATACCAGTTCCCTCAAAACATACGGCAGTATCCCGCCGTGCCGGTAGTAGTCCACTTCGATCGGCGTGTCGATGCGCAACAGCAGCGGCACTTGTTCGCTACTGCCATCCTTGCGGTGTATCGTGAGCGTCACGTCCTGTTGCGGCTTCAGATTATCGTCGATGCCGCCGATATCGAAAATTTCCTCGCCGGTCAGTTTCAATGTTGCGGCATCGGTGTCACCCTTGAATTGCAGCGGCAGCACGCCCATACCGACCAGATTGCTGCGGTGGATGCGTTCGTAGGATTTGGCGATCACCGCCTTGACACCCAGCAACTGCGTGCCTTTCGCCGCCCAGTCGCGGCTGGAGCCGGTGCCGTATTCCTCGCCGGCGAATATCACGGTCGGCGTGCTGGCGGCGATGTAATTCATCGCTGCCTCGTAGATCGGCATCTGCCTGCCGCGGTACAGCGTATAACCGCCTTCGATGCGGCTGCCGTCGGCTTTGGGCGGCAGCATCAGATTCTTGATGCGCACATTGGCAAAGGTGCCGCGCATCATCACTTCGTGGTTGCCGCGCCGCGAGCCGTAGCTGTTGAAATCGGTTACTGCCACGTTGTGATGCTGCAGGTAGCTGCCGGCAGGCGAGGAGGACTTGATCGAGCCGGCGGGTGAGATATGGTCGGTGGTCACCGAGTCGCCGAAGATGCACAGGGTGCGCGCGCCCGAGACATTGCCGATCGGGGTGGGCTGCATCGAGAAGTTGTAGAAGAACGGCGGCTCGGCGATGTAGGTCGACTCCGGCCAGTCGTAAACCTGGCCGGATGGCGCGGAGATCTTCTTCCACATCGGGTTCGCCTCGGCCAGGTTGCTGTACAGGCGCTTGAAGGTCGGCGCGTCCATGGCCAGTTTCATCAGTGACGTCACCTCATCGTGTGTCGGCCAGATGTCGCCGATGTAGACATCACTGCCGTCCTTGCCTTTGCCGAGCGGTTCGGTGCGGAAATCTTTCAACATCGTCCCGGCGATCGCATAAGCGACCACCAGCGGAGGCGAGGCGAGGAAATTGGCGCGGATATTGGGGTGGATGCGCGCCTCGAAATTGCGGTTGCCCGAGAGCACCGCCGCGCAGATCAGGTCGTTGTTGACGATCGCCTCTTCGATCGGCGGGGCGAGCGGCCCGGAATTGCCGATACAGGTGGTACAGCCGTAGCCGGCAAGGTAAAAGCCGAGCTTTTCGAGGTAATGCAGCAGGCCGGCCTTGGTCAGGTATTCGGTGACCACGCGCGAGCCCGGTGCGAGCGAGGTCTTGACGTGCGGTTTGACCTTGAGCCCCAACCCGACCGCCTTCTTGGCCAGCAGTCCCGCGGCGAGCAGCACGCCGGGGTTGGAGGTATTGGTGCAGGAGGTGATCGCCGCGATCAGCACGTCGCCGTTGCGTATCGTGGTGCCATCGGAGGTCTGGTAGTTCCTGGCCAGGTCTTCCGGCTTTTTGGCGAAGCCGTTCTCCGCCACGGGTTTCGCGAATAGCGAAGAGAAGGTTGCCTTGACCTGATCCAGGTTGATGCGGTCCTGCGGCCGCTTCGGGCCTGCGAGCGACGGCATCACGGTAGCCAGGTCGAGTTCCAGCGTCTGGCTGTAGTCGATGTCGCCCGCTTTCGGCACACCGAACATTCCCTGCGCCTTGAAGTAGGCGGCAAAGGCCTCGATCTCGTCCTTGCTTCGTCCGGTGCCCTCGAAGTAGTCCAGCGTTTTGTCGTCCACCGGGAAGAAGCCCATCGTGGCGCCGTATTCGGGCGCCATGTTGGCGATGGTGGCGCGGTCGGTGACGCTGAGCGAAACTGTTCCCTCGCCGAAGAACTCGACGAATTTGCCCACCACCTTGGCCTTGCGCAGCATCTCGGTGAGGTGAGCACCAGGTCGGTGGCGGTGCAGGCGGGATGGAGTTTGCCCTGTCAGGTTCACGCCGACCACATCGGGCGTCAGCAAGAACACCGGCTGGCCGAGCATGCCGGCCTCGGCCTCGATGCCGCCGACGCCCCAGCCGACCACGCCGATGCCGTTGATCATCGTGGTGTGGCTGTCGGTGCCGACCAGTGTATCGGGATAATACACGCCGTCTTTCGATTTGTGCACGCCGCGCGCCAGATACTCGAGGTTCACCTGGTGCACGATGCCGATGCCCGGCGGCACCACCTTGAAGGTGTCGAATGCCTGCATGCCCCATTTCATGAACTGGTAGCGCTCACTGTTGCGCTGGAATTCCATCTTCATGTTCAGGTCGAGCGCGTTCTTGTTGCCGTAATAGTCAATCTGCACCGAGTGGTCGACCACCAGGTCGACCGGTACCAGCGGTTCGATGATCTTGGGATTCTTGCCCAGATTTGCAGCGGCATCGCGCATCGCGGCGAGGTCGGCGAGCAGCGGCACGCCGGTGAAATCCTGCAGCACGATGCGCGCCACGACGAACGGGATCTCCTCGGTGCGCGCCGCATTCGGCTGCCAGCCGGCCAGCTGGCGCACGTGCTGTTCGGTCACCTTCTTGCCGTCGCAGTTGCGCAGCACCGATTCCAGCACGATGCGGATCGAAACCGGCAAGCGCGAGATTTTGCCGAGCCGGCTGTTTCCAGTGCGGGCAATGAATACAGCGTGCCGGTTTTGCCGCCGGAGAGTTTGAATGCTTTGGCGGGAATGAAACGGGTTTGGCATTGCAGTGCTGGGCGACATGGCGGGCTCCGGAAGTGCGGGTGCAATTAAAGGCAAATTATAAAGCCTTGCACGGCGTACGTCTTGTCCGGTTTGCGCCTTTGCATGCAATTTATACCCGAATTGGCTATATGAATGCGGCAGAATTAGTTTTAATATCCTGACAACCTGGCCGGGCTCATCAACTATTTATAAAACAGCTGTGCGCAGTGTGGTGCTAATCTGGATGACATAAATTTCTTCCAGATTGCCAAATTAACAATGAACGGGTCGCAGGCTGGTTAGCGAACCTGTCCAGTGTGTAAATAGCCTTAACGAATCTCATGGCCGATCAATCAACAACAAGTTATCCAAGCTACCGGGGCAGGGCGAAACTTGCTGCAAAACTCGTATTTGTTGCGCTGGCTTATTTTGCCAGCGGCAGGCTGGGTTTGGCGATCCCTTACGTCGATACACATATCACCCTGATCTGGCTGCCCACGGGCATTGCCCTGGCGGCTTTGATGCGCTGGGGTTATGTCTGCTGGCCGGGGATATTCCTTGGCGCGCTGGCAACCAATTATTCGGTTGACTCTAGCCCGTTACTGGATAGTTGCATTGCGCTGGGCAATACCCTGGCCCCGTTGCTTGCAGCGAAGTCGCTGCGCCGGTTTGGATTCCATGAGGTGCTTGATCGCGCTTACGACATCCTGCTGCTGGTCGTGGCCGCCGCGATCGGGATGCTGGTCAGCGCCAGTGTCGGCGTGGGCAGTCTGGCGTTATTCAAGATGATGACTTTAGCGCAAGCCGGCTCAGCCTGGCTGGCCTGGTGGGCGGGCGATTTCATCGGCGTGTTGATGGCTGCGCCGTTGCTTCTAAACATTTCCCGAGCCGAATTGAAAAAATTATGGGCCCAGCGGGTGGAATTCCTGGCCTGGTTCTCGATCCTGCTCGCCGTGAGCTGGCACGTGTTCCTGTTCGTCAATGTTGCCAGCAGTCATTCCGAGCAGCTGGTATTCATGCTGTTGCCGGTAGTCGTGTGGTCGGCGATGCGCTTCGGCGTGATGGGCTCGTCATTGGGCGTGGTGATACCGGCAATGCTCGCAACGGTTGCGACGGGCTTCGGGCTGGGTCCGTTCTATACCGAGGATGTCCGGCAAGGTCTGTTCTTCCTGTTGTTGTTCTTTGCCACCCTGGTGCTGGTCGATCTGATGGTGGCGGCCATACAGGCGGGGCACAAGCGCGCCGAGGAGGCCGCCAGACTGGAAAGCGATCTGAGCAGGGAACTGATCCAATCGCTGCCGGGCATCTTTTACATGTTCGACGCATCGGGACGCTTTCTGATGTGGAACAGGCAGTTCGAGAGCGTGCTGCAGATCAACAGCGAGGAAATCGCCCGCAGCAACCCGCTGGATTTTTTCGAGGGGGAGGACCGCAACCTGATCGCTGAAAACATCCGCAGAGTATTCGAGATCGGCGACACCGAAGTGGACGCAGTGCTGGTGGCAAAAGATGGAACAAGAATGAACTATCGCTTCACCGGACATCGCATCGAACGCGATGGCGAGCAGGTCCTGGTCGGAGTGGGTCTTGATGTCACCGAGCGCCAGAAGATTCAGGCGGACACGGCCAGCTTGCTGCGACGTTACCAGACCTTGATGAAAACCGCCATCGATGGCTTTCGTGTGATCGATATGCAGGGCGACCTCGTCGAGGTAAATGATGCCTTCTGCCGTATGCTGGGTTATACACAGGAAGAAGCACTCAGGCTCAACATCGCCGATTGGGACGCACAATGGTCGAAGGATGAGTTGCTGAACAAGCTCAAGGGTTTCATCGGCAAAAGCGGGGCAACCTTCGAGACGGTGCACCGCCGCAAGGACGGCTCGCTGATCGATGTCGAGGTCAGCACCACCGGCGTCGAGATCGACGGCCAAAACTACTTCTTTGCATCGAGCCGCGATATAACCGAGCGCAAGCACGCCGAAAAGAAGAACGAGGTGCTGATGCGGCGCCATCATACACTGATGAAATCGTCCTTTGAGGGTATCCACATCATGGATGAGGTGGGCAACGCCGTGGAAGTCAATGATACCTTCTGCAGGATGCTGGGATACACCCAGGATGAGATGGCCAGGCTCAACGTGGCGGACTGGGATGCGCAATGGTCGAAAGGTGAATTGATGGAACGCTTCAGGACGCTGATCAAGGTAGACGGAGCCCTGTTCGAGACCATGCACCGTCGCAAGGATGGATCGGTGTTCGATGTCGAAGTCAGCACCACCGGAGCCGAGATTGACGGGCGGTATTTTCTCTATGCGTCCAGCCGCGACATCACCGAACGAAAGTCCAGCGAAGCGAAACTGCAGCGGCTGATGCAATTGTATGCCGCGCTCAACCAATGCAACCAGTCCATCGTGCGGTGCAACAGCGAGGAAGAGCTGTTCCTGCAAGTATGTCGCGATGCGGTGCAGTTCGGCGGCATCCAGATGGCATGGATCGGATTGGTGGATGGACCAACACGTTCGATCAAGCCGGTGGCCAGTTTCGGCGCGGGAACGGAATATCTGGAGGGCATCGAGATATCGGTGGAGGCCGGCGAACCATCCGGTCAGGGACCGACCGGCACGGCTGTACGGGAAAATCATCCCGTATGGATCCAGGATTTTCAGCATGACCCGCATTTGGCGCCGTGGCACGAACGCGGATTGCGGGCCGGGTGGGCCGCTTCAGCGTCGCTGCCTTTGCACCGCAACGGAGTGGTCATCGGTACCCTGAATCTCTATTCCGCTGTCACTCACGCTTTCGACGAGGCAGCGCGCAACTTGCTGGTGGGAATGGTGACCGATATATCCTATGCGCTGACCCGGTTCGAGCTGCTGGCAGAACGCAGCAAAGCGGAAGATGCGATGCGCATTGCAGCGGTGACGTTCGAAACCCAGGAGGCCATCCTGATCACCGATCCGGGTGGCAACATCCTCCGGGTCAATCATGCCTTCGAGGAGATCACCGGCTACAGTGCAGAAGAGGTGATCGGGGAAAATCCGCGGATGTTCCAGTCCGGCAAGCATGATGCGGGATTCTTCCGGTCCATGTGGTCTGATCTGCTGGGCACGGGCAAATGGGCTGGCGAGGTCTGGGACAAGCGCAAAGACGGGGAGGTTTATCCGAAATTGATGACCATCACGGCGACTTACGATGAAAATGATCAGGTAACAAATTATGTAGCGGTGTTCCGTGATATCAGCAATCGCAAGAAATCCGAGCAGGAGATCCATCAACTGGCTTTCTACGATTCGCTGACCAAGTTGCCGAATCGCCGGCTGTTGCTGGATCGTTTGCAGCAGGGGCTGGCGATCAGTGCACGCAACAGCAGGCACGGCGCGTTGCTGTTCCTGGACATGGATCACTTCAAGAACATCAATGACACGCAAGGGCACGCAAAGGGCGACGAGCTGTTGATCGAGGTGGCGCGCCGCTTGCATACCTGCGTGCGCGAGGGCGACAGCGTGGCAAGGCTTGGCGGGGATGAATTTGTAGTGGTATTGGAGGATCTGAGTTCCGATGCCGAAGAAGCCGCCACCCAGACCGAACTGGTTGCCGACAAGATTCGCATGGAACTCGACAAACCCTATGTGATGGGCGATTACGAATTCCATTCGACGGTCAGTATCGGTATCAGCCTGTTTTTCGATCACAGGGAAAGCGTGGAAGATCTGCTCAGGCATGCCGATGTCGCCATGTATCAGGCAAAGATGTCGGGCCGGAATGCCATACGCTTTTTCGATCCGCACATGCAGATGGCATTGGAAGCGCGTGCGGCTATGGAGGCGGATCTGCGCCGCGCGCTTGAAAAGCAGCAATTCCATCTTTGCTACCAGGTCCAGGTGGACAGCCTGCGCCGCCCATTGGGCGCGGAAGTACTGCTGCGCTGGGTTCATCCGGAACGCGGCGAGGTCCCCCCCACGCAATTCATCCCGCTTGCCGAAGAAACCGGACTGATCGTTCCCATCGGTTTATGGGTATTGAAGACAGCCTGCGCACAGCTCAAGGAATGGCAAAGCGATGCGCGGACCCGTGACCTGATGTTATCCGTGAACGTCAGCGCCAAACAGTTCCGCCAGCCCGACTTTGTCGCGCAGGCACAGCGTATCCTGATGGAAAGCGGTGCGAGACCCTCGCACCTGAAGATGGAGTTCACCGAGAGTACCGTGCTGGAGAACGTCGAAGACACCATCAGCAAGATGCGCGAATTGAAGATTCTGGGAGTCGGCTTCTCGGTGGACGACTTCGGCACGGGCTATTCATCCTTGCAATACCTCAAACGGTTGCCACTGGATCAGATCAAGATCGACCAGTCCTTCGTGCGCGACATTGTGAGCGACCCCAATGATGCCGCGATCGTGCAAACCATCATCGCGATGACCGAGGCACTGGGATTGAATGTGATTGCGGAAGGGGTTGAAACCATGGCCCAATTCGAATTCCTCGACAAGCATGGCTGCCATGCCTTCCAGGGTTATCTGTTCAGCATACCTCTCCCGCTCGAGCAGTTCGAGGGCGTGCTAAAGGGCGAAAAAGCGATCATCACGACATAACAGTGAACTGCCGTACGACGCTTCACGATGTTTTGCAGTGCTGACCGGCACGCCGAGCGATTTTTCGCGAATTGCTTTCCATGTGTTGTTTTGCGCACCGCCGCCGTTGGTCACGACGCGCCTGAGCGGCGGCGCGCCCAGTTCGGCGAGCCTGGCATAGCCGGCCGCTTCGATACGCGCCAGGCCCTGCAGCAACCCGTGCAGGAATTCCACGTTGCTGCCGGGGCGCGGCTCCAATCGCGGCGCAAGCTGGGAATCGTTCACCGGAAACCGCTCTCCGATTTTGCTCAGCGGATAATAATCCAGCGGGCTGGCCTGCAGCGGATCGATCTGTTCGCTCAGGGCCGCCAGCTGGGCATCGTCAAAGTAGTGGCGCAGCACGCCGGCCCCGGCATTCGACGCTCCTCCCGCAAGCCACAAGTCGCCGTAGCGGTGGCTGTATACGCCATATTCCGGTGCTTCGATGCGCCGTGGAGAGAGTTGTTTGATAACCAGCGTGGTTCCGAGTGAAGTTACACCGACACCGGTTTCATGCACTTCCGAAGCGATGAAAGCTGCCGTGCTGTCAGTGGTTCCCGCGTGAACTTTGCATCGCGTATGGATACCGAAATGCGCGGCGATGTCCGGCTGGATACGCCCGATGATTTCGCCGGGAATGAATACATGGGGCAGCAGATGCGTGTGCGGCAGCGCCGTCACCCAATCGGGCCAGTGCATGTTCTCGACGTCGTAACCGGTCTTCAATGCGTTGTGATAATCGCTGCTGCCGGCCTGCCCGCTGAGCAAGGCGCTGAGCCAATCAGCCTGGTGCAAAAAATATGCGGCGTGACGGATTTCGCTGTGCCGGGTCAGCCAGAGGAACTTCGCCAGCCCCGAGGTGGCAGTGCATACCGGATTGCCGTGGGGCGCAATGGCCCTGAGTTGATCGGCCTGTTGCTGTGCACGGTTGTCGTTATAAAGCAGCGCGGCAGAACAGGGTTCCAGTGCTGCATCGCACAGCAAAACCGTGCCGGAGGTGCCGTCTATCGCCAGGCCGTCCAATCGAGCCGCGATGTGTTGTGGCAATGCGCTGAGCAGCATATGCAGAGCGACGCGCCATTCGGCCGGGGTTTGTCTGGCCGGGTCTGAATATGCAACGTGCTGTTCCCAGACGATGGTTTTGTCGCGGTCGATGGCGCAGGCACGCGCGCCGGAACTGCCGAAGTCCAGCCCCAAAAACAGCATTTCCAGCATATCAGCCCCGGGTGTTCGATTGCGTGTCGAACCGGTTCAATTCAACGAGAGGCGCGGGCTGCCAGCCGGGTTTGCGATGTTCCGCCACCACATTGGTGAAGATGCCGCCGCGCACGTAGAATTTGGCGGAGAGCCTCATGTAGCGCGGATGAAGGGCAGCGACCAGGTCGTCGAGGATGCGGTTGGTGACATCTTCGTGAAAATGCCCTTCGTTGCGGAACGACCAGATGTACAGCTTGAGGCTTTTCAGTTCCACGCACTTCTGATCGGCGATGTAATCCAGTATCAGCGTGGCAAAGTCCGGCTGCCCGGTCTTGGGGCACAAACAGGTGAACTCGGGGATCTCCATGTGGATATGGTAATCGCGGCCCGGCTGCGGATTGGGAAAAGTCTCAAGATTCTTCGAGGGTTGCGAACTCATTTTGTGTAGTGTTCCGCTTCGGTTAGAATACCAAGATTATAACGGTTGCCCGGCTTGAATAGAGGGCACGCATCAGAAATCGTAGCGAGCAAGCCCGAGTGCAAGAAGCCGCGCAGTGAAAGACGAGACATACCTTATGGGTAGGCGAGGATTGAACGAGCACGCGACGCCGCAATCGGGCTGCACAGTAGATTTATAGGGGTGTCCTTGCGTCTTTCTCATATCAAGCTGGCTGGCTTCAAATCCTTCGTTGACCCCACGCACATCTCGCTGCCGGGGCAGATCGTGGGCGTGGTCGGTCCGAACGGTTGCGGCAAGTCGAACGTGATCGACGCGCTGCGCTGGGTGCTGGGCGAATCCAAGGCTTCCGCGCTGCGCGGCGAGACCATGCAGGACGTGATATTCAACGGCTCCAGCAAGCGCAAGCCGGTATCCCGCGCCAGCGTGGAATTGATCTTCGACAACTCGCTGGGCAAGGCTGCCGGGCAGTGGTCGAGCTACGCCGAGATCTCGATCAAACGCGTGCTGCAGCGCGACGGCGATTCGACTTACCACATCAACAACCAGCATGTGCGGCGCAAGGACGTCACCGACATATTTCTCGGCACCGGCCTGGGAGGACGCGCCTACGCGATCATCGAACAGGGCATGATCTCGCGCATCATCGAGGCCAAGCCTGAGGAACTTCGCATCTTCCTCGAAGAAGCCGCCGGCGTTTCAAAATACCGGGACCGTCGCCGCGAAACGGAATTGCGCATCGCAGACACGCGCGACAATCTGCTGCGCGTCAGCGACATTTTGCAGGAGCTTGAAAAGCAGCTTGTGCATCTGGGTGCGCAGGCCGAGGTGGCGAAACAATACCGCGCGCTGGAGTCACAGCGCGATACCACGCAACACCTGTTCTGGCTGGTCAAGAAACAGGAAGCCGATGCACAGCGCGCGCGATTCGCCCAATCCATCGGGAAGACCCGCACCGAACTGGAAGCCGAGACCGCGCGGCTGCGCGATATCGAAAGCCAGCTGGAGAGCGCGCGCAGCGGGCATTACCAGCTTTCCGACGCGCTGCATGCCAGGCAGGGCGAGCTGTATGCCGCAAACGCGGAGATCGCGCGCCTGGAGCAGCACATCAAACATGTCGCCGACCAGCGCCAGCGCATGACCCAGCAACTCGCCAATACCGAGAAGCAGATCGAACAGCAGCAACACCAGCGCCAGGGCGTGCATTCTCTGCTGGATCACTGGCAGAGGCAGCAGGAAGGCGCCGGCGCCAAAGTCAATGAAGCCGAGCTGCTCGCCCAATCGGAAATCCTGAAATTGCCGCTCTCGGAAGAGGCGGCGCGCATCGCGCAGGAGCGCTACAACGAATTGCAACGCGAACAACTGCAACTTCAGCAGCAATTGCAATTGGCCGAAACACAACGCGATCATTTGCAGCGCAACATCCAGCAACTGGAATCGCGCCGCTCGCGCTTGCTGCTGGAAAAGGACAACCTGCCTGCCGCCGACAGCGGCGCGCTGCAACAGGCACAGCTACAGGTGAGCGAGCTCGAAAAGCAACGTGCCCAGCAGGTGGAGAAACTGGCGCATTTGCAGGATCAGTTGCCGCTGGCAGACAAGCGGCGCGGCAACCAGCGCGATTCGCTGCAACAGCAGGAACGGGTGCTGGCGCAAACCGAGGCGAGGCTGCAAGCGTTGCAGCAGTTGCAGCGGCAGATCGACAGCGACAAGAACCTCAATGCATGGCTGCAGCAGCATCAGTTGGACAAGTTGCCGCGCCTGTGGCAAGCCATACGTATCGACAGCGGCTGGGAAGACGCGCTGGAAGCCGTGCTGCGCGAACGGCTGAATGCGCTGGCCATGTCGGCACTGGATTCCGCTGCCGCCTGGAGCGATGCGCCTCCTGCGAAGCTTGCCCTGTTTTCACCATTAGACACGCTCGCGCCGTCCGGCAGCGGACATGGCGACAATGGTCCGGCCGAATTGAAGCCATTGTTGAGTTATGTGCAATGCGATGATGTGCAAGTGCTGCCGGCACTGAGCGATTGGCTGATCCATGTGTATGCCATTGCGGATGTGGCACAGGGTTATGCATTGCGCGCAAAACTTCCTGCGGGCGGCTGGTTCGTCACACCTCAGGGGCATCTGATCGGCGCGCACAGCGTGTTGTTTCATGCACCGGACAGCCAGTTGCACGGTGTTCTGGCGAGGCAACGCGAGATAGAGAAACTGAAGATTGAACTGGCCGAGCAGAACCGCAATGCCGAATATTCCAGAAATCAGGTCGCCGAAGCCGAACAGCACTATCAGGATATCGATACTCAGATCGCACCGTTGCGCACTGCCGGCAACGAATTGCAGCAACGCCTGCACGGTATGCAGATGAACATACTCAAGCTCAACCAGGCACATGAGCGCAGCGTGGAGCGAGCAGCACAGATCGAGCGCGAGATGCAGGAGGCTGCCGAGCTGCTGTCTGCCGAGCAGCATCAGCAGCGCGGTGTAGACGAGCAGATGGCGTTGCTGCGCGAGCAGATAGCCGCTTTCTATGCGCAAGTCGATGACGCTCAGCGCCAGGCCAATACGCAGGAGCTGGCGTTGCGCGATCAGCGCAGCCGCGCGCAGCATGCGCAGCACGCTTTGCAGGAAGCGCGCTTCTTTGCCGCGACCTGCGCAGAGAAGATCACCGACTTGCAGCATAATGTGCAGCAGATCACCGATGCGCTGGCCCAGTTCGAGCAGAACCTGGCGCAATTGCGCGCCGACCTCTCGGTAAGCGAGGATGATTCCGCCCAGCAGCAACTGCAGGAGGCGCTGCAAGGGCGCCAGACCTGCGAGCAGGCGCTGGGCGAGGCGCGTAACATTCTGGAAAGCGCCACGGTCAACCTGCAAAAGATCGAACAGGACAGGCTTGCCAGCGAACACAAGCTGAATCCGCTGCGCGACAAGCTCGGTGAACTGACGCTGAAAGAGCAGGAGGCGCGCCTGCATTTCGAACAGTGGTCCGAGCAGTTGCAGGGTGTTGACGAACAGGCATTGTTGCCGTTGCTGGAAACCGGCAACAACAGGCCTAATGCGTTGCAGGGGGAATTGAACCGGCTGAATGCAGAGATCGAGGCGCTCGGGGCGGTGAATCTCGCGGCGCTCGAAGAACTGCAGGCCGCGACCGAACGCAAGGCTTATCTTGATGCGCAAGCCAGGGACTTGAACGAGGCGATGGCGACACTGGAAGAAGCGATTCGCCGCATCGACAGGGAATCGCGCGAGCTGCTGATGGATACCTACAACCAGGTCAATATGCATCTGGCGGAAATGTTCCCGGTATTGTTCGCCGGGGGAGAAGCCAGACTGATGCTGACCGGCGAAGAGATACTCGACAGCGGCGTGCAGGTGATGGCGCAACCTCCGGGGAAGAAGAACAGTTCGATCCATCTGTTGTCCGGCGGGGAAAAGGCCCTCACCGCGATCGCGCTGATATTTTCCCTGTTTCAGCTCAACCCGGCACCGTTCTGCCTGCTCGATGAAGTGGATGCGCCGCTGGACGACACCAATACCGAGCGGCTCTGCGAACTAATCAGGAAAATGGCGCAGCATACCCAGTTCGTGTTCATCAGTCACAACAAGATCACCATGGAACTGGCGCAACAACTGGTCGGTGTGACGATGCAGGAAAAGGGCGTATCCAAAGTGGTCGCGGTGGATATCGAAGAAGCGCTGCGCCTGCGCGACGAGCAGCTGGTGGCATAGGGAACCTCTGATCAAGTCCCGCATGGCCGCGCATTCGGCTTTGCGGGATGGGATGCAAGAAAGGTGACGACGCGAATGGTCATTCCCTTCGCTAGGAGCCTGACACAGTAGGCCGCCCGCAAAGCCAATGCCCTTAAGGGTTGCGACAAAAACGGGCGCTCGCTGTGTTGCGCTCCTTGGCATCGTAGAATGACTACGACCGGCGTCGCGCGCCTAGCGATCATCCCGTTTTTGTCAGCAACGCGGTTCATGATGGACTTGATCAGAGGTTCCGACTAGTTGCAGTATTTGCTGATATCTTGCTGTGCTTTGTCGATGCGCTGCTGCCGCTGTGTGTCGTCTATGTAGGATCTCTCCCCTTTGGCATCCACCTCCATGATGCGTATGCCTGACTGCAATGATCTCAGGTTATCCTGTGCATTGGAGCAGTTGGCTTTGCGCGCATCTTCGGCCGCTTGTTTCTGCGCCTCTTTGAAGGCCGCAGCTTGCTTTTCGGCATTTTCCTTTTTCAATTCTGCCTCGTGCTCAGCAAGGGTTTTGGTTGCGCTTGCTCCGCTTGCGGAATCCTGAGCGCCGGCATCTTCGTGCAGCGTCTTTGGCTTCTGGCCGAGCGGAGGAGGCTGATCCGAATAATGTACCGTACCCTGGTCATCCACCCACTTGTTGATCGCAGCCAGGGTGCTTGTGCTGGCGAGCATCAACAAAATCAGCAAAAATTTGCCCATCGCAATCATCCTTAATGGTTTTTGTCATTGAATTCAAGCTGAAAAATTCGGCTAAATCCGTACATGAGTCTAGCATGTGGAGGTATGATTGCAACTGAAAAAGATGTGCTTGTAACATGCAACAAGTGCGGAGGAAAAAATGAAGGAAAGCAAGACCGGATCGTTTTTCAGCAAAAACTACAAATCAGCGGAAAAAAATGGCGAAGGCACGTTAGACGACGCGGTGTTGAAGCTGTTCAATGCCTATTTTCGCGATCACAATCATGCCGGAAAGATTTACGACGATTTTCCCAATTTTTTTCTGTTCAGGCCGAATGTACTGGAAGGAAAGGAGATCGCGACACGCAGCTCGGAAAAATTGTTGCTTGATGATGTGATCCAGCGCGCCAAGGCGAGAAACGGTTATATCGGGGTTTCCAAACATCAAAATCCCAAGCTGGGTTATTACTGGCTGGAATTGTCAGCGATGCCGTTCATGATGGGCGATCCGGTTTCGAAAGATAACAAGGGAGAATTCTTTTATATACTCACCAAATTCATCGAATTTACCAAGCTGCATCCAAAGATGTACGGGGATCTGACCGCCGAGATCGAGTCCGACAAGGACATCGCGCTGATGCTGAACGGGATCAAGAAGATGGCGAGCCGCCTAAGGGTATCGCTCGATATCTACCCGGAGAACATGCTGGTGTCATACAACCCGAATTGGCCGGTTACGGAGGTCAAAAAGCTGCTCCAGTCACTCAAGGAAAACGATCAGGACTGGTGTGAGATGTTCTTCGAATACCTGATGTATGTGATGAGCAAGAAAACCTAGCAGTTTCAACAATCCGCTAAATTTTGATTTTCAGCAGTACCAGTACCGCGCCGCCGCCCCCATCTTTGGCTGGAGCGTCGCAATATGCCAATACTTGCGGATGTTGAGTGAGCCAGTGGCGCGCAAGTCTGCGCAACACCGCTTCGCCGCCTTGGCTGTTCAACCCCTTGCCGTGTATCACCAGCACACAGCGCCACTTGCGCTGTGCCGCCTCATGCAAGAACTCCTGCAGCAGTTTTCGCGCCGCATCGGTGTGATTGCCGTGCAGGTCCAGGCTGTCTTGTATCGGCCAGGCACCGCGACGCAGTTTGCGCAAGGTCATGCGCGACAGGCCGTTGCCCAGATATTCAACCGGTGCGGGTTCGGCTGTGAAATCCGATAATGTGTCAGGTATCGACGCCGGTGTTGCGGAAGGGCGAAGCAAAGGATCGCGCGGTTGGGGCTGCGGTGTGATGCGGTTTTGTTCGGCCAGAGGTTTCACTGCCCCGACTGCCGAACGGAACAGCGCGGCATCGTCTGGGTCGGTCCGGTCAGGTTTGTTCGCGGAATGCTTCTTCACGATTTGTTGAATCCGCAAAAGACCTCGGTTAAATCTTGCCCAGCGAAGCGAGATATTTGTCTGCGTCCAGCGCGGCCATGCAACCTGTTCCGGCACTGGTGACCGCCTGGCGGTAGATCTGGTCCTGCACATCGCCAGCCGCGAACACGCCGGGAATGCTGGTTGCGGTGGCGTTCCCGTTAGAGCCGCCGCGTGTCTGGATATAGCCGTTGCTCATGTCCAGCTGACCGGTAAAGATATCGGTATTGGGCTTGTGGCCGATGGCGATGAATACTCCCTGCAACGAAATTTCCCTTGTTTCGCCGCTCTTTACAAGCTTGACGCGCATACCGGTCACGCCGCTGGCGTCGCCCAGTACCTCGTCCAGCGTGCTATCGAGTTGCAATGTGATTTTTCCTTCCTTCACTTTTTCCATCAGGTGATCGACCATGATGCGCTCGGCGCGGAAAGTGTCGCGCCTGTGCACCAGCGTGACGTGTCTGGCGATGTTGGACAGGTACAGGGCTTCCTCCACTGCGGTATTGCCACCGCCCACTACGGCAACATCCTGTCCTTTGTAAAAGAACCCGTCGCAGGTCGCGCAGCCCGATACACCGCGTCCCATAAATGCATCTTCGGAAGGCAATCCCAGATACTGCGCCGAAGCACCGGTGGCGATGATCAGCGCGTCGCAGGTGTAGCTGCCGGCATCGCCTGTCAACAGGATAGGTTTTTGCCGCAGTTTGGCGGTATGAATCTGGTCGAAAATCATCTGGGTGTGGAAGCGCTCGGCGTGCTGCTGGAAACGCGCCATCAATTCCGGACCCTGCACGCCCATCGCGTCGGCGGGCCAGTTGTCCACGTCGGTAGTGGTCATCATCTGGCCGCCTTGGGCCAAGCCGGTGATCAGCGCCGGCTTGAGGTTGGCGCGTGCGGCGTATACGGCGGCGGTGTATCCGGCGGGACCGGATCCCAGGATGATGAGGCGATGATGTTGCGCGGGTTTGTCCATGATTTGAATCTTTCTGCCGAGTGAAAATATTTAGAATCTGCAAGTATACATGGCGGCAGAATTCGTAGCGAGCAGTGTGGCATCGCTGGTTCCCAAAGCACAGGCGCCAAAGCGCTCAATTCAATACATGAGTGTGACGGGCACTGTATGCTTTCAACGCCAGTTTTCGCAAAAATTATTGCCGCTATTTTGAGTTGAGCCAGTCAGTCTGGCATTCATCGGTTAGAATCCATATTTCATGAAATATATCCATATATCTGTCTTGCTGGCGATGAATCTGGCAGTGACTTCGGCTCACGCAGTAACTTTGCCGGGCATCCCCGGATTCATTGATGAAATGGTGGCCAAGCACAAATTCAAGCGTGCAGAGCTGGAGAAGGCGTTCGATGTCGCACAGGATGTTCCGGCAGTGATCGATGCCATTTCCAAACCGCCTACCAGCAAGCCCTGGCTGGAATATCGCGAGAATTTTGTCAACCCGCAACGCATCAAGCTGGGCCTGGAATTCTGGAACAAATACCGGGATACCTTGCGCAGAGCCGAACTGAAATACGGTGTGCCGCAGGACATCATCGTCGCGGTGATCGGCGTGGAAACCATCTATGGCCAGGATGCGGGCAATTTCCGCACCCTGGATGCGCTGACTACATTGGCGTTCGAATATCCGCAGCGCGCTGAATTCTTTCGCAGCGAATTGGAGAATTTCCTGTTATTGGCAAGAGAACAGCAGTTTGATCTGCTTTCCATACGCGGTTCATATGCCGGTGCGCTGGGTATCCCGCAATTCATGCCGAGCAGCTATCGCGTATATGCGGTGGATTTCAACGGCAACCGCAAAATCAATTTGTTGCGGGAGAACAAAGATGCGATAGGCAGCGTGGCCAACTTCCTGAAAGTGTTTGGGTGGATCAGCGAATCAACCGGGGCTGTGCATTCCGCTGATACGGGAAAATCTCCGCACAAGGGTGGTGGGGAAATACCGCCAATCGCAGCGCGCGCGCAGGTCAGCGATCAGGTCTGTGCCGGTGATATCACAACCCCGCGCACACTCGCGGCATGGTCGGCTGCCGGAATTGTCCCCGCCGTGAATTTGCCCGACAACCTGGCGGCGCGTCTGATCGATTTCACGGTGGGTGACGACAAGGAGTTTTGGCTGGTATTCAACAACTTTGAAGTGATCACGCGCTACAACAACAGCGATTACTACGCGATGACGGTGTTCCAATTGGCCGATGCATTGAAAGAGGCGCGCAAGGATCAACTTCGCAAAGTAATGCGCCGCGCGCCGTTGTAATGGGTTTTCCAGTAATGTTCGCGCATGTTCTCAGTGCGGACACTGCCGCCGCTGCTGGGAGCATGAATGAAGCGGTCGTTGCCCAGATAGATCCCGACGTGTGAAAAAGCCTCGTTATTGGTGTCGTAAAACACCAGATCGCCCTCGCGCAACTGTGAAGACTTGACTGATATCCCATACCGGCTTATTTGATGCGCATTATGCGGCAACGCGATGTTCGCCGTATGTCGAAACACATAGTCGACAAAACCGCTGCAATCGAACCCGGTATTTGGCGAATATCCGCCATATTTATAAGGCGTGCCGATCAGACTGTATGCATAAGTGGTGAGATTCCTGACAATGGCGGAACTGTGGGCTTCATGAGTCAACACATTCTCTTTGGTTGACGCGCATGCCCCTAGCAACAATATGGATAGCAGCAGCAGGGATTTCATGGTGCTAATGTAAGGCAGTGTCTCCGCATTTGTAAAGGGTGTCCCGATGGGGGTTATGCTTGGCACTGCGGGGCGATTTGCGGACGAAAAAATGCCCGATGGTTTTTCAGTCTATCGGGCATGGCAGGAGGTGAAATATTATGCTTTTTTCATCGTACAAGTGCTGATGCCGAAGATTGCGTATGCCGGGCAAAAACCGACAATGCCTGTCACCAGTGGCAGCACGCCTATCCAGCCCCATACGCCGACTGTTCCGGTGTACGCCAGCCCGATCAACACCAGACCGGCAATCACGCGCAATGCGCGATCGATCGTATGTTCGTTGACTTTCATTTTGATCTCCTTGAATGGGTTGAAAGAGTTTGCAGAGTAACGCATTCGCGTCTGCCTGTCTGTGACAATAATCACACAGGAATATTGCGCGGGCAGCCCAGGGATCCGCAGCGCTAGAGGTCAGCGTATTTTTTGAGCGCTGCCTCATCGATGATGACGATCTGTTCGCGTCCCAGTTTGACCCAGCCTTGATCGGCAAAACCCTTGAGCAAACGGCTGATAATCTCGCGCGCGCTGCCGAGCTCGTCGGCCAATGCCTGGTGCGTGGCGTGGATCGGGACGGGCTTGTTGACCAGCAGATTCGCGAGCCGCTGGTCCAGCTTTTGGAACGCCACGGCGGAGACCAGTTGCATCAGGTCGGTGAGCCGGTCGGAAAACAGGTGAAACACATAGCTGCGAAACGATTCCTGCCGGCCGAGCAGGGTATGGAACGCCCGGGCCGGCAGCAGCACCATATCCAGCGGCTGTTCCACGATTCCTCTGGCGTAATAACGCGTGTTGCCCAGCAAACAGCTGCTGGTTAGGATGCAACTCTCTCCGGGTAAGACGCGGTATAGCTGCAATTCGCGTCCGTTTGGCGCGGCCTTGATGACGCGTATGCTGCCGGAAAGCAACAGCGGGAACCCCTGGCAGGGCTGATTTTCATCGAACAGGACCGTTCCGGCCGGCAGTTGCATTTCAGCCGCTGATTCCCATAGCACTTCCTGTTCCCCGGCCGGCAGTTCGCGCAGCATCGCGTATTGCTGCAACAGGCGTTCTTTGGTTCCGGGAGTCAACATGAGGTGGTCGAAAAGGGAGAATTAAGACGTCGCGAGCGAAGGCAGGGCAAGGCGCGCAAGGACGAAGTGGGTCTCGCAGGGATGGGCGGCTTGCCGACCAACTCGCAAAAAACGGAGTTTATATATTGATAAATGAGCATTTTGAGTCCTTGCGCAACACCGTCATGCCGAGCGCAGCAGTTATTCACCCGGGGCGCATGTGCGGGAACAGGATGACATCGCGTATGCTGGCACAGTCGGTCAGCAGCATCACCAGCCTGTCGATGCCGATGCCTTCCCCGGCGGTGGGCGGCATGCCGTATTCCAGTGCGCGTACGTAGTCACTGTCCTTGAACATCGCCTCTTCATCGCCGGCCTCTTTTGCCTCGACCTGCAAATCGAAGCGCGCGGCCTGGTCTTCCGCATCATTCAATTCCGAAAAGCCGTTGGCGATCTCGCGCCCGGCGATGAACAGCTCGAAACGTTCGGTGATCGCCGGATTCTTGTCGCTGCTGCGTGCCAGCGGCGAGACCTCGATGGGGTAGTCGACGATAAATGTCGGTTCGAACAACTGCGCCTCGGCCAGTTCCTCGAACAGCGACAGTTGCAAGCCGCCGATGCCGTCCTGTGGCTTGTACTTGGCCTTCAGGTCTTCCAGTTCGGCGACCACGAACTCGCGGTCGTTGAGCTGCGCGGTGGTGAACTGCGGATGATATTTCTGGATCGCCTGCACCATCGTCATGCGATTGAAAGGTTTGCCCAGGTCCATCTCCTTGCCCTGGTAGCTGACCAGCGTCTTGCCCAACACCTTTTGCGCCACTTCGCGGAACAGACTCTCGCTGAAATCCATCAGGTATTTGTAATCGCGGTACGCCTCGTAGAATTCCAGCATCGTGAATTCCGGATTATGCCGCGTGGACAGGCCCTCGTTGCGGAAATTGCGGTTGATCTCGAACACCTTCTCGAAGCCACCCACCACCAGCCGTTTCAGGTACAACTCCGGCGCGATGCGCAGATACATCTTCATGTCCAGCGCATTGTGGTGCGTCTCGAACGGCTTGGCCGCCGCGCCGCCGGGGATCGGGTGCATCATCGGCGTCTCGACTTCCAGATAGCCGTGGCGGATGAAGAATTCGCGTATCGCCTGGATGATCCTGGTGCGCGTCATGAACACCTTGCGCGCGTCCTCGTTGGTGATCAGGTCGAGGTAACGCTGTCGGTATTTCTGCTCCTGATCGGACAGGCCGTGGAATTTCTCCGGCAACGGGCGCAGTGCCTTGGTCAGCAGACGCACTTGCGATACCCGGACGGAAAGCTCGCCGGTCTTGGTCTTGAACAGCACTCCGACCGCGCCGAGGATATCCCCGAGGTCATGATGCTTGAACGCATTGTGCGCTTCCTCGCCGGTGTCGTTGTTGCTGACGAACAACTGGATCTTGCCGCTCATGTCCTGAATGGTCGCAAAGCTGGCCTTGCCCATCACGCGCTTCAGCATCATGCGACCCGCCACAGCCACGTGGATCTGCAATGCTTCCAGTTCATCATGGGACTTTGCGCCGAATTCGGCATGCAGATCACCTGCCAGATGCTTGCGCTCGAAGTCGTTCGGGAAGGCCACGCCAGCCTGGCGTATCGCATTGAGCTTGTTGCGGCGCTCCGCGATGATCTGGTTATCGTCCTGTTGAGGGATTGCAGGTTCGGTAGTCATAGTATTTCTCAAATTATTTTTCTTCTTAAGATCAAACACCTTGCTTCAAGCTGGCCGAGATAAAGTCGTCCAGGTCGCCATCAAGCACGGCCTGGGTGTTGCCGACTTCATAATTGGTACGCAGATCCTTGATGCGCGACTGGTCGAGCACGTAGGAGCGGATCTGGTGGCCCCAGCCGATGTCGGTCTTTCCGTCTTCCATCGCCTGCTTTTCGGCATTGCGTTTACGCAGTTCTTCTTCATACAGTTTCGATTTTAGCATCGCCATCGCTTCGGCGCGGTTGCGATGCTGCGAGCGGTCGCTCTGGCACTGGACGACGATGTTGGTGGGGAGGTGCGTGATGCGCACTGCCGAGTCGGTCTTGTTGATATGTTGCCCGCCCGCTCCGCTGGCGCGGTAGGTGTCAACACGCAGGTCGGCGGGGTTGATCTCGACTTCGATCGAGTCGTCCACTTCCGGATAGACGAACACGCTGGAGAACGAGGTGTGGCGGCGATTGCCGGAGTCGAACGGCGACTTGCGCACCAGACGGTGCACGCCGGTCTCGGTGCGCAGGTGGCCGTAGGCATGATCGCCGCTGACCTTCAGTGACGCGCCCTTGATGCCTGCTACTTCGCCATCGGATTGTTCCAGCACCTCGACCTGGAAGCCTTTGCGCTCGCAGTAGCGCAGATACATGCGCAGCAGCATCGCTGCCCAGTCCTGCGCTTCGGTGCCACCGGATCCGGCCTGGATGTCGACAAAGCAGTTGTTCGGGTCCATCGGGTGGGAGAACATGCGGCGGAATTCCATCGCAGCAACGCGCTTCTCGATGTCCTCGATATCGGCAGCGGTGCTGTTCAAACTCGCGTCGTCGTTTTCCGCCTGCGCCATTTCGAAAAGCTCGCGCGCGTCGCTCAGGTCTTGCTGGATCTTCGTGAGGCCGAGCACGACGCCTTCGAGCATCTTGCGCTCGCGCCCTAGTTCCTGCGCGCGCTTGGCGTCCTGCCAGATGGCGGGGTCTTCGGAAAGTTCGGAGACTTCGGTCAGGCGTTCCTGTTTGGTATCGTAGTCAAAGATACCTCCGCAATTCTGCGCTGCGCAACGTCAAGTCTTGCAGATGGTTGGATAGGGCGTTGAGTTGTTCCGCTTCCATAGTGTTGTCTTCGTCGCTTGCTTGAGAGGGCCGCGATTATAACGCAAACAGGCCGAGCAGGACTCCGCAGGCCATCGCGACAAAGCCGGTCGCAACATGTCTGGCAAGATGCCAGCCGCCGACGAACACCACCATGCCGAACTTGAACGCGATGTTGGAAAGAAAGGCGAACGTGATCGCGGTGACGGTCTGGTGTTCGCTCAATTGCCCGAGATTGAACAAACGCAGGCTGGACAGCGTGATCGCATCCACATCGGTCAACCCCGACACTAATGCCACGGCATACAAACCACGGCTGCCAGCGATACCCTGCATCCATGCCGAACCCATCAATATGACGACATATAACAAGCCAAAACCGATTGCGGTACGCAGTTCGGCGGGGTTGGCGGTTTCCGGGATGTTGAGCCCTGTTGCCTTGTCCATCTTGCGCCAGTTATACAACGCCACGGCCAGGCCGAACAGGAAGCCGCCCGCGAGCACCGGGAGCAGGGCGGGCAGCGCGCCATAGGCGACCACGGCACTGACCACCAGCAAGCGCAGCAACACCACCATAGTGGCTATCACGATCACCGAGGCGGCAAGGTGCGCCATGGTTCGGTTGTTCTTGCAGTTTTTTGCATAGAGCAAAGTGGTCGCGGTGCTGGAAACGAGGCCACCGAGAAAGCCCAGCAGCGGCGCTCCATAGCGGGTTCCCACCACATGCAACGCGGTATAGCCCGCCAGACTGATGCCGGAGATCAGCACCACCATCAACCACGCCTGATGCGGATTGAAAGCATCGTAGGGGCCATAATTTTGATCTGGAAGTATCGGCAGCACGATGAAAGTCAGCACGGAAAATTGCAGCACGGCGACCAGATCGCGGCGCGTGAGTCGTTGTGACAATCCACGCAGTTCGGGTTTGAAATACAGCAGGGCAGTGACCGCTATTGCCAGCATGATGGCCAGTTTGGCAAGACCATACCATATGATCGCGCCCAGCCCGTAACACATCAGCAGGGCGATCACCGTGGTGGTGCCGGGATCGTTTTCTTCGCCGGGTTGGTTGTGGTAAGCCGCGATGATCATGCCGGCGACGGCGAGCAGACCGGCGATCAGCAGCCAGGGTGAGTCGAGTTTTGTGGAGATCAGTGCGGAAAGTGTGCCGAACAGGGCGACCAGCGCAAAGGTGCGCAGCCCTGCCTTGGCCGATGGAGTGCGCTCGCGCTCCAGTCCGATAAGCAAACCGATGGCGAGGCTGGTTAGGAACTGCGGCCAGGCTTCGATGCTGTTGTTTTGCAGAAAACTGATTTCCATCGATCCACCTCTGTGCTTCCCGCAAGCGGCTGCGCCACAGCCAGCGACATGGAGAGTGTCTTTACCGGGTTTGCTTTCGGCCAATGATTTGCTCAGCAGCTATTCAATACCCAGTTAGAAGGCCACGTCGAAGCCGACCAGCAGATAACCCTCTTTGGTTTGGTGCCCGACATGATAAGGACTAGGATCATGGTTTACTGGTTGCATATCGAAGTTGGCCTCGATGACCCCCTTCACATTGCGCATGAAATAGTAGCTGGCGGTCGCGCTGAGAGTATTGAGTTCGATGCCTTCATAGATCGTATTCGTGCCATGGAAGTCTTTTGCCATGGCGCGGTTGTACAGCAGCGAATATGTCCAGTGTTCGCTGTAGACATAATCCGCGCCGACAAAGCCGCCGTCCCAGCTACGATTCACGTTCGGACTGTCATCCAGAAAATTATCCCAGCGGTTCCACAGCAGTTGGCCGAACCAGTACAACTGGCCGTTATCCCCGGAAAAGTCCAGACCCAGCACTTGCTTATTTGTTTCGCGCGTTCCGGCAGTTGTGCCCGGTGCTGTGCCGCCGCTGGGCTGTTTGCCGGTATACCCGAAAAGCCCCGTCCTGACCGGCCCGATGTCGGTGCCGATACGGCCGAACACCGATTTGGAATTGTTGTTGTCGAACAGCGTCTCGGGGCGGCTATAACCTGCGCTGTTGGCCGGGTAGCTGTTGTCGATACCATTGCCGTTCGCCACACCCAGTGCCAGGTTTGCCGGACCGATGTCGCGGCTGAAGATCACGCCCCGTTCATAAGTGATCCCGGCCAGCCGGTAGGCCATGAAATCCTGTGTGGTCAGGCGTGTCTCGCGCGGGAACATCAGGTCGCTTACCTGGAATTGTCCGAGTTGCATGCCGATCCCGCTGCCAAAAAGATCGTCATGGCTGATCCATGCGTCTTCGACAAAAGCATTTCCATTAACGCCCTGTTCCGCCAAAATGCCGTAAAAGTAATAGCTGATATGGTCTGACAACGGGGCGGAGGACAGCAGCTTGATCAGGTAGGGTGATTGGAAATCCCATGACGCCTTGTTGTTGACAGCCCCTGTAACAGGATCCATGTCATTGGCCTGGTGAGTTTGCACATAGGCCTGCGCTCGCAACGCGAGCGGCACGGTTTTGGGCAACGCGAGCATATCGTCGCCGGTTTGCAGCGTGTTTTCCTTCCAGTTATCCAGACGGTAATTGTTGTCGATAAAACTCTTGCCGAAACTGTTCAGTCTGGGGAAGGCGGCGTGACAGGTGGAACAGCTGATGCCGTATTGCCTCGCGAACGCGGGGATGGCCGAGGCGGATGCAGGAAACAACAAGAGCTTGCAAGCCCTATAAGCAGGCTTGCGGCCAGCCCGCGGATATTGATATTGGGTTCTCTTGAATTACGATCCCGGACCAGATATTATATTATCTGTTCGTATACTTTCATGGCTTCACTCTCCTGTAGCTTATCCAGTGACGGATGATGAGTTGCAGGCTGGCGCTGCCATTGTAATCATTGACGCTCAGGCTGTATACGGCATGGATTTGTTCGGGCAGCATCTCGTTGTGTCCGAACAGGATCGCATCGATGCTTTTTCCTTTGGCGCCTGGTAGCGCCCCCGATACGGTAGGGCCAAATTTTTCGTTGTTTGAGGGGGTGCTCGGCAGTTGCTCCCGCAATCGGCTGGCTTCGCCATAACCAGCGACTTGGCGAGCGTCGTCTGCTCGCCTGGTCGAATGGCTGGTAGTTTCACCAGTAACGTGTCGCAACTGCAGCTTCAAATGCTTTTCGCCGACCACGCGCTGATTCTGCACGATGAATGTGTCGCTGAATTGCGGGGCAGGGAAGCCTTGCCCCCACACTTGTTCGTCCAGCAGGCGCGCCACGTCCAGATTCATTTCGGTGGGTTCCAGCGCGCCGTCGGTTTCGATGCGTTGCGCGAGGTCGTTTGCGCTGAGCAATTCGCTGCAAACCTGCTCAAAGGCGGAAACGAAATTTTCAAAATCGGCTTCGGCGATGCTCAAGCCTGCCGCTGCCGCATGCCCGCCGAATTTTCTGATCAGCGATGGATGACGCTTGCTGACCAGGTCCAGCGCATCGCGCAGATGCAATCCTGCGATGGAACGTCCCGAGCCTTTGATCTCACCATCGTTGGCGCGTGCGAAGGCGATGGTCGGGCGATGGAATTTGTCCTTGAGGCGCGAGGCAAGGATGCCGATCACGCCTTGATGCCAGGTGTCATCGAAAAGCGTCAGACTGTAGTTGTCAGATGGATCGATGGACTCCAGCGCAGCCAGCGCACTGTCCTGCATGTCCGTTTCGATGCTGCGCCGCTCGCGATTGAGCGCGTCCAGTTTGGCGGCGATCTGCAGCGCGGTTGCGTCGTCATCGGTCAGCAGGCAATTGATGCCCAGGCTCATGTCGTCCAGCCTGCCCGCAGCGTTCAGGCGCGGCCCGACAGTGAATCCCAGGTCCTGGCTGGAGACGCGCGCGGGGTCTTTGTTTGCTACTTTCAGCAGCGCGTTGATACCGGCGCATGCGCGTCCGGCACGGATGCGCTGCAGGCCCTGTTGCACCAGGATGCGATTGTTCTGGTCGAGCTTGACCACATCGGCGACGGTCCCCAATGCGACCAGATCGAGCAATTCGGCGAGCTTTGGTTCGGGCTGTCCGGCAAATGCACCGCGTGAGCGCAATTCGGCGCGCAACGCCAGCAGCACATAGAACATCACACCCACACCCGCCAGATTCTTGCTGGGAAATGCGCAGCCGGGCTGATTGGGATTAACGATGCATGCTGCATCCGGCAGCGTGTCGCCGGGCAGGTGGTGGTCGGTGACCAGGACCTGCATACCCAGACGATTGGCCTCGGCCACGCCATCGACGCTCGCGATGCCGTTATCCACGGTGATCAGAATGTCCGGGTGCAGTTGCGACACGTTACTGGCGTAGCCAGCCGATTGCGGGAGCAACTGCTTTGCCGCTTCTCTCCTGCGAGATGATTCTTCTGTGCCATATCGAAGCGGCAATTGTGCTGCAAGCTGAACAATCTCCGGTGTCAAACCATAACCGTATTCAAAACGGTTCGGCACGATGAAATCGATTTGCGCGCCGAAGGCGCGCAGGCCGCGCACGGCGACCGCACAGGCAGTCGCGCCATCGGCGTCATAGTCGGCGATGACCATGAGTTTCTTCTTCGCGGCGATGGCATCAGCCAGACATCGCGCCATCTCGACGGCGTTCTTTAAGGCATCGAAAGGCAGCAGACCGCCAAGGGAAGTATCGAGTTGCTTGCTGTCGGTAATTCCACGCGCTGCGAAAATTCTGGCCAATGCTGGCAAATAACCGCTATCTTGCAGGTGCTGCACGGCATGTGCGGGAAAATTGCGCGAAGTGATTTCTGTCATGGTAATAACTGCAAAGCCGGCTCAATTGGTTTGAGTTTAGCACCCTCAGGGTGCGAGAACCGCTTCGAGGCAAATCAGAACAAGGTTCCGCCTCGTTTTTTTCGGCCACTTGAGCTAGAATCGCGCCCACTTTTCAAGTCAGGCATGGAAAAATCGTGGCACTCATAGTCCAGAAGTATGGCGGGACATCGGTCGGCAACCCGGAACGCATCAAGAACGTGGCGCATCGCGTCGCCAAATTCAAGGCAAAAGGTCATCAGGTTGTGGTGGTTGTTTCCGCGATGAGCGGCGAGACCAACCGGCTGATAGCCCTGGCACACGAGATTCAGAAACATCCCGATCCGCGCGAACTGGATGTGGTCATTTCCACCGGCGAACAGGTGACCATCGGCCTGCTCGCAATGGCGCTCAAGGAGCAGGGACTCAAAGCCAAAAGCTATACCGGCGCACAGGTCAAGATACTCACCGACAGCGCATTTACCAAAGCGCGTATCGTCAGCATCGACGAACAGACTATCCGTGCCGATCTGGCCAACGACTATGTGGTGGTGGTGGCAGGTTTTCAGGGCGTGGACGAAAACGGCAACATCACCACGCTGGGACGCGGCGGGTCGGATACCACCGGAGTGGCGATCGCAGCCGCATTGCGTGCCGACGAGTGCCAGATCTATACCGATGTGGATGGCGTCTACACCACCGACCCGCGCATGGTGCCCGAGGCGCGCCGCCTGAAGACGATCACCTTTGAAGAGATGCTGGAGATGGCCAGTCTGGGCTCCAAGGTGTTGCAGATTCGCTCGGTGGAATTCGCCGGCAAATACAAGGTCAAGCTGCGCGTGCTGTCCAGCTTTGAAGAAGAAGGCGAAGGCACGCTGATTACTTTTGAGGACAACGACAAAATGGAACAAGCAATCATTTCCGGGATCGCGTTCAACCGCGACGAAGCAAAGATCACCGTGATGGGCGTGCCCGACAAGCCCGGTATCGCCTACCAGATTCTGGGGCCGGTCTCTGACGCCAACATCGACGTGGACATCATCATCCAGAACGTCGGTGAGGACGGCATGACCGACTTTTCCTTCACCGTGCATCGCAACGAATTCGCCAAGGCGATGGATATCCTGAAGAGCAAGGTGCAACCGCACATCGGTGCGCGCGAAGTGATAGGCGATGACAAGGCAGCCAAGGTTTCCGTTGTCGGAGTCGGTATGCGTTCACATGTCGGCATCGCGAGCAAGATGTTCCGCACGCTGGCGGAAGAGGGCATCAATATCCAGATGATCTCCACTTCGGAAATCAAGATTTCCGTGGTCATCGACGAGAAATATCTTGAACTCGCGGTGCGCGTGTTGCACAAGGCATTCGATCTCGACCAGGAAGAAGCGTAGAAATCCCGATAATCGTTTGACCTTTCAGGTCGGTTACTTTACTATGCGCGGCCTTCGGAGAGGTGGCCGAGAGGTCGAAGGCACGCCCCTGCTAAGGGCGCATACGAGCTTAAACTTGTATCGAGGGTTCGAATCCCTCCCTCTCCGCCAAGGTAACATCATTAGTGCGCGCCCGTAGCTCAGCTGGATAGAGTACTTGGCTACGAACCAAGGGGTCGGGCGTTCGAATCGCTCCGGGCGCACCATATTCATATAACCATTGTAAAACAATTGGTTAAACAAATATCACCATACACCATTACAGATAAATCTGGGCACGAAGCAGAATGGTGGTGGAAATTCATCCAATTGGGGATTCTGGCGAACGACGGCGATGTGCCAGAATCTGCTACCCACTCATCTGATTTTGAACAGCTGACTGCAAGAGAGAAGCAGACATTGGAATATACTCGATTAAAAGGCACAAACGGCCAGTTGCTGCCGTTCGCAAGTGGCGGTTTTGAGATAGTGAGTTTTGGGAGGGTATAAGAATCTTGTGCAAACAGTCATTTGGGAGGAAACTGCCGCCACTTTGAAAGGAGTCGCAATGACTGAAAAAATTCTTGCACCCTCATCGCGGCTACTGCAATAAATGAAAAGGCGGCCATTAGGCCGCCTTTTCATTTGCCAAATCCAAACGGGTTTATTCTATCTTGCCCGATTTTACGGCTTCAAAAAGTGCTTTTGCCGCTTCATCTTCATGGCCCTTAATCAACTTCTCATACTGTCCCGTCATAACAGCCGCTTGCTTCTTGAATTTATCCTCAGAGCTTGCAATTTTGCGATCTTCCACCTTAAAGCCACCCTTGAAAACCGCTGCCAGAGCTCCTTCACTGCCATATTCCTTTGCAACTCTTGCCCAGTCGGGACCTACGACATCTTTTCCAACTGCATGGCAAGCTTTACATGGTTTAGTGTCGAAGGCGCTTGCCGTTGCAGAAATAGCCATTAATCCAGCGGCAACTACTAAAAGCTTCAATGATTTTTTCACCCTTTATTTCCCCTTTATAAATCCGAATCAAAAAAATGGGTAATTAAAGGAATTAATTACCCCGAACGCTAATAACGTCTGGAGAGACGCATGACATCTACTGCTTTTATAATATATCACAATAATAAAATGTATCTAAAAATTGAAATGTATCAAAATGTATCTAAAAAAATAACATATGACCGCAGGTGGTAAGAAGTCCGAATGTCCAGTTTCGGGATGCGAATACAGTCACGCCGGCTAAAATTCGCCCTACTGAGTGTCGGAAAAAGACAACTTCTTGCCAGTGCCCGGATTTATCGCTTCGGGCGCACCAGCATTCATTTAGTAAGGCTTATTTCTTAAGGGAGTAAGCCTTGTTGCATTTTAAACTGTGAAGACAAATCCGGGCACTCCGGAACGGATACTCGATGACCGCGGGTAAGTGCCGGCAACTGTCAGTCATAACGTCTTCCCTACTGAATGAGTCCTTTATACAAGAACAAGGCATAGGCACCGATCAAGCCTACGCCGACCGTGCGTGGGACTTTTCCAAGTATGACTAGGGACAGGAAATGGACCGCCCCCGCTCCCAGAATGATAAAGGCTCCCATTTGAAAGAAATCGGGAACATGAATGGGTTTGAAGACTGCAAACAGGCCGATGCACATCGGGATGCAGATATGCCCGTCGCCGATCTGCGAACTCAGCACGATATCCTGCCTGCCGATACGCGTGTAATACAGCGCGAGGAAGGCATTGGGCACGACCATCAACAGGCCGCTGAACCAGCCCAGCCTGGCAAAGCTCAGATACGGGCTATGGCTGGTCCTGACCCACTCCACAAGATGGTCGACCGAGAAGTAGACGCAATAGGCGCTGACACCGAGCAGCAGGATGTCGATCAGGAGCGACCAGTGGAACGCTTTGTCCTTGCGGATATTGTCCTTGAGCACTTCGAACACGTGCAACACCTGCCAGAATACAAACAGCCCGACCAACACCAGGCCGTCGTAGAAGTCCAGCACACCGTCCTTGGCCAGGGCCCAGAGTGTGCCGGTGAACAGGAACAATGCGATCAGGGTGAACAGCAGATTCAGCCGGTTGATGCGATGGAATTCCGCGTGCAGCCTGGCTTGCTTCTTTGAGCCGCCTTTTTCAATCACGGCCGCCGAACCAAATATGGCGGCCAGACCGAGGATCAACGTCAGGTTGGTGGCATTGTTGACGAGACAGTTCTCGATGACCAACCCGCCATTTTTGGCCGAATTGCTCATGACATAGGCAAATGTGAGATTCGGGAACCCCGAGCAGTAAGGCATGATCAGCGTGCCGAGGACAGTGCCTTCGAAGCCCTTGCTTTCCATCACATGCAGAAGCCAGATCATCGTCAGGCTTGCCGCCATGAACACGACAAGCAGTATCAATGGATGTACAAGAAATCCCTGGATATGTTCGATTGTGATATTCACGGCTTATATGAGGAAAGGCGAGTTGTGATTCTACCTTGTCTGATGAATATTCTTGCGAGTTGAGACTTTAGTGATGCGATTCACAGCGCCACTCGGGTGAGTGCGTTCCTTGCTCGCTTTAGGTAAAATGTGCTCCTTTTTACAAGGCGGGTCTCCATGAAAAACACTCTCACTCTTCAGGCTAATGACGCAGCCGAGCGCATCGTTCGATATTTCCAGGCGAATGGGTTTGCCGGTATATCCGAGGCACTCATCATCCGGATACGCCTTAAGGGGGGTGACAGGACGGTGATCGAAGCGGCGTTCGAGGCGGCGCATGAACAGGAGATCTCGCCGCCAGTGCAGCAATATTTCGAGATGAGCCCCTTCGGGCACTATTCGGATTTTCGCAGTTTCGACGACGCAAGATCATCCATTCAATCCGATTTTACCGAAGCATTGCGCATGGAGGTTCCGAGAATGTACTTCGATCCGGCCCCCGTCGTGATCGATGATGCGATGGCGACCGGTTCCAAATACGATGTGCTGATGAAGATCACGGACAATGTCGAGGGATATGCTATCGGTATTCTCCTGAATGATCCGGATGCCTCGTTTCTTGAATATATCGGAACTCGCCACGGCCAAGATTGGCAGCAAATCATGGGTAATTTTGAAATCACGACATCATCCCTGGCTTCTGAAATCAAGTTGTTCTGACGTATGCATCAAATTGAGCCTCAGGTTTCTGAGCACGTTTAGGCAGAACGACTGGATTGTCCGCTTAAGCGGACTTCGCCCCGTGGAATGGCAGCCGCTGCTAGCGGCCAGTCCCCCCGGCAGTTATGGGTAGAAAGCAGATTCCCATGAAACATAATACTCTGACCGAAAGCAGACATTCGCTGATGTTCGGTATGTGCTGAAAGAGTAAGTGTAAAAAATTATCATGTATTTATGTGCCTCACTTACATTTAACCTGATGCGGGTGACATTGGTATGGCTGTAATGAAAAATTGGCAAGCACTACAAGTTGTTGGTAATCAATCAACACATATAGTTACAACGACCCATTACAAACCAATGTGTCGGCGTACGAACACCTTCGGGCATACGAACAAATCAAGGGGTCAGGCAGATTGGTCCAGCCACAAATCATTACCGGTTATGTGCCATAAGCAGCAATTATAATAACCTTGTCGAGTTCGTACGGTTGATTACTTCTTGTATAGCGATTGTACGATGCTCTCATCTTCCCTTATTATTTTGTATATGTAGTGCAGACAAACCTGTGTTGTTAAAAAATCCAGGGGATGTGCTAATAATTATTGAATATCAATTCACTCCTGCTTAATTATTCTGGATATATTGAAAGCTAGCCGTATGAGAAAAGTTCTAAATGTAGGGGGCAACAGTAAAGATATTCCTATACCCCCACAGTATGATGGATGGGAACATGTCTTATTGGATATTGATCCCAGAGGCAGCCCCGATATCGTTTGCGATGCCCGTGAACTATTAAGCTTGCCTGGCTCGACATATGATTCAATCTATTGCTCACATAATTTGGAGCACTACTATCGTCATGATGCTCTGAAAGTTTTGGCTGGGTTTATCCATGTTCTTAAAGATGAAGGATTCGCAATAATTCGCGTTCCAGATCTAGCCGAGTTAATGCAAACTGTAGTTAACAGAAACCTGGACATAGATGATGCTCTCTATTATTCCCCATCTGGAAAACCAGTGACAGTCGGAGACATAATTTACGGTTGGAGTATAGAAATAGAGCAGAGCGGGAATGATTTTTTTGCCCATAAGACAGGATTTACGAAAAAATCGTTGACATCATTACTTAAAATGACTGGTTTTCACTGGGTTTTCAGCAGTTCTGAAGACCATGAAGTTATGGCTGTGGCATTCAAAAATAAGCCAAGCGAATACGCTGAAAAACTGTTCAATTTGCCCAGTCATAGTAAGTGACGGCGCTTTGTAAAATATCTATTCTCTGGCCAAATAGCAGTCAAGCGGCTATTGCCTGGTTTTTTACCTCCCTGAGCAACAGGATATTCCTGACCTATGTGTCGCAAGCAGACCTTCGCCCTAGATAATGGCCTGCCTGAAAGCGGAACTCCAGGGAAGTAAGACGACATCTTGCCCGTTCCCGGTTTTATTGCTTGTGGCGCACCAACAAATTCAAGGGGTACGTTAGACTAGCCCCTCTTCGTTATTTTCTAGTATTCATCATTGGCAGCATTGCAAGATACCATTGCGTCGTTAGGGCAATTAGTACAATAATTTGTTGTCAGGCATGCTTGATGACAACGCCTTGGCCCGTCGGCAGCTCCAGCACATTGTGTCCGCGCTCAGTCATAAACGCTAACTCAGCTTTCATTTGATTAACATTGGTAGTCCACCCGAAATCATCAAATACGATAAAACCCCCCGGACTCACTTTGTCGAATAGATGTTCAAGTGCGAGCATTTCGGCGTTTACAGAGTTCATGTCGATGTGTAGAAAGGCAATCTTTTTTGGGACTGCCTGCTCAAAAGAGTCGGGCACAATTCCCCGGACAATTTTTACATTGTTATATTTTGAAAATTTTTCGCATACCCCGGTATAGATCGCTTCAGGATCATATTCCGAATAGTTCCATCCGCGCCGCTCTTCCGGCGTTGATGTCTTCTCGGGGAGCCCTTCGAAAGTGTCATAAAGGAAAGCCTCCCTGGGTAATTCATGGAAATCCAGATATGACAATATCACTCCTGAACAGAAGCCTTTGAACACGCCACATTCGACAAAATCTCCTTCTACATTCAAGGAATTCTTTGCCGCCCATGTCAACGTATGCAAACGCCAAATGAGGCTGTGTTCTTGCTTATTCGTGACAGCATCGTAGAAACTGGATATGAATTTTTTATCATGACGAAAGGACAAGTTTCGGCACATGGTAATCAACATATCGTTGAAGTAAAACTGCCCTTTATATATGTCCTCTATGGTGGCAATTGCTTGCTGAAATTCTTTAAGTCTGTTGTCCGGAATTCCGTAAAACATCGCTTGATACCTCTACTAAAGGGCGAATTATTAATCTATCGCTGAGCTGATAGGGAAATTAATTTAGGCAATCAAGTTGCCAGCCGGATCAGCAATGACAGTGTAGTCAAAACAATTGAAATGTGTCATTTATTGCCATGCCAATAGGCGGGCGATACAAAGTCCTTCAATTCATCTTCTTTATACTTTAGCCCCAACTGGAAAACAAATTCCTTTAACTGGTCAAAATTCCCATTTATGATTTCCGGGGATGATATTTCCAGCACATTCGCGCCTGAATGTTTCAATGTGTCGAGGCGAAACCGGTACTCTTTCGCAAGGTTTTCCCAGAAATTGCGATCCTGTGAATGATGTTTCATGAAGCTTGTGCGCAAGCAAGAGTTAATGAATCCTTCCTCATCGCGCCGCACAACAAGCCATGTCGCTTCCGGAAACGCTTTCCTGTATATCGGCCACAGTAGCGTCAATTTGGCATCTTTCAGCAGCCAGGGTCTGTCATGTCGATATCCGTCTTTTTCGATGATGCTTTTGATGATGTCGGCCAGACCAATCACTTCGATTTGCAAATCAATGGGCGGCAGTTTTCTTACTCCCAAAGGATCACATCCCAGATCTTTCAATATTCTCTTGGTAACGTGTTCACGTATTGAAGAGTGCTCAAAAAATCCTTTCGGATTTTCCGGCCCACCACCGGGCACCGTACTACCGGTCCATGCGCCGCATATACCCAAGGAACCGGCGATCATAGATGTTCCGGAGCGCGGCAGCCCGATAACAAAAATAGGTTTGTTGAAATAATCCTGCATTGTCTATTGATCGAATCAGTTCATATTATATGTTGCTTCAATTGTTCCATCGCATTACCCCAGTCGTTATCCTGAGTTCTCCTGTATAGGGTGAAGCCCGGAAACCATGGGCTGCTGTCCCCCTTCGCCATGCAGCGAAAGTCCTGCAGATGCGGCACCAGTATGCGAGCGGTTTTCCCGACGCTCGCTCGCAAATGCATATTGGTGTTATCAACGCCGATATAGTCGTCCAACTGTTCCATCAGGGCCAGCATTCCTTCCAGGTCATTGTTCACCTCGCTGAAATCCAGCACCGGCCGGCCAAGCGCTTTCTCGAATGCAGCGATCTCTCCGGGCTCGGGGTTGCGCTGGACAATCACAAACGTCGCCATAATTTCGCGCAACGTCGCCGCAAGCAGTTCGATCGGGATTTCCCTGACCATCCTGCGGCCGTGTTTATCGCCTCCGCCCCGCCAGGTAATTCCGATCAGCGGTGACTGCGCTTTGCGGTCAGACGCCAAACGAAGCGTGATCTCCTGCCGCTTTTCCGGCAATACTGCCAATGGTATCGGAGGCGGGATCTCCGCTTCGGTCGCCATGCCGAGCGCCAATGGCAAATCGCCGGCCAACAGGGTCACATCGACATCCCCGATCTCCTCCTTGTTTTCCGCGACCGCATCAAACCATTTCATCCGGCGCAAGAAAGCGACGATGCGCGGCTCGCCCGCATATCCCAGCCACGCCCCGCGATCTTTAAGTTCCCTTGCGAATCTCAGAAAAAATATATCATCCCCCAGACCTTGCTGATCCGTCAGCAACGCAATGCGCATTCCATGCAAACTTGAAGGCAGTGGCTGTACCGGACTGCGCGCGGACGACTTGTCATCTGTGAACGGACGGTCACGATAATTGGATCTTTCCTGCGGTCGGATCCGCCACCAGTATTCTTTCCATCCCTCGGAAAACCGGCCGGTCAAAAGCAGTGCAAAGCCCAGGTTGTTGTGTGAGCCGGCATTATCGGGTTTGAGTTCCACCGCCTTGCGGAAGCTGTCCAATGCTGCATCGAATCGCCCAATGTCCAGCAGGGCAGTGCCCAAATTGTTGTGCGCATCGACGAAATCGGGTTTGAGTTCCAGCGCCCGCTGGTAGCAAGCCCGCGCGTCGTCGAGCCGGCCAATCTCCTTGAGCACGATCCCGAGGTTGTTGTGCGCCTCGGCAAAGTCCGGATCGAGTTCCACGGCCTTGCGGTAGCTGGCCACCGCGTCGTCGAATCGAACCAGATCCTTGAGCGCCGAGCCCAGGTTGTTATGGGCCTGCGCGAAATCGGGTTTGATCCCGATCGCTTTGCGGTAGCTGGCTGCCGCGTCAGCGAGCCGGCCGAGCTCCTTCAACACGATCCCGAGGTTGTTGTGCGCCCCGGCGTAGTCCGGGTCGAGTTGCACTGCTTTGCGGCAACTGGCCAGCGCGGCATCCAGCTGGCCGAGTTCCTTCAAGAGATTGCCCAGGTTGCTGTGCGCCCCGGCAAAACCGGGGTCGATCTCCACTGCCCGCTGGTAGCTCTGCAGAGCCGCATCGAGTTGGCCCAGGGTCTGCAGTGCCGCACCCAGGTTGTTGTGCGCCTCGGCATAGTCGGGCTTGAGTTCGATCGCCTTGCGGTAGCTGGCCGCGGCTTCATCGAGCCGGTTAAGGTCCTTGAGCACCACCCCGAGGTTGTTGTGCGCCTCGGCAAAGCCGGGTCTCAGTTCCAGCACCCGCCGGTAGCTCGCCAGCGCGGCATCGAACCGGCCCTGTTCCTTGAGCACCGTGCCCAGGTTGTTGTGCGCGTCGGCAAAGTCGGGTTTGATCTCGATCGCCTTGCGGTAGCCGGCGATGGCGTCATCCAGTTGCCCGTGCTGTTTGAGCGCATTGCCCAGGTTGTAATATGCCAGCACGAAGCCGGGTTTGATCTCCACGGCCTTGCGGTAGCTATTGATGGCGTCATCCAGTTGCCCCAGGTCCTTGAGCGCGGTGCCCAGGTTGTTGTGGGCATCGGCATCGTCCGGCCTGATCTTCAGTGCGCGGCGGTAGCTGGCGATGGCCTCATCCAGCCGTCCCAGGTCTTTGAGGGTGTTGCCCAGGTTGCTGTGGGCTTCGGCATAGTCGGGCTTGAGTTCGATCGCCTTGCGGTAGCTGGCTGCCGCGTCATCGAGCCGGCCCGCGCTTTTGCAGACCACGCCCAGGTTGAAATGCGCTTCCGCATCCCCGGGCATCAGGTCTGCCGCCTTCCGGAAGGCGGGCAGTGCGTCCTTGCCCTGCATCTGCAGGGTGCCGCCCAGGAGTTTCCAGCCGAAGCCAAAGTCGGGGTAGCGCTCGAGCAGGCTGCGTGTCTTGCTTTCCGCTTCCGCGTAACGGCGCGCGTTATACAGCGCGAGCAGCGCGTTCACGTCGGCGGGGGAAGGTGGTGGTTGTAACGGGTCGCGTTCTTCTGGAATCATACGAATGCTCGGTGTCGGCAAGACGGGTGGCTACTGAGAAGTGGGACGCCAATCTATCAGGAAAAAAAATATTCTGCTATTGCAGAACATCCTTGATTCCGGTCCGGATTAGGGTACAAGTCTTAATAAGAGGTTGAGTTTCAGCCCTTATCACTAACTGTCAGTGAAGATGGGGCGTCGATAACCCCGGCATTCGATACTAGCTTGAATTTCCTTGACTCAGAACAATGGCGCCAAAGGCGGCAAAGCTGAATTAGGCTGGCGACGATCCGATTGCTGTTTTTTTTGGCACTGCGGAACTATACCTGCGGGTTTGTGTCATCCATGCTTAATTAACAAATCTTATCGGTAAATATGTTCACAGCCGAGTCAGAATCCAGTAAAGTGCTACCCCTGTTCCTAACTATAAGAGCAAAAACATGAGTGATAAAGGACAACATCTGCAGGATCCGTTTCTCAATATGCTGCGCAAGGAGCATGTACAGGTTGCGATCTATCTGGTTAACGGTATCAAACTGCAAGGCCAGGTCGAGTCGTTCGATCAATATGTGGTGCTGTTGAAGAACACGATCACCCAGATGGTCTATAAACACGCGATTTCAACCATAGTCCCGGTACGCGCAGTCAGTATTCCCCACGACGAAGCGGAGTAATGCAGCAGCCAGCCGGCCCGGACGGCGCGATTCTGGTCAGTATTGACTTTGGTGACAGCGATCACAGCGAGAGTTTGACGGAGCTGCGCTTGCTGGCCGAAACAGCAGGTGTGCGTGCTTTGGCGATAGTCGAAGCCAGGCGTCAACGTCCCGATGCGGCGCTGTTTGCGGGCAGCGGCAAAGTGCAGGAGATCGCCGAACTTGTAGAACGCTTGGAAGCCCCGCTGGTCATCTTCAATCACGACCTTGCTCCCGCACAGATGCGCAACCTCACGGCAAAGCTGAATACGCGCGTGATCGACCGGACCATGCTGATCCTGGATATCTTCGCGCAGCGTGCGCAAAGCCATGAAGGCAAGTTCCAGGTAGAGCTGGCGCAACTCAAGTATCTCGCCACGCACCTGGTAGGCATGAACCAGGATATGGGACAGCAGAAGCATGCCGTGGGCGCGCGCGGTCCGGGTGAAACCAGGCTGGAACTGGACAGGCGTAAGCTGGACAAACGCGTTCATATGTTGAAAGAACGGCTTGAACAGCTCAAGCGCCAGCGTGAAGTGCAGCGCCGCGCGCGCAATCGGCACGATGTGATGTCGGTCTCTATCGTCGGTTATACCAATGCCGGCAAGTCTACCCTGTTCAACCGGCTGACCCGCGCCAACGTGTATGTGGCCGACCAATTGTTCGCCACACTGGATACCACTTCCCGGCGCATGTTCATTGAAGAAGCGGGAGAGATCGTGGTGTCTGACACGGTGGGCTTCATCCGTCATCTCCCGCACACGCTGGTCGCCGCGTTCCGCAGCACACTGGAAGAGACGATACAGGCCGATCTGTTGCTGCATGTGGTGGATGCCAACAATGCCAATCGCGACGATCAGATAGCGGAGGTGAACAAGGTGCTGGCCGAGATAGGCGCGGCAAACATTCCGCAGGTGCTGGTGTTGAACAAGATCGACTTGCTGGATGTGCCGCCCAGCGTGCAGCGTAATGATTATGGTAGAATCACGCGCTTATTTCTGAGTGCCAAAAGCGGTGTGGGTCTGGACGGGTTGCGGCTGGCGTTGATGGAAGCCAGTACTGCGCGCCAAGCCGCCGCAGCAAGTGAAATTCAAACTAATCAAGCGAGTGACAAATATGGCATTGAATGATCCGCAATGGGGCAACAAGAACGGCGGCCCGCCCGATCTGGAAGAATTGCTGCGCAAGTTCAATGCGAAGATTTCTTCCGTGTTTGGCGGAAAGGGCGGGGCAGGCAAACCCGGCGGCGGGGAGCCGGTGCACGGATTTGGCGGAGGAATGGGCTTGATCGCCGGGATCGTCCTGTTGATCTGGGTGGGCAGCGGCTTTTATATTGTCGATGCCAGCCAGCGCGGCGTGGTGTTGCGTTTTGGCAAATTGACAGAAACGACCATGCCCGGCCCGCGATGGCATTTGCCGTTTCCGATCGAAACCGTTGAGATCGTCAATTTGAGCCAGGTTCGCACCGTGGAAATCGGTTACCGCGATAACGTCAAAAACAAGATATTGAATGAATCCTTGATGCTGACCGATGACGAGAACATCATCGACATCCAGTTTGCAGTGCAGTACTTTCTGAATGATCCCACCGACTATCTGTTCAACAACCGCATGCCGGATGAAAATGTGCACCAGGTGGCCGAGGCGGCGATACGCGAGGTGGTCGGCAAGAACAAGATGGATTTTGTGCTGTATGAGGGGCGCGAGCAGGTGACCGCGGAAACCACCCAGTTGATGCAAAGTATCCTGGACCGATACAAATCGGGCATATTGATCAGCAAAGTCACCATGCAAAATGCACAGCCGCCCGAACAGGTACAGGCGTCCTTTGATGATGCAGTGAAGGCAGGGCAGGATCGCGAGCGGCAGAAGAACGAAGGACAGGCTTACGCTAATGATGTTATTCCGCGTGCCAGCGGAACCGCTGCGCGTCTGATACAGGAATCGCAAGGCTACAAACAGAGTGTGATCGCCAATGCCGAGGGTGATGTCAGCCGTTTCAAGCAGATTCTGGTTGAGTATGAAAAGGCCCCAGCCGTCACACGCGAGCGCATGTATCTGGACATGATGCAGCAGGTGATGGGCAATGTCAGCAAAGTGCTGGTCGATCAAAAGAATGGCAACAGCCTGTTATATCTGCCGCTGGATAAATTGATCGAGGCCTCTCGTACCGGTACTGCGGATACGGACATGCAGCCGGCCGCTGCGAAAACCGAAACATCGCAGGGAAACGACAATGCTGCGGCGCAGCGTGCGCGCGATTCACTGCTAAGCCGCGACCGGGAGGCACGCTGATGAAAAGGAATATTGGTAATGTGCTGATCGTCCTGGCCATCGCATTGATCCTGCTGAGCATGAGCATGTTCGTGGTGGACCAGCGCCAGAACGCGATCGTGTTCCAGTTGGGTGAAATGGTCAGTGTCAAAACCCGGCCCGGATTGTATTTCAAGATACCGCTGATGCAGAACGTGCGCTTCTTTGATTCGCGCATACTCACGCTCGACACCGGGGAACCGGAGCGTTACATCACGGCGGAAAAGAAAAACGTGCTGGTGGATTCTTTCGTCAAGTGGCGCATCGAGGACGTCAAGCAGTACTACATCAGCGTCGGCGGCGATGAAATGCGCGCCAGGACGCGTCTGATGCAGACGATCAATTCCAGCATGCGCGAGGAGTTCGGCAAGCGCAGCATCCATGACGTGATCTCGGGCGAGCGCGACCAGATCATGCAGGCGGTGCTGCAAAAAACCGAGGCCGATGCAAGCAAAATCGGCGTGCAGGTGCTGGACGTGCGCCTCAAGCGTGTGGATTTCCCGACCGAGATCAGCGATTCGGTATACCGGCGCATGGAGGCCGAGCGCAAGCGCGTCGCCAACGAACTGCGCGCAACCGGTGCGGCCGAAAGCGAGAAGATCAAGGCCGATGCCGACAAGCAGCGCCAGGTGATCCTGGCCGAGGCCTATCGCGAAGCGCAGAAGACCAAAGGTGAGGGCGATGCCAAGGCTTCCGCCCTGTATGCGGCTGCATTTGGCCGCAATCCCGAGTTCTATGCGTTCTACCGCAGTCTGGAAGCCTACAAACAGAGCTTCAAGAACAAGAGCGACGTGATGGTGCTGGACCCGAGTTCGGCGTTCTTCAAGTATCTGAAAATCCCCAAGCAGGGTTGGTAAGTAGTGTGCTCGATTACTGGCTGCTCGGTCTGGCGATGATGCTGGTGATCGAGGGAATGTTGCCGTTTGTGCTGCCTGGATTGTGGCGTGAGACTTTCCGCAAGCTGGTGACGCTGACGGACGGGCAATTGCGCTTCGTCGGTATCACCGCGATGCTGTCCGGAATAATGTTGCTTTATTGGATCAAGTGATTTAAACGCGTTCGCTATGCGTGCCCGCAAATGATTTCATAGGTCCTATGCAAAACTGGCTGCTTCCCGAATATGTAGAAGACATGCTGCCCGACGAGGCATGGGGCGTCGAACGGATGCGCGCGCAATTCCTCGATCTGCTGCGCAAGTCGGGATATCAGCTGGTCGCGCCGCCGTTGCTGGAATATGCCGAATCGTTGCTGATCGATGGCAGCGACGACATGGATCTGCGCACCTTCAAGCTGGTCGATCAGTTGAGCGGGCGCACCCTGGCATTGCGCGCCGACATCACGCCGCAAGTGGCGCGCATCGATGCGCATCTGCTCAACCGTCAGGGCGTGGCGCGGCTGTGCTATGCCGGCAGCGTGCTGCACACCCAGCCGATCGGGCTGACGCGCACCCGCGAGCTGCTGCAGATCGGCGCCGAGCTGTATGGGCATGGCGGTCTGGAAAGCGATCTGGAAATCCAGCAGCTGATGCTGCAATCGCTGGCTTTGCTTGGGATCAGCGATGTGCATCTCGATCTCGGCCATGTCGGGGTGTTCCGCGCGCTGGTGAGCCATGCCAGGCTCGACAAGGATATGGAAAGCGGATTGTTCTCTGGCGCTGCAAAGCAAGGACAGCGCGTCCTTGCAATCGTTGGTGCAGCCGCTGGAGGCGACCCTGCGCAACGCATTGCTGGCGCTGCCGTCGATGTATGGCAATTGCGGCGAAGTGCTGGCCAAGGCGCGCAAGCTGCTGCCGGACTATGCCGAGATACGCTGCAGCGCTGGATGACCTGCAGAACATTTCCACCAAGATTGCAACCGCTGGTTTCCAGCGTCGGGCATCGATCTCGCCGACCTGCGCGGCTATCACTATCACAGCGGCATGGTGTTCGCCGCCTACCATGCCGGCAGCCACGATGCGATCGCGCTGGGCGGACGCTACGACGATCTGGGCAAGAGCTTCGGGCGTGCGCGTGCCGCGACCGGATTCAGCATGGACCTGCGCCAGTTGTATCGCCTGTTGCCGCCGCAAGCAGCCAGGTTGGGCATATGCGCGCCGCACCTTGACGATGCCGCGTTGCGTCGAGAAGATCGCGCAATTGCGCGCCGCGGGCGAAGCGGTGGTGGTGGATCTGCTCGGCGATGCGGCCTTGCGCGGGGAATTGCAGTGCGACCGCGAGCTGGTGTTGCGCGACGGCGTCTGGCAGGTCGTTGCGCTTTAGAATTCACAATTTTCAAAATCTGGAAGATTTGTAATGGCTAAGAATGTAGTGGTAATCGGCACCCAGTGGGGTGATGAGGGCAAGGGCAAGATCGTCGACTGGCTGACCGATCATGCGCAGGGCGTGGTGCGTTTCCAGGGCGGCCATAATGCCGGCCATACGCTGGTGATCGCCGGCAAGAAAACCGTGCTGCACCTGATCCCCTCCGGCATCTTGCGCGACCATGTGATGTGCTATATCGGCAACGGCGTGGTGCTGTCTCCTTCCGCATTGCTCAAGGAAATGGACGAATTGCAGCAGGCCGGGATCGATGTCTATAACCGCCTGAAGATTTCCGAAGCCTGCCCGCTGATCCTGCCCTATCACGAAGCGCTCGACAAAGCGCGCGAGCTGGCCAAGGGCGCGGCCAAGATCGGCACCACCGGGCGCGGCATCGGCCCGGCCTACGAAGACAAGGTGGCGCGCCGCGCGATCCGTTTGCAGGATATATTCTTCCGCGAACGCTTTGCCGCCAAGCTGGGCGAGGTGCTGGACTATCACAACTTCGTGCTGAAGAATTACTTCAATGCCGATACGGTCGATTTCCAGACAGTTGCTGGACGACACGCTGGCATTGGCCGAACGCATCAAGCCGCTGGTGATGGATGTGCCGCGCGCCTTGTATGAAGCCAATCAGGCCGGCAAGAGCCTGCTGTTCGAAGGCGCGCAGGGCGCGTTGCTGGATATCGATCACGGCACTTATCCGTTCGTCACATCGAGCAACTGTATCGCCGGTGCGGCCTGTGCCGGTGCAGGGGTGGGCCCGCAAATGCTGCACTATGTGCTGGGCATCACCAAGGCTTACACCACGCGCGTCGGTTCCGGCCCGTTCCCGACCGAGCTGTATGACGCGGTGGACAAGCGCGACCCGATCGGTGAAGGTCTGGCGAAGCGCGGCCATGAATTCGGTTCCACCACCGGGCGTGCGCGCCGCTGCGGCTGGTTCGATGCGGCGGCACTGAAGCGCTCGATCCAGATCAACGGCGTGTCGGGTCTGTGCGTCACCAAGCTGGACGTGATGGATGGCATGGAAACCGTGCGTATCGGCGTCGGCTACCGCATCAATGGCGTGGACAGCGACATCCTGCCGGCCGGTGCGGATGCGCTGGCGGATTGCCAGGCGGTGTACGAGGAGATGCCGGGCTGGAGCGAGAGCACCCTGGGTGTGCAGCGTTATGAAGAACTGCCCAAGGCTGCGCGCAACTATCTGGAGCGCATCGCCGAAGTGTGCGGCGTGCCGGTCGACATGGTTTCGACCGGACCGGATCGGGATGAAACCATCGTGCTGCGCCATCCGTTCGAATAGTTTGGCGAGTCTGACGGACAACGCAAATACGCGGTGCTTGTTCAGCACTGCGCATTTTGATTTTTGCGTTTGAATTTGAAATCTGGTGCCCAGAAGAGGACTCGAACCGCCACACCTTGCGGCACACGGACCTGAATCCGTGCGCGACTACGCAATGTTCGCGTTCTGGGCGAAAAAATGGCCCGCTTGCGCGAGCCATTTGTATTGGTGCCCAGAAGAGGACTCGAACCTCCACACCTTGCGGCACACGGACCTGAACCGTGCGCGTCTACCAATTCCGCCATCTGGGCTTTTTGCGAAGGCGCGCAATTTAATTGTTAAAGGATATATTGTCAATGAAAAATAAAAAGAATTTGCGTCTGCAAGACCCGTTTCTGGAACGCGAACGCGAACAATACGAACATCCGCTGCCCAGCCGCGAATTCATTTTGCAGATACTGACCGAGCAGGGTGCGCCGGTCAGCGATGAAGAACTGCTGGAATTACTGCATATCGAGAAGATGAAGAAGATCTGTTCTCGCGCCGCCTGCGCGCGATGGAGCGCGACGGACAGATCATGCGCAATCGCAAACGCGCCATCTGCGTGGTGGACAAGCTCGATCTGGTCAAGGGCAAGGTGCAGGGCCATCCGGACGGCTTCGGTTTCCTGATCCCGGAAGACGGCAGTCCCGACATGTTCCTCAGCGAGAAGGAGATGCATCAGGTGCTGCACGGCGACGTGGTGATGGTGCGCCAGAGCGGCGTGGACCGGCGCGGCCGTCCCGAGGCCAAGATCGTCGAGGTGCTGGAGCGCGCCAATAACCGCGTGGTCGGCCGCCTGTACGAAGAACACGGCATCAACTTCGTGGTGGCGGAGAACCGCCGCATCACCCAGGACATTCTGGTCGCACCCGGCGAAGCCGGCGGGGCCAAGGCCGGGCAGGTGGTGATGCTGGAGATCATGCAGCATCCCGACAAACATGCGCAGCCGATCGGCCGCATCGTCGAGGTGCTGGGCAACTATGCCGATCCCGGCATGGAGATCGAGATCGCGTTGCGCAAGCATGATCTGCCGTATGAGTTTCCCAAGGATGTCGAACGCCAGGCCAAAGCGATCTCTCCGACGGTTGCTGCCGAAGACTGGGCGGGGCGCGAAGACATCCGCAACCTGCCGCTGGTCACGATAGACGGCGAGACCGCGCGCGATTTCGACGATGCGGTGTATTGCGCGCCGGAAAAAGGCGGCTACCGCCTGGTGGTGGCGATCGCCGATGTCAGCCACTATGTGCAGACCGGCGACGCGCTGGATCGCGAGGCGATCCTGCGCGGCAACTCGGTGTATTTTCCGCGCCGCGTGATCCCGATGCTGCCGGAAGAATTGTCCAACGGCCTGTGTTCGCTGAATCCGCATGTGGACCGCCTGTGCATGGTGTGCGACATGCATATCAGCAGCAGCGGCGAGATCGAAAAATACCGCTTCTATCCGTCGGTGATGCATTCGCAAGCGCGACTGACCTACAACCAGGTCGCGGAGATGCTGGCCGAGCCGGATGGCGAACTGGCCAAGAGCAACGCGGCCATCGTGCCGCATCTGCAGCATCTCCACGAGTTGTTCAAGAAGCTGCTGAAGGCGCGCGAGAAGCGCGGCGCGATCGACTTCGAGACGGTCGAGACGCAGATGATCTTCACCGACCAGGGCAAGATCGAACGCATCGTGCCGGTGGTGCGCAACGACGCGCACAAACTGATCGAGGAATGCATGCTGGCGGCCAACGTCTGCGCGGCGGGCTATCTGCACGAACATGGGCACACCGTGCTGTACCGCATCCACCAGGGGCCGACACCGGAGAAGCTGGAAGCGCTGCGCGAATTCATGAAGGAATTCGGTCTGCAACTGACCGGCGAAGACGATCCGCAGGCAGCCGATTATTCCAAGCTGCTCAAGCGCATCAAGGGCCGTCCCGATGCCGGGCTGCTGCAAACCGTGATGCTGCGTTCGTTGCGCCAGGCCAAGTACGAGCCGGAGAACATCGGGCACTTCGGCCTGGGCTACGAAGCCTATACGCACTTCACCTCGCCGATCCGCCGCTATCCCGGATCTGCTGGTGCATCGCGCCATCAAGGCGGTGCTGCAAGGCAAGCAATACAAGCCTGCGCAGAAATGGGCCGAACTGGGCGCGCATTGCTCGATGACCGAGCGCCGCGCCGACGATGCGACGCGCGATGTCGAGGCCTGGCTGAAATGTTTCTACATGCGCGACCATCTGGGCAGCGTGTTCACCGGCACGGTCTCGTCGGTCACCAGTTTCGGCATGTTCGTGTCGCTGGACGATCTGTATGTCGAAGGGCTGGTGCATATCTCCGAACTCGGCAAGGATTATTTCCAGTTCGATGCCGCCAAGCACCAATTGCTCGGCGAACGCACCGGACAGCGCTATCGCCTCGGCGACCGCGTGCAAGTGCGCGTCGTCAAGGTGGACATGGAAAGCACCAAGATCGATTTCGTGCTGCATGAACTGATCGATGAACCGGCACGCCGGAGACAGGGCGCACGCACCGGCAAGGAAGGCTGCAAGCCTGACAAAAACCTGCCAAGGGCAAAGCCAGGGAAAAGAAGCATCATGGCTGATCTGCGGCTGATCTACGGTTTTCATGCCGTCACTTCGCGCATCCGCCAGAATCCCGATGGCGTGCTGGAAGTCTATCTGCAGGCGCAGCGCCAGGACCCGCGCATGCGCGACCTGATCAAGCTGGCCGAAACCAATGGCGTGCGCGTCATACCGGTGGAGGCGAAACGCCTCGACGGCATGGCGGGCAATGCGCGCCATCAGGGCGTGGCGGCGCGCGTCGATGCGGCGCGGCGCGTGCAGCATCTGGAAGATGTGCTGGATACGCTGGACGAGCCGCCGTTGCTGCTGGTGCTGGATGGCGTGCAGGACCCGCATAATCTCGGCGCCTGCCTGCGCAGTGCCGATGCGTTCGGCGTGCATGCGGTGATCGCGCCGAAAGACCGCGCGGTCGGCATCACCGCGACGGTGGAGAAGGTCGCCTGCGGTGCGGCGGAAACCGTGCCCTACATCACCGTCACCAATCTCGCGCGCACGCTGCGCGACTTGCAGGAACGCGACATCTGGGTGGTCGGCGCGGCGGGCGAGGCCGAGCAGGATCTGAACAGCTTCAAACACAAAGGCGCACTGGCCTGGGTGCTGGGCGCGGAAGGCGAAGGCCTGCGCCGCCTGACGCGCGAGACCTGCGACGAGCTGGTGCGCATCCCGATGCTGGGCAGCGTGGAAAGCCTGAATGTCTCGGTCAGTGCCGGCATCTGCCTGTTCGAGGCGCGGCGGCAGCGGAAGGGTGGCGGCGTAAGCTGACAGAGCATCAGCAACCAATCGCCCGTTGTACTCCCACTGCCATCTTCTTCGGGCGTAGAATACCCACTTCTAATGTAGTTTCATGCCTAGTAGCAACCTGCCAGTTGCCGGATAACATCAGGAGGACACCATGATATTTCGTGATCGGGAAGACGCAGCGCGCCGGCTGGCGGAAGCGCTTGCGCAATATCGCGGCCAGAACCCGCTGGTGCTGGCCATTCCGCGCGGTGCGGTGCCGATGGCAAAGATCATCGCCGACGACTGGGCGGCGAAGTGGACGTGGTGCTGGTGCGCAAACTGCGCGCGCCGGGCAATCCGGAATTCGCGATCGGTTCGGTGGACGAGACCGGCTGGACCTATCTCGGCGACTATGCCGAGCGGGTGGGCGGCAGTTCGCAATACATCGAAGCCGAGAAGGAAGCGCAACTCAAGGTGATGCGCGAGCGGCGCGCCAGCTATACGCCGATACGCCCGCCGCACGACCCGTCGGGGCGCATCGTCATCGTGGTCGACGATGGGCTGGCCACCGGCTCCACGATGATCGCCGCGCTGCACTCGCTGCGCGCCAGGTCCCCGAAAAAACTGATCTGCGCCGTGCCGGTCGCGCCGCCGGATACGCTGGCCAAGGTGGAACCCTACGCCGACGAAGTGGTGTGCCTGAGCGCGCCGGCGATGTTCTATGCGGTCGGACAGTTCTACCAGTCCTTCCACCAGGTCAGCGACGAGGAAGTGATCAGGCTGCTGGAAACAGCTTGATGATTGTTCTGGTGCCCTGGTAAAGCCTTCGTGCCGGAATACGATTTCAGCGGGGACGCAAAATTGGATGATCAAACCGGTTCTCTGAATCTCGGTAAAATCGTTTCGGTGCGCGGCAGTGTCGTGGATATCCGCTTCGATCGGTACCTGCCGCCGATCTATACGCTGTTGCGCGCGGGCAAGGAGAAACATATCGCGATCGAGGTGCTGGCCCAGCTCGATGCGCACCGGGTGCGCGGGGTCGCGCTGACGCCGACCGAAGGACTGGCGCGCGGCATGATCGTCGAAGATACCGGCGGGCCGCTGAAGGCGCCGGTGGGCCGTGGCATCCTGTCGCGCATGTTCGATGTGTTCGGCAATGTCATCGACCGCCATCCCGCGCCCGGCCGACGTCGAATGGCGCAGCGTCCATCAATTGCCGCCGCCGTTGGCGCGGCGCTCGACCAAATCCGAGATATTCGAAACCGGCATCAAGGTCATCGACGTGCTGGCGCCGCTGGAGCGCGGCGGCAAGGCCGGCCTGTTCGGCGGGGCGGGCGTCGGCAAGACCGTATTGCTCACCGAGATGATCCACAACATGGTCGGGCACCATGAAGGGGTGAGCATCTTCTGCGGCATCGGCGAACGCTGCCGCGAAGGCGAGGAACTGTACCGCGACATGAAACAGGCGGGCGTGCTGCCGAACATGGTGATGGTGTTCGGGCAGATGAACGAGCCGCCGGGCAGCCGGTTCCGCGTCGGCCATGCCGCATTGACCATGGCGGAATATTTCCGCGACGACGAACACCGCGATGTGCTGCTGCTGATCGACAACATCTTCCGTTTCATCCAGGCCGGTTCCGAGATCTCCGGCATGATGGGGCAGATGCCGTCGCGCCTGGGCTATCAGCCGACGATGGGCACCGAGTTGTCCAGCCTGGAGGAACGCATCGCCAATACCGACACCGGCGCGATCACCTCGATCCAGGCGGTCTATGTGCCGGCGGACGATTTCACCGACCCGGCCGCGGTGCACACCTTCTCGCACCTGTCGGCATCCATCGTGCTGTCGCGCAAGCGCGCCAGCGAGGGACTGTACCCGGCCATCGACCCGCTGCAGTCCGGTTCCAAGATGGCCACGCCCGGCATCGTCGGCGAACGCCACTATGCGCTGGCGCAGCAGATCAGGAACACCCTCGCGCAATACGATGACCTGAAGGACATCATCGCGATGCTCGGGCTGGAACAATTGTCCGCGACGGATCGCGCGGTGGTCGCGCGCGCGCGGCGGCTGGAGCGCTTCCTCACCCAGCCGTTCTACACCACCGAACAGTTCAGCGGCATCAAGGGCAGGCTGGTCAGCCTCAAGGATGCGCTGGACGGCTGCGAGCGCATCCTGCGCGACGAATTCAAGGATGTGCCGGAAAGCGCGCTGTACATGATCGGGAAGGTCGACGAGGCCTGGCTGAAGATGAAGGAAGGCCAGTCTTCGGCGGCATCAAACAAACAGAAGGCGGTGGCGGCATGAACACGGTGCGCGAAGCGGCGGTGCGGGCAATGCCGCCTGTCACCTCCTCCCGCAATCGGCTGGCTACGCCAGTAACGTGTCGGAGGTGAGACATGAAACTCAAGGTGCTGCTGCCGTATCAGGTCTACGCCGAGATCGACGGGGTGAGCCGCATCGTCGTGGAGACGCCGCAGGGTTCGTTCGGCCTGTTGCCGCGCCGGCTCGATTGCGTGGCGGCGCTGGAGCCGGGGATACTGACTTACGAAACGGAGGCGGAGGGCGAGGTCTACATCGCGGTGGACGCAGGGCATCCTGGTCAAGGCCGGCGCGGACGTGCTGGTCTCGGTGCGCAATGCGATCGGCGGCACCGACCTCGGCAAGTTGCGCGAGGCAGTCGCGAAGGAGTTCGTCGATCTCGACGAGAACGAGCGCCAGGTGCGCGCGGTGCTGGCCCGGCTGGAGAGCGGTTTCGTGCGCCATTTCACGGAGTATCATCTTGGTTGACGATCGTGATGAAAGTGCCGAATTCATCCGGCAGGTGGGCGCGAAGGAGACGCGCAAGCTCAGGGCGCAACGCAAAGCCACGCGGGTCGTCTGGTCGGGTCTGGGCATGATGGGGTTGGTCGGCTGGTCGGTGTCGGTGCCGACACTGCTCGGCGCGGCGCTCGGTGTCTGGCTGGACAAGCGCTATCCGGCCGCCCAATCATGGATGGTCACGTTTCTGATCGTCGGCCTGGCCATCGGCTGCCTGAACGCGTGGCACTGGGTAGCGAAAGAGCAAAGGGATATCCACGCGGAGCAGGAGGAGAAAGAGGGAGATGAATGAACCATTTCAACTCGTAATGGTGCTGCTGGCAGGGATGCTGCTCGGCGCGCTGTTTTTCGGCGGCCTGTGGTGGACGGTGCAGAAGGGACTCTCGGCCAGACAACCCGCACTGTGGTTCGGCGCCAGCATGCTGCTGCGTACGGCTGTCGTACTGGCCGGCTTTTATTTTGTTGCGGGTCCGGACTGGAAGCGCCTGCTGATGTGCCTGCTCGGTTTCATCGTCGCGCGTTTGATCGTCATCAGACTGACCGGCGCGCGATTAACGCAGGGAAGCGACCATGCGCCTTAGCTCCGATCAACTGATCCTGTGGCAGCACGGATTCTTCAAGCTCAACGTCACGATCGTGACGACCTGGGTGCTGATGGGGGTGCTGGTCGTGACTGCCCGGCTCATCACGCGCAACCTCGAGCACAAGGTGCATATATCGCGCTGGCAGAGCCTGCTCGAAGTGATCGTGGTCACGTACCCGCAAGCAGATCGCAGAGGTCGGCCTGCTTCACCCGGAAAAATACCTGGGTTTCCTCGGCACGCTGTTCCTGTTCATCGCGCTGTCGAACCTGTGCACGATCATTCCCGGCTACGAGCCGCCGACCGGTTCGCTGTCCACCACCGCCGCGCTCGCGCTGAGCGTGTTCATCGCGGTGCCGCTGTATGGCATCGCCGAGAGCGGCCTTGGCGTTTATCTCCGGTCCTACCTTCAACCGACTGCCATCATGCTGCCGTTCAACCTGATCAGCGAACTGTCGCGCACGCTGGCGATGGCCATCCGCCTGTTCGGCAACATCATGAGCGGCACGATGATCCTCGCCATCCTGCTGACCGTCACGCCGTTCCTGTTCCCGGTCGTGATGAGCCTGCTCGGCCTGCTGACCGGCATGGTGCAGGCCTACATCTTCAGCATCCTCGCCACGGTCTACATCGCGGCCGCTACGCGGGCGCGGGAGGAGGCGGGAACATGAACGAGCCTTTGTCGATCGTTTGCCGCGCAGCGACCCGGGAAGACATTCCTGCGGTGCTCCGTTTGTATGCACAGCCCGATCTCGATGATGGCAGGGTGCTATCCCTGTCCGAGGCGGAGCGTCTTTTCGAGCGCATTTCAGACTTACCCCGACTACAAAATCCATGTTGCGTTCAGTGGAACACAAATCGTCGGTACGTTTGCGCTGCTCATTATGGATAACCTTGCCCACAATGGCGCTCCCTCTGCGATCATCGAGGATGTCGCCGTTGATCCCGGATGGCAGGGGCGCGGCATCGGCAAACAGATGATGCAATATGCCATGAAATTATGCCGCGACAAGGGCTGTTACAAGGCGGCACTTTCCTCCAACCTGAAGCGCGAAAAGGCACATGCATTTTACGAGTCGCTGGGCTTTGAACGGCACGGCTACAGTTACCGTATCGATCCCGGGCGGAGCCCAACTGATTATTAAATTGGAAGGCTTCAAACAGAGAAAGGAAACAACATGGATAGCACCACACTCATCGCAATGGCTTCGATCATCACCGCCGGCCTGACCATCGCCATCGGCGGAATCGGTCCCGCGCTTGGCGAAGGCCGCGCGGTCTCGACGGCGCTGAGTTCGCTGGCCCAGCAACCCGATGCCGCCACGACGATCACACGCACGCTGTTCGTCGGGCTGGCGATGATCGAATCCATCGCGATCTACTGCTTTGTGGTCGCGATGATCCTGATCTTCGCCAACCCGTTCTGGGATCACGTGATCGCACAGGCTGCAAAATAAAGGACAGGCAATGTTGATCGATTGGTTCACCGTCATCGCTCAAGCGGTCAACTTCCTCATCCTGGTATGGTTGATGAAGCGCTATCTGTACCAGCCCATCCTCAGGGCGCTCGATGCGCGCGAGCAGCGCATCGCCGCTGAGCTGGCGGATGCGGATGCGAAAAGGGCCGAGGCACTGGCCGAGCGCGAGGAATACAAGCACAAGAACGAGGAATTCGACAGCCAGCGCGACGGGCTGATGAGCAAGGCTACCAAGGATGCGGCCGCGGAGCACAGCCGGTTGCTCGACGAAGTGCGCATAGATGCAGACGAGTTGCGTGGCAAGCTGCAGGACAAGCTGGGCAACGAGTTCCGCAACCTGCACGATGAGATCGCGCGCAGGATGCAGGCCGAGGTGTTCGCGATCGCGCGCAAGACATTGACCGAGCTTTCCGGGACTAGCCTGGAAACGCGCGTGGTCGAGGTGTTCGTCCAGCGCCTGCGCGAACTGGACGACAGCGAGCGCAGCAAACTGGCAGCGATTGCGGCACAGGACACGGTCACCGTGCGCAGCGCGTTCGAGTTGCCGCAGCCGCAGCGAGCATCTATCGAAGAAGCCATCATGGCAACACTCGGTACAAAAAATCAGGTTCTGTTCGAGATCGTGCCCAATATCATCGGCGGCATCGAACTCATCCTGCGCGGCCGGAAAGTCGCGTGGAGCATTTCGGATCATCTCGCGTCGCTGGAAAAGGAACTGGCCGCGTTTTTGAAAGCGCAACTACACGAAGGCGAAAGCGCAACGCCATGAAGGCTGAAGATCTGCAAACGACGGTCGACCGTGCCTTCGCAAATATCGACACAGTGCGTGAGGCACATACTCAACAACTCAACGCGCGCGAGATTGGCATCGTCACCAGCCTGTCCACCGGCATCGCCCGCGTTTCCGGCCTGCCCGGCGTGTGCTACGAGGAAGTGGTGAGGTTTCCCAGTGAGCTGACAAATGAACTGTACGGCATCGCCTTCAATATTGATGAAGACGAGATCGGCGTCGTGCTGCTCGGGGACTACTGGCATCTGCACGCGGGCGACGAGGTCGAGCGCCGTGGCCATGTGATGGACGTTCCGGTCGGCGACGGCATGATCGGGCGCGTCGTCAATCCGCTCGGCCGCCCGCTCGACGGCAAGGGGCCGGTGATGTCCGACAAGCGCTCACCGATCGAACGTCCCGCGCCGCACATCATGGATCGATCTCCCGTCACGGTGCCGCTGCAGACCGGAATCAAGGTCATCGACGCATTGATCCCGATCGGGCGCGGGCAGCGCGAGCTGATCCTCGGCGACCGGCAGACCGGCAAGACCGCCATCGCCATCGACACGATACTCAACCAGCGCGGCCAGGATGTGCTGTGCGTGTATTGCGCGATCGGCCAGCGCGCCTCCGCGGTGGCCAAGGCCGTGGCCGACCTGCGCGAGAACGGCGCGATGGAATACACCGTCGTGGTCGTGACCGAAGGCAACGACCCGCCCGGCCTGTCCTATATGGCGCCTTATTCCGCGACCAGCATCGCGGAATATTTCATGCAGCAAGGCCGCGACGTGCTGATCGTGTACGACGACCTGACCAACCATGCACGCGCCTATCGCGAACTTTCTTTATTGTTGCGCCGCCCGCCCGGACGCGAGGCCTATCCCGGCGACATCTTCTACATCCATTCACGGCTGCTGGAGCGCGCCACGCACCTGTGCGAGGAACTCGGCGGCGGCTCGCTCACCGCGCTGCCGATCATTGAGACCGAGGCACAGAACATCGCCGCCTACATCCCGACCAATTTGATTTCGATCACCGACGGGCAGGTCTATCTTTCGCCCAACCTGTTCTCGCTCGGCATCCTGCCCGCCGTCGATGTCGGCAAATCGGTGTCGCGCGTCGGCGGCCAGGCGCAGCGCGCCGCCTACCGCGCGGTGTCGGGCGCGCTCAAACTCGCCTATGCGCAGTTCGAGGAACTGGAAACCTTCGCACGCTTCGGCACGCGGCTCGACGAAGCCACGCGCAAGGTCATCGAGCACGGGCGGCGCGTGCGCGCCTGCCTCAAGCAGCCGGAATTCGAGCCGGTGTCCGTGCCCGGACAGATCGCCGTGCTGCTGGCGCTGACCGGCAGGCTGTTCGACGACGTGCCGCTGGAACGCATGCGCGAGGCCGAGCTGGCGCTGCGCAAAGCGGCGGATGGATTCCCGGCCGACCTGGTCAAGCGCATCACCTCGGTCGAGGAATTGAAGGACAGCGACCGTGAGTCGATCTTGCAGATTGCGCGCGATACGTTGAAGCTGTTTCAACCGTAGGGTGGGCACGTCTTTTGTGCCCACGCGGTTAATCAATAACGTAAAGGCAATTCCAATGTCACGCTACCGCCGCGCAACAACCACAGGTGCCAGCTATTTCTTCACCGTGGTCGCTTACCGTCGGCAACCTATCCTGTGCAGCGACCCGATCCGCAACGCATTGCGCACGGCGATTGAAGCGGTGCAGGTGGCACGCCCTTTCGTTATTGATGCATTGGTGTTGTTGCCCGATCATATGCATTGCGTGTGGACATTGCCAGAAGGTGACGCAGATTTTTCCAAACGCTGGATGAAAATTAAGCGGGCGGTTTCTTTGGCATGCGGGGAAGAATTCCGTCGCGACCACTGGATGACCGCATCAAAATCCAGGCATCGCGAATCGACTATCTGGCAACGTCGATTCTGGGAACACCAGATTCGCGATGAAAACGATTTTGCCCGCCATGTCGATTACATTCATTTCAACCCGGTTAAACACGGTCATGTTAAATACGCCTCCGATTGGCCTTATTCGACGTTTCATCGTTTCGTGCGCGATGGGTTGTACGCGCGCGATTGGGCGGGTGCGTTGGATGGGGTGGAATTGGAATATGATTGAGGCTGTTTGGGTGTACCGCGTGGGCATAAAAACGTGCCCACCCTACTTGGCTGTTTCAAATTAAGCTATGAGTATTTGTACCTGTTGAGTTTTACGTAAGGCTAAAACATGAATGAGCTAAACGTGCCTATCAAGTTTTCAGGAAGTCGCGAAACCAAGACATTTGTATTTTTATATAAAACTGCAAAGCGGGCTTTATCTGAAGCAGAGACTAAAGATGAAGCAAGAATATACAATTTAATGACCGTATATGTTTTTTTAGCATTTGCTTTTGAGGCTTTTATAAATCATTTAGGACATAAGTCGTTTTCTAATTGGGCTAAAGAAGAAAGGAGCTTAGGGCAGATTGGAAGAAGAGAAAAAGTGTTCAAGGAATTTGGGTTAGCGGCTAATTATAATGAACTGCCGTATTCTGTTATTCCTGAAATATTTTTGTTCAGAGACTCTTTAGCTCATGGAATTACTGAGATTGTAACTGCGCAGAATGAGATTAAAGATGTTAACTGGAAGGATATCAGTATAGAGCAAGAATTAATTCCATCTTGGTTAAGTAACTGCACATTAGAAAGTTCTAGGCAGGCAATTAATGCTATTGAACAAATCATTAATACACTTGGAGAGAAAGCTGGAGAAAAACTTCCCTTGGGAAGTTTTGGCGGAGGTTCATTCAGCTTTGAACGCCTAGACAAATCTACATGACCGACACCCTGGAAGCCCTGCGCCGCAAGATAGTCGGCGCGACCGAACTGGAATCGGTGGTGCGCACGATGAAGGCGCTGGCCGCGGCCAGCATCGTGCAGTACGAGCGCGCGGTGCACTCGCTGGACGATTATTATCGGACGGTGGAACTGGGCTTGGTTGCCTGGTTGCGCCATACGGGCGTGGCGATCTATCCGGCAGGTGGCGCTCAGCGATACAAGGCGGCGACCGGCGCAGTGGTGTTCGGTTCGGATCAGGGGCTGGTCGGCCAGTTCAACGAGGTGCTGGCGGAATTCACCGCGCAGTCGCTGGGCGGCATGACGGGCGGCAAGCAGGTCTGGCCGGTCGGCGAGCGCGTGCAAAGCTACCTCGAACTAGCCGGCTTGCCGCTGGCCGGAAATTTCCCGGTGCCGAATTCCATTGCCGCGATCACCTCGCTGGTCGGGCGCGTGCTCATTGAAATTGAAGCGCAGCGCGAACGGGGCAAAGTCGCCGAGGTCTACCTGTTCTTCAATCGGCCGAAATCAAGGGCAGGTTATGAGCCCGCGATGCAGCGGCTGCTGCCGCTCGACGAAACCTGGCGCGCGGGATTGGCCAAGCTGCCATGGCCGAGCGCGAACCTGCCGGAAGTGCTCGAGGGCGGCGACGCGACGCTGCAGGCTCTGATCAGCGAATACCTGTTCATTTCGCTGTTCCGCGCCTGCGCCGAATCGCTGGCCAGCGAGAATGCCAGCCGCCTCGCCGCGATGCAACGCGCTGAAAAGAACATCGGCGAACTGCTGGAGGAACTTAACCGCGATTATCACCGTCAACGCCAGACAGGCATAGATGAGGAACTGTTCGATGTGATCGCCGGGTTCGAGGCGTTGAAGGCACCTTCTTAGCCGGAATGTGTCTTGGCAGATATCCTGAACATGGACATGTCATGTCAATAAAGGAGATTCAAATGCGCAAATTGATGTTCCTGATGCTGTATACGGTTTTGCTTCCTTTGCCATCTTATGCGGAAAGCGATCTGGCTGTGCGCATCGTGGCGCCGGCGCCGGAGACGACCATACATGACAACGACGGTAATCTTGCCGTAGAGGTTGCTTTCTCCAAGCCGCCGGATACATCCGCTGTCGATCAGTTGACCCTGCTGATGGACGGCACGGCTGTGGCAAAGGGGCGCAAACTGAGTTTCGAATTGAATAACATCGACCGCGGCAGCCATACACTCGAAGTTCGGGTATATGCAGCGAACGGCAAGTTGCTGGCCACTTCGCCGCCGGTGGTGTTTCACATGTGGCGGGCATCACTCCTCTTCAAGAATCGACCACAACCGAAATAACGCAACCAAGAGCACATATTTGCACGGGCAGAAGGGATGCGATCACGACAGGGTTGTATCGTAGCGTCGTGTTCCGGCCAGGAATCGGGTGCCAATCAAGCGGCTCGCGTCGATAATATTCTGATCCCCAAAACGCTATAGATAATGTGCGAACCAGTCCGCCGCGCTGTGCGCCGCTTGTTGCAGCGTGCCGGGTTCTTCGAACAAGTGCGTCGCGCCGGGGATCAGGATGAGCTTCTTCTCGCAGTTCATCAGCGCATCGGCTTGCTCATTCAATTCGATCACGCCGTAGTCCGCAGCGCCGACGATGAGCAGTGTAGGCGCGGTCACGCGGCGCAGCGCAACCGCCCCGGCGAGGTCGGGCCGTCCGCCGCGTGATACCACCGCCGAGATCCTGGTTTCCCATCCTGGCCGCGGCTTGCAATGCCGCCGCAGCACCGGTGCTCGCGCCGAAATAACCGATGCTGAGGTTTTTTGTCTCCGGATTGCCTTGCAGCCATTCGGTCGCCGCGACCAGCCGTGTCGTGAGCAGCCCGATGTCGAAGCGCGTCTCGTAGATCTGGTCTTCTTCGCGCGTCAGCAGATCGAACAGCAGCGTTCCGATGCCGCGTTGCTGCAGCACTTCGGCGACATAGGTGTTGCGCGGGCTGAAGCGGCTGCTGCCGCTGCCGTGGGCGAACAGCACCACGCCTTTTGCGGATGGCGGCAAGACCAGTTCGCCATCGAGCTCGACGAGTCCGGCGGGTATATGTACGGTGCTCATGTTGTTCCTCCCGTTATGATTGCAATACTTGCCTTCTCATTCCCGTCGGGAATGACCAGCTTGTGTAATGACGTGGTCGTGCAATTGCAGTCAATGGCCGGGGAAGAAAATAATGCCCACCAAACCGATTAGAGAAATCAACACGATGAAAAACAGAATGCTGCGCCAGATGCTGCTCATGATTTTCTCCTTTCAGAAAGGATTGTGCGCCCTGTAAATTTGATTTCCCTATGCAGCGCCCCGTCATGACGATGGGGATGCGCTGCCGGCCGAACTGCCCGGTGAATTTTTCGAAGTGTCCGGCCAGTGCCGTGCCGCACTGCGGACAGTTGCCCCGTTCATCGAGCGTGTAATCGCGGATCGCGTGCCAGTCGCGCACGATCAGCGGGTGCTTGCAGCTCGGGCACTGCGTGGTGCCGCCATTCACATCGTGCACGTTGCCGGTATAAACATGCTGCAGCCCGGCCGAGTGGGCGATCTGCCGCGCCTCGGTCAGCGTTTTCGCCGGCGTGGCGGGGATGCCGGTCATCTTGTAATCCGGATGGAATGCGGTGAAGTGCAGCGGCACGTCCACGCCCAGTTCCTTCGCGATCCATTCGCTCATCTTGCCGATCTCGTGCGCGCTGTCGTTGTAGCCGGGGATCAGCAGCGTGGTGATCTCGAACCATACACCGGTTTCGTGACGCAGATATTTCAGCGTGTCCAGCACCGGCTGCAGGTGCGAGCCGGTCTGCTTGACGTAGAACTCGTCGGTGAACGCCTTCAGGTCGACGTTGGCGGCGTCCATCTTCGCGTAGAAGTCGCGGCGCGGCTGGTCGTGCATATAGCCTGCGGTGACCGCCACGGCCTTGATGCCGCGCTCGTGGCAGGCATCGGCGACGTCCATCGCGTATTCGGCGAAGATCACCGGGTCGTTGTAGGTGAACGCGACGCTCTTGCAGCCCAGCCGTTCGGCAGTGCGCGCGATGGCTTCCGGCGTGGCCTGGTCGGCGAGCTTGTCGAAGCTGCGCGATTTGGAGATGTCCCAGTTCTGGCAGAATTTGCAGGCGAGGTTGCAGCCCGCGGTGCCGAACGACAGGATGCTGCTGCCGGGATAGAAATGGTTGAGCGGTTTTTTCTCGATCGGGTCGACGCAGAATCCCGAGGAGCGTCCGTAGGTGGTCAGCACCATCGCATCACCGACGCGGCCGCGCACGAAGCATGCGCCGCGCTGGCCTTCATGCAGCTTGCAGTCGCGCGGGCACAGGTCGCACTGGATGCGGCCGTCATCCAGCTTGTGCCAGTATTTGGCCGGATATTGCTCTGCGATGCTGATCGGTTCATCCATGCTGGTATTCCTTCTCGCTCCATTTGGTCACGGTGTAGCGCGACAGTTTCACTTCTTCCGCCCAGAAGTCATCGGGCAGTCCGGCCTTGCGTCTGAGCATCGCGAGAAAATCGCGCGGCCGCGCGAGGCTTTCCCAGACTTGCGGCAGGAATGTGCTGCGATAACGTCCATATTCAAATATCACGCCATCGATATGCGGGCGCAACTGCGCCAGCGCATCGGCCTCGTCGCGGACAGCCATGGGCCGGGTGGCCGAGAGCAGCGAGACCTCGACCGTGGTGATGTCGAGTTCTTCAGCGCTGAGCGGCGCAAAGCGCGGATCGCGCACGGCTGCGGACACGGCATTGCTTTTGACATCTTCGAGCAGGGAGCGGTGCGCTTGCAGCGAACCGATGCAGCCGCGCAAATCGCCGGATTGCGTCAGCGTGACGAAGCTGGCGCCATGCTCGGCGAGCCACGGCGCGGATTCGTCCGCTGCGTGCGGCACCTTCAATGCGCGCGCGATCGCGGCGCGCGCGATCGGCAATAACACTACACCTTGTTCGATTTCATCTCTTGTTTCTGTCATGCCATCTCCTGATATCTATGCTGCAGGGGTAAACGCAAACGAGGCATATCCCACAACCCGGTCATGAGACCCGGCCGTGTCCCCGGAGTTTCGCAGATCGAGCAAATGCGGTTCAAGGTGGTGTTTCTGTGCCGCGACGATCAGGCCGCTGATCGGCGTGCCGCCGCAGGCGTGGTCGTGTTCGATGGGTTGGCGCAGCTTCAGAATATCCTGCGCGGTCTCGTTATCCACGCGCTGTGCGGTTGTGTAAGGCAGGTAGTGCGAGAGATCGGAACTGATCACGATCAGCGTTTCGTCGCCGCCCCACACTGTCTCCAGCACCTCGGCGACTTCTTCCGCGGTGGCCATGCCGACAGCCAGCGGCAGCAGCGTGAAATCGGACAGCACACTTTGCAGAAACGGGAGTTGCACTTCCAGCGAATGTTCCAGCGCGTGCGCCTGAGCGCTGATGCCGACTTGCGGAAGGTGCGCGATCGCACGCGCACCGGCGGCATCCAGCATCACGCGGCCCAGCGGCGTGTCGAATGCTTCCGCTCCGGGAAGGGCCAAACCGCGCACCGCGACGCGATGAGTGGGACCCAGCAGCACCACGCGACGGATACGCGAGGCGATGGGGCGGTTGTGACCCGTTACTGGCGAAGCCAGCCGACTGCGGGAACTGCCGCCACTCAGCCCTTCTGGAACAGATTGATTTTGCGCCATTCTGTCAGGGCCGAGGAGCGTGGCATAGGCGGTGGCGGCGATCGCGCCGGAATAGATGTAACCGGCGTGCGGAACGATCAGCGCCTTCGGGACCAGGTCGAAAACGCGCGCTTCTTCCAGGTAATGTTGCACGTCGTGTGCGAGCTGTCCGGGCTCAGCGGGGTAGAACATGCCTGCAACAGCAGGCGGGCGTATGGTGGCCATAAGGAACCTTTATTCAAGCAATAAGCCCAACATGAGGGCTATCCCGACAGAATCAAGTGCAATAAAACAGTCGGGTATTGATTGAGCATGCAGGCCGCGCGGGGTGAGGTTGAACAGTGCGGATTCAAATTCAACGCCGCAGAATCCAAACAACCCGTGCTTGGGCGTGATCAATGTCACATACAAACAATATTATAGTAATTAAACTGCATATTATGAAATTGAACGGCTGGCGTTGAAAGCGCAAACCAGACTCTGCGCCAATTTAACATTTAATTATGCAAAAAATTATGCGATCTTTTCAGAAGGAAATAAAAGTGCGAGCAAAGAAGAGGTTGCCTTGTTTGCACTGAAGAATCTATTCAACCTCTTTTAAAGGAGACCATCATGTTTAAAAAGACTTTTACTATGACTGCGCTAACCGGCGTATTGGTGTTTGCTGCGGGTTCGGCCTTGGCAGCCGATCAGGATCGGGACCAAACACAGGATCGTGATCAAACGCAACTGCAAGACCCGACCAAGGATCAAACCCAGGACCGGACCCAGGACAGAACGAAAGACCAGACGAAGGACCAGATATACGGCAGCCAGTTGATGACACAACAAGAACGCAACGAATATCGCAACCGAATGCGTTCCGCCAAGACGGTCCAGGAACAGGAGAAAATTCGTGCGGAACACCATGTGCAAATGCAGATGCGTGCCAAGGAACGAGGCGTGACTCTTCCGGACTATCCGCCGGCACAGGGTGGCGGTATGGGTCCCGGTGGCGGCAAGGGCGGCATGGGTCCGGGCGGTGGCATGGGTCCGGGTGGTGGCATGGGTCCGGGTGGTGGTATGGGCGGCGGTAAACCATATTAAACCTTGGTGCGCCGTGCCGGGATCGTGCAGGGCGTGCCGCAAAGATTGCGGTACGCCTCACATTTGCATTACAACGTGCCGGCAAATATTCAGTTATTGCGCCGGATTTTCCTGAGGCAGTCAGCTTGCAGTTTGCGGAGAGACGATGATTGCCGCAACCGTGATTTACCGGCGAATTGCCTGAAAAGGGATTGCACAGCATGAAACACAGAACTCTGGGTGATTTTCGTGATGGGCGCCTTGGGCAACACTGCCGCATGGGCTGCTGATGGCGACAATTTCTACATGGGTGCCGGATTTGATTACAGTTCCGGTAACTACGGTTCGGACACCACCACTACCATACTCTCCATCCCGGTCGTCGGTATGTATCTGAACGGTGATTGGCTGTTCAAGCTGACTGTACCCTACCTCCGGATCACGGGCGATGGGACAGTGATTCCCGGCATGGGGGGAGCTGTTCCCGGCACGGGGGGTGGTATGTCCGGCGGCGGGGGTATGGGTGGCGCGGGGACTGGGAATGCTGCTGCCAGCTCGACGCAATCCGGCTTGGGAGATGTGATCGCAGCGGCCACCTACAACGTCTATTCAGGGATTGAGAACGCACTTAGCGTGGACCTGACCGGAAAGGTCAAATTTGCTACCGCAGATACGGGCCTGGGCACGGGCGAGAACGACTATGCGGCTCAGGTGGATGTATACAAAAGATTCGATCGCTTCACCGCCATGGGTTCGCTGGGCTATCAGGTGCTGGGTGATCCTCCCGGATATGACTTGAGTAATGCGGCTTATGGGATATTCGGCGGCTATTATCAATTCACCGACCAGACTGCCGCCGGGGCTGACTGGAGGATGTCGCAGAAACTATATGCAACTGGAACGGGACCACGTGAGCTGGTTGCTTATGTCAGTCACCGATCCGGCGAAAGTCTGAAGTTCAGTGGCTATGTGCTGAAGGGATTTTCCGATGGGAGTCCTGATAGCGGTTTCGGTGTGATGATAACTTCAGCTTTATAGCCCGGTCTGAATTCATGATTGTTGACGGGGCATCAGGCCGAGCATTTTTCCGCGTTGAATATCATCAGCATTCCGTTACAACAACGACATTACCCCAGCAGCTTCTTCACATGGTCGCGTTCCTCGAGCAGTTCCTGGTAGCTTTCCTGCATATGTTTGCGCCCAAGCGCGCTGATAGGCAGTCCCTGAACGATTTTGTAATGCCCGTTCTTGCAGGTGACCGGAAAGCCGTAGATCACGCCTTCCGGGATGTCGTAACTGCCGTCGGACGGCACGCTCATGGTCACCCAGTCGTTGTGGTGCGAACTGAGCATCCAGTCGTGCATGTGTGAGATGGCCGAGTTCGCGGCACTGGCCGCGCTGGAAAGTCCGCGCGCCTCGATGACTGCCGCGCCGCGCTTTTGCACGGTGGGGATGAATTCGCGTTCCACCCAGTCCTGGTCCGGCAGTATGTCGCGCACCAGGCGGCCGCGTATCTCGGCGTGGTCGAGGTCGGGATATTGCGTGCCGGAGTGGTTGCCCCAGACGACCATCTTCTTGATGTCGCGTATCGGCTGGAACAGCTTGAGCGCGACCTGCGCGATCGCGCGGTTGTGGTCGAGACGCATCATCGCGGTGAAGTTGCGCGGGTCGAGGTCGGGCGCATTCTTCATCGCGATCAGCGCATTGGTGTTGGCGGGGTTGCCCACCACCAGCACCTTGACGTGGCGCGCGGCATATTCGTTGAGCAGCTTGCCCTGCGCGGAGAAGATCGCGCCGTTGGCTTCGATCAGGTCCTTGCGTTCCATGCCCTTGCTGCGCGGGCGCGCGCCGATCAGCAGCGCGATCTCGGTATCCCTGAACGCGATCTTCGGGTCGTCGGTGATGATGATCTGCTGCAGCAGCGGGAAGGCGCAATCCTCCAGCTCCATCATCACGCCGCGCAACATAGGCTGGGCCTGCGGCAAGTCCAGCAATTGCAGGATGATGGGCTGCTCGCGTCCCAGCATGTCGCCATTGGCGACGCGAAACAGCGTGGCATAGCCGATCTGGCCTGCGGCACCGGTGATGGTGACACGAACGGGTGCTTTCATGATCGCCTCCTTCAGATTCTATAAAGTCGGCATGATAATCACTTCGCGGGTTTTTTGTAATGAAAACACTGAACACGTCCCGCATGGAAGGCTTGTTCAGTGATTCCCGAGGTAAAGTGGTGTAGCATATTGCCCTTCAGATTCATGTCATGGCAGAGATCAGTAATGAATAAACCGCGTCCAAAACACCTCGCCCTGCATCAAATCAAATTGCCGCTTCCCGGTATCGTATCCATTCTCCATCGCATCAGCGGCCTGTTGTTGTTTATTGCGCTGCCTTTTCTGTTGCTGATGCTGCAATACAGCCTGACCTCGATCGAGACCTATACCCAGCTGATGGACGTCATGGCCAATCCGCTGCTCAAATTGATGCTGCTGGGCTTGCTGTGGGCACTCATGCATCATTTCTGCGCCGGGCTGCGTTATCTGGCGATCGACTTGCATCTGGTGCGCGATCTTGCCCAGGCACGCAACAGCAGCAAGGTCGTGATGGTGGTGAGTCTGGCGCTGACCATTCTTGCCGGGGTGAAGCTATGGTGAAACGCGTCGTCACCGGTGCGCACTACGGACTGCGCGATTGGCTGCTGCAGCGCATCACGGCGGTGTTGATGGCGGCGTACCTCGTGTTGCTGGCCGGCTATCTGCTGATGCAGCCCTATGTGGATTATGACGTCTGGACCGCGCTGTTCTCCAGCCAGGTGGTGCGCACGTTTACCCTGTTGTTCCTGTTGAGCCTGTTCTATCACGCGTGGGTCGGCATACGCGACATCGTGATGGATTACGTCAAGCCGGCGTGGTTGCGGCTGGTGATACATGTGCTGGTGATCGTGGCGTTGCTGCTTTATGCAATGTGGTCTGTGGAAATACTCTGGGGTATGTGATGGCAGTCGCGAAAAGAACGTTCGATGTTGTAGTGGTCGGCGCGGGCGGTTCGGGCATGCGCGCGGCATTGCAGCTCGCCCATGCAGGCCTGAAAGTCGCGGTGCTTTCCAAGGTGTTCCCGACCCGGTCGCACACGGTTGCGGCGCAGGGCGGCATCGCCGCTTCGCTGGGCAACATCAAAGAGGACAACTGGCACTGGCACATGTACGACACGGTGAAAGGCTCGGACTATCTCGGTGACCAGGATGCCATAGAATTCATGTGCCGCGCAGCGCCCGAAGTGGTGTACGAGCTCGAACATTTCGGCATGCCGTTCGACCGCACCGACACCGGCAAGATATATCAGCGCCCGTTCGGCGGCCACATGCAGGAGTACGGCAAGACGCCGGTGGACCGCGCCTGCGCGGCCGCCGACAGGACCGGACACGCGATGTTGCACACCCTGTACCAGCAGAACGTCAGAGCCAACACGCATTTTTTCATCGAGTGGATGGCGCTGGACCTGATACGGGACGAAGACGGCGATGTGCTGGGCGTGACCGCGCTGGAGATCGAAACCGGCGAGACGATGATCTTCCAGGCGCGCGCGACCCTGCTCGCGACCGGCGGTGCCGGGCGCATCTTCCAGTCCAGCACCAATGCATACATCAATACCGGCGACGGTCTGGGCATGGCGGCGCGTGCCGGGATCCCGCTGGAGGACATGGAGTTCTTCCAGTTCCATCCCACCGGCGTGTATGGCGCGGGGGTGCTGATCACCGAAGGGGTGCGCGGCGAGGGCGGCTATCTGGTCAACAAGAACGGCGAACGATTCATGGAAAAATACGCGCCGAACGCGAAAGACCTGGCCAGCCGCGACGTGGTATCGCGCGCGATGACGATCGAGATCAATGAAGGACGAGGCTGCGGCCCGCACGGCGATCATGTCATGCTCAAGCTTGACCATCTGGGCGATGATGTGATCCGGCAGCGCTTGCCCGGCATACGCGAGATCTCCCTGAAATTCGCGCACGTCGATCCTGCCAAAGCGCCGATACCGGTATTGCCTACCGCGCATTACATGATGGGCGGCATACCCACCAATTTTCACGGGCAAGTCGTGGCGCCTTACAAGACCGGTCCCGATGAGGCGGTGCACGGGCTTTACGCGGTGGGAGAATGCGCCTGCGTGTCGGTGCATGGCGCGAACCGTCTGGGCTGCAATTCCCTGCTGGATCTGATGGTGTTCGGGCGCGAAGCGGGCAGGCAGATCATCGAAGACCTGAACAACAACCCGCATCCCAAACTATTGCCTGCCGATGCCGCCGAGCGGCCGCTGGCGCGCCTGGCACGCCTGGAAAATCAGAAGTACGGCGAGCGTGTCACCGAGGTCGGCGATGCGATGCGCAAGACCATGCAGAAACATTGCGGTGTGTTCCGTTTTCCCGGATTGCTGGCCGAGGGCGTGGCGCAGATCAAACAGATCGCGGAACGTGTCGCACGCACCGAGATCGGAGACAAGAGCCGGGTGTTCAACACCGCGCGCGTCGAAGCGCTGGAACTGGACAACCTGATCGAAGTCGCGCAGGCGACCATGGTCGCTGCGGCAGCGCGCCAGGAAAGCCGCGGAGCCCATGCCCGTGAGGATTTTCAGCAACGAGACGATGTGAACTGGCTCAAGCACAGCCTGTATTTCCGCGAGGGGTATCGGCTGGATTACAAGCCGGTGCGGCTCAAACCGCTGACCGTCGAATCGTTCCCGCTCAAGGCGCGGGTTTACTAAAACGTATTGTCCGCAGATTACGCAGATTGACGCAGATTTAAAACCAGGACATGGAACGGGACGAGCAGACACACTCCATCATCGGTGCGGCAATGACAGTGCATCGTGAGCTAGGGAATGGATTTCTGGAGGCGGTGTATCAGGAGGCGTTGGAGTTGGAGTTCAAGCATGCCGGAATTCCAGCCTTGCGAGAAGTCGAGTTACCGGTTCGGTATCGTGGTGAGTTGTTGGCCACCGGTTATCGGGCAGATTTTTTGTGCTATGACACGGTAATTGTTGAATTGAAGGCGATTGAGCACATGGCTACACGAGAGGAATCTCAGTTGATCAATTATTTGAAAGCCAGCGGGAAAGAAAAGGGTTTACTGTTGAACTTTGGAAGCAATAGCCTGGAATACAAACGTATGGTTCGTTCTATTAATCTGCGTGAATCTGCGTAATCTGCGGACAGCATGTTTTTGAGGTTTAAATCATGAAATTTAGAATCTACCGTTACAACCCCGATGTCGATGCCGCACCGTATATGCAGGACTACGAGCTGGACATCAGGCTGGATGACAGCACGCAGGGAAAGATGCTGCTCGACGCGCTGCTGCTGATCAAGGAGCAGGACGACAGCCTGTCGCTGCGCAAATCGTGCCGCGAGGGGGTGTGCGGGTCGGATGCGATGAACATCAACGGACGCAACGGGCTGGCCTGCATCACGCCGCTGTCCGGCTTGAAGGAGCCGGTGGTATTGCGCCCGCTGCCCGGTCTGCCGGTGATCCGCGACCTGATCGTGGACATGACGCAGTTCTTCAAGCAATACCATTCCATCAAGCCGTACCTGATCAACAACGATCCGCCGCCCGAGACGGAGCGCCTGCAATCCCCGCAGCAACGCGCGCATCTGAACGGATTGTACGAATGCATACTGTGCGGCTGCTGCACCACCGCGTGCCCCTCATTCTGGTGGAACCCGGACAAGTTCGTCGGTCCGGCCGGATTGTTGCAGGCCTATCGCTTCATCGCCGATACGCGCGATCAGGCCACCAGCGAGCGGCTCGATGATCTGGAAGACCCGTATCGTCTGTTCCGCTGCCATACCATCATGAATTGCGTGGATGTGTGCCCCAAGGAACTGAATCCGACCGAGGCCATCGGGAAGATCAAGGATATGATGGTAAAGCGCATGGTATGAGGAATGGCCGTGAAGAATCTTGAGAGGGTGCGCTGGCGCAGCCGGCGCGGATTGCTGGAGCTCGATATCGTGCTGGGACGCTTCATCGATAAGGAGTATGCGCAGCTGGACGAAGCCGGGCGGCGGGCGTTCGAAGAATTGCTCGATATGCCCGACAATCCACTCTGGGATATGATTGCAGACAGGCAGCAGGCGGCCCGCATCGAGCAGCAGGCGTTGCTGGAGAAAATCAGGGAAGTTTGAGAGGTCCCATACACTTTGGAGAAATAATAAAATGGAAAAGAAGCGTATCGCAACATTGACCCTGGATGACGGGCGCAGCATCGAATTGCCTATCCTGTCCGGCACGCTGGGGCCGGATGTGGTGGATATGCGCAACATCAGCAAGCTGGGGGTATTCACCTATGATCCGGCATTTACCGCCACGGCCAGTTGTACTTCGGAGATCACCTTCATCGACGGCGATGCCGGGCTGCTTTATTACCGCGGCTATCCGATCGAACAACTTGCCGAGCAATCGGATTTTCTCGAGGTATGTTATCTGCTGATGAACGGCGAGTTGCCGAATGCGCAACAAAAGGCGGCATTCAGCCAGAAGGTCACCATGCACACCATGGTGCACGACCAGCTGGCACGCTTCTTTAACGGCTTCCGCCGCGATGCGCACCCGATGGCGGTGATGGTCGGCGTGGTGGGGGCGCTGTCCGCGTTCTACCACGATTCGCTGGACATCAATAATCCGGAGCATCGCGAGATATCGGCGATGCGCCTGATCGCCAAGGTTCCGACCATCGCCGCGATGGCCTACAAATACAACACCGGTTATCCCTTCATGTACCCGAAGAACAACTTCAGCTATGTGGAGAACTTCATGTACATGATGTTCGCCACGCCGGCGGAGGATTAGTGCCCAATCCGGTGCTGGTGCGCGCGCTGGAACGCATCTTCATCCTGCACGCCGACCATGAGCAGAACGCTTCCACCGCGACGGTGCGCCTGGCCGGTTCGAGCGGCGCCAATCCGTTTGCCTGCGTCGCTTCCGGCATCGCCGCGCTGTGGGGGCCGGCGCACGGCGGCGCCAACGAAGCCGCGCTGAACATGCTGGAAGAGATTGGCGATGTGTCGCGCGTGAAGGAATATGTGCAGGGCGTGAAGGACAAGAAATACCGCCTGATGGGCTTCGGCCATCGTGTCTACAAGAACATGGACCCGCGCGCCAGCGTGATGCGCCAGACCTGTTACGAAGTGCTCAAGGAACTCAAGCTGGAGAACAACAAGCTGTTCGAGCTGGCGATGGAACTGGAGCGTGTCGCGCTGAGCGACCCGTATTTCATCGAGCGCAAGCTGTATCCGAACGTGGATTTCTATTCCGGCATCGTGCTGCGCGCACTGGGTATCCCGACCAACATGTTCACGGTGATCTTTGCGCTGGCGCGCACCATAGGCTGGGTGTCGCAATGGAACGAGATGGTGGCGGATGTCGGAACAGAAGATCGGCCGCCCGCGCCAGTTGTATCGTGGCGCGGTCAAGCGCGATTACGTACCGGTGGGGAAACGTTGAACGAGCCAGCCAATTTCATGCGCTTGATGCAGGACAGCTCGCTGCTGTTCGGAACCAACGCGCCCTTTGTCGAGGAGTTGTACGAGCAATATCTCATCGATCCGAACAGTGTGCCCAAGGCGTGGCGCAGTTATTTCGATGCGCTGCAATCCGCGCCGGGTGCTGCTCACGATGTGGCACACAGCCAGATTCAGCGCGCCTTTGCTGCCTTGCCCAAAATGGCTGCCAGCAGTGCAATGGCGCCCGATGCCGAGCTGGAGCGCAAGCAGGTCTTCGTGCTGCAGCTCATCAACGCGCATCGCTTCCTCGGCGTGCGTGTCGCCAATCTTGATCCTCTGGCTCGCCACGCCAAGCCCGTAGTGGCTGAGCTTGATCCGGCACACTATGGCTTGAGTGAAACCGATATGGACACCACGTTCGACACCGGTTCGCTGGTCGGGGGGCGCACGCATGACTCTGCGCGAGATCCTCAAGCTGTTGCGCCAGACCTATTGCGGCAGCATCGGCGCGGAATACATGTACATCAGCGATGTGGCGCAGAAACGCTGGATACAGAATCGCCTGGAAAGCGTGCGCGGATTGGCCGGCTATGACGCCGCGCAGCGCCGCCGTATCCTCGAACTCCTTACCGCCGCAGAGACGCTGGAGCGCTACCTGCACACCAAGTTCGTCGGGCAGAAGCGTTTCTCGCTGGAAGGCGGCGAGACCGCGATCCCGTTGCTCGAGCATCTGCTGCAACGTGCCGGTGCGCAGGGCGTGCAGGAAACCGTGATCGGTATGGCGCATCGCGGGCGGCTTAACGTGCTGGTCAATATACTCGGCAAACAGCCTTCCATGCTGTTCGCCGAATTCGAAGGCATTCATGCCGAGCATCTGACTTCCGGCGACGTCAAGTATCACCAGGGCTTTTCGGCCGACATCGGCACGCCGGGCGGAGAGCTGCATGTTGCACTGGCATTCAATCCTTCGCATCTGGAGATCGTCAATCCGGTGGTGGAAGGTTCGGTGCGCGCGCGCCAGCACCGCCTCAAGGATTTCGATGGTTCCAAAGTGATCCCGATCCTGCTGCACGGCGATGCGGCATTTGCCGGACAGGGCGTGGTGATGGAAACGCTGGCCATGTCGCAAACGCGCGGCTATCGCACCGGCGGCACGGTGCACATCATCACAACAACCAGATCGGCTTCACCGCATCGGACATGCGCGACGTGCGTTCCAGCACCTATTGCAGCGACGTGGCGAAGATGATCGACGCGCCGATCTTTCATGTGAATGCAGACGATCCCGATGCGGTATTGCTGATCACCGAGATCGCGCTGGATTACCGCATGCAGTTCAACAAGGATGTGGTGATCGATCTGGTGTGTTTCCGCAAGCTGGGGCACAACGAACAGGACGAGCCGCTGGTGACCCAGCCGTTCATGTACCGCTTCATCCGCCAGCATCCCGGCACGCGCGCGCTGTATGCGCAGCGCTTGGAAGAGCAGGGGGTGATCCAGCCCGGCGAAGCGGATGCGATGATCGCGGCTTACCGCAAGGCGATGGATGAGGGGCGCAACTCGATTCAACCCGCGCTGGAAAAGGGCAGCGGCAAAACCACTGTCGACTGGACGCCGTTCAAACGCGACGTGCCATGGGATGTCGCGGTGGCGACCGCCGTGCCGTTGGAGCGTTTGCAGCAACTGGCTATACCGTTGACCACCGTCCCGGAAAATTTCGTACTTACATTCGCGAGTGCAGAAGATCGTCGAAGATCGCATCGCGATGGCGCGCGGCGATTTGCCGCTGGACTGGGGTATGGCGGAAAACCTTGCTTACGCCACGCTGCTCACCGAAGGCTATCCGGTGCGGCTGAGCGGTCAGGACACCCAGCGCGGCACATTCTTTCACCGTCACGCTACCTGGCATGACCAGAACCGCAGGGAGTGGAACGTGGGGGCATACACGCCGCTGCAGCATATTTCGCCCGAACAGGCCGATTTCGTCGTGATCGATTCGCTGCTGTCCGAAGAAGCGGTGCTGGGCTTTGAATATGGCTATGCCACTGCCGAGCCGGATTCGCTGGTGCTGTGGGAAGCGCAGTTCGGCGATTTCGCCAACGGCGCGCAAGTGGTGATCGACCAGTTCATCGCCTCCGGCGAAGTGAAGTGGGGCAGATTGTGCGGGCTGGTGATGCTGCTGCCGCACGGCTACGAGGGACAGGGCGCGGAGCATTCCTCGGGACGCATCGAACGCTATCTGCAACTGTGTGCCGATTACAACATCCAGGTGTGCATCCCTTCCACGCCGGCGCAGATGTTCCACCTGCTGCGCCGCCAGATGTTGCGCCCGTATCGCAAGCCGCTGATCGTGTTCACGCCGAAGAGCCTGTTGCGCAGCAAGGATGCGGCTTCGCCGCTTGCCGAATTGACGCAGGGGCGGCTTCCAGCCGGTGATCGCCGAAGTCGATAAGCTGGATAACAAAAAAGTGCGCCGCATCATCGCGTGCAGCGGCAAGGTGTATTACGAGTTGCTCGCGGCGCGGCGCGCCAAAGAGATCGGCGATATGGCGATCATCCGCCTCGAACAGCTTTATCCGTTCCCGCACGACGACTTTGCCGCGCAGATCGCCGCGTATCCGAATGCCACCGAAGTGGTGTGGTGCCAGGAAGAGCCGGGCAATCAGGGCGCATGGCACCGCATCCAGCATTATCTGTCTGCGCCATCTGCGCAAGGGCATGCGCCTCGACTACGCGCTGCGGCCTTCGTCTGCCGCACCCGCCGCCGGATATCTGGCGGTGCATCAGGAACAACAGAAGGCGGTGATCGAAGCCGCCTTCCGCGACGATCTCGACATCAAGAACTAATCCGAGGAGCAACAAACCATGAGCATCATTGAAGTCAAAGTCCCGCAACTTTCCGAATCCGTATCCGAAGCGACCCTGCTGACCTGGCACAAGCAAGTCGGCGAGGCGGTGAGCGAGGGCGAAAACCTGATCGATGTCGAGACCGACAAGGTGGTGCTGGAACTGCCCGCTTCCAAGAGCGGCGTGCTGACCAAGATCATCAAGGGCGATGGCGAGAAGGTGGGCAGCAATGAACTCATCGCGCAGATCGATACTGCGGCGGCGGCAGCCAAGCCGGTCGTGCCGCACGCGGCGGCGAGTCCCGCCGTGCCGCCATCGGTGCGCAAACTGGCGCGCGAAAAAGAAGTCGATGCCAGCAACTTGCAAGGCAGCGGACGCAGCGGGCGGGTCACCAAAGAGGACGTGCTGAATGCGATGCAGCAGGTTTCCCAAGTCGCTTGATGGACAGGGCAGGGGCGAGGCTGCAAGCAGTGCCGGCCATCGCGCCGTCCGGCAACCGCCCCGAACAGCGCGTGGCGATGACGCGCATCCGCCAGCGCATCGCCGAGCGTTTGCTGCAATCGCAACAGAACGCCGCGATCCTGACCACCTTCAACGAGGTCAACATGCAGCCGGTGATCGATCTGCGCAACAACTACAAGGACGCGTTCGAGAAGAAGCACGGCATCAAGCTCGGCTTCTCGTCGTTCTTCGTCAAGGCGGCGGTGCTGGCGCTTGCAGAAATTCCCGATCGTCAACGCCTCGGTGGACGGCACCGACATCATCTACCACGGCTACTTCGACATCGGCATGGCGATCGGCAGCGAGCGCGGCCTGGTCGTGCCCATCATCCGCGACGCGGACAAGCTCTCCTTCGCCGACATCGAAAAACAGATCGCCGATTTCGGCGCGCGCGCCAAGGTCGGCAAGCTGACGATGGAAGAACTCACCGGCGGCACGTTCTCGATCTCCAACGGCGGCGTGTTCGGCTCGATGCTCTCCACGCCCATCATCAACCCGCCGCAAGCCGCCATCCTCGGCATCCACGCGACCAAGGATCGTCCGGTCGCGGAGAACGGCCAGGTGGTGATCCGCCCGATGAACTATCTCGCGCTGTCCTACGACCACCGCATCATCGACGGCCGCGAAGCGGTGCTGTTCCTGGCCACGATCAAGGAAGCGCTGGAGTATCCGGGGAGGGTGTTGCTGGATTTGTAGGATGAGCACCCCTCTCACTTGCAGGGAGAGGACTAGGGAGAGGGTTGAAACTCAAACTTGCTTCCGTATTTATTGTGTTGTGAAAAGATAAAATCAACACCGCGCGGCAACCCCGGCGGTTTTGACTTTTCTTAGGGTAAACTTATTGCCTGATACTACGAATTGCCGAAACAAACGCAATGAAAAAATTCTCTGCTTACCGCATATTTGAACAGGATGGCAAATCCGCCGGGCGCTTCGTCGAGCTGACGCTGGACGATCTCGATCCCGGCGAGGTCGTCATCCAGGCGCATTACTCCAGCGTCAATTACAAGGACGCGCTTGCCGCCACCGGCGCGGGCAAGGTGATACGCCGCTTCCCCTGCGTGGGCGGCATCGATGTCTCGGGAGTGGTGGTGAGTTCATCCGATGCGCGCTTCAAGGCGGGCGATGAAGTGCTGGTAACCGGCTATGACATGGGTGTGGCGCATGACGGCGGATACGCCGAATATGTTCGCGTTCCGGCCGACTGGGTGGTGCTGTTGCGACACGGTGCGACGGAGCCGACGGGTGCGGGAGCAACAGCATCGCACCTCCTCCCGCAAGCGGCTGGCTTCGCCAGTAACGTGTCGGAGGTGCCGCTGCCGCAAGGATTGTCGCTGTTCGACGCGATGGCACTGGGCACAGCAGGATTCACTGCCGCATTGTCCATTCATCGCCTTGAGCAAAACGAACTCACGCCGGACAAAGGCAAGGTGATCGTGACCGGCGCGACCGGCGGAGTCTCCAGCCTCGCGATCCAGATGCTGGCGCAACTGGGTTATCACGTCGTCGCGCTGACCGGAAAAGACAGCGAGCATGAGTATCTGAAATCGCTGGGTGCGGCAGAAATCTTGTCGCGCAAGGATCTGGTGATGGGTACCCGCCCGATGGAGAAAGCGCAGTGGGCCGGTGCGCTGGATTCGGTGGGCGGCGAGACGCTGGCGTGGCTGACGCGCACGATGCAGCAGAACGGCGCGATCGCCAGTTACGGCAATGCCGGCGGTATCGAGTTGCACACCACGGTGCTGCCGTTCATCCTGCGCGGCGTGCGCCTGCTCGGCGTCGATTCCGCCGCAACCGCGATGCCGTTGCGCCGCCAGATGTGGCAGCGTCTGGCTGCCGATCTGAAGCCGAAGTCATTGAATCAAGTGGCGCATGTCGTACCTTTCAGGGAATTGCCGCAAGTTTTTCCTTTGCTGCTGCAAGGAAAGCAGCGCGGGCGTGCGGTGGTCGAAATAAAAAATATTCACTGAAGCCGCGCTGGCTGTGTTGAAAACAGGCTTAAAATGCGGGGTCGCATAGCGACAAATTTTATATAAACTCCGCCTTTTCGCCTGTTTCCGCCTTGCCATCATCGGCTTGATTGAATTTTTTGTGGCGCCCTGATGTTATAATCGGCCGCAAAGCTGGAAGCGGAACAGTCCGGAAATGGCAGCGCGAAAGTGGCGGAATTGGTAGACGCACTGGATTTAGGTTCCAGCGCCGCAAGGCGTGAGAGTTCGAGTCTCTCCTTTCGCACCAGGGACTTTCGCAAAACAAGCGGCTTTTCGCATCAGCCAATATTAAACTTTTAATTTCAAGGAAACACAGAGTATGGCCAGCGTAGAAACTGTAAGCGCGTTAGAACGACGTCTGAACGCATCCATTCCCCAGCAAGCCATCAACAGCCAGGTTTCTGCCCGCCTGAAAAACATCGGGCGCAACGTGAAGATAGCGGGATTCCGGCCCGGCAAGGTTCCCGCGAAGATCGTCGAGCAGTACTACGGCGCGCAAACCCGTCAGGAAATCCTGAGCGATGCCTTGCAGCGTTCGTTCGACGAAGCAGCGCAAAACAACAATCTGAAGGTGGCGGGCTTCCCGAAATTCGAGGTCAAGACCAAAGACCTGAATGCCGATGAGATCGAATACTGTGCGACATTCGAAGTGTATCCCGAAGTGATAGTGGGCGACCTGTCGGGAGAAAGGATAGAGCGGCTGGTTTATGAGCTGACCCAGGAAGATGTGGACAACACCATAGTCACATTGCGCAAACAGCGCGCCAAATTCGAGAAGGTCGATCGTGCCGCACTATCCGGAGACCGGGTGAACATCGACTTTACGGGTACACTGAACGGCGAAGAATTCTCCGGCGGACAGGCTAAGGATTATCCGCTGGTGTTGGGCGCGGGCGGCATGCTGCCCGAATTCGAGGCGGCTGCCATCGGCACGAAAGCGGGCGAGAAAAAGTCTTTTGATCTGACATTTCCGGAGGATTACCGCAACCAGGACCTGGCGGGCAAGAAGGTGAACTTCACGATCACCTTGAACCGTGTCGAAGCGCCGATACTTCCGGAAGTCGATGCTGAATTCGCCAAATCTGTCGGTATCGCTGATGGTGATGTGGGCAAATTGCAGGACGAAGTTCGCAGCAACCTGCTCAGCGAAGTTTCGCGCCGCTTGAAGGCGCGCAACAAGGATGCAGCGATGGATGCGCTGTTGAGAGTCGCCGGGTTTGACGTGCCCAAGGTGCTGGTGGATGAAGAAGTGCAAACCCTGATCCGGCTGACCTTGCAGGATATGGAAGCGCGCGGCATGAAGACAAAAGGGATTTCCCTGCCGCCGGAGATGTTCAAAGAGCGTGGCGAGAAGCGCATCAAGCTTGGCCTGATACTCTCTCATCTGGTGCAGAAACACCATTTGACAGCCAAGCTCGAGCAGGTCAAAAGCTTTATCAAGGAATATGCGCAAAGTTTTGATCAACCTGAAGAGGTGATCCGCTGGTATGAAGCTGAACCGGGACGCATGCAGGAAGTCGAACATATCGTTCTGGAGGAGAATGTGGTGACGTGGGTGATGGGCCAGGCCAAGACCATAGACAAGCAGGCTGTATTCAACGAATTGATGGGAAGTGACTAAATATGACGCTTTATCAAAAGCAGCAAACCAACGGCATGACACACTATGAAGAGCCGCAAAATATCGGCTTGATACCCATGGTTGTGGAAACCAGCGGGCGGGGTGAACGGGCTTATGACATCTATTCGCGCCTGCTCAAGGAGCGCGTGGTGTTCCTGGTCGGCGAAGTCAATGACCACAGCGCGAATCTGATCGTGGCGCAGATGTTGTTTCTGGAGTCGGAGAATCCGGACAAGGATATCAACTTCTATATCAACTCGCCTGGCGGTTCGGTGACCGCAGGAATGGCGATTTACGATACCATGCAGTTCATCAAGCCCAATATCAGCACGCTGTGCATCGGGCAAGCCGCAAGCATGGGCTCTTTCCTGCTGGCTGCAGGCGAGAAGGGCAAGCGTTTCTGTCTGCCCAACTCGCGCGTGATGATCCATCAGCCGATGGGCGGGTTCCGCGGCCAGGCTTCGGACGTGGAGATCCATGCGCGGGAAATCCTGTATCTCAAGCAGCGGCTCAACCAGATGCTGGCCCACCACACCGGGCAAACGGTGGAAACGATCGAGCGCGACACCGACCGTGACAATTTCCTCAGCGCCGAGGAAGCGGTCAAATACGGATTGGTGGATCAGGTGCTGGCAAAGCGCGTCTAAGATAGAAATGATAGGTTTGCTGATAACTCGATGGAAGGTAGGTAGCGATGACTGACGATAAAAGATCAGGCGATAAATTGCTTTACTGCTCGTTCTGCGGCAAGAGTCAGCATGAAGTGCGCAAGCTGATCGCGGGCCCGTCGGTGTTTGTGTGCGATGAATGCATAACGCTGTGCAACGACATCATGCGCGAGGAGATCCAGAACGATCAAGGCAAGTCGAGCACGGACGATTTGCCGGTCCCCAGGGATATCTGTACGACATTGGACGACTATGTGATCGGGCAGGAACAAGCCAAGAAGATTTTGTCGGTCGCAGTATATAACCACTACAAACGTCTGCGCAGCAGCGACAAGGATGGCGTTGAATTGTCCAAAAGCAATATCCTGCTGATCGGGCCGACCGGTTCCGGCAAGACGTTGCTCGCCCAGACACTCGCGCGCTTGCTGGATGTGCCATTCGTGATGGCCGACGCGACCACGCTTACCGAGGCCGGTTATGTCGGAGAAGATGTCGAGAACATCATCCAGAAATTGCTGCAAACTTGCGACTACGAAGTGGAAAAAGCGCAGCGCGGAATCGTATATATCGATGAGATCGACAAGATCTCGCGCAAATCGGACAATCCTTCGATCACGCGCGACGTATCCGGCGAGGGCGTGCAACAAGCCTTGCTCAAGCTGATCGAAGGCACCAAGGCATCGATCCCTCCTCAGGGAGGGCGCAAGCATCCGAACACGGAATTCCTGCAGGTGGATACGACCAATATCCTGTTCATCTGCGGCGGCGCCTTTGACGGCCTGGAAAAAATCATACGCAATCGCTCTGCTAAAGCCGGCATCGGCTTCGGCGCCACCATCACCAGCAAGGATCAACGCAAAACCGGGGAGACCCTGCGCGAGGTGGAGCCGGAAGATCTGATCAAGTTCGGATTGATCCCCGAGTTTGTCGGCCGACTGCCCGTGGTCGCCACGCTGGAGGAACTGGACGAAGCCGCGCTGGTAAAGATACTGACCGAACCCAAGAACGCGCTGACCAAACAGTACCAAAAGTTGTTTGCGATGGAAGATGTCGGCCTGGAATTTCGCGAAGGCGTATTGGTGGCGATCGCCCGCAAGGCGCTGGGGCGCAAGGCGGGTGCGCGCGGATTGCGCTCGATACTCGAGCATGCATTGCTGGATGTGATGTTCGATCTGCCCTCGATGGATGACGTCAGCAAGGTAGTACTGGATGAGGGCGCGTCAGGGGAGATCAAACCCATCATCATTTATGCGGATAGCCACAAGGCCGCTTGATCAGGCCTTCCGCCCGTTCTTTTATCTTGTCCCGGTGGGGCTGCTTGAATTATTTCCGGCAATCCCCATCTAACCTTCAATCCAAATGAAAGGTTCGCCATGTTAGAACAAGATATCCCGACCACTGTTACAACAACAAGCAACTTGCACCCGTTGCTGCCGCTACGCGATGTAGTAGTGTTCCCGCATATGGTGATACCGTTGTTCGTCGGCCGCTCCAAGTCCATCAAGGCCCTTGAGACGGCGATGGAGGCCGGCAAGAGCATCGCGCTGGTGGCACAGAAGTCCGCGACCAAGGATGATCCGGGCACGGATGATCTGTATGCCATCGGCAGCATGGCCAACATCCTGCAAATGCTGAAATTGCCTGACGGCACCGTGAAGGTGCTGGTCGAGGGAACGCAGCGCGCCAATGTGCTGCGCGTGTATGACGCCAAAACGCATTTTGACGCCGAGGTGCAGATCGTGCCCGCCGAGGATGGCACAGACAGCGAATCGGAGGCGATGCGCCGCGTGCTGATCGCACAGTTCGATCAGTATGTGAAACTCAATAAAAAGATCCCTCCGGAGATCCTGACATCGCTGGCAGGCATCGATGATGCCGGACGCCTGGCCGATACGATCGCCGCCCATCTGCCGCTCAAGCTGGAACAGAAGCAGGAAGTGCTGGAGATCTTCGGTGTGCGCAAACGCCTCGAGCATCTGCTCGGGCTGCTGGAGGGGGAGATCGACATCCTCCAGGTCGAAAAGCGCATCCGCGGCCGTGTGAGGCGCCAGATGGAGAAAAGCCAGCGCGAATATTATCTTAACGAACAGGTCAAGGCGATCCAGAAAGAACTGGGCGATGGCGAGGAAGGCACCGACTTTGACGAGATAGAGAAGAAGATCAAGGCCGCGCACATGCCGAAAGAGGCACGCAACAAGGCGGAGGCGGAGCTGAAGAAGCTGCGCTTGATGTCGCCCATGTCGGCCGAAGCCACTGTGGTGCGAAATTACATCGATGTGCTGATCGGGTTGCCCTGGAAGAAGAAGACCAAGATCAGCGGCGACCTGAAAAAGGCCGAAGTGGTGCTCGAGGAAGACCATTATGGCCTGGACAAGGTGAAGGAACGCATCCTTGAATATCTTGCCGTGCAACAACGCATGGACAGGATGAAAGCGCCGATCCTTTGTCTGGTCGGCCCGCCCGGTGTCGGCAAGACCTCGCTGGGCCAGTCCATCGCGCGTGCCACGAATCGCAAATTCGTGCGCATGTCCTTGGGCGGTGTGCGCGATGAATCCGAGATACGCGGCCATCGCCGCACCTACATCGGCTCCATGCCGGGCAAGATCCTGCAGAACATGAGCAAGGTCGCGGTGAAGAACCCGCTGTTCCTGCTGGACGAGGTGGACAAGATGGGCATGGATATGCGCGGCGATCCGGCTTCCGCGCTGCTTGAGGTGCTTGATCCCGAACAGAACAGCACGTTTGTCGACCATTATGTCGAGGTCGAATACGACTTGTCGGAAGTGATGTTCGTTGCAACGGCCAATACGCTGAACATCCCCGAAGCGCTGATGGACCGTATGGAGATCATTCATGTTTCCAGCTACATGGAAGATGAAAAGATCAACATCGCCACGCGTTACCTGGTGCCGAAGGTGGTCAAGAACAACGGCCTCAAGCCGGAAGAGATCAGCATCTCCGAAAGTGCATTGCGCGACATCGTGCGTTACTACGTGCGCGAGGCGGGTGTCCGCGGTTTGGAACGTGAAATATCCAAGATCTGCCGCAAGGTCGTCAAGGCACTGCTGCTGAAGGATCGCGATACCAAGGTGACCATCAATTCGCGCAATCTCGACAAATATCTGGGCGTGCGCCGCTATTCCTATGGTGTTGCCGAGAAGCATAACCAGGTGGGGCAAGTGACCGGTTTGGCGTGGACGGAAGTCGGCGGCGAACTGCTCACGATCGAGGCCGCGGTGTTGCCGGGCAAAGGCAAGGTCACCACCACCGGCAAGCTCGGCGAAGTGATGCAAGAGTCCATCCAGGCCGCGCTGAGTGTGGTGCGCAGCCGCGCCAAGCGCTTGGGTATCGATGAAGAGTTCTATCAGAAGAACGATCTCCATATCCACCTGCCGGAAGGCGCGATCCCGAAGGATGGGCCGAGCGCCGGTGTGGGTATGTGCACGGCGATGGTATCGGCATTGACGGGTATCCCGGTGCGTGCCGATGTGGCCATGACCGGTGAGATCACCCTGCGTGGAGAGGTGTTGCCGATCGGGGGCTTGAAGGAAAAGCTGCTGGCAGCGCAACGAGGCGGAATCAAAGTGGTGCTGATACCCGAAGAAAACACCAAGGATCTTGCCGAGATCCCCGACAACATAAAGAACAAACTGGATATTCATCCGGTCAAGTGGATAGATCAGGTGCTGGAAATGGCGCTCGAGCGCAAGCCGGAACCCCGTGCGGAAGTGACTGAAAAGGTTGCTGTTGTTGCCTTGGCGGGGGATGCCGTGGGCCAGGAATCAACGGCAGTGACCAAGCATTAGGCGTTGATTTCCTATCAGCTTGATTATGACAATGCAAGATAAAAAATATTTTTGTATTCGCTTGACCAAAGCCGCGGAGCCTTGATATAAAGGCTCCGCAGGGACTTTCCTGTTTTCTTAACCACTCGCAAAGGGGAATTACGTGAATAAATCTGATTTGGTTGATGCAATTGCAAAATCCTCTGAAATCTCCAAGGCAGCCGCAGCTCGCGCACTGGATTCAACTATAGACACCATCAAGAAGGCACTGAAGAAAGGTGACACGGTGAGCCTGGTCGGTTTCGGTACTTTCAAAGTCGGCAAGCGTGCCGCGCGTAATGGCCGCAATCCACGCACCGGCGCGACGATCAAGATCAAGGCAGCAAAAGTTCCGAAGTTTAGCGCTGGCAAAGGCCTGAAGGATGCAGTAAACTAATTGGCTTTTAAAGGGTGCTTAGCTCAGTTGGTAGAGCGTCGCCCTTACAAGGCGAATGTCGGCGGTTCGACCCCGTCAGCACCCACCACACACGTTTTCTGGAGTGGTAGTTCAGTTGGTTAGAATACCGGCCTGTCACGCCGGGGGTCGCGGGTTCGAGTCCCGTCCACTCCGCCAAACCTAGGCGAACGCAAGTTCGCCTTTTTCATTCGCTGCAATAATTTCACAAGCAGGATGGCATCGCTATGTTTGATTTCGTTCATGAACACAAAAAACTGTTGCAGGTTTTTCTGGCACTCATTACCTTGCCATTTGCCTTATGGGGTGTGAGTTCCTATGAAAAGGCCGGAAATTCAGCGGACGTAGCGGCTACGGTGAACGGATTGAAAATCACCCAGCAGGAGCTTGAAAACTCGCTGCGCCAGCAACAGGACAGGATGCGCCAGCAACTGGGGACAAATTACGATCCTGCGATGTTTGACAATCCGCAGGTCAAGCGTGCGGTGCTGGACAACCTGATCTCCCAGCGTTTGCTGGTCGAGCGAGCCAGAGCGGCAAGATTGGTCGTCCCGGATGAAGAAGTGGCGCAAGTGATCGCCGGCATCGATGCATTCCAGAATGAGGGGAAGTTTGACAAGAAGCGTTACGAGGCCGTGCTGGCAAATCAGGGCTTGTCGCCATTGATGTTTGAGGCGCGCGTGCGCGATGAGCTGGTGGGACAACAAATGCAGGACGCTTATGCCCAGAATGGATTCGCCTCCAACACCGTCGCGGACAATATCATTCGTTTGAATGAACAACAGCGGGATGTGAAAGTATCAACCGTATCATTTCAATCCTTCATGTCGCAGGCAAAAGTGGCAGATGCCGAGGTGAAAGAATATTACGAGCAAAACAAAAGCCAGTTCCAGGTTCAGGAACAGGCAAAAGTAGAGTACGCAAGATTCTCGGCGGATGATTTGCTTGCCAAAGTCGAAGTGAGCAAGGAGGAAGTGAGCAGTTATTACCAAGGCCATCAGAATGAATTCGGCACGCCGGAGGAACGCCGTGCAGCCCACATCCTGATCTCCGTGAAACCTGCTGCATCACAGGCCGAGCAGGATGCTGCAAAGGCCAAAGCCTCGCAACTGCTGCAGCAAGCCAGGAAAAATCCCGCAAAATTTGCCGAATTGGCCAAGGAAAATTCCCAGGATCCCGGTTCCGCGCCGAATGGCGGCGACCTCGGATTTTTTGGCAGGGGCATGATGGTCAAGCCGTTCGACGATGCCGTGTTTGCGTTGAAGCCCGGAGAAATCAGCGGTTTGGTGAAGTCGGATTTCGGTTATCACATCATCAAACTGATCGCAATCAAGCCGTCCAGGATTCTGCAGTTCGACGAGGCGCGTGAAGGTATCGCGAATAAACTGCGCCAGCAAAAGGCCGCCGACCTGTTCGCCGAAATGGCGGATAAATTCAGCAACACTGTTTATGAACAAAGTGACTCGCTGAAGCCGGCGGCCGACCTGGTCGGCGTGAAGATCGAACGCAGCGGATGGTTGAACAAGGGAAAGCCGGAAGGCGGGCTTTGGACACAAAAGATGCTGCAGGCGATCTTTAATGACGAGGTCGTGAAGAACAAGCGCAACACGGCAGCGATCGAGGTGGAGCCGAACGTGCTGGTTGCCGCGCGCATACTGGATTACAAACCTGCTTCTGTGCGTCCGTTAAGCGAAGTGCAGGAATCGATCCGTCAAACGTTATTGCGCCAGAAAGCAACTGATCTGGCTGTAAAACAGGGCAAGGCTGTGCTGGAGCAGCTGCAGGGTGGAGGCAAGCCGACATTAAGCTGGGGTGCCACACAGAACATTACCCGCGCGAAACACGGTTCTCTGGACATGGGTTTGGTCAGGCAGATATTCCAGGCGAATACAGCCAGGTTGCCGCAGTTTGTCGGCGCTGAAGATGCGCAAAACGGTTTCGTGCTTGTCCGCATCGATGACGTCAAGCAGGGGGATCCCGTCGATGATGCAAAGCTCGCGCGTTATGCCCAGCAACTGCGCCAACTGACCGGGGAGGAAATGTCCGATGCCTATCTGGCCGATGCCAGACAGCAGGCAACGATCAAGGTGAATTTGCCAGCAGCGCCGACGGCGCAGCCCTGATATTTCCGTTAACCGAAATCAACGCCGCTCTGCGCGGCGTCATTTTTGCGTATCGATGCAGGCTATGCGTCGGTCGTGCCCAATGCGGTGGTGTTGAATCCGCCGTCCACATAAGTGATCTCACCGGTGATACCGCTGGCCAGGTCGCTGCACAGGAAGGCGGCAGCATTGCCCACTTCTTCGATGGTGACGTTGCGTTTGAGCGGTGCATGCTTGGCGTTGTAGCTCAGCAGTTTGCTGAAATCCCCGATGCCCGATGCGGCCAGCGTCTTGATCGGCCCGGCGGAGATGCCATTGACACGAATCCCCTGGCGCCCCAGTTGCATCGCAAGATAACGCACGCTGGCTTCCAGGCTGGCTTTGGCGAGCCCCATCACGTTGTAATGCGGCATGGTGCGAACCGCGCCCAGATAGCTCAAGGTCAGCAGGGACGCCTTGCGGCCTTCCATCATCGGCAGTGCAGCCTTGGCCATGGCCGGAAAGCTGTAGGAACTGATGTCGTGCGCGATGCGGAATGCCTCGCGGCTGAAGCCATCCAGAAATTCACCGTCCAGCGCTTCGCGCGGTGCAAAGCCGATCGCATGCACAAAACCATCCAGGCCGGCCCAATGCTTGTTCAAATCCGTGAATACTTTGTTTATGTCGTCGTCGCTTGCGACATCGCATTGGAAGATCAGTTTGCTGTCAAATTCCTTGACCAGATCCAGCACGCGGTCACGTACGCGTTCCCCCTGATAGGTAAAGGCCAGTTCCGCGCCTTCGCGATGCATGGCTTGCGCGATACCGTATGCAATCGAGCGGGTGCTGATCATGCCGGTGATCAAAAAGCGCTTGTCGGCCAGAAATCCCATATTGTTCCTTTGTAATTGGTTGGTCATGGAGTGTGGTCATTATAACCGTAGTCGATATCAGGCGGATTCAATAATGGTCCCGGCATACAGCAGGAACCGGACCGCCGCATGGATAGACACTCACAAACAAAGGGTATTGGCGGTTTTGCGGCGGTATTTTGCGTTGTCACCGCCTGAAGCATTCGTATATAATCCCCCGCTGTCAAATTTTAGGTTTCCCCTTCATGCTGGAAGTCAGCAATCTTGCTTGTAGCCGAGGCGACCATCGATTGTTTTCCGGGTTGAATTTTAATCTGCATCTCGGGCAGATCATGCAAGTACAGGGCGTGAACGGCAGCGGCAAAACCAGTTTGTTGCGTTCCTTGTGCGGCTTTCTGATGCCGGATGAGGGCGATATTGTCTGGCGCGGTACAAGCATCCGCGAGCTGGATGAGGAATACTATGCCGAGTTGCTGTACCTCGGGCATTTGAATGCGATCAAGGACGAATTGAGCGCGCTGGAAAACTTGCGTATTTCAGCCGGTCTTTCGGGAGTGGAACTCGACGAAAAGGAAGCGATGGCCGCTTTGCGGCGCATGGGCTTGCGCGGCCGCGAAAGGCTGCCAACCAAAGTACTTTCTCAGGGCCAGCGCCGGCGTGTTGCGCTTGCACGTTTGCTGGTCAGTGACGCAAAGCTGTGGATACTCGACGAACCTTTGACCGCGCTGGATGTCGGAGCTGTGGCGCTGATACAAGAGTTGATCGCCGAACATCTGGCACGGCAGGGAATGGTGATTTTTACCACCCACCAACCGTTGCATGTTCCCGGGATGGAAATGCTCGCGTTGTCCCTGTCATGATGATCGCCTGTCATGAAAGTCGTTGGGTCACGAAGATCACCGGGCCATGAAGGACATTGTGTCATGAGGAAATCCGGCTTGCTCGATCTGCTGGTGCTGGTGATACGGCGCGATCTGGTGCTGGCGATGCGCCGCCGCGCGGACGTGCTGACCACGCTGATATTTTTCGTGATGGTTGTTAGCCTGTTTCCGTTGGGTGTCGGTCCGGAACTGGATATGCTGCGCAAAATGGCACCGGGCGTATTGTGGGTTGCGGCGTTGCTGGCTTCGATGCTGTCGCTGGGACGATTGTTCTCGGCAGACTATCTCGACGGCACGCTGGAGCAGATGATGCTGGCACCGCAGTCCTTGTCCATGCTGGTTCTGGGCAAGATTGCGGCGCACTGGATGGTTTCCGGACTGCCGCTGGTGCTGATGGCCCCGGTGCTGGGTTTGCAGTTCGACATGTCGGTGCAGGCGATAGGCGTGTTGATCGTTGGCCTGATGTTGGGAACGCCGATACTGAGCATGCTGGGTGCGATCGGTGCTGCACTGACACTGGGCTTGCGCGGAGGCGGCGTGCTGCTGTCGTTGCTGGTATTGCCGTTATGTATTCCGGTGCTGATTTTCGGTACCGGCGCAGTCGAGGCGATCTCAAGCGGGTTGAGCATAGCATCCCATCTATCCCTGTTGGGTGCCTTGCTGGTGTTGGCTCTGGTGTTCACCCCGTGGGTGACCGCGCAGGCGCTGCGTATTTCGATGGAGTGACGATTTGGCGATAAACTGGTTCAAATATTCCGCACCCACCACCTTTTACGGCCTGGCCGGAAAGATGGTACCGTGGTTCGCGATCCTCGCCGCGATCCTGTTTGCGATTGGTCTGTATATCGGCTTTTTTGTCGCACCCATGGATGAAACTCAAGGCGAGTTTTATCGCATCATGTTCATCCACGTTCCGGCCTCCATCCTGTCGATGTTCCTTTATCTGATCATGGCAGGCTACGCGGCACTGGGTCTGATCTTCAATACCCGCCTGTCGGCCATGATGGCTTCGGCCATCGCGCCGACCGGGGCACTGTTCGCCTTCATTTCATTGTGGACCGGCGCGCTGTGGGGAAAGCCGACCTGGGGTGCGTGGTGGTTGTGGGATGCGCGACTGACTTCCGAACTCATCCTGTTGTTCCTGTATCTGGGCTTTATCGCACTGCATGCCTCGATCGACGACCCGCGGCGTGCCGATCGTGCCGCGGCACTGCTGGCAATCGTGGGTTCAGTGAACGTGCCGATCATCTATTTTTCGGTAAAGTGGTGGAATACCCTGCACCAGGGGTCGACCATCAAATTCAGCGGCACCAGCATGCACATAGCGATGCAGCATGCTTTGTTCACCATGCTGGCTGCCTGCTGGTTGTATTCGATTGCGATCATTTTGGCGCGGGTGCGCAGCATCATACTCGAGCGTGAACGGAATACTGCATGGATCAACGAATTGCCGGAGGTGCGGTCATGAGACGGTGCGCGAATGCGACGGGTGCGGGAATGACCGCATCGCACCTCCTGATGGGACAACTAGCCATTCCACTAAGCCAGCAAGCTGGTAAGTGGCTGGTTATCCCGCAATCGGCCGGCTTCGCCGGTAACGTACCCGCAAGGAGTAGGCCGATGGATACCCCGCTGCCATGCAGCGACCCATTCGCTCTGTCGGAGGTGCGGTCATGAGACGGTGCGCGAATGCGACGGGTGCGGGAATGACCGCATCGCACCTCCTCCCGCAATCTGCCGGCCTCGCCGGTAACGTGTCGGAGGTGCGGTCATGAATTTGGATGTCTGGATGAGGGAAAACCCGTTTACCTATATTCTGTGCGGGTCATATGCCGTTGCGCTGCTCATTTTCGTGATCGAGATCGCGATGGTCAAACACAAGAGAAAGATCACTTTGCAACAGGTGCGCCTGATGCGTAACGCAGGAGAAGACGAATAAATGAAACCACGCCATAAAAGATTTGTATTCATCGCAGTCGGTATCGCCGGGGTGGCCGTTGCTGTCGGCTTGGTACTGTATGCACTGAGGGGCAACGTCAACTTGTATTTCACGCCGACACAGGTATACAACAATGAAGTGCCCAGCGGGCGCAGTTTCCGCATCGGCGGTCTGGTCGAAGAAGGCAGCGTCAAGCGCGAAAAGGACGGCTTGACGGTAAATTTCGTGATTACCGATACGCACAAAAGTATCCCGGTCGTGTATAAAGGCATCCTTCCGGATTTGTTCAAGGAAGGCAAAGGCGTGGTTGCACAGGGCAAGGTGCAGACCAACGGTGTGATGCTTGCCGATGAGGTGCTTGCCAAACATGATGAGAACTACATGCCGCCGGAAGCGGCCGACGCGTTGAAGAAGGCAAAAGCTGAGAATGCAGCCGATGCAGCCGCGGCCGCCATCGAGGCAAAAGCGTCTGTAGCAGTTCCTGTTGCCAAATAATTTACTGGGGGTTCCGCCATGATTCCAGAACTTGGTCATTTTTCATTAATCATCGCGCTGTTTTTGGCGCTTGCCCTGGGCGTGTTGCCGATACTCGGTGCCGCCCGCAACAACTCGGCATTGATGGGCCTTGCGCGCCCCTTGGCGTTCGGGCAATTCGTGTTCATCGTGCTGGCGTTCGCTACCCTTGCCAATGCATTTCTGCACAATGATTTTTCCGTGCTGTACGTCGCCGAGCACTCCAATTCGCAATTGCCGCTGCATTACCGGTTCGCCGCGATTTGGGGCGGTCACGAAGGCTCGCTGCTGCTGTGGGTGACCATATTGTCGGTTTGGACCGCGGCCGTCGCCACATTCAGCAGGCACTTGCCGGAAGAGATGGTCGCGCGCGTACTGGGCGTGATGGGATTGATCGCGGTGGGTTTCATATTGTTCATGCTGCTCACCTCGAATCCGTTCGATCGCCTGTTGCCTGCCGCGGCCGATGGCCAGGAATTGAATCCATTGCTGCAGGATCCGGGTCTGGTGATCCATCCGCCGATGCTGTACATGGGTTATGTGGGGTTCTCGGTCGCGTTCGCGTTCGCCATCGCCGCGCTGCTGGGAGGGAAGCTGGATGCAACCTGGGCGCGCTGGTCGCGTCCCTGGACCACCGTGGCCTGGACCTTCCTGACCTGCGGCGTGATGCTGGGCAGCTGGTGGGCCTATTATGAACTCGGCTGGGGCGGCTGGTGGTTCTGGGATCCGGTAGAAAACGCCTCTTTCATGCCCTGGCTGGTGGGCACGGCGCTGATCCATTCGCTGGCTGTCACCGAAAAACGCGGCGCGTTCAAGAGCTGGACGGTGCTGCTGGCGATCGCCGCATTCTCCCTCAGCCTGCTGGGGACCTTCATGGTGCGTTCCGGTGTGCTGACTTCGGTACACTCGTTCGCTACCGATCCCAAGCGCGGCGTGTTCATTCTGGCATTCCTCGCGATCGTGATCGGCTCGTCGCTGTTGTTGTTCGCATGGCGCGCTCCCAGGATCGGGCTGGGCGGCAAGTTCGACATGATTTCCCGCGAATCGATGCTGCTGTCGAATAACGTATTGCTTTCTGTCGCAGCTGCTTCAGTATTCATCGGCACCCTTTACCCGCTGTTCATGGATGCGCTGGGCCTGGGCAAACTCTCGGTGGGCCCGCCCTATTTCGAGGCGGTGTTCGTTCCGCTGATGGCGCTGGCGGTGTTGATGATGGGGTTGGGTGCATTGGCACGCTGGAAACAGTCCAGCGTACCTGAACTGGTCAAGCGCGTGCGCTGGGGCTTCGTGGCTGCAGCCATTTTCGCGGTGCTGCTGCCATTCATCTTCCACCACTGGACACCGATGATCGCTTTCGGTCTGTTGCTGTCGTTCTGGGTGATTGCGTCGCTGGTGGTCAGCCTGATGCAACGCTGGGGCGGGCAGGGATCCTTCCTGCAGCGCGTGCGCAATCAGAGTTTGAGCTACTACGGCATGCAATTGGCGCATCTCGGCGTGGCGGTATTCATCATCGGGGTGACTGTGGTGAAGGGCTATGCTACCGAACGTGACGTGCGCATGAACGTCGGCGATACGGTGAATGCGGGAGGCTATGAATTCCGTTTTGACGGCGTGCAGCCGGTCCAGGGCCCGAACTATATGGCGACGCAGGGACAATTCACGGTCACCAGGGATGGCAAGCCGGTCAATGTGCTGCATCCGCAAAAGCGCATCTACAACGCGTCCGGTATGCCGATGACGGAAGCCGCCATCGACAAGACCCTGTTCCGCGATCTGTACGTCTCCATGGGCGAGCCGCTTGCAGACTCGAACGGCGCATGGGCGGTGCGCGTGTATTACAAGCCTTTCGTGGTCTGGATCTGGCTGGGTTGTCTGTTGATGGCATCGGGAGGGGTGATGGCAATCAGCGACAGGCGCTATCGTGTTCACAGCAGAAAAGCGCAACTGGCAAGTGAAGGCAATTTGCCCGCCGGCGGTGCCATGGCGACCGGGGGCAAGGCATCATGATGCGTTTCTGGCCGTTTGTGGTATTCGTGATTCTGGCGATCTTTCTGTATGTCGGCCTTGGGTTGAATCCGCACGAAGTGCCTTCGCCGCTGATCAACAAGCCGGCTCCGGCATTCACACTGCCGCAGTTGCACGACCCTTCCAAGACATTCTCGTCCCAGGACATGAAGGGACAAGTCTGGATGCTCAACGTCTGGGCATCCTGGTGTGTTTCATGCAGGGAAGAGCACCCGGTTCTGATGTCGCTGTCACGCAAGAACATCGTTCCCGTCTATGGCCTGGATTACAAGGACAAGAACGCGGATGGAGAAGCGTGGCTGCGCAATGGCGGCAACCCTTACACCCTGGTTGCCACGGATGCCGACGGTCGTGTCGGGATCGATTACGGCGTGTATGGCGTCCCTGAAACCTATGTCATCGACAAGCAGGGGGTGATCCGCTACAAGCAGATCGGCGCGATCACCCACGAAAACCTGCAGAACAAAATCCTTCCCTTGATAGCGGAGTTGCAAGCGAAATGAAATATCTATTGATAATACTGATCTCATTGTTGCCCACCTTTTCGTACGCCGGCGAGGCAAAAGACCTGGCAGACGACCCGGTTCTGGAACAGCGCATGGTCAAATTGGCGGAAAATCTGCGCTGCCTGGTATGCCAGAACGAGTCGCTCGCCAGTTCGCGCTCTGATCTTGCCAAGGATCTGCGCCAGGAAGTGCGCGAAAAAATGCAGCAGGGCATGAGCGACAAGGAAATCATCGATTTCCTGGTTTCGAAATATGGCGATTTCGTGCTGTTCGACCCGCCGATGAAGAGCTACACGATACTGCTCTGGTACGGCCCGTTTGCGTTGTTGCTGATCGGCCTGATCGGGCTGGTGATCCAAATGCGCAAACGTAAAAATGCGATCCCCGAAGCTCAACTGTCTGCGGAACAGGCGCAACGCGCCGCAGCCTTGCTTAACATTCCGAAAGACGCCCAAACATGATTTTATTCTGGATACTTTGCGCAGCGTTATTGCTGCTCGCAGCGCTTTTTGTCGCTTTGCCGTTGTGGCGCAAAGCCCCATCCGCCAGCGAGATACAGAGAGACGAGGCGAATCTGGAGTTGCTCCGCGACCAGGCGACAGAGCTTGAGGAGGATCTGCGCGACGGCTTGCTGACCCGGGAAGCTTATGAGCAGGGCAACAAGGAGCTGCAAATCCGCCTGATCGAAGAAGTCAAGATCACCGAACAGCCCCCGACAAGACCGCCGCGCAATCCTGCCAGGACGCTGGCTATCGCATTGGCGGTAGCGCTGCCGATATTCACTGTTGTGCTTTATCTGGTGGTGGGAAATACCGATGCCCTGTATCCGCAGGAAGCGATCGTGGCGGACGCTTCCGGCGTCGTCCATTCCGACGAAGCGCTGCAAGCTCTGGAAAAGAAAGTGAAGCGCCTTTCCAAGGATCCGAACGACTGGTGGATGCTGGCGCGTACCTACACCGAATTAAAGCGTTATTCGGATGCCGCCGCGGCATATGATCATCTGGTCAAGATGGTGCCGAACGAGCCCCAACTCTGGGCAAATTATGCCGATGTGTATGCAATGGCGCATGGCCAGACTCTTCAGAACGAAGAGGTCACCAAAATGATAGCCAAGGCATTGGAGCTGGACCCCAACAACATTACCGCGCTCGCACTGTCCGGCTCCGCTGCGATGGAGCGCAAGGACTACGCCACCGCGATCACCCGCTGGCAAACGCTGATCGACCAGCTGGAGCCGGGTTCTCCCGATGTCGAGGTTTATCGTGGCGGTCTCAAGCAGGCAAGCTTGCTGCTTGCCGCCGAACCGGGAGGCAAAGCCAAACTTGCGCAGCTGACGGCGGGCAAAGCGGCTGAAAAACCTGCTGCAAATTCCGCCGCCGCGATCACCGGAAAAGTTTCGCTGAGTCCGGCATTGGCGGGCAAAGTTGCTCCGACCGATACCGTTTTCGTCCTCGCGCGCGCTGCACAGGGCCCGAAGATGCCATTGGCCGTGTTGCGCAAACAGGTAAAGGATCTGCCGTTGAAATTCACGCTTGACGACAGCATGGCGATGCAGCCGCAATTGAAACTGTCCGGTTTCGACCAGATCGTGGTTGTGGCCCGCGTGTCAAAATCCGGAACGCCGATGGCGCAATCCGGTGATCTGCAGGGATTGACGGGTACCATCAAACCCGGCGCCAAGGGCTTGAAAGTGGTGATCGATACCGTGATGCCCTAGTATTCCGCTTATTTCTGTCACCGCGGCATCCGATCGCAAGATCAGATGCCGTTTTTGTTTGCGCCAGCTGTGGGAGTGTATCGGGCGGGATACCTGGTTCCGTGTTCTGGATCAACACAGATCAAGCCGGCGCGGGATATTCGGCAGCAGGATATATGAACAGCGGGCGATGTGTGCGGCTGTATCCATACCCGCATATTGCATGGCTACTGGTTGCCTGCTTTCTTCATCAGATACATGTTTTCATCGGCCTCATGCAATGCTTCCTCGACACTCTTGTCCCTGCCGACGGACGTAATATGACCGATAGATAGCGATATTGCCCAACCTTCGGATTTGAATTTCTTCCCGGAAACCGACTTGATCCTGTTTACCAGGATTCCGCAGACATATGCATCGGTTTCCGGGAACAATAGCACGAACTCATCCCCGCCCAGACGCGCGGCAGTATCCACATTTCTGGAATTGCTCGTCAGGATCCGGGACACGGCTTTCAGCGCCTCATCCCCGACATGATGGCCGTGGTTGTCATTCAGCAACTTGAACTGGTCTATGTCGATAAACAGCAGGGAATAAGGGCTTCCGGAACGTTCGCTGCGCAATTGTTCGGTTTCGAATCTTTCGATGAATTCCAGGCGGTTGGCCAGACTCGTCAGCGTGTCCTTGCGGGAATATTCCCTTTCCTTCCAGAGTCTGGCTACCACGCGTCCCAGAACCGTGAACGTGACGCTGCGGGTAAAGACGTTCATCGCAAACGCGCCCATCGGATAGGCCGGCCAGATGATTGCCGCTTCAGTGCAACTCCATGCAACGGCAGTAAAGATACCCACAAATGTGGATGTCTGGGTGTCGGAGCGGCGCATCGCACGGATGGAGCCTAAACGGGCGGCTTGAATGACCGGCAGACAATACATCACGTCCAGCGAATAATATGTATTGGCAAGGCTGAAATCCAGATAGGTGATGATTGTGACTTCCGCCACAACCAGCAACAAACGCCAAACCAAATTCGTCCTGATATCCATCTTGGTTAACTTTGCAATATGAAATCACCCGGCGGGGAAAATGATTGCTTGCATTATTTCGATGCCATCCCGACCGGAATGATTAAGAATTGCATTGCATTTTCCATCAATGTCCCAAAGGGCACCAGCTTGAAACACCTGATGTCTATCAGGATATTCCGATGTGTCAAATAGTCAGCCTAACTGTGATTTGTACCCGGGAGCAACAGGGAAAAATAAACCCGCAGAACATATACGGCTTGTAGATCTGGCTCCCCGACCTGGACTCGAACCAGGGACCTGCGGATTAACAGTCCGTCGCTCTACCGACTGAGCTATCAGGGAATGAAGAGGTGCGGCCACGACACGGTGCGGCTTAGCCGACGGGTGCGGGAGTGGACGCTTCGCACTTTCTGATGCAACAACTAGCCATTCCACTAAGCCAGCAAGCTGGCAAGTGGCTGGTTATCCCGCAAACGGCCGACTTCCGTCGGTAACGTGTCGAAGGTGCGCATGATAGTGATTTTGGCTTGCTCGGTCAACCTCAATCAGCCATATCGCATTATATGGAACCTTCTTGGCGCGCATTGCCAAACCGGGTTTGACTGTGGATTATTCGATTCCGCCGAAGGTTGAAACGGCCCGCTGAAAACCTGATAAAACCATCACTTATGCTTAACTGAAAATATGGGCTATTGCGGAATCGTAAATTAAAATCGGATGGGAATTTGAACGATGCCGGTCTGGAGCGATGAATAATTGCAAATAAGGCCGGCTTTCTCCCGGATTGCGTTAAAGAAACGCTTTACAATCGTATTTCCAGCACACTATCAGCTAGAATAGGTTATGGACGTTAAAACGATTTTTGTCAAAACCAGCAAGGGTGAAGGCGAGATGCACGGCAAGACATCGCATCTTCCAGACTCCCTTAAACGCGCCTTGTTGATGGTGGATGGCACGTCGACCTTCAGCGAGATCAGCAAGCGCGCCGCGCCCAGCATGCGCGCCAGTCTCGGCGAGACGTTCGAGGAACTGGAAAAGACCGGCTACATCCTGGATAAAGACAAGGTCGGCAAAACCCCCAAGTTCGCCGTACCTAAAATGTCTGTTCCCGCCAAGACGGCCAAGCCGCCCAAACAAGAGCCGGCTGGCGAAGATGCCGGTGAATTGGATTTTTTGACCGGCTTTCCTGTGACACCCCCTGAAAAACCCGTGATCGTGCCGGCAAACACCAAAAGCCTGATCGATCAGACAGATGAAAAAGCCAGGCAAAGGTGGGAAGCCGAAAAGTACAAGGCCGAGGATATCAGTGCGCGAAAAGAAGCAGAGGAAAAAAACCGTAAAGCGGAGCAAGAAGCAGCCAGGATACGCGAAGAGAAATTGCGTCATGCCAAAGAGCAGGTGGAAGCCGCACGGTTAAAAGCCGAGCAGGAAGCCAGGAGGATGCGCGAACAAGCCAAGGCTGCCCAGTCGGGTTCTGGAAAGGATCCCAACCAGCTGCTTGAGGATGCGATCAGGGAACAGCAACAGGCAGCCGAAGCAAAGCGTTTGCTTTCGGAACCGCTTGCCGGAAAAGTGCCCGCAGGGACCGAGACCTACAAGCCGGAAACCGGGCAAGCATCTGATCAGCTTCTTGAGGCTGCGATCAGTGAGCAACGGCTGGCCTCCGAAGCTGCACGCGTGTTGGCGGATAGAGTAAAAAAAGAACGCGAAGAACTCGACGCTGCCCGATCGAAGATCGAGCAAGAATCCAGGCAGCGTCTTGAAGCTGCGGCCAAGGAGCGGGAACGGGCCGAGGCAGCGCGCATAAAAGCAGAGCAGGAAGCCGCGCAGATACTGATCGAGATGGAAATGGCCAAGCTCAAGGCGGAGCAGGAAGCCAAGGCCAGGCTGGAGGCTGAAGCAAAAGCACGCATAGAGGCTGAGGTAAAAGCGCGGCTGGAGGCTGAAGCAAAAGCACGTCTGGAGGCTGAAGCAAAAGCACGTCTGGAGGCTGAAGTTAAGGCGCGACTGGAATCTGAAGCCAAAGAGATAGCCCGCATCAAAGCCGGGGAAGAGGCCGCCATTGCGCGGCAAGCTGCCGAACTGTTGGCCAGGCAGGAGCGGGAAGCTGCTGCCAGGGAAGCCGCTGCAAGAGCTGTCGAGGCAAGAGAAGCTGCCGCCCGGCAGGCAAAGGCGATAGAAGAATCTCCCGCGTCCGGAGCGGCTGGGTTTGCTTTCGATCATTTCCAGCTCGAAGAACCGCAAAATCTGGCCGAGCCGCGCAAGCCCGGACAACCGGCACAGGAACACGGTGCTGCGAGCGAAGCTGCCAGGATCAGGCAGGGACTGGAACAAAAACAGCGCGAAGAACAGGAGCGCATCGCAGCGGAAGAGCGGGCCAAAGAGATAGCCGAAGCAAAGGCGAAGGAAGCTGCCGATGCGCAAGCCAGGGAAATTGCCGAGGCCCAGGCCAAGGTTTGGGCCGAAGCCGAACAGCGGGCGCAAGAAACTGCCAGGGCCAAAGCAGACAGGGCTGTTTATCAGGCCGAATATACACCTGCCGAAAGAAAAGTAGAAAGACCGGTCCGCGCAGCGCGGGTGAGACGCGAACCGTTCGCGTGGGGCAAGCTGGTGGGATTTGTGTTCAAGCTTGGCTTTTCCCTGCTGGTCCTGCTGGCTATCGCGTTATACATCATCCCCTTTGTATTGCCGATGCGTGACTATATGCCCAAAGTCCAGCAGCTGCTCTCGGCAAGATTGCGCCAGCCGGTCCACCTCGGAAATTTGTCCGGACGTATATTGCCGTTGCCGCGCCTGGACCTGGGCGAGATTTATATTGGCGATGCGAAACAATTTCAGGCAGTGGATGCGCAGATCAACTTTGATCTGATGGGACTGTTCATCGATGAAAAACCGATCAGCAGCGTTGAATTCCATGGCGTAAAAGTCAGGGGCCCCTGGGTGACGAATGTTGCCGGCTGGCTGCAACAACTGGCCAGTCAGGATCAATATCCGGTCAGCCGCATGGTGATCAACCAGGGCACGATTGATGCGGACGCATTCCAATTGACCGGTGTGGATGGAGAACTTGATTTCGATCCCACCGGAAAATTCACCAAGGCCGATCTGCACTCGGATGGCGGAAAATATTCGATGGTATTGAATGCATCCCCGTTGAATAGATTCCAAACCACGATCACGATACACAACAGCGCCCTGCCGCTGCTGCCCAACTGGTCGTTCGATGAACTGGTTGCAAAAGGAGAGTTAAGCGGCGACGGGCTGCTCATCAAGCATTTCGATGCCAGGATCGTGGACGGCACCTTGCAGGGGCATGCGACCATCAATTGGCGTTCAGGCTGGATGGTCCAGGGAGCGCTGAATGCAAAAGCGCTCGTCATTAATAACATAAACAAGTTACTGGATTGCAAAGTCGATGGGGACGCGCGCTTCAAGATGTCCTCGATGAATCTGGCCGGCCTCACCGATTCCGCATCGCTGGATGGCAGCTTCAAGTCCACAGACGGCTTGATCAGCGGCATGGACATCGTCGAAACCGCGCGTATGCGCAGCAAGGAACACCTGCCGGGCGGCAGGACACGATTCGACGCGCTTACCGGCAATATATCATTTGCCGGCGAAACCTTTCATTTCAGCCAGGTGAAAGTGGATGCCGGTGTGATGGATGCAACTGCCGCATTCGAGGTGACCAAGCAACAGTTGTCCGGGAAGATGAATGTCAAATTGTCGATACAGGACGCGGTCGCGCCCGTTGCCCTGAAAATGGGCGGCACGACCGACAGCCCGACGCTGATTTACGCTCCCTGAGCCGGGATTGGAACCGGGTTCATCCGCACCCTTACGATAGCGCTTTCGCCATGCGCTCCAGCGCTGAGTGGTTGTGGCTCCGGCATAACGTGAACGTTAGCCTCCGCCGAAACCTCAAGCGAGCGCTTTTGCAATGCGCTCCAGCATTAAAGTAGTTTTGGCTCCGGCATAACGTAAACGTTAGCCTGCGCCGAAACCTTACGACAGCGCTTTCGCCATCCGCTCCAGCGCTTTCTTCAGGTTTTCCATAGAGGTGGCGAAGGACAACCGGATGTAGCCCTCGCTGCCGAATGCCGAGCCGGGCACCACCGCGACGCCGGCTTCCGCCAGCAGATATTCCGACAAGGCGATGTCATTGGCTTCCTTGATGACGCCTTTCTTGTGCAAGCTGGCGATGGCGCCGCTCGCATCGGGAAATGCGTAGAACGCGCCGCCCGCCATGAGGCACTTCACGCCCGGGATCCTGTTCAGCGCATCCACCACGAATTTATGCCGCTCGCGGAACGCCTTCAGCATCGGCGCGATGCAGCCCTGATCGCCGTTCAGCGCCGCCTCTGCGGCCACCTGCGAGATCGAAGTCGGGTTCGATGTGCTTTGCGACTGCACGTTCTCCATCGCGGTGATGATGTTCTCCGGCCCGCCGGCATAGCCGATGCGCCAGCCGGTCATCGCATAGGCCTTGGAGACGCCGTTCAGCACCATGGTGCGCGGATACAGGTCGGGGCAGGCATTCAGGATGTTGGCGAACTTCGCGTCGGTCAGCGCGATATGCTCGTACATATCGTCGGTCGATATCAGTATGTTCGGATGCTTGCGCAGCACCGCGCCGAGCGCCTGCAGTTCCTGCAGCGTATACACCGCGCCGGACGGATTGCTGGGGCTGTTGATCACCAGCATTTTCGTTTTTGGCGTGATCGCCGCTTCCAGTTGCGCGGGCGTCATCTTGAAGCCCTGATCTATGCCCGCCTCGACGATCACCGGCTTGCCTTCCGCGATCAGCACGATATCCGGGTATGAAACCCAGTATGGCGCGGGAATGATCACCTCGTCGCCGGCATTGATCACCGCGAGCGCCAGATTGAAGAAGCTCTGCTTGCCGCCGCACGAGACCAGGATCTGTTTCGCGGTGTAATCCAGCCCGTTGTCGCGCTTGAACTTCGCGATTACCGCAGCTTTCAGTGTAGGCGTGCCTCCCACCGCGGTGTACTTGGTGAAGCCCTTGTTGATCGCCGCGATCGCCGCATCCTTGATGTGCTGCGGCGTGTCGAAATCCGGCTCGCCCGCGCCCAGGCCGATGATGTCCTTGCCTTCGGCTTTGAGTTTCGCCGCGCGTGCGGTGACGGCGAGGGTGGGGGAGGGCTTGATGGCCTGTACGCGTCTGGAGAGTTCCAAGATATTTCCTTCGGGTATGAATGATGGCGCGAATTATACCCGCGCCGCGGAATAGAGTGAATCTGAAGGAGATGTTTGGCCGTGTCGTGTTGCCGGCCGCTACGCCTTGTTCAATAGCACGATCTGTATATCCATCACGTTGGTGCCGGTCGGTCCCGTCTTGAAGTGGCTGCGAGTGCCTGATGTACCATCGAACCGCTGGAAGAATGAATAGGAATCATTGTTCGCCAGATAGCTGAGCGGATCTATCCCGAGCTCCTTCGCTTTTGATACCGTGTCGCCGTCGACCATCGCGCCCGCGGCATCGGTCGGGCCGTCGCTGCCGTCTGTGCCTGCCGACAGCATGGACACCCCGGGCAAGCCATCGATAGCCATGGCCCAGCCTTCAATTTCCAAAGCAAAGGCCAGCGCGAGTTCCTGGTTCCGGCCGCCCTTGCCGCTGCCGCGCACCGTGACGGTGGTCTCGCCGCCGCACAGCAGGCAACGCCGTTCGTTCGCCTGCATCGATGCCAGTTCGCTGCGCGCGGTCTGCGCGAGAAATCGCGCCGCATCGCCGGCCTCGCCTTGCAGTGTATCGGAAATCATCTTCGGCGAGAATCCGAGTTGCGCGGATCTTTGCTCCGCTGCGGCGAGCGCCTGGCGGATACTGGCGACGATCACGTTGCGAGTCTTCGCCAGGCAGGCATCGTTTGCCTTCACAGTCTCCGGTGCTTTTCCGGCGATGCCGTTTTTCAGATAGTCTGCAACGCGCGGCGGCAATTGTTTCTGCAAGCCGAATTTTTCGATCACTGCCCACGCTTCCGCGAAGGTCGAGTTGTCCGGCGAGGTCGGTCCCGATGCGATGACGTCGAGCGGGTCGCCGATCACGTCGGATACGATCAGCGTCACCAGCTGCGCGGGGAACACCGCTCGCGCCAGCCCGCCGCCTTTCACCGTCGACAGATGCTTGCGCACCGCGTTCAGTTCGAAAATATCCGCGCCGGCATTCAGCAACAGACGGGTCGTTTCCTGCTTGTCCTGCAGCGTCACGCTTTCGACCGGCGATATCAGCAGCGCGGAAGCGCCGCCCGAGATCAGGCCGATCACCAGCGTCTTTTCATCGGCGGCGCGCGCCATATTCAGGATGCGCCGCGCGCCCATGATGCCCGCCTCGTTCGGAACCGGGTGCGAGGCTTCCACCTGCTCGATGATGTCCAGCGGCGCGGTATGTCCATCCTTGACGACGATCAGCCCCGCCGCGATCCTGTCGCCGAGCAGCGACTCGACCGCCAATGCCATGCGCGCCGTGGCCTTGCCCGCGCCGACCACGATGATGCGCGAGAATGATGCGAGATCGTACCTCGCACCGCTGATCTTCAATTGATCGTGCTCGACGCTGGCCGCGTTGAGCACCGCGTTGTAAGGGTCGGCCGCCGCCAGCGCGGCGTTGAAAATATCCAGCAGATTTTGCCGATCTGCCAGTGCTTCGGCAGATGAATCGGGCCGCCGCGCAACATATCCTTTCATTCCGTCATCACGGCTGTGCATAGGCTATCTGATTCCGTCCATTCTGTTTCGCACGATACAGTTCTTTGTCCGCTTCCTGGATCAGAGATATTTCCGCATGTTCATTGTCTGGGATCGCAGAGGCCACACCCGCACTGACGGTGATCCGCCTTTTTCCGCGATAACGCATGTCGAGTTCGTAGATTTCCTGTCTTACTGCCTCAGCTACTTTGATCGTGTCCGCAACGCTGGTATTCCCCAGAAGCAAACCGAACTCTTCCCCGCCGTAGCGGACTGCGAGGTCGCCAGGCCTGCCGGAGATCGCCCTAAGGGCCTGTGCCACTTTGACCAGGCATTGATCCCCGGCAAGATGCCCCAGTTCATCGTTGTAATCCTTGAAATGATCGAGATCGAACATGACAAAACTGAGCGGCGACCGGTTGCGTATGTTGCGCCGCCATTCGTTGCTCAAAAACTGGTTGAAATGACGGCGATTGGCCAGCCCGGTGAGCGGGTCATGCAGCGACAGGTATTCGACCTGTTCCTCGGCCTGCTTGCGCTGGGTGATGTTGTGGTGAGAAATCACAAACAGGTTTTCCGTATCGCCCTGCAACGGAGTGGCGCGCATCATGAACCAGCGTTTCTCCGTGGGGCTGTGGCAGGGATACTCAAAATAGAATGACGCGCGCTTGCCGCTCAATACATCCCGCAGGCCTTGCTCTGCTTCCCCGGCAAGACTGTCGCCGCTGGAACCGGAGGCGCTGCAGACTTTCAGATAGTTGCTGCCTTTCCCGCAGGACTCGGAAGCCAGCCCGTTTTCGATCCCGAAGATCTTCCAGGCGCGATTGACATAGACGATGTTGCCTTCGCGGTCGATCACCGCGATTTGGTCATCGAGCGAATCGAGCAGCAATGTGTGCAAGGCAGTTTGTTCAGGCAAGGTGTGACTCCTGACTGGGGAGACGGGCAGAGCGAAACTGATTAAAGCGTATATGCATATGTTCACATCCTGCCGCGAACTTTGCTTTTTGGCAATTCAATCTTTGCCCGTACAATATACAGCTCACATGAACATCAACACCTTTCCCAACAGCCCCTGCATCCTGCACCAGCCGTTCGAACCGGCGGGCTAGGTCTGGACGAAGGCACCCTGATGGAAAGCTGAACAACATGATCGGATTGATACAACGCGTCAGCGAGGCGTGTGTGAAGGTGGAGGGCCGCATCACCGGACAGATCGGGCGCGGCCTGCTGGTGCTGGTCGGCGTCGAGAAGCATGACACCCATGCAAGCGCGCAGCGCCTGCTGGAACGCATCCTTGGCTACCGCGTCTTCCCCGACGAATCCGGCAAGATGAATCTGTCGCTCACCGACATAGCCGGCGAACTGCTGCTGGTGCCGCAATTCACGCTGGCCGCCGATACCCGCAAGGGCACGCGTCCCAGCTTCTCGTCCGCTGCCGCGCCGGAGCTGGGCGCAGCGCTGTTTGAATACTTCGTGGCAAAGGCGCGCGAGCGCCATGCCAAAGTTGCGGCAGGCGTATTCGGCGCGGACATGAAAGTGAGCCTGGTCAACGACGGCCCGGTGACTTTCTGGCTGCAGGTCCGGGAGCAGGAGAAAAGCCATGAGGCTCGGCGATAGACCTCGGCGGCACCAAGATCGAGATCATTGCGCTTGATGATGACGGCAGGGAACTGCTGCGCCGCCGCGTACCCACGCCGCAGGGCAATTACTACGAGACCCTGCAGGCCATCGCCCAACTGGTGCGCGATGCCGAAGCGGAGCTCGGGCAGCGCGGATCGATCGGCATCGGCACGCCCGGCGCGCTCTCCCGCGCGACCGGCCGCCTCAAGAATTCCAACTCGGTGCACCTCAACGGCCAGCCCATCCTGCAGGACCTCGAAGCCCTGCTGCAACGCAACATCAAGATCAGCAACGACGCCAACTGCTTCGCGCTCTCGGAGGCGACGGATGGCGCGGCGGCGGGCGCAGCCGTGGTGTTCGGCGTGATCCTCGGCACCGGCGTCGGCGCGGGCATCGTGGTCAACGGCCACATCCTCACCGGCCCGAATGGCATCGCCGGCGAATGGGGCCATAACCCGCTGCCCTGGCCCGAGGCGCACGAACTCCCCGGCCCGCAGTGCTATTGCGGCAAGCAAGGCTGCATCGAGACCTTCCTCTCCGGGCCGGGCATGACGCAACTGCATAGCCGCGAGACCGGCGAATCGCTGAGTTCGGGAGAGATCGTGGCGCGCGCGGAGCAGGGCGATGAGGCCTGTGAACACAGTCTGCAACGCTACGAGCAACGCCTCGCGCGTTCGCTCGCGCACGTCATCAACATCCTCGACCCGGACGTCATCGTGCTGGGCGGCGGCATGTCCAACATCGAACGGCTGTATGTGAACGTGCCCGCACTGTGGGGCAACTGGGTGTTCTCGGACCGGGTGGATACCAGACTGGTGAAGCACCGCCACGGCGATTCCAGCGGCGTAAGAGGGGCTGCGTGGCTATAGGGAAATTACGCGCAGCGTATCAACTTTGCTTCGGGATTTTTTGCTGACTCTCTCGCGCAACCTTCGCCATTCTCAAAAAAGCCGCCAGTTCTTCCACCCAGCGCAACCGTTGTTCCGGCGTGAGCTGCCGAAAGGCGCGCAGGCGTTCGTCGCTGACGTAGTAGGTGCGGTCGCCGGGATCGAAGGATTGGTTCATGGCGACAGTCTACTCAATGTCGGCATGGCGAACATTGCCATGGGATTACCGGTAAAATGCCCGGCTGACCATGAAAACCATCACCTTCCCGAACAGTCCCTACATCCTGCACCAGCCGTTCGAGCCCGCGGGCGACCAGCCCGAGGCGATCGCGAAGCTGGTCGAGGGCATACGCGATGGCCTGTCGTTCCAGACGCTGCTCGGGGTGACCGGCTCGGGCAAGACCTTCACGATGGCGAACGTGATCGCGCAGCTCGGCCGCCCGGCGATCG
>CAVSAB010000001.1:0-43905 GCA_963725835.1 uncultured beta proteobacterium | reverse complement strand
GATCACTGTATCTTCTTTAGGAAATAAACGATGAAAGATATCCGCGAAGACATCGCTTGGGCGCAGATCAATAAAGATGTGCTCAAGAGTTTGGAAAATCCCAGGCCGCTGTATTGGGTAATTTTGTTTATCGCGATCGCCGCGGTTGGCGTGGCCGTGGGCTGCGAGGTGTACCAGTACATGACAGGTCTGGGCGTGGGGAATTTTGACAATCCGCACATGTGGGGACTGTACATCGCCTCGTTCATCTTCTGGATCGGCATGAGCCACTCGGGCACCTTGCTGTCGGCGATTCTGCATATCATACATGCCGACTGGCGCAAGCCGATCTATCGCTTTGCCGAAGCGATGACCACGTTCTCGCTGATGACGGCCGGCTTGTTCGTGGCGGTGCACCTGGGCCGCCTGTGGCAGATTTACTTTGCGCTGCCATATCCGAACATGCGTCAGGTCTGGCCGAACTTTCAGTCTCCGCTGCTGTGGGACGCGATGGCGATCTTCACCTACCTGAGTTCGTCGATCCTGTTCCTGTACGTGGGGATGATCCCCGATCTGGCCATCTGCCGCGACAATATGCATCCGGGCTGGCGCAAGAAGCTGTACACGGCATTGGCATTGGGCTGGGAAGGAACGGATCGCCAGTGGCGCAATTTCCGCATGACCTATCTGACCATCGCCTGCTTCCTGATCCCGCTGGCCGTGTCGGTGCACTCCATCGTGGCATCCGACTTTGCGATGTCGCAACAACCGGGCTGGCATATCACCTCGTTTCCGCCGTACTTCGTGGCCGGTGCGTTGTATTCCGGATGTGCCGCGATCATCACACTGTTCGTCATCCTTCGCTACGTGTTCAAATTCGAAGAATACATGACCTTGTCGATCCTGAAGAAGATCGTGCGATTGACATTTGCGATCGCGATGGTGTGGACATATCTGAACCTGATCGAATACGCCTCGGTGTGGTATGGGCACGACGAGGCCGCCAAGCATGTGTTGATTGCGAAAGCCACAGGCACTTACGCGCCGTTCTGGTGGACGATGAACGTCTGCGGTTCGGTCGTTCCGTTCATCATGTTTTTCAGGCGTTTTCAGACCCACATCCCGGTGTTGTTCGCAGTTTCGCTGCTGCTCAACCTGGGCATGTGGCTGGAGCGCTGGATGATCGTCGCGCCGACTTTCGCTGATGGATATTACCCCTGGACCTGGGATCACGACCAGTGGCCCAGCCTGGTGCAATGGGGCATCGTGTTCGGCAGCTTCGGCTGGTTTACCATGCTGTTCATGATCTTCTGCAAGGTATTCCCGTCGGTATCCATGTATGAGGTGAAGGAAATGGTTTATCACCGCAGCCTGGAAACTAAAAGGCAGGAAGCAACCGGAAAATTGGCCGCAGCCGGGAAGGGGGCACACTAAATGAGTAAACGTCATTTACTCGCGTTGTTCAACAATTTTGACGAAGCCGAGGCGGTGGTCAGGGAGTTGCGCGACATCAGCCTCAAGGGTTTCGATTCAAACAAGGACATGATTATAAAATCGCCGATCGAGCATCCGGAATGCGAGGCGTTTTTGGGCGAAAAGCCTGTCCGCGTGCAGTGGTTCACGCTGGCCGGCGCTCTGTTGGGCGGTTCATTGGCGTTCCTGTTGATCTCGGCTTCGCAGGGGAACTTCTTTGCGCAACTGAAGGGCGGCAAGCCTATCGTACCGTTCCCTCCCAATTTCGTGCTGACCTACGAAATGTTCATTTTGGGCGGTGTATATATTTCCGTGCTCGGCTTCCTGGTCTGCGCGGGTTTGCCCGCCAGGCGTTCGCCGTTGTATAGCGCCAAGGTATCCGAAGACCAGATTGGCATTTTGGTACAGGCGGATGAGGCCGGCAGCAGCACCTTAAAGTCAATTTTCACTAAACACCAGGCTTTGGAAATCCAGGAAGAGGCGGGGAAATGAAAAAGTTATACTTGGCGATCGTATTGTTGATTGCACCCACATTCGCACATGCATGGCCGTGGTCTACGGACCAGGGTAACCAGATCAGTATCAAACCCCAGGAAAGTGTTGATCCGGCAAACCCGGGCATGGAACCATTTCCGAAACGCTCGGTGCCTGTTGCGGGTACTCCTACTTCTTCGATAGAAGTCAAGGATAAGGACGCTGCGTTCAAGCTGGTCAATCCTGTTCCGGTTAATGCAAGGACGGTCGATATGGGGCACCGTCTGTTCTCGATCTATTGCGTTCCCTGTCACGGCAAATCCGGCACCGGCGATGGATATGTGGGGCAAAAACTAATCCTGCAACCATGGAATCTGACCTCGAGCAATGATTTGCATCCGTGGAATTCCCCGGATTATCCTGATGGTTACATATTCGGCATGATGACCTTCGGTGGCGCGGTGATGCCTATATATGCCATTGATTTGAGTCCTACCGAACGTTGGGAAGTGGTAAATTACATCCGCGCTGTGCTGCAAAAAAGGGGAATACCCGTTGCAACTGCCGCCGCACAGAAGAAAAAATAGGAGACGGTCAAAATGTTTTCATATAGCAATTGGTCGGTTGTGACCGTGAATTTTCTGGTGGTGTTGTATCTGGCTCTGGGCGGTGTGACATTGTGCGCGGTGTTGCATCTGGTGGGTGCGCGCTGGAGATATGAGATCCGACTATTGGCAAGCTCCCTGTTTGCCTTGTTTCCGCTGGCGTTCGTGTTGCTGGTGGTGTTATTGGTTAACGGCGAGTCGACTTTCCCGTGGCTGAAAGAAACCGGAGAACATGCGCATCACATCCCCGCGTGGCATAATTATACGTTCCTGGTGGCGCGCGAAGTGCTCGGAATGCTGGCGGTGATGGCGATTCACTGGGTGTTCATTCAACGCCAAGCCGTTAGCGAGCGCAGCCCGGAAGACGCGGCACGTTTTCACACGATAGCTTGCTGGGTACCCTATGTTTACGTGCTGTATGGCACGATGGTCGCGTGGGATTTCGAGATGACCCTGCTGCCTACCTGGGAGAGTGCGATCTACGGAATGCAACATTTCGTCAGTAATTTCGGCATGTTCCTGTCGTTCCTAGTGATCTGGATTTTCGCATTGAACAGCCGAGAAAGGCTGGTGCGTCCGGTAGAGACATATGTTTATAATTACCTCGCTCAAATGCTGTTCGGATTTACGTTGCTGTGGGTTTATACCTTCTTCGCGCAATATCTGACAATCTGGTACGGCAATCTGCCGCCTGAAAGAGATCGTATGGTGGGTATGCAGGACGGTGATTACACCTTTATATTTTGGGGAATGTTCGTGCTGAAATTAGTGGTCCCGTTTAGCACACTTGCTTTCCCGTTCACACGGCACAATGTCAAAGCGACTGTGGCGGTAGCTACCTGTATCATCATCGGCACGATATTTGAGCGCTATGTTTGGATAGCTGGTGTCAACAATGGAGTGGGTACGTATCCGATTCTGGCTGTAATAGTGGTCAGCGGTGTGGTTGCGACAATCGGTTTTTTCCTGGTGCGCATGCGCTTGCAAAGCATCCAATTGGTTAAAGGGTAACCTGTATTTATGATGAGATTGTATTCAGGGACTTCAGATCCCTACAGCCACCGCTGTCGTATTGTGCTGTTCGAAAAAGGCATGGATTTTGAGATAATCGATGTGGATTTGATGAATAAGTCCGAAGACGTGGCAGCGATCAATCCATATGGCAAAGTACCCGTTCTCGTAGAGCGCGATCTGGTATTGTACGAAGCCAACATAATCAACGAATATATCGATGAGCGTTTCCCGCATCCACAACTTATGCCGCCCGACCCCGTCATGCGTGGCCGCGCAAGGCTGTTTTTGCATCGTTTCGAACAAGAGATATACAGTCAGGTAGAAGTGATAGAACATGGTCTGCCCAAGGCGGCCGACAAGGCGCGCGCAATCATTCGCGACAACCTGACCCAGCTTGCCCAGATATTGACCAGTCAAAAGTTCTTGTTGGGAGATGAGTTCTCCATGCTGGATGTGGCGATCGCGCCGTTGTTATGGCGACTTGATCATTATGGTATCCAGATGGGCAAGGAGGCGGCTCCGCTGATGAAATATGCAGAGCGTTTGTTCTCTCGCCAGGGTTTTATCGATTCATTGACCGCCTCCGAGCGAGCAATGCGCAAGTGAGTGATTTATCCACCCGCCCTTACCTGATTCGCGCGATTTACGAATGGTGTGTGGATAGCGGTTTGACTCCCTATCTTGCCGTCCGAGTTGATGAGCATACCGAGGTGCCGCGTTCTCACGTGAAGGACGGCGAAATCATCCTGAATCTGAGCCCGGACGCTGTACACAATCTGCAGATGGGCAACGAGATGATCACCTGCGCCGGACGGTTCGGCGGCGTCCCATTCGATCTCATGGTGCCGGTTGCTGCTGCGATTGGCATATTTGCCAAGGAAACCGGGCAGGGGTTGGTGTTTCAAGGCGGCGACACGCAACAGCCGCCGCCGAGCGGTGGCGACGGTGAATCCAAACCGGTACCCCACAAACCCAACTTGAAGATCGTGAAATAAACAAGCCGCGGAATATGCTGCTTGTTTGCCGTATTGTTAAGCTGCGGTTTGAACCAGCGTCGTATGCATCTTGTCCATGGCCTTTTGTTCGATCTGTCGGATACGTTCTGCTGACACGTTGAACTCGGCAGCCAAGTCATGAAGTGTCGCAGCTGCTCCTTCTTCGCACAGCCAGCGTGCCTCGACAATACGGCGGCTACGCTCATCCAGACCCGCCAAGGCATCCGCCAAGCCGGAAGTTTGCTGTTGTTCGCGTTCGACCGTTTCCAAAATGTGCGATGGCTCATATTCCGCGTTATCGGCCAGGTAATTGATTGGAGAGAAACTTTCTTCGTCATCGTTTCCACTTGGCTCCAATGCAACTTCATGTCCGGAGAAACGCGTTTCCATTTCCACCACATCGCGCTCGCTGACGTTGAGTTGATGCGCAATCTCGCTGATTTGTTGCGGCTTGAGGGGTTCCAATCCTTTCTTCAAACTGCGTAGATTGAAAAACAGCTTGCGCTGCGACTTGGTAGTAGCGATCTTTACCAAACGCCAGTTGCGTACGATGAATTCGTGAATCTCGGCACGTATCCAATGCAGCGCAAACGATACCAAGCGCACGCCGCGTTCCGGATCGTAGCGCTTCACCGCTTTCATCAGTCCTATGTTGCCTTCCTGGATCAGATCGGCTTGCGGCAGCCCATATCCGGCATAACCCCGCGCCACGCTGACCACCACGCGCAAGTGAGACAGCACCAACTCCCTGGCTGCATCCAGGTCGTTTTCGGTTTTGAATCTCGTTGCCAAGGCGTGTTCTTTTTCCTCCGACAGAACCGGGAAGCGGTTTACTGACTGGACGTAAGCTTCCAAGCTGCCAACAGCAGACGGTATAGGCAAATGCATAGTGGCATCCATAATGTTTCCTCCTTCAGGGCATATTTTAGCACTCGAACGATTGGAGTGCCAAGATGGGAAATGGTTCAAAGCCCAGTTCCGCTTCCCGAGAGACACTTGACATTGCAATCAGAACGCCGATTTGGAGCGCTTATCTCACATTACTTACGTGCCAAACCCAATAACCGTCTTGTTGCAATTTTGGGGGATCCCTGAGGAAAATCGTGACCTGTATGCGCTTTTTTGTCACAATGCATCATTGCGGTATGATTATGTTTAAATACAATTCGGTATAAGGGGTTGAAATTTTTTAGTGGTTGTTATGCATCACAGTAGTCCCATCAGTCGGGTGGCTATGCAAAGCTCATCGATGGTTTTTTCAAACACTTTGGGAATTATGCATGAAAAATATCATTCTCTTTATGGCAACCATAATGACTGCTGTGACATTTTCCACGAAGGTGTCGGCGTTGCCTTTGTTTGCACGTCAAACTGGTATGGTCTGTTCCGGTTGCCACTTCCAGCATTTTCCCATGCTGAACGGATTTGGACGCGCATTCAAGTCCGCCGGTTTCACAATGATGGGTGCAACTCAGGGAAGAGTGGAAGGCGAAAGTTTAGCCATACCCAATGCGCTGAACATGGCTGTGCTTGCCTCGGCGGGATATGAAAAGACCAATCAGGCTGCCGGTGCCGGCCCGCAAAAGACAACCGGTGATGGAGTATTCTATGTGCCGGGCACGGGCGAGTTGGCATTATTTTTTGGCGGCCGGGTAAGCGAGAACGCCGGCTTCCTGTCAGAAATCGGTACGGGCGGATCTGTTGCGGGTACTGCCATAAGTACTACCCACAGCTCGGCCAAGTTACCTATCATATTCGATGCATCATTCTCTCAACTCAAGGCGACTGAGGGAACGCTAGCGGGATTCATACCATTCACCACGGATGATCATGGCGCGTCCTACGGCTTTGAATTGCTGAATACCGGCGCCAATGTCGTGCAACTTATGAGTCTCGTGCCCGGCCTGAACGGAGCCCACAGAGCAGCACTTTCAGCCCAGCAATTCATCGGTACCGATGGTCCCGCGACAGGCGTGACATTGGTGGCAAACAATCCCATGTATTTCATCAACCTGACCAAGTTCGACCAGACCGGCATAGCTGACGGTACCCTCGCAGTCCTGGGCTCCACTTATTTCCGTGTCGCGGGCATGTTTGAATTTGGCGGTTGGGATGCGGGCGCAGGCATCCAGATCTGGAGTGGGAACTCGGCCGTTTATACTGCCGGAACATATGCGTACTCCGACACCAAAGCCAGGGCCATAGACGGGCAGTTGCAAGGAATGATGGGCGCCACACCGGTTGGTTTTTACGCCAGTTATGCCACGGCACCGGCAGGAACCAACAGCTACAACATGGATCCTGCCACGACTGTGGCTGGCAATAACGTGGTCTCGGGTACGTACGGTACACTTACCAAGAGTGCCTTCAATATTTCTGCTGAAGTGGGAGTGGTCCCCGATAAAGTCACTCTGGGCGTAGGTGTTCGTTACGGCAAGAGCGGTGTTGCTGCAGCCGGATCCGTCAGCAGCAACACAACTGATAATGCAGTCACCCTGATTGCCACCTACAAGCCGGCGCAGAACATCTTGGCAACCTTCTCACTAACCAACGCGAGCGGCGGGTATTGGGACACTGCCCACCAAAACGCTCTCGGCAGCGAAACGACCACCATCGATCTCACTGCTTCATTCTAAATATATTGTTACAAATATCATTCTTCGGTATTTTATAGCGCATGATATATTTTGTTCGGATGTCAAGAAAAATAATTTCTTTTGTGGCGAATAATGCACAGTAGTGGCACGAATAAATAGTCAGAATATACAAAGTGAAGTTAGCCAATTGCAATTCAACAACCGGAGGAGAAACATGCGTAAGACCATCATGAATAAATTCATCCTTATATTGGCAAGCATGATCGCTGCCATGACGCTCGCATCGGAAGCGTCCGCGCTGCCGTTGTTTGCGCGCCAGACCGGCATGGAATGCGCGGCGTGCCACTTCCAGCACTTCCCGATGCTGACCGCCTTCGGCCGTGCGTTCAAGGCGGGTGCCTACACGCTGATGGGCACACAGGGCAAGGTGGAAGGCGATAACCTCTCCATTCCCAACACGCTGAACATGGCCATACTGACCACCGCAGGCTATTCCAAGAACAATTCCGATACGCAAGACATTGTCAATCCTATAGACAATGCGAATGGTGCGAGGACCACGGGTGATGGCACATTCTATGTGCCGGGTACCAATGGCGAATTCTCGCTGTTCGTCGGCGGTCGCACCAGCGAGAACTCCGGCGCACTGGCCGAGCTCGGCATGGTGCAGGATGCCGGTACCGGTGCCGGCCTTTCTTCCGCCAAGATTCCGATGCTGTGGGAAGTGGCTGACGGCACCCGCGCGGGACTGGTGCCCTACACGACCGACGGCCAGGGCGCATCCTACGGATTTGAGGAGCTGAACACCGGCGCCAACGCCGTGCATACCATGCTGTTCATCGGCGGCGACTTCAATGGGTCCGTGGCCCCGGTTCTTTCCGCGCAGCAGTACATTGGCACCGGTGCAGCAGCAACCGGCTTTGCCTTCGTGGTGAACAACCCCGGCTACTTCGTCAACCTGACCAAGTTCAATCAGGTCGGACCTGCCGATTTAGGCGGAGCGAGCGCTGCCTTGACTTCGACCTATCTGCGTGCAGCCGGGATATTTGATCTGGCTGGCTGGGATACCGCTGTCGGGGTACAAAGCTGGAGCGGCAGTTCAACGGCTGTTGCATTCACTGATGTTGTTTCCGGGAGTGTTGCCGAAATAACTCCCGGCTTCACGCTGATGGAAACCAAGGCATGGGCGATCGACGGACAGATGCAAAACACCTTGTCCAACAACATGCCGCTTGGCATCTATGTCACCTATGCAAGTGCTGCGGCGCCAGAAGCAGGTGGCCCGGACAATGCGTACAACAGCGGCGGTACGGATACCAGGAGCTCTTTCAACATTGCGGCCGAACTGGGCGTGATTCCTGAAAAAGCGACCATAGGTTTCGGCATCCGTCGCGGCAAGAGCGGCCAGACCGTCGGCACAGCAACCAATGCCAGCGACAATGCCTATCTGCTCGAAGGCAGCTACAAGATAGCGCAAAACATGCTGCTGAATCTGATCTACACCAGCCAAAGCGGCGACTACTGGGATGCGACCAATACAGCCGCAACCGGCAGCAAGCAAACTTTGATCAACCTGGCAACGATATTCTGATTTCCGGGTGCCAGTCCTGTGGTCTAAGGACAGGCGGATGCAAAATGACAGGGGAGCCCAGGCTCCCCTGTTTCATTTCTGACATTGTAGTATTTTTATTTCTTTTTCAGCAATTCTTCCAATCCGGCGAACGGATTATGCGTCGCGGCTGACGAGTGGTTGTCGCGATTACCCGGCCGTGCCTGTTCTTCCAGCAGGCGCATATGCTCGTTGTCATGGCAATACAGGCACAGCAATTCCCAGTTGCTGCCATCCAACGGGTTGTTGTCGTGATTGTGGTCCTTGTGATGCACGGTCAATTCGCGCAGGCGCGCACCGGAAAACTCGCGGCCGCAGCGACCGCAGATCCACGGGAATAATTTGAGCGCACGCTCACGGTAAGTCGCCTCGCGCTCGTTGCTATGTTTGCGCGCCTCGGCAACGACGCGGTCCAGGCGTGCCTGGTCCGGAGTGATGCGTTTAGGCATGTTATGGATTCAGCCTTCTGGCAGGGCCTGGGCCTAGCCAGAAGGCCGGCAGTTTCAGAGATTGGCGCTAACCTTGACAGGTGCTGGTTGTTTCTTGGGTTTCTTTGCTTCCTTGGTTTTGCGCTGTTGTCCTTTTGCCATGATCATTCTCCTTTAGTGACGACATGTGAAATTTCATTAATTAACGTGGTAAAGTTTAGCGGGTTGTTGCATTGGGCCAAACGGGCTTCGGCAAGGCGCAACGCGCGCAGATGATAATCCGCCGCAGGAAAAAGTGAAACTATTTCAAGCGGGTTCGACCTTCCGCCAACTCAGGGTATCATGCCAAAAGACCCCTATCCAAACATCCTGAATATACCGATAAGTCGAATTCTGCTGACCGGTGATATGCGGGGAATCAATGACACGATCCAAGAAGAATCATGTCAATTGTTCCGGCAATAAATGAGAAAGTAGCGGCTTACCACCAATGGTGTAGAACATTTCCAATCCGGCCAAATCTTCAGAAACACGACGCCTATCGCCATTGCGCGATCTTTGGCCGTTCTTGCGCCCCTACCGAGGGAGAATGGCGTTGGCTTTCGTGCTGCTCTGCCTCGGTTCAGGCACCATCCTGCTGGTGCCGCTGGCGTTTCGGGACTTGATCGATTTCGGTTTCGGGCAGAGCGCAAACACGGCAGGAGGACTGTTGGGTACGTTGAGTTTGAACGGTCATTTCGCCTTGCTGTTCGCGCTGGCCAGTTTGTGGGCACTGGCCGTGTCGGCGCGCTTTTATATCGTAAGCTGGGTGGGCGAGCGGGTCACAGCGGACTTGCGCAGCGCGGTGTATGAACATGTGCTGACACAGTCCCCGCAATTCTTTGAGACATTGCAAACCGGAGAAGTGCTGTCGCGGTTGACGGGCGACACCACGCTGGTCCAGACGGTGGTTGGCAGCTCCGTTTCGATGGGCCTGCGCAGCCTGTTCCAGTTTATCGGTGCCATGATCATGCTGGCAGTGACCAGCTTGTATCTTTTTTCTCTGAACCTCGGACTGATGGCATTGTTGTCGTTGCCTATCTTCATCATCGGGCGCAAGGTGAAGAAACTATCGCGCGAGTCGCAGGACAAGATCGCGGACGCATCGGCGCTGGCTGGCGAGATACTCAATGCCGTCCCGACCGTGCAAGCCTATACGCAGGAGCGTCATGAATCCGAACGCTTCGCTGATCGCGCCGAAGCAAGTTTTGTCACAGCGATCCGGCGCTCCCGCGTGCGAGCGGCACTGACTGCACTGATCATCGTCGCGGTGATGGGCACCATCATCTTCGTGCTGTGGATCGGTGCCAACCTGGTGCGCACAGGCAGTATGACAGGCGGGCAACTGGCTTCGTTTGTCCTTTATGCAGCGTTGGTGGCGGGTGCTGTTGGCACTATGGCGGAAGTGTGGGGCGATGTGATGCGCGCGGCGGGAGCAACCGAGCGCTTGCTGGAACTTTTACAAGCACAGTCCACAATAGTCGAAGCAGATGTTCCTCGACCGCTGCCCATGCCAACGCAAGCAGCCATCCGTTTAGTGCGGGTCACTTTTTATTATCCGGCGCGTCCGGAAACCCCGGCTCTGGACAATATAAGTCTGGATATAGCGCCCGGTGAAAGCGTCGCGCTGGTGGGGCCTTCCGGTGCGGGCAAAACCACCCTGTTCCAGCTGTTGCTGCGCTTGTACGATGTGACCAGTGGATGCATCCGTCTCAATGGGCAGGACATCCGAGATTTGTCGCTGCACGAATTACGCGAATTGATCGCGATCGTGCCGCAAGACGCGGTGATATTCTCCGCCGATGCGCTGGATAACATTCGTTACGGCCGGTCTGGCGCGAGCGATGCAGAGGTCATGTCCGCAGCAAAAGCGGCGCTGGTGGATGAATTCATCAACCGACTGCCGCAGGGTTACCAGACATTTTTGGGCGAACGCGGCACCCGCTTGTCCGGTGGACAGCGCCAGCGTATCGCGATTGCGCGGGCGATTTTGAAGAATGCCCCGCTGTTGCTGCTGGACGAAGCCACCAGCGCCCTTGATGCGGAATCAGAAATTCTGGTACAAAAGGGTTTGAACGCCGCGATGCAAGGCCGAACCACGCTGATCATCGCACACCGCTTGGCAACAGTGCAAAAGGTTGACCGTATCGTGGTGCTGGAACATGGGCGTATCGTTGAAACAGGAACTCCGGAAGATTTGCGCAAAAAAAGCGGTCTTTACGCACGGCTGGCGCGTTTGCAATTTGAAGTTTGAAAACACCTTCCTGCTCATTGGTGTAGGATGCGTACAACGGTGAATTTATTGCTTGTGCTCTTGGAAGATTTCAGCGCCTAAATCCATTATTGAATGATTGCGCATTGAGGGTAAAGCATGATTTTGATATACTTCAAAATCAAAAATTATTCGTCCTGCCATACGAAATTGGATTACTTAATATTAGTTAGGGAATGATGAAAATGAGCATTAATCTTAGTCAATCATTTGTGATTGGCATTCTGCTGTTTATCGGAATTTCTCCAGCAGCTTTCGCAGATGTGCCTGCCGAATATGCGATAGCGGAACAGGCAATGGATGAACAGGATTTAAACGAGGCTGCAATACATTACAGGAAAGCTGCCGAGCAGAATTACTTGCCCGCTCAAACGGCACTTGGCGAGCTTTTGTACGCTTCACAGGATTTTGAAGCGGCCTTCGGCTGGTTTCTGATGTCAGCCTATCAGGGGGATGCTGCCGGTGCATACGATTTGGGGAAGTTATATGCTGAAGGCAACGGTGTTGAACAAAATTTAAATAAGGCGGTATACTGGATCACTCATTCTGCAGAAAAAAATTACCTGCCAGCTGCTGAATCTTTGGCTATTGCATATCGGGATGGTCTATATGGGCTGGCAAAAGATCCCGACAAGGCTCAAATATGGGAGTCCCGACTGCCAGGCTTGAGGGCTGCTTCACAAAAAGAATTGCTTGAAAAGCTTGCAGCACTTAAAGCTGCGCAAAGGGAAGCGCGTAAAGCAGCCTTTAAGGAAGCCGCTGAGAAAAAAGAAGCTGCGAAAAAAGCTGAAAATGAAGCGGCCGCAAAAAAAGTTGACGATGCAGATGTGGCGACCGCGAAAAATGCAGCCGAGAGCACTACGCCTGTAAAAACAAAATGATGTATGGGTCGAAATGTTGAAATTACGAAATTTTAATTTGAATGTATTTCTTTATTTCCTGCTGATGTTCTTGCCGGGTTTATCTCAGGCGGCTGACACGATCAAGGGCGCCGAGATTTACTCCAAGAATTGTGCCTCATGCCACGGTGTATCCGGGGTCAGCGTTATGATAGGTGCCCCAAATTTTGCCCGGAGTGAGGGGCTGATGAGTCCAGACAGTGTGTTATTTATTGCCATTCAGAGCGGGAAAACTGCCATGCCAGCCTATCGGGGAGTGTTGAGTGACCAGGATATCCTGGATGTAATTGCTTATTTGCGTACCCTGGATTGATACGCATTACGACCCAACGGGTTAATCATCGCCCCTGCCACTGTACATATTTCAAATTCATGCGCATCTCTCCTTCAGCCTTTTTAGTGGTTTTTTACCTTGCCAGTTTTGGTGTTGCACACGCGGGGAGCAAACCTTCCGCAGACGCGTTGCCGAGGGTATTGGAGACTTATCAAGTGGGCGAAAATGTCGTCGTGCGAGGACTCACGGTTGAGCCAAAAAATAACGCCTTGTGGGTGGGGACTTCGGTGGGGGTGGATGAAATTGATCTTGCTACCCACAATCTACGCAACACCTATACGCGTGATAATGGTTTGGCGAATGAATATGTGTTCACCATAGGCGTCGACAGCGAGGGCTACAAATGGTTCGGTACCAACGCAGGGGGAGCCTCGCGTTACCGAGACGGCGTTTGGAAAACTTATTTCCCCATGCACGGCCTGGCTGATTACTGGGTCTATGCATTCGCCAACCAGCACAACGGTGATCTGTGGATAGGGACTTGGGCCGGAGTTAATCGCGTAGATCTGCGCACCATGAAGTTCACCACCTATGTTAAGGAATTGATCAATGAGTGGGTTTACGGTATCGCCGTGGACAACCAGGATCGCGTATGGTTTGGCACCGAAGGTGGAGTTTCCATGTTTGACGGCAAAACTTGGCGCTCCTGGAGCCACAAGGATGGATTGGGCGCACATAATAAATACAAACGTGCCCCTAGTACCAATACGGGACTTGGAACGCGATCCCGCCACAATCTGAGTATGTTATCGGGAGATGGGGGACTTACTTACAACCCCAGTTATGTGTTTGCCCTGCAAGTGACACCGGATCAATCGATCTGGGCAGCCACTTGGGGTGGAGGAGTGAGCCGCTTTGACGGCAAGCATTGGCATAACTACACTACTCACGACGGTTTGGCGGGGGATATTGTATATAGTATCGCTCAAGAGCCCAACGGTGTGCTCTGGTTCGGCACCAACAACGGGGTCAGTCGTTACGATGGAAAAAGTTGGCATAACTACTATAAATCGACCGGCTTGCTGGAAAATAACGTTTATGCTGTGGCGGTGTCGCCCAATGGAGAGGTCTGGGCCGGTTCCCGGGGTGGCGTGACACTTATCGGACGATAGGGATAGTTGATATCTGATTGGCAAGCAGCGACCGCAGCAAATTTAAGGAGATAATGGATGCAACTGAATTTTAAATCGGTAACAGTAATTGCGGTCATCGTAATCGGCTTGGCCGCGGGAATATATGCCGCGAACAAGAAGTCAGCATCTACTAAACCGGCAACAACAGCAGGGACAATCCAGCCTGGTGCTGAGATGCCTCCAGGCCACCCTGCGGTAAGCGGTGGAGATCAGTCGGCAAGCCCACAGGCCAGTCAACAGGAGGCGGGGCGCTTAGGAAAGGCGATAGAAGATCCAAATACCAAGTTCACTCATTTTCGTGTCGGCAACAGTAACGTCAAGTCCATTTACATTGATGGCAAGGATGTTTGGGTTGGAACCTCGGGAGGGGTGATACGCTACAACACTGCAACCGACGATTTTCGTTTTTTCGACCAAAAGGATGGTTTGCTTTCCAAGGGGATATTCAATATTGGCAAACTGGATGGACACATCGTGGTGGGAACATATGGTGGCGGCATGTCCCTGTTCGACAAGGCCAGCAACAGGTGGGATAACTACAATGTCCCCAACGGGCTGGCGGATGCATTCGTATACAAGGTGCTGAAGGCATCAAATGGGGACACATGGATCGCTACCTGGTCAGGGGCCAATCGTATTCGAGGTGGAGATTTGAATGATCGCTCCAAGTGGGATGTATACACTGTGGAAAACACCAAAGGCGGGCTGCCCAATGATTGGGTTTATAGTCTGGCCGAAGGCAAGGATGGCGAAATGTGGTTTGCCACAGAAGGAGGCCCGGCTCGCTTCAAGAACGGCAAGTGGCAGCACTGGAAAGTAGGTGCGCCCTACGAAAAGATCAAGAACGATCCTAAGTTCGGCGTTGACCCGGCCAAGTTTTCCGAACATCACGCTCAACAGGCCAGAGAAATGGGCTTGGAGGGTAAGAGTGGGGCCGGGGCTTACAATCCTAACTATATCGTTTCCATGGTGGTGGATCCCGACGGCATCGTATGGTGCGGCACCTGGGGCGGCGGGCTAGCGCGCTTCGATGGTAACAAATGGCGCAACTACACCATGGCCGACGGCTTGCCAGGCAACCTCATATTCATGCTTAACCGCGATCCTTCAGGCAAATTGTGGATTGGTACGAATAATGGAGTTGCCGTTATGGATGGGGAAAAACTTGAAGCCAAAAAACTGAAATTGATGACAACCAAGGATGGGCTGTTCTCCAACACGGTATTTTCCATGGCTACCGGCGAGGACGGCAGTAAATGGCTGGGCAGCTTTGGCGGAGTGACTCACCTGAAGTAGATCCTTGATGCCCTCCTTGGAGGACTTTACCAGCCTTGATGAAGAATGCGCGCATTGAAAAATATGCGCGTTTTCGTGTAGCCTCCTATAAGAATTCATCAGTTTGCGTTAATACCAACTTAAATGCTTATGTGGTATGTATGGATTGATTGACGGTTCGTTTGAATATATGCAAAAGATTAAAGGTAAATCTGAATGTATCACAGCATGAGGAAAGAATTGAAAAATTGGTATAACTTGGTGCTTGGCGTTGTTGCCCTCTTAACGATGGGTGGTACAAGTCTAGCCGCGCCAATGACCAAGGAACAAGGCGATGCCATACTCAAGGAACTTCGTGAGATCAAGCAATTGCTGGCGAAATCTCAGCTGCAGGCGCCGGTAGCACCGCAGATCCCGCGGAGCCTGACCGTAAAGGGTGATTTGATAAACGTGCTAGGCAAAAGCGATGCGCCTTTGACGATGGTGGAATTCACCGACTACCAGTGTCCGTTTTGCGGCCGCTTCGAGGCAACTACCTTCCCGGAGATCAAAAAGAACTATATTGACACCGGCAAGATGCGCCTGATAGTGCGCGACCTGCCTTTGGAGGGGCTTCATCCATTCGCGATGAAAGCCGCCCAAGCCGCACACTGTGCGTCAGACCAGGGAAAATTCTGGGAGATGAAGGACCTGTTGTTCAAGAATCAGAACAAACTTGATGCTGATTCACTGGCCGGATATGCAACAAAGGATCTCGCGCTTGATCCGGATATCTTCAAGAAATGCATGGCAGATGGCAAGCATCTGAAGGAAATCAGCGCTGAAGCCAAATATGCCCAATCACTGGGCATCACCGGAACCCCGACATTCATTGTCGGCAATACGGCGGGTGACTCGGTCGAAGGGCGTGTGATTGCGGGTGCTTTGCCGTATGAGAACTTTGCGGCGGTAATCAACGAGGCGCTGGAAAAGCACTAACTAGAATTGGCATGACCAACAGGCCAAGTCCATTGTTGAAAATTGCTTAGATCTTATCTGAATCAACTCAGCGCCGGATAATCGGTATATCCCTTTGCTCCCGGTGTATAAAACGTGTTCATGTCGACCACATTAAGTGCGGCGCCTGTCTTCCAGCGGTAAACCAGATCCGGATTGGCGAGGAACGGTTTACCGACAGCGATCAGATCGCATTTGCGTGCAGCCAGATCGCTCTCAGCGCGCTCGGCATCGTAGCCGCCGGAGAGAATCAGTTTTCCCTTGAATACATTGCGAAACGTCGCCTTAACAGATGCCGGCACTAGCGGCGCCCCCATGGACGAGTGGTCGACCAGATGGATGTAAAGCAATCCGCGTGCATTGAGCTGCTGCGCCAGATAAGTGTAATCGGCTTCCATATCATCGTATAGCGGCATATCGTTGAATACGCCGAATGGGGACAGTCGTATGCCGACTTTGTCTCTTCCGATCGCGTTGATTGCCGCGTCGGCGACTTCAAGAACGAAACGTGCGCGATTTTCTATCGAGCCGCCGTAGCGATCGCTGCGCTGATTCGAATTCGGGCGGATGAACTGCTCGAGCAGATATCCGTTGGCTCCATGCAATTCGACGCCGTCGAATCCGGCCGCCACCGCGTTCTTCGCGCCTTTGGCGAACTCCTCGATTGCAGTTTTGATGTCGGCCTCGGTCATCGCCTGAGGAATGGCATTCAGTTGCATGCCCTCTGCATCGGTGTACATGTCACCGGCGGCTGCCACTGCAGACGGCCCCAGCACGCGTGCACCCTCAGGTAGATTGAACGGATGGGCAATGCGCCCGCAGTGCATGAACTGGATGAACATCTTCGCGCCTTTCGCGTGTACCGCATCAGTGACGAACTTCCACCCTGCAACCTGCGCTGCAGAAAAAATTCCGGGTATGCGCGGATAACCCAGCCCATTAGGAGACGGCGATGTGCCTTCGGTGATGATGAGGCCGGCCGATCCGCGCTGTGCGTAATATTCCGCCATCAGCGCGTTGGGGATATTGCCTAAAGCACGGTTGCGCGTCATCGGCGACATGACCAGATGATTCTGAAGTGTGAGTGTCCCAAGTGTAGCTTTAGAAAACAGCAGCGACATAGTTGTTCCCTTATAAATCGAATTGAAAAAATATGGAAAAATATAATGGGCTGCAAAATGCCATGTCCGAATCGTATCGCACTCACGAATTCAATGGACTATCACCAGCGCTGGCGTTAAATGATTGGAGTTTGTCATTCCGGCGGACGTAATGATCAGGACTACAAAATGAGAGCATCATATAACGAATTCGAAAATCCGACCTGTCCAGTGAAGATATCCAAATATGTCGCCAATCACTTGGCGAGACTGATGCAAGTCGATGAGGGTGAGTAGTGGCTTATTCGCAATGCCTTTGAAGACAAAGCATATCGGCTCAACTCCTTTTTTTGGATGCCATTTTTGGTACATAATTCCAACAATAAAGACGGATTTTCGTCACTACCATTATATTTCGATTTATTAAAAACTGACCAAGTCGCTCTGAATGCCAATATCTGCGCCATTCAGGTCGAATCGCAATTTATCTTGGCATGCAATATGCTCATATATACGCAAGGGAGGAAATTTCAAATACGGCAGCTAATAACCGTATTGTGCCGGAAGCAGAAGGAGGTGTGCCATGAAAATTGTTATGGACATGGGCAGCTATGATATCGAGTATGAATCGATCGATAACGACTACGACGATGAGATTTTATGCTCTGGTTGGAATCCTGAAGTCGACCTGGTTCGTGAGCAATTACAGCTAGTGGCTAACAGCGAACAGTCGGTCATTCCGGAGGGGCTTGCGACGGAAGGCTTGGAATTGTTCCTCAGGAAGATGTATTCCTATCAGCGATAGCTACAGTACACCTATATCGAACACTGTCCAGTTTGGGCAGTGTGAAGGATTTCAAAGATTCCGCGTGGTCTGGCTTTGCATCTTAAGGACATATTGCAGTAAGGAAGCTATACATCAGAAGGTGGCATTACTGCCCTCTGTCGTTTGCTTGCATTCAGAAGTGAATATTTCGCAAAAAATGAACCAACCAAAACGGGTTAGACCATGGAAGATTTATTTGGACTTGTGTTCCAGCGCGATGCCTAATAGTTCCACAGCAATGCCAATGATAAGCAAAATCGCGCCAGGCCACGTTTCTGGAGTGAGGGTCATCAGCGCTGCACCCACTACCACCATGATCGTTGCACTGATACGCCGGATACGTGGATTTTTTATCATATGGCCACCTGTAATTGCTATAGTTTATTACAAAGTATAAATTAGACTATGGTTTTTAGCCGTCTTGATTTCCGGTTACTGTTGCTCGTGATTATATCGAAGGCAGAGATCAACATGAAAAAATTAAAACATGAAGCGGAGTTATTCAAAGAGGCGTTACTCGCAGGCATCAAATATGCCGAGGGCCGTGGTGTAGTCGAGTTTGAACCAACCGATTCCGCAAGCGAGAAGCTCTTATACATATACAGGCTGTTGGTCCATGATAAAGTTATGCAGCCTTTGCCTGAAGACCAAGTAGCCGAAAAATCATTACGGCACAAACTTGCAGTATGGTATTCAAAACAACTGCCCAAAGATCATCCCTTTCTAAAATAAGCTGAATAGTCCGTTCATAATCATCTCATTGGTCAAATCAACATATTCGACATCTGGATTTGCAATATCAAGATGACCAAGGGAGACGATAACGAAAAATTCCGAATTGACAAATGGCTTTGTGCCGCACGATTTTTCAAAACACGGTCCTTGGCCGCCGATGCCATCGAGTGCGGCAAAGTGCATATCAATCAGGTACGTGTCAAACCGGCCAAGGCAGTAGCGCAGGGAGATATCCTTACCATCAACATCGGGCAGAAACAATATGTAGTCGAGGTCCTGGCGCTTTCCAATAAGCGCGGTCCGGCTGCCGAAGCGCAGAAATTATATCGTGAGACCGATGACAGCCGTCAGCGGCGTGCGGCGATTGCCGCAGAACTCCGGGAACAACCGCGACCTTTCATTTTCAGGGGCAGGCCGACAAAGCGCGATCGGCGCGAGATCGAGAGGCTCAAAAGAGGAAAGTCATATCTGTCCTGAAACGTACCAATGTTCGGAATTATCATTTCAAAGCATTGGTCAGTTGCATATTATTGAATTGCATTTTCATTCGTTGAATAGTATCTCAAAGCGCAGGCCAAGCGAAGGGCTCGCCCGAAAATTTTCTGTCTTTGGGAAATGCAATTGCGGGCTGTATTCAAAGTACATCCAATCTCGATGCAACCGGTAACGATATAGAAAAGATAGTACGTACTCGGTCAGTTCATATTGCGGGTTGCTGACCCCGATCGCACTCGCTTGATACAGCAGGGCGGTACGATCGCTCACTGTTTGATATATCGATAAATCCTGGCGCAGATCGAAGTTATGCTGTTTTTCGAGCCATATTGCAGTACTGGTGGCACGAAACAATACCGGCTTGCTCAACAATCTCTCAAAATCAATCTGGGTGGTTTCTCCCAAGCCTATGGTATTAAACCAATATACGGATTCCGCTATGTTCATGCGCCACGTATCGCCCAGCGGAACAGCGTAGCTTCCTCTTGCACGGACGAAAGGAGTTGGCGGAATCGGAAATTTTATTCCCCAATCGAAATTAAAGTGCCAGACGTTTTCCAATTCCTTCACATAACGAGCGGCCAAGCCATAACTCCCGGTGTTGGCGGCTTGATTGTTCAGCAAGGTCGAGCTTTGCGTTGACTGCGCTGTAGTTTGCTCCGGATCGGATTCCAGCAACAGGTGCAATTTCCCCTCGGTTGCGGGCAGTCTTAAATTAACCCTGGCTGTCAGATTATACTCGCGATCGGCTCCATATCCTGTTGTCCTGGTAAGGTCAAGCTGAACTACACTTTGGTTGCTTTCCTGATAATGACGATCACCACCAAAGAAGCGATCGATATAGTTGGCGAAGCTGGCAATTTGTGCAGACAAATAATCACGTGGGACATCTATGGTATATAACATATCACTTTGCTGTGTCTGCAACGAGGGTTGTTCTGCGCCAAAAAGCTTCATGGGGAACAGTACGGTGATACCCATCAGCAATCCCGAATATAGCCTGCATAGCCGGATACGTTTACGCTCTGGAGAAGCCATTTCGGGCAGATATTGCACAATGTATTTGTATAAGCGGAGTTTGACATGACCCTGACGCAGCGGCAAATGCACGACCCGACATGGTCATATGAAAGTACTTCAATAGCATAAATAATTTTCGCTGGTAATAGTTCCGGATATAGCTTGATATTGATGTGTACTTCTGCTAGGTGCCGGCGATTCCGTACTCTATGGTTATTGTGGGCAATTTATACGACAATTTGCATTTCGGCGCATTTCTGCCGGGAAGCAATTCAAGCTGATAAGGAGAGATCATGGAAATATTGCAAAAGTTGATCATTTTCACCGCTGTAACCCTGGTTATTGGCGGCTTGTGCTGGTTCATATTCTTGGCGCATTGAATGTCCGCTGGCCGCAGGGAAAAGGGAATCGTGGAAAGTTGTCATTGGTGAGCATCAAAGTCGATTCGCGTGCGGATTTCCAGTCAACGTGTCTGCACGGGTTTTGCTCGAGGCATCGTTAATATGACAGCTTAGATCCGCAATCAAATGACATTCATACTGTTTTGAGTAAGTCTTGCTGGGATGCATATGAACAAGGATTTTTGGCTGGAACGTTGGGAGCGTGAAGAAATTGGCTTTCACCAGAGTGTGATCAATCCTCATTTATGCGAATTCTGGTCTGAATTAAATCTTGCCCCAGGCAGCACGGTTTTCGTTCCGCTGTGTGGAAAGAGCCAAGACATGCTATGGCTGCGTGAACAGGGCCACCAAGTTCTGGGAGTGGAACTGAGTGCCATCGCGGTTCAAGCGTTTTTCAAAGAAATCGGCCACTCGCTTACGCATATTCCTGATGGAAGATTTGACCGGTACGAAGCGGATGGCATCTGTATTCTGCACGGCGATTTTTTCGATTTGAGCAGGGATGAAATTGAAAAAGTGAATGCTGTGTACGACCGCGCATCGCTGATCGCACTGCCGCCAGGAATGCGCGCTAGCTACGTCCGGCACATGGTTAATATCCTGCCGCCGGCAACACAGATTCTGCTTATTACTGTGGAATATCCCCAACAAGAAATGCAGGGACCGCCATTTTCCGTTTCTTATGGCGAGACAGAGGCACTGTATCGCGAGCACGCAGACGTGCGCTTGCTGGCGCACCTGGACGTGCTGGCGAAAAATCCACGCTTTCAGCAACGCGGCTTGAGTCGCTTGGCAGAAAACATATATCTGCTCACTCTGCGCTAGTTAGCACAATGCCGGGCGAATTTGGCAGCACCGTGGCGTTTTCCTCTTATTCAATCTGAAACGATGACCAACCCCCGCGCTTTATTGCTGGTGGAGTCGATGGTGGAAATCGCCTGCCGCAGGGTGCTGATGCTGACCCACACCGGGGGATATTTATACTTTGCCACATCGAGAATCAGAACACGGTCGGTTTGTGTATCGAAAGCAGCCAATGCCGACCAATGACCGCCGCCCACCTGTCCAAGATTCGCGCGTAAATAATTCGCGAGCACAAATTGCCCGTCGTCTAACAGCGCTTTTTGCAGCAATGCGCGCAGTTCATCATCATTCAGCGTGTCGCCGGCAATGGATCTTGCCTTGACACCCTGGGCAACCAATGTTTCTGCCATCTGCTCACGTGTCATGCCCATCTGCAGTACGGTCTGCGGGCTGATGATTTTTATCACTTCAGGGGTGAAATAATTGCTTTGGGTAAAATAGGCGTACGGAGCATATGTGGGATCGACGGGTTTCTTGATCGGCATGGCGTTAAGCACGGTTATCGCGCTGGCCACGGAACAATATGACTGGGTATTTTGCACTGCGAATGTCGGGACTAATTGCCAGTAATCCGCCTCGGCCGGGATACGGGTCCTTATCGCCTTGCCTGCCGCCGAATCCCAATAAATAACCGCCGGTTCTGCCTCTACCGCGCCAAATGCAGACGGCGCCAGGCAAAAAAGAAAAATTGCAAGCACTGCATTCTTCATGGTTGTTCATCCCGGTTGATTACGCGTTTAATCATAACGGTAATGCCAACAACGTTCAATCATGCAAAAATAATCAAGGATTCGATAATGTCAGGGAATATAGCCGGTACTTGGCAAATAAAGTGACGTTCAAAGTCTCCTTGAATCGTGCTATAGCCGGATGTGGTAGCATGAATTTATGCCATACCGGACAATGAATTATCACTTCCTTGCTCCATTTATGAAGCTTAGCTCGGCATTGGCACTTCTTTATTTTGTCTCGTGTGGTACCGCAAAAGCAGCAAATTTCAGGAGGACTGAAGGGTGGTAGTGCTCTCGTTGCTGCTGATTGGCGGCATAGTTATCCTCGTCTTATATACCGTTAGCATCAAGCGCCGGCTAGCTCGCGACACAAACAACCGCAAACTGTCCGAACAGCGCGAACTAACCCGCAACCATGTGCTGGAGTTACTTGCCCGCGGCGCACCACTCGCCACCATATTGGAAGCTATCGTGCTTGGTGTGGAGCAGGAGAAGCCAGACATGCTATGCAGCATCCTGCTACTTGATATCGAGGGCGAGCATCTGGTGACTGGCGCCGCACCCAGCCTGCCAGACTTCTACAATGATGCACTCAATTGGAAGGAGATCGGAATCGGAGTAGGTTCTTTCGGCACCGCTGCCTTTACCGGTCAGCGCGTGATTGTCGAAGACATCCACAATCACCCTTATTGGGCAGACTATAGAGAAATCACGAGCAAGGCCGGACTGGGCGCTTGCTGGGCTGAACCGATCCGATCGTCTTCCGGTAAAGTGCTCGGCACCTTTGCCATATATCATCGTCATGCACACCAGCCGACTGATGACGAAATTCTCCTGATCGAGCAATCTGCCAATCTGGCCGAGATTGCGTTGGGCCGCAAACATGCCGATCAGTTGCTCAAGGAGAACCAGGAGATGCTCTCGGGTATTCTCGAAAACGTCACCGCTTACATCTACATGAAAGACACAAAGGGTCGCTATCTGTTTGCAAATCGCCTTCTTCGCGAACGGTTCGATGCGCCGATGGATGAGATCGTGGGCTACAATGACTACAAATTTTTCGATGCAGACACTGCCACCAATATTTTGAAGGACGATCTGCGGATATTGAAGCATGGTGAGACCATCCATGTAGAGGAGACCCTGCCCAACTTGCTTACCGGTTTGACGCAGGTATTCCTGACGGTAAAGCTTCCACTGCGGCGTGAGGATGGCCGCATCTACGCCTTATGCGGTATCTCGACCGACATCACCGAGCGCAAGGACATCGAACAACATATGCAGCATATGGCTCAGTACGATGTGCTCACCCATCTGCCCAACCGGGCGCTGTTCAACGACAGGCTGCAACAGGCGATCGCCGCGGCCCAGCGAAACAAGACCCGTTTGGCACTGATGTTCATTGACCTGGACAAATTCAAACCGGTCAATGATACATATGGCCACGGTGTGGGCGATCTGTTGCTGAAAGAAGTCGCTTCACGCATCCAGGATTGCCTGCGCGAGTCGGATACTGCTGCACGGATAGGCGGCGACGAGTTCGTGATACTGTTGCCGACCATCGAAACGCCACAGGATGCCCTCAAGGTCGGAAAGAAAATTCTTGATGCACTCAACCAGCCATTCACTCTTGGGGGGCACACGCTGGAAATTTCCGGGAGTATCGGCGTTGCGATATACCCGGAACACGGAAAAGATGATAAGTTGCTGGTCAAAAGCGCCGACATCGCGATGTATCACGCCAAAACACACGGCCGCAACAACGTCAAGCTGTACCAGCAGGACTTCAGGGAATCGGCCAGTTAAAGACTGATCATGCCTGTCGCATGCCTTTACGTCGTTTCAAGCTTAAACAGATATAATCGTTTCAGGACGATCCAGTGAAAATCGGACTTGTCACTGAAATCGAGACGGGTCGCCTCTTGAAGGGAATCATGGTTTCCTAATATAGACCGACTCGTTTGCATTTTTGTGTTACCGCCGATCCCATGGCAGGGATCTTATAGGGAATATTTTGCTATGAAACAATCCGAGATAAAATTCACCATAACGCTTGATGATAACAAGACGCCTGTAAAAATCGACTGGAGCGCTACCGACACCAATACGGAAAGCTCCAGCAAGGTAGTGATGATCTCGTTATGGGATACCGAGAAAAGAAACACGCTGCGTATCGATCTGTGGACCAAGGAAATGCTGGTTGACGAGATGAAACGGTTTTATCACCAGAACCTTTTGTCCATGGCGGATACTTTTGAGCGGGCCACTGGAGAAAAGGAAGCGGCAAAAGCCATGCGCCATTTTGCGCAGGAATTTGGGGAACGCTTGAATCTGGTCATGAAGAATAAATTTTATTCTATGGGCAAGAACGGTCAAGTTTAAACTGCCCCGAATATTGCCTTTCAGAAAATGGCTGAAGCGACTTGACTACACGCTGTGTGATCTGGACTTGAACGCAGAGAGCGGAAACCGTGACACCTCAGTTCTGCTTGTGTCCTGCAACCCATTTACGCAATGCGTCCAGCGTGTATTCCACATGCTTGTCCGGTTGCAGATCAGTATAGGTATAGATGATCTCCCCACCGGGAGAAATTACATAGGAAGTGCGATTCGCATATTCCGGTTTAGCTGCGAGGATCGCATCATAGGATTTCATGATGCTCTGGTCCGGATCCGCCGCTACCGGAAATTTACTGCGGCATTCGCTAACCGAAAACCGGTTCAGTTTTTCGATATCGTCGTGCGAAACACCTATCACAGTCGCACCGAGTGCCTGGTATTTTTCGATTGCCTCGGCAAAATCATGCGCTTCTATCGTGCAGCCCTTGGTGAATGCTGCGGGATAGAAATAAAGCACCACCGGCCCCTTCTTCAGTTCATCAACGAGTGAATATGTGAATACCTTGCCGCCAAGCGAGGCCTGCGTGATGAAGTTTGGCGCCTTTCCGCCGATGTTCAGGGCTGAATGGGCCGGCGTTGCAAATGATGCCGCCAGGAATCCAAAAACAATTAATTTTCTCATCGCAAGCACCTGTCTGATATTTGGGTGCAGATATTCTATACTGACCAAGCTGGGTCAGCTTCAAAAATGACATCGATTTTGTTTCAGACTGCTCCTTATGAATTTTGTTTCCTTCATTTCATCATATATTGGTTGGCGGATATTGCTGGTGGCAGAGTATACTTTTCCCGCCTTAAAACAGGTTCACCGAAGGGGCGGAACGCCAAAACTGCATGACAATATTATTTGGGAGCGATTCATGTTGATTTCACAAAGCTTTTCAGGGACACGTTGGGTATCTTTGATATTGGTCATCATGGGTCTGGTTTGGGGAGTGAATGGATATGCATCTTCCAAACCCGAAGATTCGCAAGCAGTATTGGAGATTTATAAACAGGCAGTCGCCAGCCTTATTCGTTCCGATGACGACAGGGACGCGGATGCCAAGCGCAAGCCGCTGGAATTCCTTGAGTTTGCTAATGTGCAACCGGGCATGCGGGCGCTGGACGTCGCAGCCGGCGGAGGGTACACAACCCAATTGCTTGCGCTGGTTGTTGGCAGCAAAGGGACTGTGTGGGCGCAAGGCACCCAATTGCAGCCGGCACTTGAGAAACGATTGGCAAATCACCCGCAGGTTAACATCGTTCCGGTTGTCCGGTCTTTCGAAGACCCGGTACCCGATGGCGTGTCCAACCTGGATCTGATCACCATCATCATGAATTACCACGATATCGCCTATATGTCCGTTGACCGGGCCAAAATGGACAAGCGACTTTTCAATGCTTTGAAAACCGGGGGGCATCTCGTGGTGATGGATCACTCGGCAAAGCCCGGCAGCGGCACATCAGCGGCAAAGTCACTGCATCGTATTGACGAAAAGGTCGTGCTGGACGAATTTCGGAAGGCCGGATTTCATCTGGAACAGGAAGGTGATTTTTTGAGAAACCCGGACGATCCTCGCGATCAGGCTTTCTTCAATACGAACATCCAGACAGACAAGTTCGCGCTGCGCTTCGCCAAACCATGAGACTTCATAAACGACTCAATAATTTTGTTGAATTTCCAGGGGAATGACAATGCATACCACATTGATCACTGGCGCCAACCGTGGGATCGGACTGGAGTTTTCCAGACAATATGCAGCCGACGGCTGGCGCGTTCTGGCCTGCTGCCGCTACCCTGAAAAATCAGATGAACTTAACAAACTAGCGGCGCAATATCCGGAGCAGGTGAAGATCCATGCGCTTGATGTCGCCGATCTAGTACAGATCGATCGCCTGGCACAGGTGCTGGCAGATGAATTCATAGATCTATTGATTAACAACGCCGGAGTCTATCCTGATTCGGACAAAGGCGGGTTTGGACATACCGATTATGCTGAATGGATCCAGGCATTCCGCATCAATACCATGGCGCCACTGAAGATGGCGGAAACTTTCGCCGCACAAATCTCCCGCAGTGAACAAAAAACCATCGTGACCATCACCAGCAAAATGGGCAGCATTGCCGACAATAGCGGAGGCGGCAGCTACCTTTATCGTTCCAGCAAAGCGGCGGTGAATATGGTCGTGAAGACGCTTGCGATTGACCTGAAACCGGTCGGTATTACCGCAGTAGTATTCCATCCGGGCTGGGTCAAGACCGATATGGGCGGTCCGAACGCGCTGATCTCCGCGGAGCAAAGCGTATCCGGCATTCGGCAGGTGATTGCCAGACTTACCATGGTCGATTCCGGAAAATTTTTCGGTTATGACGGCCAGGTGATTCCCTGGTAATCGAAGCAGATTACCGCATGCTGTCATTAGTATAATGTGCTGCAGGATAAACAATTGGAGTCAGCCAACAATCGCAACTATCCATTTTCTGCCAACTGTGGGATGATTTTTAAATGTAACAAGTTCACCAACCGTGTTGTTAGGAGATCGCCATGTCAAGAATGATTAATGCTGCAATACCTGTGACACTGTTTCTTTCAGCTTTGGCCTTATCTTCATGTGCGTCCAAACCGGAACCAGCTCCTGTTGCCGAGCCGGCCACGACTGTTGCAGCTGTCGAGAAGCCTGCAGTACCGGAGGCAGCACCCGAGCCTGCAGCCGCGCCGGTAGCTGTTGCGGAACCGCCTGCGGCCAGCCCGGAACCCGTACCCAAGCCGGTAATCAAAAAATCAAAGAAAATTGCTGTCAAGCGCGCTCCGCCACCCGCGCCGGTCATGGTTCCAGCCCCGGTTGTGGAACAGCCAGCGCCGGCAGCTATTCCGCCAGAACCCAGCCATCCTGTAAAGATCGCTCCGCCGGCCGAAAAGATTTCGGAGCCGGGCTTTCTGGAAAAGTACTGGTTATGGTTGCTTGGCCTTGCCATAGTCATTGCCGGGGTATTTGCCTGGTTGTGGAGGAGTCAGGAAGGCAAGCACTGATCAGTCATCGAGAAGGAAGGTTTCTCGAATTATTTCGACCATGCTGCTGCCCTGGGGCGGGATCAAGCCTTGGACAGCAGCTTGAGTGCCTGGCGGATACCGTCCGAGACGCCGGCATCCTTGGCCAATTGTTTGGCTGCCCAGTCCGCTTCCTTCTCGTTGTAGCCCAGCGCCAGCAGCGCGTTGACGATATCGTTGCCGGAAGACACGACAGGTGCCCCCTGTTGCATGCTGCCTGAACCTGTCGCGACGAATTTCCCCTGCAGTTCCAGCAGCAACCGATCGGCGGTCTTCTTGCCCACGCCGGGTATCCTGGTCAGCCGTCCGGCTTCTTTGTTTGCCACCGCAACGGCCAGATCGTTCAGGCTCAGTCCGGACAATACCGACAATGCCAGCTTGGGTCCGACTCCGCTGATCTTGAGCAGCTGGCGGAACGCGATGCGTTCCTCGTTGCTCAGAAATCCGTACAGCAGATGCGCATCTTCGCGCACGATCAGTTGCGTGTGCAGCACCACTTTTTCGTTCAGCATCGGCAGGTTGTAGAACGTGCTCATCGGCACGTCCAGTTCGTAAGCCACGCCCTGCACATCCAGCAGGATCTGCGGCGGGTTCTTCTCCAGCAAGATGCCGGTCAGTCTTCCTATCATATCAATCTGCCTTTTTTCATCCGGTATCCCGCCGTCATCAATTCGCCCATGCCTTGCCCGCCGTGCGCATGGCAGATCGCGCAGGCCAGCGCATCTGCCGCATCCGGGCTCGGCGTGCCCGATAAATTCAGCAATCGTTGCACCATCTGCTGCACCTGTTCCTTGTCGGCATGGCCTTTGCCGACCACGGCCTGCTTGACCTGCAATGCGGTGTACTCCGCCACCGGCAGATTCGCCAGCACTGCCGCGCAGATCGCCGCGCCGCGCGCCTGCCCGAGCAACAGCGTGGATTGCGGATTGACATTGACGAACACTTTTTCCACCGCGATTTGATCGGGCCGGTGCTGCGCGATCACTTCGCCCAAGGAATTCAAAATGGCTTTTAACCGTTCCGGCAATTCGCCGTCCGGCGTCTTGATGCATCCGCTGGCGACATAACTTAATTGTTGCCCGTTCCTGTCCAGCACGCCAAAACCCGTCACGCGTAATCCCGGATCAATTCCTAAGATGCGCATCACCGATTCCGGTTTGTCTGCAAAACGCGAACAAGGCGGCAAGCGGGCAACAACGAGACAGTGCAATCAAGCACGGCGTGGAGTCGCGCAGCGCAGCCAACACAGTTATCGTGAAGCAGACGAAGTGGAATCATTGTTCGATGACTGCCGTGGTATAAACTTCCTGCACATCGTCCAGGTCTTCCAGCGCGTCGAGCAGCTTCTGCATCTTCACCGCATCGTCGCCGGTGAAGACCACTTCGTTGGCGGGCTTCATGATGACTTCGCCGAACTCCGGCTTGTAGCCTGCCGCTTCCAGCGCCTGCTTCACATTGACGAAATCATGCGGCGAGGTGATCACCTCGATGCTGCCGTCGTCATTGCTGACGATGTCTTCCGCACCCGCATCCAGTGCGACCTCCATCAGGCCGTTCTCGTCGGTGCCGGGCGCGAAGATCATCTGCCCGCAATGCTTGAACAGGAACGACACCGAACCGTCGGTGCCGAGATTGCCGCCATTCTTGGAGAAGGCATGGCGCACATCGGCCACCGTGCGCGTCTTGTTGTCGGTCATGCAATCCACCATCACCGCCGCGCCGTTGATGCCGTAGCCTTCATAGCGCAATTCTTCGTAATTCACCCCCTCCAGCTCGCCGCTGCCGCGCTTGATCGCACGCTCGACGTTGTCCTTGGGCATGTTGTTGGAATACGCCTTGTCCATCGCCAGGCGCAGGCGCGGATTGCCATCCGGGTCGCCGCCGCCCAGCCTCGCCGCCACGGTGATCTCCTTGATCAGGCGCGTGAAGATCTTGCCGCGTTTGGCGTCCTGCTTGCCCTTGCGGTGCTGGATGTTTGCCCACTTGCTATGTCCTGCCATGCTTTTCCCCGAAAAAATGTTGAGCGATGGTATCATTTCCGCCTGTTTAACCCAATATTTCAGACCTCTCCGAGGAAAGGTATAGGTGAGATGAAAACCATTCTGATCGCAAATCCCAAGGGCGGCAGCGGCAAAACAACGCTGACGGTCAATATCGCCGGATATCTGGCCAACCGCGGTCAGCGCGTGGCCCTGCTCGACCTGGACCGCCAGCAATCCGCCACGCGGTGGCTCGCCCTGCGCCCCGACGATCTCCCGCCGATACGGATGCTGGAATCGAAAAAGGAGGAAGCTCAACGCAGCGACTGGCTGGTGATCGATTCACCTGCCGCCCTGCATGGCAAGAACCTCGCCCACGCAATCAAGCTGGCCAGCAAGATCATCGTGCCGGTCGCCCCGTCCCTGTTCGATCTGCAAGCCAGCCGCGACTTCCTGCAGACACTGGCCGAAGAAAAGAAAGTGCGCAACAGCAAATGCCACATCGGCGTAGTCGGCATGCGCATGGAGATGCGCACCAAAGCCGCCTGGGCGCTGGAACATTTCCTCGCCTCCCTTGACCTGCCGATACTCGCCTATCTGCGCGAGACACAGGTGTATGTGAACGCCGCCTTCGAGGGGAAATCCCTGTTCGACCTGCCTCCCTATCTCGCCGAGCGCGAGCTCGAACAATGGGCGTTTCTGCAGGGCTGGCTGGAGAAGGAATAGCTGCGCAAATCAGCGCGATGCGATATTGAAACGCATGATGCGGTAAAAATCCCCGAAGCAATATTCTATCTCTGGTTCACTGTTCATCGCTTTGCCATACTGTCTGAACGCGTCGTTCAGTTTTGTGGTCACGTCTTCCTGCCAGAATCCGCAAAGGAACGGTTCGAGTTTCCCAAGCAGCCAACGGAAAGGCGCGAAGCGATAAAGCCAGTGTCGCTGAGGGTTGGAGGCATATTCCGTGATCAGGACCGATCCTCCGGGGCGCGCCACCCGCGCGATTTCTGCGTAAACATTTTGCCGTGCTTCGGTTGGCATTTCGTGAAACAGGAAAAAGACGATGACTTGGTCGAATGCGTCGTCGCGATAGGCCAGGCATTCTGCATTCATACGCACCAGTTGGGTGCGGCCCGGGTAGTTGAGTGTCTTGCGCCGCGCCAAATTCAACTGACCGGCAGCGATATCGCATAAATGGATTTCATTGCAGGTGCCGGACAACAACGACGGCGTTAGCTTGCCGTACACGCAGGTCAGTTGCAACAAATTCGCATCCGGGCCGGTCTCGACTTGCTCAAGTGTCTTTTTCAGAAGCAGATCGTATTGACCGAACAGAACCGCATTGATAACGGATTGATGATCGAAGAACCAGATGCCCCATCGCCACAGATACGCCCACCAGTAATAACGTGCGAGATACTCGGGTACGCCGTCAAGGTACTTTTTGTGAAAGCGCATAAGGTACCAAGGGGGATGATTGATCAAAAGAACTGGCTAAAAGCTTTCCTTGCTCTTGTTTTCTTTCATCACATTTCTTAGATTCTTCATGCACACGGACAGCTTATACGCCTCGTCCTTATCCAGTGTCTTGTCGAACTGGAACACCTCGTCCGGGCCGCTTCCATTTCTGTTAAGTCCCACTTTGAAGCTCTCCTGCAATATTGCGACCAACAGATCCACGGTGCTGGAGAAGTCAGCCGTTACCATGTAGGCATCTCCATGTGACGACTCGCCGTTCTTATAGATCTGCGGTTCCTTCCCCGAATAGGTCCTGATCCAGGCCTTGCGGATGGTTCCCATATTTGCATACGTGATCTTGCCATCCTGCAACAGCGGAACACCGTCTTTGGTGACGACTTTTCTCGCAACCACCTTGATCACCCCGAATGCAGCGCCCGTGTCCTTCATGAATACAGTGATCAATACATTGAGCGACACATCGTCCTTGGTTTCCCCGGTTGCCCTCAAACCGCATCCCGATTGCCGGCCATTGTCGGAATAATCGACTACCGCCAGTTTCTGATTCAGCGGAACAATCGCCGCGGATTGATCTGCAATCGCATGCGCGGACAACAGCATGGCGAAAAGTAGAAGCCAATATTTCATTCAGAGTCCCTTGATACGTTATTTGCGACAGGGCAAGGTTAGCATAAACGGAGCGGGAAATTTGCCCGCAACAGATCAGACGTTGAACAGGAAATTCATCACATCGCCATCCTGCACGACATAGTCCTTGCCCTCGGCGCGCATCTTGCCCTTTTCCTTCGCACCCGCCTCGCCGCCGCAGGCGATGAAGTCGGCATAGGAGATGGTCTGGGCGCGGATGAAACCCTTCTCGAAATCGGTGTGGATCACCCCCGCGGCCTGCGGCGCGGTGTCGCCCTTGTGTATCGTCCAGGCGCGCACTTCCTTGACTCCCGCGGTGAAATAAGTTTGCAGGCCGAGCAGGTCGTAGCCGGTGCGGATCAATCGATTCAGGCCGGGTTCATCCAGGCCGAGGTCGGCGAGGAATTCCTTTTTGTCGGCATCGTCGAGATCGCCCAGCTCCGCTTCGATCTTGGCGCACAGCGCGACCACCGGCGCGCCTTCCTTTGCGGCATATTCGCGCAGGCGATCCAGATGCGGATTGTTCTTGAAACCGTCTTCCAGCACGTTGCCCACATACATCGCGGGCTTGACGGTGAGCAGGCACAGCGGCTTGATCAGCAGCTTTTCTTCATCGCTCAATTTGAAAGTGCGCGCAGGCATTCCTTCGTTCAGGTGCGGCAGCAGCCGCTCCAATAGTGCGACCAGTTTCTGCGCATCCTTGTCGCCCGACTTGGCTTTCTTGCCTTCGCGCTGGATCGTGCGCTCGACCACCGCGAGGTCGGCCAGCGCAAGTTCAGTGATGATGATCTCGATGTCGGCCAGCGGATCGATCCGCCCGGCCACATGCACCACGTTCGGATCGTCGAAGCAGCGCACCACGTTGACGATCGCATCGGTCTCGCGGATGTTGGCCAGGAACTGGTTGCCCAGCCCCTCGCCTTTGGATGCACCCGCGACCAGGCCGGCAATGTCGACGAACTCGACGATGGCATGTTGCACACGCTGCGGCTTGACGATCTTCGCCAGTTCGTCCAGACGCGGATCGGGCACCTCGACGATGCCGACGTTCGGCTCGATGGTGCAGAATGGATAGTTCTCCGCCGCGATGCCCGCCTTGGTCAGCGCATTGAACAGCGTGGATTTTCCGACGTTGGGCAGGCCGACGATACCGCATTTCAAACTCATGAAATTTTTCTTTCTAAAAAAACAGGTTCAAGGTTAAAGATGCAAGGTTCAAGGTAAAACAAAACCCGCTGACCGGTTTTAATATCAAATCTTGCACCTTGTACCTTGCATGTTGCACCTCAACTACTATGCAGCTTCAACATCGCCGCTTCGGTCTTTCCTACGATGACCAGATGCGCGATGTCCTGCGCTTTTTGCATGGCCTGATCCATCAGTTCGCGCTCTTCGCGGCGCGGATCGTTCAACACATAATCGGACACTTCGGCGCGGTCGCCGGGATGACCGATGCCGATGCGCAGCCGCCAGAAATCCTTGCTGCCGAGATGCGCGATGACGTCTTTCAGCCCGTTGTGGCCGCCGTGTCCGCCCCCCAGCTTAAGGCGCGCCACACCCGGCGGCAGGTCCAGCTCATCATGCACCATCAGCATTTCCGACGGTTCGACCTTGTGGAATTGGGCCAGAGCGCCAACTGACCGGCCACTCGCATTCATGAAGGTTTGCGGCTTTAGCAGCATCACTTCGTGCCCGTGCAACTGGCCTCGCGCAGTCAGACCGTGAAACTTCGACTCGCTCTTGAAGGATACCTTTTGCGTGCGTGCGAGCTCGTCCACCCAACGAAAGCCGACATTATGCCGAGAGGTTTCATATTCTCGCCCTGGGTTGCCCAGACCAACAATCAAGCGTATCGCAGTCATAACGTCCCTGTATATTTAACGGCAAATATAACCTGAAAAAAAACCCGCCATTGCTTTCGGCATGGCGGGTTTATTTGGCCAGTCGAATTATTTGGCTTTTTTGGCGGCCGGAGTTGCTGCAGCTGCGGGTGCAGCGGCAGGAGCAGCCGCTGCGGTTTTAGCCGCTCCGGCAGCAGTCGCTGCCGCCGCCGCTGCTTCTGCCGCCGCCGCCGCTGCGGCTGCTTCCTCGGCTTCGGCTTCAAGCGCGCCTCGCGGCACTTGCACGGTTGCCACCACCGCCTCGGAGGCATGTGTCCCGTGTGCGGCAATTTCTACACCAGCGGGCAGTTGCAAATCTGCGACGTGAACGGAATGTCCCAGTTCCAGCTTGCCCAGATCCACTTCGATGAAGGCCGGCAGATCCTTGGGCAAGCAGGTGATGTCCAGATCGGTCATCACGTGACTGATCTTGCCGCCGCCTTCCTTCACGCCCGGTGCAATATCCTCATTCAGGAAGTGCAGCGGTATTTTGATGTGCATCTTTTTCTTTGCATCCACGCGCTGGAAGTCGATGTGCTGCACTTGCTGGCGGAACGGGTGCATCACGAAATCGCGCAGCAGCACGGGTTCTTTTTTTCCTTCCAGGTTCAGCGTCAATATTGAAGCATGGAATGCCTCCGCGCGCAGTTTGTAATACAGCTCGTTATGGTCCAGTTCGATCAGGTTTACGTCGCCCGCGCCATACAGAACACCTGGCACGCGGCCGGTGTTACGCAGACGGCGGCTCGCACCCGTACCTTGCGCCTTGCGATTTGATGCATTGATTTCGATTGCCATTTTACTTCTCCTATATACAGAACCGTCCGCGACCAGACGATTCAACATTTGCGGCAGCCGACATGGCTACCGCTAAAAACTTATGTAGGGTGGGCAGGTTTTTTTGCCCACGCTGTGCCAAACCGCGTGGGCACGAGACATCCGTGCCCACCCTACCCATTTATTCGGTGAACAGCGAACTCACCGACTCCTCGCTATTGATGCGGCGTATCGTTTCCGCCAGCAATTCTGCCGTGCTCAGCTGGCGGATGCGTTTGCACTTGCGCGCCGCTTCGTTCAACGGGATGGTGTCGGTGATTACCAGTTCATCCATCGCCGAATTCTCGATGCGCTCGATTGCCGTGCCGGACAGAACCGCATGGGTGCAGTATGCCAGCACGCGATCCGCTCCCTTTTCCTTCAGTGCGCTTGAGGCTTCGCACAACGTGTTGGCGGTATCAACCATGTCGTCCATGATCAAACAGGTGCGTCCTGCGACCTCGCCGATGATGTTCATCACCTTTGCCACGCCCGGCTTGGGACGTCGCTTGTCGATGATCGCCAAGTCCGCATCCAGTTGCTTCGCCAGTGCGCGGGCGCGTACCACGCCGCCCACGTCAGGAGATACCACGATCAGGTTCGGGTAATTGTGCTTCCACACGTCGGACAGCAGGATCGGGCTGGCGTATATATTGTCAACCGGGATATCAAAAAAGCCCTGTATCTGGTCGGAGTGCAGGTCCATGGTCAACAGACGATTCACGCCGGCACTGCTCAACATATCGGCCACCAGTTTCGCGGTGATCGCAACCCGCGCCGAGCGCAAGCGTCGATCCTGCCGTGCATAGCCGAAATACGGCATCGCTGCGGTGATACGTCCCGCAGAAGCGCGTTTCAACGCGTCCACCATCACTAGCACTTCCATCAGGTTGTCGTTGGTCGGCGCACAGGTGGATTGCAGAACGAACACGTCCCGACCGCGCACGTTCTCAAGAATTTCCACCATCACCTCACCGTCGGAGAAACGTCCCACTTTGGCTCTACCGAGATTCAGGTGAAGATGCCGTGCGACCGCTTCAGCGAGCTTAGGATTGGCATTGCCGGTGAACACCATCAAGCTGTCATAAGACACTCGCAACCCCTTAAACAATCAAAATACCAGGGTACACGCCCTGAGAATTGGCTACGGCCGCTCACTCATGCGAACTTAACGTCCGCCGCGCTCACGATCCTGCGCCGAAACCACGTTTTGGCTGGGGAGGTAGGGATCGAACCTACGAATGCCGGAATCAAAATCCGGTGCCTTACCACTTGGCGACTCCCCAATAACCTCTAATCAGGCACCCAATCATGCAGCGGATGCCTTGCCAAACCTTGCGCCACCACACCGTGCATCCCGTGCGGCAACTGCTTCATCACTGCTTCGGCCAGGCTGCGGTTGGCAAACTCGGCAAACACACAGGCACCGGATCCGGTCATCATGGCCTTGCCGGATTTATCGAGCCAGGCTATGTAACGCGCCACCTCCGGATATAGCTTGCACACCACGGGTTGCAGATCGTTGAGAAGTTGCCGTTCGTCGCAAAGAAGCCGCTCCGAAAGGGCGCGCATTGTGATGGAAACCGCATTCCGTGTCAATTCAGGATGCGCGAAAATCTGCGCGGTAGACACATGAACCGGAGGGAACAGCACCACGTACCAAGCCTCGGCGAGGGGATAGGCCTGCAGTTCTTCTCCCACTCCCTCGGCGAAAGCGTTCTCGCCGAACACGAACACCGGCACATCCGCGCCCAGACTCAAGCCCAGTTGCATCAAACGCTTGCGTGAAAGACCCAATTCCCACAGGCGATTCAGCGCGATCAGCGTGGTCGCGGCATCCGAACTGCCGCCGCCCAGACCGCCGCCCAGCGGGATGTGCTTTTCCACCTCGATATCCACACCCAAGCGGCATCCGGTTTCGGTTCGCAGCATGCGTGCAGCACGTATGCACAGGTCCTGCTCCTCCGTCACGCCCGCGACGTCATTGCTGCGCCGCACCACGCCGTCTTTCTGCACCGTGAAATGCAGCGTGTCATGCAGGTCGATGAAGCGGAACAGGGTTTGCAGCTGGTGATAGCCATCCGGCCTGCGCCCGGTTACATGGAGGAACAGATTCAATTTTGCAGGCGCAGGGCAAGAGATTTTCATTAGGGATTCCAATCCCACTCGTCGATCAGCAGTTGAATCTGCATATCTGCATGATTCAACTGAATGCGCGTAGGCAAACTGCCGGGTTTGCTGTCGGCATAACGCAAAAATCGCAGATCCCAGCCATCCTGGTACAGTACCGAGATTCGGCCGTTGGCATCGCGTTCGACTTGGGTGGGACTATCGGGATCCGCCATGCCCAGCACCCAATGATGCAAGCCATCCAGCGGCAAATGCCAACCAAGCACCTGTTGCATCAGTGATTCCGCATCAACATCATGGTAGTGTTTGCCGCCATCGTCCAGTGTTGCATTGCCATCATCGCGATAAACACGCGCGGCAGTCTGCCCAAGCGGGGTTAACAGCAGTATCTCGTCAGTTTGTTCCCGGTGCGTCCAGTGCAAACCGGCGGAATGCCGCTCCCCATCTTTATCGATAGAGATGCGTCCGTTCATTGCGAAAGGCGCGGATTCAGGATGGGCCGGGCGCGCCACGGACGGCGGGGCAGGGGATAAAGACGCGCAGCCGCCCAACAAAGTCAGCCCCAATAAAACCAACCACCGCATCGTCAGGGATCGAATTTTTTGATCACGGTTAGCAATTGTTCATTGCCGGAATTTTCCTTGAGGCTTTCCTCCCAGATCTTTTTGGCTTCTGCTTTATCGCCGCGCATCCAGAGTACTTCGCCCAGATGCGCTGCGATCTCGGGATTGGCATTGCCGGCATATGCGCGCCGCAGCATCTTCACGCTCTCGTCCAGCTTGCCGCTGCGATAGTAACCCCAGCCCACGCTGTCCATGATGGCGGCATCGTCGGGATCAAGTTGCAGTGCTTTTTCCACCAACTGCATCGCTTCCGGTATGCGCTCGTTTCGCTCCAGCAAGCCATAGCCGAGCGCATTGTAGGCTTGGGCGTGATCGGGCTTGATTTTGATCACTTTGCGCATCAATTGCTCGAATACGTCCGGCTTGCCGATCTTGTCGGCCATCATCGCGGTCTCGTACAGCAGATCGACGTCGTCAGGTTGCTTCTCCAGGGCCTGATTCAACACCTTGTATGCTTCATCGAATCGATTTGCGTCGCGCAACAATTGCGCCTTGACCATCGCCAGTTGAGCGCGCTGCCGATCGTCGGTGGTCTGTGCCTGCTGCAACAGCTGGAGTGCCTCGTCAAGCTTGCCGCGCTTGCTCAGCAAATATGCGATGCGGATCTGCGCGGGAAACAGATATTCGCCATCCTTGACCTGGCGATAATAGGCGATCGCCTCATCCTCGCTTTTCTTCGCCTCGCTCAACTGCCCGAGGTAAAATTGCACGGTATCCGGGTCCTTTTTGCCTTTGCCGAGCAACTGCTTGAGCTGGATCTCCGCATTCTTCAAATCATTCATCTGCAGCGAGATCAGTGCGACGGCATAGGCGAAATCCGCGTTATCCGGATTCTCGTCCGCCATACGCTGAAACTGGTTCCGCGCCTGTTTGTATTGCTTTTGATCCAGCAAAGCGCGTGCATATTGCAAACGGATTTCGCGCGCCTCGGGATGGTCCGACAGATAATCCTTTAGCAAATCCAAGCCTTTTTGCGGCTCATTCTTCTGCAACAGCCCGGCTTCCAGGGAGACGGCCATATCCCACTCGGGACGCAGACCGCGCGCTTGCTTGGCCTCGTTCAGTGCAAGTTCGGCGTCGCCCGATGCCTTTGCCAGTTGGGCAATTCCCCAATGTGCTTCTGCCACACTCGGGTAAGGCTGGGCTAGATCGCGCATCAACTTCAATGCCGCCGCCCTATCCGGATAGGTGGCCAGCATTTGATAGATCTGAACAAAGTTCTGCGCGGAATGGCCATCGTCGGCCTTCAGCAGGCTGACGAATTCCTCGCCGGCTTCGTCCAGTCTGCCGCTGCGCAACAATACCGAGGCCAGCATACGCCTGGCCATCAGTGAAGAAGGATCGGTGTCACGCCAAACTTTGAGCGCCTCGACAGCTTGATCGATTTGACCGAATTGAAGCGCGATGTGAGCTGCACGCATGGCAAGTCGCGGGTCGCGAGTTTTCTTTGCCAGATCCAGACTGCCTTCGACGGCGACGGTGTCATTTCCGCGCTGGGCGGCGATTTCGGAAAGCAGGTACTCATAGAGCAGATCGCTGCTCAACTCAACGTTAGGCAGTGCCGCCTGTTCTTCCTCCTGCGCTTCGGGCTGCTCGAACTGATCCTCTGCTTCCGCTTGCTGTGGAGTATGCGCACAAGCGGCAAGCAACAAGCTTCCGATAACGATACATATGCTCTTGTTCATAACAATACTGCTTTTGATGGGGATGTACATAATAGGTTATATTTAGTCTAACTCACAACCTTCACGGCCTCTCGACTTTGCCAACAATCGCTCCAGAAATTACTCTTGCCGCACGCAACCTGACACGCAGCTTCGGTAATCTCCAGGTCATTCGTGACGTGTCGCTGGAATTGAAGCGCGGAGAAGTGCTGGGCCTGCTCGGGCATAACGGCGCGGGCAAGACCACCACGCTGCAAATGCTGACCGGCTGTCTGCTGCCCGACAGCGGAGAAGTAGACATCTGCGGCGTCAGTTTGTTGCATCATCCGACGCAAGCCAAGGCGCATATCGGTTACCTGCCGGAAACCCCGCCGTTATATCGCGAACTCAGCGTGAGTGATTATCTGACTTTTGCGGCCCGGGTGCGCGGCTTGGGATCGGCTGCAGCGGTCGGGGCGCTGGAAGAAACCATGCGTCGCTGCGGCCTGGAAGCGGCCGGCAAAAAGATCATCGGCACACTGTCCAAGGGATACCAGCAACGTGTCGGCATCGCACAAGCCATCGTCCATCGTCCGGCCGTGATTGTGCTGGATGAACCGACCGTCGGCCTCGATCCCGCGCAGATCCGCGAGATACGCAGCTTGATCCGCGAACTGGGCGATACGCACAGCGTGATCCTTTCCACGCATTTGCTCAGCGAAGTGGACAGCGTCTGCGATCGCGTCGAGATCATGCAGCACGGCAAGCTGATCTATGGCGATACCAGCGCGCACATGCGGCAACACGAGGGCGTATCCGGCTTCATCGTCGTTTTGCGCAATCCGCCGCCGCTGAGTGTTCTGGAAGATATCACCGGTATCAGCCATGTAGAGCAGCTATCTGCCACGCAGTTCAGCATTTTGCATACACCGGATCACAATCCCAAAGGCGCGCTGCTGACCCTGGCAGAACAGCAAGGCTGGCAACTGGAGCAGCTTACGCCGCTTCAAGCCACGCTGGAAGACGTGTACGTCAGGATCACCGATTCAGCAACGACTACCGGGGGAAATCCATGATCCGCCTGCTCGCACTGCGCGAACTACGCAGCCTGTTTGCGATGCCGTCCACCTGGTTCATCCTGGCGGTGCTGCAATTCATTTTCGCGTGGTTCTTTCTGGCGCGGCTGGAAGCATTCCTGGAAGTTCAGCCGCAGCTCGCCCAGCTCGCCAATCCGCCCGGCGTGACGTCCACGGTCGCCGCGCCGATGTTCAACACGGTCGCGCTGCTGCTGATGATGCTGGTGCCGATGCTCACCATGCGCCTGATCGCCGAGGAGCGCCGCAACCAGACGTTCACATTGCTGTTGTCGGCCCCGCTGTCCGGCCTGCACATCGTGCTCGGCAAGTTTCTGGGGTTGCTGGCCTTTCTGGCTTTGCTGATGTCCGGCGTGGTGTTGATGCTGTATAGCCTGGTACTCGGCACGGCGCTCGACCACGGACTGCTGTTGAGCAACATCCTGGGTCTGTTCCTGCTCACCGCCAGTTATATCGCGCTGGGGCTGTATATCTCCGCGCTTACCGCGCAACCTGTGATCGCCGCCATCGGCACGTTTGCGGTGCTGATCGGCTTGTGGCTGGCCGACATCGGTGCAACGGCGGAAGACTCGCCCTGGCATGCCATCTCGCCGCTCAATCACTTCCAGAATTTCAACAACGGCTTGCTGGACAGCGGCGATGCGGCATTTTTCGTCATATTCACAGCCGCCTTCCTGTTGCTGGCCATGAAGCGCTTGCACAACAACCGCGTCTATGGGTGAGTCATGACCAAAGTCTTCAAATCTCATGTGTTGCGCAACCTGCTGTTCGTGCTGATCCTGATCGGCATTGCGAGCGGCCTGGGCTATCTCGCCAAGCGCCATCATGTGCAGCGCGACGTCACCTACAACACGATCAACAGCCTGGAGCCTTCCAGCATCGAGGTGCTAAAACAACTGGACGGCCCGGTGAACATCACTGTGTATGCGACCGAAGAGGACGCGCGTCTGGGAGACATACGCAAGATCATCCGCGATTTCCTGGCGCTCTATCAGCGCTACAAGCCGGACATCCATCTGGATTTCGTCGATCCGGCGAAAGAAGCCGACAAGGCCCGTGCGGCACAGATCCGCTTCAACGGGGAAATGGTGATCGAATATGCCGGGCGCAGCGAACACCTGACCAAGATCAACGAGCCCATCGTCACCGGCACTCTGCTGCGCCTGGCGCACACCCGCGACCAGACCGTGATGTATCTGGACGGGCACGGCGAGCGCAAGCTGGACGGCATCGCCAACTTCGACCTCGGCTCGCTGTTCGGCGCCAAGCTCAAGCAGAGTGGTTTTCACCTCGGCAGCCTCAATCTGGCGCTGGCGCAGGAAGTGCCCGGCAATGTCAGCGTACTGGTCATCACCCAGCCGCAGCTCGACCTGATGCCCGGCGAAGTGGACAAGCTGCTGCGCTATGTCGATCATGGCGGCAACCTGCTCTGGCTGGTGGACGCCGAACCCCTGCACGGACTGGAGCGCCTCGCCGAAAAGCTCGACCTGATATTGCCGCCCGGCATCGTGATCGACCCGGCGGCCATCGAGATGAATGCCCCCGCCGACTGGTCGCTGGGCGCCATCTATCCGCCCCACGCGATCACGCACAATTTCAGCCTGACCACCGCCTTTCCTTCCGCGCGGCCGCTGCTCTGGAATGAGAATACGGACTGGCAGCACAGCGTGCTCGTGGAAGTCGCGCCGCGCGGCTGGGTGAGCCGCAAACTGCCGCAAGGAAAGCCGCGATTCGACAAGCAGCGCGATACCCCCGGCCCCGCGGTCATCGCGACTGGCATTGCAACGCAACATCAATGACAGGGAACAGCGCATCGTGGTGGTGGGCAACGGCGCATTCCTCTCCAACAGTTTTGCCGGCAACGGCGGCAACGTGGACCTGGGCATGAACATGGTGAACTGGCTTGCCGGCGAGGAACATCTCATCACGCAGAAACTGCGGCCCGCAAAGGACAGCAAGCTGGAGTTGAGCGCGATGCAGCTCAGGCTGATCAGCATCGGCTTTTTGCTGGGCCTGCCATTGCTGCTGGCAGGCGGGGGCGTGTATATCTGGCGGAAACGCCGCAAGGCCTGAAAGATCGCCACACAACTGCTGATGAAACAACTAGCCATCCGACTAAGTTGCCAAACTACGCCAACTAAGTCGTTGGTTATGCGCTTGCTGATACTGCGTTAAAAAACAGCTCAAAATCCTCATGTACTAGCATGTACATTCCGGTTTTTGCGAGTTGTGCGGCAACGGCAGGCCGCCCATCCCTGCCAAACCCGCTTCGCTATTTTTCGCCTTGTCTCAGCATCGCTCGCTACGTTGTGAGGCGGTCTTTATTAGAATTAAAGGGGGTAAGCATGAGCATTGACAATGGATATATTAAACAACTGGCGAAACTGGGATTGCTGTTGATGATTGGGGTGAGCCTGAGTGCTTGTGCCGGGCTGGGTGGCACGAGCTGGAAGGAGCAGGTTTTGCTGGACGACGGCAGCACAATTATCGTCAGGCGTTCACAGAGTTATGGCGGACGGCATGAGATCGGGCAATCTGTTCCGGTGAGTGAACATACGATTAGCTTTAATTTACCAGTCTCTGGCAAAAAACTCAGTTGGACTAGCGAATATGGCGAAGATCTCGGGCGCACCAATTTCAATTTACTGGCGTTGCACATACTCAACGGTACCGCTTACCTGGTAGCTGAACCTAACCTTTGCCTGTCCTACAACAAGTGGGGTCGTCCCAACCCGCCCTATGTCATCTTCAGGAATGACGGCCAGGAGTGGCAACGCATCCCCTTATCAGAACTGCCCGCCGAGTTTAAGTCGATCAATCTGATCGTTAACAATGGGCGAACAAAAGATATCGAATGGGCGTCGGCCAAATCAGGTTACGTCTCGGCTGAAGGAGTAAAGGATTTTAATAGCAGTCTCTCCCAACCCCAATACCACACCATTCTGCGGGAGGCGATTCCGGGTGGAGGTCAGGGAAGATGTGAGCCGAATGGTGCATTACAAATGTGGATGGTTCGGAACCAACCCGGATGGTACGTTCGATAAAGAATTTGCAGATCGCATGTGTAATAAATAACGCAATTTTGAAAATGGGAAAATAATCATGACAACAATAGGGGTCAGAGTGAATTGTTTTTAGCCTGATGATTTTTGCAAACGTGATGCCACATAAAATAATAGAGGCAGACTACGGATATTTTGCTATCACACCAATCATGAGTTCAAACCCGATTGATTTTTGCCTATGTAGCCCGTCATGCCTGAACTCCCCGAAGTAGAGATCACGCGGCGCGGGCTTGCCGCGCATCTCACCGGACTTACGATTGCGGACGCAGTCATCCGCAACGGCAGCCTGCGCTGGCCGATCCCGAAAAGCCTGCCCAAGCTGTTGCGCGGACAAAAGATACGTTCGCTCAAGCGCCGCGCCAAATATCTGCTGATGGATTGCGGCAGCGGGACGCTGATCCTGCACCTGGGCATGTCCGGCAGTTTGCGCATCCTGCCAGCGAACACGCCACCAGATAAGCATGACCATTTCGATCTGGTGTTGAGCAACGGCACGCTGATGCGCTTGCGCGACCCGCGCCGCTTCGGCGCGGTGCTGTGGCATGGCGGCGATGTGCTACACACATCCACTGCTCGCCGAACTTGGGCCGGAGCCGTTAGATGATGAAGTTTCTACCTCCTCCCTAACCCTCCCCCTGCAAGGGGGAGGGTATAGTGGTGGTTTCGATGCGCGCTATCTTTACGAAGCTACGCGCGGGCGCAGCGCCAGCATCAAGCAATGCATCATGGATAGCCGCATCGTGGTCGGCGTGGGCAACATCTACGCCAACGAAGCCATGTTCCGCGCCGGCATAAGGCCGCAACTCGCCGCCGGAAAACTCAGCCTGCCTCGCTGTGAAAAGC